>JAPWKH010000023.1 GCA_028283605.1 Arachidicoccus sp. | reverse complement strand
AATTTTTAGTACAGATAATATTATTCAAATAAAAAACCATTGCAACCGGATTGCATTAAAATCTATAAATTTACTGCTGATATAAGCAGTTATGAAAAAATATCTATCAGTTATTCTAAGCATTTTCTTTATCGTTGCCCATAGTATTATTTATGGGCAAAGGGTAATCGGCGATTGCACGATTACTTACCAAATATCTGCAGAGCAAAATACCATCGACTCCAATAGCCTGAAAAGTGCATATAAAAAATTTTATGTAAGCGGCGGCAAATCCCTGACAGAAATATCTTTCAACGGATTTGAGCAAAAGACCTACTATAACGAAAATACTGATGATATCTATATTCTTTACAAGATGAATAAAGATAATTACATGCGCAAAGTATCTAAAAATGAATGGGAACAGCAATTCATTAAATACAAAGATGCCAAAATTGAGATATTGAATGATACAAAAGACATACTGGGATATGTTTGTAAAAAAGGGAAATCTACACTTAAAGACGGAACTGTAATAAACTTTTACTATACGACAGAACTAAAAACAATTGTGTCTGAAATCCCTTATGAATTCAGCGCTATCAATGGTTTGGTATTGCAATACGAAGCAATCATACAAAACAATTATCGTATTGCCTATACTGCTTCCGATATTAATTTTAATCCTGTTCCTACCGAAAAATTTGTTTTGCCAAAATCAGGCTACAGATTATTAAATAACAACGATAAATTTTAACCGGCATACAAAAGAAAAATAGCAGGCCGTTTGTGCAAGTTGATTTCTTCTTTCTTCCAATCCTGTACACTTTTTGTTATAATGCTTTCGTGCGCAGTGGTAATATCTACCGCGATACAAATTTTTGTGAGAGATTTACATACCGATAAAATATCGTTCAATAATGCATGATTCCTGTACGGTGTTTCTATAAAAATTTCAGTACATTTTTTTTTATAAGATTCTTCTTCCAGCTGGCGGATAGCATTTTTTCTTTCATGATTATCTATTGGCAAATACCCGTTGAAACGAAAGTGTTGTCCATTCATGCCGCTTGCCATTAATGCCAGTAAAATTGAGCTCGGGCCAACCAAAGGCTGTATCGTTGCACCTGCTTTTTGTGCGGCTTCTATTAAAATCTGTCCGGGATCTGCAATGCCGGGACAACCTGCATCGCTTACGATTCCAATGTTTACTCCCGTACTCAATTCTTTAAGAAATTTCTCAGTCAATGAATCTTCTGCTTTATGTATCGCATACCATTTATATTCATCGATAGGCATTTCTTTCCATAATTTCTTGAAATAACGACGCGCAATTTTTTCATTTTCCGTAAAAAATACACGGCAGTCTTTTATTGCTTGCAATGTATAAGCCGGAATGGCCTCGTAGGCTTCTTCGCTATCGTACAATACGTTTGGTATGAGATATACTTTTCCTGCCGGCATGGAATTATTTCTTTGCTTTTTTCATTCTTTTCAGGCGCTCTTTTATTTCTTTCATGCTATTCTTCTTTTCCGTGCCTTCATCTTCCCCGAGCAAAATTCCCCAAGGTTTTAATTCATAAATTCCGTCAAACAAAACTTTTAATATTGCCATTACCGGCACAGCGAGAAACATTCCCGGAATGCCCCACAATTCACTTCCTATAATTACTCCAACGATCGTAACCAACGCATTGATCTTTACTTTTGATCCAACCACTTTCGGCAACAAAATATTGCTGTCTATAAGATGGGTTACCACCAAAACCACCAAAACCCAAAGCACCGTAATCGGATGGCCGGATGAAGCAGTAATTATAACCGAAATAATAGCGGCTGTTAAAATTCCTAAATAAGGAATAAGATTTAATATGGCTACGATAAAAGATAATAATAAAGCGTACTGCGCGCCTACAATCATCAATCCTGCAAAGGTCATTAAGGCCACAATCAACATTTCCAGCAATAAACCAACGATGTAGCTGCGTATAACATATTGTGTTTTTCCCAAGATTGAACCGACCGATTCCTGTTGCGTTTCGGCAAAGCTTGCAAAAAGAAAACGCACTACAAGCTTGCGATACAATAATAACAGAAACGTATAAATAGGAACCAATACTGCATATTCAATAATTCCGGACAGCGTGGAAAATGTACTGCCCAAAATGGTTGGAACATTTGCCAGCGCTTTAGTACGGAGATTTTGTATAGAACTGTTTATTTTTTTCGGTGCAATATGATAATGCTCTTGCAGGTAAGCCTGTACATTGTTGAACCCATTATTTAAATTGTTTTGCAATGCCGGCAAATCATTTTTAAATGTTATTAATTGTGCGGAAATAAAATAGATAACGGTACTTGCAAAACCTATTGCCAGTACCATACAAATAAGCGCCGCCACCGCATGGTGAAATCCATGCCTTTCTAAAAAACTGCAAGGCCTTATCAGAAAAATACAAAAGATAGATGCAAAAAACAAAGGTATCAACACTCCTTTACCAAGATATAATAATAATAAAATTAGCGTAATGCTGATAAGCGACGAACTGAGTTTGATATAAAAAGGCAATGGCGTTTTTTCCATATTAGTTATATTACGAATGCAAATCTAACAAATGTGTGGATTGTTCATTATTTTTACTGCATTTATTTACTTTTCACAAAGTATATCTTTGTAACCTATAATGATACAAAAGTTTCTGCATTTCTATAATTCATCTGTAAGTTATTACCTTAACGGGCATTGCGATCAATTAATATTTGCTTTTCACGGATATAGCAACGACTCTCATATTTTCGATATTCTTGAGCCTGCATTGCAAAATAACTATACACTTATTTCAATCGACTTACCGATTCATGGTGATACACAATGGAGAGAACCGTCTTTTACTCCGAAAATATTAAAGGAAATTATTGACAAAATAATCGAACAAGAGAATCTTGCAAAAGAATATTTTTTACTCGGGTTTAGTTTGGGCGGCAGAATTGCCATGAGCCTGTTTCAACATTTTCCATCACAAGTAAAAGGCATGATTTTATTAGCACCAGACGGGCTTTATAAGGGAAGCTGGTACAGGTTTATAGCACAAAGTTTTCTTGGCACACAGCTTACCGCATACTTATTAAAGCGTCCTGAAAAAGCAAAAAGTATGCTTGAATGGTGCCAAAAAAAACACCTAATCAGTAATCGGCTTTATCATTATGCAGATGGATTACTTAATTCGAAGAGAGAGAGAACGTTGCTTGCTGCCAGATGGATAATTATGCGCAAAATGCGCCCGGATTTAATTAAAATTTGTAAAGAAATCGTGCATTCCGGTATTCCGGTAAAACTGATATTTGGAAAAGGCGATACAATTACGCCTCAATATAATGCGAACTATTTCGTGCAGCGTTCAGCGCCTTTTGTACAATTTCAGGAATGGGAAGCAGGCCATCTATTATTAAGAGAAAAATATTATCCGCAATTAGCAGCGCTGTTTGTACCGAAATTTTAATAAATGATTGAAATAATATTCACTGTCATATCGCTTTTTCTTTTGCTGTGCTATTGCATTCTCATTTTTGTATACCGCTATTGGTTTACTAAGTTGCAGCCATTTTTGCTGCAAAAAAATTATGAACCTGTAACGAATTTCAGCATCATCATTCCTGCACGAAATGAAGAAGGAAATATTGAGCCGTGCCTTATGTCCATATTACAAAATAGTTATCCAAAACAGTTGTATGAAATTATTGTTATTGACGATGAGTCAGATGATAATACTGTTGCTATTGTTCATAAAATACAGCAAAATTATTCGAATGTAAGATTAATGCACATTGCTGATTTGCTGAAAGGAAAGAAAATAAATTCTCATAAAAAAGCGGCCATTGAAGCAGCTATAAATATTTCAAAAGGCTCGATGATTATTACTACAGATGCCGATTGTATAACGCCTACAAACTGGCTTTTGTATTTTGATAATTATATCCAACAAACCAGTAAAAAATTTATAGCGGCACCGGTTGCATTTTTTGATAACGAAACTTTTCTCGGCAGGTTTCAATGCCTTGATTTTCTAAGCCTTCAGGGAATTACTGCGGCAAGCGTATCTGCGGGTTTTCACAGCATGTGCAACGGAGCAAATTTATGCTATGAAAAAAAATTATTCTTTCAGGTAAAAGGCTTTGCAGGAATCGACCATATAGCAAGCGGGGACGACATGTTGCTCATGCACAAAATACAGCTGCATGATCCCGAAAGCATCGGATATTTATTTTCTGAAGAAAGTATTGTGATGACACAACCGATGAGAACATTGAGCGGCTTTATTAATCAACGGATCCGCTGGGCAAGCAAAGCAACCGACTATAATGATAAAAAAATATTGCTTGTTTTATGGCTTGTATATTTACTCAACGTTTTTTTATTCATTGATTTCTTTATTGCATTCATTCATCCTGTTCATATAATTTATTGGCTGGATGCAGTAGTTCTAAAAACAGTTGTTGAATTGATATTTATGCAAAAAGTATCACGGTTTTTTAAGCAACAAAATTTATTGAAATACTTCCCTTTCATGCAACCATTTCACATAGCGTATACCGTATTATCCGGCTTCATGGGTAAATTCGGTAACTATAAATGGAAAGGCAGAAATGTGCAATAATAAAATTTAGTGCAAAACATTTTTATCTCTGTTCTATTGCCGGTTTATTTCTTACTGCTATAAAATACAACGGTATTCCTATTGCCACTATTACTAAACCCCCGAATACATAGTGTTGCTTGTAGAAAATTAATAAAATACAAAAAGCAGCGCCTAATAAAATATAAATTGCAGGAAGAATAGGATAAAATGGCGCTTTGTATGGCCGCGCCGCATCCGGACGTTTTTTACGGAGAATAAAAATTCCGATAATAGTAAGTATATAAAATAATACCACTACAAACGAAACCATGTCGAGCAAATCGCCATACTTGCCACTTAAGCATAACAGGCATGCAACTAAACATTGAATCCATAATCCAAATTCCGGAACAGAAAATTTATTGAGCGTTCCGGCTTTTTTAAAGAATAATCCATCTTGCGCCATGGTATAGTAAACGCGTGCGCCGCCAAGTATCAAACCATTATTACAACTGAAAGTAGAAATCATAATCATTACAGCCATTACAATCGTACCAATACTTCCGAAAATCTGAATGGATGCGGCAACAGCAACACGGTCTTTTGCTGCAAAAGCAATATCATGCAAAGGCAATACTGCTAAATAAATAAGATTGATGGCTATATAAACAATGGTTACCAGTAATGTTCCTAATAAT
>JAPWKH010000022.1 GCA_028283605.1 Arachidicoccus sp. | reverse complement strand
TTTGTAAATGTAGACATTTTACCATTATAGATGGACGTTAGTGTTTGTTCTGTACCTATATTACGATAGTATCCATTCTTAGTAATAATATCAGCTGTAAAATTGGTTTTATCTGTTCCGCTTAGCTTCCATTTACCATCTCCTGAATTATAATCTTTAACAATTTGTCCTCCCGATAAATATGTTACATCTCCATAAAAAGTCATAGTATAATCGTCATATATTGTAATAAGATAAATCTGTGGATTTTCATGTAATGAATCATAATATGTTCCCGTCCATTCTCCTATAATTGAGTATTGCACACTATTGCTATCAAGATGAGTACTATCTGTCGGTGGTATAATTGTAGAATCACTATTAGGTATCGAGTCTATAGGTTGAATTGTTGTAGTATCAGAGAAATGAATGTTAGCACACTGTTTTATGCAGCTAGAATTAGAAATAAATAAAATAATTAACTCAGTAGAAAGTATTATTTTAATAAATGGTAAAAATGCTTTCATTTTATATTAAATTTATATATATCTGTTTAAACTTTTAAATTTTTTAGCGAACCGAACAATTGCAAAGCTATCCAATTGCGAACCTTTGTTTTATTGTGTGTCATTAAGGCTATGCAGGAATCCATCAACGAATTGGCTCTTTCAATAACTGTTCTTTTTTATATAATTGTTCATCAAAATATTGATAATCATCATTTATCTGCTTTTTGTTTCTCTCATTTTTGAACGTTGGCTTTCATTTTCTTTTTTCACATTCATTCCGGAATGATTGTGCATCAAAACCTGCAACTACATTCACAAACAACTATCTTGCTTCTATGTGTGCTTCTTTCAAAACACCAAACAACTCCTGCATTACATCTTCTATTTCATATAAATCGTTATGTTCTCAGCTTCTTGGCTGGCTTACCGATAATATTTAACTTTTATTGTCGCACACAAAATACTGTTACTTGTTTTAGCTGATTTCCTCCCCTGAAAGCCGACCGCTTCAGGCCGTTCCTGCTGCGCGTATCACTCCCGTTTATTGTATGCTCGAAAGGTCTAAACGTTGCTTAAGCCTGTCCATATCTTTTTAAAACAATCATCCTTGCTCCACTTATTGAAATAATAATAGATACTATTCCAACTAAATGTAACCTTCTGGATGTATTCGCCTACATGAAGTTGCCGCCATTGGCAAACTATTTTGCTCAATTTCACTTTTGTTCTAAATCCTCTTTTTCCTACACTTATATACACACAATCCATTTCTCTATTTTATCTTCGCTGAGAACTTACATAAGATTTTTATTTGTTGAAACCTAAATCTCTTAACTCGGAAGTTTTTTTCTCTTGCATGTGCATTTATGAACCCCATAATTGCCTTATTAACAAATAAGTTTAAACACGTTCATAGTGAGAGATTTTAAAAAATTTTATTTGTATTCTTTTATACAAATAATAAAAATATAGAAATGTTTTAAAATATAAATTTTATATTGAATTTTTTATTCTTTAGATAGAATATTCTTTATTAAAATATATACTTGTTGTATAAAATTGTCTAATACGATCCATGTCCAATTTGATATCCATTTGCATACCTGCTTATAAAAATCCTACGCTACTTAAAAGGTTGCTTGATAGTATTACCATGCAAACTTTTAAAGATTTTGAAATAATCATTACAGATGACAGTCCAAATAATGAAATTGAATTGCTTATAGAAATATACAAAAGCCGTTTTGCATCCCTGCATTACTTCAAAAATAGCCATTCATTAGGATCACCAGAGAATTGGAATGAATCTATACGAAAAGCATCCGGCAAATGGATAAAAATTATGCATCATGATGATTTCTTTTTACATAAAGATGCTCTAACAATATTTGCGTCATCAGCTAAAAATGTTACAATAGAAAATTTTATTTTCAGTGGATTTCAAGAGATATCATCTGATAAGCTAATAAAAGATTATATTATAAGCAAAAAGAATAAAAAGTTATTAAAACAATCAGCATTAAACTTGTTTAAATTCAACTTTATCGGCACCTCCAAGCACTACTTTAATTAGAAATAAACTTAGCTATTCGTATGATAATAATATAAAATGGGTCGTAGATTTCGAATATTATATACGAGTATTAGAAAAAGAAAAATTTTTTTCAATTCCGCAACCATTAATAGGAATAGGTATTCATGATAATCAAATAACACAACAGGTCTTTAGAAAACCTGAAATAGAATTACCGGAGAATTTTTATTTATTAAATAAAATAGGACCTTATTGCCTAAAAAATAAATTTGTATACGATTATTATTGGCGACTTTTTCGTAACCTAAATATTCGTTCTGAAGAAGAAATATACAAGTACATTACACAAAATTCAGTTCAGATAAAAATCAGGAATATGTTAAGATTTCAATTAAAATTTCCATTATCAATATTAAGAAGAGGTGTTTTTTCCAAAATCTTAATGAATATTTCTTATTGGGTCAATATTTAATGAGATAACAACTTTTTATAAGCATTATCAAAAACTTCTTTACTAAAATGGTTTTGAGCAAAGCTATAAGCATTCATACCTAATTCATCTATCTTATTAGGATGATTTATCAACATTTTCAACAACTCAACTCCTTGTGCCACTATTTTATCTTCTTCCTTTTCCGTAATCAGCAATCCATTTACATTGTTTGTAATATAATCGGGAATACCATCAACATCTGTCGATAAAATCACTTTTCCCCTCGCCATCATATCCATTACCACTAATGGCAATCCTTCATACGCCGAAGTAAGTATAAGTACATTTGCGTTCGAATATACTTTATGCAATTCATTTACGTCGGTAATTTGCCCATATAAGCTGCAATATCTTTTTACATCTTCGGGAATAATTTGTTCTACATCACCTACAAATTCAAATAGAACCGGAAGATTTTCTTCATGCATTTGTTTTGCAATTGCCGCAATCAAATAAACACGCTTTTGTGGTGCACCGCGGCCTACATACAATATTCTTAAAGTGCCGCTATATGGTTTTATTTCCAAAGGCGGAATATCTATTTTATTGTCGATAAACATAAGTTTGTCGTAATAACTTTTCGGCAGATTGTTGGCAAAGTATTGCCGTTCTACATCTCGTTTTATTTTTGGTGTACTGAAAATACGAAAATCAATATCATCTATAAAACCTAAAGAAAATGCCAACCATGTATTGAGATGACAAAGCTCTACGGTTTTTGTTTCTTTTTTTACGTGCGGGATAATTTTATAAAAATATATGCACTCACCTCCGAAAACAACAGGCATTTTTACTTCATTGATCCACGAAGAAATAACACCACGAAAAAAGAAGTTTACAAAATGGAATAACTTATTATCAATGTATTTGTGTAGGTCCATAATGCGAACGCCGTGCTGTTCAAACAACGAAAGGAATTTATTGTTCTTTGGTTTTTTACAAAAAATAACCAATGGCTTTTCGTTTGCAATGCATTCTGTAATTTCTGCATTTACCTTTATGGAACCGCCAATATCTGCATTTGAAAAAAATAAAAAATGCCTATGCTTTGTTCTAAGCCGAAAAATTATACCACACAATTTACCCAATAAAACAAAGGGAAACATGCCGATAAGCTCGCATCTTTTTTTTAATAATGCTTTACGATAACTCACAGTCGGAATAATATTTTTGTATGATTTTCTTTAAATAATTACTTCCAAAATTTATGTTTAATTTCTCCACAATCTTATCAATCTTTGTTGTATCAATTTCAATATGATTTCCTTTTTCAACAATTGAATAGGTTGCTTGTATATGAATGCTATTCTCTATCTCGTTTATTATTTCTAACACATTCCAAGCTTTTTTAGAAGCAACGTTTACAGTTTCATTTTGGTACAAATCATGCCTTAAAATATAATCGGTAATTAAGAATAAATCGTCTATATCAATTACATTTCTCGATGCATTTTTCCAAACATCAAAGTTTCTTTTTTCTTTTATATGATGATAAAAAAAATTCAGAACAGTATTTTGATTTTGTGATTTTCCAACTACATTCGAAGCACGAACAATTAGATAATGCGCAGCTTGTTCCTGAATAATTTTTTCTACATTAAGTTTATGAATTACATAAGGCGAATTTTGTTCAGATATATCATAAATGCTACATGTACTGAAATATATCAACCGTTTTTCCTTATTATTGACAATACATTTCTTTAATAAATTGATTTCCCTTTCATATTCATTTTGCAATTTATTTTTTGAATTGGAAACACCTGAAGCAAAGACCAAAAAACGATCATCATTATTATAAGAAGCGAATTTATTTGCGATCATTCCGTTTCCTGTTACCATTTTATTATAATTTTTGCGCAGCTTTTTTTGCAATATTTCCCCAGTAAAAATATTCGTAAAAACTCTCCGGCGTACTTACGTTCAGAGTATTTCTTTGATGAATAATTTCCTCTGCAAATTGTACAATATTCTTGTCTTCTACAATCGAAAGTTTCTCTCCTGCTGCATCTTTTGGAATGCCTGTTGCACCGCTTATAAATGAGACCGCAGACGATCCAAATGCCAACGCTTCTACTAATTTTGTTTTAATGCCTCCGCCAAGCCATATCGGGTTTAGAAATATTTCTGCACCTTTAAACACTTCATCAATATTTTCAATAAATCCTTTAATAATAATATTTTCGGATTGATATCTATTATAATCTTGCGGGATATTTTTACCACAAATCAATAAAGTAAATTGTTTATCCCGCTGCAAAAGATGTGGCATTATTTCATTTAACAATAAATGCAATGCGCGGTCGTTCGGTTCATATCCAAATGCGCCGTTGAACAATAATAGTGTATGTGATATAGGAATATTGAATGTAGATTTCAGTTGGTTTATATATTCGGCTTTTTGTGTTTCCGTATAGCTTTTTTCAATAATTGTTCCATAAGTTATCACAGTTGTTTTTTCCTCTTTCAAGGAAAAATTTTTTATCGCATAGCGCCTGTCTTCTTCTGTAATAAAAAAAGAAAAATCTGCTTTGGAATGTACCAGTTTTTCGTAGTGTAATAATATTTTCCACCACCATTTTCCTAAATCCTTAAACCTTAATCCTTCAATATTGTGCGAGCGGATAATCAATTTTATTTTGAGTATTTTTTGAAGCATTATTCCTAAAACACCCATATACGGATGTTCAACAATGATGGTATCTATATTATTCTGATGAATTATTTTTTTTAATTTAAAATAATAAAAAAGATTAACGTACCGAAAAGGCGATGCGCCAAAAACCTTTAAGACATCTATCTCATAGATTTCGGCAAGATCATTGTTTTGTGTTCCAGCCAATACAACTTTTACCTCTTTGCACAGATAACGGTAAAAATTTACAATAGCTTTTTGCCCGCCGGAATGTGCAGGGAATATTTTATAGGAACTTATGGCTAAAACTTTCCGCGCCATTTTACGGTTTTACTTTTGGAATGCTTTGTTGCTTCCATAATAAAAAAAGAGAGGATAAAATCAACAACCAGAATAATGCATTTGCAATCAGCGTAATAGTTTGCGCCAGCGAGACAGAAGCCGGTTCAAATCTGAATTCAATTTCATGTTTACCAGCAGGCACTTGAATGCCGCGAAGTACATAATTCGTTTGTACGTAATCTGTTTTCTTTTTATCGATATATGCATTCCATCCCGCAGGATAATAAATTTCGCTCAACACGGCAAACTGCGGGCTTTTTGCATCGGTTATATATTGAATCGTATCGTTGTCATATTTTCTTAATTCAATGCTTGCCGTGCTATCATAGACCGGCTGATTGGCTCCGCTTTTTGCAGCAACGAAAGCTGTGTCCTTCGCATTAAAATTGCCCAGCGCATTCAGTACGGCTATTTCATCTGGCATATAGGAAATATGTTTAACAAACCACGCCGCACCTAAAGCATCTGGATTTTTCTGAACGGCAGCACCGCCGTTTTGCCCTTGTTGGGATGGCACAATTATATAACGCGTATCCAGCATATTTAATACCGAAGGATTAAATTTATTCTGTAACTGAGTAGCAATCAAATCCTGATAAATACTGAGTTTTGCCGCATGATAACCGCCAATAGAACGATGGAAATAAGAAGTTACCGCATCATTGAAGGGGCCATCGCCTGAGGATAAATTCAATACGCGGTAATGCGGAGATTTATCTTGCAATATTGACTGATCTGCCGCCGTAGGATCGAATACCTGCGATTGCAAATCATCAGGTTGCATATAGTTATTGGCGTTGAGATATTTTGCATCTACATTTAAAATATCAAAAGAATTTATTACCAATAAAATAATAACTGCTACAACCGGTTTCACAATCTTTTTTACATATAAAAATATGCAAGCACACAAAAGTAATGAGAACAAAAGCACTCGGCCAATCCCTGCCAAAAACATACTTTTTCGCGCGCTCTCTAAGCCGCTTAAAACAGAACCGCCGCCGGGAAATTGCAGTATGCCTCTTTTTAATTCAAGATTGCTTATCGAATAATCGTTTCCAAGATATATGATGAATGCCACTACAATAAAACCGCCAAGCACATACAATATTTTTTTGAATTCCTTTTGTGAGTAGGATGCCGCTTCTTTGTCAAAAAATAATTTTTCAACGGCAATAGACGCCATTAAAGGCAGCAACATTTCGGGAATTACCATCGCCATCGAAGGTGCGCGGAATTTATTATAGAAAGGAAAATACTTAAACATGATTTCATTGAAACTTGTAAAGTATCCGCCCCACGCAAGAAAAATAAAAATGACGGTTGAGGTTAAAATCCACCAGCGGTGTTTTGAATCCGTTGCAAAAAATCCTATAAGCGCTAACAGTACGATTAAAGTACCCATAAAAAACGGCCCTGAAGTAAACGGTTGAATGCCGCCCCAATATTTAGAGATCAAAGGTTGTAATGCCATTTGTATTTGTTGTGGCGGCACTTTACCGTTAAGCTGTTGCGCCAGTTGCATTACATTATTATATTGATCAGAATTCTCGTCAAACATTTCCCCTGAACTACCACCAAATGCATTTGGCATGGCAGTGCTTAAAATCTCTGATTTACCTAAGCTGTACTCGAATGCATAGTTCGTAGTTAATCCGGATGTTTTGTCTTTTACTGCTGTTGCTTTGCCTTGTTCATCAATATTTACGCTTGTTCCACCGCGTATTGTATATTTTGCATATTCGTAAGTAGGTATCAATGCCAGAGCGGTATTACCGATGCCTATCAATGCGAATAAAATTACCATTATCAGCGACAAAACCATGTGCTTTATTTCGCCGGCTTTAACCCATTTTACAATATAAAAGATGGACATAATTCCTATGCAAAGCATACAATAATAGGTAACCTGCGGATGATTCGATATGATTTCGCACGTTGCAAATAATACAGTAGTGAGAATACCAAGTGCATATTTTTTTTCATATAAAAGTAATACGCCTGCCAGCAATGCAGGCATATAAGCGATGGCAAGCATTTGCGTATTATGCCCGGCAACAATAATTACAGGATTATAAGTTGCATACGCAAAGGCTAACGAGCCTAAAACACCTATAACAGGCCGCAAACCAATAGCCTGCGTAAGAATATAAAAACATATACAAGCCAAAAAGAAAAATGAAATTGGTTGAGGAAGGCCGAGTGTGAGTATTGAGGTAAAATTTATGATGAAATTTTTGCCGCCCATCTCAATCTGATAATTTGGCATGCCGCTGAATAAATGCGTGTTCCACAAAGGGAAATGCCCATGCTGATCTTTATAATTAGATGCATCCTGCGCCATTCCTTTCCAGTGAATAATATCACTTTGCTGCAACACCTGACCGGTAAGCGCCTGCCTGTTATATATAAATGCAACTATTAAGAATATAGCAATGGCTATTAAATGCGGAAGTATTTTTTTCCAAGAAAAATTATTCATCATTTACAATGAAATTTAAAGTAAGCAAACCTAAAGGTTAATCGGTAATTATGCAAATAATAATGACCACAAGAGCATTATACAGAGATAGTTTCTACTGCTAAGGAATTATTCATATCTGTTTCGCCGCGTTTATAATTTTCTTCTTCCAGCATTTCTATGCTCGTTTTTCTGCTCCCGTCGTGGCTGTAACCCGGAGGGCCAAATATGTAGAGCATTCTTTCTTTGAAAGATAATCCTTTCATAGAGGCATCTTTATATACCTGAATCCATTCATGGAAAATGAGATAAAAAAGATTTTTTTTATCAATATTTTTAGTCAATCCGTAATGGATCGGCGCATATTCTTCTTCAGACAATTCTTCCTGAAAAGTGCCGAACATTTTATCCCAAACAATCAGAAACATACCCATATTTTTATCCAGATATTTCGGATTGGAACCGTGATGCACTCTGTGATGCGAAGGTGTTACAAACAAATATTCCAACCAGCCGAGCTTACCGACCAATTCGGTATGTACCAAAGTTCCCCAGATTTGCGTAGCCGAATACATGAATAAAATATCCAGCGGCCGGAAGCCCAGCCATGCAAGCGGAATAAAATAAATGAACCTGTACAACGGCTCAAAAACCGATGAACGAAATCCTGTGCTGAAATTAAAATGCTCCGAACTATGATGTGTTACGTGCACAGCCCAAAAGAAACGTATTTCATGATCAAAACGATGCAGCCAGTAATAAGCAAAATCTTCGCTGATTAATAAGAATGCCCAATATATAAAACCGGTATTCCAATCTTTTAAAAACGGACTTTTGTTGAATACTAATGTAAGTATCCATAAATAAGTAAGTTTAAAAGCGGCGTCCACAGCTGCATTGCAAAGTGTAAGCGCAACATTATTAAACGTATCACGAACAGTATATGTCTTTTTATTCAACCGTATATTGGTCAATAAAATTTCTATCGCAATAATCACGATATAAAACGGCGTTGACCATAGCAGCACTATTTGTTCCCTTAAGCTATACATGTTTGCAAAATAAAAAGTAAAAAATCAAAACTTATAAAAAATTTACGCTTGCAAAATTTAAATTCTATTTTTGGCTTATATAATTTTAAAGTCATAATTTTATTTCAATTTAAATAACCCGAAACAAAAACTTTTAAAAAAACAGATTACGAAATGAGCCATAAGAAGTTGCATATTAAAAGCAAACAATCTATTCTGGCGAATTCTATCTGAGAATTAAAAAACAATAAAAAAATAAACAGATGAAAAAAGGTTGGATTGTCATTATCGTTATTCTAATTATTCTCGGATTTTGGGGTTGCAACAGTTACAATGGTTTGCAAAAAGCAAATTTGAATGTAAATAATGTATGGGGAACCGTACAAACAAATTATCAACGCCGCTCCGATATGTATCAAAATATAGTGCAAACTATAAAAGGCTCCGCAAAATTTGAAGATTCTACTTTAATCGGCGTAGTGCAAGCACGGGCAAATGCTACAAAAATTCAAGTAAATATTGATGATTCTGCAAGTCTTGCACAGTATCAAAAAGCACAAGCCGATTTACAAAGTTCTTTCAGTAAATTACTGGCAGTATCCGAAGCTTATCCGGATTTAAAGACCACCGCTGCTTTTCAGGATTTTCAGGCACAAATAGAAGGAACGGAAAACCGTATTAATGTGGCGCGTAAAGATTATAACCAGGCAGTTACAGATTATAATCAAAAAGTACAATTATTTCCCGGAAATATCATGGCAGGCATTTTCGGTTTTCATCCGAAAGCCGTATTCCAGGCAGATGCCGGAGCTGATAAAGCGCCGAATATCCAATTTTAATCTCCTATAAGAACGAACAAAAAATAATGTTCAATATTTTCAAAAAAAAATCGCCGCAATTTTTTACTGAAAAACAGCAAGAAGAAATTGTGGCGGCTATTCAGCAAGCAGAAACGTCTACAAGCGGTGAAATACGTATTTACGTGGAAAGCCGTTGCAGTTATGTGGATGCGATTGACCGTGCGCAGGAATTGTTCGTGAAATTAAAAATGTTTGAAACACAGCAACGAAATGCAGTCTTGCTGTATTTGGCTATGGAAGATAAGCAACTCGCCATTTTCGCCGACAGCGGTATTTTTCAAAAAACAGGAAAAGAATATTGGAACAATCAAGTCAAAACAATGATTGCCGGCTTTAATCAAAACGATTATGTAAACAGTATTGTGCGGGTAATTCTTGAAATTGGGCAAACGCTTTCTGCTGCTTTTCCTTACGATGCCGCTACAGATAGGAATGAATTGCCCGACGAAATTGTCTACGGCAAATAGTAAAAATAAAATTGTGCATACATCCATCAATATTCTCAGGAGAAAACATTTATACACACTGCTTATAATGCTGGTTTGCGCAATAAAATTATTTGCGCAAGATGTATTGCAGCCGCCATATCCGCCAAGATTGGTTGTAGATAATGCCAATATGCTTATCCCTGAACAACGCGCTATTTTAGAACAAAAACTTGACGCGTTGGATGACAGCACATCCAATCAGATAGCAGTAGTTACACTGCATTCCATCGGAGATAATGATATTGATGATTATGCCAACAAATTGTTTCGCACTTGGGGCATTGGAGGTAAGAAAAATAATAATGGCGTACTCATATTAATCGTAGACAGCTCTTCTGTTTCGGCGTATAAAAATGGGCAAATAAAAATTGAAGTCGGTTACGGATTGGAAGGCGCAATTACAGATCTCATAAGTTCTGAAATCATTCGCAACGAAATGGCGCCTGCTTTCCGGGAAGGAAACTATTACAGAGGAATTGATAATGCCGTAGACGCTTTGTCAAAAGCTGCCGTTGGCGAATATAAAATTCCGCAACAGCATGATAATGATGACGGCGGTGAGCTTATCATCTTCTTGGTAATCTTGGTTATCGTGATATTCATCATCATTCGTTCGCGCGGTGGAGGCGGCGGTGGAATGGGAAGAAGCAATGGCTGGAGCAGTATGATCTGGCCTATTATCTTCAGCGGCGGAGGCGGCGGCGGAGGTTTTGGCGGTGGTGGTGGAGGCTTTGGGGGCTTTGGGGGTGGAAGTAGCGGCGGAGGCGGCGCGAGCGGCGGGTGGTAACAGTATCTGATTGCATAAAATAAAGCATGAAGGCGAAATTCTTCATGCTTTTGTTTTTAAAACATCTCCTCAATTAACTGTTATAAAACTGTCCCTCTCTTTTATATTTTAATAAAAAAATCTAATATTAAAATACAAATAATTGCATATGTCTTCAGAACTCATATACCGTATTGCTCTTACTATGGTTAATAATATTGGATCGGTTACGGCAAAAAAACTAATCGATCATTTCTATACAGCGACAGCCATTTTCAAAGCAAATAAAAAAGAATTGTATGAATCCGGAATGCCGAAAGATGTCGTAGAATCCATAAAGGATTTTAAGGATTTTTCCAAAGCAGAAAAGAATGTCGAATTTATAGAACAAAACAATATTGAACCGATATTTATCACGGAAAAAAATTATCCTCAACGATTGCTAAATTGCTTTGATCCGCCTGTACTTCTTTATTACAAAGGCAATGCAGATTTGAATCATCAAAGAATTGTCAGTATTGTTGGGACGCGGAATAATACAAACTATGGTAAAAAAATTACGGAAGACATTATTGCTTCGTTAGCATCGCAAAATATTATTATCGTGAGCGGATTGGCTTACGGAATCGATACGATTGCTCATAAAACAGCTTTAGATAAAGGTTTGCAAACAATTGGTGTTTTAGCGAACGGCCTTAAAACAATTTATCCTGCGCAAAATAAAAAACTTTCTGATACTATGAGAACGCAAGGCGGAATTTTAAGCGAGCTTCCGCACGATGCTGCTCCTGACCGCTTTAATTTTCCGCGTCGCAACAGAATTGTAGCCGGTATGGCTGACGCAATTATTGTTATAGAAACATCTAAAAAAGGCGGCAGTATGATTACAGCTGAAATCGCAAACAGTTATAGCCGAGAAATTTTCGCAATACCGGGAAGAGTTGATGATAGCAAAAGTGAAGGGTGTAATTATTTAATTCAATCGAATAAAGCACAGATCTTCACGGATGTAGAGCAATTTTTGTTTGCAATGAATTGGAATAATAGTAAGCAGTATCCCAAACAGCAACAGATACTTTTTCATGACCCCTCTCTTGCCGAGCAAAAAATTATTGATATTTTGCGTATGCAAGGGTCTTTGCATATAGATGAATTGCAATCGAAATCAAAATTGAATGCAAGTGAATTATCAGGTGCATTATTATCATTGGAATTAGCAGGAATTGTGGAAGTACTTCCCGGGAAAATATATAAGTTCAATTAAGAAACAGATAAGTTATTCCGTTACCAATGTCCCTACATTTTGTCCTTCTATTACGGCGCGCAGATTGCCGATCTTATTCATATCAAATACAATAATCGGCAGTTTATTTTCCATGCAAAGCGTAAACGCTGTCATATCCATAATCTTCAGTTTCTTATCAATACACTCTTTAAAAGTAATGGTTTCATATCTCGTAGCCGTTGAGTCTTTCTCCGGATCGGCAGTATATATGCCATCAACACGAGTACCTTTTAAGATCACATCTGCTTTTATTTCTATGGCACGCAATGACCCGCCGGTATCTGTGGTAAAATAAGGATTTCCGGTACCGGCCCCAAATATTACCACTCTGTTTTTTTCTAAATGCCTGATTGCTTTTCTTCGAATATAAGGTTCTGATACCTGATCCATTTGCAAAGCGCTTTGCAGTCGCGTGTAAACACCTATTTTCTCTAGCATTGCCTGCATTGCCATTCCGTTAATGACAGTTGCCAGCATGCCCATATAATCGCCATGTGCTCGTTCTATTCCGCTTTCAGCTTCATTCATACCGCGATAAATATTTCCGGCTCCGATTACTAAAGCAACCTGAACGCCCAAATCCGTTATGCTTTTTATATCAGTTGCATACTGTTCAATAATTTTTGGATCAAAAGGTTCTGTACTACCCGGCGCTTTTAAAGATTCTCCGGATAACTTAAGTAGGATTCGCTTATATTTTGGAAGCATGAAAAAAGTGTTTGATTTGCAAGATAAAAGTTTTTTTACTGTAATTCCAAACGGATATTTTGATTTTTAAATTTATATCTTCAAAAGAATTAGTAAAGCGTGTCGAAGGGCATATACAATTCAAATATTTTTTTCGTAAATCAAAAAACTTTTTATCTTCGCAATATGTTCATAAACAAAGTGAATAATTTTTGGTGGTGGCAAACAAACTCTACGTCGGGTATGTTTGAATAATACTTTGTTTATAATTAAAATGAAATAGGGTAACAAAAATATTCAAGCCTCGGCGAAAATCGCTGGGGCTTTTTCTTTAAATAATTGTATATGCAACGAATCAAAATACAAACAACTTTCAAAAAAATATTGGCGGACATTCACACGCCTGTTGGCATTTATCTTCGTTTGCGCGATAAATTTCGCGATACTGTTTTACTCGAAAGCGCCGAGTATGGCTCATCTGAGAACAGCCGTTCCATTATCGGCATCAATGCAATTGGCGGAATTGAGGTGAAAAATTTGGGTACGATAGAACTCAAATATCCCAATCGCAAACCTGAAAAACAAGAAGTAAAAAATCATTTGGAAGTGCCGGATTTGCTGTGGGATTATATGCAGCAATATGATGTGCAGCCTGCGGATAATAAACTGGTTAAGCTTGCGCAAGGTTTGTTTGGTTATGTTTCGTACAACGCCGTTCAGTTTTTTGATACCATCAAAATCGATCACGCAAACAATGATCCCGAGCGCGAAATTCCCTTGATGCGTTATCGCTTGTATCAATATGTGATTGTAATTAATCATTTCAAAAGCGAAATGTTTATTTGCGAGAATAAAATAAACGGCCTGCAAAGTGATATTGATTTGGTGAAAACGCTGATTAATCATAAAGATGTTCCTGTGTTTCCGTTTGCTTTGCAAGGCAAAGAAATTTCCAACAAAACTGATGAGGAATATATTGCGATGGTAAACAACGGAATCAAAAGTTGCCTTCGTGGCGATGTGTTTCAAATTGTGCTAAGTCGCAGGTTTCAGCAAAAATTTACCGGCGATGATTTCAATGTTTACCGCACATTGCGCAGCATTAATCCTTCGCCTTATTTGTTTTATTTCGATTATGGCGATTATAAATTATTGGGTTCAAGTCCGGAATCGCAACTGATCGTGCGCGAAGGAAAATCCATCGTTCATCCGATTGCGGGAACGTATAAAAAAACGGGTAACGAAACAGAGGATAAAAAAGCGGGCGAAGCATTGTTGCAAGACCCGAAAGAAATTGCTGAACATACGATGCTCGTGGATTTGGCGCGGAATGATTTGAGCAGAAGCTGCGAAAATGTTCACTTAAATTATTATAAACAGATTCATGCTTTCTCGCACGTGCTGCATATTGTAAGTGAAGTTTCAGGCGATGTAAAAGAAAATACGAATCCTTTCGTATTGCTCGCAAATACTTTCCCTGCGGGCACTTTGAGCGGCGCACCTAAGTTTAAAGCCATGCAGTTGATTGATGATTATGAAAAAGATTCGCGCAGCTATTACGCAGGAACGATCGGCTTTGTGGGCTTCGACGGAAGTTTCAATCATGCGATTATGATTAGAAGTTTCTTAAGTAAGAATAATACATTGTATTATCAGGCAGGTGCGGGCATTGTAGCAAAATCCAATCCGCAAAGCGAATTGCAGGAAGTTCATAACAAACTCGGCGCATTAACGCAAGCGTTGAAATTTGCTACGCAATTATAAATGATAAATTATAAATTTTTATTGAGCATTCATAATTCATAACTCATAATTCATAATTAAATGCGTGTTCTCGTTTTAGATAATTACGATTCATTTACATACAATCTTGTTCATATTGTCGGGCGCATTCTTCAACAAAAAGCAGATGTATTCCGCAACGATAAAATTGCTTTGGAAGAAGTGAATAAATACGATAAAATAATTTTATCGCCCGGCCCGGGCATTCCGAATGAAGCGGGAATTTTGTTGGATGTGATAAAAGAATATGCACCCACAAAATCCATTCTCGGCGTGTGTTTGGGCGAACAGGCAATCGGCGAAGCGTTCGGTGCAACGCTGGAAAATCTTACAGATGTTTTTCACGGCGTAGCAACTATTTGCAAACAAACTTCCGTGAAAAGCCCGTTGTTCAAGGGTTTGAGCGATTCATTTACCATCGGGCGTTATCACAGCTGGGTCGTGAGCAACAAAAATTTCCCTTCGGATATTTTAGATATTACGGCAGTTGATGAACAAGGTTTTATTATGGCTTTGCAACATAAAACATACGATGTGCAAGGTCTGCAGTTCCATCCTGAAAGCGTACTGACGCCTGATGGAATTGCAATCCTCAACAATTGGCTTTTGAAATAATTAAGGAAAATAAAATAAAATATATCTGCAAAAGAAATGCTATTTGTCGGAAGCCCCACTGTACAAGGATTTCAGCATTGCGCCGCTGATGCAAACATTAGATTCAATTAAAAAAGAATTTGAAGACGGAATGATTTTTTTAAAAGGAATTATCGATGAAAAGATTATTGCGTCCGTCAGAGGAACAGTAAAAAATAATACTGCAATTTTCTTTAAAACTGATGATAATTTGAAAACAAAAAAAAGGGCAATCGTATGCATGCAATTGAAGAAAAGTCATTCCGCAAACTGTTCACGGGGCACAAAAGTGAGGAATCTCAAAATAAAAAGTTTAAGTCGTATATTAAAAATAGACAGATGAAAAAAATATTACAGTATCTTTTCGATTATAAAACGCTTTCAAAAGAACAGGCAAAAGAAGCCTTAATCAACATTTCAAAAGGCTTGTACAACGAGTATGAAATCACTTCGTTTGTTACAGTGTTTCTCATGCGAAGCATTACTATTGATGAGCTGCAAGGCTTTACCGATGCGCTTTTAGAGCTTTCCGTGAAAATTAATTTAGGCGATGATTTACTAGATATTGTAGGTACGGGCGGAGATGGAAAAAATACGTTTAATATTTCAACATTGGCTTGTTTTATAGTTGCAGGAGCTGGGCAAAAAGTGGCGAAACACGGAAATTACGGTGCATCTTCGATTAGCGGTTCGTCGAATGTGATGGAACAATTAGGCTACAAATTCAAGTCTGATGAAACATTTTTGAAGAAAGAATTAGATGAAGCCAATATTTGCTTTTTGCACGCGCCTGCATTTCATCCTGCGTTGAAAACCGTTGCTCCTATAAGAAAAAATCTCGGGTTGAGAACATTTTTCAATATGCTTGGTCCGCTTGTAAATCCCGCTAAGCCTGCGTTTCAGCTACTTGGTGTTTATAATTTGGAAATGGCGCGTTTGTATAATTATCTCTTGCAGCAAACTGGTAAGGCTTATACGATTGTACACAGCTTAGACGGTTATGATGAAATTTCTCTGACGGGCGACACCAAAGTTTTTTCCGACAAAGGCGATTATATTGCTACGCCGGAACAATTGGGAAAGCGACAAGTGGAAGCGCAGGATATTTTTGGCGGCAATACATTGGAAGAAGCTGCAAAAATGTTCAAGAAAATAATCAAGGGCGAAGGAAGCTGGGCGCAAAATTCCGTTGTGCTGGCAAATGCCGCGATGGCATTGAATTGCACAGGAAAATACAAAACATATAAGGATGCTTTTGATGAGGCAGTGGATAGTTTGGAAAGCGGAAAAGCCTATCAAAGTTTGCAGAAATTAATAAGTTTAAACTATGATTTGGGATGATTTTGATGATTAACATGAACGCAAAATGAATGATAAAATAAGTTTGAGAAATGCAACTGAGAGCGATTATGAGTTGATGTATCAAATCAAAGTAAACTCCATAAAGCCTTATGTGGAGCGGGTTTGGGGCTGGGAAGAAAATTTTCAACGGGAATTTTTGAAAGAGAATACACCGATAAACGAAGTTAAATTTATTCTGTTTGAAGATAAAATTGCAGGTTTTATTCAGACAAAAGAAAGGGATGATGAAATTTTTATCGGAAGCATTTTTATTATTAATGATTATCAGAAAAAAGGAATCGGTACATATTTATTGAAAAAAATTTTAAGTCGAATAAGAGCGTTTTGTTGGAAGTTTTAAAGATTAATTCGATTGCTTTTGACCTGTATAAAAAGATGAATTTTGAAGTTTGGAAAGAAGATGATTTGAAATATTTTATGAAACGATTACCGAATAATTTTAGCAGATGAAAAATATTTTAGATAAAATAATTGAACGAAAGATAATTGAAGTTGCCGAAGCAAAACAAAAAGTATCGGAAGCCGAATTGCTCAACAGCGCTACATTTCAGCGAAAGCCGTTTTCTCTGAAAGCATCTTTGTCAGATAAAAATAAGACGGGCATAATCGCGGAATTTAAACGTCGTTCGCCGTCCAAAGGAATTATTAATGCATCGGCAAATGTGAATGATGTTACAAAAGCTTATACCGAAAATGGAGCAAGCTGCTTATCGGTTTTGACGGATAAAGATTTCTTCGGCGGTTCGCTGGATGATTTGAAAATTGCAAGGCAAAACAACATTCCGATTCTTCGCAAAGACTTTATGATTGACGAATATCAAATTCTCGAAGCGCGTGCATTTGGCGCGGATGTCATTTTGTTGATTGCCGCTTGTTTGTCGCCGAGTCGTGTGAAAGAATTGGCAGCTAATGCAAAGCAATTGGATTTGGAAGTGTTACTTGAAATTCACGGAGATGATGAATTGGCAAGCGTTTGCGACGAAGTGGATTTTGTTGGCGTAAATAACCGCAACTTAAAAACTTTTGAAGTAGACATTGAAAATTCCATTCGTATGTTGAACAAATTACCAAAAGATAAATTAGCTATTGCAGAAAGCGGCATCGATAATGTTGAAGTCGTGAAACAGTTACGCAGCGCGGGTTTCAAAGGATTTTTGATTGGCGAGAATTTTATGAAGCATGAAAATCCCGGCGAAGCGTTTAAACAGTATGTTCAGCAATTAAAAGCGATTGAACATGAAAATTAAAGTCTGCGGTATGACGCAAGTGGAGCAAGTAAATGCTTTAAACGATTTGAATATCGATTTCATCGGTTTTATTTTTTACGAAAAATCGCCGCGTTTTGTTTTAAATCATTTGAAAGAAATTGATATTAAAAACATAAAAGGTTCTTTTAAAAAAGTGGGTGTATTTGTGAATGCAAGTGAAGATTTTATTTTCCAAAAAATAAAAAATTGCGGGCTCGATTTGGTGCAATTGCACGGCGATGAATCGCCGGAATTTTGTAAAACTATATCTTCCGAAAAGCCCGTTATTAAAGCATTTGGCGTGAATGATAAAGATGATTTGGAAAGAAAAGTAAATGATTATTTTGATGTAGTTGACTATTTCATGTTTGATACTTCATCCAAAAATTATGGCGGCACGGGAAAAAAATTCGGCTGGAATATTTTGCAAAATTATTCTATCAGCAAACCATATTTTTTAAGCGGCGGTATTGGCGAAAACGATATAGAAGCCATTCATTCTTTAACAAAAACAGATGCAGGAAAACATTTATTTTCGTTGGATATAAACAGCAGATTTGAAACTGCTCACGGCGTTAAGAACATTACGCTGATTGAGCGTTTTTTGAAAAACATAAAGCTATGAGGCGAATACTTTTAACCGTAATATTTATTTATGTAGTCGGCACTTCGGGTTTTTCGCAAAGCGAAATTTCAGTAAGCCAAATCAGCTCGGATGCTGATGCAATAGTATTTGTACGGCAGCAGAACTATGATAAGGAAACTGCACCGCAATGGAATCATTTTTATTTAACAGAAGGTAATGAATGGCAAAGCTTTTATAATCTTTCAAAAGCGCAGATAGATTCGTTACATCGAGATATGCAGACATTCCGTTGGCAAAAAGCCGACTTGAACCGCGATGGAAAACCCGATTTGATTGTAAGCGGCTACATTGCACGACGACCGGGAGACTGGAGCACAACCACGTTTAAGTTGCTGGTCTTTTTATCACAGCGCGGCAACGATTATCAGGAGATGAATTTGATAGACGACAAGCTCGATAAATATCCTGCATACTTCAGTTTGGTAAATATCGAAAATCAAAATTATTTACAACTTTATCGCTGGCATATAGATTCAAAAGCTGCGGAAAACATTCCGCTTCGTTCCGATACATTAACATACAATGCCACTTTGGGTTACTTCGTGCATTTATCCGGTTATCTCAATCCATTAACGCTGCAACGAATAGATTACGATGTACAGGAAAATACCGGCGGATCGCACCATCATTTGTCCATTGAAAACATGAATGGCGCCTCGTTTCCTATGAGTATTACTTTCGTTCGGCCGGAACAAACCAAGCCGGAAATTTTTAAAGCGAAGCTCACAAAACTTTTGTGGAACAATCTCGACACGCTCGTTCGAAACATACAATTCACCGGCGACAGCATTATTTACAACGACGAAACGGAAGGCGACAAGCTTCCCATCACGCTTACTTTACAATTTTCCAACGGAAGCAAAAAAGTTATCATAGATTATGATGCGGACGCATCCTACACATTAATGACCATCTATCAGGTATTTGAAGACATCATCAACAACACGCTCGATCTTTATGAACAAAGGCAACAACAAATACAGCAAAATGTCTTCAGCGATTGGGATTGGTAAATACAAATAATATGATCACGGCTTTTATTAACAATATAAATATTTTGGGCGTGCCGCCGAGCGAAATGCAAAGTATTCGGTATGCAATCGTGTTATCGCTCATCGTTGGGCTATGCAGGGCTTCGCTTCGCTCCGGTGCTGCGTTGCACTCCGCACCGCTCCTTCGTCGCGCCCTTACTATCCCTCACGCGCTGCCGCCAGCAAAAACGTTTCCCAAACTTATATACATTTCAAAACAAGGCAGCCTTTTATAAACATTATAAAATCATGCAAAAAATCGAAATAGATCAAAACGGATATTACGGCAACTTCGGCGGAGCATACATTCCTGAAATGTTATATCCCAACGTAGAAGAATTAAAGTCCAAATATTTGGAAATCATGTATGAAGATTCTTTTCAAAAAGAATTTCAATATTTATTAAGAGATTACGTAGGACGCCCATCGCCATTGTATTTTGCTGAAAGATTAAGCACACAGATTGGTGCAAAAATCTATTTAAAAAGAGAAGACCTTAATCATACCGGCGCGCACAAAATCAACAATGCAATTGGCCAGGTTCTATTAGCGCAGCGATTGGGCAAAACGCGTATCATTGCAGAAACCGGCGCAGGTCAGCACGGCGTAGCAACGGCAACGGTGTGCGCATTGAAAGGCTTGCAATGTATTGTTTACATGGGCGCGGTTGATATTGAACGCCAGGCGCCGAATGTTGCACGCATGAAAATGTTAGGCGCAAAAGTAATTCCTGCAAAAAGCGGAAGCCAAACGCTAAAAGATGCAACTAATGAAGCTATCAGAGACTGGATCAATAATCCAACCGATACACATTATGTGATTGGAAGTGTTGTAGGCCCGCATCCTTATCCCGATATGGTGGCACGTTTTCAAAGCATCATCAGCGAAGAAATTCGTAAACAATTAAAAGAAAAAACAGGCAGTGAATTACCTGATTATTTAGTCGCATGCGTTGGCGGCGGCAGCAATGCGGCCGGAACTTTTTATCATTATCTCAACGAAGAAGATGTAAAATTAGTTGCCGTAGAAGCTGCCGGCAAAGGTATTCATTCCGGCATGAGCGCGGCAACAACACAGCTCGGAACACTTGGTGTATTGCATGGAAGCAAAAGCATTGTAATGCAAACAGAAGATGGTCAGGTTGTAGAGCCGCACAGCATTTCCGCAGGTTTGGATTATCCGGGAATTGGTCCGTTACACGCCCATTTATTTGAAAGCAAACGCGGCATATTTTTAAGCGCAACAGATGACGAAGCGCTAAAAGAAGCATTCAATCTTACAAGGCTGGAAGGCATTATTCCTGCGCTGGAAAGCTCGCACGCCTTAGCCGGTTTGAGAAAATTAGATTTCAAAAAAGAGGATGTTGTGGTTGTTTGTTTAAGTGGCAGAGGCGATAAAGATATGGATACTTATATGAAAAGTCTGAACGGGGATTTGGGCTGATTTCAAGGACTTGCAGAATTTTAGTTGAACCACAAAGGCGCAACGACACAAAGGAACTCAAACATGAAATAGGAACAAGTTCGCACGTCATTCCCGCGTAGGCGGGAATCTCATTTTCAAATTTTCAAATCGTAAAATTTTCACATTAACAAAATGAATTTCGATTTTAATAAAGAATACATTTTAGAAGACGAATATGTTTTGCTTCGTTCGATGAAAGCTACAGACGACGTGCATTTGCGCGTATTTTCATTGAATGAACCTGAGCTTTGGAAGTATTCGCCAATCAATGCAGGCGCTGCGGGAATAGAGAATTTGAATAGATATATTGCTACGGCTTTATCGTCAAGGGAAAATAAAATTCATTATCCGTTTATTGTTTTTGACAAAAAGAAAAATGAATATGCAGGCAGCACTAGATTTTATGATATTTCGTTTTTACACAAATCGACTTCAATCGGTTCAACTTGGTATGGAAAAGATTTTCAGGGAACAGGATTGAACAAGCATTGCAAATTTTTGCTCCTGCAATTTGCTTTTGAAGAAATGAAAATGGAGCGTGTGCAGTTTGAAGCGGACAATACAAATGAAAGAAGTATTGCGGCAATGAAGAGCATTGGCTGTATGGTGGAAGGCGTTTTGCGAAGCAACAAAACAATGGAAAACGGAAGGCGTGATACAATTGTTTTAAGCATTTTAAAAAATGAATGGTTTGACCATTTAAAAGAAAATTTGAAGCAAAAATTATAAGCTAAATTTTATTTCATTTTCAAATTTTCACATCATCAAATTTTCAAATTAACAAGATGAATAGAATAAAAAATTTATTCGATAACAAAAACAAAAACGTGCTGAATGTCTATTGTACTGCGGGTTTCCCGAAGTTGAACAGCACATTGGTTGTAATGAAAGCATTGCAAAATAATGGCGCGGATCTGATTGAATTAGGCATGCCTTACAGCGATCCGCTGGCAGATGGTGAAGTAATCCAGCAAAGCGGTAGCATCGCTTTAAAAAACGGCATGACTATAAAGGTATTGTTTGAGCAATTAAAAAATTTCAGAAAAGAAATTTCCGTGCCTGTTGTTTTAATGGGTTATCTAAATCCTGTGCTGCAATACGGATTTGAGAAATTTTGCGAAGATGCTGCAAGCCTCGGTATAGACGGATTGATTTTGCCCGATATGCCACAGATAAGTTTTGAAAATGAGTATGGTGCGATTATGAAAAAATATGGATTGGATTTTATCTTTTTGGTTACGCCGGAAACTTCTGAAGAACGTGTAAAAAATTTAGATGAATTGAGTTCAGGGTTTTTATACGCAGTATCTTCATCTTCCACAACAGGAAAAGATAAAAGCTTTGAAGATGTTGAAAAATATTTGCAACGCCTACAATCATATTCGCTGAAAAACCCAGTATTGACGGGCTTTGGCGTGAAAGACAAAACAACTTTCGAATCGGTTTGCAAATATTCCAACGGTGCAATTATCGGAAGCGCTTATATCAAAGCACTGGAAAACGCAAATGATATTGCCACAGCTACGCAAACTTTTTTAGCGTCTGTAATAGGATAAACATTATTCAATAAACGGCCACAACATATTATTGCTGTTGCTGCTGCATTTGCAATTGTTCTATATAAGTCCTGTAACTATTTGTATTATTACTCTGCAAAGGATTGTCCGAAATGTAGCTAAACATTTGTGGCGGATTTAATTGCTCTTGTTCCTTTTTTATTCTTTTAATATTATCGGCATTTTCAATCACTACCGAAACCTGTAAGCGATGTTCAGAACATCCTTTATACGTTCCTTTTACCGGCGTGCAATCGCTGAAATTGCGGCCGACTGCAAGCCGTATATGCTGATCATTCACGATGCAGTTATTTGTAGGATCAAAGCCTATCCAACCGTTAGAAGGAATATAAGCTTCTATCCATGCATGAGTGGCTCCTTCGCCGCGTACTTCTTCATCGCCGGGACAAATATAGCCGCTTACATATTTTGCAGGTATGCGCATTTTGCGTAACATTAATAAAAGTATATGCGCAAAATCCTGACAAACGCCGGCTTTTAATTTCCATATTTCATTCACCTTTGTTTCCACGCTGGTAACGCCTTTCTTATATTCAAAGTTTTGGTAAATATATTCCGAGAATGCTTTTACATTTTCAAAAGGAGTTTTGCTTTTATCAGAAATCTGATTGATAATCTTTTGCAATTCATCATTGTCATCAATAGATTCGGTTTGTAAAAAATCTATATAAGGAAATTGATTACAAAGTGCATCAAGCTGCGCCCATTGCAGTTCTGAAGGTTCATCATCGTTAATTGGAGGCAAAGGTAATGTGGTAATTTCCAGATATGATTTAATTATTAATTCCGAATGCGGTTCTACCAAAGAGAACATTCCTACCTTATTAAAAAAATAATCCGTAAAAGTTTCAATCAGCGGGTTGCCTGTGATAACGAGATTTTGATTGTTCAATTGCTGATAATCGTCAATAATCGGATATAACATAATTTGATTAGTTGTATCAATTACCGGCGAGGAATACAAATAATGAGTGATGTGTTTTACATGATAATTAGGCATATCTTAAATATTAAATTCCAAAATAATTTTTGTTAAGTGCAAATGTGGTTTCTATAATATTTTTTCTTGTATTGATCAGTATTTCATTTATCGCCTGCGCATCCTTAAGATCGGGAGAACTGTATTTTAAATCATTGGATGCTTTTCCCAATAAAAAATCTACAGACTGGAAACTTTCGTCTTCGCTATCTTGCTGCAAGCGCTGGAAGTATCGCTGGGCACGGCGTAAGCAATAGCTTATTGAATATACAAAATTGGGATTGTATAAAATTTGCTGTATTACCAAATCGGAGCGGAGCAATCCTTTATTGTTTTTTAAATACAACTCATAGCCTGATAATGCATATAACAAATATCGCCATAGAGGAGCGTCGTCAGATTGCGTAAGATCGAAGTCCACTTCTTTCAAATGGATTAGCAATACATCTATAGAAATAATACATCGCTCAATGTATCTTCCGATGTTTAAATAGTTGTACGCTTCGTCTCGTGACATGGATAGTTCAATAGTTCCGTGCAGGCACATTCCTTGTTTCAGAAGCATATCAAAAGCAAGTACAGGATCTCCATATTTTATTAATCTTTCAATATTGGCTTCTCTTATAAGATGATAATTGTCATTGAGTGCCTGCCATACTTCTTTAGGTATATTATCCTGAACCGATCTTGCATTTTCTCTTGATCGTGTTATGTTATTAATAAGTGATGCATCATTATCCCTGTCGAGCATTACGTATTCCAATACCTTTCTGGAATTGTGCTGTACAGATTCTATCTTTTCATCTTTTAAATAACCGTACGTTTGCAGGGTAGATTTCCAGCTGAAATCGTTTAACTCATCTTGCGAGCCAACATAGTTCGTACGCAATACGCGCAAGAGGCCAGAAGTTCGCTCCATATATCTTGCCAACCAAAAAACTGATTCTGCAACTCTACTTAACATATTTATCAGAATAGATTATATAGTAATGTGTTTCTAATGCAACTTTATGCCAGTACCCAAGTGTCTTTACTTCCGCCACCTTGCGAAGAATTTACTACAAGCGAGCCTTCTCTCAAGGCTACACGTGTAAGCCCTCCGGGCACAATGTTAATTCCTTGCGGGCCGAATAAAGCAAATGGGCGAAGGTCTACTCTTCGCGGCTGTATTTGTCCGTTTACAAAACAAGGCGCAGATGACAGGTTGATGATGGGCTGCGCAATAAAGCTTCTCGGATCATTTTCTATAGCTTTCAGGTATATTTCAATTTCTTCGGCGGTTGCATTGTTTCCCATCAACATTCCGTAACCACCGGATTCATTTGTTTTCTTTACCACCATGCGATGAATGTTTTCTTTTACATACTTTCTATTGTCTGCAATTTCCATTCTGTAAGTTGGTACATTGTTTAAAATAGGTTCTTCGTTTAAATAATATTTTATCATATCAGGCACGTAGGAATAAATTGCTTTATCATCTGCAACGCCATTGCCCGGCGCATTTACAATTGCTACATTTCCTTTTCTGTATGCCCAATAAATACCCGGAACACCCAAAATACTATCCGGCCTGAAAGTTAGCGGGTCTAAAAATTCATCGTCTACTCTCCTGTATATTACATCCACTTTTTTCAAACCCTTGGTGGTTTTCATATATACAAAATGATTTTCGACTACCAAATCCCTGCCTTCGACTAATTCTATACCCATTAATCTTGCCAGTGTAGTATGTTCAAAATATGCGGAGTTGTATATTCCCGGTGTGAGTAAAACCACTGTAGGCGAGCTTTCCTGAAGATTGGATAATGATAATAAGTTTTGTAACAGCAAATCGGGATAATCACGCACACGCTGTACTTTGTTATTAGGTATCATGTCCGGAAAAATGCGAGATGTCATTATACGGTTTTCAAGCATATAAGATACGCCTGAAGGCGTACGCAGATTATCTTCCAACACATAAAATTTACCGTCCACATCACGAATCAAATCTATCCCTGAAATGTGTGAATAAATATCAAACGGCACTTGCACATTTACCATCTCCCGTATAAATACCGGACAGGAATAAATAAGATTAGCGGGAATAATATTATCATGTATAATAAACTGCTTGCCGTAAATATCCTTCAAGAATATATTGAGCGCCTTAAGCCTTTGTTTTATACCCGATTCAATAGTTTTCCATTCTTCCGCTTTGATAATTCTGGGAATAATATCAAATGGGAAAATTTTCTCCAATCCCTCATTATTACTATATACCGTGAAGGTAATGCCTTGCGTCATAAAGAGCTTTTTCGCGAGCTCATCTTTTGCTGACAATTCTTCCAAAGACATATTTTCTATGCTTTGGGCAAATGTTGTATAACAATCGCGGATGCCATCAGAACAAATCATTTCATCCCAGATATCAGAACTGGTCTTATAATTCTTTAACGAGGTACTTGCCGACATAAACGCATTTTGGTTGTTACAATTAAAAATAAATTAATACATGTAAAATACAAAAAATAAATTTAGAACAGACAAAAAATTTTATAGATACATTATTTATTTTTTGGAGAAAGGGTATATTAAATAGGTACTATTAAAAAATAATATTAAATAGATTTTTTTAATATTTGTATAAAATATAATAAGGATAAAAGCTTAATAAGAAGAAGAATAAAAGGAGCGTGTGCGGTTTATTTTCAAATCGCGCAGTATTCCTGATTTCGGGTTAAGCACGATGCTGAAAGATTTATAATATCCTATCGGTGTGATATTGATAGACATTTGCCAGCAATGCATATCGCGCGAGAGGAATAAAGTCATCATACCAACCTTGCGATGAATTACATCGTAATAAAAACTGCCGCCGGCTTTCCATTTGGGCGATAAACTAAAATCTCCGTTTACATTTAAACTGGAACTGAATTGCTGGTGAAACCCGCTATAATCAGGATTAAGAACACGGTTGAAACTCATGCTGTACGACAATTGTACATTCCATGGAATATCAAAATCTACAAACTCGCCGGGATTGCTTCTTACATAATTCATTTGCGCCATTTGCTGATCGAGCGGCATATTAGGATCGGGATTCATGGCTATTCGGTCGCTGTCGGACTGTGATTGCGTTTTTTTACTGGAAAAAGATGTGGATAAAGAAAGAGATCCATTCGTAATTGCTCCTAATTTTCCTTCTGTCCAAAGAAGTGTTCTTGTTTTTTGTCCATATTTATTGTACTCATATTGATCTACGGACATTGATGAATTCAACGACAACTTATTGCTGAACAATGAGGTATTAAAGTTTATGGAAACAGGTGCCCACTGACAACTGTCTGCCAATAGATTATAACTTGTATTAATACTAAACCCATCAATAAGGTTTACTTTTTTATAAGCGCTATCGTTGCTACCGGTGGTATCTTTATCATTCCGCACTTTCATTTGCAAAATATTGTTGAGCGAAAAAGTAATGGCTCCGCTCGGAATATTACTGAAAGCGCCTGCCAGATTTCCGGGCCCAACCTGGTATTTGGAATAATACGTTTTTGGCCGGTAAAAGACACCTCTCGAAACAATTTGTGATGGAGCTATCTGTACCGAATCCCAAGAGCCGCCATTCATTGCCGGCGTATATGAAAAGCCGATGGATGGACGCAGCTCATGGCGTATAGCAGCTATTTTCCCGTTTTTAAAATTAAAAGTCCCGAAAATACGCGTGTTCATAGATATGCCGAAACTCATTTGCTGTGCTGCGTAAAAACCTTTATGCAAAGCCGTATCTACTTTTTGCTTTTCCTCATCCCAATTAAGCTTTCCGGAATAGCCATACCAGTTTTGCTGGTAACTCACGCTGGGCGTAAAAATAAATGGCCCGAGAGAAGGCAAAGTAATTGTAATAGGAATACTATGTGTAGCGCCCCATTGCATTGTATCCATTAAACGCTTTAAAGAGTTTTTTGCCGTGTCATAAAAACCTAATGTGTTTTGGAATGTTCCGTTGTACCCAATGCTGATATTTTCATACCACTTGGGATTACCTGCAGATTCTTTTTTCTGAAACGGATTGAATGTAGCAGTATTAAATGATAAATTAGGCAGCGTAAGATTTACAAGATGGTTCAAAGTATTTTCACTTGCAGAAGTTCCAACGGCTAAATTATACTTACCGTCTTTCCACGACTTGGAATAATTGATCGTAGAAGTCATGGTGTTTTGCACATTCTGATATGGATTTAGCGTTTGCAATTTGTTGTACCGTGTACTTCCATAATTTACACTGGCAGAAAAATTTACGCCCGGATGAGCTTTTGCATCGGTAGAATGGCTCCAGTTTATCTGGTAAGAACGATTGGTGGTATATTCGTCTTCCATTATAGAACTGGTATTTTGCATTTTTGACAGCATATAGCTGATCATTAAATTACCCCGATATTTATAGCGCTCATAATATTCAGGGCTAATATTTATTGTGTAACCGCCGTAGCTGAATAAATCTACTCGCGTGGTTACATCCCAGTTATCATTGATCACTTTATAATATCCCAAACCCGTAACGCCCAAGCCTTTTATATTATCCTGCTGGAAAACAGGCGGCAACAGCCCGGAATGCCTTCCGCGCGTAAGCGGATATATGCCGAATGGAATAATTACCGGCATTGGCACTCCTTCAAATTCAGGAATAGCCGGGCCGGAAACCGCAAGCTTGCCGGTTATCATTTTTAATTTCCATGCATGCAGATCAAAATGCGGCGGCTCAAGGTTGCAGGTTGTAAAACGTGCATCTTTAATAAAAATAGAATTAGAATCTACCTTCTTTGCAACATTTGCCTGCACATAAATTTCGCCTTCATTATAAAACGAATTTTTAAAAATGCCTTTTTGCGTTTTTACATTAAAATATCCTGTATCCAAAATAGTCTTGCTTCCATTTTGAACAATCGTAGGACGGCCATAAATACTGGTTGAATCTTTAGCACCATAAGCTTTTACAATATTGGTATTTTTATTAAATTCGATTGTATCTGCTGTAATATCAGCTTGCGTGTTTTTTATCTCAGCGTCTTTGTACAGATAAAATTTATTTTCTTTAATCATAAATACCGATGCGCTGGTAGCTTTATAATCGGTAATGGAAGTAATGGAATCTTTGGATAAAAAACTGGCATCTATTGTAGGTACACGTTTATGAACAAGTGCATCATTCGGTGTTCTGTATTCCAAATTATCTGCCCAATATGCAGGAATAGTATATAATATTGTATCCGTATGTACAATGGGGAATAAAAGCCTGTTGGTTTTGCCTGAATCAACAACTTGTGCATTCAACCTTGATGAAAACAGAACCAAAATAACAAATACCGACAATGCCGGTAAAACAGAAATTATTTTTGTTCTATCCGGTTTAATCATCATGCGTTGATATAAAAGATGCTGTTTGAATACACGTAAACGGCCAGTATTTTTTTAAATATTGTATATGGATAATAAAGAAACAATAATAAGCACAAAAATATTGTTTACGCACAAATAGGAAAAATTTAACGGAGTAAAATATAACATATTTTATTTTTGAAATCTTATGTATGTATTGTAATACATGCTATTTTGCATACCTCAACAAATTGCTCAAGAAAGTAATTGACCAGATAAATGAATCGAAAAAAATTAATCGGATATTTTTTTACAAGTGCATTCGCAGTATTTATTACCTTAACTGCAACGGCGCAGCAGTCAAAACATATATTAAAAACAATTATTGTTGATCCCGGACATGGTTATCCCGATGGTGGCGCAGAAGGGCGATATAGCAGAGAAGCCGATATTGCTTTAGCCGTTGCAAGAAAATTGGTAAAGAAAATTCAGGATTCACTGCCGGAAGTAAAAGTGTTGATAACACGAAACGATCAATATCTTCCCAACGGATTACATAATTTAGACGAAGCCAACCGCTGGAGAGCTCAATTTGCAAATGAAAATCATGGTGATTTATTTATTTGTATTCATTGCAACGATGCCGGCAGCAAAATTATTTATCATTCAGAAATTACCGGCTATCATACACGCGTTTATTACACAGGCAAAGGAAAAAAAAGAAAAAAACATTCGCAACGCGTACCTGAATATAACAGATGGACTACACCAAATCCTGTAAAAGGTACTGAAACGTATGTGTGGGGAGTAGATAAAAATGATTCCAAGCAGCAATTTATCGGCAACAATGCAGACTCAAGCGACTTCTATGGCGAAAAGGATTCTTTGTCGCAGGAAATGACTTCAGAACAAAAAATTGCTGCCGCATTAAAAATGAAAAAATATTTTAATAGAAGCATTTTTCTTGCAGGGCTCATACAAGATCAATATAAATTACAAAATCGCTTGATACATGCCGATTTTGGTGATGGCGTAAAACAACGCACCAAAGGAATATGGGTGCTTCAGGCAACGGCTATGCCAAGCGTACTTACAGAAATCGGATTTATTACAAATCCTGATGAAGAAAATTATCTGAACAGCCAGGCAGGACAAGATCAGATTGCCTCTGCCATATTCAATGCCGTCTCGGTTTATAAAAAACAAGTAGATGCCGGAAGAGTAAGATAATCTATTTGCACAGTTATTTATATTTATATAAAATTGTATTACTTTAAATAATTGTTTATTTTTATTTTTCGGATAATCAGAAATATTAATTTATTCAACAATTAATAAGCGTTTAAGAACACAAGATTAAATGCGCTGACATTAAGGCCGATAAACAAAATACTACACAACTGATGAAAATATCTAATGAAACAAAAATTGGCGCGCTCACTATTGTTGCCATAGTGTTTCTTTTTTTAGGGTTCAATTTTCTAAAAGGAAAAAGCCTTTTCAAAAGCGGCTTCTATTTATATGCAAAATTTCCGCAGGCGCAGGGCTTGGTTGCTTCCAATCCGGTTTTTATCAATGGCTATCAGGCAGGATCGGTTTCATCTGTAACAGCAGATGAAGATTTGAAAAATATATTAGTGGAAATAAAGCTGAATAAAGCATATCAGATACCTAAAGGCTCGGTTGCAAATATCAGCAGTAACCCGCTCGGTTCATCCAGCGTATCTATCACATTGGACAGCACGCATACAGTATATCTCAAATCAAAAGATACTTTAGAAACTTCTTTTTCCGCAGGGCTTTTCGGGCAGTTGTCCGGTCAGATTAAGCCATTGGCAGAGCAGGCAAATGCCGTGATGAAACATTTAGATACATTGATGGCAAACGTGAATAATGTACTGGATTCCGCTTCCCGTGCGCATTTGCGGGAAATGACGGCAAACCTCAGCGCCGTTACAGGAGGTTTGGTACAAACAACTGCCGCACTCAACGGAGCTTTGGATTTGAGAAATGGCGCTTTGGCAAGCCCTGTAAAAAACTTCGACCGCTTTACAGAAAATCTTGCGAATAATAATGCAAACATAGATTCCATCGTTATGAATCTTAAATCTGTAACAAAAGGATTTTCACAGCTTGATTTGAAAGGAGCAACCGCCAGATTACAGGCCACAGTAGATTCTTTAAATGCCATGATTGTTCAGGCAAAATCTTCCAACTCCTCTGTTGGCGCTATAATTAACAATAAAGAATTTTACAATAACATAAACACTACCCTTAATAGTTTGCATATTTTATTGGACGACTTAAGAGCGCATCCTAAACGCTATGTAGGTATATCCATTTTTGGCAAAAAAGACAAGGGCAACTATTTGACACAGCCACTCGTATCAGACAGCTTGCCTTCATCAATCCAAAAATAATAATGATTATATTAAAAAAAATATCGGCATTTTCATTCCTTATTTTATTCTTAGGCTTTATTAAAATTGGAGCATTTGCGCAGCAGAATGTAAAAGCAAATAATGCTGCGAACAGAGATACCACACATTTTATCAGGATTATTCATGCTGACAGAACAGGCTATAAAAAAATCAATGACACTACGCAAATAAACTTTGCAAGCGGCCATGTGATAATGAAGCAACAAACTACCATCATTGATTGCGATAGCATAGCTTCCAATTCCATTACCTCCGTAACGGAATCTTTCGGGCATATACATGTCAATGACAACGATAGTGTGCAGATCTATGCAGATTATATGCGTTACCAAGGTATTGAACGAAAAGCATTTTTAAAAAACAATGTAAAACTAAGCGACTCCAAAAGCACTTTAACCACATCCCAGCTTGACTATGATTTAAACACACACATTGCAGTTTATACACTTAACGGAAAATTAGTTACGGACAGTTCCATTCTTACAAGCGGTGCAGGAACTTATTATGCAGATACACACGATGCCACGTTTTCAAAAAATGTAGTATTGACAGATCCGCAATATGTTATAAAAACCGATACTTTAGAATACAATACTTATTTCAAAAAAGCAACCTTTACCGTTCCAACACTCATTACAAGCGGGCCTAACAGAAACATGAACACAACGGATGGCTATTGGGACTTGATAAATAAAAAAGGATATTTTTCCAAACGCCCAATTATTAAAGACAGCGCATCCACTTTGATTGCCGATGAAGTAGCAGTGGATGACATCAACGGTTTCGGGCAGGCCAGAGGCAATGTTGTATATAAAGATACAGCGCAAAATATTGTAGTACTTTGTAATGATTTAAAATCAAACCGGGAAAATGCAGCTTTTCTTGCTACAGTAAATCCTGTAATGATAGTAAAGCAAAACGATGATTCCACCTTTATTGCAGCCGATACATTATATTCTGCGCGATACGACAGCACGCAGTTAAATAAACCTAATAATGAAAAAAACATAAATCCGCTCGAACAAAGTAAAGAGAATAATGCCATTAAAGATTCGGTAATACAACAAAATACGAAAAACCCACAAAACATTCCGCTTCCTGAAAATAAAACGCCTTACAAAAAAATCGGAAAAACATTTGTATGGCAATCGGATTCTTCGCCAAGCAATATAGTTTCAAAACCATCGGCCGATTCAATAAAACAAAAAGAAGAAAAAAAAGGAATTTTTGGTCTATTTAAAAAGAAGAATCAAGACACCACGAAAAAGTCTAACAATGATAATCAAATAACCAAAGAAACTTCCGGAAAGAAAACGCCCGGCGTAATAGACAGCTTAAAAAATACGCAACAATTACCGATTGACTCAGCTGCAATGAAGCAGGTAAAACCGGGAGTCGATCTTTCGCATAGCAATAATTTAAATCAAAAAGATTCTATGCCGGCAGAAGACAGCCGCAGCCGTTTTATAGAAGCTTATTATAATGTGCGTATTTATAACGATTCGCTCCAAAGTGTTGCCGACAGCTTATATTACGATTCGCGCGATTCGGTATTTCAATTGTTTCGCAATCCGGTATTATGGACCACATCGAACAGGCAAATATCACAAATAGCGGGCGATACCATTTATTTATACACTGCAAACAGCAAACCCAAATACATGAAGGTTTGGAATAATGCCATTATGCTCAGCCAGGCAGATTCTTTGCATAATAAAAAAACTTCTACTTACTACAATCAAATGTCCGGCAGAATGATTGAAGGTTGGTTTACAAACGGGCAGATAGACAGCCTTAAAGCTCGCGGCGATGCAAAAAGCGTATTTTATATGCTGGATGCAAACAATAAATATATCGGCGTAAATACACAAAGCTCACGAACGTTGGATTTTTATTTTCTTAATAAAGAATTGAACAAAATTGTAGGGCGAAATGATGTAATCGGCAAAACTTATCCGATGAGGCAAGTTGATCACGAATCACTCCGGTTAAAAGGCTTTCAATGGTTGGATGATAAACGGCCTAAATCCAAGTATGAATTGCTGGCACATTAATTCCGGTATAATTACTACATTGCAAAACAAATGGTTCGTCCCTTCAAAGATAACGTTCACTATACGCTATAGTCTTTCATCCATGACAGCAGATCGGTAGGGATACTGTTGCTTTTGTGTACGGCGTTCTCTCTCGTCATTACCAATACAATTGCCGGGAATATTTATCACGCATTTTGGGAATCCGGAATTCCCTATTTTCATAGATTGTTTTTACCGGACAGCATATATCATTTTATCAACGACGCATTAATGGCGTTGTTTTTTTTAATGGCCGGAATGGAAATAAAAAGAGAATTATCGTCGGGTGAATTATCAACTCTTAAACAGGCTTTGCTTCCCATTTCGGCAACGTATTTGCATCGGCTTTATCTTGGGGAATAATCATCGGATTATTTATCGGCAAACCATTAGGAATTTTTGGTATCTCTTTTTTTATGATAAAACGCGGATTTGTAAAAATGCCACAGGGAGCAAACACAAAAACAATTTATGGGCATAAGCATTTTAGGAGGTATAGGCTTTACGATGTCAATTTTCGTTTCATCTCTTGCATTTAATAATGAGCATGCAATGATTATAGCAAAAATTGCGTAATCACAGCATCCTTTCTTGCTATGATTACCAATTTTATATGATTGCGAATAATAAAAATTACGGAAATCTCCTGAATACTGTTAATCTTAATATCTCTTCAACAAATACTAAGATGAGCGCTATCAAAAGCCAGGGGAGGAATTTCTCTTCGTAACGATTATAGGAAGTGATTTTTATATCTGATTTTTCCAGCTGATTGATGTTGGCATAAATATTTTCCAAAGCATCTTTGTCTTTCGCCTGAAAAAATTGACCGCCGGTTTGTTTGGCAATATTTTTCAAAAGATCCGGATTATATTCCAGTCCCGCCTGTGCATCCGATTGTCCGTTATCATTCACATGGGTTGTTCCTATTCCGATTGTATAAATTTTTATTCCATAAGTTTTAGCCATGGAAATGGCAATGTCCGGAGAAATTTTTCCGCCGAAATCCACGCCATCCGTAAGTAAGATAATGATTTTACTTTTAGCCTGACTTTGATGCAATCGGTCTACGCTGGTAGCCAGCCCCGATCCTATCGCTGTACCGGACTCTTCCAAATATCCGCTTCGTATATTTTGAATGGCGTTTAATACCATATTATAATCAGTTGTAACCGGTGAAAGTGTAAAGCTGATATTACTGAAAATAACAATGCCGATTCTGTCGCCAACTCGTGCATGTACAAATTCTGTTGCCACTTCTTTTGCGGCATCAATGCGTGTTGGCGGAATATCGCGCGTAGTCATACTTCCGCTTACATCAAAGCAAAGAACTATATCAATTCCTTTGCCTGTAGTTTCCGTTTCGGTAAACTGCATTCTTGGCCTTGCCAAAGCGATGATTAAACAAAACAAAGCCAACATGCGCAATATAAACGGCAGGAAAAAAAACGTGGTCCGGAAAGTTTTTGCCGTTGCAATAAAATGCGTTGTAGTTACAATGATATTTGACCTTACTTTCTTTTGCCTGCGAAAATATTCCATTGCAATCAGCGGCAGCAAAATCAGCAAGCTCAATACCCACGGGTATGCAAAATCTATATTTTTAAACCAGTCAATCAGCATTTTTTTGTTTACGGTCTATTACTTCTTTTTCAATATTTTGTATCGTTTCTTTTGCGGTAGCAATTGCTTCTTTACCTTGCAATTCTTCTGGTTTGTATTTAGCAAATTTTACAACATCGCTCAACCTGGCAAATTGCTGTAAAGCAATTCTGTCCTTTTCTCTTATTAAGTAGGCACGAAGTTTATCCATCATTTCCACAGATGTGGATTGCAAAGTGTGCGTGTGCGTTCTTTCATCAAAATAATTCCGGCAAATTTCATCCAGTTTGGTAAAGAATGTTTTTCCTTCACCCTTTTGGATGAGGTTTTCTTTTTCCAGTAAATCAATCTGCTTTAATGCTCTTTCCAAAGGCGTACCTTTCAATGCAGTTTTCGTACCGGTAACTTTGGGTTTGCGCCGCATCCACCAGCGCACTATTAAAAATATAATGATTATAGTAAGCAGCGCGCCAAGAGTGTAATAGATCCAAGTGTAATCGTGATATTGTATTCTGATAATATCTTTCGCAGGATGATAATCTTTCAGGTTACTTACATCCACAGGCATTACCTGCAACGAAACAGAATCGAAAGTGGGCGAAACTGCAAACCCGGATTTATCTTTAATTACCGGCGCAATTACCGGGACAGTCCATGCACCCGAATCAAAAGAGGTAATAATTATTTTTTGGATATATGTTGCGCTTCCGTCTATATCTGCCGTATCAATTTTTCCCCGGCTGATTACTTCAACGTGATTGCCTGTATCCGGAACTTTGAACCATGAAGAAACGGTTTGCGCTTCATCATTTACATTATCCAGTTTCAATTGCAGCGCCACTTGCTGCCCGAGCAAAATTTGGTTCCTGTCAAGCGTAACCGTAACTTTTTGCGCATTTGCAAAATTAGCCATCATGCAAAGCAGCAATAGTGGCAAGTAATATTTTATATACGAGCTTTTAAGTGTAAATTTTTTTATCAATAATGAATAATTTCTGGTAATCATTTTCTTCTCAGGAAAAATTGCTGCAATATTTTTACAAAGTCTTGTCCCGTTTCTATTTCAAGCAAATCCGCGCCCGATTTTTTAAAATTCTCTTTTGCCGTGCCTACAATCGTGTCGAATTGTTTTGTGTAATGCAACCGCGAAAACTTATCATCTGTATCGAACAATATTGTTTGATTTGTTTCCGGATCGTACATTTCTACAACGCCGATTCTCGGAAAAGATTTATCCAGAATATCGAAAACCTGAATACCGATTACATCATGTTTTTTTGATGCAATTCCCAGCGTGCGCTGATAATTATCATCCACAAAATCGCTTAAAATAAAAACAATGCTTTTGTGTTTTGTTGTAGCGTTTAAAAAACGCAAGGCTTTATCTATATCGGTTTTGGCCGAGGTTGGTTTAAAGGTAAGCAGCTCGCGCACTATTCTCAGCACATGTTCACGGCCTTTCTTTTCAGGAATATATTTTTCTATTTTATCACTGAAAAAAATAAGGCTCACTTTATCATTATTACTCGCTGCAGAGAATGCAATTGCAGCGGATATTTCCGTGATAAGATCTTTTTTTGATTGCTTGTGTGTACCGAAAAAATTGCTCGCGCTGGTGTCTATCAATAAATACACGCTTAGCTCTCTTTCTTCTTCAAAAAGTTTGCTGTATGTGCCGTTCATCCTTGCAGATGTATTCCAATCAATGAAACGTATATCATCTCCGGCTTCGTATTCGCGCACTTCTTTAAACAACATGCCACGCCCTTTGAATGCAGAATGGTATTCGCCTGTAAATAAATGCGTAGTAAGGCGCTTACTCTTAATCTCCAATTCGCGCACGCGTGCAGCAATAGAAGAAGGCTTTTCGTCTTCCGATTGAAGCGGCGTATTAATGTTGTTGTGCTTCGAAGAATGATATTTATTTTTCCTGAAAGAAAACACGAAGAGAATTATGAATTATGAATAAGGAATTATGAATTATAATTTTTTGCAAATATTAATCCGGAACTTATAATGTATAATTATCTATGGCACCTGTATGGTTTTTAAAATATCGCTTATAATATTTTCGGAAGTAATATTTTCTGCTTCGGCTTCGTAAGTAATTCCTATGCGGTGACGCAATACATCTTTACTGATGGCTTTTACATCTTCCGGAATTACATAGCCTCTCTGCTGCATAAAAGCGTGCGCCTTTGCAGCCAAAGCAAGGTTGATGCTCGCACGTGGAGAACCTCCGTAACTGATAAATGATTTCAGTTTATCTAAGCTATATTGTTCGGGATAGCGCGTTGCAAAAACAATATCGATAATGTATTTATCAATTTTTTCGTCCATATAAATATTACTCACCAGTTCGCGGGCTTCACGTATTTCATCCAAAGTAGCTACAGGTCTGATTTCCGTATCGTTTTTCGGATTTGTGTTTTGGCGAATAATTAAACGCTCTTCTTCTTTTGTCGGATAATCTACAATTACTTTCAGCATAAACCTATCTACCTGTGCTTCCGGCAGCGCATAAGTTCCTTCCTGTTCCAACGGATTTTGTGTTGCCAATACCAAAAATGGCTTCGGCAAGGGATATGAACTATCGCCAATAGTTACTTGCTTTTCCTGCATAGCTTCCAGTAATGCGCTTTGCACTTTTGCAGGCGCACGATTAATTTCATCCGCTAATATGAAATTGGCAAATACCGGTCCTTTTCTTACAGAAAATTCATTCTTTTGCTGACTGTAAATCATTGTACCGATAACATCTGCTGGCAAAAGATCGGGTGTAAATTGTATGCGGCTGAATTGTCCGTGAACACTTTGCGCAAGTGATTTTATGGAAAGTGTTTTCGCCAAGCCGGGAACACCTTCCAATAAAATATGTCCATTGCTTAATAATCCGATCAGTAACCTGTCAATCATATAAGCTTGCCCTACAATCTTGGAGGAAACCTCTTTTTTTATTTTATTAATCAAAACAGATTTCTCTTCGACCGCATCATTTATCCTGAGTATATCTTCTTCTATATGCATCTTGTTTAATAATTTGCGTGAATGTACAAATTCTGCAAAGCGAATTGGTTAATGATTTTTTAATATTTAGTTTTTTGAAAGAATTGCACTATCTCTGATTGAAGTGCAAATAAAAATGAAAATCTCATAAATAGCAGTAAATAATTTTTTATAAAAAAAATTAATGTGCGAAATCTTCTTCGTATATCCCCTTAATTCTCTCAATCGGCGGATTGTAATAGCCGAATTTCACTTGCGGAAATTCTTCGTGTATCAGATCCATCAACTGTTTTATACCCATAATTTCGTCTGTCTCCGTAATACCGATGTGCCCGAGATACCAATCCGGATCTATATTGAAATTGCGCCACTGGATCATGTTTAAATTCGAGTCCTTTATAAGTTTGCGCAAGGCTTCGTATTCTGCTTCGGTATCGGTCATACCCGGAAAAACAAAATAGTTGATACTTGCCCAGCCGCCAAAACTGCGCACAACTTTCAGGCTTTCCACAATATCTTCAAATTCGTAATTATTAGGGCGGTAATATTTTGTATAAATATGTTTTTGGGCAGAATTTAAGCTAACACGTATGCTGTTTAATCCGGCTTCACATAAGGCTTTTACGGCATCGGGCTTAGATCCGTTTGTATTAATATTAATGCTTCCGTTGGCAGTATGCTTACGTATATCGACAATGGCTTTCCGGATAGTTTCCCACATCAGCAACGGTTCGCCTTCGCATCCCTGCCCGAAACTTACAATCGGATAAGGCGCTTTTAACAAATGCGGAACTGTAAATTCTACAATTTCTTCCGGTAAAGGTTTAAAGGTAAGCCGGTCTTGTGTGGATACGATTGTTTCTTCTTCCGGCTGGAAAGAAATACATCCTACACAATTGGCATTACACGCCGGTGATGCCGGCACAGGGCATTCCCATCTTCCCAAAGCAAAATTGCGCGCGGCAGGGCAATTATAAGTATTGCAGCAATTATCCATTAAGTGTTTGACCAATCTGTTGTGCGGATAATTTTTTAATAATTCAACAGCACCGTTGGCAATTTTTTCATCATCATATCCTGCACATTCCTGGCGAATATCCTGTTCTATCCTTACTGCAGGAACATAAAATTTATTATCGAACCAACCTGCAGCCGTATAGCAAAATAATGGCAAAGTAGGCGCATTATCTTCCGTAGTTTCATAAGCGGCAATATATAAGCCGGTATATGCAGGAGGAATGAAAGCTGCTACAGCCCAGCCTTTGACGCACAGCCTCATTTCGCCCGTTTTTACATCAATGCCAATGCCGCGCCTGCCGGGCAATTCATACAAATTACCACCTTCCGGCAATTCGATCCAATCTTCATAAGGTACAGGAAAAGCATCCCAGCCGGCACGCCCTACTATATAGAGCGATGTATCTTCGAAGATATTCCCGTTTCCATCCGAATATAATATGTAAGGCGACTGGTGTAACTGCATACAATTTGAATAATCGGCAAAGTTAAGCGAAACATGTGAAGTAGGAAGAAAACGATCTATAAAAACAGATGGATTTACATCTAAATAAATTTCCTTTATCTCCACATCGAATTTTGTTATCCACACATCATATTCATTACTATAAATTTACTAACTGCATTTCGTAACTTTGCATACTTAAATTTAAAATGATGAGTGAGAGAGTTAAATGTTTAATAATCGGTTCCGGCCCTGCAGGCTATACTGCTGCTATTTATGCTGCTCGCGCTAATATGAATCCAGTATTATATCAAGGCATTCAGCCCGGCGGACAATTAACCATTACAACAGAAGTTGAAAATTATCCCGGCTATCCGGATGGAGTGCAAGGTCCGGAAATGATGATAGATTTTGAAAAACAAGCCAAAAAAATGGGCGCCGATATTCGCTATGGTATTGCAACTAAAGTTGATTTTACAGGGCCTGTTCATAAAATAGAAATTGATGAAAAAGAATGGATAGAAGCCGATACGGTTATTATTTCTACAGGCGCTTCTGCCAAATGGCTCAACCTTGAAAGCGAACAAAGACTGAACGGCTACGGTGTGAGCGCTTGCGCTGTGTGTGACGGTTTTTTCTTCAAAGGTAAAGAAGTGGCAATTGTAGGCGCCGGCGATACAGCTTGTGAAGAAGCAAGCTATTTATCTAAACTGGCAAGTAATGTACATATGATTGTAAGAAAAAACGAAGAAGGTATGCGCGCCAGCAAAGTAATGCAGGAAAGGGTAAAAAATACGGGTAATATAAAAGTCTATTGGAACAGCGAAACCGATGAAGTGCTTGGCGAAAACAAAGTGGAAGGCGTACGTATCAAGAATGTAGTTTCCGGCGAGAAGCAGGAAATTCCGTTAAACGCGTTCTTTGTTGCCATCGGCCACAAACCCAACAGCGATATTTTCAAAGACTGGCTACAGCTGGACGATGCGGGCTATATCATTACACAACCCGGAACTTCCAAAACAAACATCGAAGGTGTATTTGCCGCCGGCGATGTGCAGGATAAAATTTACAGGCAGGCTGTAACTGCTGCGGGCAGCGGCTGTATGGCTGCATTGGATGCAGAAAGATATTTGACAGAGAAGGGAATTCATTAATTTAATAATTCATAATTGAGAATTAAGAGTTAAGAATTGCCGGATAATTATCAAATTATCACATGTTCAAATTTTTAAATCAATCTTATGCTCAAAATAGAATTACATAACCTTTGGTTTCATGCCTATCACGGATTGTATGAAGAAGAAAAAGTTTTGGGCGGCGATTTTACAATTGATGCAGAAATCTGTTATGTCCCGAAAACCACGCCACATCATATTTACGAGACAATCGATTATTCTGCCGTATATAATTTAATCAAATCTCACATGCAAAAGCCTGAACCGCTTTTGGAAACTTTAGCAATGAACATTACGAAAGAAATTTTGGAAAAATTTTCTTTGGCAGAAGAAGTGAGTTTGAGAATAAAAAAAACAAATCCGCCTATGATTGGCTTTACGGGAAATGTGAGTGTAACGCATTATGCCAAAAGATAAAAATCACACCACTTTCATCTCTAATTCAAAATCAGGCATAACCATTTTTCCCAAAAAAGGTTTTAATATTATTTCTTAAACATCTATTATTTTTTTGGAATTGGATTCTTTTTTGCAAAAGGTAAAAACGATGTGAAAAAATTTCAAAACAAATGCATTGGATTTATTTTTATTATAATAGGATTACTCAGCATGATTATTTTTAATTCTTAAAGTAATCAGTCTTTATCGCCTTATCTTCGTAGTGAATTTGCAAGGATAAAATGATAAAAATATTTCGCAGAAAAATTGAGTATTTTTTTATAATTATTTTTTGTATCGGCATGCTTGGTTGCATTTCTACAAGTATGATGAATGCAATCAATTCTCACTACTATAAATATTCTTTTGCAATACGCGAACGCAACACACGAAAGACGCCTGCAACATTTTCGAATAATATTTTCAGCATCAATTTTACTCCGAAGTTTATAAGAGTGGATTATAATATTACCAATCTTTCCGGCCGACTTATTCGAATTGATTGGGACAAAGCATATTTGGTTGTACAAAATGATTCGTCTAAAGTAATTACTCAAGACATTGAACCTCGCTACGCTGATGAAACACCAAAGCCATTGGAAATAGCGGCCGAGCAATCTTTTCAAGGCAACATTACGCCAATAGATTATATAAAAAATTCTGATAGCGGATGGATAGTAACTGAGTTCTATCCGAGCCACGATGATTCTTTAGCACCTAAAACAGATTGGATTATGGGGTTGATTGGTGTGGATATTTTTAAGCTGTATATTCCTGTTATTGCAAATGGCGAAACAAAAATTTATAAGTTTACTTTTTATCCTGATGAATTGGAAAAAAGCCCCGTTTCTCAAGTGCCGAAGAAATAACTGATCTTATTTTTTAGATAAATGATAAACATATTGCTTTAAAAAATTCTCTGAGTTTATTACTTCTATATCGGCAAAATAGAAATCCTCAGTATCTTCAGTGATAATGATTTTACAACCGGCATCAACTGCAGAATAATATTGCAAACCATCCTCAAAATCAAGTATGCGATTATTCTGAATAGTATTGCTTACTGCGATTGCATTCGTATTGCAAATATGTAACTGCTGCGACATAATTGCAATCTTTTTTCGAGCAACAGCATCTCCCGATTTCTTTCCTGAAAAATAAAAAGCAATAGCCAGGCATAGCGGTGAAGTATAAACTTTGAATTTATTATTTTCCGTAAGGCTGATAATGCGCGCAGCATTTGTGAATAATGGATATTCCTTGTTGAGAACAGCTATTAATATGTTGGCATCTAAGAAGATTTTCATTTAATGCCTTTCGTGGTAAGATTTTTTAATTTCCTTGCGGCTTCTGGGCTTTCGATGATATTCTGCTTCTCCTTCAGAAACCATATTTACCCAATCTGCAATAGGCAAATCTTCGAGATTGCTGTAATTGCCCGACGTAATTTTACGAAATAAAAATTCTGTCAGCCGTGAAAGACTGATATTGTTTTTGTCGGCAAATTGTTTGGCTTTGAAAATTACATCATTATCAAAAGCCAAAGTTATCTTGGAGTCCATGCTTTTTTATTTTATACCACAAAAATAATATTTTTATACGTATAATATAATTTTATCTAAATAATTTTAATTCAAACTTCTGAAATCTACAGGAACCAACTTACTCACACCCGGCTCCTGCATAGTTACGCCATAAATCACATCCACCGCGCTCATAGTTTGCTTGTTGTGCGTAACGATGATGAACTGCGAGTTCTGCGAAAACTTCTGAATCATCTGTGTGAACTTGCCTACGTTGGCATCGTCCAACGGCGCGTCAACTTCATCAAGAATACAGAACGGTGCGGGTTTTATAAGATAAATGGCGAACAACAAAGCAGTTGCCGTCAAAGTTTTTTCACCACCACTTAATTGCGTGATAGAAGAAGGACGTTTACCTTTCGGCTTCGCCATAATATCTATTCCGGTTTCTGCAAGATTTTCGGGATTTACCAATACCATATCTGCCGTATCATCTTCCGTAAATAATGCTTTGAAAACCTTTTGGAAATTTTCTCTTACCTGATTAAATGTATTCAGGAATTGTTGGTTTGCAGTTGCTTCTACTTCCTGAATGGTTTGTATTAAATTTTCCTTGGCATCCACCAAATCATTCTTTTGTTCCAAAATAAATTCATACCGTTTTTTCATTTCGGTATAAGCCTCAATAGCCGTAGGATTCACTTCGCCCATATTCTCCAAACGTTTTTTCATGCGCTCGGCATTTGCTTGCAATTCATCAAGCGGTGTATCTGTTTCTCGCGGCTCGTCAAGTATTTCATCCAAATCTACTTTAAACTCAACGCTTAACCGTTCTTTCATACCGGCGAGCTGAAGTTTCAATTCATTGAGTTTATCTTTCATTTCGTTCAATGAACGATCGAGATTTTCACGTTCTTTTATTTTTGTACGAATAGAATTTTCTTTTTCATTCAACACAGAACGAATGCTGTGAAAAGCAGCATCGGCATTTTTCAACGCTTCTTCATCCGTAATTTTTCTTTCGCTTAATTCTACAAATGCATCAGTACATTCCTGTAAGTGAAATTCAGCATCTTCTATATCAGCAGAGGAATTTTTTAATTGCGATTGATTGGCTTCAATCTGCTGTTGCAATTCCTTTAATTGATTTTCTTTGTAAACTGCCTCCTGTTTTAAAGCATCAATTTTGCTCTGCTGCTTTGCAAGTTCCAGGTTCAAATCGTTGTATGAAGCGGTTGCATTGTTAAAATCTTGCTCGGCCTGATAATATGCATGTTGAATAAGCTGTATTTCTTCCGTAAGCTGTTTAAGCTGCTCGTTATATGCAGCAAGATTTTCGCGTGTATCGGCAATTGCTGAACGCTCTTCTTCCAATCTTTCATCCACATCCTGTAAACGGGCTTTGGCATTTTGCTGTGCTGATTGTAAATTTTCTATTTTATTTTTTATGGCAAAAAGCTGATTTGCCAATTGATTGATCTCGTTCTCAACAGCACGAATTTCATTATCTTTCAGTTGCTCGTTGAATTTAAAAATATCGCTTTGCTTTTTTTGTATTTCGGTTTTCAAAGCATTTACCACTGCATCCTGCAATACGATTTCATCATTGAGTTTTTCAAGATTTTTTGCACGGCCTATTTTCTTTCCTTCAAACAGACCCACACTTCCGCCTGATAATGTAAAATTTCCTTTTACGAATTTGCCGCTTTTTTCTATCAATACAACGGAAGCGGTATCGGCATTATTGATTGCTGTTTCATCTTCGGCAATAAACACATTTCCTAAAAGATATTGCGCGAGCTTTTGGTATTCCTCATCTACTTCAATTACATCCAATGCACGCACGGCATTAGGAATGGCGCAGCTTTCGGCAGAATATGATTGTATTTTATCTAAAAGAAAAAAGTTGGCTTTGCCTTTTTTGTTGTTATCCAACAAATGTATGGCTTGCAGCCCTTGCTCCATATTTTTGACAACGTAATAATTGAGGTATTGCTCCAATACATTTTCCAACGCTGCGCGATAGGCTTCTTCTACATAAATAATATCGGACAATATAGGCGCCCCGTGATTCCATTGATTGTTTTTGTGCAAAAATTTGATGCTCTCGGGATAGCCTTCCATAGAATCAATCAAACTTTTCAAAAGCGCGTATTCATTACGTTTTGAGTCGAGCGTACGGTTTTCATTTGCCAGTTCGGCGCGCAACTTTTCTAATTCTTCCTGTGCGGAAAAAATGGAGGCTTTAGCGCTTTCATGTTGCAGTTTTATTTCATCTAAATAAATTCTTTTATCTGCTAAAACGGCTTCCTGATCGGCTGACTGCTCGGTTAAATTATTTATTTCATTTTCGCGATGATTAATTTCTTCGCTTAACTGAACCTGCGAACGCATCAGGTTTTGAATAGAAGTATCGGCAACAGCTACTTTTTTCTCAGCATCAAACTGATTGCGTTGTGCCGCCAAATGCCCACTGCGTATGGCTTCAGCCTTATTTCTCTTTTCTTCGAAAATCGATTTTTTTTCTTCAACGGCAGATTTTACTTCGTCTGCACTGCTTAGTAATTTTTCGCGCGTGTCGTTTTCTTCATCCAAAAGATTTTGCGTATAAGAAATAGAATCGTTTAAGTTCACAATTTGACCTTCGGCTTTTTGTAAAAAATCTTTTAGCCCTGTTTCTTTCTCACGTAAATATTGCAATTTTTGAGCGGCAAGATTTTTTTCATTTTCTTTAGACCGAAGATTTTGTTGCAGCTCGTTAAATGCCTGTTGCATTACCTGCAAAAAATGTTCTTGATCGTAATGGCTTGCTTTTTCCGCTTCCAGATTTGCTTCTTCTTGCTCAATCTCGGAATCTAATAAATTACGTTTCTCAGTTTCTGTTGTCTGATTTTCGTTTAAATCTTTGTACGTTATATTAAATCCTTCCAACGCAGCTTTTGCCAGTTCAATAGAAAGTATTCTGTATTCTTTTTTCAGTTCAAAAAACTTCTCGGCTTTCTTAGCTTGGCTTTCTAAAGATTTTAGTTGATTATTAATTTCAAACAGCAAATCTTCTATACGGTTCAAATCCTGTTCCGTAGCATCGAGTTTTTGTTTGGCTTCCTTTTTACGCGTTTTATAGATCGTAACGCCTGCAGCTTGTTCGAGCATGCGGCGGCGGCTGTTTTCTTTATCCTTGATAATATCGTCCACCATTCCTAATTCTATGATGGCATAGCTATCTGTACTAATGCCGGTATCCATAAAAAGGTTCTGGATATCTTTCAACCGGCATGAAACATCGTTCAGGCGATATTCGCTATCGCCATTTTTGTAAAAACGGCGTGTAATTGTAACGGTGGTAAATTCTACAGGTAAAAGTCCTCTGGTGTTCTCAAAAGTTAGGCTTACTTCTGCCAATCCGCTTGCAGAGCGGTTTTTGGAACCGTTAAATACCAGCGCTTCCAAATTTTCACTACGTAATGCAGAAATTTTTTGTTCGCCGATTACCCAACGGATGCTGTCTATAATATTGCTTTTGCCGCAACCGTTCGGCCCGATGATACCTGTAATACCTTCATCAAAATTCACGACCGTTTTATCGGCAAAGCTTTTAAACCCTTTTACTTCTAATTGTTTTAAACGCACGTTGTTTTCTCCTTTTTACAATTCGCGAACTTACGGTAAAACGCTTAAATAAGACATCTTAAGTTAATCGCTAAACTCAAAAGTGGAAAATTCAGAAGAAACGTGGAAAAATAATTCGATAAAAAAATACCTCATTCTTTACAAATGAGGTATCAACAAAATTTTTTAAATATGATTTTCTATTTTCTCTCCCTTGGAGCACTGCTTCTTGCCGGCGCTGATGATCTTGAAGGCGCTGCTGAACGTGATTGGACCGGCCTCGTATGAGTACTTGGTCTTACGGCCGGGCGATACATCTGCGTTTCGGTGTAGCTGCGTGCAGATTGCGTACTTTGCTGCATATTTGTTCTTGGAGTATTATTAATCGGAGCTGCCTGCCTGCTTACTGGCTGTGTCGTAGTTTGACGAACAGCGGGATTTGTATTTATCTGCGTATTGTTTCTTTCAGATTCATTGTTAGATTGCCTTTGTGTAACAGAATTTGATTCTGGATTTCTTCTGTTAACATTTCCCGATACATTGCCGGCAGGGGTTCTATTTGTATTCGTCGTGTTCCTGCTTGCATTAATTGTTCTTTCAGATAATGCCGATTTAGGGTCACGAGCCGTTACCACTCTTGTTGGCTGAAAAGTTCGGCCAGTTACTCTTTCTACTTCTTGTCTTTGAGGCCCCATTGTGTATCTTCTTTTTCCGCCATTCACAGTACCATAATTATTGATGATTTTAGTATTTCTTATAATGACTGTATTTCTCGAACGGGGTACATAATAATTATAAATGTTTCTTGTACCCATATATCTGCTCGGCATAAAAGTCCAATAATCCGCAGGTATAGAATTTATAGATATTCCCACACTAAACCTTAGCCCCGGAGCCAAAGGCGCCCAGCCATAAACATCAGAACCTGAACTCCATGCTACCCAAGCCGGCCCCCAGGAATATCCCGGCACCCAAAACCAGCCACGAGACCCGCGCCCCCAACGGCCGTAATGAAAAGGCGCCCAGCCCCATGCATAATTTGAAATCCAAGTCCATCCGAAATTGGTATATGACCAATATCCGTTTGTAGAATAGGGCTGAAAACTAGAAACATTAGGAACCCAAACTCTTCCGTAAGAAGGATCATTTACCCATTGGCCATAAGGGGACAATTGTGTATAAAAATCATCGTATGTAATCGTTGGTTCAGAAGATGTATTTTCTTGATAGTTCTGATCTTCTGTACCATAGCTATACGTTCCGGGATCTTGCTCGGGCGGAGGAGCTTCGTTGTATCCGTTATTGTAATCGTAGTTATATCCGTTATCCGTGGTGTCAATTGGATATGTGCCGTCTGCATCTTGTGCATACATTAATGATTGACAGCCTGTTGTAAATAAGGCAATCCCAAAAACTGCAACGGTTGACTTAATGGTTAATTTTATATTCAGTTTTTTCATCTGTTTGTTTTTATTTTTTTTTATTGTCAGATGGAATTTGCCAAAATAATTATTGCTTTGGATATGCAAAATTCTTTTGACTCATTTCATTTTTAAAAATTATTTATTACTAATTAATCGCAATCTTTATACCAAATATTCTACAATATATGAGACAAATTTTTAAACTAAGGTTTAATTTTTAAAGTTAAATTTTATTTTTTGATAAATAATGATTGGCTCTGTGTAAATCTTCTTCTGTATCAATCTCAATTCCTATTCCTTTTACAATTATCATTTTAAGCGGTATGCCATTTTCGAGGTAGCGGAGGCATTCAATTCTTTCCGCTTTTTCCAACGGTGTCATTTCCCAATTTGTAAAACTGAGCAATGCTTCCTTTTTAAATGCATATACGCCAATGTGTTCGTAATAAATAATTTCATTTTCATTATCCCGCGGATAAGGAATTACCGAGCGGCTGAACATAAGAGAATTCATATTTTTATCAACTACCACTTTTACATAATTCGGATCATTGATAAACTTAGGCTCTTGCAAAATCTGCATCATGCTTGCGACCTGAACTTTTTCATCATTAAATAAATCAATGATTTTTTTCAAAGCTTCTTTATTGATAAAAGGCGTATCGCCTTGTACATTTATAATTATATCCACGTCCATATCTTGCGCTACTTCTGCAATACGGTCGCTTCCGCTTTGATGATTACCTGTTGTCATTTTCGCAATGCCACCATTGCTCACAATTTCGTTATAGATGATGTTGCTGTCAGTAGCTACTATTACTTGGTCAAAAAGATTTGTTGCTGCGGTATTATCATACGTATGGCGAATTACGGTTTTGTTTCCTATTAATTGCATGAGCTTTGCCGGAAAACGTGTGGCAGCATATCGCGCCGGAATGATTGCAGCAATTTTCATTCGCATATATTTTAATTGGCTGCAAAAATATAAACTTTATATCTCAGCAAGTCATTATTTGATACTTTTATTATCTGCTAAAGAAGCACAATGATTTATAGAAACTCTTTTCCGGCCCTTACCATTCATCCTTTTAAATTTACCGATTAGCGAAAATCGTTTTTTATTCTTCTATGAAAAATAAAAATTTGCTTTTGAAAATATAGTTCACACGAACTGTAACATTTTTTAAGCATTCTCGTCTTAAAACTGTGCAAACAATTTCCATAATGCACGAGATATTTTAAAATGCTCATAAGTCTGTTACATACTTAAATGCATTGACTATTTAAAGGATTCCTACTGACAATTGAAAAACATAAAAAACATCCAGAGACAGATGAAACGAATTTTATTTACACTATTCTTATTGCCGGCATTTATCATAAACAGTTCTGCACAGCATTTGCTAAAAGGAAAAGTGATTGATGAGAATAAAGTACCTGTGGCATTTGCATTTTTAAGCGCTGCCACAACAGATACAACACACAAAAGCATAGCGCAAAAAATTTCCGACACGTCCGGCAATTATACGCTTTCAATAAAAGAAAAGGGAACATACATTATACATGCAAGCAGCATAGGATATGAAGAAGTACGCGATACAATTTTTGTGAATGGCGATACAAGCGGAGTGTTATTAATCATGCATAAAGCTGATAAAAATTTAAACGATGTTTCCGTGCTTTCAAAAGTGCCGTTGATAGAAAGAAAATTAGACCGCATGGTAATGAATGTTGAAAATAATCCGCTTACCGCAGAAAAATCGGCGCAGGAAGCTATCGGGCTTGCGCCCGGCGTACTGGTTTATAATAATCAGATTTTATTAAACGGCGTTCCGGTAAATAAAGTAATAATTAATGGTAAGATGCTGCAATTATCCGGACAAGATCTCGCTAATTATTTGAATTCATTAAGAAGCGATGATATAAAATCTATTGAAATGATGGCGCATCCGCCGGCAGAATATGATGCCGGCGGCGGCGGCGGTATCATTAATATAATTTTGAAAAAACAGGCGCAGGCAGGTTTGAACGGAAGCATATACAGCAATTTTGTGCAGGGAAAAAAATACCCCGGAACATCTGAAGGTATTCAACTGAATTTCAAAAAAGGGAAAGTTGGCTGGTTTGGAAATTATTCATACGATTATAACAAATTCTATCAGGTTTTAACGCAGGATCGCAACTTTAAAAATGATGGAATTTATTCCGCCGTGAATAATGCAATTAAGCATTCTTCAAGCAATGATATTCACACCGGAGTTACTTATGATATAACAACTAAACAATATCTCGCAATAGACTATACAGGCTCTTTTGGCAACGATATAGAAAACTATAAAACGGCGAGTAAAATCAACTATGCATCAACTCCGGAAAACAACAGTACATCTACCGGTACATTTCCAAACGACTGGCGCGGAAAGTATAATGATGTAGGTCTGAATTATCATTTACAAACCGATACATTAGGCTCTGCGTTTACGTTTTTGTCGGATTATACGCACAATTCCGGCAGCGTGCATAATACAGCAACAAGTACTACCATTGCCAATAATATTGCTACAGATACCGCATACAGAAACTACACGCCTTCTGTCGCAAAAATATTTACTGCAGATGCTAAATATTCAAAAGTATTCAATGCTTCTTCTACGCTGAGTTTTGGCGGAAAAATAAGCTCGACCGATATTAATAACATGGCAAACTTCCAATATCAAAATCCTTTTGGAAGTGCGTGGATGGATAATGTACCGCAAAACTTTGTGTATGATTATAAGGAAAATATTATTGCCGGCTATATAAACTATCAGGGCAATATTTTAAAGACAGATATTCAGGTAGGTTTGCGTGGAGAGAATACCAATTATACAGGAAAACTATACGACACTTCATTCACACAAAATCACAGAAATTACTTTGGGCTTTTCCCGACTCTTTTCTTAAAAAAAGATTTGAATAAAGCAGCCGATGAAAGCATCGCTTTTATTTATTCCCGCAGGCTTAACCGCCCGAGTTTTGACAATCTCAATCCTCATGTGGTATATGTTGATAATTATACCACAGGGCAGGGAAATCCATATCTTCAGCCGGAGTACGACAACTCTTACGAAGTAGATTATACCATAAAAAATAAATACAGGTTCAGCGCAAATTATTTTTACGCTACAGATGTTATTACCAATGGCATACACCCAATGGACGGCGATTCCGTAAAGATGACGCAGCAGCCTACCAACTCAGGCATTTCACGTAAATGGACATTCAGTATATACATTCCTGTAAACATTACAAAATGGTGGACAACGCAGGAATATGTGGAATACGACAATCAGCATTTGGTAGCGCCCGCTTATAATATTTCTAAAAATTTATTAACGCTTAGCACTACGATGCAGTTTACAATTGCGCAAGAATTTACCGCAAGCCTGAATGCATTTTATATCAATCATGCGATTTTTGCAAATGCTGTTATCAATCACATGAGCTCAACGAATATTGCGCTGCAAAAGAAATTTTTCAAAAGCCGCTTAACACTCAAAGCCGCAGCAGATGACATATTTAATACTCAAAAAGTAAAAGGTACATTTTATTATACCAACTTTAATCTGGACTTTCAAGACATTGAACAAACGCAAAAATTCACACTTGGTATTTCTTATAATTTTGATTTAGGAAAAGCATTCCAATCTCATAAAGTAGAAAGCAGTAATGAAGATGAAAAAAGCAGATTGAAATAAAAATATTATAGCTTAATTGCGCGCAGCATTTCCCTTTTGCCTTTTGGCCCGCTAATTTTTTCTATCCGGAAACCTGCTGCGATCAAAGCTCTGCGTACATCTCCTTTCGACGAATAAGTTACCAAAACTCCTTTCTCGTTAAGGCATTCATACAGCTTTTTGAAAACATCATATGTCCACAATTCCGGCTGAATAGCAGGATCGAATGCATCGAAAAAAATAATATCAAATTTGTGTTCCAATATCACATCCACCAAAGAAATTTGTGATTTATACAAAACAAATTTTTCCGTAATGGAAATATCTTTCTCCCAGGAGCAATCATGCAACAGCCCGAATTCTTCTTTAAAATTATTCTGAAACATCTCGCAATAATTCAGCTTTTCATATTCATTTTTTTCCAACGGAAAAAGCTCAATGCTTTGATAATATACAGCAATATTTCTCTCCATAGCATACTTCAATGCAAGCAAAGCATTCAATCCCGTACCGAAACCCATTTCAAAAACATGGACATTACTTTTATAATTATTTACAAGAAAGTATTCTAAACCCGCGCTTATAAAAACATGCATGCTTTCCTGAAAAGCACCGTGAATGCTGTGATAATTTGTATGCAGCGCAGCTATCTCAATTGTATGCGATCCGTCTTCTGTTACAATTAATTTTCTTTCCATTCCCCAAAAATAAAATTCATCCGATAATTTATGTCTTTAACTTTACAAGCATCCTTGTATAGAAAAATATTGAATGAAACGAAAAACATTTATACAACAGGCGGCAGCTTTTACAGGCCTTTCTTTTATCCCGAAATTCAATTTGCCGATAGAAGAAAATCGGCATGAAATAATTGTTCCGCCTTATCTCAAAGCCGGCGATACAATTGGTATTACATGCCCGTCGGGATATTTTAAAACCGAAGAACTGAATGAAGCAACAACGCAAATACAACGCTGGGGTTTTAATGTTAAAACAGGTAAAACAATCGGCAAGCGCGATGGAAACATGGGCGGAACAGATGAAGAACGAGCGGAAGATTTTCAGGACATGCTGCACGACGATCAGGTAAAAGCAATTATGTGCGCGCGCGGCGGCTATGGTATTGTGCGTATTATTGATAAGATAAATTTTTCATTCTTTCGAAAAAATCCAAAATGGATCATCGGTTTCAGCGACATCACCGTTTTTCATGCACACATCGCAACCAATTACGGCGTAGCCACGCTGCATTCAAAAATGTGCAACAGCTTTCCTCTTAATTTTTTAAACTTGCCGGCCATTCAGCAGCAATCTATTAATTCTATCGGCGATGCTTTGCAGGGAAAAATAAAAATGAGATATACCACAGCGTTCGACAAACAAAACAAGCTTGGAATTACGGAAGCAAGGCTTGTGGGCGGAAATCTTTGTACCATAGAAAATCTTTCAGGAACAAAATCGGCCATTGAAACGGATGGCAAAATTTTATTTATAGAAGAAACGGAAGAATATCTTTATTCGATCGATCGCATGCTTTGGAATTTAAAACGAAACGGCAAACTCGATAAGCTGAAAGGCCTGATAATCGGCGGTTTTAATATAAAAAAACAAACTAATCCGCAGGAAGAAATGACACAATCGTTATACGATTTGGTATTGGAAAAAGTAAAAGAATTTAATTTTCCGGTTTGCTTTAATTTTCCGGTAGGGCATCAAATTGCCAACTTTGCTTTAAAGTGCAATGTAATGCACAGATTGAGTGTTACAGAAACAGGAACTGTTTTAGAAGAACTATAAAAAATAATTCATGATCATTCCTCCTTATTTAAAAAAACAAGATACGATAGGCATTGTGTGCCCATCGGGATTTATGGATAAAGAGAAAGCGAAAGTTTGTATCGAAACCTTACAGCAATGGGGCTTTAAGGTTAAATCAGGAAAAACGCTCGGGCATCAATATCATTATTTTTCAGGGACAGATGAAGAACGCACCGAAGATTTGCAAAATATGATAAACGATCCCGGAATAAAAGCCATTCTTTGCGGGCGCGGCGGCTATGGTTTAAGCAGAATTATCGATAAGATCAATTTCAGCGCTCTGAAAAAAAATCCTAAATGGCTCATCGGCTACAGCGATATCACTTTACTTCATTGCCATTTAAACAAAAAAATAAAAATCGCATCTCTGCACGCGCCTATGGCAGGAGCTTTCAATGACGGCGTGAATAATATTTATATCCAATCATTAAGAAATTCACTGATCGGGAAAAAAAATTCTTATAAAATTTTATCGCATCCTTTCAATCGTGCAGGCTTTGCAGAAGGCGAATTGGTAGGAGGTAATTTATCCATGCTCATCAATAGTATCGGAACTGTTTCGGAGCCGGATTTGAAGAATAAAATTTTATTCATAGAAGAAGTCGGAGAATATATATATGCCGCAGACAGAATGCTGCAACAACTGAAACGCGCAGGCTGGTTCGATCAGTTAAAAGGCCTGATAATCGGCAGTTTCAGCGATATGAAAGATACCACGATACCTTTCGGGAAAAACATAGATGAAGCAATAAAAGATATAGTAAACAATTATAATTTTCCGGCTGCATTTGGCTTTCCGGTAGGCCATACGGAAAAAAATTTTTCATTGAAATGCAGCGTAAAATACCGGCTGGATATTGCGAAAAAATACACAAAACTGATAGAAACAGCTAACTAATTTGCTCCGCAACATTTTGGACTTAAATGAGTATTCTGGGTAGGCAATAATTTTTCAGTAAATGAATTTAAAGGATTCGTTATCTTTGCAGATAATGCTGACATGATTTTTTTATGCGAATGTTATTTTTGTATTATAAATTAAAATAACTTACGCATGTTATACGTTATGTACAGTGTTAAGATGTATGATAACATATTTAAAGTTTAATGTAGAAATGTATGCCGGTAAACTTTTACTGTCACATAATTTTATTCGTTTAAAAACAATAAGAAATATAACATTTTCTTACTTTAAACATCATAACAACGTGGCCGAATGCAGAAAAGATTAAAAACTAAAATTGCCGAGTTTAGAGATGCAATAGCAATCAAAGAAAAAGGGCTTTATCCTTATTTCAGAGCTATTGAATCCGGACAGGATACGGAAGTGTTTATTAAAGGTAAAAAAGTATTGATGTTTGGCTCCAATTCCTATTTGGGGCTTACAAATCATCCAAGAATTGAAGAAGCCGCAAAAAAAGCCATTGAAAAATATGGAACAGGCTGTGCCGGTTCGCGTTTCTTAAACGGAACGCTGGATATTCATATTGAACTCGAAAAACGTCTTGCAAAATTTGTAGGGAAAGAAGATGCGCTTCTTTTTAGCACCGGCTTTCAGGTAAATCTCGGGGTATTATCAAGCGTAGTCGGCAGAAATGATTTTCTTATTCTGGACGAATATGATCATGCTTCTATTATTGACGGCTCCAGGCTTTCTTTCGGTAAAACATTAAAATACCGCCACAACGATATAGAAGATCTCGAAAGCAAACTCCGCCAGCTCCCCGAAGATGTTGTAAAAGTAATTGCGACCGAAGGGATATTTTCCATGGAGGGTGATATGGTAAAACTGCCCGAAATCGTAGAGCTGGCAGATAAATATGGCGCAAATATATTTTTAGATGAAGCCCACAGCCTTGGTGTAATCGGTAAAAACGGCGCAGGCGCGGCATCTCATTTCGAATTAACCGATCACGTAGATATGGTCATGGGCACATTCAGTAAATCTTTTGCATCACTCGGCGGCTTCGTAGCCAGCGATAGTGAAACAATTGATTATCTCAAACACCGCGCCCGATCCCTGCTCTTCAGCGCAAGTATGACACCTGCATCCGTTGCAAGTGTGCTTACGGCATTGGATATTATGGAAACCGAACCGGAGCATATAGAAAATCTTTGGAAAAATACGGAACATGCCAAAAAATTGTTGATCGATGCCGGTTTTGATTTAGGCAATACAGAAAGTCCGATTCTTCCCATACTTGTGAGAGATCCCGATAAAACTTTTTTACTTACAAAATATCTTCTTGAAGAAGGTGTATTCGTAAATCCTGTGGTAGCGCCGGCTGTACCGCCGGACGATTCTCTTATACGTTTTTCTTTAATGGCTACACATACTTTTGAACAGATAGAAGAAGCGATAGAAAAAATCACTGCTGTTGCAATAAAAATCGGTATAGAACTGCATAAAGAAACAGATAAAGTTTTGTCACACAAAACCGCTTAATGTTTGGTAAATCTTATTTTGTAATATTTAATTCATGAGGCTGTCCAAAAAGGACGGCTTCTTTTTATATTTAGCGAACACTTTAATGAATTGCCGAACTATGGCATCAGAAAAAAGTAAAATGCCTGCACTGGTCGGCTGCTCACAACTTTAAAGCTAAGACTTGCATGAGTAGGGAATAAATACAAAGTAAATATGCAAACAGATTTTTATAAAACAATCCATCAGGAAGTTGTGGCAGAATTTAAAGACAGAGGAAGCAAATTTTTGGCTTACGCTTTTCCTGTTTCCGACCCAAAAGATGTAAAAAATCGCGTTGCAAAGTTAAAACAGGAACATCCCAAAGCTATTCATTTTTGTTTTGCATACCGTTTAGGAACTGACGGAAATAATTTTCGTTGCAATGACGATGGCGAACCTTCAGGAAGTGCGGGCAAACCTATTTTGGGACAATTAGACAGTAAAAGTGTTACCAATGCTGCAATTATTGTAGTACGTTATTTTGGGGGAACATTACTTGGCGTACCGGGTTTGATAAATGCTTATAAAACCTCATCGGCATTGGCTTTGCAACTTACGCCGATTGTTCAAAAGCCTGTATTGATTCGTTGCAAAATAAATTTTGATTATACACAAATGAATGAAATACAACGCCGGTTAAAAAGAGCAAATGCAGAAATTGTGGAACAGAATATGCAGTTGTTTTGCACCATCACGGCAGATATTCCAAAGAATAACATGGACGAAATCCAACTTGCATTTGAAGAAATGAATGGCGTTGAGTTTTCGAAAATTATTTAAAAATAGATTTTATGTTTAGTCCTTTAATTTCAATGAGGTCTACGTTATATGATAAAACCTGCATTGCCTATTGAAACTTAAATTTTCCTATAACGCATCGAAAAAATTAATAACTTGCGCAAGCCAGCGAAATAAAGACTTCCGTTGGCTTCTTTTTTTTGGCGATAAAATTTTTTAGATGAAGCAAATTGTACCTGCAAATACTACCAAACAATTAAAACTGTTTGTAGATTTTCCTCACGAATTATATAAGAACGATCCCAACTATGTTCCGGAATTGTTTATAGCGCAGAAAGATTTATTAACGCCGGGGAAACATCCGTTTCATGAAAACGGCGTGGTGCAAAAGTTCTTAGCCTTTGATAATGATAAAATCGTAGGAAGAATTGCTGCCATTACGAATAAGAATTATGTAAGCTTTACAGGAAAAAACGATGGCTTCTTTGGATTTTTCGAATGCATCAACGATGAGGAAACTGCAAAGCTTCTTTTCGATACAGCGGAAAAATGGCTGAGAGAACAAGGCGTTACTGGCAAAATCATTGGGCCTGTAAGTCCATCAACAAACGAAGTGTGCGCTTTACTTGTGGAAGGTTTTAACGAACCACCGAAAGTAATGATGCCTTACAATCCGCCTTATTATTACCAATTGATAGAAACAAACGGCTTTGCAAAACAAACCGATATTCTTGCTTATCAGTATTTAATATCTACCTACAACGATACTCGCATGCGCCGCCTGCACGATCTGATGCAAAAACGGTTGCAAGACAGAAACATTGTTATCCGGAAAATCAATCTTAAAGATTTTAAGAACGAAGCAAAAAAAATAAAAGAAGTATATAATTCCGCCTGGGATAAGAATCTTGGTTTTACGCCTATGACGGATGCGGAATTTAATTATGCAGCCAAAGACATGAAACTGATTCTCGATCCGGAATTCTGTATTGTAGCCGAGCACGAAGGCAAAATTATAGGCTTTGCTCTCGCATTGCCGAATATCAATGAAGCACTTATCAAAGTAAAGCGCGGCAGATTATTGCCTACAGGTATTTTCAAATTATTGACCGGCAAGAAGAAAGTAAAATCATTACGAATTTTGTTGCTTGGTGTAATCGAAGGTTACCGCAAAGCAGGTATTGAAATGAATTTTTATTCTACCATTATAGACAATGTAAAAAAGAATAAAAAAATTAATGAAGTGGAGGCTTCCTGGATTTTAGAAGATAATTTAATGATGCGAAAAGCAATCGAAGATATAAACGGCAAAATATATAAACGCTACAGAATCTTCGAAAAACAAATATGAGCAAGAGATTATTAATTACAGGCGCCAATGGTTTTGTAGGCTCCAATCTTGTAGAACGCGCCACAGAAAAAGGATATGATGTATTTGCAGCAGTTCGTAAAAACAGCGATTTGTCTGCGTTGAAAAATACAAAAGCCACATTAGTGTATCCCGATTATTTTAATCAGGAAAAATTAGTTCAACTGTTATCGGATACAGGCATTACACATATTGCACATGTGGCAGGCATTACAAAAGCCAGGACTGAAAATGATTATTATAAAATTAATGCTCGGCTTTCTCTCGATCTTGCCAATGCCGCTTTACTTGCAAATAAAGAATTAAAGAAATTTGTTTTTGTAAGCAGCCTCGCCGCTATGGGACCTACGTTCAATAAAAATGTAATAACAGAAGAAACCCATCCTCATCCTATAACTTATTATGGCCAAAGTAAACTTGCAGGCGAGGAAGAATTATCCAAAATAGAATCTCTTCCGCTTATTTCTTTAAGGCCTACAGCAGTGTACGGACCAAGAGAAAAAGATTTGCTCATGCTTATTAAAATGATAAAAAAAGGCTGGGAACTATACATCGGAAAGGCCCCGCAGGAACTGAGTTTCATTCATGTGTATGATTTATGCGACGCCATTCTTTTGTCCTTAGAAAGCAGTAAAAACCACGAAGCCTACATACTCAGCGATGGAATAAATTACAACCGGTATGCATTTGCCGATATTGTAAAAGAAACACTGAACACAAAAACCATCAAGCTGCATATACCTGCAGGCTTAGTAAAAACAGCCGTTACCGGCATGGAAAAAATGTTTCCTCACCGAAATTCTATTTTAAACAAAAACAAATTACTGGAACTTACATCCGGTTGGGGTGTAAGCCTTAAAAAGGCAGAAAATGAATTGGATTATTATCCAAAATTCGATTTAAAAAAAGGCTTAAAACAAACAATCGAATGGTTGAAAACCGAAAGATGGATTTAAAAGCAAATTGTAAAAATATCGTAATAAATAAAAAATAAGGGTTTAGCGCTTGTTTAAGTTAAACAACTGTTTAACTTTGCAATCCGAATGAAAGGCGGTTAACCTAAAAGTTTTTGTATAAAATTAAAATTAAAAAACGAATGAAGCAACAAGTACAGCCTGCGGAAGGCAAATTGGGAATTTTAATTCCGGGTTTAGGTGCGGTAGCGACAACATTGATTGCCGGCGTGTTTGCATCTGCCAAAGGATTGGCAAAACCTATCGGTTCATTAACACAAACAGGACACATACGTCTCGGCAAAAGAACAGATAATAATTATCCTAAAATAAAAGACTTCGTACCATTAGCTAAGTTAGAAGACATCGTATTCGGCGGATGGGATTTGTATGAAGACAATGTTTATCAGGCAGCGAGCCATGCAAAAGTATTGGATCAGCAATTGCTTGATCAATTGAAACCTGAACTGGAAGCCATTAAACCAATGGAAGCCGTTTTCGATAAAAGCTATGTTCAAAATCTTGACGGCCCAAATGTGAAAAAAGGCACACGCTGGGAATTGGCAGAAGCCGTGGCAAAAGATATTGAAGATTTTAAGACTAAAAATAACCTTAATCGTGTTGTAGTTATTTGGTGTGGTTCTACTGAAAAATATTACGAAGCTTCAGACATTCATCAGAGCGTAGAAGCATTTGAAGCCGCATTGAAAAATGATAACGAACTTATTGCACCAAGCATGGTGTACGCCTATGCGGCTATTAAATTAGGAGTGCCTTTCGTAAACGGCGCTCCGAATTTAACAGTAGATATTCCTGCTTTGGTAGAGTTGGCAAAGAAAACGAAAACACCTATTGGCGGTAAAGATTTCAAAACCGGCCAAACTTTAATGAAGACTATTCTGGCTCCCGGCCTTGAAGCGCGTTCACTCGGTATCAGTGGATGGTTTTCAACAAATATTCTGGGAAACCGTGACGGTTATGTACTTGACCGCCCGGAAAATTTTAAAACAAAAGAAGTATCCAAACTCGGTGTGTTAGAAGATATTTTACGCCCCGATTTACATCCCGATTTGTACGGCGATCTGTATCATAAAATCCGTATCAATTATTACCCTCCTCGTGGCGATAATAAAGAAAGTTGGGATAATATCGATATCTTCGGTTGGCTTGGGTACCCAATGCAGATAAAAATCAATTTCCTTTGCCGCGATTCTATCTTAGCTGCTCCGGTAGCATTGGATCTGGCATTGTTTGTTGATTTGGCAAAGCGCGCCGGTATGAGCGGTATTCAGGAATGGTTATCATTTTATTTAAAATCTCCGCAAACAAAACCCGGACTTCCGGCAGAAAACGATATATTTAAACAATTGATAAAGTTGCAAAATACTTTGCGCTATCTGATGGGTGAAGAATTAATCACTCACCTCGGATTGGATTATTACGAAGAAGCGTAATCATTGTTAGAAAACGGAAGATTGCAGATATAAATTGAACATTCATGGTTCTCTTGTATTAGGTCTTCCGTTTTTATTTTTATTAAATATGGCGAAAATTATTTCCAGCTTTTTTGGAATAGGATTTATCAGGAAGGGGGGTGGAACGGTTGCGGCAATTATTACTGTTTTACTTTGGTATTACATTGCGGCCATCTTAAAATCCGGCTTTGGCGAAAATAATATTTTATTGCAATGCATTATAATTATAGTTCTTTTTATTATCGGAGTCTGGTGTGGCAATGCAGTAGAGGCAGATTGGGGCAAAGACAGTTATCGCGTAGTATTAGATGAGGTTTTAGGAATGTCGATCGCGCTGTTTATCATTCCTGTAAAATGGCAAACGTTATTAGCGGCATTGATTTTGTTCAGAATATTTGATATAGGCAAACCATTCTTTATCAGAAAGATGGAAAAATTTCACGGCGGTTGGGGTGTAATGCTGGATGATGTGTTAGCCGGCATATATGCAAATATTATTTTACATATAATACTCCAGTTTCGGTGGTTATAAAAAAATGGCAAATATTCCTTAAAGCACAGGCTTCTTCAATGGGGTCTTCAATTGTAGATTTTGTCTTACTCACTTTACTAGTGGAGTTTTTTAATGTGCCGAAATTTACAGCCGGCGTTATAGGGCTGGTTGCCGGAGGAATTATTAACTTTATTATCAATCTCAAATGGGTTTTTCATAAGGAGGGGGATAAAGTGTGGCAGCGGGCTTTAAAATATTTTCTGGTTTGGGCAGGTAATTTTTTTCTCAATGCAGTCGGTTATAAAGTAATGTTGCACTCATTTCCCGATTTACATTATTTCATATCAAGAGTCATAGTTTCATTATTTGTTGGTATATTTTACAATTATGTATTGCAACGTTGGTTTGTTTTTAAATAAGAAAGGGAGATTTACATGAATTTTTATTCACGCGTATTTATATCAAAATACTTATTAATCCTTACAGTCATATTTTCCATTATTTCTATGGCGAAAGCGCAATCGCGTTCCGTCATAATAAGAGGTCAAGTGATTGATTCATTGACACACGCACCTATATCAAACGTAAGTGTTTTTTTTAAAGGGTCTTCCGGTGTACTTACAGATTCCGGAGGGCATTATGCACTCATTGCATCATCAGAATTTGCAAAGGATACACATTTGCAATTTTCTTTTGTAGGCTATAAAATATCTTCTGTTAATATCGATTTCAGCGTATCTCAACAGGTTGTAAATATGTCCTTAATAGCCGGTGGCGGAAGTTCTTTGAAAGACGTAACGGTGGGAGACAAAAAAAAGAAATACAGGAACAAAGACAATCCGGCCGTAGAATTGATCCGTAAGGTAATAGAGCACCGCGATGAAAACAAAATGCAATCTTATGATTATGCGCAGTACAGCGAATACGAAAAAATGGTAATGTCCATCAGCAACTTCTCGGATAAAATAAAGGATTCCAAATTCATGCAGAAATATAAATTTTTGCTCGAAAACCAGGACACAACAATGGTTCCTGGTAAAAGCCTTGTGCCGGTATATTTGCATGAAGTAAGCTCACAGAATTATTATGAGAAAGATCCAACAAATACCAAAAAAATAATTACCGGACAAAATGCAGTAGACTTTGGGGAATTTATCGATTCAAAAGGCATTACCGGATGGCTTGATAAATTATATGCCGATATAAATATTTATGACAACAACATTCTCCTGTTTACCAATCAGTTTTTAAGTCCTATTGCAAACTCAGCGCCGGCTTTCTATATGTTTTTTCTTGGCGATACAGTGGTGATTGACGGGATAAAACAGGTACAAATGTCCTTTCAGCCGAGAAATCCGCAAGGCATGCTGTTTCGCGGTACAATGTACATAACGCTTGACGGGCATTATGCCGTGCAGCATATAAAAATGTATTCGCCTAACGGAATTAATTTCAACTTCCTGCGCGGCATCAATATTCAACTGGATTTTACACGGCGCAACGATGGAAAATATCTTCTTACCAGAAGCGATTTAGTGGGCGATTTCGGTATATTCAAAAAAGGAATGGGCTTGTATGGAGAACGTGTTGTGATGTACAAAAATTTTGAAATAAATAAGAAAATACCTTCCAGTATTTTTAAAGGGCCAAGCGAAATAGTGCAAGACTCCGCTGCTAATCAAAATGCGGAATTTTGGGAGCAAAATCGTTTTGATACCTTAACGGCTGCGGAATCCAAAACTTATCAAAATATTGACAGCCTTACGCACATGAAATCCTTCAAGCGTACAATGGACTGGATCACTTTTTTTCTTGCAGGATACAAGCAAGCCGGCCCGGCGGAAATTGGCCCGGCAAATGCTTTCTATAGTTTTAATCCGGTTGAAGGTTTTCGTTTAAGATTCGGAGGAAGAACTACGCCGCGGCTGAGCAAGCGTTATTATTTCGAAGGATACGGCGCTTATGGATTTAAAGATAAACGTTGGAAATATTTCGGAAGCGCTACATATTCCATCAATGATAAATCAATTTACCAATTTCCGCAAAACTATGTACGTGTAAGCTATCAGAAAGAAACACAGATTCCCGGCCAGCAATTGCAATTTGTGCAGGAAGACAATTTCTTATTATCGTTCAAGCGAGGCAACAATGATAAATGGTTGTATAATAATATTTTTAAATTAGACTATGTAAAAGAATTTCAAAACCACTTTTCGTGGGATTTAAATTATACTTACTGGAAACAATTTCCGGCAGGGACTTTGGCATTTAATTATCCTAATCAGCCTGTTTTGCCTTTGGATCAACAAAGTGTAACTTCGAGCGCGGTCGAGCTTACATTGCGCTATGCACCACACGAAGTATTTTATCAAGGGAAAATATACCGCCTACCATTAATCAGTAAATATCCTGTATTTCAATTACAATACATCGCCGGGTTTAAAGGCTTATTGGGTGGCCAATACAGTTATCAAAATATTATAGGCAATATTTTCAAAAGGTTTTATCTTTCGCAATTTGGCTATGCAGATATGACACTGGAAGGCGGTTATATAAAAGGAAAATTACCTTATCCGTTATTGCAATTGCCGCATGCCAATCAGACTTACGCTTATCAATTAGAATCATACAACCTAATGAACTTTCTGGAATTTACGAGTGACCATTATGTAAGCCTGATGGGCGATTATTATTTGAATGGATTTTTGTTTAACAGAATTCCATTCCTAAAAAAATTGAAGTGGCGTGAGGTAATAGAAGGTAAAGTTTTGTACGGCGGATTGCGTGATGAAAATAATCCTGCAATTAATACGAATCAAATGTCGTTCCCTACTACAGATGGTCTGCAAAGTACATTTGCTTTAGGCAAAACGCCTTATTTTGAAGGAGGCTTTGGCGTGATGAACATTTTCAAAATATTTAGAGTAGATTATATACACAGGTTTACTTATTTAAAAAATCCTGAAATTGCGAAGAACGGTATTCGGGTCTTGGCTGTAATTAGTTTTTAAAAATCAATACATTAATAATCGACCGATATGTAACAAACTATTGTTTAATTTTGAACAATAATTAAAATCAATTACAAGGCTTCAGTTCTATAACTGAAAAAATAATACGCACGAATGAAGTTAAGGGATCGCCTGCAAAAAGAAATATATAAAGTAATTGACCCGTTTGTGAAAATGCTCATCAAAATTGGTATAACTCCAAATGGGGTAAGTTCCATTGGACTCATACTGAATATAGGCGTGGCAATTATTTTCATTTTTGGCGCAGAAGATAAACCACGAGGCGATTTCAGATATGTAGGCTGGGCCGGCGCATTGATTTTGTTTGCAGGCTTATTTGATATGCTGGACGGTCAGGTAGCGCGTATTGGAAAAATGTCTTCTTCCTTCGGCGCGTTTTATGATTCGGTTTTGGACAGATACAGCGAATTGATTTTGTTTTTGGGCATTTGCTATTATCTTATTGCAAAGCATTATTTTTTAAGTTCTCTGTTCGCCTTCATTGCCATGATCGGTTCTATGATGGTAAGTTATACAAGAGCGCGCAGCGAAGGGTTGGGCATTCAAAATAAAGGCGGCTGGATGCAGCGCCCGGAAAGAGTTGTATTGATTGGATTGTCTGCAATTGCATGCGGCGTAGCTTCTCACTTCATAGGCGGAGATTATAAATGGTATGTGCGCAGCATTACTAAATATCACTTGTTCGAAACAATGTCCATCTTTACAATTCCTATTACCGTGATGGCTTTTCTTACGAATATTACGGCGTTTAAAAGAATAAGAGACGCCAAAATTCAATTGGATGCTTTAGATAAAAAAAAGAAAACAGAACAATGAATTTGAGATTGATATCTTTTAAAAATATTACCGGATTTTTACTTGTTGCATTTTTGTTTTTTACTCAGTTAAATTTATCGGCGCAATCCGGAATTACGCGCGAAGGAGTGGAATATCCTATACCGCCAAGCACGCCGAACAGAATGTTTTACCTGCAAAGAACGCCGAATATCAACACCATATCATGCGATCTGAATATTGTAAATAATAAGGTGGATTTAAATAAACCATTGACGACTTATTGGCTTAGGTACGGCGACTCGCCAAAAGGAGAAAAAAGGGAATTAAACTTTATTCAACGTAAATTTGCTTACGGATTAAATATTCATAAAACGAAAGAAAACACTTATGAATTTTGGTTTGTATCGTATAAAAAATACCACATGTATCTGATACAAACGAAAGGAGGAGATTGGAAAACATGCGGGAAAATAAATAATGCGCTGGCGTATATGAACAGCATATTTATTTATATCAAAGGAGGTTCATTTTGGAATCCGCATGTTGTGTATGTTGAACTACGCGGCAAAAATATAAAAACTGGACAAGAAGAAGTTGAACGCTTGACAGATGTGAAGAAAGAGGAAGAAAGCTAAAAACTTTTTCGCAATAAAAGGAGGATTTATCATGGCAAAAAATTTTGTTTCCAATTCGGAAGAATCTACCAGAATGTTTAAAAGCACGTTTCTGGAAAGTTTATCAAAAGTACATTTCACCGTACCATTATATATATTTATTCCCGCAATTGCTTTCTTTTCGTGGAAAGCCTTTGCTGCAGGGCATTGCAGCGGTTTATTCTTTTTTGAATATTACGCAATCGGCTTAATTGTCTGGAGCCTGACAGAATATGTACTGCACAGATTTATATTTCATTTTGTCCCAAAATCATCGTGGGGATTAAGGCTGCATTTTATTTTTCACGGCGTGCATCATGATTATCCTAAAGACAGGCTGCGCCTTGTAATGCCGCCGTCTGTAAGCATTCCATTGGCAATTTTGTTTTACTGGGTTTTCTCGTTGTTCTTTTCAAAACCTGCATTGTATAGCTTCTTTCCGGGTTTTATTACAGGATATTTGATTTACGACATGCTGCATTATGCCATGCATCACCACAATTTTAAATCTTCGCTAATGAAAAAGATAAAGCAGCACCACATGCTGCATCATTATCAAGACCAAACTAAAGGATTTGGCGTAAGTTCTTCTGTTTGGGATTTGATTTTTGTTTCCGGTTTTCCAAAGAAAAAATCTGCATCGAAAACCAGCCAAAACCAATCGGAACCAATAGCATAAAATAAATATTACCGACTTTGGAGAATACACGCCCTGCAACATTTACAGTGAAAAGGATATTGCTCACTTTTGGCATTTCTGCACTTTATCTCATCCTCTGTAATATTTTTATCGGTTACAAAACGGAGCAATTAGTCTTAGTAATATTATTTAATACATTATATTATTTAAGTTCCGGAAGCAGGAAGTTTATCCTCGCGTTTTCCATATTTATTGCGTTTTGGGTGTTGTTTGATTTTATGAAAGGCTTTCCTAATTATCAATTTTCCACAGTACATATAAAGGATATTTATGAGCTGGAAAAATCATGGTTTGGAATAAAGGCCGAGGGGAAAATAGTAACGCTGAATGAATATTTCTGGCAGCACCATTGTACTGTTGCGGATATTTTTGCCGGTTTTTTTTATTTATGCTGGATGCCTGTACCTATCTTATTTGGTGTATATCTTTTTTATACAAATAAGCGGAAAGGTTATATCAATTTTGCACTTACTTTTTTATGGGTAAATTTAATAGGATTTGTAATTTATTATTTGTGCCCTTCGGCGCCGCCTTGGTATATAGAACTGCATGGTTTCGCATTTAATGCGCATACGCCGGGCAATACAGCAGGGTTAGGGCGTTTTGATAATTATTTTCATGTTCATATTTTTCAAGGACTATACGCACAAAGCTCCAACGTGTTTGCTGCTATGCCTTCTTTGCATGCTTCTTATCCAACTATTGTTCTTTACCATGCAATAAAAAACAGGCAGCGTTGGTATGCGCTTGTTTTTTTCTGTATAGTAATGTTAGGTATTTGGTCTACAGCCGTGTATGCAAATCATCATTATCTGCTGGATGTGGTTGCCGGCGTAATATGCGCTGCAGCCGGGATAATTTCTTACAATTTTATGTACGAAAAATTAAATCCGTTCCATAGGTTTGTTGATAGTTATGCGCGACTGGTTAGTTGATTGCATTTTCTTTATCCAACAATGAATTTAGTTAGAATGAAAAAATAAACATTTCATTCTAAACGAATTTTCTTATAGCAATGGGGAAATTATAATTGCAAAAAATGCCCTGAGCTTTTACACTCAAGGCAATTTTTGTGGAATCATTAAAGAAAAAAATTATTACGAACTGCACGCTTCACAACTGCCATCCAACGGGCAAGCGCCCCCGGTTAAGGCATTCAGATCTGTATTTTCTGTAGGCGCACTTACCGACATATTAGAAACTTCCGGTTGCTGAACAGGTAAATCATTTTTTGTAACTACAGGTGCAACTTGTTCTTCAGCTTGTTTTTTTACGGTAAACTGTACAGCCTGTGTAGCGGCTTGAGTGCGTAAATAATACATGCCCGTTTTTAAGCCTTTTTTCCATGCATAAAAGTGCATGCTTGTTAATTTGGATTTGCTGGGCGATTGTACAAATAAATTCAACGACTGTGATTGACAAATGTATGCGCCGCGGTCGGCAGCCATATCAATCAACGTGCGTTGTTTTATTTCCCAAACGGTTTTGTATAATTCTTTTATATCGTCCGGTATTTCAGCAATATTTTGAATAGAGCCATTTGAAGCCATGATTTTGTTTTTCATGGTTTCGTTCCATAATCCGAGCTGCACTAAATCCTGTAACAAATATTTATTGACGATTACGAACTCACCGCTCAACACACGACGAACATATAAGTTGGAAGTAAAAGGTTCAAAACATTCATTGTTTCCCAATATTTGCGATGTAGATGCAGTAGGCATAGGCGCTATCAATAAAGAATTTCTTACGCCAAATTCTTTTATTTCTTTTTGTAGTGCCTGCCAATCCCAACGATTGGTTGGAACTACATTCCAAAAGTCGAATTGGAACATACCGCGAGATAACGGAGATCCTTCAAATGTTTCATAAGCGCCTTCTATTTTTGCCAGGTCTTTCGAAGCAGTCATGGCCGCGAAATACATAGTTTCGGCAATTTCTTTATTTAGCTTTTTAGCTTCCTCACTTTCAAATGGGTAACGCATTTTGACAAATGCATCTGCCAAACCCTGTACACCTAAACCAATCGGGCGATGACGAAGATTACTCTTTTGTGCTTCATATACAGGATAATAATTTCTGTCAATGACCTTGTTCAAATTTACTGCTGCCTGATAAGTTACCTCATACAATTTATTGTGATCAAATGCGCCATTTTCTACAAAACGAGGCAGTGCAATAGAAGCTAAATTACAAACAGCTATTTCATCGGGAGAACAATATTCAATAATTTCAGTACAAAGATTTGAGTTCTTGATAGTGCCTAAATGTTGTTGATTGGACTTTCTGTTAGCCGCATCTTTGTATAGTAAATATGGTGTGCCGGTTTCAATTTGTGCATCGAGTATGGCAAACCATACATCTTGTGCCTTTACAGTTTTGCGAGCTTTACCTGCCTCTTCGTAGCTTGTATATAATTTTTCAAATTCTTCACCCCAAGTATCTGCCAAGCCCGGGCATTCATGTGGGCACATCAAACTCCAATCTCCATTTTCTTCCACGCGCTGCATGAACAAATCGGGAATCCAAAGTGCATAAAATAAATCGCGCGCGCGCATTTCTTCTTTGCCATGATTTTTTCTTAAATCCAAAAATTCGAAAACATCTGCATGCCAAGGTTCCAAATAAACGGCAAAAGCGCCTTTGCGTTTTCCGCCACCTTGATCTACATAACGCGCCGTATCATTAAACACACGCAACATGGGAATAATGCCATTGCTTGTTCCGTTTGTACCACTGATATAAGAACCTGTTGCCCGAATGTTGTGAATGCTTAAGCCGATACCACCTGCAGATTGAGAAATTTTTGCAGTTTGCTTCAAAGTGTCATAAATGCCCTCAATGCTGTCATCTTTCATGGTCAACAAAAAGCAGGAAGACATTTGTGGTTTTGGCGTGCCGGCATTAAATAAGGTAGGTGTTCCATGTGTAAACCATTTTTCTGAAAGGAGATTATAGGTTTTAATGACCTGTTCAATATCGTTTAGATGAATGCCCACAGCCACACGCATATATAAATGTTGCGGACGTTCTACAATTTTTCCGTTTAATTTCAATAAATAAGAACGTTCCAATGTTTTAAATCCGAAGTAATCAAACGAAAAATCTCTGTCATAGATAATTGTAGAATCCAGCAAATGCGCATTTTCTTTTACTACGTGATAAACGGCTTCATCAATCAGCGGACTGTGCAAGCCTGTTTTAGGCTCTACATATTCGTAAAGCTTTTTAATGGTTTGTGAGAATGATTTTGTGGTATTCTTGTGCAGGTTGCTTACAGCAATTCTGGAAGCAAGCAAGCTGTAATCGGGATGCAGCACGCTGAGAGAAGCAGCTGTTTCAGCAGCAAGATTGTCTAACTCGGTTGTAGGAACACCATCATACAGCCCTTCAATAACTTTAACGGCCACTTTAAGCGGCTCTACAAATTGCGGATTTAATCCGTAACAAAGCTTTTGGATCCTTGCCGTAATCTTGTCGAATTTTACGGTTTCTTCTTTACCGTTTCTTTTTATTACAAACATGGTTTAAAATTTATTTTAATGAGTAATTAGTAATGTTTAATTGTTGCAATGTTATATTGTTTGAATGTTGAAATCTTTCTTATTTCTTAATCTGCCATTTCTTCTTGTAATTCGACTAAGAGTTTAATAAGTTGGCTAACATCTTCTTTATCTAAAGTAATGAAGCCCCGCTATAATAATCTTCTTCTTTTTGTCCAACTCCTAATATATATCTTCCCTTTATCATTAATATAACAATCCAATTCGTTATTATTTTCATCATAGAAAACAGTTCTTCTTGCCATCGTTATTTTTATTATAGTTCAAATCAAAAAATCATTTATCATTTATAATTCATCATTTATAATTTCTTAAAAGTCTTCATCTACAGAAAACACATCTTCGCCTTTCAAACTGCTCACTCCGGATTTTTGATAATCGCCTACACGTTTTTCGAAGAAATTTGTTTTTCCCTGTAATGAAATCATATCCATGAAATCGAACGGATTGGTTGATCCATATACGGGTGTATAACCCAATTCGCCAATCCATCTGTCCGCGACAAATTCAATATACTGTTTCATCAGGTCAGCATTCATACCGATTAGTTTTACAGGCAATGCTTCCGTAATAAATTCTTTTTCTATTTCTACTGCATCTGTAATTATTTTTACGGCTTCTTCTTCAGACAATTTATTCTTCAGCATGGAATACAATAAACATGCAAATTCGCAATGCAAGCCTTCATCGCGAGAGATCAATTCATTTGAGAATGTTAATCCGGGCATTAAGCCCCTTTTCTTTAACCAGAAAATAGAACAAAAGCTCCCACTGAAGAATATTCCTTCTACCGCAGCAAATGCTACCAATCTTTCTGCAAAGTTTCCATTTTCAATCCAGCGTAAAGCCCATTCGGCTTTTCTCTTTACCGCAGGAATGGTATCAATTGCATGAAAAAATTCATCTTTTTGTTTTGGATCTTTAATATATGTATCTATTAAAAGCGCGTAGGTTTCGGAATGAATATTTTCCATCATTATCTGAAAACCGTAAAAACAGCGAGCTTCGGGCAGTTGTACTTCGCTCATGAAATTAACCGCAAGATTTTCATTTACAATGCCATCACTTGCCGCGAAGAACGCCAACACATGCGAAATAAAATGCCGCTCGCCATCGTTAAGGCTCGCCCAATCTTTTAAATCTGCACTTAAATCGATTTCTTCTGCCGTCCAAAAACTTGCTTCATGATTTTTGTATTTTTCCCAAATTTTCGGATAATTAATCGGAAGGATCACAAACCGGTCTCGATTTTCCTTCAATAAAATTTCATCTTCCATGGTTATATATTTTTAATGGTTATAGTATTTTATTTATCTTCTTATTACCGTCAGGGGCGAAAAATTCACCACTCCGGTTGAGGGTGAAAGCCACTGAATAGTAAATTTCTTGAAAATGATGAGATAGAAAAACTTATCGAATCACAATGCAAGTTTACAACCACATTGAAGAAATAGTGCACTTATTTTTCCAACAGATGTGTATAAAAATTAACTAACGAATAAATGCCCATTAACAGGGCATTTCGAAAATATATAATAAAAAAATATTTTTCAAAGTCGATAAATTATGTTATATGATAACAGATTATTTAATCTTTATCGGTTTTTTGTTTTCATCTATGGCAACCATTGTAAACAGGCCTTCTATCGCTTTTTCCCGGCGTTCTTCATACATGTATTCCACAAAAACCGTTACGCGGATTTTTAGGCTCGTATTGCCTATGCTTTCTACTCTGCCAATGGCTTCCATAAAGGTGCCGTGCGGAATAGGCACTTTAAATTCTACTTTGTCTGTTGATACCGTTACCAACGGCAACCTGCAAAAGCGTGTGCCTGTAATAAAAGCTACATCGTCCATAATTGATAAGGCTGCGCCGCCAAATAAAGTTTGATAATGATTTAATTCATTAGGGTAAACGGTTTTGAAAAGCCGAGTTTCGGATTCGTCGATTCTTTGTTGAAATTCTTTTGACACAGATTATTTTTTATAAAGCAATTTATCAAAAAAAACCTTTCTGTTGTTATATAAAAATTGTTGTATCTGCATTTCGGTAAAGCGCATTCATGGTTTACCTGTATGAGTTTTAATATGGTTCAATAAAAAATATAGCGCAAATCCTATGTTTATGCTTTTGATTATTACATTTGCGCTTTCTAAATCAATTCCAAAAAATAATGGTAGATGTTATCCTCGGTTTGCAATGGGGCGATGAAGGCAAAGGAAAAGTGGTCGATTATTTTGCGCCTTCGTACGATATTGTTGCGCGTTTTCAGGGCGGCCCGAATGCAGGGCACACATTGTATATAGATGGCAAGAAAGTAGTTTTGCATCAAATTCCTTCAGGAATATTTCATCAGGGTACACAAAATATTATTGGTGGCGGCGTTGTACTTGATCCTGTAATTTTTAAAAAGGAATGCGCTACTGTAGAAAGTTTTGGCATTGATGTAAGAAAAAATTTATTCGTATCGCACCGCACCAATCTTATCTTACCTACTCACCGGGCGCTTGATAAGGCTTCTGAATTGTACAAAGGCGAAGGTAAAATAGGTTCTACATTAAAAGGAATTGGCCCGGCTTATATGGATAAAACCGGCAGAAATGCATTGCGTGTAGGCGATTTATTAAATAAAAATTTTACATCGCAATACATTAAGCTAAGGTTGAAACATCAGAAACTACTGGACAATTTTAATTTTACGGAAGATATTTCTTCGTGGGAAGATGATTTTTTTGAAGCGCTTGAATACTTGCGCAGTTTCCAGATCGTAAACGGAGAATATTTTATCAATAATAAAATTTCTGAAGGAAAAAAAGTATTAGCCGAAGGCGCGCAAGCAGCCATGCTGGATATAGATTTCGGCACGTATCCTTATGTAACTTCATCTAATACTATATCGGCCGGCGTTTGTACCGGGTTGGGAGTAGCTCCTCAAAAGATAAAACAAGTTTTAGGCGTTACCAAATCGTATTGCACGCGCGTAGGCAGCGGGCCTTTCCCAACCGAACTGGAAGATAATACCGGCGAAGAATTGCGTAAACTTGGCAATGAATTTGGTGCCACAACAGGCCGTCCGCGCCGTTGCGGCTGGATAGATCTTGTTGCATTAAAATATGCCTGCATGATTAATGGCGTTACCGACATTGTGATGACTAAAGCAGATGTCCTGGATAGTTTTGACGAATTGAAAATATGCACCTCTTATACAATTGATAATAAAGAAACGCAGGAAGTACCATTGCAAATGGAGCGCTCTCCTATTACTCCGAATTATAAAATTTTTAAAGGCTGGAATACTGATACTTCAAGCATTAAAGAAGCAAACGAACTGCCGCAAAATATGAAAGATTATATTGCTTATCTGAATGCTTATTTAGGAACGAATGTAAAATATGTTTCAAACGGTCCGGGAAGAGATCAACTTATAATACTGTAATATTTTTTATTACAGTATCTTTTTTCTACATTCTAACAGGCTTTATAAAAAAGGCCGCATATAACAAAAGCCGCAAAAAATGCGGCTTTTGTTATAATAATAAGATATAATTATTTTGAAATCAAATTAGCAAAATGATGAACTGTGCGTACCAGTTGAGAAACGTAGCTCATTTCATTATCATACCAGCTTACAACTTTTACTAATTGTTTATCGCCAACTGAAACTACTTTTGTTTGCGTAGCGTCAAACAAAGAACCATAATGTATGCCAATAATATCTGTGCTTACAATTTCGTCTTCATTATATCCGAAGCTTTCATTGCTTGCAGCTTTCATTACAGCATTCACTTCTTCTTTTGTAACAGGTTTTGAAACAAGAGCCGTAAGTTCAGTAAGTGAGCCTGTAATTGTAGGTACACGTTGAGCGCCGCCATCAAGTTTTCCTTTTAATTCGGGTAATACCAGACCGATTGCTTTTGCAGCGCCGGTAGAATTAGGGACGATATTTTGTGCAGCCGCACGTGCGCGGCGCAAATCGCCTTTTGCATGCGGGGCATCCAATGTATTTTGATCGTTTGTATAAGCGTGTATCGTAGTCATGCTTCCAACTTCAATAGTAAATGCATCATTTAAAGCTTTTGCCATTGGTGCAAGACAGTTGGTGGTACAAGATGCGCAACTGATAACCGTTTCAGAACCGTCCAATATATCATGGTTTACATTGAAAACAACGGTTTTCATTTCGCCTGTTGCAGGAGCAGAAATCACTACGCGTTTTGCGCCGGCTTTTATATGAGCTTCTGCTTTTTCTTTTGCAGTAAAAAATCCTGTACTTTCTATTACAACATCTACTTCATGCTCGCCCCAGGGAATTAATGCAGGATCTTTTTGAGCATAAATATTTATCTCTGCGCCATTTACCAAAATAGATTTATCGGTACTGGTTACATCACCGTGAAAACGCCCCTGAGCGCTATCATACTTTAATAAATGTGCAAGTGTTGCAGGATTAGTAAGGTCATTGATTGCTACTACATCAATTCCTTCCATATTATAAATTTGACGAAAAACCAGGCGCCCTATACGTCCGAAGCCATTAATAGCAACTTTAATTGAACTCATTTTTAATATTTTTGTAGTTTATAAAATGCGTCGCAATTTACAATAATGTATTTATTAATCTCCTATTAATTAAATATTTTATTAATAACTATCATCTGTTTATATATGAATAAAATTGAATTTTATTAAAAAATATTTGGCTGGCAAATAAAAAAATTTACCTTTGCAATCCCAAATAAACGGAGCGTTGGTCAAGGGGTTAAGACACCTCCCTTTCACGGAGGAATCACGGGTTCGATTCCCGTACGCTCTACAAAGGAAAGGTTTAAAAGTTGCAAAAATCGTTGAGCAATAATTGCTTGGCGATTTTTCTTTTTTATATCGAACGAATTAATTGCTTGGAGGCCTCATTTCTTCAAACTGCTTGCTAAACATTATATATTCTTTGGAATGAATATATGTATGGTAAATTCAGTATTTGTAATTTCGAATAACATGCCTGTAATCAGATCTGTCTGAAATCTTCATTTTATTTTGATGCTAAACCTGAAATAATATTTACTGAAAGGGAAATAACCAAGGCATTAAATGCGAAAGCAATCATGCTGTGCAGCAAAGTAATTCTTCTTATTTTTTTTTCGGATATTTCTACATCAGATACCTGAAAAGTCATTCCGATTGTGAAAGCGAAGTAGGCAAAATCTATAAAGTCTGGTTTGTTTTTACCGGGAAATTCCAGTCCGCCTTTTTCTTCATCCGAATTCTTTTTTTCATCTTTGGCATAGTAAAGATGAGCATAACGCAATGTAAAAAATGTTTGTACTAAACACCATGAAAATATCATACAAATAAATCCTAAGGCTAAACTCAATATTTTACTTTCACTGTTTTGCTTGTCATTTATTACAAGATGCAATACGGCAAACATGCTGAGTATCGTAGCCATAATTACAATTACAAAAATTACGATTCGGCTACTGTCTTCGCGCTGCGCTTCATTACGGATGTCTTTTATATTGGTTGTAAAAAACGTAATCCATACAAAGAATAATAATAAAAAACTGAAGACATCCCAGCTGAAAATAAGTTGTAATGCAGGTTTTAAGGGATTTATAATATAAACGCCTAAAGCAATCACCGCGCTGATGATTACTTTAAATGATGCACTTAGCTGATTGAACCAGTAATTTTTTTTATTTGCCATACCATAATTTTAATAAATTAAAGTTATTTCAAAAACCAAATAAAAAAGCTGCTCATTATTGAACAGCTTTTAAAATATTATAAAGATTTATTCTTAGAAGAATTTAGAACGATAATCATCTATCTTGGCATTCTTCATTAATGCATCTATAAAACCACGTTGCAATTGCTGTATCCAGCTTTGTTTAATGGACACTTTTAATTGCTCCGGTCCGCCGTCGAGAGAAGATTTTGCAGATATGCTCAAAGGCTGAATGCCAAATACACCGCTGTTTCCCGCAACCGGAGCGCTTACTTTGCCGAGTAATGTTTTATTAAAGGCAACTCCTGCAACTTTTGGTTCATAGCCAACATTCGGAATCATGGCCGTTTGGAAAGAAACACTGTCTATAGTAACAATTGTGCTTCCTGATGATTGCGCATAGCTTTCCAGCGTATTTCCTTTGAATTTAGAATCGATAATTATTTTTGCTTTTTTCCGATTTGCAAGAATAGGTTGTACATATTGACGTACAGTATTTGCATCCGGCAATCCGGGTTTCGTAATTCCTGTAAGCGTTGCAACCACTACATTTGTACCTATATGAACAGGCTGTGACACTTCGCCTATTTTATGTGCATAAGACCATTTTACCAATTCTCTGCTTACGCCTATATTACCAATGTTGTAATCATTTTCGCGCAATCCGTTTACCGGCAAAATAGATATGTTCTGCTTTTTTGCGTTTTCTTCAAATGCTTTTTGCGTGGAGTTGGCTGCTACAAAAGAGGAAGCAACGTTATCTACCGAATCTATGGTAGTTTGTGAAGGATCGAGCGATTTTGTAATCGCTGCAATTTTGTAACCTTCTGTTGTACCTTTTTGCCCAAGTATTTCTACGTAATGATAACCATAAACGGATTTAATTATTTTAGTATCTCCTGTTTTTCCGGTAAACAGAAAATCATTGATTTCCGGAACCATTTGTCCCGAAGGGATATAGTCATAAACGCCGCCTTTGTTTGCGCTTCCCGGATCGTTGGAATATTTTAAAGCGATTGAGTCAAAACTTGCTCCGGCTTTAATGGCAGCGATTGCGCTGTCCAATCTTTTTACGGCATCGCTATCCTGTACAGTTTGTTGCAATTGTCCGGTTTGAGGATCTTGCTGGGCTGTAGCAACTAATATATGACGGAACTTTACAGAATCTGCCATAGATATTTTGCTGACCATTTTTGCCAATACAAACACGTTGGTATAAGGGTATGGGCCGTAAGTAGAATCAACCGGCGTATTTAATGCTTCTGCAAATGGTAATTGCTTTTGCTGCATTTGTGTTGCGCTGATGTATTCGTTTGTGTAGGGAATATCGCTTCCCTTTGCCGCTACAAAAGCAGAATCGTTGGGAGTATTAATAAAATCATTTTTCAGATTTTGTAAAGCATTGTATGCAACGGCAGAATCTGCAGCACTGGCAGCAGCATTAAAATTTACAACAGAGATAGAACGCGTTGCATCTTTTTGTTCAAATTGTTTTTTATGTGCAGCTACGTACGCATCGATATCTTCATCGGTTACTTTTACCGCACTGTCGCTGATGGTTGAATATGGAACCGTTACATAAGATACTTTTGCTATCGCATTGTTGTCTGCATTCTGTTTTTCTGCTAACCAAGTTGGTACATAAACGCCGCCTATCAAAAGCGTTTGATATTTTCCTACTAATACATTTTGATTTATTTCATCAATTAATTTTGCTACTTCGCCTTTTTGTTGCGCTGTTCCTTTTCTTTTTATTTCATTCAAAACATTTAATGCGCGGTTGCCATCGTACTGGCCTGTTTGCGGATCGGTAAAGGATTGCTTCAGTTCCGGCGTAGGATTGTTCAAAATGGAATTGTTCAAGTCTCTCGAATTGGAAACCAATCCTAACTGATCGAATGCCTGTTGCAATAACGTAGTTTGCACATAATAATTCCAAACATTTTCTTCAATCGCTTCACGAGGTGCATTTTGATTATTTTGCATTTGACTGGCCATGGAGACTTTATCATTAAAATCTGCCAAAGGGATTTTATATCCGTTTACTTTCCCAATGGTGGATGTATTGGAAAACATGCTGCCACCTTTGGAGTAATCCATCATTATAAAAGCAATTAAAGCAATACCGATAAGTATGGATATAATCCAAGCGCCCTTATCCTGAATTTTTTGAATAATAGACATATCTTTCTCTTTCTGTTTCTATTTTAAAACCCGGCAAAAATAACGTAATATATGATTGTACCAAATGTAATTTGCGAAAACAAGCCGCAAGTCTGCCCGGAAGTACGGATTAAGAAAAAGATATATTATTTATTTGTTGATTCTGTTTTGTTCATCCTGAATACCTGAATTGGAATGATCGCGTGTTTTAAGATTGATATTGCCAAAATTATATGTAAAAGTGAGTGCAATACGGCGGCTTTCCCATTTATTGTTTATATGCATATCTATATCCATAAATTTTTCCGCCGCTTTGAACCTTTGCGTATTAAAAATATCATTCACATTAAGCTTTAGATTTGCTTTTTTGTTCCATAAATTTTTCTGCAGACCAAATGAAATGCTGTATTGCGGATCGGTAAGCCATACGCTGTTTTGCGCTTTGGAATTGTACCAGCCGCTCAATTCGGCCTTCATATCGCATGGAAGTGTGAAAGTATTTGTACTATTGAAATTGTATTCAAATCGGCTTGAATTAAATATTCCATTATTGATAATACCATTATAACTGTTTCGGAAAATATTCAGATAGTTGTTGCTGTTCCACCATTTTGTAATTTGCACCGGAACGGAAAAGCTCAGGCTTAGATTATTTAGTTTAGCGAGGTTGTCGCTGGTTTCGTAGGCGATATGCGTTTCATTGTTTTGCCGAATAATTCTTGTAATAGCATCGGATGTATGGCTGTAATTTAAAGTGGCAATAATGTTCTTATAAGTATAATTTAATTCAAACGAATTGGTAAACTGTGGCTGTAAAAATGAATTGCCCAAACTGTATGTGTATTGATCGATGTAATAAGTAAACGGATTCAAATCCTGATAATCGGGGCGGTCAATCCTGCGGCTGTACGATGCGCCAATGGAATTATTATCGTTTAATTTTTTACGAAGAAAAATGCTCGGAAAAAGCTGAAAATAATTTCTTTTTACCAAAGAATCAATGGTAATCTGATTGGCTTTGGATACTGTTTGCTCACCTCTTAATCCCGCTTGCAAAGACCAACCTTTTTTAAATTCTTTACTGAAATTGAAGTATAAAGCATTGATGTTTTCTTTATAAATAAAATGATTTGTTGAGCCCGTATCGTTCTTCCAATTATTGTCTGTAAAATTTTCGTATTGCACATTATTATCCGCTGTTACAAAGCTGCTTTTCCAACCTGCTTCCAATTTTGTATTTCCTTTCAACGGCAATGTATAATCGATTTTACCCGATTTTATATGAATGTCCGAAGGAAGCCGGCCGCGCCTGAGTTGCGGCTGTTGATAATCCGTTTCGTCAGGGAAAAAGAATTGTGTATTTAGATTTTGTTTCATCAAACTTCCAAAATCTGAATAGTCGAAATTAGCAGTTATTTCTTGCCCGGAAGAATCGATTTCCCACTTATAATTTAAATCATAGGTAAGAGAATGCCACGGATTTTTGTCCTGTGTATGTGATATCGCCGTTGAATCAAGAAGGTAATTTTTATCCAAAAAATGTATCGGCCCCGTTACTGTATGCTTATTGGTACTGAAACTTCCATCTACCATTACACCGATAGTGTGCTTATTTGTAATATTATAATCTATTCCTGCCTTAAAACTTTGATAAGCATTCCGATTAATTTGAGGATTATACTGGTGCATAATTAATGAAGGTTCAATAAGATTATCTTCATTGTAAAATTTCCTTGTGAGATTGAACGACCTGCCGCTCTTACCTTCGTAAGAATTGAAGTTGCCGAAAAAATTTGTTTTGCCCTTCTTATAATTCATATTTACACCGCCGTTAAATTGTGCATGAACGCCTTCAGAATAGCCGATGTTTGCGCTGCCGTTCATTCCTTCGCCGGAATTTTTTTTGAGTTTGATATTGATAATTCCTGCAGTGCCTGCAGCATCGTATTTTGCCGAAGGATTGGTCATAATTTCTATCTTGGAAAGCTGGCTTGAATTCATTGAGCGCAGCAAATTGGCTAACTGATCGGCAGACAAGTAAGTCAATTTCCCATCGATCATCATTGTTACGCCGCTTTTTCCTTTTAGACTTATGTTACCATCCTGATCGACGGTAATACCGGGAATTTTTTGCAAAACTTCCAGTACATTATTTCCAGTTGCAATTATGCTTCCTTCCACATTTACCGTCATTTTATCAATGTGCTGTTCTATTAAAAGTTTTTGTGCAGAAACTGTTACGCCCTGTAATTGTTTTTCTTGCTCTTTTAAAATTAAATCGGGCAATGTATTATTTGCATGATTTTCGTCTAAAATAAAAGGTGCTGTGGATGCTGATTTTTTACCAACTGCAATAGCCTGAACCTTGTATTTTCCGGAAATGATATTTGTGAACCGATAGTTTCCATGCTCATCTGAAATCGCACTTTTATATGTTGCAGAATCTTTCGCCATTAATAAAAGTACAGTTGCAAAAGGAGCAGGCTGATTGGTTTCGTATTTCACGCCTCCTTTAATTAATTGATTTTCAATTTGTTGGGAGTTTGATTTTTTCAAAAAACAAAGTGCTATTACAAGGATAAAATATTTTTTCATTACAATTATTTAATACTTACTAATACATATTACATCACAAATGTAAGTACTATGTATTACATAGTATATAATTTTACATAATCGGTAAAGAAAAAGGATAAATGGAAGTGGTAGAGAAAACAAAAAAGGAAGCCTTTCGATTTCCTTTTTTGTTTTATTTATAAAAAATATTATAGAATAATATGCATTGCTCGCATCACAAATAATAGTTCAACGGATTTAGACTTAATATATGAAATCTTCAATACAGAAAAAGTATCAGCTGCCCGTTATTACTTGCGAAGGCGGAAAAGAAAGTTCGGCGAAGTCAAATCTCCGGTGAGGTTAACCACCGCAATTCATTTATCTTTCAGTTAAAAGGAATTTTAGCGGCAGCGAAAATAAAGATTCCCGCTTTCGCGGGAATGACGTTTGAGAACTTTTTTTACTCATGCTGAATTTGTCCAGAAGACCAATCTATGTTATTCTGAAATATTATTTTCTTCCGTACACTCTGCTTAGCAAACGCAAAATTTCAAGATAGAGCCATACCATTGTAATCAATAATCCGAAAGCGCCGTACCATTCCATATATTTTGGCGCACCTAATTGTGAGCCGCGGTAAATCATATCAAAATCAAGCAATAAATTCATTGCGGCAATAACGACAACAAACAGAGAAATTCCAATGCCTAATAAACTGGAATTATACATAAACCCTACGTTCACATGAAAGAGTGAAAGAATCCATGTAACAAGATAAAACAATGCAATTCCCAATGTTGCGGAAATAATCACGGAACGCAGCCTGTCAGTTACTTTGATTACACCAAAACGATACAGTGCCAGCATTGCCAAACCTACCGCAAAAGTAAGCCCTACCGCCTGAGGTACAATTCCCGGCGCTTTCTGTGCAAATGCATCATTAAAAAATGCGGATATGGAACCAAGAAAAAAACCTTCCAGTATGCCGTATAACGGCGCAAGATATTTTGCCAGTTTTTGATTGATCGTAATTGCAATAGCAGTAACCAGACCACCGAATATTCCTGCAAACATCATTGTCTGCATCAAAGAAAACTCTCCTCTGTAATACAGGCTCCATGTATAAAAAGCGCCTCCTATTACCATTAATAATAAGAACCCGAATTTGCCGATAGAACCATTTACAGTCATCGTTCCTTCCGAAACATTATATTGCTGAAGAGACTTGTCAAATATCTTTTCAGACATTGCAGGATTTCCGGATTTAGAATTAAATAAAGCCATAGTTTTAAAATTTTCAGTAAAGATAGTATTTGGATTTTAAACTGATTATTAAAATTAACCAAAGCTTGTTCCAATTAAATGCCGGCAAAATTCAATAATCTTATTATTTGCGATCATATTTAGCCGAGTTGGTTATAATTATCTTTTTCTGTCTTATATAAAATATGTTTATTACAATAATATTTGGCTTATATTTTGCATTATATTTGTTTTTAATTTATTAAATCAATTTCTTAAAACATCACTTTAAAACTAAAACAATGGATACTAAAATAATTGACTATGCCAAAGAACTTCTTGGCGGGAATTTCATTCAAACTGCGGCGCAAAAATTAGGCGAAAGCCCGGATGGTATTTCCAAAGCCATTTCTGCCATTATTCCTTCCATATTCAGTGGTATTAGCAGCAAAATTTCTTCAGATTCTTCTTTTCTTACAACTGTTGTCAGCGAGGCAAAAAATATTTTTACCAACCATTCGCTTAGTGATATTGGCAGCCTTATCAATAGCGATACAAAATCGCCGGAAACAACGCAGTCCAGTTCATTTTTATTCGATGTATTCGGAGGCGGCTTGCATAATATCATTGAAAAAATTTCATCTTTTGCGGGTATCAAAACATCAAGCACAAGGCAATTGTTCGATGCATCAGGTATAGCTTCTTTAGGAAGTTTAGGCAAGAGCTTTGTGGAAAACAATGCTACGCTCGATTCTGTTGGAAGTTTCTTCAAAAATCACGCATCATCTTTTTTAAGTTCCATTCCGGCAAGTCTCGGGCTCGGTTCTTTATTGTCAGGCTTGCATACACATGCTCCAAAGCCCGATACATCTCATGCTTATGCAGTGCCTCCGGCAAAAAAAGGCGGAAGCCGTTTTCTGGTGCCTTTGATTTTAGCTTTAATAGCTTTGTTTTTATTGATATGGTTGTTCAGAAGCTGCAAAGGAAATGAAGCTGCACACGATGGTACCGATACTACAGCCGTAACACAAGATACTTCAAGCGCAGTTGTACCGGTAAGAACTTTGACCGCAGTAATATTACCGAACGGTGATACATTACAAGCTTATCCCGGTGGCATAGAAGATCAGTTAGTAAAATTCATAGAATCTGATGAATACAAAAATGCTACAGACAGTACATTAAAAAACAAATGGTTCAACTTTGATGACCTTAATTTTAAATTCGGAACTACTGAATTAGATACTACTTCCACACGCCAGTTAAACAACATCGTTGCCATACTGAAAGCATTCCCGACAGTAAAAATAAAAATCGGCGGGTATACTGATAAGAAAGGTGATTCTACTGCCAATTTAAAACTTTCTGACGGAAGAGCTAAAACAGTACAAAGTGCTTTGAAAACTGCAGGCGTAGGCGCGCAGGTTCCTGAAGCAGATGGTTATGGATCAAAATTTGCAACTGTTGATGCAAGTGCAAGCGATGAAGCAAGAGCTGTAGACAGACACACTTCAGTACGTTTGATTAAATAATTAAATTATTGATATTTATAACAAAAAAGAGTAACTCTTCCCTGAGTTGCTCTTTTTTTATAAGCTTGATTAAGATAAAGCAATGTTTACCGAACAATAGATTTACTTTATCGAAAATGATGTACGTTATACTTTAATGGTATTGTAAATTCGCATGTATAAAACTGGTGCAATGGAAAATGAAGAAAAGAAACCTGACGGATCAAACGCTGATATCCACGATACAGGATTTCAATACGATACTTTCAGAAGAAGGGATCGGCATAATACCTTATTGCCCGGGCTTATCATTGTAATTGCAGGAGTTATTATCTTATTAAAAAGATTACCTCAAACTGCAGCACTTTTTCCCGAATGGTTATTCGACTGGCCTGTGATTCTGATTGTGATAGGTTTTATCGGCGGCGCAAGGCATGGCTTCCGTTATAATTTCGGCTGGCTCATTCCTTTATTCTTTGGAATTTATTTTTTACTGAAAGACCGGCATTTAATTTTAGACAAATGGGATGCTTATATTTTTCCCGTTTTGCTGATTGCATTTGGTATATTATTATTAATCAAAAGAAGACATTGCAGGTCGCATATTTATGATAGAAATGATATGCGTTTTTATAACAGAATGAAAAGAAAACAGGAATACTGGCAGGCACATAATGGCAGGTTTAGAGACAGGCATGCAGAGTTTAAAGACAACAGCAATGAAAATTTTGTAGACATTAATACATTATTCGGAAAAGCAGAAAAAACCATGTTCACAAAAAATTTTAAAGGCGGTTCAATATCTTGTTCGTTCGGCGGCGGAGAATTAAATCTTTCGCAAGCCGATATTGAAGATACCGCCGTTTTAAATATTGCCGTCACATTTGGCGGATTAGAAATTACAGTGCCGGCCAATTGGACGATTCAAAATGAATTAACTGTATTAATGGGCGGAATTGAAGATAAACGCAGAATTTCTTCCCAATCTGTTCCTCCAAAAATATTAATATTAAAAGGGAATGTGTTTTGCGGAGGCGTAGAGCTGAAAAATTAGTTTTGAAAATACATTTACAATAAATTTATCCCGAAGTATTTTAAACGAAAATATTATATCATCTGGATTACTTTTGCCGAATGATTTTATTTAAACATATTTCCGACTTACAAAAGCACCTTCAAAAATTAAAAGCAGAAAATAAAACCATCGGTTTTGTACCTACAATGGGTGCGCTGCATCAGGGGCATTTATCTTTGATAAAACAAGCGCAACAAAAATGTGATATTGTTGTTTGCAGCATTTTTGTAAATCCTACGCAATTCAACAACAGTGAAGATTTCAATAAATATCCCAGCACAATTGATAAGGATATTTATTTATTGGAAACCAACCGGTGCGATATATTATTCCTTCCTTCGGAGAAAGAAATTTATCCCGATGGAGAAGAATTGAAACAGCCTTACGATTTAGGTTTTATCGAAACTATTTTGGAAGGCGAATTTCGTCCGGGGCATTTTCAAGGCGTTTGCCAGGTAGTGGACAGATTACTGAATATCATACATCCTGATTTTATTTGTATGGGACAAAAAGATTTTCAACAAATCATGGTTGTTCAAAAAATGATTGAGTTAAAACACCATCCTGTTAAAATGATTATCGGGGAAACATTACGTGAAGCATCAGGTTTAGCAAGCAGCAGCCGTAATATTCGTTTAAGCGATAATGAAAAAGAAAAAGCTGCGGCTATTTATAAAAGCCTGTTGTATATAAAGGAAAATATTACAAAAACATCTTTTGGAGAAATTAAACAACATGCTTCCGAAATACTGATGAATAGTGGCTTTCGTAAGATTGATTATATCGAAATCTGCGATGCAAAAACTTTAACCCCTTTAATAAAATATAATTCATCCACACAAATTATTGTTTTAATTGCAGCATATATGGGAGATATACGTTTAATAGATAATATGCTGATGAACTAAGCTATTTTTAACTCAATCCCTTCGTTTTCCAGCCATTTGGCATAGCTATCTGCAATGCCGTCATCGGTAATGAGCATGTCTATGTCATGAATACCGCATATCTTACAGAAACCTCTTCTGCCGAATTTCGTTGAATCCGTCAACACAATTGTTTTCTGTGCGGAATCTATCATCGTTTTATTCAAACGCGCTTCCATCATATTGGATGTAGTACATCCCTGCTGTATATCAATACCGTCTACACCCAGAAATAGTTTACTACACGCGAAATTTTCCAGCATTGTCTCGGCAAAATGTCCTGTAACGGAAGTAGAAGTTTTCCGCACGATGCCTCCCAGTTGCACCACTTCAAAATCCTGTTGCGGAGACAATAAAGCCATGGCCACATTCATGGCAGAAGTAAGCACCGTAAGCCTTCCCTGTACCGATATTGCTTTTGCCATTTGAAGTACTGTAGTACCCGATGCAATGATAATAGCTTCTCCCGCTTCTACCTGCGTAGCTGCAAAATTACCGATGCGTATTTTTTCTTCAAGATGTACCTGTTCTTTTTCGCGAACGTTTACATCTTTCGTATAAGGATTTATTTTGCTGATGCTTCCGTGACTTCTGAATAAAAGATTTTTATCTTCTAAAAGTTTCAAATCCTTACGAATTGTTACTGATGAAACACCGAGCGCATCGCATAAATCATTTACTCTTATGTTTTCTTCTTTTTGCAATCGCTTTAGAATATATGCGTGTCTTTGCGCAAGCGTTTCCAATTTCATTGTGAATAGTTTCTTGTTGCGGATATAACAAAGATAGAATAAATGAAATTTTTTCAAAAATTTTAAAAAGAATTTGGAAAATAAAGAAACAAAAAGTAACTTTACGAAATAAAAAGAAATTAATACAAAATAAAACGAAAGTGAAAAGGGAAGAATTGATTCAGCAGTTGAGAGAAGTTTCGCAGTGGGATATTATCATCATTGGCGGTGGGGCAACGGGTTTGGGTTCGGCGATGGATGCTGCCTCGAGAGGATATAAAACATTATTAGTAGAGCAGGCAGATTTTGCCAAAGGTACTTCCAGCAAAGCTACAAAACTTGTTCACGGCGGCGTTCGGTATATGGCGCAAGGAGATCTCGGATTGGTAAAAGAAGCGTGCCATGAACGGGGACTTTTATTGAAAAATGCGCCGCACCTCACTAAAAATGAGACTTTCGTAATTCCTAATTATTCTTTGTTCGACAATTTAAAATACACAATTGGTTTAAAGTTTTACGATTTCCTTGCAGGTAAATTAAGTTTAGGAAAATCAAAGTACATCAACAAAAAGGAAGTTATAGAAGACTTGCCGACTATCAGGCAAAAAGGATTAAGAGGCGGTGTCGTTTATCACGATGGACAGTTCGATGATGCGCGGCTGGCATTAAATATTGCACAAACCGCTATCGAAAATGGCGCTACTGTTTTAAATTATACAAAAGTAATAGGGCTTTTAAAAGATAATGAAAAGAAAGTAAAAGGAATAGTTGTAAAAGATACAGAAACAGGCATTGAATACAATGCAACCGGTGCAGTAGTAATTAATGCAACCGGCGTATATGTGGATAATATTTTGCAAATGGATAATCCGAATGCGCGGCATATCGTCCGCCCGAGCCAGGGCGTGCATATTGTTATTGACCGCTCATTTTTGCCCGGCAAAAATGCTTTAATGATTCCTAAGACAGATGATGGCCGCGTATTATTTGCAGTTCCTTGGCATGGTAAGTTAGTCATCGGAACTACCGATACGCTTCGTGATCACCCTGAACTGGAACCTAAAGCATTGGATGAAGAAGTGGATTTTATCTTGCAGACGGCAGCAAAATATCTCATAAAACCGCCCACAAAAAAGGACGTACTGGCAGTTTTTGCCGGGCTTCGCCCATTGGCCGCTCCGGAGAAAGAAAACGAAAGCACCAAAGAAATATCACGCAGCCACAAAATAATTGTTTCCGATTCAGGACTCGTTACTATCACAGGCGGCAAATGGACTACGTTCAGAAAAATGGCAGAAGATACAATTGACAGAGCAATACATGTAGGAAACATCGACCTAAAGGCTTGCGTAACAGAATCTATGAAAATCCATGGTTATCTGCAAAATGACCGGTTAGATGAGCAATCGCTTACCGGCTTTTACGGATCTGATTTAGAAAAAATTGAAAAATTGGCGGATTCAATTTCAGATGGTAAAGAATTTATTCACCCGAAATATCCTTTTACAAAAGCCATGGTTATTTGGGCAATTCGTCATGAATATGCACTTCATGTAGAAGATGTTTTGTCACGCCGTTTCCGCTTATTATTTCTTGATGCAAATGCTGCAATTGAAGCTGGACCGAAGATAGCTGCTATAATGGCAAAAGAACTCAATAAAGATGAAAATTGGATTAAGGCCGAATCAGAGGCATTTGCCAGCTTAGCAAAAATATATTTATTGTAAAACACATTTATTTATTTCGCTTAAAACAACCGTTTGTATGTAATCTTTAAAGCAATCACCCCTTAAAACAACCAATTTATTAACCAATTATAAAACACAAAAAATGGCAACAAAAGAAAAATATATTCTCACTTTGGATCAGGGCACTACTACTTCCCGTGCCATTATATTTAATCATGCGGGGGAAATGATTTCTATTTCTCAAAAACCTTTTGAACAAATTTTCCCGCAGCCGGGATGGGTAGAACACGATGCTAATGAAATTTGGTACACACAATCTTCCGTTGCCGCAGAGGCAGTTGCAAAAGCTGACCTCACAGGAGCAGATATTGCAGCAATTGGTATTACCAATCAACGCGAAACCACAGTAGTCTGGGACAGAAATACAGGCATTCCGGTGTACCATGCAATTGTATGGCAAGACCGGCGTACTGCAAAGTATTGTGACGAACTGAAAGAAAAAGGCTGGATAAAAAAGATTCAGGAAAAAACAGGACTTGTTATCGATGCTTATTTTTCAGGTACAAAGGTTAAATGGATTTTGGATAATATAAAAGGCGCGAGAGAACGTGCAGAAAACGGAGAACTATGTTTTGGCACTATCGATAGCTGGCTAATATGGAAATTTACACGCGGCAATATGCATATTACGGATGTTACCAATGCAAGCCGCACCATGATGTTTAATATTCATACATTGGAATGGGATAAAGAATTACTTGAATTGCTTACCATTCCGGAAAGCATGTTGCCGCAAGTGCGTGAAAGCAGCGAGGTATATGGAGAAACCGCAACAACATTATTCGCCACTAAAATTCCCATTGCTGGCATTGCAGGCGATCAGCAATCTGCACTTTTCGGACAAATGTGTGTAGAAGAGGGCATGGCAAAAAATACGTATGGCACGGGATGTTTTATGCTGATGAATACAGGCGAAAAACCGGTTATCTCAAAGAATAATTTATTAACCACAATTGCATGGAAAATCAACGGCAAAATAACGTATGCGTTAGAAGGAAGCGTATTTGTAGGCGGCGCAGCCGTACAATGGATTCGAGATGGATTACAGATTATTCACGATGCTTCCGAGAGTGAGGAGTTAGCTAATTCTGTTCCCGATAACGGAGGCGTGTATTTTGTACCTGCATTAACAGGTTTGGGCGCTCCGCATTGGGATCAATATGCAAGAGGCCTTATCATTGGTATTACGCGCGGCACAACGGCGGCACACATTACAAGAGCTACACTGGAAGGCATTGCATTTCAGGTTCACGGATTGCTCACTGCAATGGAATCGGATTCAGGAAAAAAATCTACTCAACTTAGAGTTGATGGGGGCGCGGTGGCTAATAATACGTTGATGCAGTTTCAGGCAGATATATTCGGCAGTTCGGTTGTTCGTCCTAAAATTTTAGAAACAACAGCTTTGGGTGCAGCTTACCTCGCAGGTTTGGCTGTAGGCTTTTGGAAAGATATTGATGAATTAAAAAAGCAATGGTCTGTTGATATAAAATTCGAACCTACAATGGATAAAGAAAAAGCAGACATGTTGTTGAAATATTGGAATAAGGCTGTGAACCGTTCTCTCAACTGGATTGAAGAATAAAAAAGTAATAAATTTTTTAACTCCTTAAACAAATACTTATTATGACACCTTTTATCGCAGAAATTTTAGGAACAATGTTGCTTATTTTATTAGGCGGCGGAGTAGTAGCCAACGTGGCGCTTAAGAAAACAATTGGTAATGGTTCCGGGTGGATAGTAATTACCACAGGTTGGGCTTTGGCTGTATATGTAGGTGTTGTAGTTGCTGGGCCTGTGAGTGGCGCACATCTAAATCCGGCGGTTACTATTGCTTTAGCAGCAGCAGGAAAATTTGCATGGAGCGAAGTGCCATCTTTTATTGCTGCACAATTGATTGGCGCAATGATCGGCGCTTTCCTTGTCTGGCTTATGTATAAAGATCATTTTGATGCTACGGCAGAAGAACCCGGTGCGCAATTAGGCGTATTTTGTACCGGTCCTGCTATCAAGAATACTCCCTTAAATTTTATTAGCGAAGTCATAGGTACGTTTGTATTAGTATATACAATCTTTCATTTCACTAATCCGAGTATTCAGTCTGGCACAGAGCCCACTCCGGTTGGAATGGGTTCATTAGGCGCCATTCCTGTTGCATTTCTTGTTTGGGTAATCGGCCTCAGCCTTGGCGGAACTACCGGTTATGCAATCAATCCGGCCAGAGATTTGGGGCCTCGCATAATTCATGCGCTTGTTCCTATAAAAGGCAAAGGGAGCAGCAATTGGAATTATGCGTGGTTACCTGTGATAGCGCCAATTGCAGGAGCATTGATAGCAGCATTGTTATATATAAAAGTCGGATAAACTCATTCTTTATCCAATAAAATAATTGACCTTATTTTTTTGAAAAAAATTGCCCGAAGGGAGTTTTATATTCTGTAAAAAATTAACCATTAAAAAATAAGCCATGCGAAGCACAAAAAATTATACATTTTTATTTTTTATTTTATTATTGGCAATTTCGCAAAATTTATCGGCTCAAGATAATGATGAAAATCTTGTTAATAATAAGAAGAGTAGTCCGGTATTTTTCAGCCTCCAATTTGAAAGCATGCACTTATGGCGAGGCCTTGCCGTAAATAATGTTCCGGTAATAGAACCGTCCGTCGGGCTACAAACAAGTGATAAAAGCCTGAAGGTCGGCGTTTGGTATAACAATGCGATATCAGGTACGTATAAAGAATTTGATTATTTCGTCACTTACAACAAAAAAGGATTCACAGCCGCAGTTTGGGATATTTATAATTTTGATGATTCCGCGAAATATAATCATACGCAGGTATTCAATTACAATGCCGATGAAACAGGACATTTTATAGACTTTGATTTGGGATACACTTTACAAGGAAAATATCCTTTAGCCATTTATACTTCTACAGTTATATTCGGGAGAGACAGAGGCTGGGATAATAAAAAGAATCTTTATTCCAATTATACTCAATTGACTATTCCTGCTGTAATGAATAAGGATATCAATCTTTCATTAATTATAGGCGGTGCTTTTGCCTTCAGTCCTGACCATAATAAAAATGTTGAAGGTAATGAAGTAAAAGGAACTTTTTATACAGTTAAGAGAAATGCAGATTTTACCAATATCGGATTTGTTGCCACACACAATGTAAATATTCTGCACCACACATTTCCGTTATCCGGAACAGTATCGTGGAATCCCAATTTAAATCAGGCGCACGTTGATTTTTCTACTGTATTCTTTTAATTATGCTATTAAAAAATATTGAGACTAAGCCGAACGAGTAATAATACATTTCGGCTTAACTATTTTACAGACAATCCTTATTTTTCGTTTTTGTATATTTGTGTACAATCTTACATGAGCGCAAATATTTTTAGAAGCACAAGGCGCTTTTTCAAGAATTATTTTTCACAGCAAAGGGCGCTGCTTTATCGAAATTATAAATTATTCTTAGTTGGGCAATGCCTTTCCAATATAGGTACATGGATACAACGCATGGCTATGATATGGCTGGCTTATACACTTACAAAGTCCGCCTTTTTATTGGGCCTGGTAGGTTTTTGCGAACAAGTTCCTATCTTTTTAATTGCGCCTTTTGCCGGCGTTTTTGCAGACAGATGGGATAAGCATAAGGCATTGATACGGATTGAATCACTTGCCATGATTCAGGCAGTTTTGTTAGGCATTATCACATTCATGCATGTTGTCGATATTGGTCATATTATAATCTTAAGCTTATGCCTTGGGGTAATTAACGCGTTTGAGGTGCCTATTCGTCAATCATTCGTTGTGGAAATGGTAAATAGGGATAAAGCTGCACTGCCCAATGCAATTGCAGTAAACTCAACGGTTTTTAACATGTCGCGGCTCATCGGTCCATCAGTTGCAGGTATTATGATTAATGTTGTGGGCGAAGGCTGGTGCTTTATGGCAAATGCATTAAGCTATGCAATCGTTACAGGTTCTTTATTATTAATGAGAATAAAATCTGACAGGGAAACGATCAAGGATAAAGGAAATGTTTGGGAGCAGTTAAAAGAAGGTGTCCGCTATATCAATGCGCATAAGATTATGCGTTCTTTGTTACTACTATTGGCTTTTATAAGTTTTTGCAATGCTTCTCTCAGAACACTCGCTCCGGTTTTCGCAAAAGATATTTTGAAAGGAAATGCCAATACACTTGGCTGGTTGTTAAGCTCCGCAGGTATCGGTGCTATAACAGGCGCCTTGTTGCTTACGGAAAGAAGGAAGCCTTCTGTTATGAGGCAAATTGTATCGTTTACAGGTTTTTTATTAGGCTCTGCCATGATTGCTTTTGCATTCTCACATTCCTTATTTTTATCTTCCATTTTTATGGCGTTTGGCGGTTTGGCACAAATGATGCATACGGCATGTACCAATACTTTATTGCAGGAATATGTAGCAGATGATATGCGTGGCCGCGTGATGAGTTTTTATACCGTATGCTTACAAGGCACAATGCCTTTTGGCAGTTTGGTGTCCGGTTCTATTGCACAGGTTTCAAGCGGCGTTTGGGCAATGGTAAGCATGGGCGTGATCTGTATTGTGGCTACGCTTATCTTCAGAGATCACAGGCAAGGAAACCTAAAATCGGATACGCAGAAATTGAAAGTTTAGTGGTATAATTATTATAGCTTCAGCATGTAGATATTCAAACAATATTTCATTCAAACGATTGCCTTTGTACAAAACATTCAAATAAGTTATCTTTCGCCCTCTTTCAAATAACAAAATATGTATAAATATTTTATTATCGGTATTATGACGATTTCTTGTGTAAATCTGTTAGGACAAATTCCAGTATTGAAGTATACCAATGCAAATAATGATTGGAAAGGCGACAGCCTCGGAAATCATCGCGCAATAGTGCAGATGAAAACAAAAAGCGATGTGGCAAAAGTTGTAATCCCATGGAGAAGAAGAGATGAAAATCCACAGCAGAAAGGTGTGATTGTTGTGGATGCGCAAACCAACCAAATCATTCAAAATGTTTTGTTGAAAGATATTTCGCGAGAAGAAGGCACGGTTTACTTTGAGCCGGTTTCGGGCGTTGGGAAATATTATGTGTATTACATGCCTTATCATTTGAAAGGCACTTATTATCCTAAAACAATTTATTACAAGATTAAAAATACTGCTGATGAAAATTGGCTGAATAAAACTTCAAAACCTACAGCACAAGCGGTTTGTACGGAAATACAATCGGTAAATGAATTCAATTCATTTTATCCGATGGAAGTAATTGCTACGCAAAAAGAAACGGATGAATTAATAAAAAAGAATAATGATAAATCCTTTCTTGTTTTTCCGGAAGACAGATTGCATCCCATAAAAATGGCGAATGATTTACCGTATCGTTGGATTGAAAAAGGCGTACAGACTTCTTTTAAAGGCGAAGCATTGCGCGGCGAAAATTTTGCTTATCAGTTAGGCATTTATCCTGTAAAAAAAGATTTGAAAAATGTACACGTTGAATTCTCTGACTTGAAATCCACGTCCGGCGCGGTTTTGAGCAAATCAGTCATGCAGTGCATCAATACAACAGGCGTCAATTGGATTGGTATTCCTGAAACATTTATTGTAAATGTTCCTCAGAAAAAAGTACAGGCTTTGTGGTGTACAATCAATATTCCGGAAAATGCTAAAGCAGGCGTTTATTCAGGCACAGTCAAGGTTTCAGCAGAAGGCGAACAATCAACAACGATAAATTTTTCTTTAAAAGTTAATAACAAAATTATTAAAGATAACGGTGTTGATGAACCATGGAAACAAACAAGATTAACATGGCTTAATTCAACTTTGTATGAAAAGAATACAGTGATTCCGCCATATATTCCATTACATAAATCTGGCGATGAAATTGCTTTATTAGGTAGAAAAGTAACGATTGCAAAAACAGGTTTTCCTGCGCAAATGCAAAGTTTCTTTACACAAGAAATGACGGGCATCGGCAATCAGCCGAAAGATGTTTTAACCGAGCCGATTCATTTTCATTTTACCAAAATAGATGGCAAAGAAATAAAGTTCAATTCTGCTCCGATTGATTATACCGAGCAAAGTGAAGGAACTATTTCCTGGCAAGTAAAAAATACTTCTCAAGAAATTGAAATGGATGTAACCGGTTCCTTGGAATTTGATGGCTTTATGAATTTTACTGTTAAAGTAATTGCTTTGCAAGATGTGGATTTCAAAGGCACTGCGTTGCATATTCCTTTTCAGCCAAGTGTGACAAAGTACATTTTAGGATTGGGAAATATTGGGCAAAAACGTCCGGACAGCATTGCATGGAAATGGCATGTTGATACCTTAAATCAAGACGGCGCGTGGCTTGGCGATGTAAACGCAGGCTTGCAATATTCGTTGCGAGACGAGCACTATGTTCGTCCGTTAAATACCAATTTTTATTTGCAAAAGCCATTGTTGTTACCTGATTCGTGGGGCAATGAAAACAAAGGCGGCATCAATATTTCACAAAAAGGAAAAGCTATTCTTGCAGATAATTATTCAGGTGCGCGCAGCATGAAAAAAGGCGATACTTTATATTACAATTTCAGGTTGTTATTCACGCCATTTCATGCATTGGATACAAAATCGCATTTTGCAAACCGTTACATTCATAAATACATAAACACAGATACTGCGAAGGCTTTGGGCGCAACTGTTATCAATATTCATCAGGGTACACAAATTAATCCTTATATCAATTATCCTTTTATTTTAAACAAAGAAATGAAAGCATATATTGATAGCGCGCATAGAAATAACCAGTATGTAAAAATTTACAACACGGTTCGTGAATTGTCCAATCGCGCTTATGAATTACCTGCGTTGTTTAGTCTTGGAACTGAAATATTTTCGCCCGGCAAAGGCAATGGTTATGCGTGGTTGTGCGAACATCTCGACAGCAATTATATTGCAGGCTGGTACACACCCGAAGCGAATGATGCAGCAATTGTTCAAAATGGCATGAGCCGCTGGCACAACTATTATGTAGAAGGAACTAAATGGCTTGTAAAAAATGTAGGCATAGATGGATTGTATTTAGACGATGTAGCTTTTGACCGCGACATTATGAAACGTGTCAAACGTGCGTTGTTACAGAATAATCATCCCGGGTTGATTGATTTACATTCAGCCAATCAATATGACAAAGCTGATGGCTGGAATAATAGTGCGATGTTGTATATGGAATTGTTTCCTTACCTGAATCGTTTGTGGTTTGGTGAAAAGTTTGATTATGAAAATAATTCCAAAGATTTTTATCTGACGGAAAGTTCAGGAATTCCTTTTGGATTAATGGGCGAAATGCTGGAAAACAACGGCAACGCATGGCGCGGAATGTTGTATGGAATGACGGATAGATTGCTTTGGTTTGATAATGCAGATCCGCGACCGCTGTGGAAAGTGTGGGATGATTTTGGTATCGGCGATGCGAAAATGATTGGTTATTGGGTAGACAATAATCCCGTAAAAACAGATAATGAAGACGTGCCTGTAACCATTTATAAAAAAGATAAATCTGTTTTAATATCGCTCGCAAGCTGGGCAAAAACCGATGTGAATATTCATCTGAAAATCGACTGGAAAGCGCTTGGCATCAACGCTTCAACGGCTACGATTGTTGCGCCGGAGATTGATAAATTCCAGCCGGCACGCACGTTTAAAATTGATGAAGCAATTCCTGTTGAGAAGAATAATGGTTGGTTGCTGGAGGTAAAGTGAGCTTTTTAAATTGTCAAGCATGTACAAATAGAGTAAAATTGATTCATTATCAAATAAAATTTTATTTCTCTTTTTTGCGTCTTTTACGACTTTCTTGAATGGAAGTACTTCTATGTATGCTCGAGATGTTTTAGTCTCATAAAATTTAAAATACCCCAATCCATCTGGAGTGGGTTCAAAGCTTTCATAATCTAAGATATCTTGTAATGATTCAGTAATATCTGCTACTATGTAACAATAAAAAGGAGTGCTTTTGTTTGCTCCTATGGCTTTTCCCTTTATTTTTATCTTATTGTTAATGACTTCTTCTACATAAGTCCTTACTTGCTTAATTGGGTCCTTTTTCCTGTCCCCTTGTTTATAATCATTCCTTTCAGGTCGCTTAAATTCTATTATTGTAAAAGACTCAAAAGGAATATTGTCTTCTGAATATAGAACGGCATTATCAAATACCTCATCTTGTCTTATAATTATATCCATTCTTTCTGATGAAGATGATTCTAATTCTTTTATATTTTTAAACAGGTTATCAGACGCTAATAATGAATTGAATGTCAATCTTTCGTCAATCAACCAAAGATTTTGTTTGTCATGTATTACTGTATTTTTGTTTTCTCTAATCGGGAAAAATAAGCTATGAATAATATCTTCATTTTCAAATTTTTGAGCTTCATTTAATTCTATTAATTTGTCCAATAGGTCTATAACTGATCTGCGATGTACAATATACCTTGCTAGGTCGGATTGTCCAATTTCATTAAATTCCGTTACGAATTTTTCATATAAAGATTTATATTCTTCCAACGATGTAATATCTTTCTTTTTATCCAGTAGTTCTATGCCCTCTTTTTTAACCTCCACTCTCCATTCACTTTCTATTTCATAAAGCTTAAGATCAAGTTCAGATTTTGTAAGACCAACAGGAAGCTTTTCTACCTCATCTTTCTTATAATTAACGACCCCAAGATAATTAGGCAATTCGCTTTCTATTATAGGGTAATAGCTTTCGAGCTTATCCTTTCTTGTTTTTTGTAAAAAATCTTTTAATAGCTCCTCAACGGTAATGATAGCTTCTCTACGAATTTTAGCTAATGATATTTCCTTGAGATCCAACCCTTCTTCATCGTCATCAACAATAAAATTAAAATTCGTTCTTTCTTCATTTACATTATCATCCAAATACTTACCAAGAATATATACTTGGTAAAAAAAGCCTTCTCCATTTTGACTAGGTCGAATTTGAAATCTTAGATCTTCAATGTACTTTGATATTCCTTCTTCTTTTACTACTCTTTGATGTGCACAATAATGAAATTTATGGCTTTTTGCTTTATGCGATTTTGAAATAATAGTAAACTCATTTTCTCCTACAATAAATGGCTTTTTTAATATCTCACTTTGGAACTCAATTTTGAATAGATTAGTTAGATTTACTTCAATATTGTTTTGGTTTCGTAGAATTATGCTCGGCTCTATATTTTGAATATAATATAACTGAAAATGAGACAGGATTTCTCTTGCAATTTCAAATATGTTAGTTGGGGCATTTTTTTGATATTCACTTTCATATTTATAAAGTCTGATACAGGTTCCTGTGTCTCTTGTATCCGCCGTTATATTGTCTTGATAATTATCAAATCCTTCTTTCGACCTTTTGTATTCAAACGTTCTTAGATTTAATTGTCCCTTATCGTTTTTATAATAACTTTTGACGTCAAGCTTTTCAAAAGCCTTTAAAGAAACAAGTCTTCCAACGCCTTTTCCTCCAATGCTTGCTTTTCTATCTGTATCAAATTCTGAAAAAGCCTTTATATTGTCATTATCCAATCCAATGCCATTATCTGTTATAATAAATGAATGTATAGGATATTGTTCTATATCTGGGAGTTGTGATAATGTCTCCTCCTTGCCATTTCGTACAATATCAATAAGTACTTCTCCGAGATGCTTTCCTTACCTTTGGTCTACTTTGTCTTGTATTGCGTGAATAGAATTACTTATAATTTCAAACAAAGGTAAAAGCGGCCTTGTTCTTGGAAGATGCAGTTTATTAACTCTATTCCTAAGATTTGTAGAAGTTTGAGGAAACATAAGTGTTATTTATTATTCTTAATTTACGAACAAGTCAAATATACTAAAATATTTAGTAATTAAAATGATTTTCTTCCGTAAGTTTAGTCATTTTAAGTAATTGTGCAACAAATTTCCATATTAGTCGATGTTGTCTCTATACATTCAGTTTTCGTCCTGCATTTATGACCTCTATTTCAGGCTCATATACTGTATTATCCTCAGTATCAACGTCAAAAATTAAATCTACCTCGACATATCTAACCTCATCAACCCTTACAGGTTTTGTTGCCAAAAATATCCATTCTTTAGTGTCCTCATCTTTATACATATAATCTTCGTCATTGATTATTATTTCAACTTCGTAATTAATTGATACTTTTAATTCAACCGATATATAATCATCTGATACACTAGTAATGCTGTAATCGTCAATTTCTGTATTGACTTCAATAATTGACACATCGAGTATTTCGTGGTAATTTGAATACTCATAATAGCTTGTATCATCATCTAATTGAGATTCTACCCAGTTGTTAATTTCCTCTAGAATACTCAACGAGTGATTTTTAATTATATCATCAATCCGGTCAAGTCTTTTCTGATGTCTAATCCCTTCTATTTCTTTTATTTTATTACTCAAATACAGTTCAAATTCTTCGATAATTTCTAAGTGATTGCTTTTATAGCCTAAAATATCTTTGTCCTTTGCAAATGCCAAAACCTTTTTATCTTCTCTCTGCGCCCAAATTTCAATTGATTTTAACGCAAATGCATCGGGAAATTCGTTTTTCTTAGCTCCTGAACTAAATGGAAATTTATTTTCAAAATATAGTTAAATCATAATAATTTGTCATATTATTTGTATTTTTGTATTATGTCGTATTCTATAGATTTCCGCAAACAATTATTTAAGATTAAGCGTCAGGAAAATCTCACATTTCAAGAAACTGCAGAAAGATTTGGTATTCCCATAAGGACGTTGTTTAGATGGCAAAAATGTATAAATCCTAAAACAAAGCGGAACAAACCTTCAACAAAAATAGATATGGAAGCATTGCGAAAAGATGTTGAGCAACATCCGGATCATTATCAATATGAGAGAGCGAGGAAGTTTGGGGTAGGGCAAAGCACGATATTTTATGCCCTAAAGCGTTTGGGAATCAGTTGTAAAAAAAACGCTGTTTCATCCCAAAGCAGATGAACTCTCCAGGCTTATCTTCCAACTTAAATTATTGCGCTATGAGCGGATCGAAAAAAGACCTGTTGTTTATTTAGATGAAAGTGGGTTTTCGGTAGATGCGCCCAGAGGAAATGGCTACAGCCAAAAAGGAAAGAAATGTTATGGCTGTAAAGACTGGCACGCAAGAGGAAGGCTAAACGCTATCGGAGCGATAACAAACTTCAAGCTACTCAATGTATGTTTATTTGATTGTAACATAGATGCCGATGTATTCTATGGCTGGCTTACACAGCAATTATTACCTGCTATTGCTCCAAACTCGGTTATTGTACTTGACAATGCAACATTTCACAAGCGGGATGATGCTTTGCGGGCTGTGCAAAAGCAAGGACATATTTTGGAGTTTCTCCCACCTTACAGCCCCGACCTTAATCCAATAGAAAAGAAATGGGCACAGGCCAAAAGTATCAGAAGGAAATTTGGATATACTCCTGAAGAACTTTTTATTTACACTGATTTATGACGGGTTATTCTGATTTAACTATAACTCCTAAATATTTCTTCGATATTTAAAGTTGTGTATTCAATAATCTCAAAGTTTGATTGAGAAAATCTGTCTTTTAATATTACATTAAGTTCTTCTTTCACTTTATCAGAGTCAAAAGGTTCCAACTTTTTAGAAATAGAAGGAACATTTCTTAAAATTCTTGTATCGTCTCGATATTTTTTAAATTTTGAACTTGATTCATCAATGTTTTTGGAAATACGATTTATGATTTCATCATAAGTCAGTTTAGGTAGAACAACTTTGATATCGCCTCTTTCAGCCAATTTATAGATTTCTTGTATTCTTTTACTTTCAAGAAAGTTATTTGCTTCAAATATTGATGTGTCTAAAAAGATTATGTCCATAGTTTAATCTAAAATTTCGGTTATAGCACAGACTGCTTTGCATTTGAACTGGCGTTTAAGTTGCAAACGTTCTGCATTGCCTATTATCAAATTAGTTCCCAGATAATCGTTTCCCTATTAATTAGGTAGTATTCCACATTTGTCAAATAGACCATTCATCTAAGAACTCACGTTTTCTTTCCCATTCAATTTCTGCGTTATAGAGATCAATTTGATGTTCAATACAATTTAGGTGTTCCAAATATTTTATGTCATTTAGATTTAGTATATAATTTCTCAATTCTTCATAAACAGTAATCTCATGCCTTATTTTTGGTATCCTGCTGCCCGATGTGACTACACTTCCTGAATAGAAATCTAATTTTTTAAAGAATTCAATATTCGTTTTTTTTGTCAGCAAGATATTTAAAAAGTCATATTTTGATTCATTAAATTGAGATAATACAATATTAAAAATCAAACGTAATAAATGCTCATCATCCGTTTTATTGACTAAATAATAAAGAAAGTGTAAGCCCAGATCTCCACTCCCCTGGAAGATAACAGAAACTTCAGATCGGACATTTACAAAAGGAGATGGAAATTTACTTGTAATTACAAGAATATCTTCAAAAATTTCATTTCTATTTTCTAAATCCCATAATCTCTTAAAATCGTTCCCTAAAAAATCGTCTCGTCTTAGGAATGTTTTATCCTCAAAAGTAGCTTCTAATAGATTACAGATAAATTTTGGGTTAATTCTTAAAATCAATTTTAAGAGATCTAAACCATAATCAAAATGCCGATCCTTTTCATCTAATGTAAGATAGAGCGTCTGTATATCATCAAGTCTATTGAGAAAAATATGATTATAATCAGTATACAGATATTTGAAGAAATCATTGTGTATATAGAAATCTGTTGAAACAGACTTTCGCATTAAATAGTCTAATAGGCTATTCAGTTCTTTTTCAATATCAATCTCTATATTCTCAAACTTTATAAAAATTTCTTCAATAAAGTTTATCCAGACTGTTTTTTCGTTTCTAAAAAAGGAGATAAATGTTTCATAATCTTTATAAACAATATACTTTGCCGGAAGAAATGACAAGAATGGAATAATGCAACTTGAAGCAATTTTTTTTTCAAGAATTAAAGCTCGTATTTTTTGTGATTTGTAATTATTATACTCGAGATTTTTAAATGCTAACCCTATATAGAGATGATTCGAATATTCATAATGAAACAGTAGTTCCAAAACATCAAGAAATAGCTCAAAATCAGAATTTGCTAATTTGATAAATATATGAGAAATGGAATCTTTCATTGTCGAATATCCAAGAAAATGGTTCTTTTTGTATTTACTGATTAAATTAATTTGTTCCAATAAAACGCGGTAATCTTCAATGCTGAAGTTTTCAACATACCGGTATAATAATTCAATCTTATTTTCTGCTCTTTCATTCAACAAGTACCACAAATCATATTCTTTATTTTTAAATTTTCCTTTTAATCTTTTATCAAAAGAAATCTTGCTGAAACCTAACATTTTTAGGTAATCATATACTATTTCTGTTTCCCTGAAATCAGGATCAGGAAGAAAATTATTAAAGAAATTAATGATTAATTTCTTATCGAATTCAACCACGGCATTATTTTTATGATAGTGATGTTCATATCTATGTCTTTCAAAGAAGTTATAAACATCATCTCTCAAGGCTTCTTTTCTGTGGCAATCAAAGATGAAGTTCCACAACTTAGTTCTAAACTCTTTATGCGCATCAGATAAATAGATAGGTATCTGCCCAAAATACATTGTAAGGCCATCGCTATAATTGGATTGAAAACTATCGATTAAATATTTATGAGCTATGAACAATATGATTTTAGAATAGAATATTTCGTCTTCTTTATGAACTTTATCATATAAGTATTCGAATAGCTTTATTTGGGTACCGTAATTCGTGCTATAATCGTATCTTCCGTAAGTGAAAGATTGTGTAAATACTTTGAGTAGCTTAGTAAAACGAAATGCCTCAGACAATCCATATTTCACTAGCAGGTCCAGCGCAAGCGTAAACTTATCTGTAAATTGCTGGAAGTTCACTAAAATTTCTATAATATGATCCTGATACGATTCTAACTGATTATCGTTGTAAATTTGAAAAGGCAGGTTATTTAAATCCGTCGCATTTTTTATTGAAACAACCCTACTAACAAACATCAAAGATTCTGTCGGTAGATAGAACCAAAAATCTTTTAAAAATTTCCAAGATTTACTTTCATTGCTCAAGCTATCCCATTTTCTTTTAATGTCATTAATTATAAGAAGCCTTACTTCTTCAAATCCGTAATTAGCAACAATAGGATTAAGTAATTTAATTAAAGAGAACTTGTTTTCATCTATATACAGATCAAGTAGCAAACCAAAAGAAAGTTGTTTTTGTTTGATAAACACCAAGAAAAAAATATATTCTCCTAATATTTGGTCTGCGACTTTATACGAACCATTAAGCTCATCTGCTATTTCATATTTATAAAGCAGTTCAAGATTTTCAATCAATTCATTTTTTGAAACTTGAAAATATTTTTCAATTTCAATGATAGTCTGAGTGTATTTTAAATCTATGTTCCTGAAAAGGGACAAAATACCAGCAGTTTTGATAAGTTTAGTATCCGCATTTAGTTGTTGGTTTACAGACGAAAAATATTCCTCTAAAATAAGAGATGCATTTCTCAATTTATCCATTTCTCCATGGATACCTG
>JAPWKH010000021.1 GCA_028283605.1 Arachidicoccus sp. | reverse complement strand
ATTTTGAATTGACCAAATGCTGTACCTGTGGGCGTTACAGGAAATACTTCGTGTGCCCATACTTTTCCTTTTTCATCACTGAAATCTACATACAGACTTCTGCTCAGTGTGTCGGGGTTTATTCCTGATAATAAATATGCTTTGAACCAGATGTCGTCCTGCGGAGCATAAGTGCTTTTATCGAATTGTAAATGCACTCTTTCTACAGGATATTTTGCATTGTATATCATCATTAACGTATCAAGACGCTGTGCAGAAGATATAGATGAAAAAAAAATGAAAAGAGGTAAAAAGATTGCGTTAGAAAAGTATATTTTCTTGTATGTCATTATGATTTATAATTAATCTATAATAAAAATATCCCTCTAAGATAAAGGATATTTTACTGAAAGATGTATAAACAAGTATGTTAAATCTATTGATACTCTTCTTGTTAATTCAGCGCCGCGACAGATTTTTCTTTTTTAATTTCCTTAATTTGTTCGATTGCCTGCCAACCTCCTGCAACGTTTCTGAGATTGTGAATGCCTTGCCTTTTTAATAATGATGCGGCGATGGTACTTCTGTATCCGCTTTGGCAATGGACATAAATATTATCGGTGTCTTCGAATGGTGACATCGTTGCGGGATCGGTCAAAGTAGCCAACGGAATATTTGCCGCATCTTTTACATGTCCGTCGGCATATTCCGTTTCTTTACGAACATCTATAACAATAGCCTGTTCATCGAAGCGGAGATCTATTTCTAATTCATCGGCTTCCACTTCTATAATCATATCAATTGGTTTGTCTGCATTTTTCCATGCCTCAAATCCTCCGTTGAGATAGCCGGTCATTTTATCAAATCCTACGCGTGCCAATCGGATTGCCGTTTCTCTTTCCGTTCCCAATTCGCCCAAGATTAATATTTTTTTATTAAAATCTATCAGGCTTCCCGCCCATTCTGCAAACCGGCCGTCCAAACCAATAAAAATTGATTCAGGAATAAATCCTTGTACAAAAGCCGTTTGGTTCCGCGTATCTATTATCAATACATCCGGCATATTCATTGCGTTTTCAAATTCTTCAACCGATAAGGCAGTAAGAGCGTTTTCTAACACTTTATCCAGCGCAGCATAGCCTGCTTTATTGATTTCCGCGTTTACCGGAAAGTATTGCGGAGGTTCGGACAGCCCTTCTGTAACCGCTTTGATAAATTCTTCTTTTGATGGCTGTAGCAACGCGTAGTTTGTTTGCTTTTGTTCCTCTATGGTGCTTACAGTTTTTGTGCTTAAATTCTTTCCACAGCTGCTTCCTGCGCCGTGTGCCGGATAAACCAATACATCACCGGCAAGCGGTTTTATTTTATTCTCCAAACTGTCATATAACATTGCCGCCAATTCCGCCGAAGTCGTTTCTGCGCCTTTTTGCGCTAAATCCGGGCGACCAACATCGCCGATAAATAAAGTGTCTCCTGTAAAAAGTGCGTAGTCTCTTCCTGTTTCATCTTTTAATAAATAACAAGAGCTTTCCAATGTATGGCCGGGCGTATGCAATACCTGAACAGTACAATTTCCTAATGTGAATTTTTCTCCATCTGCAGCAATATGTACTTTAAACCCGGCTTCAGTTTCAGGTCCGTAAATAATCGGTGCGCCTGTAGCTTTGCTTAAATCCAAATGTCCGCTTATAAAGTCTGCATGAAAATGTGTTTCAAAAATATATTTGATTTTTGCATTTCTATTTTTTGCCAATTCCAAATATGCCTCTATATCGCGCATCGGGTCTATTACTGCCGCTTCTCCATTGCTCTCAATATAATAAGCCGCTTCGCTTAGGCAGCCGGTATATAGCTGTTCTACGTACATTGTTTTGCGTTTAATGATTTCGATTTATTTCAATAATTCGTCAACAAAACCAATTAATTCTTTGGTTCGGTTAAAGTTGATCGTGTAATAAATAAACTTTCCATCGCGCTGTGTTACTACCAAATTTGCTCTTCTTAAAATAGCCAGGTGCTGAGATACAACAGATTGTTCCAGCCGTAGTTTTACATAAATTTCCGTAACCGTAATTTTCTGCTGTTCCTGTATAAGCTTAATAATCTGTAACCGTAATTTATGATTGATAGCCCTTAGTATAAGCGCTGCTTTTTTCATTCTTAAATAGTCTATCGCTATTTCCTCTGAACCATTGGGAGATTTAATAACAATGGATTGAATAGTGTTGCTCATGATTTTTATTGATTAATTCAAGATAATATATTGCAAAAATTAATCATAAAATTAGCTATTAAATTAGTCTTCATTGATTTTTTATATATAAAAATATCATTATTTTAACAGCATATCAATTAACCGTTAATTTTTGCGGTAGTATAAAAATCTTTGAAATAATATGGCTCACTGTAAGTAAGATCGGCAAAATCCTTTTGCATAAAATGCTGCTGTGCAAGCCGGTTAATTCCGTTGGGGGAATCAAGCGCGCTGTGGTAGAATATAAAATTTTTTTGATGCGTCGTTGCTTTCCATTTAGGCATTCCGCTTCCAAAAAATACTATTTCATTTTTATAAGAAGAGAGCATCTCAATAAAATTATTATCCGAAATATTTTCCGGATTAGGTAATAATATTTCTTTTAAAGAATAATCATATATAGCGGTAAAAACTTCCATTCTGCGAGCGTCAATCATTGGACAATAATATGCTGAGGAATTGTGCAATTCCTGAACAACTTGTGCCGACATTACCTGTAATGTATTTAATAAAATCAATGGTGTGCCAAGTGCAAAACACAATCCTTTTGCAGAGGCCAAACCAACGCGCAAACCGGTATAACTTCCCGGGCCGGCGCTTACGGCTATCGCATCTATTTGTTTAAATTCAATATTGTTTTCTTTTAAGATTTGCAATATAGCCGGCTGCACGAAAGATGCATGATTTTTTTGTTCTTCATTTTTCTTGAAAGCAATAATTTCTTCTTCCTTACCTAAGCTTACTATTGCATTTTCTGTTGCTGTATCGATGGATAGAATTAACGCCATTTGAATAAATATTTTGCAAAACTAAACAAACCAATCTGTAAATTTTATGTGGATGAAAAACAAAACCGGCTGTTCTTGTTATTTGAAGAACAGCCGGTACTATAAAATCTATTTTGTTTTTATGGATTTGCCTGCGTAGCATTGGTGGCGGAAGGAAGATCATCGGACGTGTGTTCCAATTCTTTATCGAGCGTTTGCAAAGCTTCGTCTGTGGCTTTTTCGCCACCGGCAATTTTTATTTTATCCAATAATTTCAGAGATAATGTTTCTTCTTCTATCTGTTCTTTTACGAACCATTGCAAAAAATTCCATGTTGCCCAGTCTTCTTCCACTAAGCTCAATTTTACAATCTTGTAAATGGCAGTAGTGTTTTCTACTTCCTGCTCAAAAACTTTATTGAAACAATTCTGTACATTTTGTGGATCTTCTATTGGTCCGGGAATAGGCTCTATTACGGGTTTCGCTCCACGATCCAATATGTATTCCAAAAACTTCATCATGTGATTGCGCTCTTCGTTGGCATGTCTGAATAAGAAGTTTGATATACCTTCATATCCTTTATCATCTGCCCAAGTACCTAATGATAAATATATCTGAGCCGCGTGTGCTTCCTTTGTCAATTGAGAATTTAAAGCAGCAAAAATTGTTTCAGACAGTCTGTTCGTTTTCATCTGTTTATTTTTTAGTGTTTTTAATTGCCAAAAAATCTTTGCTTGGAGTATGCAAAATTCTTATGGCTCATTTCATGGTTACATTCTTTAAAGAAAGGGAGAATCTCTTCCTAAAGGTAGTCCAATTTTACACCAAGAAACTATAAGTAAACAAAAAATATACGCTTATCCATTACTTGGGAAATTATAAAATTCCCGCTAATTCCAAACTTCTTTTCTTTGCATTGCGCGAATCAATTTCTTCGATAATGCCATCGACCATGAGAATAAGGGAAACGCCCGGCGCTTTCCACCAATCGTTTTTTCTTAATTTTTGAAAATGTATTACGCCGATCAAATAACTTCTTTCCAAACCTGCGTGCCATTCTTCAATCCATTCAAACTCTTCTCTGCGGATTTTATTTACTTCATCAAAGCTGATATAAATGCGTACATAGAAATCTTCGGTAAGTTCTTTCGGTTTGTGATGGTACAATTTTTTGTATTCATATTTGTAGCCATAGCGCAATGCAGATATATCGCTCATTACAGCCGATCCGGTGGCTAAACTTCCCGCGCCTTTTCCGTAGAAAAATTGCCTGTCGGCAAATCCGCTTCCGATAACAACGCCGTTGAATTCATTTTTCACAAAAGTGAGCAACCCTTCCGTCCTTACAAACTGCGGAATTACAAATGCCGCAACTTTTCCGTTCAGTAAAGTTTTTGCCTGTGCTACGAGCTTTATGTCCCAGCCTTTTTCTTTTGCGATGGTTGCATCGCTTAACTGAATATTTTGAATGCCTGTAAACAAAAGATTGTCGATGGATGTAACAATTCCGTAAGCGTGTACTAACAGTATCGTCCATTTGTTCACGGCATCGAATCCTTCTACATCAAGCGTAGGATCGCTCTCTGCAAAACCGAGCTGCTGCGCAAGAATCAATGCGTCCTGAAAGTCCAGCTTTTCATCGAACATTTTTGTAAGAATGAAATTTGTAGAGCCATTCACTACTGCGCGGATGGAATGCAACAAATCATTATCATAATATTCTTCAAGATTGCGAATTACCGGAATGGACGCGCACGCCGCGGCTTCACAAAGAAAAGGCAAGCCGGTTTCTTTTTGTAAATCAAGGATGCTTTGCAGATTTTCGGCAATCATTTTTTTGCTTGCGCTTACAACGGCTTTTCCATTTTTTAAAGCTGTTGTAACGATTTCGTAAGCGGCTTTTGAATCGTCAATTACTTCAACGATCACATTGATTTCATCATCGAACAATAAATCGTTTCTATCTGTGGTAAATAATTCCTCCGGCGCATTCCGCTTTTTGCCCGGATGTTTAATACATGATTTTTTTATTCTTGCGTTGAGCGATGGCGTTTGCTGTAAAATTTTATACAAGCCTTCGCCCACAACGCCGAAGCCGAACATGCCTATAATTAATTCTTTATGTGTAGTCATTTTAATTTATTTATTTTAAAAATATCCTTCTCCAATGCCAAAGAATAAATAAGAGAATAATTGAACCTTCTATTATGTTTTGTAGCACAACTTTTTCGCGCAACAATAATCTCAAAAGACAATACATGATGAACATGCGAACTGCGAGAGGAAGACAAAAACCAATAAAAATCGGGTAGCCCCAATCTTCCCGTGTATTTAGTCTTCCGATAACCATAGAAAAAAGTCCTAAGAATATCAGCCCAAGAGACAGCCCCAAAAATGGAGTATATTTTATTTGTTTAAAAATATTGCTCTTCATTTTAAAAAATAATTTACCCTATTTATTTAAAAAAGGAATAATAAATTTTTCAATCTTCTCAAACTCCAGCAAAAATCCATCATGCCCGAATAAGGAATCGATGATATGCAATTCCGCATTCGGAATATTTCTTGCAATAGTTTCCTGTTCCGCCGGCGGAAATAATATATCCGTTGAAATACCCATCACCAAAGCCTTTGCGCGAATTCTGTTCAATGCTTTTTCTATTGAACCTCTGTTGCGCCCCACATCGTGCGAGTCTAATGTTTTGGTAATAAAATAATAGCTGAATGCATTGAAGCGCTTTACCATTTTTTCTCCCTGATATCGTTGGTATGTTTCCGCGCGATAAATTTGCTCGTCAATTGGCAAACTCGCCGAGGCTTCTGTTACCCCCTGTTGCGTAAGCTCGTACGTATTATAATCCCGATAGGATAACAGCGCAATAGAACGAGCCGCTTTTAATCCATTTAGTCCGGCATCGTCAGATTTGTTTTTCCAGGTAGAATCTGCTTCAATAGCCATTCGTTGCGAAGCGTTCAACGCAATTGCCCATGGCGATGTCTTGGCGCTTGTGCCTATAGAAATTATTTTATCAAAAACATCCGGTACTTCAATCGCCCATTCGAGTAGTTGCATACCGCCGAGCGAGCCGCCAATACCGACAGCAATTTTTTCTATTCCCAAATAATTTTTTAATTGCTGAAATGTATGCACAATATCGCGAATGGTAAACAAAGGAAAATCGTGATAATATTTTTCTCCGGTAACAGGATTAATATCCAACGGAGAAATACTTCCGTAAGCGCTTCCGGGAATATTGGCACATACAACAAAATATTTTTCCGTATCGAATAGCTTTCCTTTACCGATCAATCCGGGCCACCAATCTGCCGCTTCGCTGTTTGCCGTAAGCGCGTGAAAAACCCATACTACATTGTCTTTCGCGGCATTCAATTTTCCGTAAGTGGTGTATTGCAAATGAAATGCAGGAATTATTTTTCCGCTTTCCAAAGCAAACAGTTCATTGTGCCGATAAACAGATTGTTGCACGTTAGCGTTATTTATTATTGCTTTTTCTTTAGTCAAAATCATTTCTTCTTGTGTATTTTTTACCACAAAGAACACAGCATTTTTTCGCAAAGTTTCACAAAGAAATTTGCGTGAAACTTCATATTATGCTTTATGCGCTTTGCGGTAAAATTTATTATCATAATTCATTCAATGCCTGTTCAAAATCTTCTTTAATGTCTTCAATATTTTCAATGCCTACACTTACGCGGATTTGATTGGGTTGTACACCTGCGGCAATTTGTTCTTCCTCGCTCAATTGTTCATGTGTTGTGGACGCAGGATGAATTACCAATGTTTTAGCATCGCCTACATTTGCCAAAAGGCTTGCGAGCTTTAATTTATCAATCACTTTCAAAGCTGCTTTTTTGCATCCTTTCACAGTAAAATTGAGCACTCCGCCAAATCCATTCTTCAAATATTTTTTGGCCAATTCATGATAAGGACTTGATGCCAATCCTGGATAAGTAACCGACTCAACTTGTGCATGTTTTTCTAACCATTGCGACAATGCCAATGCATTTTGTACATGACGTTCTACACGCAAAGACAATGTCTCCAACCCTTGTGAAAACAAGAAAGAATTGAACGGGCTAATAGCAGGCCCGAAATCGCGCAAACCCTCAACTCGAGCGCGAATGGCGAAAGCAATATTGGGTAATCCTAAAGGATTATTGATGCCAAATACTTCTGCAAACTTTAAACCATGATAACCTTCGGACGGCTCGCTAAATTGTGGAAATTTTCCATTAGCCCAATTATAATTTCCTCCATCTACAATCACTCCGCCGATGGAAGTTCCATGCCCGCCAATCCATTTGGTAGCCGACTCAACAACAATGTTTGCGCCGTATTCCAACGGACGAAATAAATAACCGCCTGCACCAAAAGTATTATCCACAATCAAAGGCAAGTCGTATTTTTTTGCAAGTGCAGCAATCTTTTCAAAGTCCGGAATATTTAATCGAGGATTACCAATTGTTTCTAGATATAGAGCTTTCGTTTTATCATCAATCAGTTTTTCAAAATTTTCTGCATTATCATCTTCCGCAAAGTTTACATCGATTCCCAATCTTTTGAATGCGACTTTAAACTGATTGTATGTGCCGCCGTATAAATATGATGTGCTCACAAAATTGTCTCCTGCCTGCAAAATATTGTTCAATGCAAGAAACTGCGCGGCTTGGCCCGAACTCGTTGCAACAGCAGCTACACCACCTTCAAGCGCAGCAATACGTTGCTCAAATACATCTGTTGTGGGGTTCATGATACGCGTGTAAATGTTTCCAAACTCCCGCAAACCAAAAAGATTGGCTGCGTGTACCACATCGTTAAATACATAAGATGATGTTTGGTAAATAGGTACTGCTCGGGCTTTGGTGTTTGTATCTACCGATTGACCTGCGTGTACTTGTAACGTTTCGAAACGTAATTTGCTCATTACTGTAAAAGTTTTATGGTGAGAAATAAAATAACCGGATAAATTTATAGGCGCTTCCGAAGAAGCAAGAGAATGATTATATGCGCGATGCGCACATGCAACAACACATCACGGAGATGCGGAAAGAAATAAATATGTTGCTTATATAGCTCATTTGTCCTACAAATTTAATCGACTAAATTTTATTCTGCCAAATATTTTATTGCTTAAAAAAATAAATCAAGGAAATGCAGATGGGATTTGAATTATATAAAAAAGCCTGCACCAAAAAGTCAGTGCAGGCTAAAATATCTTTGAAGAATATTAAACAAATACGCTGACTTATCTACCCGAATATGTATCCGGTTGGATTTGGCACCTTCCGCTTTCGCGAGGTTGCCAAGGCTTCACAGGGCCAATCCCTCTGCCTTTCTTGATAAGATTTATAAAAGAACTTGCGCAAAGGTATATATTTTCTTTTTACGTTATAATTTTATTTATTTTATTACTAAAGATTAATTTACAGTAAAACTTCTAATTTGATTTTTTAAGATATAAAGGATGAAGGAAAAAGCCAACAAAATTTTAATACCATTCTCTTTAGTTATCATTTAACAAGAGAATTTATTGTGTTTTTTGGCAATTTGTTTTATTTGTAAATAAATTCATTAATTTATCTACTTTTGTCCCCATTTATTTTAATTCTTCTTATTAAGAAATGGTTATAATTTTTTTAAATGATCCAACCTTATACATATATACATCAGGGTGCTAAAATTGCAGACAATGTAAAAATTGATCCTTTCACTGTGATCCACCCCGATGTGGAAATTGGAGAAGGAACCTGGATTGGCAGTAATGTAACCATTATGAATGGAGCCAGAATCGGAAAGAATTGTAGAATTTTTCCCGGTGCGGTTATCTCTGCGGTTCCACAGGATTTAAAATTTGCCGGCGAAGAAACTATTGCAGAAATAGGAGATAATACTACAATCCGCGAATTTGTAACCATTAACAGGGGAACCATAGATAAATGGAAAACACATATCGGAAGCAATTGCCTGATCATGGCTTACAGCCATATTGCCCACGATTGCTTTGTCGGGAATAATTGCATTCTTAGCAATAATGTGCAAATGGGCGGCCACGTTTTAATGGGCGATTGGGCGATTGTAGCAGGAATGGGCGCTATTCAGCAATTCTCAAGAATAGGCGTACATGCGTATATCGGCGGCGGATGCTTGGTAAATAAAGATATTCCTCCTTACATTAAGGTAGTAAGACAGCCTATAACTTACGGTGGCGTAAACAGTGTGGGCTTGAAACGCCGTGGATTTTCCAACGAAAGAATCAATGAAATCATTGATATATACAGAACTATTTACAGCAGCGGACTAAATATTTCTCAGTCTTTAGAATTAATAGAACAGGAATTTAATACAAGTGATGAAAGAGATGAGATCGTTACTTTTATCCGCGAAAGCGAAAGAGGTATTGTAAAACGAACCGGCGGAAGAGAAGCTGCCGATATTGAAGATTAATCTTTAATCATGCAAATTACCTTATCTGATTCCGGAAAAAGATTTAACAGGGATTGGATTTTCAGGAATATAAATCAAACATTTTACGCCAAAAAATCTTATGCTATTGTTGGCAACAACGGAAGCGGTAAAAGCACTTTATTACAGAGTATTGCAGGTATTCTTCAATTAAATCAGGGAAAAATTTTGTGGAGCATTCAGCAAAAAGAAATTTCTCCAGAAAATATTTACAAAAATTTTTCCATCGTTGCTCCGTATTTAGAGCTTGTTGAAGAAATGACCGCTTTAGAATTTTTAAATTTTCACGGCAAATTCAAACCTTTCTTTCCGGATATTACTGTTCCACAAATATTAGATGAAGTAGAACTTCCTGCTTCTGCTTACAACAAACAAATAAGATATTTCTCAAGCGGAATGAAACAACGTATTAAACTTGCACAGGCAATTTTCAGCAACGTTCCGGTATTGCTTTTAGACGAACCTTGCACCAATCTTGATAAAAACGGATATTCTTTATATCATCGTTTGATAGATACTTATTGCAAAGAAAAAATAATCATTATAAGCAGTAATGATGAGGGAGAATATAATTTCTGTACAGATCTTATCAACATTCAAGATTATAAATCTTAAATATATTCCCTTCTTATTTATCCAAAAAATTTCATTCTTTCTAAGAAAGAAATACAATATTCACATGTAAAGTGAATAACAAGAATTACATGTGAATAACACCATTACTACAGAAAAAATTTGTTGAAATATTATTCATAAAAACCAAGATATATTAAATAAATATTAATATTTCATTAATTTTTTACTTTTTCTCTGCTCTTAATTAACAGTTGATTTTTGTGAAAATTAATATGTGAAAAATGAGATTAAGTAATAATCCACAATGTGTATAACATTTACCCATTTCTCTATTTGCCTAAGAAAGCGGCGTTAATATTTTTGTGGATAAGTATGGATAACTAAAATCTAATTAACTTTGAAGTATGTTGATAACTAAGTTTTCAATAAATTAACAGCTGTAATAGTAATAGGTTTTTATAATAATTATAATATAGTATAATACTACAAGTGATATGCACACTTTAATTGAAGCTGAAAAAAATTTAGATAAAAAAGGTTATCTTGATATTTCTGTTCCTGCTACTTTAGATTTGTTTGAAGAAATTCAAAAATTAAAAAAAGAGAAGAATGCGGTTATTTTAGCGCATTATTATCAGGAAGCCGATATTCAGGATATTGCGGATTATATTGGCGACAGTCTCGGCCTTGCGCAAGAAGCTGCAAAAACAAATGCAGATATGATCGTTTTTGCCGGTGTGCATTTTATGGCGGAAACTGCGAAAATTCTCAATCCAACGAAAAGAGTTGTTCTCCCTGATTTAAATGCCGGTTGTTCCTTAGCTGATTCCGCACCTGCAGCAGCATTTAAGAAATTTAAAGATGATCATCCGGATCATATTGTAATCTCTTATATCAATTGCACTGCAGAAATAAAAGCGCTGAGCGATATTATTTGTACCAGCAGCAATGCGCAGAAAATAGTGGAAAGTATTCCGCAGGATCAGCCTATTATCTTTGCTCCGGATAAAAATCTTGGTGCATATATAAATAAGCAAACGGGGCGCAATATGCTGCTTTGGAACGGATCGTGCATGGTGCATGAGATTTTTAGTCTGGAGAAGATTTTGAAGCTTAAAACACAGTATCCTGGCGCTAAATTATTAGCTCATCCCGAATGTGAAGAAGCTGTTTTGAAGTATGCAGATTTTATAGGCAGCACTACGCAGATTTTGAATTTTGCTGTAAAAGATGATTGCAATGAATTTATTGTGGCAACTGAGGCCGGCATTTTGCATCAGATGGAAAAAGATTCTCCCCATAAACATTTTATTCCTGCTCCGCCAAATAACGCTTGCGCATGTAATGATTGTCCGTATATGAAGATGAATACATTGGAAAAAGTTTACCTGTGCATGAAATACGGATTGCCGCAGATTGTGATGGGCGAAAAATTGCGTTTAGCCGCTAAAAAACCAATAGACCGAATGCTGGAAATAAGTAGATCCGTTGGCTTGATTAAATAATTTATTGTTTTGCGGAATCTACCGGTATAATAATATTGTTTTTAATACCCGACTGATATTTTTCTTTATTATATTTTTTAAATGTTTCCTTGATATATTCTGCAAGTTGTGCATCATTTATTGCCAACAATTGCGTATATTTTGGACGGTATTTCAGCATGTATTCTTTTTTTTCTTTATCATCTTCCAGTCCTGTTATTTTCTCCACAAATGCTTTATTAAATCTGTGATCGATATACCTGTCCTCTTCTACTTGTAAAGCGAATTTTTGATATAATTCTTGCCTGTGATTGTACCCAAACCTGAATAAACCTATAATCGCGTCAAGATCAATTCCGATTCCGCCATTACCTGCATTGCTTGTACCTATTCCTTCTCCTAAACTTTTCCAGGGAGTTTGCCTGTTGAATATTTTAGCGTAATCTTCCCTTAATTTAAGTGAATCTTTGTAATAATCTTTTGTAGTAACTCTTACAGTCGGTAATTCATTGTCGAATTTATAATAATCCGGCAGGTAGATTCTTACTTCAAAATCTTTAGGATTATGAATAGTATCAACAGAAAATTTTTTGGTGTCTTTGTTTAAAAATCTGAACCAGATAGAATCTTTTTTAGAATTTACGGGAATGGCATATTCGCCGTTTTGATTGGTTTTGGTTATATTTCCCGATTTTGAATAAACTTCTACATTTGGCACCGGTGCTCGGTACAAATTGCCAAATACTGATCCTTGTATTATTTTATTTTCCTGTGCATACATATATTTTTGGCTGCTTATAAATATAAGAATGAACAGGTATATAATTCTTCTGGTTTTCAAAATTGAATTTATTTCCGCTAAATCTGTAATGTTACTAACTCTTTTTAAGATTACGGATTAATAATTTGGTAAAACTATCTGCCGATATGAACCATTAATATTTGTATATCTGTCGGGTTCACACCGCTTATGCGGCTTGCCTGACCGATTGTACGCGGTTGTATTTTTGTAAATTTTTGTTTTGCCTCCGTTCCTAAAGCCACTAATTTCTTATAATCAAAATTTTCAGGTATCTTAAGATTGTCCATCGCGTTCATTCTATTGGCCAGTTCCTCTTCTTTTTCTATATAAGAATTATATTTTATTTGAATTTCAGATTGTTGTATATTTAAATTATTTTTAATATTTAATATATTTCCTACTTTCTCCACATTTTCTTTCATTTCCAATAATCCTATATGTGGTCGCAATAATAACTTTGAAATTTTTTGTTTTTCAGAAATTGGAGTAGAATCTTTTGATAGTAAAAAAGAATTTACTTCTTCCGGTTCTAAAGAACTGTTGTTTAATAAATTTACAATATTTTCAACATCCTGTTTCTTTTGCTCAACGGCTATCAATCTGTCTTCTTTTGCAAGTCCAATGTTATAGCTCATTTGTGTTAATCTTATATCTGCATTATCCTGCCTTAAAAGTGTTCTGTATTCCGCTCTGCTGGTAAACATTCTGTAAGGTTCATCGGTTCCTTTATTGATTAAATCATCTATCAATACACCGATATAGGCTTCATTTCTTTTAAGAATAAAAGGTTCTTTGTCAGTAATTTTTTGATGTGCGTTTATTCCTGCAACCAATCCCTGACAAGCGGCTTCTTCATAACCTGTGGTTCCATTTATTTGTCCGGCAAAAAATAGGTTTTCTATTATTTTCGTTTCCAATGTTGCTTTTAGTTGCGTAGGCGGAAAATAATCATACTCTATCGCGTATCCCGGGCGGAACATTTTTGCTTTTTCAAAACCCGGAATCGTTTTTAATGCTTTATATTGTACTTCTTCAGGTAAAGATGTCGAAAATCCGTTTACATATATCTCAACTGTTTTAAATACCTTCCGGTTCTACAAAAATTTGATGCCTGTCCCTGTCGGCAAACCTGTTTATTTTATCTTCTATACTCGGACAATATCTTGGTCCCACGCCTTCTATCCGGCCGGTATACATTGGGCTTTTATCAAATCCTGTTTTTAATATTTCATGCGTAAGTTCGTTTGTGAATGTAATATGACAGGGTAATTGATCTTCAGGATTTATTTTTTCAATATTTAGATATGAAAAGCCTACGATTTCTTCATCTCCGGCTTGAATTTCCATTTTTGAATAATCCAAACTTCTTGCATCTACACGCGGAGGAGTTCCTGTTTTTAATCGGCTGCTTTCAAATCCATTAGCCACTAATTGTTCTGTAATTCCTGTTGCAGCTTTTTCTGCTACTCTTCCGCCGCCGAATTGTTTTTCGCCGATATGAATAATACCATTCAAAAAGGTTCCGCTTGTTATTATTACTGATTTTGCTTTTATTTCATGGCCTAAATTAGTTTTTACACCTACTGCTTGTCCATTTTTTATTATAATGGACTGTACCATATCTTGATAGAAATCTACATTTGGTGTATTCTCAAGCATTTCGCGCCATGTAAGAGAGAACAACATTCTGTCATTTTGTGTGCGCGGACTCCACATTGCAGGGCCTTTACTTTTATTAAGCATTCGAAATTGTATTAAGCTTTTATCGGATACAATACCGCTATACCCGCTAATAGCGTCAATCTCTCTTACGATTTGACCTTTTGCAATTCCCCCCATTGCCGGATTACAGCTCATTTGGGCAATTGTATTTAAGTTCATTGTGATCAACAATACTTTACTTCCCAGATTAGCTGCTGCTGCCGCCGCTTCACATCCAGCATGACCGGCTCCGGCAACTATTAAATCGTAATTTTCGAACATTTTATTTAATTAATTTACAAAGGTATAAATCATTATACAATTTTTGGTTTCACGTGGAACTATTTGTAAATAATGAAATGTATTTATCTTCCATTTTTCTCATTATCTTTTCATCTTTTTCATTTTTATCTTTGTAGCCGCACAAATGTAAAGCGCCGTGAAATATTACCCGTAAAGTTTCATTATATAAAGGCTCATTGATAGAATTTGCATTATCTGCAATTCTGTCCAAGCTTATGTATATTTCCCCGATAATTTTATTTTCATTTTCACTTAAATCAAAGGTGATAATGTCAGTGTAATAATCATGCTTAAGATATTGGCGGTTAATTGTAAGAAGATATTCATCAGTACAAAAAATGTAGTGTATTTTATCTAAATCTTTCTTTTCAGTAATAAATATTTTTTCTACAAAACGTTTTATCTCATTTTTATTTCTGATAGTGAGTTTTATGTCTTGATAATGAAATTGAACTTTTTTCATTCGTATAATTTATTATTTTCCAATTCAATGCATTTAAATTATAGCTTGAATACGTAAGATTTTTGAATGCATTTTATTCAGTTTAATTAATTGTCAAAATTCGTACATATTTGTTACTATCCACATTTTAGTATTAAAAACAAGTTACTTTTGTCTGATTGATAGATATAAAAAGTACAATATTTAATATAAAAACCAACAAGATATTATATAATGAAAAAACTTTCGGAAATTAAAGTAGGAAAGGAGGTGATTATAAAAGAGTTTGAGAATAATGAAATATTTATAAAGCTGATGGAAATGGGTTGTATTCCGGGAGAAAAAATAAAGGTTGAACAAATAGCACCTTTAGGTGATCCGATTTCAATTACTGTTGTGGGTTATAATTTAAGCCTGAGGCTGAATGAAGCGCAATATATTTTTGTAGAAGAAATTAACGATTAAAATATTCCAAAAAGCAATTACTCAAAAAATATATTCAAATAATAAATGAAAATCGGTTTATACTTCGGATCGTTTAATCCTGTTCATATAGGACATTTGATAATTGCTGAACATGTTTTGACACATACCGATTTTCAACAAGTTTGGTTTGTAATTTCCCCACAAAATCCTTTTAAAGAAAAATCAACCTTATTAAACGAATACGACAGACTGCATTTATTGAATCTGTCAATAAAAGATAATCACAGGCTTAAAGTCTCAGATGTAGAATTTAAGCTTCCAAAACCATCTTATACTGTAACAACTTTAGCCTATTTGAAAGAAAAATATCCGCAACATTCTTTTTCTATAATTATAGGATCTGACAGCTTTAAGAATTTAAATAAATGGAAGAATTTTGAACATCTTATTTCGCAAACAGATTTTGTGGTATATAAACGCCCGGGATTTGAAATTAGCCAAAATAATGTTCAGGGTGATATAAAATTTAAAGTATTGGAAAACGCTCCGGTATTGGATATTTCAGCAACTTATATAAGAAATTGTATAAAACAAAGAAAATCAATAAGATATCTCGTACATGAAGAAGTTTACAAAGAAATAGAAACAAATAGATATTTTTATTAAATTAAATTAAAAAATAATACCCAATATTAAGCAAATCAATACTATATAGGGAGATTTTAATTTTGCATATTTTAATAAGCAGAACGTGCTTAAAATAGTTATAATATTTATAATATGTTCTATTTTTCCGGATGTTATATCAATTGAAATATCTTTCAAAAGATATAGTGAAGAAGCAAAAATGATTCCCACAACTACAGCATTAATGCCTTCTAAGGATCGATAAATTACCGCATATTTTTTTAAATTATTCCAAACAGGAAAAAAGAAAAGAACCAGCAATGTAGATGGCAGAAAAACAGAAAACCCCGCAATAAGACAACCCATTATTTGTGCAGCATTCCCGTTTTTTTTCATAACCATACCGCCAATATATGTGCTTAAGGAAAATGTAGGCCCGGGAATTGCTTTAAGCATTCCATAGCCTGTAAGAAATTCGTCTTTCTGCATATTTAAAACGCTGTCCTTTTTCGCTATCATACGAGGGGTTTGCGGCCGAACCACATATTGTTCATACATTATTGGCGCTAAAACATCTCCTCCTCCGAAAGTGAGAGAACCAAACCGGTAAAAATTTTCGAAAAGATTAAATTCCGCTCTATGTTTCCAGTTATTTTTTCTTGCAGTTTCGGATAAAAACCCTGCAATGATGAATACGGCAAAAAAGATTAGAATATTACCCCATTTTATTTTTTTGGGCGGAGTTTCCGTTTGGATAATTCTTTTTTTGCTGAAATTAGTAACAATACCTCCACACAAAATTACCGCAGGAAATATCCACGGAGAATGAAAAAATAAATACGTAAGTAAAATGGTAACAATTAATATAACCCTTGTAATTGTATTGTGAATGGATATTTTGCTTAAATTAATTGCAGAATATAAGATAAAGCCAATTGCCATAGGTTTTACATACTTAAATATTTCTCTGGTATGTAAACTCCCGGCATCAAAATATTTTATAAAAAAAGAAAACAAACCCATAAAAATACAAGCCGGTAAAACCCAGGTAAGCAAGGTAAGAACAGAAAGTAAAACGCCACCTCTTTTATAACCGATTAGCATTACTATCTGCGAAGAAGAAGCTCCGGGAAGCATTTGGCAAAAAGCATTGTATTCAATTAGTTCTTTTTCTGTTATATCTTTCCGCTCATCTACAAAAGTTTTCAGCATCATGGCCAAATGCCCTTGTGCACCGCCGAAAGAAGTAATAGTATAAAGAAAAACTGCTTTTAAAAACTTAAAATGTCTTTTGATCTTCAACCGGAAAAATTTTCGGATAAAACAACCAAATAAAGATAGAGGAAATATTTTTGATGTTTATATTAAATCAAGCGTATTAATAAATATATTCGTTTGCAGAGAATGTATTTTCAGGCAATAAGCATTGTATAAATGAACCGGCTTCAAACAGAAAGAAAAATAATTTTTTTGGTAAATCCTATTTCGGGAACAAAGAAAAAAACTAAGACAATACAACATATACAGCATGAATTACAAAGACAAAGTATTGATTTCGAAATATTGACAACAAGAGAAGACGGAGATTATAAAGACATTTCCCGGAAAATAAAAGACGAAAAATTTACGGATGTTATAATTGTTGGAGGAGACGGATCGGTAAATCAGGTTGTCGGGTCTTTAAAGCATTTACCTCTAAAATTTGGTATAATTCCTTTCGGAAGCGGTAATGGCCTGGCAAGATCATTGGGCGTTCCAATGAATTCAAAAGCGGCGTTAAAAAGAATTTTGGATGGAGAAGCAACGTATATAGATGCGTTTATAATAAATGAACAATTTGCATGTATGCTCGCAGGCTTAGGCCTTGATGCGCAGGTAGCGTGGGATTTTGCAAATAGCAAATCAAGAGGATTGATAACTTATGTCCGGAAAAGCATAGCAGATTTTTTTAAATCAAAACCTTATTCTTTTGAAATAGAAATTAATGGTATAAACTTTTCTACAGAAGCGTATTTCATCAGCATTGCCAATGCCAACCAATTCGGAAATAATTTTAAAATTGCGCCAAAAGCAAAGCTTAATGACGGCTTACTTGATATAGTAGTAGTGCAAAAAATGAAAAAAACAAAGTTGATAGCTGCTGTGGTAAATCAAATAACCGGAAAGAATAAAATTAAAAATATTGCAGACAACAATTATCCTAAAAGAGTTTTATATTTTCAAACAGCATCAATAAGAATTTTTAATAAAAACGAAGCTCCTTTACATATTGACGGTGAACCAAAACCCACATTTTCACAAATAAACGTGGATATATTACCGAAATGTTATAAGATTATATGCTGATCTAACAGGCTGATAATTTCAAACATTAATCTTCAATGCTAAAACGCTTTCCAGCCTTGTGCGGTAATATCAAATTCGTTTCCGCCTTTACTCAAAAATTTACATCCATCTTCAGGCTCCGTAATATATCCGATAACGCTTATTTCTTCGTTAAGTGTAATTTTATCGTAATCTTCTTGCTTTAAAGTAAAGATTAATTCATAATCTTCTCCACCGCTTAAAGCGCATACGGTTGGGTCAAGACCGAATTTAAAAGCTGCTTTTCTTGAAGACTCATTGATGGGGAGCTTGTCTTCATATATTTTACAGCCCTTCTTGCTTTGTTTACATATATGCAAAATTTCGCTGCTGATGCCGTCACTTATATCCATCATGGATGTTGGCAAGATTTCATTCTTCTCTAAAAAATCAACAATATCTTTTCGCGCTTCAGGTTTAAGCAATCTTCCTATCACATAATCTTCTCCTTCGAGATCCGGCTGTACGTTCGGGTTTTCCAAATAGATTTTCCTTTCTCTTTCTAATAAAGTCAGCCCCAAAAATGCTCCGCCAACATCGCCGGAAACACAGATTAAATCGCCTTTTTGAGCCGTATTTCTTTTTACATATTTGTCAGGAGCCACCTCGCCAATGGCGGTTACGGAAATAATGAATCCTTTTTGCGAAGCGGAAGTATCGCCGCCAATCAGATCTACCTTATATTTTTCGCAAGCCGCATACACGCCTTCGTAAAACTCGGTTAATGCTTCTACACTGAATCGATTGCTTACACCGATGCTTACCGTTATTTGTGTCGGTTGCGCCATCATTGCATATACATCGCTCAGGTTTACAATCACACTTTTGTAACCTAAATGCTTCAGAGGCGTGTACATCAAATCGAAATGAATACCTTCTATCAAAAGATCGGTGGTAATAACGGTCTGCTTCCCGAAATGATCGATAACAGCCGCATCGTCGCCAACTGTTTCAACAGTAGACACATTATATATTTCAAAATTTTTTGTCAGGTGTTCTATCAATCCAAATTCGCCAAGCGAAGATATTTCCGTGCGTTGTTCCATAATTAAATTTGATTATTGCATGCAAAGTTATTTACTTTTTACCCTTAACCATTGGGCGAATGCCGTAACTATCAGCATGGAAGAAAATAATAAATGCAAAGGTTGGGAAAATGCGGGCATTTTAAGCTGCGTCATAATTAGTCCCAATAAAACTTCGCCAATCGTTAAAACAATAATAAGCAACCCCCTTTTTTGTAAACGCGAATAATTAAATGATTTTCCCGCAGCGAATATGCAGCATAACGCCGCAAGCCAAGCAAACAATTCATGCGCCTGCAAAAAAGTTCCTATATTTTTTAGCCATGTTTCCCGACCGGCATAGTGCAAAGATTTTGAAACAATGTCCACTTCCGAACGGACTTGCGTGCCTAATAATATTTGTATAAGCAGAGCGAAAATCGAAAGCCAAAGAACCAACTTAAACTTTTTGTCGATAATTTTCTCTTTTTTTTCTAATAAAAAAATAATTAAAACACATACTGCGGCAATTAATACGGCAGGAAACATGTGTGCGGTAATATAGACTACACCTAAGTTTTTGTTTACCACAACTTTTCCCACCCACGCTTCGAAAGCGACTAATAGCAACAAGCATAATGCTAAGTAAAAGATGCTTGATTTTTGTTTAAAATATTTTTTATATGCCCAAAAAATCAATATGATAATCATAATCCCCAGCACACCCGAACACAATCTGTTGATGTATTCTATCCATGTATGAAAAGCATTAAACGTATGATCAATATCTTGCTTGCTTAAATATTTTTCATAATCGGGCGGTAATTGCCCGGCATTTAACGGCGGAATCCAACGCCCGAAACAATGCGGCCAATCGGGACAGCCCATACCGCTGTGCGTTGTTCTTACGATTGAGCCCGCAAGAATTACGGCAAAAATAGTATATAAAACAGCGTATGTATATTTTATAAAAGACCTATCCGACGGCATAGTCACTGATTAATTTGTGCGCAAAGATAATGCCTTGATAAAAGAGGAAACATGATTTTAGTCAGAATCAAATCGAAACAATATAAATATGAAGGATTTTGATTAAGCATTCAATGCGGCCGATTCTTCCCAAATGTTTTTGGTATATTTGATTTTTACAAAAAAAGAGACGATGACAGAAATTACCACGTTGCAAAGTTTTTATAAGGAAATGGGTACGGTATTGCCGAATAATAAACACATCGGGCATTTCAATGTATTCAGCATCAGCAATGTAATGAAAAGCGTAAAGGAAACCAAAATAATGCCTTATAACCGTCGGGCATATTACAAAATCAGTTTGATTAATGGGCACAACCGGGTAGAATATGCAGACAAAACAATAGATATAAAAAAGCATGCTTTGTTATTCGCATCTCCAAAAGTGCCTTACAATTACGTTCCGCTTGATGAAAAGCAATCGGGTTATTTTTGCATTTTCACACATGAATTTTTATCTTCTTCCGGCGGCATTTCTCCTGAAATATTTCCTGTTTTTATGCCGAGAAATTATCCTGTTTATAAATTAAATGCAGAACAGGTAAAACAATTAAGCGCACTTTTTAAAAAAATGCAAAACGAGTTGCAATCGGATTATGCATTCAAATATGACCTGCTGCGCAACTATGTATTGGAGCTGATTCATTATGGTCAAAAACTACATCCGCACGCATCTGACAGTACACATCACAATGCATCGGCGCGGGTTGCGGCATTGTTCGTAGAATTATTGGAACGTCAGTTTCCTGTAACCTCTACCCAGCAGCAACTGGAATTAAAAAGCGCAAAAGATTACGCCGACAGATTAGCGATTCATGTAAATCATCTTAACAAAGTTCTGAAAGAAAATACCGGAAAAACAACCACAGAATTTATATGCGGCCGCATAATACAGGAGGCAAAAATATTATTAAAACAAACCGATTGGAATGTATCTGAAATATCTTTTTGCTTAGGCTTTGACGAAGTAGCGCATTTTTCCAATTTCTTTAAAAAATATATCGGCACATCGCCGTTAAATTTCCGTTCAAAAGTAAATATTTGAATTTTGCAAATAACGGATTGATACTTGCAATACACAATTGAATTTTGTGCCTCAACTTTGCTGTATAAAAAAATTTAAAAAATGAGCACACAAAAAACAGCATTAGTTACGGGCGGAAGCCGAGGGCTGGGAAAAGATATGGCAATCAATCTGGCTAAAAAGGGAATCAATGTAATCTTAACTTATAACAGCAGGAAAGATGAGGCCGATAAGGTTGTAGAAGAAATAGAAACTCTCGGACAAAAAGCCGCAGCCTTTCAATTGGATGCAGGAGATGTAAAATCTTTCGACGGATTTATCAAACAAGTAACCGAGCACTTGAAAGAAAAAACAGGCAGTCCGAATTTTGATTTTCTCATTAACAACGCAGGCACGGCACTATACGCAGCTTTTGCGGAAACAACTGAAGAACAATTTGATACTGCATTGAACATTCATTATAAAGGTGTGTTTTTCTTAACGCAAAAAGCGTTGCCTTTTATCAACGACGGTGGCCGTATCATCAATATTTCTTCCGGCCTGGCGCGTTTCTCATTTCCGGGAAGTTCGGCTTATGGCTCTATGAAAGGCGCAGTTGAAGTGCTTACAAGATATTTGGCTAAAGAATTAGGCTCGCGCGGTATTGCGGCAAACGTAGTTGCACCGGGCGCAATCGAAACGGATTTTGGCAATGGACATGTGCGAGACAACAAAGATGTAAATGCACAGATTGCCAGCGTTACGGCTTTGGGTCGTGTAGGATTGCCCGATGATATTGGCGGCGTGGTCGCATTCCTGTGTACCGAAGATGCGAAATGGATTAATGGCCAGCGCATCGAAGTTTCCGGCGGAATGATGCTGTAAAAAACAAGCACTGTCAAAAATTCTTTTAAAAATTAAAAAAAATTAAAAGAGAAAAAGTATGTGCAAAAATTGAATTAAAACGTAAGAAAAAATTTCATTTTTAAATGAAATTTTTTCAGTCATTATGCATCGGCAAATTATTTGTTTGGAAAGTTTTGATTCTTAGCAAAGGTGCCTAAAGTCTAAGATTGTATATTATTCATTATTTTAAAAAGGAGGTTATTATGTCATTGGTAAAATGGAATAGAAATTCGGCATTACCGTCTTTTCCTGCATTATTTGATGATTTTTTTAGCCGCGAACTTTTTAATTGGGGAAGCGGAAATTACTCTTCTACAAACACTACCATTCCTGCAGTTAATGTTAGAGAAACAAATGACACATTTGAAGTGGAAGTGGCTGCGCCTGGAATGGATAAGAAAGATTTTAAAATTACGCTTGAGGGTAATTTATTGACAATCTCTTCGGAAAAGCAGCACAATGAAGAATCGCACGAAGACAATTATACAAGAAGAGAATTCAGCTATCAATCTTTTCAACGTAGTTTTGAATTACCCAAAAATGTGGTGAAAGAAGAAGAAATTAAGGCTAAATATGAGAATGGAATGCTGCTATTAACGATTCCTAAAAAAGAAGAAGCCAAAAAGAAAATGCCTAAGCAAATAGCAATTGCTTAATTGTAAAGATTGAAAGCTTACATGAAATCCGTCGACAGATTCGACGGATTTTTTATGATAATATTTCACTTGCTCTGAAATCAAGAACGCGCAGTTGCAATGATTTTGTTCCCATAAATTCATTCACATCGATTTTATAAACTACATCTATTTTTTTGTGTGTAATCAGTAGATCGAATTTATCTGCAAGACCAAAGCCAATCCCGGTAAACTGATGGTTGCCTTGCTTTAAGACAAAGCGAATATGTTTTTCTTTTACAATCTTTGAAAAACCTGTTTCATCAACATTGCGAGAAATAAATATCGGCATCATGTTATCCGGACCGAAAGGTTCCATTTGCCGGATAATATTATAAAAAGATGAAGTAATGTCCGAAAATTTTATCTCACAATCAATAATGATTTCTGGTATCAATAATTCAGGTGTAATGCTTTCTGCAACGACTGTTTCGAATTTTTGCGCGAAGGCTTCTACATTTTCGGGCAATAACGTCATGCCTGCTGCAGCAAAATGCCCGCCATAGCCCAGCAAAAATTCACGGCATGCATGTACTGCTTCGTATAAATTGAAACCCGGCACGCTGCGCGCGCTGCCGCCTACGATATTTTCATTTTGCGTTAAAACTATGGTTGGCCTGTAATAATTTTCTATCAGTCTGGAAGCAACAATTCCCACCACGCCTTTGTGCCAGTGCGGCTGAAATAAAACTGTTGTTTTTTTGCGGGTAGCGCCTTTTTCCGATTGCAGCAATTCCAGCGCTTCTTCTGTTATGGACGCATCGGCTTCTCTCCTGTCGGAATTGTCTGTGTGCAAAAGTTCCGCAAGTTCATTAGCTCTTTCTTTATTCTTTTCTATAAATAATTGCACGGCTTTTTTGGCATCGTCCATTCTTCCCGCAGCATTGATACGCGGAGCAATCATGAATACCAAATCAACAATTTTGATATCTTCTTTTTTTGTCTGCGCCAAATCGAGCAATGCTTTAATGCCTGTTGAAGGATTTTCGTTAACTTTTTTCAAACCGTAAAAAGCAAAAATTCTGTTTTCTTCGGTAATGGGTACAATGTCTGCAGCAATTGCAGTAGCCACCAGATCCAAATATTGCAAAAAAGATTCCGCCGGTAAATTCAAACTTGTTGCCAGCGCCTGCATCAGTTTGAAGCCAACGCCGCATCCGCATAATTCTTTGTAAGGATATGCGCAATCCGATTGCTTAGGATTCAAAACAGCAACGGCATCGGGAATTTTTGCATCCGGTAAATGATGATCACATACGATAAAATCAATGCCCGATTGTTTTGCATAATCTATCAGCTCTACGGCTTTAATGCCGCAATCAAGAGAAACAATGAGCGAAAAATTATTTTCTTTAGCAAAATCAATTCCTGCTTTTGAAATACCATAACCTTCTTTATAACGATGCGGAATGTAATAATCTACATTGGGATAAATGCTTTTCAAGAAGCTGTACATACTTGCTACAGCCGTAGTGCCATCCACATCATAATCGCCATAGACAAGAATTTTTTCATTGTTGTTAAATGCTTGTGTAATGCGATGTACGGCTTTGTCCATATCTTTCATCAGCCAGGGATTCAGCAATCCCGATAATTCTGGACGGAAAAACTGCTTGGCTTTTTCGAAAGTTTTATATCCGCGCTGTACCAAAATCCTGCACAATGCCGGATTTATATTCAGCACAGCGTGCAAAGCGCGTTCGTGCATTTCGTCGATAGGCAATATGTTCCAGCGTTTATCCATTCAATATATTTGAAAAAGGAAGATACATTTTTTAGTAAGAGTAAAGATGAAAAGAAGAAAATCTCTTTTTATCACACACGCATGTTGTCGGCCTGCCAGTTTTTAATAGACTGTTTAATATCTTTTGGATTTGTATTTTCTTGCAAGGCCTTTTCCAATAAAACTTTAAACTCGTCATCATCTGCAAAACGCAAGGCGGCTATTTGCCCGAAGGATAATTTGCTTTCCGCTTCTTTGGAATCTTTGCCGTATAATTCAAAATATCGCAGCCGAAACTCCAGCCTTACTATCCTGTCCTGATTTCCTAAAGCATAGTGCTGACGAAGCATGATAGCGAGATATAAAATACAAAAAGAGGTAACGGCAAATAACCACCAGACAAGATTATTTTGTTCGGCTGAAAATCCTTTCCAAATACCGAGAATCATTAGCAAAAACATTAATGGAAGAAAGATATAATGGTGCGGCGCGTAATACCTTATATGGTTGGAAAAATTCTGTGGCATAATGATATTTTTACCAAGATAATAATAAAATTGTTGCTATTCTAAAAACAAAAATGCACGCGTTGATTTGCGTGCATTTTATTTGAAATAAAAAATTATAGAATAATATTAATATGCTTTGTTCACATTTCTAATAATAGATCAACGAATTTAGAAGAGTAATACAGTTTATATACCTAAAATAGTCTGTTATGATAAATTGTTTTGGACTTACCCGTCACCCTGAACCTGTTTCAGGGTCTTGTGCCAAGAGATGCCGAACAGAATTCGGCATGACGCAATACCAATATTACAGACTATTTATGTTTTATAAATAGTATAAATAGAATCAATTCAATATAGAAAAAGTATCAACTACCACGTCATTTCCGCGAAAGCGGGAATCTTTATTGCGGTTACCACCGCAATTCATTTATTTATCAATTGAAAAAGAATTTTCGCGGCAGCGAAAATAGAGATTCCCGCTTTCGCGAGAATGACGTTTGAGAACTGTATTATACTCATACTGAATTAAAGCAAAAGACCAATTTTGGTAATTCTATAAAATTAATAGCGGTAATGATCTGCTTTAAAAGGGCCTTCTTTCGGAATACCGAGATAAGCAGATTGTTGATCGGTCAATTCGTCCAGCTCAACACCGATTTTTGCCAGATGTAAACGTGCTACTTTTTCGTCAAGATGTTTCGGAAGTACATATACTTTATTTTCATAAGCGTCGCTATTCGTCCACAACTCGATCTGTGCAAGGGTTTGATTGGTAAACGAATTGCTCATTACAAATGAAGGATGTCCGGTTGCGCATCCAAGATTTACCAAACGGCCTTCTGCTAATACAATGATGTCTTTACCATCTATTGTTATATAAATCAACCTGCGGCTTGATGGTATTCTTTGTATTGCCATAGTTTTTATTTAGCCAAGCCATATCAATTTCAATATCGAAATGCCCGATATTGCAGACAATAGCTTTATCTTTCAATGCACGAAATTCTTTCTCTGTAATAATGTCGCGGCAGCCCGTAGTAGTTACAACGATATCTGCTTCTTTTACGGCATTCTCCATTTTCTTAACCTCAAAACCTTCCATTGCTGCCTGCAATGCACAAATAGGATCTATCTCGGTAACAATTACGCGAGCGCCTGCACCGCGAAGCGATTCTGCAGAACCTTTTCCAACATCTCCATAACCTGCAACAACTGCAACCTTACCGGCAATCATTACATCAGTAGCGCGGCGAATAGCATCTACGCAAGATTCGCGGCAACCGTATTTATTATCGAATTTGGATTTTGTAACGGAATCATTTACGTTGATGGCAGGAATCGGTAAAGTGCCTTTTTGCATTCTTTCGTACAAACGATGTACGCCGGTTGTTGTTTCTTCCGACAAGCCTTTAATGCCTGCTACCAACTCGGAATATTGATCCAAGACAATATTGGTTAAATCACCGCCATCATCCAAAATCATATTCAATGGTTTGTCTTTGCTGCCGAAAAATAAAGTTTGTTCGATGCACCAATCTGCTTCTTCAATTGTTTCGCCTTTCCAAGCGAAAACCGGGATACCGGCTGCAGCAATTGCTGCGGCTGCATGGTCTTGTGTGGAAAATATATTACAAGAGCTCCAACGCACTTCCGCGCCGAGCGCCGTTAATGTTTCTATCAATACTGCTGTTTGAATTGTCATGTGTAAGCAGCCGGCAATACGCGCGCCTTTTAACGGTTGGCTTGGGCCATATTCTTTGCGAAGGCTCATCAGGCCGGGCATTTCCGCTTCGGCAAGATAAATTTCTTTGCGTCCCCAATCCGCTAAGCTGATATCTGCTACTTTATACGGAAGGTCGAATTGTATTTTATCAAATCCTGTTGTTGATTTTGTTTCTATTGACATGCTAAAAAAGTTATTTGCGCGAAAATACGAGATTTTGACGAGAACGTTTTTTGAACTGATATTGTTTATTCTTCCTATACAATTCTTTTTAACGCCGATAAATCTTTATTTAGTAATACAACACCCGGCTTTTTCCCTTTTTCAAAACTTCCTACTGTATCGCTGAAACCAAGCGCCTGCGCGCCATTTAATGTGGCCCATTGTAATATTTCTTCCGCAGGAATTTCAGGAAAATGCCTTTGAATGGTTTGTATTTCCGATAAGATATTTAATTGATGATTGCTTGCAAGGCTGTCCGTTCCCAAAGCTATTTTGCAATGGTGCTTTCTCAACAAATTTACAGGCGGCAGATTATCTTCTATATACAAATTAGCATTTGGGCAAAGAATCCAAATCAATTGCTGATTATTTTCTTTCGCAGTTTTTTCAGCAAACAAAATATCTTCTTCCGAAGTTTGCGTATTGTGAATGAGGAGTATTTGTTTGGGAAGATTTATTTCAGGTAAATAAGTTTGTAAACTGCTTTTACCGGAAGGCTTGTAAAAATCGATATTCGTATTAATGAGTTTATAAAAATCCCGAAATCTGCTTTCGCCGTTTTCAAACAATTTGTTTTCTTCTTTTGTTTCCTGATTGTGAATGGATATAATTTTACCTTCAGCATGTTGATTGATGAGCGCAAATAAATTGTCCGAAACGGAATAAGGCGCATGCGGAACAATAGTTGTAGCTCTGTTTTCAGCCGCCAAAGGATGGTAAACATTTTTCAATGACGCTTCAAAACGGGCGGTTGCAGCTTCCGGCAAAAAGCCCATCGTTTCCACAAAGTTTCGGTAAAGGATTTTTTGCCCGCGCTTTATTTGCAGTGTATCGGTTGTATTACAAATATCGCCAACTGCTACTATGCCGTTTGTAAACATTTCTTCTTCTGCCTTTTCTATTGCAGATAAAATTTCATTTTTATTAAAATGACGAAGCCGCATTACCTGAGTAACAAATTCAATTAAACCTGTATGCTCTTTAAGAATACTTTTAAGATGACTAAGTTCAAGATGGCAATGGCAATTGATAAATCCCGGGCAAAGAATGCCGTCATATATTTCCACGCCTTGCATATCATTCGTATCATCAATTATATCAATGATTGTTGCGGCTTCATCCAGCAACAAAACTTTATTTGTAATAAAATTTTTACCGTCAAATATTTTATCGGCTTTCAGTTTTCTTATTGGCATGGTAAGTTTTCTTTGAAAGAATAATGATCGTTTTATGAATATAAACTGTTTATTTTTTAGCGGCAAACAATGCCGCAAACATAGAATCTGCCTGATGTGTATAACCTTTTATAAGTCCCGATCGCAAACAACTCAATGAAAAATTTTCGGAAATAAACGCTGCCATATCTTCATTTTCTTTTTTAAAAACAGAACAGGTAATATATAAAAAATAACCGCTTTCTTTAAGATGAGGAATTGTGTTACTTACAATTTTTCTTTGTAATAATTGATATTCAACTGCTTCCATCTTATCAAAATTAAGAAGCATTTCCGGTGTTCTTGACCATGTGCCCGAACCGGAACACGGCGCATCACAAATAATCAAATCAAATTTTTCTTTCAGCGTTACAGGCTTAGACAAATCCGCTATAAAACTTTTATAAGTTTGAATTTTAGCTTCACGGAAACGCTGTTTAAGATTGTGTATAATTTGCGGCCGAATATCGGAAACAGTTAATTCAGCATTTACGAAAACATCTTTTGCCAAAATAGATTTGCCGCCGCTTGCAGCACAACAATCCCAAATCAGAAAAGAGGATTTGGTTTGATTTTTTAGACTGATAGATTCTAAAAAAGAACCGATTTTTTGTGAACTTAAATCCTGAATTACAACTTCATTGTTTAGTTGCAAAATGTTTTCCAGAGGTGTATTTTGCGGAACTGCAATTGCACTTTCTTCAACAATTTCAAAAGGAACATTTGCTTTGATTATTTTGTCCAAAACAAGTTTTTTCTTATTGTTTCTTATACGTAAAAAAACTTTTGGTTGAAGAAAAAATGATTTCGAAAATGCAGTAAAATCAATCGTTTCGGACAATTCTTCTGAAAAAGGAAAAACGTTTTGTAAAGAAAACCCGCGATGAAAACTTTGTATAAAACTAATTCTTTCGTTGATGTTGGGCGAATGATTTTTAAACCAATTCAGATCAAAAATTTCTTTCAGAGATTCAATTGAATCTTCACAGATAAATAAAGCGATTTTTAATTTTTCTTCAATTGCTTCAGCATTCAAATTATTTCCAATTCTGAAAAAAGTATAACAAAAGTGTGAAATAAATTTTCTATCCTTAGAGCCGTGTTGTTTATTGTCAGAAAAATATTTTTTTAAGTAAAAATGCAGCGGTTCTTTCCCATTATATTGCTTAAGCAATTCTATGGCTTTTGCAAAATACCTATGCGTATAATTATGTTTTTTTTCATTCATCAATACACGCTTTCTCTTCTTAATTTTTTTTCTTTCTTATCCTCTTCCCTCAATTCCTCAATACTCAAATCAAGCTCGTAACCCATGAGTAACATAAACGAATTTACATATAACAGCATCATCATAACCAGTACAGAGCCGATAGTGCCGTAGAATTTATTGTAATTGGAAAAATTCTGCGCCCAGAAAGTAAATAATGATGTACTAAATATTAATAAAAATGTAGCAATACCGGAGCCAAGCGAAATTAGTTTTTTCCGCTTTGCAACTGTAGGCGCATATTTATAAATAAATGAAATGCTGAAAAAGTATAAAGCTACAATAACGACCCATCTTAAATTTTTTATCAGCCATTGCACTTTTAAATTTTTGATGTGCAGCAAATGCATTATGTGATGAAAAAGCATGCCTTGCCCGAAAGATATAATCAATGTGCCAATAAAAAGTAAGAATAAAATTAACGTAAGACGAATAGCCCGCAATCGCTTTTTTATAAAATTGGTTCTTGCTCTTTTCTTTACAGATCGGTCAAATGTGCGGATAATACCCATCATAGCATTGGATGAATAAAAAAGCGCCAATAAAAAACCGATAGATAGAAATCCGTTTTTTGTTTTCACAAAAATATTATCCAAGAATTTCAGCATAAGCATTCTTGCGCCGCTGTCGGGTGTAAAACTCAAAATGGTATTTTTCATTTCACCATACATCACTCCGGAATTGCCGAGATAAGGAATGAGCGTGAATAAAAACAAAAGACATGCAGGAATGGCAATTAATATATTAAATGAAATAGCACCGGCTCTAATGGTAAGCCCTTGCTGTTTTATATGATATGCAAACAACCGTACCACATCCAGAAAATTGATTTTCTCATTTCTAGGAACGTGCATTTTCCGCAAAATTTTTTTAATAATTTTTACGGGACGCGAATTGAGTAATATCCTTTCAAGTTTAGTCAGAAGAGATTTTTTATTTGATATTTCTTTCGTCCAATGCTTCCTGGTATGCTTTTGCTTTTTGCAAATGTGATTGATAGTCTGTGCTGAAATCGTGATAACCGCTGAAATCGGGCTTTGCTACAAAATATAAATAGTTTGTTTTCGGGGCATTCAGCACGGCTTCGATTGTGAGCGAATCCGGCGTACAAATCGGTCCCGGCGGCAAACCTTTGTTTACGTATGTGTTATAAGGCGATTGCACTTTCAGCTCTTCCAGCAAAATTCTTTTTAAATTAAAGTTGCGTAGAGCAAATTTTATTGTCGGGTCTGCCGCCAAAGGCATATTTATTTTTAGGCGATTAAGATAAACGCTTGCAATCGTGTCTTTTTCGCTGTCTTTCAACGTTTCGTCTTCCACAATTGAGGCCAGCGTAGTTGCTTCTTCCGGCGTTAAACCTTGTGCGGCTGCGCGTTCTGTACGATGATTATTTTGCCAGAAATTTTCTTTTTCTTTTTGGAAAACAGATAATATCTGAGGAATAGTATATTGCCATTTCATCTCATAAGTACCGGGAATTAATAAAGAAATAAACGTAAACGTATCTACGCCAAAAGGCTTCAGCGAATCGTTGCTTCTAAGAAATTGTAAGCTGCTTACCGAATCGGCAATAAAATTTTTTCCTAACATTCCGGCAAAGCCCTCTAAAGTCCGTACTCTTTTTATGGTAAAATGAACTGTGTCTTGCTTATTGGCCAGCAAAATTTTCAGCAGTCCGTAAACGCTTGTACCCTTTTTTACGGTAAATCTTCCGGGAGTTACATTTTTATAAACATTAAAACGCGCTGCAAGAAAACGAAATACTTTTACATTATCGATTATTTTGCCTGAATCCAGTTGGCTTTGTATTTGTTGTTCATAATTTTTAGAATAAGGATAAATGTAAAGATGCTTCAGTTTTCCATTAAACGCAGTATTTCCGGCAAACACCAGCCAAGCTGAAGTTGCTACAACCAGGAATATAACAATTATAAATACTCTGAATACAACGCGCATAAAGGGGATGATTTAAGCAACTGCAAAATAATGAAAAATCCCGGCCTGTTTCGAAGCCGGGATATAATTAAAAATGAATTTATAAATAAATTTATTTAGCAGGAGCCTGCTGAGCGGGAGCGCCTGTATTATTCAGCTGTTGCAGAGAACTGTCATTCACATTGCTTTTGCCGCTGAATATAAAAACTGAAATAATACATAGCAAACCTACAATGGAAACAAATAACCATGTGCCTCTTTCCAAAACATTATTCGTTTTTTTAACGCCCATGATTTGGTTGCTGAAACCGCCGATAGAACTCGACAATCCGCCGCCTTCGGGATTTTGAATTAAAACAAAAAAAGCGAGCACAATACACGCAATAATAATCAATATAAAAAATAATACCGCCATGATATGTTAAACAATTATTGTAAAGAATTTATTTTGGCTGCAAAATAAGCTGATTTTTCGGGATAAATCAAACTTAATTTTTTGTATAAATCTACAGCCTGCGCTTTTTTCCCTTGCTGTGCCAGCACTTCAGCCATTGGTTCGGTTACAACTTCTTCTATTTTCAACGAAGCGGTTGCCTGCGCTGCGGCACGCTTTTCCTCTTCTTCCGTTGTATTCAACTGCGGTGCGCCGGGAGAAGCTTTCTTAATATCTTTTAACCATTCTGTAAATTTTTTTACTTTCTTGCCAAAGGCATCCTGTGATTGAATAAGTGAAATTCCCTGTGAAGCAAAATAATCTTTTTTATACAAAGGCTCTGTATCAATAGCCAACGAATCGTCCGGATTTGCGGGCTTTGCAAAATCCTTTGCCTGTGATGCAAGCATTGCCGACAGTTTTTTTTCTATTATTTTTTCATTACCGGCAAGATCGGTTTCGGAATTTTCTTCCTGCAAGGAAGCGGGTTCTTCTTCGGTATATTTTATATCACTTTCAATATCGGATAAAAGATAATTAAGCCAAAAAATATTACCAAAACGCAATGCTGTTTTTGGGGCGTGTTCTAAAAAAAGTGCATTGTCTTTTTCCTTTATTTTTTTTGTGTAAAATAATTGCGCTGCGCCAAACGCCGGATGTTCTTCAATTATTTTTTTCAATTCCGAAGCGCCTGTATCTACAAAAGAATTTTTATGCAAGGCAAAAGACGTAATAGTATCTTGTAATTCCATCGAAAAAGATTACCAGTTAGAAAATATTTTATTGAACATGGACTCCGACAGATCTTTTACCATTTGCGACAGCAATTTCGTTTCTGCAGTTTGCAAAGATAAATTTGCATCAAAATCATAATTGCCTGCCACGTCAAATTCTTTTGAATCCTGAACTTGCTTTCCGTCAGAACCTGTATAATTTTCATTCAATACCAAATGTACGCCAACCGTAAGCCTGTCCTGGCTTGCCTGCGAATTTGAAGAGACGCCCGATGTGCTTACGCTGTATTGATTAATGGTAGCATTGATTACATAATTGGCATTATCATCATCGATTCGCCTGAGTTTAGTTTGATTGGCCACTATTTTTACAAAAGCATCATTTAGCTGCGGCGCGAGATTTGTGTTGATATAAGGCGCACGATTATCAATATAAGCAATTTTCACTGTTTTTACGCCATCTGGAATAGAGCCTACATCGCGAAAAGAATATACGCCACAGCCTGTAAAAAATAGAATTACAGAGAGATATCCACAGAATTTGAAACAAAATTTACCCATGAAAAATAATTAACGAGCGAATATAGCAATAAATCATAGCTGAAGGTCATGCGGATTCAGATTCGAACAATATGATTTGCTAAAATTGTTTATTTAAAAGATGCAAATACTAATATTCATTAACTTTAAACCTACGTTTTGGTTTCAGTCTATCATTTTTTCTTTCTCTAAATGGCTTTCATTATGGCAAAGTCCACTTTAAAAAATAAATTACATTTATTAAGCCGTGCAACATTCGGCATCAATCCGCAAGATTTCTCTGATATTGGAACCTTTTCTTTAAATGAATTACAGCAGCAGATAAACACCAAATCATCCAAAGTTCCTGCAAAGTTTACTGTTGTTTATAACGATGAGTATATTCATTCGGGATTAAAAAACAAAAAGCAACTCACACCATTTGAAAGAATGGAAATCAATAGAAATCAGGTTCGCAAGCTTCAGGATCTTACCATACAGTGGATGAACCAAATGGTAAATGGCGAAGACCAGCTAAGAGAAAAAACCGCATTGTTTTGGCACGGACATTTTGCATGCAGGGTTCAAAATGCATATCAGCAGCAAGAGCTGTTGGAAATTATCAGAAAAAATGCATTGGGAAATTTTGGCGACTTATTGCGAGAAGTCAGCAAAACGCCGGCAATGCTCAGCTTTTTAAATAATCAACAAAACAGAAAAGAACATCCGAATGAAAATTTTGCCAGAGAGGTAATGGAACTCTTTACTTTGGGAAGAGGAAATTATACGGAAGATGATGTAAAGCAAGGTGCGCGAGCATTTACAGGCTGGATGTATGATAAAACCGGCAACTTTAGTTTTAATGAAAAAGTACACGATACGGGATCAAAAAAGTTTTTGGGAAAAACGGGCAACTTTAATGGAGATGATATTTTGAACATTCTATTGGAAAAAAAAGTATGTGCTCAATTCATTACACGAAAATTGTATCGCTATTTTGTAAATGATGCGCCAGACGAAACGCATGTAAATCAATTGGCAGAAAAATTTTATCAATCGAATTATAATATCAACGATCTGCTTATGAATATTTTTGACGCAGATTGGTTTTATGATGAAAAAAACATTGGCAATATTATTAAATCTCCGGTTCAGCTTACGGCAAGCATTCAACGTGCGTTGCCGATGTATATTGAAAATCCAAAAATATTGTTGGTATTCAACAATGCATTGGGGCAACAGCCTTTTTATCCGCCAAATGTTGCAGGCTGGCCGGGAGGCACAAGCTGGATCGATAGCTCTTCGTTAATGCTTCGGTTAAAAATTCCGCAATTGATTCAGGACGATGAATTTTTCCATATCAGCACAAAAACCGACGATGATATACAAATGGGCGCAGGAAAAATTACCGATGCCAAAGAGGCGGTTAAAATAAAAAAAGGAAATTACAGAGGCAGCTATAATGTGAATGCAGTTATTAACTGGAATAAATATTTTTCTCTATATGAAAAAACCGGACAAGAAGATCTGTATCAAAAAATTTCCCAACTAATACTGGCTTCAGAAAGGCAATCTGTAGCCGAGAATGCATTAAAAGCCAAAGAAAACATCAGTAATAAAGAAGAATACATAAAAAGCGTAACGATCGCTTTAATGAGCACTCCGGAATTTCAACTTTGCTAATATAAATTTTATACCATGTTGATTAAAAGACGTGATTTTCTCCAAATAGGCTCTATGGCAACGGCATCGATGATGCTGCCGAAATTTGTAAAAGCATTATATAAGAATAAAAGCTTGGCGCAATTAAACAATAAGTCGGTAGTTGTAATTCAGCTTTCCGGCGGCAATGACGGATTAAACACCGTTATTCCATTCCAAAACGATATATATCATCGTTCGCGCCCTGTTATAGGATTTAAACAGCAGAAGGTAAATATTCTCAATGATGAAGCAGCCTTGCACCCGGCTTTAACCGGCTTTAAAAATTTATATGACGAAGGTTCACTGGCAATACTGAACAATGTAGGCTATCCCGATCCCGACAGAAGCCATTTCCGCAGTATGGATATTTGGCAAAGCGCAAGTTCAAGTAAAGAAATATGGCAAACGGGCTGGCTCGGCCGCTATCTCGATGAGACTTGTGAAAACTGCAAAATGCCGGTGCAGGCGCTTGAGGTGGATGATGTACTGAGTTTGGCTTTAAAAGGAAATAATTACAAAGGAATAGCAGTAAAAAACCCACAGCAGTTATATAACAATAGTAAAGAAAAATATTACAACAACTTGCTTGCTTCGCACGAAGCCGAACATGCGCACAATACTGCCGATTACTTATACAAAACAATGGCAGAGACATTAAGCAGCGCAGATTATATATACAAAGAAAGCAAAACCGGAATTTCAAAAGGGGTTTATCCAAAAACGCAATTAGGAAATAATTTAAAAACAATAGCCTCATTAATCATGTCGGAAATCAACACCAAAGTTTATTATGTAAGCATTGGAAGTTTTGATACGCACGTAAATCAGCAAGAAAGGCAAAACGAATTATTTACCCAGCTTAATAATGCTGTGAGCGCTTTTGTAAAAGATTTGCAGGCAAATAATAAATTTAACGATGTGCTGCTTTTTACTTTCAGCGAATTTGGAAGAAGGGTAGCGCAAAATGCAGCCAATGGAACAGATCACGGAACGGCAAATAATATGTTTTTAATCAGCGGTGCGTTAAAGCAAAAAGGATTGATAAATGCAATGCCCGATCTTAATAAATTAGATAACGGCGACCTTATTTACCAAGTAGATTTCAAACAGGTATATGCTACGATTTTAAAAAAATGGCTAAACGCAGATGACGCTGCTATACTGCAACACAAATACGATTATTTGAATTTTATATAAATATTCAATTGCCTTTTTTAAATTATTATATTTAGCAAAGAATTTTTCATCGGTTAATTAAATTTACATAATTACCTTTGGCGCTCAATTTTAAAGAAGTACATGCTGCAAAGGTTTTTAAATCGAAGGGGCGGAACAGACTCGGGAGAAATGCCATTCATCGATCATTTGGAAGCGTTAAGATGGCATATCATTCGCTCGCTTATTGCAATTATCGTTCTGGCCATTGTGATTTTTTCTTTTCACGGATGGGTATTTGCCAATATTATCGAAGGACCTATCAATCCGGATTTCATAAGCTATAAATTATTTTGCAAACTTGGCGACATATTGCATGTGCCATCACTTTGCATGCAGCCGGTAAAAGTAACCATGCAAACAACTACTTATGCCGGGCAATTTTTGGGCGCATTTACCATTGCCTTTGTTGGCGGGCTCATTGCTGCATTTCCTTATATCTTCTGGGAATTTTGGCAGTTTACCAAACCCGCTTTGAAAGATAATGAATTGAAAGGAAGCCGCTTTGCTATATTTTGGGTATCATTCTTTTTCTTTGCCGGTGCTGCATTTGGTTTTTTTGTGTTAGGCCCTTTTACTTTCAGCTTTTTGGCAAATTTCCAGATAAGTGATTTGCCCGGTTCGATAGAAACGCACCCTACGCTAAATGATTATTTAAAAAATCTGACTAATATAATACTCGGTTGTGGCATAGCTTTTGAATTGCCTGTACTGGCTTTTGTATTAACAAGAGTAGGAATCATTACTCCCAAATTTTTGACAAGCAAGCGCCGCTATGCGATTGTAATATTATTGATAGTCGCAGCCTTTATAACACCAAGTCCTGATTGGATAAGTCAAACCATTGTTTTTATTCCTTTGATGGCATTATATGAAATCGGGGTTGCTGTATCCAAAAGCGCCGCAAAAAAAATGAAAAACAAAGAAGCGCGCGAAGAATGGAGTTGATGTAAAATTGTGATATTTGAACACATTTGCCATCATTCTTGTGTAGGCGGGAACCTACGAAATCGCAAACGTCTACTTGTAATACACAATCACAGGCATTTCTCTTTTTGTTTTCTCAACGGTTAAACCAATCGCTTAGCTCACGTAATATAACTTTAAACCTGCTGCCACGGGAAAAGTTCGTGGAAGAAACTGTGTTCACGAGGGCTCAAACCGCACCCTGGGAAAACAAGCTGTACTTTTTCTGTTGCGTTGAGAGTTATTTTCAATACATATACATCAAGCATTCTTTTCCTGTCTTACTTTAAAGGAAAATTTGATTCAAAACTTTTGAAAAACTTTATAGCTGCTTTCTGATTCACCAAATCCGAAATTTCCTATATTATATCTTTTTCTTTGCGCTCTGTCAAGTCCTGCTTACAAACGAAGATACCTCGCGGTAAAGCGTTTTTAAGTGATATTAACCAGTAACTTCTCCTCGTATATACTTGTATAACCTTTTCCCATGTTGCTTCCTTTCAGTAAGAACGAAAGACAGGCTGTTGCAATCGTTGTACTACGCCAAAACATCGTCTTTGGAATACGGCACTTGTTTTAGTCGGCGCTCGATTTTATTGTTTCATTTCAGCAACTTTTCAAATTTTATTATGAATCTGCCAACCAAGCAACAATTCTTCAGGACTACAAAAGCTCTGTCCTACGGAAGAAAAACGAAATAAACTCGATAAGAACCAACTTGTATCCGTTGCCAACCAAAGCGTGGATGGTTTCTTCTTCAGATAATTTTGTTTGCGCACTTCATTGTCGTCGGAAATACCGATGACTTGGATTTTATCTTTATAAATTTTCTGTAGTTTTGCCAAGCTATCCATTTCGGGAATGCACGGACTGCACCATGTTCCCCAAAAATTAAGAATGTAAAATTTGCCATCTTTTGTTGCGTTTAAATCGATAGATTTTACTGACGCATTGGTAATGTTTTTAATAATCATATCAGGAAAAAGATTGCCTTGTTTCAGCAAAGGTTCTTGTGCGAAAATGCTTACTGCGAGAATCGTGACGATAATTGTAATTGACAGTTTCATTGACTGAAGATTTTTACAAAAGTAGAAGACAACATTATTCGATTAGGTTAAGCACTACGTTAATGAACGTTATCGTATGTTAACGGTGAAGAATTCATTTTAGTGATAATTACATTTGCAATTATGACAAAGAATATAAAACTGTTGTTGGCGCTTTGCATTATGGCAATGCTCGGCATATTGCTGTTGCAGTTTTATTGGATGAAGAAGTATTATGCTACTACGTTGTTTCAATTTGTACAGAAAGTAAATATCTGTTTTGATGATGCCGTTAAAAAAGAGGCTGAAATAAGATATGATACCATTCAACAATTGCTTATTCAACAAATGTTGGATACTTCTCAATTTATTATTTCAAGCGCATGGAATAAACACCGAAAAGAATATGATTTCTATGTAACAAGCAAGAAACATTTAAAAGACAAGTTTAATTTTGGTTTGATTGGTTTTAACAAAGAAGTAAAACAATCCGATACAGCGTATAAGCGAAAGATTGCTATAAGATTTTCGGGAATGATTCATAGAGAGGATTTTGAAAATCATGTTGTATATTATCGAACGCAAGACCTTGGTGAATTTGAGTTAAGCCAAGCAAAGAAATTTGATTTCGATACAACGAGGTTAAAACCTATTCTTGTTGCAAATCTTGCCAAGCAACAAATACATACTTCGTTTCAATTTTACTTTGGAAAAAGCGGGAATATTTCCGATGACCCAACGCTTAATAATAAAGTTAAAAAATCGTATGTCGTTATTACAAATGCACTCCCAACTTATACATGGAATACCAAAAGCAAAACTCATGTACGTGCCATTTTCAACAATCCTTTTTCTTATGTAATTTCTCAAATGAAATGGATTTTTATCAGCTCTGTTTTGTTAATAATTTTAGTAGGAACTTGTATGTATTTATTAGCTAAAGCATTGCTGCGCGAGAAACAACTTTCAGCCATGAAGAACGATTTTATCAACAACATGACACACGAATTTAAAACGCCGATTGCCACTGTTTCTGCGGCTGTTGAGGCTTTGTCGGATTTTGATGTCAACGCCGAAAAGTCGCGCCGTTACTTGGATTTGTCGAAAAATGAATTGCAACGACTGAATGGTTTAGTTAACAACATTCTCAACATTACTTTGTATGAAAATGCCAGCAAAGAACTTAACAAAACTATTGTAAATATTAAAGAAACGATTGACGATATTATGAATGCCTTGATGCTGCAAAGCGTTAAGAAAATTCATTACAGTTTTGAGAGCCATTCCGAAACTCAGGCAATAAATGCTGATAAAGAGCTATTCAATCAGGCATTGCGCAACATACTTGACAACAGTATAAAATACGCAAAAGATGAAGTAAATATTCTGATAACCTGTTTACAAAAAGATGATTTCATAGAAATAATAATTTCAGATAATGGAATAGGAATTTCCTCTTCTGCTTTGCCAAAGATATTTGATAAGTTTTATCGGGAACCGGGTAAAGGGCACTCTGTAAAAGGGCATGGACTTGGATTGAATTATGTAAAAGAGATTATTGAAATGCATAGTGGTACGGTGGAAGTGAAAAGCATAAAAGAGAAGGGAACTATCGTATTTTTGAAACTTCCTTTATGAAGCAAGATGTTGTTTTATTTATAGAAGATGAATTAGCTCTGGCTGAAATTGTACGCGAAAGTCTTGCAGACAGAGGCTTTCAGATTAATCATGCAAAAACATTAAGCGAAGCCAACAGATTGTATTTTCAGGCAAAACCCGATATTATTGTTGCAGATATAATGCTGCCGGACGGCGACGGATTTGAATTTGTAAAGCAAATCCGTAAAGCTGATTTAGAAACGCCCGTGATTTTTCTCACGTCGCGTTCGCGTCCCGAAGATGTTGTAGCGGGCTTTGAAACAGGTGGAAACGATTATCTAAAAAAGCCTTTCAGCATGGCAGAATTGATTGTGCGAATGAAAGCGTTGTTGAATAAAAATAATTTAAACCGAAATAAGCAAACACCTTTAAAGAACAGTTTCAAATTAGGAAGTTTTACCTTTTATTATCCTTCGGGTTTATTGGAAAGAAATGAAATAAAAAGGCAACTAACCTCACGCGAGGCAGACTTATTATATATGTTACTTACCAATTCGAATGCTTACATAAGTCGCGATGAATTATTAAACAAACTTTGGGGCAGTACGGATTATTTTTCAAGTCGCAGCTTAGATGTATTTATCTCTAAACTGCGCAAATATTTAAAAACCGAGCCGCAACTGATGATAATTAATGTGAGAGGCAAAGGATATAAGTTTGTGATGGAATAGAAATTTTTTTCTCCATTTTTATTTTTAATTTATCATTTTTAGATATGAATTTCTAGTCGAAAAACCAAATGGTACTACAACTTTAAAACTGATATTTCTGCCCATATTGAAAATTCCGGGTTGAATGCCGTTCGGTACATCTGCATTATCAAAATATTTCAACCGGCTCATATTGGATTGATAATTTTTATTGGCGAGGTTGGTTCCTTCAATATATAACTCAAGAATTTTATTTCCTTTTTTATTTACAATATTTCCTCCTATTCCTGCGCTCAATAAATTATAGCCTGCTGTATATGTTTCCGTACCATAAGCTGCAAAAAATCTGTCTTGCGCATTGAAGTGGTCAAATCCTGCGAAAGCATATAAGTTTCTTATGTCTCCAAACCCTTTTGCAAAACTTGCTCTTAATTCCGAATGACTATGAAGCGGCGGAATAAACGGCAAATACTTTAAACTGTCGGGCACAGAAGAGCCTTTGCCCAAATTTGTACCATAAGTGAGCGTGAGGTTATTTTCAAAATGAAGCCATGACAACGGATGAATATCCACATCAAAATCGCCGCCGTTAATTCTTGCTTTTGTTTGTACATAAGTAAATTTGCTGTATAATCCATTTGGGTTGGCGCTTCCATCAGGATTCACACGCTGAGCAGTTCCGTCTGCATTTAGCAATTGTTGTTGGAAAATATAGTTGCTTAAACGATTGTTGTATAATTCTATGCTTGCAGAAATATTAGGGAGCGTAAGAAAAAATCCTGCATCAATTTGTGTATTGAATTCGGGCTTAAAATTCGGATCGCCTACGTGATAAATTTGTGAGCCGGGATCGGGGCCATTGGCAGACAGTTCAGCAATATTGGGTGCGCGAAATCCTCTTGCTACATTCACTTTTACCAAAAATGCATTGGAGAAATTGTATGTTCCGCCGAGGCTTCCGGTAACGCCGGAGAATGCTTTGCTCAATGCATCGAATTGTTTGTAAATATTTGGTGCAGTTGCAGGATTTGCTCCTGTGTATAATGATGAAAAATAATCATTGGAACTGTCAATATAGGCAGCTTTGCCGGCAAAAGAGCGGTGATCGTAACGTATGCCGCCGGACAAGTCTAATTTGCCGAATGATTTTTTTACGATGGCAAAAGAGCCAATGTCGAACTGATGGTATGCGGGAATGGGAAAGTCGGTCGCATCTTTACCGATGGAATTGCTTTGATACATTCCGTTTACACCAATTGTTGCTTCATAGCTTTTGCCCAAATCAAAATCGTATTTTACATCGTATGTAAGCGTCGTTAATTCCAGATTCAAACCGGGAATATTTGTGTTCTGCGGATGTGTATATTCTCTTCGGTGGCTGTATTGATAACCCAGATTAAAAATTAGATTGCCATTACCGATATGAATATTGCTGTTATCATAGATGCGATATAATTGCACATGCTGATGCAATGCAGGAATTTTGTAAGAATTTAAAACCGATTCTGGAACAATATCGCGAACAGTATCTGCATCGGTAATTTGCGCTGTAAACTTTCTTGTTGCTGAATCCCGGCTGCCATCCGGAATCGCTTGATCATCATCGAAAAGAGAAGCGTTTAAATAGGAATATCCCCAGGATTTATTTAATCCGATCATAGCACGCGCGTCGCGTTCTTTAAAGTTTGTTGCGTATACGCGGCCATCATGATTGTTTTGGTAATTCTTCGCTTCTTTATCTGAAATAACAGTTCCCCAAACCAGTCCGTTGTGATTGCCTTGTAATTTGAAAGAGCCGTTTATCAGACCGTTATTCGTTCCATAATTTCCTGTAAAAGATCCGGCTATTTTTCCATCTGCGACAGGCGAAGCCGTAATCAGATTCACTACGCCGCCAATAGCATCTGAACCAAAGCTCAGGCTTGCAGGGCCTTTGATAATTTCTATTCTGTCAATTGAATTTTGATCTACTTCTATTCCGTGTTCATCGCCCCATTGTTGCCCTTCCTGTCTTATTCCATCTACAGAAGTTACTACTCTGTTGTATCCTAAGCCATGAATGAACGGCTTGGAAATATTCGGCCCGGTTGTAACGGCGCTGATGCCGGGCAAGTTTGCAATTTCGTCAATTACATTGCCCGAAGCGGCACGCTGGTTGATATATGCTTTGCTTACTGCAACCATCGGAACCGGATCGCGTTTAATTTCTGTTGCCTTGCTTACACCGGTAACTACAACATCGCTATTCTCCAAAACAGATGCTTTGAGTTTAACGTTCAGTAAATTTGTCTTGGAAAAATCTACTTTCTGCGTATAGGTCGCATAGCCTTCGTAGCTTATCTGTATTAAATAAATTCCCTTCGGAATATTTTTGATAACATATCTGCCCAATGAATCTGAAATTGCCCCTATTCTTAAATCAGGAATAGCGATTGTAGCGCCTTGTAATGGCAGCCCGGATTTTTCATCAATGATAGTTCCGTGCAGGTTTTGATTTGTAATGATGTATAAGGAATCTTTGTTTTTTGCAGCATTCGCTGAAAGAATAAAAAATGATAAAGCTAAAACGATAAGCATTTTTAATTGCATAAAATAAATTTAATTGGCAGCAAAGATAAAATCAAATGCAACATTGTTGCAATTATGTTTTATATATTTCTTTTTGCAATAAGTTATTGGATTTAACAATAGCCCGGGAAATTATTAAGGAGGGAAATTGGACTAATTATTCATTAAAAATTAAGCCGTCTTTCATTTTCAAAATTCTGTCGCTCATTTCTGCAAGCTCTTCATTGTGTGTTACGATCAAAAAGGTTTGCTGAAATTCTTTTCTTAACTGAAGAAATAAATCGTGCAATTCATTGGCATTTTTACTGTCCAGATTTCCTGTAGGCTCATCGGCAAAAACAATCGCCGGTTTATTTATCAAAGCACGCGCCACAGCAACTCGCTGCTGTTCGCCGCCGCTTAATTGATTTGGCTTATTTTCCGTTCGTTCTTCCAGCCCTAATTTTTGTAATAATCGTAAAGCCTCCGCTTCTACTTCTTTCTTTTTTCTGCCGGCAAGCCAGCCGGGAATGCATACATTTTCCAAAGCAGAAAACTCGGGCAACAAATGATGAAACTGAAAAATAAACCCAATATTTTTATTGCGGAAATGTGCAAGTTTTTTATCACGCAAATGATGAAAAGGAGTTCCATTTAAAAAAATTTCGCCTTTATCGCAAGTATCCAGAGAACCGAGAATGTGTAATAAAGTAGTTTTTCCCGCACCGGAAGAACCAACGATGGATACAATTTCTCCTTTTTGTATTTCAAGGCTTACGCCTTTCAACACTTCCAGCTGGTTATAATGTTTATGAATATCAATGGCTTTGAGCATAAATAATTTGTTCTCCCTAAATGCAAACGTAAAAGTTTTTTTCTGACATATTATTTTTAACTGAAAGTTAATTTGCGTCTTTAAAAATCTAATTTGTTAGTTTCGTATGATGAGTTACTTTTGCGGAAATTTTAAACCATAGATTATGTTTTGGACATTAGAATTAGCAAGCTATCTCGAAGATGCTCCTTGGCCAGCCAGCAAAGACGAATTGATTGATTTTGCTATTCGTTCAGGTGCGCCTATTGAAGTGGTGGAAAATCTGCAGGAACTGGAAGATGAGGGCGAAGTGTATGAAAGCATAGAAGACATTTGGCCGGATTATCCAAGCCAGGAAGACTTTATGTTTAATGAGGACGAATATTGATATTGAAAGAAATATTTTTATTGTATAGAGATTGGTTTAAACATCCTTAAACCAATCTCTCTTTTTATATCCATATTAATAAAAATTTTTTACGAATTTTTATCTTGTAGATTACCTGATTTTTTAATGGCCTGTCGTTCTTATCTCTTTTTTCATTTACAATTTTATCTGCCGCATCCATTCCTTTCAACACTTGCCCATAAACCGTATAATTACCATCTAAATGCGGAGCGCCACCAATAGTTTTATAAATATTTTTTTGTTCCTCATTCATTTTTCTGCCTGCGCGGTTCTCTTCTTTTATCAGTGCTTCATCAGTAAATTTCTTTCCTGTTACTATATAAAACTGGCAACCGGATGAAGCCTTTGCAGGATTGTCGTCTCTTGCTTGCGCCAATGCGCCTCGTTTGTGAAAATAGCTTGAAATAAATTCTGCGGGAATAGTATAACCGACATCTCCATCTCCTAATAATTGCCCGGCTTTTGCTGTTTTAGAATCCGGATCGCCGCCCTGAATCATAAAGCCCGGTATTACACGATGAAACAGTGTGCCGTTATAAAAACCTTTTTGGGCAAGCTTTATAAAATTATCTCTGTGTTTTGGCGCGCTGTCGTATAATTCCAATAATATATTTCCTTCGCTTGTAAAAATTTTAGCCCTGTACTTTTGAGAATAACTTTGTTGTATGATGAATGCAAAAAACAATACAACCAAAAATATTTTTTTCATCTTTCTTTTTACAAATAACAAACTGTAATAATTTTTATTACAGTTTAATTTTTACGCTAAATTTTTTTATTTTGAAGTATCTATACTTGGCGGAACAGGAATATTTGTATTCATATTATCGTCCGCAGATGGTGTGTTTAGTGAATCGGCGGCGAGAGCAGCATTCTTATATTTATCTTCATAAGATTTCAATTGCTGAAAATATTTGCCCAATGTAATTAAGCTGTTTTCTTTGGTATTCTGAAGATACAGATGCGCTTCTCCCGTAAATTTATTTCCTTTCAAATCATTTCCCCAGGCGTCAAATTCTTTAAACGTGTTTTTCGAAAGTGCAATTACGGAAGAATCCGAACCTCCCGTTGCGGGAATTGCACTTAGAATATTTTGCAAGTCGCCATAAAAGTAGCTTGTTTTTCCTTTTATATTTTTCTCTGCGCCTTCCGGCCAAATGATTTTCCCTTTCGCATTATCAAAACTATCTATTAATGATTGTGAAGATGCAAGTAATAAATATTTATCATTTACCAGAAATCCTTGCCCGCTTTGCGCGATAGTGGCCGGCACATATTGTCCATTTTTATTTACAAAAAGAGCATTATCCGCTCCGTATATTGCCGATATTATTTTGTCATAAGCCTTTTTGTCTGCAACAGGAATGCACAACAGATAATTAAATTGAGGAGAAGATACGGTTGCGTTATAATATGGGCTTTGTTTCTGTTCTATGCGAAAACTGGAAGCGGCAAATGCAATTTCGCCTTTAAAGGCGGCAGCAATATCGTCTAACGATAAATTCTGTTTTTGTAAAAACGGATTTATCATTTGATCGACACCCATATAATTTAAAATGCTTATTAATTGTTTTATATTAATTGAAAAATCAATAATGCCTTCTGGCTGCCCGGGATAATTTTGCAAAGACTCTCCATTTAGTTTTGCAGCGGGGTTTTTCTTTACCAAATCTAAAAGCGTACTATTAGGATAAGTGGTTAGATTGATGTCTATCGAACCGTTATTAAAATTCAGCGTTCCGGCAGAATAGACATCCTTTACCAAGTCGCTTGCTTTTGTAAGGGCAAGCATACTGAATGCGGATACTGACTGCGAAGAATTGGTATAAAAACTTATATCCGATTTGGCATCGAATGATTTTAAAAACTTATCATCTGAAGCAATAGATTCGCTTTCTTTCAAATTGAAAAGCGATTCTAGAGAGGCTTTGTTGGCGGTTTCTTCAGCATAATTTCCGGAAGATAAAATTATGGCTATGTCTTTATTCCAGCCGGCGACTAACTTATTGCTCTGTGTGAAAGAAAAGCCGGTTTCCTCTGAAATATTCAATAATGGATTTGTGCTTTTTAAAAATGCTACAAATTTATCTTTATTCTTTAATGGAATGATGGTAGCGCCGGATATGGATTTGCCTTCTGCAATTGAATTGCTTGCTTTTATAAAAAAGTAAACTGATTTTTTAAAATCGAATGCCTCTTTGGCTAATTCACCTTGTTGTTTTACCGAATCCGAATTTGCCATTTTATCAACAAAAGAATTTATTAAAGAATCTATTTCTCCTTTATTATTTTTCATTTTATCATAAAAGGACATCGGATTTATGGCTAATACCAGCGTAGCATCTTTTGGAATATGCTTGATTTGCTCTACTTTATTTCTGTTACATGAACTGATTATCATTACCGAAATAAGCAAACACAACTGAAATAATATGGCTTTAGATTTAACAATCATAAATGCTGTTTTTTTAAATTTTAATAAAGATAATTTTTTTGCTTTGGATTGGTTTAAATTTTTTATAAGCGGTTGGCGTTTATAAAAATATTGATTTTTAAGCGCAAAAAATATGATAGAATATTTAAATTATATATATTTGATAATACATTCACTCTTAAAAAAAATCTCATGGGCTTCGTAAAAGAATTTAAAGAATTTGCCATTAAAGGAAATGCAATAGACCTTGCCGTTGGTGTGATTATCGGCGGTGCATTTGGCAAGATAGTAGACAGTATTATTAGCGATTTGATAATGCCAGTTATTTCAAAGATTATTGGCAAGCCGGATTTTACCAGTTTGTGGGTCGATTTAAACGGCAAGGCCGCCGACGGGCTTTCATTGGAAGATGCAAGAAAGGTTGCGGGTTCCGATATATTCGCCTATGGAAATTTTATAACGATTGCCATTAATTTTTTACTGTTGGCGCTTGTTATATTCCTATTGGTAAAAAGCATAAACAGGCTTAAGAAAAAGCAAGCTGATGCTCCGGCAGCCCCTTCTTCAACTGATGCTCTTTTAATAGAAATAAGAGACGAGTTGAAGGCGAAAAAATCATAACAATTCTATTTAAAATCAAAAACATCACTATATTCTTAAGAAGAACATAGTGATGTTTTATTTGTTTGTAATTCTGATATTTTTCGAAAAACCTGAATTTATTTCGCGCTGTTAAAATCTTTCCAGTGCTGAAAAGAAGAAGTTTCCCTCGATAACTGCATTTTCATCACTATCGCTTCCGTGAACGGCATTCTCGCCGATGGAAGATGCAAACTGTTTGCGGATAGTTCCTTCTGCCGCTTCAGCAGGGTTTGTGGCGCCAATCAGTGTTCTGAAATCTGCAACGGCGTTTTCCTTTTCAAGTATGGCAGCAACGATTTGGCCGCTGCTCATAAATTCCACCAATTCTCCGTAGAAAGGCCTTTCTTTGTGTACGACGTAAAACGCACCAGCCTGTTCTGTCGTCAATTTGGTCCATTTCAATGCTTTAATTGTAAAGCCGCCTTTAATAATTTGATCTAAAATAGCACCGGTATATCCTTTGGATGTTGCATCCGGCTTAATCATTGTAAAAGTAGTATTGCTCATATTTTTTCAATTGGCGCAAAAGTAGCAATTTATCTATGATTTATGAATTATGAATTATGATTTGGGATTAAATTTGCCGCTTATGAATTTTATCGAAAGTTTTTACCCGCTGCTGAACGATCCGAAGGAAACAGTAATAACAATGCATCAAAAACCGGATGGAGATGCAATGGGTTCTGCGTTAGGATTGTATCATTTTCTCAAATTGCTTGGCCACGATACTACTATAATTTCTCCAACGAATTGGGCAAATTTTCTCAATTGGATGCCGGGCTGCGAACACGTATTAAATTATGAAAGCGATAAGCAATACGCGGACAATTTAATACACAAAGCCAAAAGAATATTCTGCCTGGACTTTAATGTGCTGCATCGTACAAAAACGATGGAGGAAGCCCTGCTGAATGCAACAGCAACCAAAATCTTAATAGACCATCACGAACAGCCGCAAACGGAAGTTTTTGATTACGGGATCAGCCAAACAGAAAAGAGCTCTACCTGCGAAATGATTTATGATTTTATATGCGGTTCAGGCAATAAGAAAAAAATCGACTTAAATATTGCCACATGCCTTTATACCGGTATGATGACCGATACCGGCTCGTTCCGTTTTCCAAACACTACGGCTTCTGTGCATTTGGCAATCGCTTATTTTAAAGAAATAGGATTGGATCATTCAGCGATTCATCAAAATATTTATGATACCAATACCGAAGACAAATTGCATTTAATAGGAAATTCCATTTTAAATCGTTTGGAAGTTTTGTATGATTATAATACTTCCTTAATGGTAATACCCAAATCAGACTTATTGAAATATTACGCAAAAACCGGCGATACAGAAGGATTGGTGCAATATCTTTTATCCATAGAAAATATAAAATTCGGTGCATTGGTAATTGACAGGGACGAAGAAAGAAAGTGGAGTTTCCGCAGCAAAGGAAATTTTGATGTAAACCAATTTGCAAGGAAGCATTTCAACGGCGGCGGCCACAAAAATGCGGCAGGCGGCAATACAAAAGATTCGCTGGAACAAACTGTAAAAAAATTTAAAGCTATTTTATTAGATTATCAATCGGCTTTAAAGTAATATTGCGACAAATTTTAATTAAAAAATAATTTAAATCAAAAAATGAGGAAAATATTCTGTGCAATTGCATGCATGGCTGCTTTAGCTTTAGCATCATGTAATTTGAACTACAGCAGCACAAAGTCCGGGTTAAAATACAAAATATTATCGGGTAAAGCAAAAGGTGTAACTGCTGCCGGAAAACCTTTAAAAGTAGGTGATATTGTAAAATATTATTTCCGATATTCTATTCCCGAACAAAAAGATACGGTACTTAGGGATTTCTATGGTAAATTACCGGTATACCAAAAAATCGACACCGGAATAGCTGTAAAAATGTCTCCCGTAGAAATTTTTCCGTTGTTAAAAACCGGCGATAGTGCAGTAATTCTTGTAAGCGTGGACAGCATTTTAAAACAAGCTCCAATGGGCGGCGCACCTCCATTCTTCAAAAAAGGACAACATATAAAAGCGGTTATCAGCATTTTAGATGTATTCAGCAGCGATTCGTTGGCAAGAGCAGATTATGCTAAAGAACAGGAAAAAGAAACAGCCCGCGAAAAGGGAGATTTGGACAATGCAACCAAAGTATTGGACAAATACATAACCGATAATAATATCAAAGCCACAAAAACAAAAAATGGCGTATATGTTGTTGTTGAAAATCCCGGCGATATCAGCCTTAAGGCAGATTCCGGTATGCAGGCTTCGGTAAAATATACCGGCATTGTATTAAACGGTAAAAAACCATTTGACTCCAATATCGATTCGGTAAATGCCAATTTCCACAAAGATCCGTTCCCGGTACTTGTAGGTGCTCACAGAACTATTCCTGGCTGGGAAGAAGCATTGCCTTATTTCGGTAAAGGTGGCAAAGGAAAAATTTATATTCCTGCAAGTTTAGGATACGGCGCACAACAGGCAGGTCCAGATATTCCTCCATACAGCAATTTGGTATTCGATATTGAAATTACGGATGTTACCAAGCCTGCGGCTTCTCCGGCAATGGGAATGCCACAAGGAAAAATATCTCCCGAAATGCAAAAGCAGCTTCAGGAACAAATTAAAAAACAAATGCAAGCCAAGCAAGGTGCAAAACCTGCAGGGCACTAAAATGTAAAAATTATCATACTTTCAAAACGGCAGATGTAAATATATCTGCCGTTTTTTATTTTTGCAGTTATGGAAATAAATAATATTGAAAATTTATATCAGCAATACATTGAACATGCACAAAAAATAGCCGACATAAATTATGCAGCAGCAGTATTAGATTGGGATCAGGAAACATACATGTCCCCAATGGGCGCAGATACAAGAGCGCGGCAAACTGCAACATTACGAAGCCTCGCGCACCGTTTTTTTACCGATGAAAAATATGGCAATATTCTGCAACAATTATTGGAAAACAAAGATGCACTATCCGAAAAAGAAAGGCAAAATGTTTTACTTTCCAAAGATGATTTTGATAAGCAAGCCAAGCTGCCTGCAGAATTTGTACATGCCTTAAGCAGAAATATTTCCGAAGCATACCAGTCTTGGATAGAAGCAAGAAGGAAAAACGATTTTTCTTTCTTTGAACCGGCGCTTACCAAGCTGGTTGCATTGAAACGGCAGGAAGCCGATTATTTAGGATATGAACATCATCCCTATGATGCGCTTTTGAAAGATTATGAAAAAAGCGCTTCCGTTCAGATGCTGGATCGTCTTTTTTCCGAAATGACGAATCCTTTGCAGAATTTAATGCAACAGGCAATTGCAAAGCGAAATACAGATGACGCTTTTCTATATCAGTATTATCCGAAAGACGAACAATGGAAATGGGGTATGTATTTGGTAAAAGAATTAGGGTTTGATTTAAATGCCGGAAGACAAGATATTTCCGAACATCCTTTTACAACCAATTTCTCTTCGCAGGATGTGCGCATTACAACCCGGATAGATGAAAATAATTTTGCCAATATGACCTGGAGCTGCATTCATGAAACGGGCCATGCTTTGTATGAACAAGGCTTGCCTTATTCCGATTACGGATTGCCGTCTGGCGAATATGCATCTCTCAGCATACACGAGTCGCAGAGCCGCTTTTGGGAAAATTGCATCGGGCGTCGGTTGCCGTTTTGGAAATACTATTATCCGAAACTTAAAGAATTTTTTCCGCAGCAATTAAGAGACGTTTCATTGGAAACATTTTCTAACGCTATTAATATTGTGAAACCTTCTTTGATAAGAACGGAAGCCGATGAATTAACGTATCACTTTCATATCAAAATACGCTATGAGTTGGAGAAAGAATTGATAGGAGGCTCGCTCGCGGTAAAAGATGTAAAAGAAAAATGGAACGAATTGTACAAAGAAAATTTAGGCGTTTCCGCGACAAATGACAATGATGGATGTTTGCAGGATGTGCATTGGAGCCATGGAAGTTTCGGATATTTTCCTACCTACAGTTTGGGAAGTTTTTATGCAGCGCAATTCTGGAAAAAATTAAAAGAGGATCAGCCGGATATAGAAAAAGAAATTGCCGGAGGAAACCTAAAAAATGTATTGCAATGGTTAAGGCTGCATATTCATTCAAAAGGAAGAATAATCGGCGGGAGTGAAAAAATTTGCAAAGATATTACAGGCGAAGCGCTGCAAGTGATGCATTTCTTGATTATCTCAAAGAAGCACATACTTAATCTTAAAATAAAAAATTATTTTTGTGAAATGGGCATACTAAGGCAGATATCAGAATATTTATTCATCAAGAAAAGAAACAAAAAAGAAAAACCAAGCACCTATTTAAAAATGATGCATGGTATGAACCGCATTTCTATTTTCGTATTTCTTTTAGCACTGCTCTTTATGCTCATCCGTTGGCTTAAACACGTTTTATGATTCTTCTTCTTTTTTCTGCCTGAAAGAAAAATACCGTTGCATCACATAAGTAAGCGATACAATTATGACTGTATTCATCAGGTTGGCAACAGATGGATATATATGAAATACTTCCACAAACAATTTCAAAAGCGCAGCATTGAGAAAAAAGTTGATAATACACACAACAATATATCTGAAAAACTGAATACGCCTCCGTAAATGAGATCCGGGAAAAACTACATACATGCTGAGATAAAAACCTATTGGCGTGCAGATTAAAAAAGATAAAATAAATGCGGCAATATGCGGGGAAAATACAAATGAAAAAAACAAAAAATGCACAGGAACATTTTTTTGACTTACAACATAATGGAAAAAAATAAAAAATAAAGAAAGGCTTAATAATAAATTAGCTCCGCCGCAAGCCGCATACCTGAAAGTTTGCAAAGGCATGAGTTTCTTAAACGGCGGATAGAAAAAATCTACTACAGAAAAAATTTTATCTTTTATCCAAACATGTAATTTGTTCATAAACCCGCAAAGATATTCTTTAATAAAAATGAAATCGGTGTAAAGAAGTGGTAAATTATTTTTAAAAACAATTTATTGTTTAGAAAATGCCTTCGTGAAGAAATACGAACAACAAGCATTTCAAAGTAATTATTACTGCTAAAACAAACTATTTTTGCCGGACTCAAAAACCAATTATTATTTTAATGGAAAATATTATTGACAAAATAAAAAGTGCATCAGCTGCCGCGATAAATAATTTATATCAAACACAAATTGAGGCGAAAGATATTTCTGTCAATGTTACCAAGCCAGAATTTACAGGAGATTATACTGTCGTTCTGTTTTCATTAATCAAACAAATAAAAAAATCTCCCGAAGCGTTGGGAAACGAATTGGGAACATTTCTGATTGAAAACAATAAAGAACTCTTTACAGATTTTAATGTAATAAAAGGCTTTTTAAATCTCTCTGTTTCTGATAATTTTTGGATAGGGTTTTTAGAAAATAATTCTTCCGATAAAAATTTCGGAAAAGCCATGCCGACAGGGAAAAAAATCATGGTGGAATATTCTTCCCCTAATACCAACAAGCCCTTGCATCTCGGGCATTTACGCAATAATTTTCTTGGCTACAGTATCACGGAAATTTTAAAAGAAGCCGGCAACGAAGTATATTCATCATGTGTTGTAAATGATCGCGGCATTCATATTTCCAAAAGTATGATTGCCTGGCAACAATTTGCGAACGGCGCTACACCGCAATCTACAAAAACAAAAGGCGATCATTTCGTTGGCGATTATTACGTAAAGTTTAATGATGAATATAAGAAAGAAATTGCGCAGCTAAAATCAGCCGGGTTTTCCGAAGAAGATGCTGAAAAAAATGCGCCGGTAATGAAAGCAGCACAGCAAATGCTCCTCGATTGGGAAGCCGGCAAACCGGAAGTAATTGATCTATGGAAAAAAATGAACGCGTGGGTTTACGAAGGTTTTGATGAAACTTATAAGCAAATAGGAACCAGATTCGATAAAGTTTATTACGAAAGCAATACGTATTTGTTAGGCAAAGATTTGGTAGAAGAAGGCCTGATGAAAAATGTTTTTTATCAAAAAGAAGATGGCAGTGTTTGGATCGATCTTACGCAAGACGGGCTTGACGAGAAATTGGTAAGGAGAAAAGACGGCACATCGGTTTACATTACACAAGACATAGGACTCGCCGCGCAAAAACAAAAAGAATTCGGGATAGATGAAAACATTTATGTAGTAGGCGATGAGCAAAATTACCACTTCAAAGTTTTAAAACTTATTTGTCAGAAATTGGGCTTGCCGGCTGCGGACTATATTTATCATTTAAGCTATGGTATGGTGGAATTGCCTTCCGGTAAAATGAAAAGCCGCGAAGGAACTGTTGTAGATGCAGACGATATTATTCTCGAAATGAAAAATATTGCACGGCAAAAAACAGAAGAGTTGGGAAAAGTAAGCGGCTTTTCTGAAGATGAATTAGTACGGCTTTATCATGTGTTGGGGCTTGGCGCACTGAAGTTTTTTCTGCTGCGTGTTCAACCTAAAAAGAAAATGATTTTCAACCCGGAAGAAAGCATCGACTTTCATGGATTTACAGGTCCGTTTATTCAATATACGTATGCGAGAATTCAAAGCATCTTTCGAAAAATATCCGATGAAAGCCTTCTCCGGCAAGGTGTACAAACAACAAACCTCTTGCCGCTCGAGAAAGAATTGATAAAAATAATAGAACAATATCCTGCTGCCGTTAATGAAGCTGCTACCGAACACGATCCGTCAAAGATTGCAAATTATGTCTATAGCCTTGCAAAAACGTTCAACCAGTTTTATGCGGAATTATCCATTACAAATGCAGAATCGGAAGATAAGAAAATAATAAGGCTGCACATTTCCGAAATTACAGGCAATGTTATAAAAAGAGCGATGGCGCTCTTGGGAATCGACGTGCCGGAAAGGATGTAAACGAACAACATAGCTAATCTGTAACTATTGTGGAAAAATCAAGAGACATTTCATTTTTTTTCCACAATAAAATTTATGGTTAAATAATAGCATAGCTTAGATGTTCAATTACAACTTAATCAGCATGCATAAATATAAATTTCTCTTCGGTATTTTATTTTCAGCAACTTTTTGTTTTTTTTCATGCAAAAGCAAAAATAAAAATGCTTCCGGCACTGCCGATTCAACGAAAGATTCTTCAACAGCAGTAAAAGAAGTAAAGCCTGGAAGTGCGATTACATTATCCCCGAATAAAAAATATATTTTCATTACCTGGGACGATGATCCTCAGCCGCCCGGCACAAGCAATTGTATTCGTGTGTTTAAAGAACAGGGAATCAAAGCAACTTTCTTTTCTGTAGGAATGAATGCCTATGATCCTTTGAGAAAAAGAATTATCGATACCTTGCGCAATTCTTATCCTCAATTGCTTTTAGCCAATCACAGCTGGTCGCATGCGCGCAACAGATACCGCGATTTTTATGCGCATCCGGATAGCGCGTTGCAGGATTTTTTAAAAATGCAAACAACGTATAATGTTCCTGTAAAAATTGTACGCTTACCGGGCATGAACAGTTGGGTTTTAAACAAAGAAATTTCCGGACAGAAAACGCCTTATGAAGTTTGTAAGCGTTTAGATTCTTTAGGATATTCTGTAATAGGATGGGACACAGAATGGATGGAAAATAAAACCTCTCCCAAGCAAAGCGCCGATGAGATGATTGCTACGGTAAGGCAAAAATTAAACGATGGCACTACTAAAGCGCAAAATGCCATTGTAATACTTTCTCACGACAGATTGTTCAGCAAAGCGCAGTACGTGGATAGCCTTACCAAATTTATATCTGCATTGAAACAAGATACGAGTTATGTATTCGAAACAATAGATCACTATCCTTTGGTGCAAAATCAATAGTCGCATTATCATTCTATATAAAAAGAGCCGCCCATTTATTTATGTGTGGCTCTTTGTTTTAATATTCAATATCAATTATATTTTTAAATTAAGATTGATATGTGCGAGAATAGAAGCAATCTTTATCATATTCATATTAAACTAGTATAAACATTTTCGTTGCTTTCGCGAAGAATAATATTATTCGGATATTTGTTCTCATGCAAAAAGATTATACGCTACAATCAATAAATTCAATTGCGCAAGAAGTTTGGAATAGTTATTCCCATAAAAAAATCTGGATATTTGATGCTCCAATGGGCGCGGGCAAAACGACTTTTATAAAAGAACTCTGTCAAAATATTTTACAAAGCAAGGACATCATTTCCAGCCCCACTTTTTCCATTATAAATGAATATGAAAGCCCGCTTGCAGGAAAAATATTCCACATGGACTGGTATCGTTTGAAAGACGAAGAAGAAGCCATAAACGCAGGCGTAGAAGAAGTTTTATACTCCGGAAACCTTTGTCTGGTTGAATGGCCGGAACGGGCAGCAGCATTATTACCCGAAAATATATTACATCTTAAAATCGAAATTTTAGATCAGGAATTAAGAAGGATTTCGATTAAATAACCGTATAAAGATTTATCGTTATTATTTGTCTCTTAAAAATGATTTATTTAAGAATTGCAGAATAAGCTTTTCTATATTTTTACGGTATCCATTTTACTTCTTCAACATTTAATTGCTTTGCAATAAATCTTGCCAATACAAAAAGATAATCGCTTAAACGATTGAGATATTTTACAATCAATAAAATGTTTTCATTATTCAATTCGTTGAAAAGCCCAACGCATAAGCGTTCCGCACGGCGACAAATAGTTCGTGTAATGTGCGCATGAGAAACAATTGTATGCCCGCCGGGAAGAATAAAATGTGTCATCTTCGGAAGCGCGGCATCCATTTTGTCGATCTCATTTTCCAAAACAAGAATGTTTTCATCTGTTAAATTGGGAATAAAAGTTTTTGTTGTTTTAGTCGTATCAGCCGCAAGCAAAGAACCGATAACAAATAAATTATTTTGAATTTCGTACAAAATATTTTCAAGAGAAATATTTTGTAATTCATCATTCAGCAGCCCGATGTACGCATTCAATTCATCTACCGATCCGCAACATTCTATGCGCACATCATTTTTATCTACGCGCTTACCGCCGATTAAAGATGTCTTGCCTTTATCGCCTGTTTTTGTATAAATTTTCATTACGAATTGGTTTTTATCCAATCGGAATATTTTGTTTTTTCGGGAACATCGGTGGGACTTTCAAAATGTAAGTTGTAATTATCAGGGTCTGCAATCTTTATATCCCACAAACTATTGCCAACAAAAGGTTCGCTTACATCAATCCCTTTTGATTTAAATTCATGATATAAAGCAATCGCATCAGTGCATTGAAAACAAATAGAAACACCGAGGCCTTTTTTATTTTCTAAATAAACCTTCCCGTGTTCACTGCTTTCTTTTCCATGTTCCTGCAACATGATTGATGCATTGCCAAGTTGTAACCAACACCATTCAATTCTTCCTCGCGGTGTCCATGTATTCTTTAATTCAAATCCTAATCTGTCGATATAAAATTGAAGTGAAGCATCCATATCTTTAACCATAAAGAAAGGAACAGCTTGTTGAACATTTAGTTCTTGAGAATTGCTCATGGTATAATAATTTTAGTTATTGATTTACACCAAAGCTTCTTTCTTTGGCGCGTTCAATGTATCTGTTTCAATAACGCCATCGCGTAAGCGTACTATTCGTTTGGCATATTCTGCAATGTCTTCTTCATGCGTTACCAACACAACCGTATTTCCGGCCGCTTGTATCTGCCCGAAAATTTCCATTACTTCAATAGAAGTTTTTGTATCAAGATTTCCTGTCGGTTCATCCGCCAGAAGAATGGAAGGATTGTTGATAATGGCTCTTGCAATGGCTACACGCTGAATCTGTCCACCGCTCATTTCATTAGCTTTGTGATTAGCGCGTTCGCTTAAACCTACTTTTTTTAAAGCTTCGTGCGCGCGCTCCATTCGTTCTGCTTTTCCTACGCCCGCATATATCAAAGGCAATGCTACATTCTCCGATGCCGTAAGCCTTGGCAACAAATTGAATTGCTGAAAAACAAAACCAATTTCAATATTCCGAACATCGGCAAGTTCATCATCGGGCATCTTGCTCACATCTTTGCCATTCAAAATATAAGTGCCGCTTGTTGGTGTGTCCAAACATCCTAAAATATTCATCAGCGTACTTTTTCCGCTTCCCGAAGGCCCCATTAATGCTACATATTCATTCTTAAAAATATCTAAAGAAATGCCTTTCAAAACAGGTACGCCATGCCCTCCCATAAAATACTGTTTTTCTATTTTATTTAAATGAATAACGGACGACGGCATAATGAAAGGATTTTATACTTATTTTTTAATCACTTTTGGCACTAAAATATAAGTACCATCGGTGTTTGGAACATTTTTTAATGCTTCTTCGCGGGAAGTATTCTGTATTACAACATCTTCTCGGAATACATTTTCTCGAGGCGTGATGTGTAGCAAAGGCTCAACACCGGTTGTATCAATTTCATTTAACTTTTCTACAAATGCAATCATTTGCTGTAAATCATTTTTGATTTCTTCTTTTTCTTCGCTGCTAAAGCTAAGCCTTGAAAGATGCGCTAAGTCTTCGATAAGTTTATCTGTAATTTCTACCATACAACAAAAATAATCAAACGAAACCAAGAAGTGCAATATTTTGGACAAGCGGTAAAGGAAAATAGCGCAACGGTAAAATCTATAATTTTGCCAAATGCCCAATAATTACTTTCAGTTCAAACAATTCAGAATAGAGCAAGACAAGTGCGCCATGAAAGTTTGCACGGATGCCTGTTTGTTTGGAGCCATTATAGCAAATACATTAGTTAATAAAAACAAAGTGCTGGATATTGGCGCCGGCACGGGATTGTTATCCATAATGTATGCGCAAAAAAATACAAATTGCACAATAGATGCTGTGGAAATTGATAGCGATGCTTATGAACAAGCATTGCAAAATATTGATAATTGTGAATGGAAAGACCGTATCAATCTACATCATCAACCGATTCAGGAATATTCGAAAAATATTATTGAACATTACGATTTTATTCTTTCCAATCCTCCGTTTTTTGAAAATCAATTAAAGAGCGAAAGCGAACAAAGAAATAAAGCATTACATTCATCTGCATTGAGTTTGCAAGAGCTGGCAGGAACAACAAAAAAACTATTAAAAAATGATGGCGTTTTTGCAGTATTGCTGCCTTATTACAGGAAGGAATATTTTAAGGAACTTGCGGAAAAAGAAGGAATGTTTTTTATAAAAGAATATTTAATAAAGCAAACCGACAAGCATGAATTTTTCAGAGTAGTTTTAATATTTTCAAAGTTGCAGGAATCTATGAAAACGGAAAACATAATAATAAAAGAAAACGAAAGCTATTCGTTAAGATTTAGAGAATTGCTGAAAGACTATTATCTGTATTTGTAATTTTGTAAAAATATACGAATGAAAAAGTTTTTTAAAATAATGCGTAAAATATTCTGGCGAAAGAAAAGCTGTTGCGAATAAATCTATAAAAATTCTTTTGCAAGAATAAATATTGCACTTACATTTGCAATCCCGTTTTATAAATGCCCAGATGGCGGAATTGGTAGACGCGTCAGACTCAAAATCTGGTATTCGCAAGGATGTGCAGGTTCGATTCCTGTTCTGGGCACAAAGCCACTCAAACGAGTGGCTATTTTTATTTAGTGAAACTCTGTGTTTATAAGGCTTTCTGAAATTTAAAATCCGTGAGTTATCCATGAATTTTTCTCAGATATTGTTTTTGAACTCACCGAAACTGCCAATAATCGACTGATTATCAATTTCTTGTGTAAATTATTTTGATGCTTTTTGGTAGGATGCGAAGTGGATGAGAACCCGCGGAGTCTGGACAATTGGGGCGAAAGAACACTCAAATCATTTCAAAAACTATTAAAAAATGTTGTATGGAACAGACACACGCATTCGCTGTGGACTTTGTTGCAAGGAAGTCCAAAATAAACAAGAGTAAAGCTTTTATTTATGCGCGCATTACACTTGACGGGGAAGCAAAAGAAATTTCCATTTAGGAAAAAATCAAAACCAAAGACTGGGGCCTGAAATCAGAAAAATTCAAAGGCCGTTCGTTCGAAGTACAATCTATTAACGAGCATATAGAACGAGTTCGCTCGGGCATCAAACTGAAGTACAGAAAACTAAAATTTACGGATGACCTCATCACTCCAGAGAGCGTAAAGCAGGCCTATCTGGAAAATCATTTTGCGCTGAAAGGACACATGGTTATTGAGCTGCTGGAATATTATCGCAAGATATGGGAGCCTAAGTTTAAAAATGGCGGGTTTAAAAACTACCGTACGACCATAGATTATGTAAAGTTATTTCTTGCTTTCAAATATAAGACGACAAAAGATACTTACTTGTCCCGGATCAATATGGAATTCATAACAGAACTTGAGCATTATATTCGCAATCATCTCATGAAAAGAAATGATCGGTGTGTCGGCAACGGATTGGGCAAACATATTCGACGCTTTAAAACGATCATTAAGTGGGCAAATTGATCAAATAGAGTAAAGAAAATCAGATTGCGTATCGGCTTTAAATTTAAACCGGGAATTTTATCTGAAAGAATCAGGGGTTTACTTCCCCCTCGATTCCAACAATATTTGGAACATACGATCAATGTTTTCGATTGCTCCACCCATTAGGTTGGCAGTTTCTCCTAAATCAGATGAAGTGATTTGTGTTTTTTCGCGAATCTGTGTCATACAGTATGTATTAATTGACTGTAGCATAGGAATAGTAATATATTGTTTGGCAGCGGCAATTCTGCCTTCTAAAACAATTACTTCAGGATTGAAAATTTGAATAAGTGTTGAAATCCCTTTGCCAATATTTGTTCCTATTTTTGACAGAAGTTGGATGGCGTATAAATCTCCTTTATTTGCTGCATTTATTATCAATGAAGTTTCGATTTTATTGATTTCTCTGTTACTTAATTCATTTAAAATAGAATTCTGACCGGAAGCTATGCCGGCTTTAGCCATTTTGGAAAGTGCATTTCCGGAAGCAACTGTTTCCAAGCAACCGTGTTTTCCGCAATAGCAAAGCTCACCATTATCTTCGAAAGGAATATGTCCTATCTCACCTGAAAAGCCGGATGCCCCTCTGCGGACTTTGCCATCCATCACAATACCTAAACCTAAGCCCCAGTCCATTAATATTATCAGTGCGTTTTGTTTACCGCTTGCCTTCCCGCAACGCAATTCGGCAAGTGCAGCGGCTTTCACATCATTTTGAATGGTTACCGGAACGCCAAATACTTTTGAACAATAAGCAGCCATCGATTCATCGTCATTATTATTGCTGACCAAATAACTGAAATTTTCTCCTGTTTCGGAATTAATTAACCCCGGCATAGTCATACTTATACCTGCCAGCTGATTGAGAGAAATTCCTTTGGATTTAAGAAAGTCCGTAACGTTTTGAAACAGTATATCCATGTTTTCCCTATTAATAGACAGGGAAAATGGACAATTGTAAATTTCTGTTTGCATTTCCAGCGTATTGTCGAATATGCCCATTCTTAAAGTAGATAGTTCAAGGTCTATACAAAGCACAAATAAAGATTTTGACACCAATCCAATTAAGTCCGGGCGCCTGCCACTGACGGATTTCCCTGCCCCTTTTTTCTCTATCCAGCCGGCATTGGTTAACTCCGACAACAAGTTTAATGTCGTAGGCGCACTCAAATCTAAGGACTCACAAATTTTTGAAACCGAAGTTTTTTGATTATCAAAAATATACTGCAATATCCGCAACTTATTGTTCCCTTTTTTCCCTTCTTTAGCAAGCATTTTTAGATATTTCGGGTGCGATTTTTTTTGTTCTGGCATAATAAAAAAGCTATATTGATAAAATATTTATTAAAAATAGCAATATTTATTAAAATATTTATCAATTTATAAAATTGAACTCATGTTTTTTCAAAAAGTAAATAAAATGCAAAAATTATTTCCTTTATGCGATGCTATTAATTGAATTTTTGTGAATATTTGTTGAAGTGTTATGCTTCTGCTAAAACGATGTTATGAAATTATAGGATAGAAGCAAAACGAAGCAATAATTTATACTTCATATCTTAATTTATTGTTGAAATGCTTTTCTGATGAAAATTATTTTAATAAAATAGAAGTTGGTTATGAATGTAAGTGCTTACAGAATATCTATATATAAATATGTGTTTGTTTTTTTATATCGCTTAAAAGAGATGTTTAGATGCATTATTTTTCTTTTAATAAGGCACGGTTAATAGTTGGTATATTTTTTCTGTCCGCCTTTAAATTATCAGCGCAGAATTTTACACCGTTACAGGCATTGGTCATACGTCGTTTTCCCGCATTGAAGGACAAAGTTTATTTTAAGAAGATAAACACCGATGTGAACGATACTGCAAATTATTATACGCAAAATGGAAAACTGATTATCCGTTCAAGTAGCGAAAATGCGGCGGCTTACGCTTTGTATGATTACGTAAAAAAGTATTGCCATTCATCCGTTTCCCATACCGGCGACAACATTCAGATAGCAAACATTTTACCTGAAACAAAGGGGGGCGAAGGTATCCGTGCAGCTTATCCTTTGCGCTATGCGCTTAACTATTGCACATATAATTACACAATGAGTTTTTGGAACTGGGCGCAATGGGAAAAAGAGTTGGATTGGATGTTGCTCAACGGCGTCAATCTCATGCTTACTCCTGTCGGTACGGAAGAAGTGTGGCAAAAAACCTTGGCTCAAATAGGATTCAGTGATAAAGAAATTCGTGATTTCATTCCCGGTCCGGCTTTTAATGCATGGTGGCTTATGGGAAATATGGAAGGTTGGAGTGGGCCTGTAAGCGACGCCATGATTCAGCATTGGACAGCTTTGCAAAAGAAAATTCTGGCAAGAATGAAAGAACTTGGCATTGAGCCGGTGGTGCAAAGTTTCACGGGGTTGGTTCCGGCTGCTTTGAAAAAACATTTTCCGAATGCGGAAATTATTGACCAGGGCGACTGGTGCGGCTATCATCGTCCTTCTGTATTGGTAGCACATGATTCTTTGTATAAAAAAATAGCAGAACTATATTATGCCAATTTTAAAAAATTATACGGCAGCGACTTCAAATATCTCGGCGGTGATTTGTTTCATGAAGGCGGCAGTACCAACGGAATTGATTTAGCGGAAGAAGGAAAATTGGTACAAGAAAATATGCAGCAGTATTTTCCGGATGCCGTGTGGGTTTTACAGGGCTGGCAAGATAATCCGAAAGAAAAAATGATGGCGGGCTTAGACCCCAAACATACTTTGATTATTGACTTGCTCGGCGACCGAACCGAAACCTGGCTTTATCGAAATCAATATGGAAATTTTCCATGGATATGGAGTACCGTTTGCAATTTCGGCGGAAGGGTCACCACAGGCGGCACTTTGCTGCGGGTGCTTACCGAACCTAAAAAAGCGGAAAGAATTTTCGGCAGTCAAAGCACATTGAAAGGCACAGGCATTATTCCCGAAGGAATTGAAAACAATGATATCGTTTATCAATGGGCACTGGACGGCTCATGGGCAAAAGACGTTCCGCCCGTGCAACAAAAGTTAAGCGAATTTATTACGGCTCGTTACGGCGTGGACAATAAAGATTTGAACGAAGCATGGCAATATTTATTGCAAACAGTTTACAACGGTCGCGAGCCGGGGATTCAAGGCGGACAAGGCGGATATGAATCTATCTTTTGTGCAAGACCCGATACAGATTTTGTTACCACTGCATCATCATGGGGACCCGATAAATTGTGGTTCGACCCTGAATTGCTGACGCAGGCTGCACTTGACTTTGCGAAAGCCTCGCCGCAATTTCAAAATGTCGCAACATTTCAATACGACTTGGTCGATACATGGCGGCAGGTCATTAATCTGAAAGCGCGGGATGTTTACGCTTCGCTGATGCAGGCTTTTAAGAGAAAAGACAAATCATCTTTTGAAAGAAATAAAAATCTGTTTATTCAATTATTGCTTTTGCAAGATAAATGGGTGGGTACAAATGCAAGTTTTCGTGTAGGAAAATGGTTGAACGAAGCAAAAAATCTGCTGCCCGATGATGCCGATAAAAAGCTTTGCGAATTGAATGCACGTATGCAAATCACCTATTGGGGACCCGACGATAAAAATACCCCTTTGCATGAATATGCCAACAAAGAATGGCAAGGCATTTTAAAAGATCTGTATCTCAAACAATGGGAAGCATTCTTTGCTTATGCCGAAGCAAAAATGGACGGGAAACAGGCAGTATATCCCAATTTTTTTGCGATAGAAAAAAGTTGGAGCGAGGAGCAAAACGAATACGACGAAAAGCCGCAAAACAATACCGAAGAAATGTTGCCGCGATTAATAAAAACAATTGCACGACCTTTTGGAATGAGCGATAAAAAAACAATCGATTTTTTTAACGACAAAGAGTAGGGATAGATTGGTTGCAGATATTACGTTACCGGATTATTGTTTAATAAAAGTGCTAATTCGTATTTATAAATGAAAAAAAATTTTGTAGTTGTTGTTCTTATATATGCCTTGATCTTAAAGTGCTCATTTGTTACAGGGCAGCAGCTTACCAAATATAACTTGCAATTTTCTTCGTTGCCAAAAATATGGGACGAAGCATTGCCTTTGGGCAATGGAATGCTTGGTGTGTTAATCTGGCAAAAGGATAACAGTTTGCGTTTTTCATTAGACAAAGCCGATTTGTGGGATGAACGACAGGCGATCGATATGTCCAAACTGAGTTTTAAATGGGTGGCGCAACAAGTTTCAAAAAAGCAATACGATACGGTCCAGCAATTGGGCGATGTGCCTTATGATGCGATTCCTTATCCCACAAAAATACCGGCAGCCGCGTTTGAATTGAATATCGTTTCTTTAGGAAAAGTAAAAACAGCGATGGTTGATATAGCTACGGCAACAGCAAAAGTAGTGTGGAAAAATGGCGTTGAACTGGAAACTTTTGTTCACGCCGAAGAACCTTTCGGCGCATTTCGTTTGGTGCATGTTTCTCCGGACATGATACCGCAACTGATAGCGCCTGCCTACAATCTCAAAAAGAACAGTAATGGTAACACCGTGAACGGCCAGGCGTTGGCTAACCTGGGCTATGCCGAAGGCGTTGTTGAAAAAGACGCGCATCATATCACTTACGTGCAGCCCGGCAGCAATGGTTTTCGTTACGAAGTAAGTATTGCCTGGCAATACAATAAAGATACGCTTGAAGGCGTGTGGAGCATTGCCTCTTATAAAGCAGACGATAAAAGAAGTGATATTGCCGGAAAGACATGTACCGGAAAACTTGCATTGGGCTATTCGAAATTGTTGCCTTCACATCTTCAATGGTGGCGGAATTATTGGTCAAAGTCATCGGTGCAGTTGCCCGATACGCTATTGCAAAAGCAGTATTATCTGGAGATGTATAAGTTTGGTTGTGTTGCCCGTAAAGGAGCGCCGCCAATTACTTTGCAAGCAATATGGACGGCCGACAACGGCTTGCTCCCACCGTGGAAAGGCGATATACACAACGACCTGAATACTGAATTGAGCTACTGGCTTGCTTACACGGGCAACCATTTGCAACAGGCATCTTCTTTTACCGATTGGCTTTGGAAAACACGGGAAGAAAATAAAAAATATACAAAACAGTTTTTTGGAGTAGATGGTCTCAATGTTCCCGGTGTGGAAACACTCTTGGGCAAACCGATGGGTGGCTGGATTCAATATTCTTTATCGCCGACCGTTAGCGCGTGGTTGTCGCAGTATTTCTATTGGCAATGGAAATATTCGATGAACAAAGACTTTCTTACACACAGAGCGTATCCTTATTTGCATGATGTGGCAGAATTTCTATCTAACATCACCACATTAAAAAATGGTAAGCGAATCTTGCCGCTCAGTTCCACTCCGGAGTATCATGATAATGATATTACAGCATGGTATACGAATGGGAATACCAATTATGATGTTGCATTGATGCGCTTTACTTTTGGCGCTGCGGCAGAAATAGCAGACGCAATGGGGGAAAAAAAAGAAGCTCAGCATTGGCAAAAGAAACAATCAGAACTTCCTGCATTTGCGACAGATAGTACAGGATTATTGATGGCGCCGGGCGAAGAAAGAACCGAATCACATCGTCATCATTCCAATCTGATGGCGATTTACCCATTGGGGTTACTCAATCCCGGAAAGCCCGGGGATAAAGCAGTTATTGATAGTTCGCTGAACTGGCTTCAGCATACAGGTACACGTGAATGGTGCGGCTATTCTTTTAGTTGGGCGGCAAGCTTGTATGCACGCGCAAAAGATGGAAATAATGCTGCAAGAGAATTACGCATTTTCGCAAATAATTTTTGTTCGGCTAATAGTTTTCATTTAAACGGCGACCAGAAAGGCGGCCAATATTCAGGATTTACTTATCGCCCCTTTACACTGGAAGGCAATTTTGCTTTTGCACAAGGTGTACAAGAAATGTTATTGCAAAGCTATTCGGGAGTAATAGAAATTTTCCCTGCAGTTCCGGATGAATGGAAGAATATTTCTTTTGAAAATCTGCGGGCAGAAGGTGCATTTCTTATCAGCGCTAAAAAAACGAATGGAATAATTAAAGAAATAAAAATCGTTTCGGAAAATGTCGGCACAGCTTCTTTAAAGCTACCCGTTGGAAGATGGTCTGTTGTTAATAAAGATCATATTGATAAGTGCATTGCAGTAAAGGGGATTCTTACTGTTGCTTTTAAAAAAGGGGAACAAATTTTATTGATGAGGGATTAAAAAAAACGTGAATTGGTCCATAATCTTCCTGTTTTGTAATAACAAAGAAGTAGGACTGGCGGCTGTTTATATGAAATGAAAAGGGGCAACGCAAAAATTATGCCGATGGATAGTTATGCAATTTTAAGTGATGCGGAATTATTATCGCTGTTAAAAGAAGACGATGCTCTTGCTTTTGAAGCCATATATTCCAAATACTGGCGGACTTTATACCTGTCTTCATTCTCGGTTTTGAGAGACGAGGATGCTTGCAGCGACATCATTCAGGAATTATTCATTTGGTTATGGACATACAAAGCCACAGTAAAAATTGATAACCTGAAAGCATATCTTTCTGCCGCCGTAAAATTTAAAGTAGCAAACTACATTAAAGCAAATAAAACACATGACAGACTTTATATCTATTATGCCGCATCGAGTTCCGAAAAATATGCAAACAGCGTAGAAGACGAAATGGAATTACGGGAATTGAAAATAATGGTTGAGCAGGCGGTTAAGCGACTTCCTGCAAAATGCCGCAAAATATATCATCTCAGCAGAAACGAAGGTTTTTCAAACAAACAAATATCAGCGCAGTTAAATCTTTCCGTCAAAACTGTCGAAAACCAATTGACCATTGCTTTAAGACGAATAAGGAACGCTCTTAAATCTTTTTTTATTTTACTGTCAATTATTCTCGTAAGCATTTTTATAGGCAAATAAAGAGCCCACCGTTCTCACTTATTTTTTAGAAGAATATCTTAATGCACGGTTAGAATTTTACTTATCCATCATTCAAATTTGTTAAAACAAGTGCATCATGTTAACAATCCGCCTTAGAGACATTAAATTAATATCAACAAATTTATAAATTATTGTAAATTTTTTTAGGGGCAACTTGCTTTTCAGTTGCCTTAAATATATAACATGAGAAAATGGACGAAAATGAATTCCTGACGCTTATTGAAAAAATCGAGGACGGTTCGGCTTCGGAGGAAGAAATAAGAGCTTACCAAAGCTATTATAACTCTTTGCAGCAGAATGAGTATAAAGCCTTTGGAACAAAGGGCGATGAAACCGCAATGAAAGAACGCATATGGCAAAACGTTTTATGGAAAATAACAGGAGGTAAAAGGCACATTTTTCGTTCAACAAGATATTGGGCTGCCGCGACATTGATAATAATTCTAGCACTCGGCGGCATTAAATGGTTTTACGAAAAGCATACTCCCGAATCGGCAAATAATATTGTCTATATAGAAAAAATGAATAAAGACGGGCAGCGCACCAATATTACATTGCCAGATGGCTCGACAGTCTGGTTAAATGGCGAAAGCTCGTTAAAGTATCCCAAGGCATTTAACGGAAAAATTAGAGAGCTTTATTTGACAGGCGAAGCATATTTTAAAGTAATACATAAAACCGATACGGCATTTATCGTTCACGCAGGTAATATTGTTACAAAAGATGTCGGCACGGCATTCAACATAAATGCGTATTCCAACGAGAAACAGATTATCGTTACTGTTGCAAGCGGATGCGTGCAAGTCAATAACAATAATAAGCAATTAGGCATCCTCAAAACAGACGAACAGCTTTCTTACCGCAAGGGCAAGAACAATGCTACCGTGTCAAAAGTAGATGCATCCAAGGTATTGGGATGGACCCAGGGAAGGCTCATTTTCAACGGAGAATCGTTTGAAGAGGTGGCGGTTTCCATCAAGCGAAATTATAATGTGGGGATACAACTAAACCACAACATACGCCATTGCGCTATTTATGCTGCTACTACGGCTTCGAGTATAGAAGAAGATATCGAATTGATTGCCGAGACACTAAATGCTAAGGTCGAAAAAACAGCTACAGGGTATGTAATTGTCGGGGGAAGTTGTTTCTGATGATACAAACTATTTTTTTCATTCTAAATAAAAATAAAATGAACGATATATACAAAATAAAGCGATAAACTATTAAACAAGAATCCCCGCCGGTAAAGGCAGGGAAAGAAAAGCATTCATTACAATATACAACACATAAGGCTTCGGACCCCTTTGCATGTGTTAGGTATTTCTATTTCTGAACACTTTTAAACATTCAAAATTATGGTTTTTTCTAAAATCAAACAGCGATTATTGTCTTTAACTCTATTAGCTATGAAGTGCAGTTTTATAATCTGTTTACTGGTTATGATTTTTACGTCATTTGCGTTTGCCAATCACACAAGCGCTCAAGGCATACTTGACAAAAGGATTAGCCTTACGGTTAAAGGGCAACTGCTAAAAGACGTCCTGCATCAAATAACCGAAACCAATGGCGTTAATATTGTTTTTACTGGAAATGAAATCTTCAATACACAGAGAGTAACAATTTCGGCTAGCGCTCTTCCGTTAAAAAAAGTTTTATCTAAATTGTTATCGCCATATTCACTTACCTATAAAGTGGTCGATAATAATATTTTGATTAAACGCTCTTTAGTAATCACATCACATAAAATAAATGCTATAGCAGATACGCTTCCGGAGCAACCCAAAAGCTTGACCGTTACCGGAAAAATTACGGATGCCATAGGCAACGCGCTCGGAGGGGTTTCCATAAGAGTCAAAGGCGCCCCACATGGCACGCTTTCCAACAGTGTAGGCTTTTATACGATTCAGGTAAATTCTGACGATTCCATACAATTTAGTTTTATCGGGTATGTTACGCAAACCTGGAGTGCAAAAAATAGGGTAACGCTGAATGTTATAATGGAAGCACAGGAAAACAGTCTGAATGAAGTAGTAGTTACAGGTTACGGGCAGGAACAGACTGCTTTAAGTGTTACCAGCGCTGTCTCTACCGTGCGTACCAAAGAATTGAAACAAAGCCCAGTTGCCAATTTGTCAAATGCTCTTGCGGGTCGCTTACCGGGATTGACTTCCATTCAAAATACAGGTTTACCGGGTTCTGATGGAGCCAGGTTATACATCAGAGGCCTTAGCACTTTTGCGGGAACCCAAACTCCATTGGTCGTAATAGACGGGCTACCGCTTGGCGATGCCAATTTCGGCGATATGGACCCCAACGAAGTGGAATCTATCAGCATTCTTAAAGATGCCGCTTCCACCTCTTTATATGGCGTTCAGGGCGCGAACGGCGTTATACTGGTAACAACCCGAAGGGGAAAAATCGGCAAACCGACCGTTCAGCTAAATGCACAAACCGGACAAGAACGTCCTACAGCTTTACCCAGCTATCTTAATTCTTATCAGTCCGCGCTGTTGGATAATGAGGGCGCTGTAAACGATACTTTGCCGCCGGTTTGGACTGCAGCAGCCTTAAATGCTATGCAAAACAATACCGACCCCTACACTTACCCGGATGTAAACTGGTGGAAAGTGATGTTGAAACCATACAGCCCGCAGTCCCAGTTCAATGTAAATATCAGCGGCGGCAACGACCAGGTTACATATTTTGTTTCCGGTTCCTATTTGCATCAGGGCTCGCTGGTTGTTGGCTCGAACAATAACCAATACGGCGTCGGTTTCAAGTACGACCGATACAATTTTCGCTCTAATATAAACGTAAATATTACCAAGACTTTAAAGCTGCGGTTAGATTTGGCGTCCCGTCTGGAAGACAGGCAATCACCCGGACCGGGTTATGCATGGATTTTTACTCAGTTGTCACATACTAATGATGCAGAGAATCCTATCTATAATCCTGACGGAACTTATGCAGCAGGAAATAAAATGACAACCGACAACCGAAACATTTTAGGCAATACATTAAACGGTGGATACTCCATAGATGATTGGAACAGTACCAATGGTACGGTAGAGGCAACGCAATTGCTGGATTTTGTTACACCCGGACTGAGTTTAAAGGGGATGTTCACATTCCAGAATTATGGGGAAAATATTGTTTCTCAAACACAGGATTTTACATCCTATCGTTTTTCGCAAGACCCTGTAACAGGTGTGCAAACTTATACGCCTTTTTCAACGGCAACCTCGCTTTCTTCGAGCAACACCACCTCCTCATACCGCTATTATTATTATGATGTGGAACTGAATTATGACCGCAAATTTGGCAAAAGCAATGTAGGAGCCATGTTCCTTGGCAACCGCACTTACACGTCGGTGGCTGTTTCTCCTTATTTGCCGCACGTGTATCAGGGTTTGGTAGGGCAAGCAACGTACGACTACGATAAGAGGTATTTCCTGCAGGCTAATTTCGGCTATAACGGTTCGGAAAACTTCCCGCCCGGCAAGCGTTATGGCTTCTTCCCCGCTGTATCCGGCGGTTGGGTTATTTCCAACGAAAAGTTCTATCATATTCATTTTATGGATTATCTCAAACTCAGAGGCTCTTACGGATTGGCGGGCAATGACCAAACCGGCGCCTCGCGCTGGATGTTCTTATCATCTTACGTTCCTGCCAGCGGCGCTGCATTCGGCGCTACGCCTGTGGGTTCAGCCGGCTACACCGAATCTCAGTTGGGTAATCCGAATGTAACATGGGAAAAATCTCATAAGGCAGACATCGGGCTTGAACTGGGATTTCTTAAATCCGCCGTCAAACTTACCGCAGATTATTTTCACGAGTTGAGAACCAATATCTTAACTAGACCGCAAACGCTTCCAGATTATACGGGCGCAAACGCCGTAGCGGTACCCATCAACTTAGGTAAAGTAGTCAATCGCGGTGTTGAATTTGATTTGAAACTGAACACTTATATCCATAAAGTAAACATATTTGCAGATCTGAATTATTCTTTGGCTAAAGATAAAATATTGTATGCCGATGAACCCATTCCTGCCTATCCTTACCAGTACTATAAAGGACATCCTATCGGTTATGCTTTAGGCTACGTGGCAGACGGGCTTTTTCAAAGCAAGTCCGAAATCGCCTCCAGCCCCATACAGACCTTTGCAGCGGATGGCGGGTTAGGCGTTATTCCCGGAGATATTAAGTACAAAGATTTGAATGGCGATGGCGTGATTAACTCGGACGATGAAGAATATATCCCGCACAACAATTTTCCCACCCAAAATTTCGGGTTTTCTGTAGGGTTTAGCGTAGCAGGTTTCGATTTAAGCATTCTGTTCTCGGGCGCGTTGGGTGGCGAAGCCGATTATTCGGGATTCTTCGGCAATCCCTATCAGTATAGTCCTTATGAATACGACCACCGCTGGACGCCGGAAACCGCCTCCACAGCAATTTTCCCTTCTACACATAAGGCAAACTGGAACAACGATAAAGTGGAATCTACGTATTGGCTGTATAGTGCAGATTACCTGAAGCTGAGAAACCTGGAGATAGGCTACACATTGCCAAGCACGTGGGCGAGAAAAGTAGGCTTATCCAAAGTGAGGTTCTTTGTAAACGGGCAAAACTTGGTTACATGGGATAAACTTCCTTTGAAAAATATAGACCCTGAACTCGACCCGAATATTGTTACTTCCGGTACAAACAATTATGTGCCGTATCCGATAGAAAAGGTTTTTAATGCAGGCGTAACCGTTAATTTATAGTCATAACAATAAAACTGATAATAATGAAAAATATAAAACACATAGCGGCGCTGAGCATCATGGTTATGTTTGCTGCTTGTAAAAAGGATTACCTCGACCAAATGCCGAGTTCAAACATACAGGCAGAGCAGGTCTTCAGTAATATCAACAATACGTTGGCTTATGTAAATACCTTGTATGATTATTTGCCCACTTGGGCATATACTGGTTCCAACGGAAGCCTGTATCCTATTTCCGGCGCTACTGATGAGACATGGCCCGTATGGTCGGATTATTTGCCCGCTTATAATGTGGATGCCATTACGCCATCCAATTTTCCGCTCTTGTCTTCGGATTGGTCTACTTATTATACAGCCATCCGCGCATGTAACAACTTTTTCACTTATTACCACCTCGTTCCTGCCAACCCTTCTCAACCGGGAGAAAGAGAGCGGCTGAAAGGCGAAGCGTTTGGGCTGAGGGCATTTTATTATTTCAGCCTCTACCGCGCATGGGGCGCCTTGCCGCTGATAACCGTGCCGGTAGACCCCTCCGATGTAAGCAGCACTTATTATCCAAGAACTTCGATAGATAGTATCGTAAATTTTATTGTATCTGATTTAGACAGTGCCATCTATTATTTACCTGCTGCATATACCGACCAAAGTTTGGATGGCAGGGTAGATAAAACAATGGCGCTGGCGTTAAAATCAAGAACGCTTTTGTACTATGCAAGCCCTTTGTCCAATCCTTCCAATAACATAGCACGTTGGCAGGCGGCTGCCGCCGCTTCTCTGCAAGCGTTGGATACCGCGCTTGCAAATGGTTATACTTTAGCTGCGAATTATAACGATATTTTTTCCCAATATCTTAATCAGGAAGTGATTTTTGGTACGGTAATGTCAAACCATGGTATTGACCAGGTAACACAATCGACGGGAGAAGGTGGATGGGGCGATTGCGGTCCTTTGCAGGATTTTGTAGATTCCTACGAAATGCAGGCCACAGGGTTACCGATTACAAATCCAAATTCTGGCTTTAATCCGAACCATCCTTATACTGGACGTGACCCAAGATTTTACTCAACAGTCATTTATCCGGGAGAAGTATGGAAAAGCCAGAAAATAGATATTTATGGAAAAGACCAAAATGTTTCGAATGCGTTTTCCGGTTACTGGTGGCGCAAGTATGTAAGTCCTACCGGTAACTTGATTAACGGAACAGGTTTTGTAACCAACACATGGGTGTTGTTCCGCACAGGGGAATTGTACCTGAACTATGCCGAAGCGCAAAACGAAGCCGTTGGTCCCGACGCTACGGTATATTCCGCAGTAAATGCTATACGCACAAGAGCGGGAATGCCCAATTTGCCCGCAGGTTACAGCCAAAGCCAAATGCGCAGCGCCATTCAGTTGGAACGTAAAATAGAGTTGGCATTTGAAGGGAACCGTTTCTGGGATGTAAGAAGGTGGGAAATAGCCAACGTTACCAACGTAGGACCCGTACACAGAGTGGCATATACCGTTAGCGGTATAGATACAACTTTTACGTATCCCGTATTACAAACAAGATCATTTACCGCGCCGAGAGACTATTTGTTACCGATACCGCAGGATGAAATGAATAAGAACAGAGGTGTAAACCCCAGCTTTACGCAAAACCCGGGATGGACAGATTAATCGCTTTATTTGGTAGGAGTTTAAATATATATTATTTGCAAAAAATTAGATTTAGGTTATAATGAAATGAGTCATAAAAAACATTGCACACTCAAGGCAGTGATTATTCTGGCGAATTCCATCTGACAATTAAAAAACAATAAAAAAGAAACAGATGAAAAAGAAATTTTTATTTCCGGTAGTCATGTGCGTGATGGCTATAGGAACGTTTGTTATGGTTTCATGTAATAAAAGAGACAAGCTTCCGTCTCCCCCAGCCCCAATGGCAATGTTTGAAAGAACATATATCGACTATATCCTACCGCCGTGGACGGTTACCGGCTACACAATTCCGCTGCAACTAACGCAGCCCCTTACACAGGATGTAACCGTATCATTTTCCGTTTCTTCCCCCTCCGGGGCTAAGAGCGGCAGCGAATATACCTTGTCCAGCTCGACTGTAACATTTAAAGCAGGCTTTACCGTACCCGATATGCCTGCGGTTATATCCTTTAACCAAAGCGAATATGCGGCAGGGCGTACCGATAGCATGGTATTCGCCATAAACGGACAAAATGCAGGCGTGGCTACATTAGCCCAAAGCCAGACCCTGCAAATGAACGTTGGATTTGGAGATCCCATACCCGGCACTTATACGTCTACCTTGAACATAGGAAACGTAAGTACCTCCAGCGGAAATTATGGTGGAGCAAGTGGTGAAACATTAACCAAGACTGTTACAAAGATTGCCGATAACACATATGCACTCAATATTGTTTCTGATAATGCATTATATCTTTTAGGATCGGGAGCCACTTGGGATGCTAATTATGGTTTAGGCGGTAATAGTAGTAAGCAAACGTTTACCATGGTATTAAATTCCGATAATACGGTAACGATTACAGGGAGCACTCAATACGGCACTATTTATACAACCGGTTCAGCCCCCTCAACATTTACCCCGGCAACGCTTACGTTTAATTTGAATTATGGTCAATACGCAACTCTTACCGGTTATGGTTTATTTACACTCTCAAATATTCAGGAAACACTTGTACAACAATAACGACTGAACCCTGAAAATATGCCCGCTTCTATGTAGGCGGGCATATTTAACCGTTGTTCCGGGATGCTTCAGTGCAGTTTTCGCCGTTGTTGTGTTGCAACCGCAGGTGTTCGGATGAAAATAAACCAGAAATTTTCATGGATAAATTAATGCTTTCATCCCAAAGGAATGACACATTTATAGAAGATTTGCCAATATATTCCTGTTCGACCCAGTAGGAGCCGTATATAAAAACGAAACTGCTTTCTAAAAATATATCACTCCGTTGGAGTGAAGAACAATCTTCGGAACAGTTGTGGTGTTGCGACAGCATACCAACAACCATTTCATTTAATGGAATAGGTGGAATTTCTATTCAAAAGATAGAATTAGAAAATAGCCAATCATTAACAGGATAAAAAAATTGAATTACTACCCAGGATAAATCAAAATATTTTCAGCCGACACCATAAAAATATGTCTGCCCCACTCGTGGTCGGGCATATTTTACCATTGTCTTTTCCCGGAAAGGGATTGAGTTTTAAAAATAGATACTGCTTAAACTTTTTGTTTTTCGTATAAAAGACATCATCTTACATTCGATCATGAAAGAGTCGCAGATAAAACGGAGTATTGATGTAGATGTTCTGGCTTTGGAGTCACCCGTAACGTTTTCGTTCCTTTTATAGGAAGGTCAAACAGGTTCATACGCTTTGGAATAATTACGATAGTCCGGCAGAGCATACTTTCTCATGAACATATAATTTATTAAAATGATAAACAAAAAAGCATTATTTACACTCCCGCTAATATATTGTATATTCTTGACCAGTGTATCAGCTCAAAAGATTAAGCCGCCCAAGCCTTATGGAGTCTTGCCCAATCAAAATCAATTAGATTGGCAGGAAAATTATATGTATGCTTTTGTCCATTTCGGTCTGAATACTTTTACCGATAAGGAATGGGGTTATGGTGATGAAGACCCAAAACTTTTTAATCCGAAACATTTTGATGCAGATCAGATTGTACAAACCATCAAGCAAGGCGGCTTTACAGGAATTATTTTGACTTGTAAACACCACGACGGCTTTTGTCTGTGGCCCACCAAAACTACGGAGCACAACATTTCTCGAAGCCCTTTCCGCAATGGCCAAGGCGATATGGTAAAGGAAATTGAAGAAGCCTGCCACAAATATGGACTACGTTTCGGCGTGTACCTTTCGCCGTGGGACAGGAATAATACGAGTTATGGTACCCAAGACTATGTGAATAAAGTATATCGCGAACAGCTAAAAGAATTGCTCACCAATTACGGGCCAATTTTTGAAATATGGCATGATGGCGCCAATGGTGGCGATGGCTATTACGGTGGCGCAAGAGAAGAGAGAAAAATAGACCGAACGGTTTATTATAATTGGCCAAATATTTGGGCAATGGAAAGAAATCTGCAACCGCACGCTTTGATTTTCGGGGATATTGGCCCCGACTTACGTTGGGTGGGAAATGAATCGGGTATTGCAGGAAATCCCTGTTGGCAGCCTTATACGCCGGAGTCTGTAGAGCCCGGTAAGGATCCGTCTAACGGAACCATTAAATATTGGCTTTCCACCGATGGCACAAGAAATGGGAAATACTGGATGCCGGCGGAATGTGATTTTTCTATTCGTCCGGGATGGTTTTGGCACGAGAATGAAAATGATGAAGTTCGTTCGATAGCTGATTTATGGAGCCATTATTTTCTTTCCGTCGGGCGCGGCGCGGCAATGCTGTTGAATGTTCCGCCTGATAAAGATGGCGTGATTTACAAAACAGATTCTATCAACTTAAAAGAATTCGGAGAAATACTTAAACAAACCTTCAGCAATAATCTTGCGAAAGGGGCATCAATTGTGACTGCCAATGTTCGAGGCAACGACAATAAATATTATGGAACAAAAAATTTGTTGGACGATAATCAATTTTCTTACTGGTCGACAGACGACAGCGTGCACACGCCACAACTGACAATCACGCTTCCCGAAGAAAGAAGTTTTGATATTATTCGTTTAAAAGAAAATACAAAACTGGGACAACGCATCGATTCAATTTCAATTGATGCTTATATCAACAAGCAATGGCAAAATATTGCCGGCGCCAACAGCATCGGAAGTGAAAGATTGATAAGATTAGATAAAAAAATTACTACAAATAAACTAAGATTGAATGTTGTGAAATCGCCTGTGTGCGTTGCTTTGAGCGATTTTGCATTATTTTCTCAACCTGATTTAAGCGAATATAGCACCATTCATAAAAAGGAAAAAATCATCTCAAAAGCCAATTGGAAAATCACCAATATAGAAAATGCAAATGATATTATCGACAACAAGTATTCCACATTTTGGCAGAGCAGCAACGCAAATTTTCCGCAAGATGTAATTGTTGATTTAGGCGAAACAAAAACAATTTCTTCTTTCCGTTATTTACCGAGACAGGATAATCAAACCGGTGGCATTATTGATGGGTACGAATTGTATGCAAGCAGCGACGGTACAACGTGGAATAAAATTTCCAAAGGAGAATTTTCCAACATCCAAGCTAACCCAATTCAGCAAACCATAACATTTAAAACTACAGTTAAGGCAAGGTATTTTAAATTCAAAATTTTACGCACAATAAATAACGAAAATCCGACGATTGCAGAGCTTGGATTTGAATAAACAGTCTTGAACGGAATTGAAATTTAAAGATGAGTGAATTGTATTTTTCTTGTCAATTAACACTCAATTACTATGATGAAAACCTGGCTGGCAATTAAAGTAACCGATTTGCGAACACACCGGACAACCTATATCGATAAGCGGGCTTTTCCGGGAAAAACTTTGCATATAAGCAATTATTTAGGAATTTTCGCAGATCAGTGTGGGAAAATCATAGCTTTTAATTCCTTTTTTAAATATGCCAAGGACTCCGCAAGAATTGTTGATTACAGAAGCATTCCTGAATTCAATGTTTCTTTATCCAATATGCTCATCAATGGCAAGCCGTTGCCGATTGTAAAAGTTAATACCACTTATAACTGGACGAAAAATCCCCTTCGTGCAAAGATTAAAATGCCTCTGCCTAAACTGGTAAATGTAGTGTTCGATTCGACAAAGCAAACAATAGATATTCAATGCGCAAAGGTCTTGCATTGGAATTATCAATAAGAAAATAGAACACTATTATACAGGAGAGAGGAAAATTAGCCTTATAATAAAGGGCAGTTTTAAAGATGAAGCGACCATATCAGCACATAGAGATAGCTTATTTATGGAATACGAATATCATTGAGGCGGGGGGCGTTGGTTAATAATGCTGTTAGCTTATTTGTTGAATATGGATTATAATATTTCTTAATTAAATTTATCGCAAAAAAATAGTTGAATGAAAAGATACAGCCACCCGCGAATAAAGCCACCTTTCTTTAAAAATCCTTTATTGTTTTGCATTTGTGTTTTTAGCGTTTGCTCCGTAAAAGCTCAAAACACAGACATACCAATTGAAACGCAAAACACGGCACTTGTGTTGCAAACAGATAGAAATAATGGGCCTCATATTGTTTATTTCGGCAAGAAACTAAAAAATAAGTCGGAGTATGATTTGGTGCAAAGTATGTATGAGCAGAATATGGATTATACAGGCATTGCCAATTCACCTTATACTCCTGCAGGTTCAAGAAACTTGTTCGAGCCTGCCATTGAAGTAACGCATGCCGACGGTAACAATTCGCTCGATTTAAAATTTATTTCTGCCAAAACAGAAAAAATCAGCGACGATATTTCTTTGACTTCTGTTTTATTGAAAGACCCCGTGTATGATTTTCAGGTAACTTTATTTTACAAAATTTATTTCAAAGAAAATGTAGTTGAGCAATGGAGCGAAATAAAGAACAATGAAAAAGGAAATGTAACGCTGCACAAATTTGCTTCGGCAAATTTATATCTGCAAGGCAAATCATTTTATTTAAAACAATATCACGGCGATTGGGCGCAGGAAATGCACCCCGAAGAAGAGCAAATCACACATGGAATAAAAACGCTTGATTCAAAGCTCGGCACGCGCGCCGATTTGTTTCAGCCGCCCGTGTTCATGGTTTCCGTTAATCAATCTTCAAACGAAGATAATGGCGAAGTGTTGCTCGGCTCTGTTGAATGGTCGGGAAATTATCGTACCGATTTAGAACTGGACAATAAAAATAATCTGCGTATTATTTCGGGCATCAACAATTATGCTTCCGATTATCCGTTGGAGCCGGGCAAAATTTTTACAACCGCAAAATTTTTATACACCGTTTCGTACAGTGGTACGGGCGATGCGAGCCGCCAATTGCAGCGATGGGCAAGAGATTACAAATTGCTCGACGGCAATGGCAGCAGACTGACTTTGCTCAACAATTGGGAATCGACATATTTTAATTTTGACGAAGAAAAATTAAAGCAATTGTTCAACGATACTAAAAAATTAGGCGTTAACCTATTTTTATTGGACGATGGATGGTTCGGCAATAAATATCCCCGAAACAACGACAGGGCCGGACTTGGCGACTGGCAAGAGAATAAGAAGAAAATACCGAACGGTATCGCCTCGCTGATAAAAGAAGCAAATGCCGATGGCGTGCAATTCGGCATTTGGCTAGAGCCCGAAATGGTGAATCCGAAAAGCGAGTTGTACGAAAAACATCCTGACTGGGTCATCAGGCAGCCAAAGCGTCCCGAATATTATTTCAGAAATCAATTAGAATTGGATTTGAGTAATCCTAAAGTGCAGGATTTTGTTTTCGGTGTCATTGATTCTTTATTCATCAAAAATCCGGGCCTGGCATACATCAAATGGGATTGCAATGCTGTAATTTACAACGCCTATCATTCGTATGAAAATAACCAATCCAAATTGTATGTCGATTATGTGCAAGGCTTGTACAGTGTGCTGAAACACATTCGTGCAAAATACCCGACAGTGCCTATGATGCTGTGTTCCGGTGGCGGCGGTCGTGTGGACTACGGCGCGCTGCAATATTTTACCGAATATTGGCCCAGCGATAACACCGACCCGCTGGAAAGGATTTTTATACAATGGGAATATTCGTATTTCTATCCCGCGATTGCAAGTTCCAATCATGTTACCGATTGGGGACAACAGCCGTTGAAATATCGTGTAGATGTTGCCATGATGGGCAAATTGGGTTTTGATATTCCTGTAAGCAAATTGAGTGAAAAGGATTTGGCTTTTTGCCAAAGTGCCGTAAAGATTTACAACAGCTTTAAAAATATTGTGTGGCATGGCGACCAATATCGTCTGCAAAGCCCCTGGACGAATGATGTTGCCGCGATTATATATGTGGATTCAACTAAATCATCTGCAGTTGTGTTTAATTATTTAGTGAATAACCGATATAACACGGGCAGTGCGCTGCCCGTGCATTTCAAAGGATTGGATGCGAATAGAAAGTATAAAATAAAAGAAATCAATCTATATCCAGGAACACATTCAACACTTAAAGAAAATGCAATTTATTCGGGCGATTTTTTAATGACGGTCGGTTTTAATCCGGGTGTCAATGCCGACAGACCAAGTGTTGTGTTGATGGTGGAAGAAGTGGATTAATTTATGGCTTATATGTTTGCCGAAGATTGACAACGATTTTCTTTGATTTTTTTCATTAAAGCCTTGCAAATGGTCTGAGTTTAGGGGGCTTACACAAACAATAATGTAGCAACAGACGATAGAAATATTTTCCTATTCCTCATGCAATCCGCTCTTACAAATCCCTTTGAGCGGTTGTAGGAGGAATAGGATTTATAAAACGTATTTTAAGTTTTTACTTTTTATTCTCTGTCGGATTATTCTCGTGGATTTTCTTTTTCATAAGTTTTCTCATATCGTTTGGATTTTTGCTCCTCATATAATTGTAATATCCATTATACCAATGAATGCTATTTTGATATTGTTCGTAATTGGATTCGAATTCACTATATTCGTCATATTTGCTGTAACAGTACCAACTGATACCTATAGCCAATAGGTCTACAACAATATGTACGTTTACCATCAACCTTACCCCTTCGATTATGTGCTTGTGTTCGTACTCATACCCATGCATATGTATGATCTCGGGGCGAATACCTACAAGGTTCAGAAAGTTATAACAGTACTGATAAGCGGATTGAAAGTTTTATTCATAATATTCTTCGCAACCATCCTGTGTGACCAGGATTTTATTGTTGCTTTTTTTTGAGCGATGAGATCTGTTTGCGACGTCAAATATAGTTCTCCGTCTTTGCCCATTTATGCAGCAATTCATAGTTGCCTCCTAAACCTTCCCATATTGTCCTGTCCGCATCACAAAGGTTTGTATCTGTACGCCTGGGTTATTATAAACAGCCAATGTACATTTGGTTGCGGATGCAAAGGAAAGCCATATTGTTGCAAGACATACTAAGAGACTTGAAACGGCACACCAGTAGGAAAATTCTGAAAGCAAGGCAATCGGACAACCCACCGGCAGAAATATGGTCAAGTAAAGTCTTGCAACGAAAATTGGAATACCTTCATAACGATCCTGTCCGGGCAGGATTTGTAGAATGTGCGGAAAATTTCCGTACATTATTAAGAAGCTCGATTGAGTAGTAGAGATATCCTATGGAAATACTGAGGCAATTATATAATTGTTTGTATGCAAAATAGATCTAGACAAAAAGATAGGTTAACCTTTTGCTTTTACAAACTCAGATAATGTATTTGGCATTATATACCCTTTGAGGGATTAATAACATTACAAACCACAGCTTCAATTTTGAAACACCTGTTTGGAAATAATGCCTAACTTTAGACATGGAAAATTTTTTAAACGGATTGTCGGCATACGGAACATTATCAAAGGAAGATGCAGATTGTCTTTATCATTTTTTTGAGCGAAAATCATTTAAAAAAAATACCGTTTTATTGACAGAAGGAACAATTTCCCGTGAGGCATTTTTTATTGTGAAAGGTTCTTTGCGACAATATTTCCATAATGATAAAGGGATAGAAAGAACCTGCAATTTTGCCTTTGAAAATGAGTTTACCACCGACCTTGAAAGTTTTTCCCGCAAAACCAGGTCCACGACCAATATTATCTGCATGGAACCTGCGGAATGCTTGGTGATCACCTGTGATAACCTGGTCCGAAGCAT
>JAPWKH010000020.1 GCA_028283605.1 Arachidicoccus sp. | reverse complement strand
CGCAATGGAATTACTGTTGCTGCCTCAACTGTGCTTGACAAGCCGGTATCAAATACCGTTGCGGGATCACAAACAAAGAATGCAAATCAGAATATGGCAGTTTTTTTTAATTTCTCGGTAGGAATGAAACAAAAATTAGGAACAAACACAAATTTCTCTATAGAACCATTTGTAAGTGTTCCCATGAATGGAAATTTTAACAGGCAAAATATTCATTTAACCAATGCAGGTGTGCGCATAAAATTCGGCCTATAAAATCAATAAACGATAAGCGTATAAAAATCTTCTATGTTTAAATATTTATTTGCCAAATCCCTCAGTTCTTCCGCAGATATAGTCTTAATGGTTTGAATGCTTTTGTAAAAAAAGGTTTCATCCAGGTTGTTCAACACATAGCTTTTCCAGCGATTAATGATTTGAATAGGCCCGTCCAAAGTACCGAGAATACTGCCGATCATATAATTTCGTACAAGATCAAATTCTTCTTCGTTGATCAGTTCTTCGCGCAAAATTTTCGCTTCTTTCCACACTTCTTCTATGGTTGCTTCACAAACATCTTTACCGGCTTCTGTAGAAATCATTAAAGCGCTTTGTTTAATATGCCCTTGCAAGAAGCTGTGTATGCCGTAAGTATATCCTTTATCTTCCCGGATATTACTCATTAAACGCGAACCGAAATAACCGCCGAAAATAGTATTGAGCACTTGCATCTTTGGCCAGTCTTCAGAATGGCGATTAGGAAATTGACGTGCAATGCGAATAGCGCCTTGTACGCTTTTTTCATCATTAATAATGGATTTTTTTCCGGGTAAAAAAACATGATCGGAGTAAGAAATATTATTAAGAATATCGAAATTATTTTTGAAAGATAATTTTCCGAAATAGTTATTTAACTGTTCAGTAATATCGTGCGGCAATTTACCAGCAGCAAATATCCTGCAAGTTCCGTTTGTGTAATAATCGGAATAATAATTTGATAAATCTGTTTGAGTTAATGCGTCTAAGTCTTCTGCTTTCGTAAATTTTCCGTAAGGATGTTGTTCGCCATATAAAGCCACATCAATCAAACGACCTGCGACAAATTCTCCTTTATGCAAATTAATTGCCAGCCTCTGCTTTTGATTTTGTTGATAAATCGCCAATTCTTTTTCCGGGAAAATACTCTCCGTAATTAATTCTTGAATAAGTGGTAAAAGCTGCGGCAAATGCTTACTCATGCAGCTTAATCCTATCACAGAAGTTTCGTGCCCGCAGGATGTTGTGAGGTAGGCGCCGTAAAACTCAAAGGCTTCGCTTATTTCAAAAGCTGTTTTGTTTTTCGTACCGTTTTTTAATAAATAATTTACGGATGCAGCCACAAGGTTTTTATTCTCATAGCTGTTGCCTGCATAAAATACCCATTCAATATTGGCAACTTCCTCCGCGCCTGCATTTACTACATACACAGGTGTATTGTTGTCTAAAATAAATTTATCACAAGATTTCAGTTGTATATCAAAATCTACCGCGTCTACAATCGGCGGCGCTATGGTTCTGTCTAACATTTTTTATTTTGTGTAATCTTTAATCGGGTTTATATTTTCCAGAGAGCGTGACTGATGATGAATGGTTACAACCGTTACAACATCATTTTTGTAATGATAAATAATCCGGTAAGATTTGTATAACAATTGGCGGAGCCCATTATATTTGTCTGGAAAAACAGGCGTACCTATTTCGGGATATTTTTCCAAAACATCAATCTTTTTATCAATCGCAAGAATAAAATTATTTGCATGCAAAACAGAGTCGATGGAGATATAATCTTTTATATGTTCTATATCTTCCAATGCAGATACAGCATAGATTATTTTAGCCATGAATACATTATCTTTTTGGCTTCTTCTTCAGTATAAACTCTTCCTTCCTGCATATCTTTCAAGCCCTGTTCAATTTTTTCAAGTAAAATAATCTCTTCAATTACTTCATCAATGTCTTCAAATTCTTCTTGCGGCATTGCTTTAATAGCATCTATTATTTTTAATTTTGAAATTGGCATACGAAAAAATGTTTACTCGAATTTACGATTTATTTTATGCATTCTCAGGATTAATTATAATCAGCTTCTATTATTAACCTTTCGCAAAATACCTGAGCGTATTGCTGTTCGTGTTTTTAAATATGGAATGTGCATTTTCGTTTAACGAAGCAAGCGTTACGGATTGATATTTTTCCAGCTCATTGTTCATCAAACCGGCATCGCCGAGCAATTCATAAAAAGCCAGACTGTTCGCACGGTTCAGCACACTCATATCCTCAAACGCTATCATGCTTTCGGTTTTATTGATTGCTTTTTGCAGTTCTTTTTCAGTAATGCTTTCCTGTAATAATTTTTCAATTTCTTTATCAATAGCATTTTCAGCATCCTGCATCGAAACATCTTTGGATAATTTTCCATCCACAACTACTAATCCGGCATCAATGCTTCCAGTATGATAACACGCAATTCCCGAAAACAATTGCTGGTCTTTTACCAGACTTTGATATAATCGCGATGAAGGGCCTTCTCCAAAAATATCAGTTAATAAATCCACTACATAATAGCTTTTGTCTAAGCGGCCGCCAATATGCCATGCTTTATAAATAGCGCTTACCGGCACTTGCGCATGCACTTCGGTTACTCTTGCTTCGCTTTGCTCGGGTTCCTGCGGTAAATGTCTTTCGTATTTTTTCCCTGACGGAATAGGTCCGAACCATTTTTCCGCTAATTGTTTTATATGATCTTTTTTTACTTTGCCCGCCACGACCATTATTGCATTGCAAGGCGTATAATGCTTGAAGAAAAAATTCTTCACATCGTCCAGTTGTGCGTTTTCGATATGGCTCAATTCTTTTCCTATGGTCATCCAACGATAGGGATGTTGTTTATAAGCCATTTCGCGAAGCGTGTGCCATACATCGCCGTAAGGCTTGTTGATGTAATGTTCTTTAAACTCTTCACTTACTACTTTGCGCTGTACATCCAAACTTTTTTTGCTGAAAGCCAGACTCAGCATTCTGTCGCTTTCCAGCCAAAAAGCGGTTTCGATATTTTCCGCAGGAAGCTGGCAATAATAATTCGTTAAATCATTGGTGGTGTATGCATTGTTCTCTCCGCCTGCACGTTGCAAAGGCTCATCATAATCAGGAATATTAATGCTGCCGCCAAACATCAAATGTTCGAATAAATGTGCAAAGCCTGTCCGCTCAGGATTTTCATCGCGTGCGCCTACATCATACATAATGTTTACAACAGCCATCGGCGTGGAATCATCTTCGTGAACCAATACACGCAAGCCGTTGTCCAAAACAAATCTTGAATATTCAATCATAAATTATTTGTAATAAAAAGTGCGTAAAGTTAGGGGAAAAAGAATGACCATAAAAGTTGGTTTAGTACAATTTATAACTTAATAAACTATACAAAACACAACGAAATTTTTTATGATAATTAAAATCGTTATGCTTAAATAACCGTATTGCTTTTTCGAAAAAATTATTCTGAAGAGATGAGCTTATATAATTCATCCAACTTAGGAGAAAGAATAATATCCGTTCTTCTGTTTAAAGCGCGCCCTTCAGACGTTGAGTTGGGAGCAACAGGATCATATTCACTGTGGCCGGAAGCAATTACGCTTTGCGGACTTACATTGTATTTGTACACTAAAACACGCACAATAGCATTGGCGCGCGCTGTACTTAAATCCCAATTGTCCTGGAATTTTATTTTAATGGGAACGGAATCCGTATGGCCTTCCACATCAATTTGAATATCGGGATTCAGATTTAAAACCGCAGCCAGCTTTGACAAGGCATCCACACCTTTAGGATTTACAACTGCACTGCCCGATGGGAATAATAAATTTTCTTGCATGCTTACATATACTTTTCCATTTTTTTGCGTCACGGTCAGTTCGCTGGAATTAAAGCCTGATAAGGCATCCGCCATTTTCTTTCGTATTTCTTCGCTCTTTCTTTTTTGCTCATCGAGAAGCGCTTGTAAGTGTTGTAAACGCGCTTGCTGCCTTGCCAACACCTGTTGACTATTGCTCAACTGGCTATCTTTTTCTCCGTTAGCACGAGATAAATTACTGACTTGCCCGTTAAGATTTGAAATATCATTCTGCAAGCCTGCAATTTTTTCCTGAAGGTTGCTGATATGATTTGCCATGCTCATACTATCGTCTTGTAAACGGCTTACTTCGGATTGTGAGGCAATCAACTGGCGCTTCGGTACGCAGCCCGTTGCGAATAGCAATAATGTGCCGATGAATAACAAAAAATAATTTTTCATCTTTTTATTTTTATTTTTTCAATTGCTGAAATATATGATATTCTTAGAATGAAACGATCTTGTGTCAAAGATACATTTCTAAATTTATTCCATTTGGTAAAGATTCTTTTTGGCTAATAATTATTATCTTTTTCTTGATGATAATTTTATATCTCTTATGCCAATTGTTTCCCGAAAGGTGTAAAACAAAGGCTCATCAATTTAAAGTGCTGACGGCCGAAAGGAATTCCGATGATAGTAATACATAACAGTAAGCCAAATGCCAAGTGTGTTAATGCAATCCAGATACCGCCGCAGAAAATCCAAATAATATTTAGAATAGTTCCGAGACACCCACTTGTAATTCCCATATTACTATTTGTAATTTTCAAACCAAAAGGCGCCAAGGATGCTACGCCTATTTTAAAACATTGTATTCCGAAAGGTATTCCAACTATAGTTGCACATAAAATAATGCCGCCAACCATGTATTCTACAAAAACAATAAACCCGCCAAAGATGATCCAAATAAGATTGCCAATGAGGTTCATATAAATTAAATATTTTCTTCAATATCTTTCAGTGCGTTATTGGAAAGAAACTCATACAATTTTTGCGATTCAAGTGTGAGTTTATCAAAATCAATCTGTAATTGCGGAATTAAATCAACCAAAGTATTGATGCGGCCTTCGGTATCTAAAAATTTATTCAGTACCACAATACCTTTATGTTCCAACAGACACCAACCACTCTGAAAATTGCCGCGTTCATAGCGAGTAGAATATCCCGCTTCATGTAGGACGCTTTCCAATTTATTTAAAAATGCAGGAGTATATTTTATCATAATTCAAAAGTAAAAAATAAAAAATAAAAACCTGTCTATTTCAGTAAACCCTTGATTTCATTGAGTTTCATCAATGCTTCCACAGGCGTTAAACGATTGATATCAATGGTTTCCAGTTTGGTTCTAATCTCATCAAACACTTCGCTGTGCGCATCAAAAATAGATAGCTGCACTTGCGGAGTATTTATATTCTTCAAAGATTCTTTAATATGTTTTTTCTGTGAAATATTTCCGTCATCTTCTTCGTGTTTCTTTTCCAATTGTTTTAAAATTGCATTCGCACGGTCAATGAGTTCGGGAGGCATTCCTGCCATTTTAGCCACATGAATACCGAAGCTGTGCGTGCTTCCGCCTTCGGCTAATTTGCGTAGAAAAATAATTTTATTACCAATTTCTTTATTCGTGATGTGATAATTTTTTACGCCGTTTAATCGTTCTTCCAAATCATTTAATTCATGATAATGCGTTGCAAATAAAGTCTTTGGTTTTTCCGGCGCGCTATGCAAAAATTCAACAATGCTCCACGCAATGGAAATGCCATCATACGTGGAAGTGCCGCGGCCAATTTCATCCAGCAAAATCAAGCTGCGCGAAGAAATATTATTGATGATGCTTGCCGTTTCATTCATCTCCACCATGAAAGTACTTTCGCCGCCGCTGAGATTATCGCTCGCGCCTACGCGCGTAAAAATTTTATCCGTCAAAGGAATTTTTGCTTCACTTGCCGGAACAAAACTTCCTATATGTGCCATCAATGTGATCAAAGCCGTTTGCCGCAACAATGCGCTCTTACCGCTCATGTTCGGGCCTGTAAGAATAATGATTTGCGTTCCGGCCGGATCAATCGTTATATCATTGGAAATGTAAGATTCGCCGGCAGGTAAATTTTTTTCTATTACCGGATGGCGGCTCTCTTTTAAAACAAGCTCAAAACCTTCATGGATAAAGGGTTTCCGATAATTTAACCGTTGTGCATTTTGCGCAAAACAAACCAGGCAATCAAGCGTGGCCAGCATATTGCCATTCACCTGAACAGGAGCAATATAATCGATCAATTCATTTAAAAGTTGCTCATAAATATTATTTTCAATTGCGGAAATCTTGTCTTCCGCTCCGGTAATTTTTTCTTCATATTGCTTTAATTCTTCAGTAATATATCTTTCTGCATTTGCCAAAGTTTGTTTGCGAATCCATGCTTGTGGTACTTTGTCTTTATGAATATTCGTTACTTCAAGATAATAGCCGAATACATTGTTGAAACTGATTTTTAAAGAACTGATACCTGTGTTTTCAATTTCTTTTTTAGCCAATTCCTGCAAATATGATTTTCCGTTATGCGCAATATTTCTCAATTCATCCAATTCTTCATTAATTCCTTTTTTAATGATATTTCCTTTGGAAAGCAATGCCGGCGGTTCTTCCACGATTTCGTGCAGTATTTTATCAACAATATATTTGCATGGATTTATGGCATCGGATATTCTTTTTAAATACTCATTATCCAAAGATACGCACAATGTTTTTATATGGTCGCATACCTGCAAGCTTTTGGCTAATTGCAATACTTCACGCGGGTTTACTTTCTTCATCGACAACTTGCTTGCAAGCCGTTCAAGGTCGCCGGATTGTTTTAATAACTGTAATAAATTATTTTTCAGTTCAGTATTTACAATCAGGAACTCAACTGTATTCAGCCGCTCATTTATTTTTTTAATATCCTTCAAAGGCAATACAATCCAACGTTTCAGCATGCGCGCGCCCATTGGAGTGGAGGTATTATCCAATACTTTTAATAAATAATTTTCCTGCTGAGATCCGTTTCCGAGTATTTCCAGATTGCGAATTGTAAACCTGTCCATCCACAAAAAATCATCACGTTCCATTCTTTGAATGGAAGTTATATGTTTCAGGTTCGGATGTTCTGTATCTTTGAGATAGTGCAAAACCGCGCCGGCGGCAATAATGCTGTTGTGCATGTTCTCAATGCCAAATCCTTTGAGGCTGTGCGTTTGAAAATGTTTAAGCAAACTTTCAGTTGCAAAGGCTTCTTCAAATATCCAGCTTTCGAGTGTATAGGTATAAATTTTCGCGCCGAATATTTCTTTAAATTTCTTTTGATAACTTCTCTGGAAAATAATTTCTGCAGGTTTCAGCGTTTGCACCAGCTTTTCAATGTATTCCAAATTCCCTTCCGCTACAAAAAATTCTCCTGTAGAAATATCAAGAAAAGCAATTCCTAAACCCAAGTCTGTAAAATGGATGGCGGCTAAAAAATTATTACTGTCATGCTCCAGCAATTTATCATTCGTGGCCACGCCGGGAGTTACCAATTCTGTAACGCCGCGTTTCACAATACCTTTTGCCAGTTTCGGATCTTCAAGCTGATCGCAAACCGCTACACGATAACCCGCTTTTACAAGTTTATGCAAATAAGTATCCAGTGCATGATGTGGAAAGCCCGCAAGCTCTGAAGCATCGGGATTTCCGTTGTTTCTTTTTGTAAGCGTAATGCCCAATACATGTGCGGCCTTCACTGCATCTTGCCCAAAAGTTTCATAAAAATCTCCTACCCGAAACAAAAGAATTGCATCGGGATATTTTTGTTTAATAGCATTATGCTGCTGCATCAAAGGCGTTTCTCCACTTAATTTTGCCATATCGGGCAAAGATAAGTTTTGATTGCCGATTTAATTTTTATCCGATAAACGTGTTGAAAAATTGGGGAAATGTGGATTTATTAATTTTTTACTTTTTTCTCTCCGTTTTTTACTTCAATTTTGCGGAAATGTTTCTTAATCGATTTTGGTACAAACATTGTACTTAATAACTAAATTCAAACCAGAAAATGAAAAAATTAAATTATTTATTAGTAGCGGCCACAATGTTGATATTCGCTTCGTGCGGCTCTTCTACTTCTTCGAGCGCTAATGGTGACAGCACCGCAACTGCCGTTGAAGCAACCGGAAATACAGTTGATTCTACAGCCAATGCTGTAGGAAATAAGGTTGATTCCACAGCCAATACAGTAGGAAACAAAGTCGATTCTGCTGCAAGCAGTATTGGCGATAAAGCTGATACCCTTGCCCATAAAGCAAAGGATAAAGCAGAACATGCTGCCGCGGCTACAAAAGAAGCCGCTAAGGATGCTGCAGATAAAACAACTGATGCTGCACATAAAGGCAAAAAAGGCCTTGGCAAAATTTGGGATAAAACGAAAGACGTAGCAAGTGATGCTGGCAATGGTGTTGCAACCGGTGCAAAAGCAGTTGGCAAGGGCGTTTCAAAGGGAGCGAAAGCAGTTGGCCATACGGCAGAGAAAGGATATGATGCCGTAACAGGAAAAGACAAAAAAGATTCAGATAAATAATTTTAATTTATTCGTATAACTTTAGGCAGAGGAAAATATCCTCTGCCTTTTTATTATTTTTAATAAGATAAAACAGCAAATGCGCAAATATTTTACAGGAATATTTCTGTTGATTTTATTTCCGTTGTTTTTGAATGCGCAAAACTTCGACATCCACCTGCTGAAAAAAATAAACCCGGATACAATACCTACATCAACATTTTGGAAACAGATAAGCTATTCTGCTTACTGGGTTCCGGCTGCCGTTTCAATCGGGCAAATCGGGTATGGCTTTGCCGCAAACGATAAAAATTCTAAAAGATATGGCGTGGAAACAGCGGTAGATGTGGGCATCGGGCAATTGCTCTCCGCCGGCATTAAACATATATTTAATCGTCCGCGGCCTTATGCAAGCTGGCCCAATGAGATTTATCCTGTTAACTATGGAACAGATTATTCATTTCCATCCGGGCATACAACAGTAGCCTTTTCTACCATGACAAGTTTGGCTTACACACGGCATCAGTTATACATTACTGTTCCGATAACGTTGTGGTCGAGCTCTGTCGGTTATTCCCGAATGTATCTTGGAAGGCATTATCCTACTGATGTATTGGGCGGCATGGCTATAGGAATAATAAGCGGGATTATCGGACATTGGGTAACGGGGAGAATGTATAGTCATTAAATTCTTTGTATATTATTTATTCTTCTGCTCATTTTGTTTTTTTTGTTGGGAAACATTATTTAATCTCCCTGCTTCCTGTAATGCTTTGTGCAGTAAGTATTCCACCTGCCCATTAATGCTTCTGAATTCATCGGCAGCCCATTTTTCCAACGCTTTATGCGTTGCAGCATCAATCCGCATAATAAAGTTTTTCTTTTCAGCCACACTTTACTTTTAAATAACTATTGATATAAAGTTCCCGTATTCAGCACAGGCTGTGCGCTGCGCTCGCCACAAAGTACCACCATAAGGTTGCTTACCATGGCCGCCTTTTTTTCATCATCCAGTTCTACGATTTGTCTTTCCGATAATTTATTCAATGCCATTTCCACCATGCCTACAGCGCCTTCAACGATTTTTGTTCGAGCCGCAACTATTGCCGTAGCCTGTTGCCTTTGCAACATAGCACCGGCAATTTCGGCAGCATAAGCCAAATGAGATATTCTTGCTTCGCGAATAATGATTCCCGAAGGGGCTAAACGTTCTGTCAGTTCTTTTTCCAGAATTTCATTTACCTTAATACCTCCTTCCCGGAGTGTAATGGAAGCGTGTTCGTCTTCCAAGTTGTCATAAGCAAAACTTCCCGCCAGCATACGAACTGCAGCTTCACTTTGTGTGTTTACATAAACCTTGTAATCCTGAACTTCATACGTGGCCTTATAAGTATCCCCGACCTGCCACACAATTACTGCGCCGATTTCAATTGGATTTCCCATTTTGTCATTTACCTTAAGTATCTGACTTTGTAAATTATTTGCTCTTAGGCTGATACGTGTGGAGCTGTATAATGGATTTACGAAAAACAATCCGTTTTCTTTTACTGTTGCCACATATTTGCCAAAAAAATTCAGAACTCTTGCATAATTCGGATTAATAACCATTAATCCTTTCATGAAAAATATGGCAACAATAAAACTTATTGCTCCCAAAATCCCGAATACAGAATGGACTGCTATTTGTGTAAATAAAAAAATTGCGCATATAAACAATATAACCGAGAACAACAATGCCAAATAACCTGACATGGGTTTTAATAATTTTTCCATTTGATACTATTTTGATATCAAATTTATATAATAAAGGTAAATAAGAAAAATATATTTATTAACCGATCATCTTTATGCTTTAATTCAGATAAATTCATTAATTTAATTTTAATAAAATTACCGTGATTACCTTTGAGATATACAAATTCAGCTTATGGATTATCAATCAATATTGAACGAATTGCCCTCTTATATTCATGAATATTTTCAATCTCATGCAGATGCGCGATACTTGTATCACAATGAAACACATACTCAAAATGTTGTAAACGCAGCAATGCAAATAGCAAATCATTATCAGGTAAGCGGTAAGGATTTATTTGTTATTACAATAGCCGCATGGTTTCACGATCTGGGATATTTTACCCAACCGCAAAAACATGAAGTAGAAAGCGCGCGCCTTGCTGAAGAGTATTTGCTCACTAAGGGCATTGATACTTCCACAATAGAATCTGTAAAAAATTGCATACTTGCTACACACATGCCGCAAAGCCCAAAAAATTTGTGTGAGCAAATAGTTTGCGATTCTGACCTGTTTCATTTGGGAACAAATGATTTTCCTGAAAAAAATAAATTGATGCGAAAAGAAGCCGAAGCCATAAAAGGAGTAAATATAGATAAAGCGGAATGGCTTACAGGAACAATTCAATTATTTGAATCGCATCATTATTTTACCGATTATGCTCAACAGTTATTAAATTCATTAAAAACAATGCATTTGCTGCAACTGAAAAATAAACAATCCGAAGAGAATGCTAAACCGGCAACTGCAGAATCCGAAAAAAAGAAAAATAAAGACAAACCTGATAAAGGTATTGAAACCATGTTCCGCGTTGTTTCCGGCAACAATCAAAAGCTTAGCAATATGGCCGATAATAAGGCGCATATTATGATCTCCGTAAATTCTATAATCCTTTCGGCTGTAATAAGTTTAGTATTAAAAAACTTACACGATCATAAATTTCTTGCTATTCCTACATTTATTATTTTAGCGGTAGGCGTAATTACCATAATCTTCTCTGTGCTGGCTACACGCCCATCAATTCCTAAGGGAACTTTTACAGAAGAAGATATTGAAAAACAAAGAGTGAACTTGCTTTTCTTCGGTAATTTTTACAAAATGAGTTTAGAAAAGTACACTAACGGAATGCTTAAAGTAATGGATGACAGGGAATTTCTATACGGCTCTCTGATCAAGGATGTATATTTTCAAGGTGTTGTTTTGGGTAAAAAATATCATTTACTTAGAATATCGTATAATGTATTCATGTTTGGTTTGATAATATCTGTTATTGGTTTTTATTATCGCCGCAACCATCTCTTTTCAATAATATGGTATAAGGTTAAAATAAAAAAGACCGACAAAATATCGGTCTTTTTTATTTATTTCATTTCTAAAAAGAAATTCTTTTTCTTAATCAAATTTCAAATCCAATCCTAAACCTCGTAATTCATGAACCAATACATTGAATGATTCCGGAACGCCGGCTTTTGGTATATTATCGCCTTTTACAATGGCTTCATAAGTCTTCGCACGGCCGATAATATCATCAGATTTAATGGTTAATAATTCCTGCAAAATGTTTGATGCGCCATAAGCTTCCAACGCCCATACTTCCATTTCCCCGAAACGCTGTCCGCCAAATTGAGCTTTACCGCCTAAAGGCTGTTGTGTAATCAAGCTGTATGGCCCGATGGAGCGCGCATGCATTTTATCATCAACCATGTGGTGAAGCTTGATCATATAAATAACTCCTACAGTAGCTTTTTGGTCAAATCGTTCGCCTGTTTCACCGTCATATAAATATGTATGACCCATGGAAGGGATACCTGCATCATCGCAATATTTTGCAATTTCATCCGGAGATGCTCCGTCAAATATCGGAGTAGCAAATTTTAATCCCAATTGTTTTCCACACCATCCGAGAATAGTTTCATAAATCTGACCAAGATTCATACGAGAAGGCACACCCAATGGATTCAATACGATATCTACCGGAGTTCCGTCTTCTAAGAACGGCATATCTTCCGCACGAACAATCTTCGCAACAATACCTTTATTTCCGTGGCGGCCGGCCATCTTGTCTCCCACTTTCAATTTACGCTTTACAGCCAAATAAACTTTAGCCAGTTTCAATACACCGGCAGGTAATTCATCACCGATAGAAATATTGAATTTTTCGCGTTTATAGCGGCCTAATTCCTCGTTGTATTTGATATTGAAATTATGTAAAAGAATATTGATTTGATTATCGATTGTGGCATCGCCCGTCCAGCCAAGCGGGTTTACATTCTGATAATCGATACTTCCCAAATTTTTACTATTGAATTTTGCGCCTTTGCCAACCAACAATTCTCCGAAATTGTTACTTACGCCTGCAGAAGCTTTATCTTTCAATAAGGTTTGTAATTTTCCAAGCAATAATTCTTTTAACGCTGTTTCATTCTCATGATGTACTTTCTCTATTTTTTCTAATTGCGTTTTTTCACGCAACTTTCCGTTCTTATCTTTTTTCGCGCGCTGGAATAATTTTTTATCAATCACAACACCTTCAGTTCCATTTGGCGCTTTCAAAGAGGCATCTTTTGCATCGCCTGCTTTATCTCCGAAAATTGCGCGTAACAGTTTTTCTTCCGGTGTAGGATCGCTTTCGCCTTTCGGCGTAATTTTTCCAATCAGAATATCGCCTTCTTTAACAGTAGCGCCGATGCGGATAATACCGTGTTCATCCAAATCTTTAGTCGCTTCTTCGGAGATATTCGGAATATCTGAAGTTAATTCTTCTTCTCCCAATTTTGTATCGCGCACTTCCAGTTCATATTCTTCAATATGTATCGAAGTAAATAAATCTTCGCGTACTACTTTTTCGTTGATTACGATGGCATCTTCAAAGTTGTAACCTTTCCAAGGCATAAACGCTACTTGCAAATTACGTCCAAGCGCTAATTCGCCATCTTTTGTTGCATAACCTTCTGTCAAGAAATCTCCTTTCTTAACATGCTGCCCTTTTTTCACTGCCGGACGAAGGTTGATAGAAGTTGCCTGATTTGTTTTAATAAATTTGGTTAATTTATATACAACCAGATCATCTTCAAAAGAAACCAATCTGTCTGCAGCATTTCTGTTATAGCGAACGTGTACTTCGCGAGCATCTACAAATTCTACAACGCCGTCGCCTTCAGCATGAATCTGAATACGTGCGTCGCGTGCCGCTTTACCTTCCAAGCCGGTTCCTACAATTGGCGCCTGAGGCAATACTAGCGGAACAGCTTGGCGTTGCATATTAGATCCCATCAAAGCACGGTTCGCATCATCATGCTCCAAAAAAGGAATCAATGAGGCTGACAAACCTACGATTTGATTCGGCGCAACGTCCATGTACTGAACTTCACTTCTCTCCAATATAGGGAAATCTCCTGTTTCACGGCTAATAATTCTTTCTTCTTCAAATATGCCTTTATCATCCAGTGGAGCGCTGCTCTGTGCAATTTTTGCTGTATCTTCTTCTTCTGCGCTTAAGAATTTCAAGTGTTTCAAATCTACTTTACCATCACGCACCTCATGATAAGGCGTTTCGATAAAGCCCATATCATTAATCTTCGCATGAACGCAAAGCGTAGAAATCAATCCGATATTTGGTCCTTCCGGCGTTTCGATTGTACATAAACGGCCGTAGTGCGAATAGTGTACGTCACGTACTTCAAATCCCGCACGTTCACGGCTTAACCCACCGGGCCCGAGCGCTGAAATACGACGCTTGTGCGTAATTTCAGATAGTGGATTCGTCTGGTCTAAGAATTGAGATAATTGCGATGTGCCGAAGAATGAATTGATAACAGAAGATAGTGTTCTTGCATTGATCAAATCAACGGGCGTGAATACTTCATTATCACGCACATTCATTCTTTCACGAATAGTACGAGCCATACGAGCCAATCCAACACCAAACTGTGCATATAATTGCTCGCCAACTGTACGTACACGACGATTGCTCAAGTGATCAATATCATCAATTTCAGCTTTACCATTCGTTAAACGAACAAGATATTTGATGATTTCAATTATATCTTCTTTGGTTAAAACCTTATTTTGCAAACTTTGCTTTACATCAAGTTTACGGTTGATTTTATAACGGCCTACTTCGCCCAAATCGTAACGCTTATCGCTAAAGAATAATTTATCGATAATACCTCGAGCCGTTTCATTATCCGGCGCATCTGCACCACGTAATTGGCGATAAATAAACTGAACCGCTTCCAATTCAGAATTGGTAGTATCTTTATTTAAAGTATTGTAGATAATTGCATAATCGCCGCCAACATCTTCGCGTTGAATAAATACACTGCCGACTTCTAAATCTGCAATCGTTTGAATAGATTCTTCATCGAGAATTGTATCACGTTCCAAGACAACTTCATTACGTTCAAGAGATACAACTTCACCGGTATCTTCGTCCACAAAATCTTCTACCCATGCTTTCAATACGCGGGCAGCTAATTTTTGTCCGATATGTTTTTGCAAATTCTTTTTATCGGCGGTAACTTCTGTAGCCATGCCAAATAAAGTAAGAATATCTTTATCTGTTTCAAAACCGATAGATCGCAATAAAGTAGTAACCGGGAATTTCTTTTTTCGATCAATGTATGCGTACATCACATTATTGATGTCTGTAGCAAATTCCATCCATGCGCCTTTGAAAGGAATTACGCGGGCGGAATAAATTTTTGTTCCGTTCGGGTGCGTTGATTGCCCGAAAAATACACCCGGAGAACGATGCAATTGAGATACAATAACGCGCTCGGCGCCATTGATCACAAACGTACCGCGAGGTGTCATATAAGGAATATTGCCTAAGAATACATCCTGAACAATTGTTTGGAAATCGATGTGCTCTTCGTCATTACAACTGAGGCGCAGCTTTGCCTTTAAAGGTACAGCATACGTCAAGCCGCGTTCCATACACTCGTCAATAGAATAGCGTGGAGGATCAACGAAATAATCTAAGAATTCCAGTACGAAAATATTTCTCGTATCTGTAATAGGAAAATTTTCTTTAAACACACGGAAAAGGCCTTCGTTATTGCGCTTATCAGGTGTTGTTTCAAGTTGGAAAAATTCGCGAAAAGATTCTAATTGGATATCTAATAAATCCGGAGTTTCCGCCAGGTGCTTAGTTTTACCAAAGCTTACCCTGTTGTGGATTTTTGTTGATGACATATATGTATTTAACCGTTTTACGTAAAATATAGATTATCAATTAATTATATTAAACAAGAAGATATATTGGCGCCATTTCTTGCATAATTCAATTAAACATAATTTAAAAAGGATAGCAAAGTTAAGATTTGTATATTAACTTACAAAATGATTTTTATTTTCTGCGGCTTTATTCAAATAATGCGAATGTACCACCAACCCATGTTTTATCTTTATTCAACGCTACACTAATCATATTTCCTTTTGTCATTCTTGCCAAATTATATACTGGTACCGGTTTTGGTTCGCCTTCTTTCCAGAAATAAAATATTCTTATTTCTGCTTTAGCATTTTCATCAAGTGTTTTTATTGAAGAAGCATATTTAACTTTTCGCTGGAGAATATAGTTTTCTTTGTTCAGGATTTTATTAATATCATCTTTGGTTACATCTATAATTACACCCGATCCGGCGAAAGAAAATAAGGGCTTCAATACATAATTCTCCAAATCTTCGGGAATAGTAGCTAAATCTTTCAGGAAAAAGGTTTCCGGCACATTATGATGATGAATAAAAGGCAAACTATATTTGCTAATACGGTAAAACCAATTGGGATGCGTTACCCATTTTACATCTATATCTTCAAATAAAATTTTTGCTTTGTTTTGTACTTCTTCCGTTTGCTGAAAAAGATCGTCAAAAATGAAGCGGTTATATATTCTCTTTATTTTTATTTTTCTACCAGCCTTTTCATAAAACAATTCTCTTCCTTCTTTAATAAGTTGGGTAACACAAACAGCAGATATACCTAAATATTTTTCTGTATAATGAAAATCAATTCTCGTTTTTTGCTTTTCGGGAAAAATTTCCAATAATATTACATTTTCCGGGTCTTCTTCTCCGATAATAATCTCATCTAATAACTGTATTGCTTTTCCTTCATCATAATTGTTTAAGTATGGTGAGAATTCTTTTGGTAAATCATAAGCAATATCTGCTGAGCTATATTGATGTAATTGATATGCAAACAAAGATGGAAACGCCTGCATTTCAACAAGCATAGGTTCATATTCACCTAAACCATTTTCACATATTCCAAAATCTAAAATTAAAAAATTCGGATATCCCTGATCTCCTTTCACTTGTACATTTTCCGGAATAGCTTTATTGGTAAGCGTTATATAATCATTTGTAATTACCGTGTCTATTATTGCTTCGCCGGCGTTTAATAGTTTTTCTTTAAAAGTATTGTCGATAAATACAGGCGTTTCTGCTACTCTGAAATCCAGAGCGCCGGGAAAATCCTTTTTTAATTCATCTAAATAATGCAGATATTTTTCCTGCGAAAAATCTTTATTAAACTTTTCTCTTATTAACGGTATCATATAGAAGATTTGGGATTAAAAGAAAACGAGCACATTAAATATATGCTCGTTTTCTTTTATAAAAATAATTATTTACTTACGAAATATGATTATTCCTGTACATTAAATATTACTCTTTGTTTCTGTCGGTAAGTAACCGGGCGGCCATTTTGAATAGCAGGATTCCATTTTGGACCACGCTGAATTACACGCACAGCTTCATCGGCAGTACCATAATCAGGACTTGGTGGGTTTATAGCTTTTACTTCGGAAATAGTACCATCTTTACTTACTAAGAAAGAAACTACTACAGCATATTGGCCGGGAGGAGCTCCATTATCAGAAGGTGTATTTTGGCGTAAATTGGCTTTCAAATATTTTTGCCAAGCATCCGGTCCACCCGGAAAGCTTGCCTCAACCTGTACAGAAGTAAATTCACCGTCATAGTCACTTTTTCCAGTACCACCAGGACCTTTACCTGTACCACCTATTCCTTTAACTTCAGTTGGAGCCGCTAAAGAACCATTAGCTTTAATACCATGCTGTGTAACTGCACCAATGGTTAATTTTTCATCTTGTTTAGGAGGCTGCTCATCAGGCTTAACCTCATTATCCTTTACTACTTTAGGAACCGTGAATTGCTTCATTTCTATTTTAGGAGGAGCTGCTGCCGGCGGTGGCGGTGGCGGTGGCGCTTTTTTAGGAGGCGGGGGTTTTTTGTAATCTTGAATATTCACATCTTGAACATGAATTACAGCCTTTTGCTCCACAGGTTTCTTTTTACCTAATAGTATTGTGGATATAAATAGCGCAATTACAACTATAGTAATAATCAGCGCTGTTGTAATTCTTTTTGCATAAGTCTTTCTTAAATCGTATGCCCCATATGCTTTGTTTCTATTCTCAAAAAGAATATCAAGCACACTTGAATTCAATATTTTATTAGCATCCATATTTTTTAATTTTTGAGAGCCGGATATAAAATAGATTATTGAGAACGTGAATCAAACTGTTCTATATCTTTCTCGTACTGAGGGTCAACTTTGTTTACTAGTGCATATCTTTCTACATCATTAATGGAGAATTCATCCAAAATATTTATGATATTTTTATATGTACTTTGATTGCCAGGCATTACAATCATAAACAAATCAGCAGTATCTGTTGTTTGTTTTTTATTTAATATTACTTGTCTTATATCTTTATAATTTGTTACCTGAACATTTGACAAGTCTGGTTTTAAAATACCATTGTAGTAATATAAATTGTCATTTTTCCCTAGCCAAATGGTAAGCGAACCAGACTCTTTAGTTTTTTGCTCTTGTGTATTTTTATTGTCATCAGGCATGTTCAAATGCATGGATGTTGGCTGACTCATAGTTGTTGTAAACATAAAGAATGTAATCAGCAAAAATCCAAGATCAACCATAGGAGTTAAGTCAACTCTTGTTGATAATTTTTTTCCTTTTTTGACTCCGGGGCCTTTTTTCTTATGCCCGCCCCCGCCTGTATCTATATCTGCCATAGTAGGATTTTTATTTAATTATGAAAAACTGATAATGCAAAATATTTAATTAGTTGCAGTAGTTGTTTTCTCAATTTGAGCTTTCTTCCATAATTCCGAACCTGTTGGAACAGCCTCAGGATTAGTTACCATTTGAAATTTCAAAATATGATTTTCTGTTAAAGCCGCAATCACATTTTTAAATTGTGGGAACTTAGCAAGATTGTCACCTTTTAAGATTATACTTGTTGCACCATTTGCATCATCTGTTACATCCCCTGCAATAGTACTTGACGCATCTACGAAAGCTTTCATCCACATAGTTAATTCATTGTGAGTACTGTCTATTGGAATTCCAGGCAATTTATCGTTTAATGCATCAGGTGGCAATTGGCTATATTGTTTTAAACCTTGCAAGGAAGTTCCAATCACTGGAACTTTTGACAATTTTAGAACTTCATTTGGGCTCAAACCCAAACTGTACTGTGAGTTTAAATTATCCAAAGCGGTTTGCATAATACCCTTGTAGTTATCGCTATTCAGAAAGGCTTTACCATCTTTATTTAAAGAAATCATTATAAAATTCTTTTCGGGCGCTACCTTGCTTGAGACAGAACTTGGTGTATTAATATCTATCTTTTGATCGGGTTTAAACTTAGTTGTTAATATAAAGAATGTCAACAAAAGAAATGCAACATCGCAAAATGGTGTCATATCAACTGCGGTACTCTTTCTTGGTAATTTGGCTCTTCCCATTACTTTTGTTTTTTACTTCAATAATAAGATGCATTTGCACCTATTTTCCACAAACTTTTATATTTCTTATTTGAAATTTAATATCAAATAATATAGTCTTATTTATAGTTTGAAGCAAAGCTTTGTGTTAAGGTAAAACCTGACTCATCAATGCCGAATGTGATTCCATCTATTCTGGTAGTGAGAATGTTATACATAATAACCGCAACTGCAGACGTACCAATCCCTAATGCTGTATTATACAAAGCTTCAGAAATACCTTGAGATAGCTGCGTGGAAGCATTACCTCCTTCACTGCTTGCCAAAGATGCAAATGAACGAATCATCCCAATTACTGTACCTAACAGACCCATCAATGTTGCTACAGAAGATATAGTTGAAAGGAATACTAAATTCTTTTCTAACATAGGCAATTCAAGTGCTGTAGCTTCTTCAACTTCTTTTTGAATGTTTAAAACTTTTTGTTCAGTATCCAACTCAGTATTGCTTATCATTTCCTTATATTTCAAAAGACCTTGTTTCATTACATTACCAACACTGCCTTGTTGTTTATCACATAGAGCAATAGCTTTATCAACATCTTTATTAGCTAAATTATATTGAATATTACGAATGAATTCTCCAATATTTCCTTTTCCTGTAGCTCTTGCAATGGTTAAGAATCTTTCAATAGAGAAAGTAATAACTATCAATAATAATCCAATTAATATTGGTACAATCAAACCACCTTGATACATTCTATAAAGTGCACCTTTTGGATCTTCTCTATCAGGCCAAAAACCTTCTTCAGTACCCGGTTTGTTGAAATGAGATTTATCACCCAACACAAATCTCCAAATTATGTACCCCAAAATAATTGCCAATACAGGCGCAATAAATGAAATAGCGTTTGAACTTCTTTTAGGTTTTACACTTGATACGTGCTTTGCTGCTGATTGTGCAGTAGGTTTAATTTCCGCCATGAGAACTTGTTTTTAATGAATAACTGTGTTTAATAATTTTTTTGAAGTCACAATGCTAAGGAAATTTTTTAACAGTGCAAATACTAACATAAATATTTTATCTTGAATCCTTAACAATGCGCAAGCAATTTATAAATTTTATTTAATCGAACAAATTGTTTCTTGCATTTTTTTAAATTTTTTAATTTATAAAAAAGTAAATTTCAATTGTATTTTTACCATCAATCCTATATTATAACCGAATGTAATAATAAATTGATCAAATCATTTTCTTAATTATTTTTACAAAATTTCTTATCATTAAACCATTTTTTGACAATGAATAAAAGACTTCTACTATCTGTATTGTTCTGTTATTTTTTTATTTACAGTTTTTCCCAACAAAAAGATACCATTCCCAAAGTTCCGCACAAAGACACGGTTATTATCAAAAAAGATACGCTGCGGCGAGATACGGCAAAAAAAGATTCATCCAAAAAAAACGATGATATCAAGCCTTATAAAGATGTTGTCCCTGATTCTGCTTACACAAGAAAAGGTTTGTTCATTATTCATAAAGTAAATGATAGCTGGTTGTTTGAAATTCCCGACAGTTTGTTCAATAGGGATATATTGGTAGTAACGCGTTTTGATAAAGTGCCGGGAGGCGCTGGCGCATACGGAGGGGAAATCGTAAACCAGCAAATGATACGTTGGATAAAAGGCCCTAATAAAAACATATTTTTACAATTGATACTCACCATAAGCGTTGCAGATTCTACTAATGCGATTTATACTGCAGTACAAAACTCTAATGCGAACCCTTATATTGCCGCATTTCCTATAAAAGCTTATGGCAAGAATAGCGTAGTTATTGATGTGCAAAGTTATTTATCGGGCGACAATACTGGCGTCAGCTTTAGCAATAATGCAAAAAGAGCTTTTTCTATAGGCGGAATTTTACCAGACAGATCATACATAGAATCTGTACATACATTTCCAATCAATACAGAAGTAAAAACGGTGAAAACGTTCAGCACATCACCGGGCGCCTCTCCTTCAATTTTCGGTGGGTTTGGCAGATCATTCGCAGCTGCCAATGAAGTAGGATTAATCACTGTTACATTTAATAATTCATTTTTATTGCTGCCCAAAACACCTATGCAGCAAAGAGAATTTGATCCTCGTGTAGGATATTTTGCAGATGATTATACCAAATATGAAGATGAGCAACAACGTGTAAAAGATGACAGATTCATAGTGCGTTGGCGACTGGAACCCAAACCTGAAGATGTGGAAAAATGGAAACGTGGCGTATTGGTAGAACCTAAGAAGCAGCTCGTTTATTACATTGATCCAGCAACGCCGGCTAAGTGGGTTCCATATTTAAAAGCCGGAATTAATGACTGGGGAAAAGCATTTGAAAAAGCAGGATTCAAAAACGCAATTATTGCGAAAGACTGGCCGGCAAACGATACAACGATGAGCCTTGAAGACGCTCGTTTTTCTGTATTAAGGTATTTCGCTTCTGATATAGAAAATGCTTATGGCCCGAACGTGCACGATCCGCGCAGCGGAGAAATACTGGAAAGCCATATCGGATGGTATCATAATGTGATGAAACTTGTTCATGACTGGTATTTGATACAAGCCGCTCCAAATGACCCTCGCGCACGAAAAATGGTTTTTGATGATGCATTAATGGGCGACCTGATTCGTTTTGTATCTTCTCATGAAATCGGGCATACGCTTGGTTTGAGGCACAACTGGGGAAGCAGCAGTACCGTTCCTGTAGAAATGCTTCGCAATAAAAAATGGCTGGATGAGCACGGACACACGCCTTCTATTATGGACTACGCGCGTTTTAATTATGTTGCTCAACCAGAAGATAATTTAACGCCAAGCGAGTTGTATCCTCATATCGGAGAATACGACAGGTGGGCGATTCAATGGGGATATAGCTACAGCGGCGGAAAGACGGAAAAAGAAGATCATGAAATAATGAGTAAAATTATTATTGACAGCCTATCCAAAAATCCACGCCTTTGGTTTGGAACAGAAAGCGATCCTTACGACCCTCGCTGTCAGAATGAAGACCTTAGCGATGATGCTATGAAGGCAAGTACTTATGGGATTTTAAACTTGCAAAGAGTAATTAAAGGATTGCCTGAGTGGACAAAAGAACCTGCCGATATGTATGACAATCTTCAAGAAATGTATGGACAAGTTGTAGGCCAATATTCCCGCTACATGGGTCATGTACTTAAAAATATCGGCGGCATTTACGCTACTCCGAAAAGTATAGAACAAAGCGGCAACGTGTATCAACCTGTGCTTAAACCAAAGCAACAAGATGCACTTGCATTCTTAAACACGCAGTTTTTTACAACACCTCAATGGCTTTTAGATACATCCATTTTAAACAAAGTGAGTGAGCCGGTAGCCAATAATACAATCTACAATATGCAAGCGGGTTTAATAAACAGTCTTGCCGGAGCAGACCGTCTGAACAGGCTCGTGACCTCCGCAAATCAGTTTGGTACAGATTGTTATTTGCCCGATGATTTATTGACGGATATAGAAAATGATATATTTAAAGAATGGTCTGATAAATCGCCGATAGACTATTACAGAAGGAATATTCAAAAAGCATATATCAATACTTTAATAAGGAATTTTACCGGAGGCGATAATACCGCATCTACAATTTCCGGAAGAGGTATCTCAATTCGCATTACAACGGATTATACGAATACAGATGTTCCAGCTCTGTCGTACGGGCATTTATTAAAACTGAAAAATCAATTAGATCAAATTGCGAATTCTTATGCTGATCCTTTGAGCAAATATCATCTTCAGCAATTGGATTTTCTGATTACGAAAACATTGAATGATAAGAATTGACATTTATTTATAAAGACTTACAAAACGACAGGGTAAATTCCTGTCGTTTTTTATTACACCTAAATGTTAAATCAAATTTCTTTCCCGAATTCGTAAATAACAAATACTGCCAAACTATACCTTTGCGCTCGAATGATAACTACGGATATAAACACTATTCAAATTGCACTGGCAGGAAACCCAAATAGCGGAAAAACTTCGTTGTTCAATTCGCTCACCGGTCTTAATCAAAAAGTTGGAAATTTTCCCGGCGTTACTGTTGATAAAAAAACCGGCAGCTTTGCTTTAGATAATCAAATGAAAGCAAAAATCATTGACCTGCCCGGCACATACAGTTTATATCCACGCCGCGCAGACGAATGGGTTGCTTACAACGTATTAATGAATGTAGAGCAAAAAGAAAATATCGATATTATTCTTTTGGTTCTTGATGCAAGCAATCTTAAAAGAAACCTCTTGTTCTGTACGCAGCTCATCGATTTAAAATATCCTGTGATCGTAGCATTAACGATGAACGATCTGGCGCATAAAAAAGGAATTAAAATAGATGTAGAAGAATTGTCAAGAGAATTAAATGTACCTGTAATTCCCATTAATCCGAGGACCAACAAAGGCATCAGTCAATTAAAAAAAACAATTGCACAATCTGCCGTAAGACAGCACACCACAGCACTTCCGGATTTTATAGATATAAAAAAACTGGCTCCTGCATCTATAAAAAAAATGCAGGATAATTTTCAAAATATAAACGACTACACGGCCATACATTATTTGTCTAATTATAAAAATCTTCCTTTTACAAATGCTCAAAAAACTATACTGGAAGAAATAAGTGAAGAACAAAAATTCAGTGCTACAAAAGTACAGGCGGAAGAAATATTACAGAGATACACGCGCATCCGTCAAATAATGCAGTTGTTTGCGGTGGAACCAGATCCTTTGCAAAAAAAGATTTTTACAGACAAACTGGATGATATTTTATTGCATCGGGTGTGGGGATACTTGATTTTGTTTTTGGTTTTATTCATTTTATTCCAAAGTATTTTTTGGCTGGCGCAATACCCGATGGACGCGATAGACTGGAGTTTTACGCATTTAACATCATGGCTTTCTTCCATACTCCCTCATGCATGGTGGAGCGATTTGATTTGTAACGGGCTACTTGCAGGCTTAGGCGGCATTGTAGTATTTGTACCACAAATCATGATTTTATTCGGACTGATAACTTTGCTGGAAGATACAGGATACATGGCGCGTATCAGTTTTTTAATGGATAAATTGATGCGCAAAGTTGGGCTGAACGGAAAGAGTGTAATGCCAATGATCAGTGGATTAGCTTGCGCCATTCCGGGCATTATGAGTACACGCAATATCGAAAACAAAAAAGAAAGATTACTTACAATATTGATTACACCACTCATGAGTTGCAGTGCAAGATTACCTGTTTACACAATACTTATCGGGCTTGCAGTTCCCAATAAATTTTATTTAGGCATATTTTCGGCTCGCGGATTAATCATGATGGCGATGTATCTACTCGGTATGGTAATGGCTTTAATCGTAAGCATAGTTTTAAAATCAATCATAAAAATAAGAGAGAAAAGTTTCTTTATTCTCGAGTTGCCCGTTTACCGAGCACCACGTTGGAAAAATGTGGGCATTACGATGATTGAAAAAGCAAAAGTATTTGTGCTGGAGGCCGGCAAAGTAATTTTACTGATCAGTTTACTGATATGGTTTTTGAGTACATACGGCCCGAAAAAGAGTATGCAATCCGTCGATGAGAAATATGAAATATTAAAAGCTAAAACACCATCTGCCGATAGTGCGGCAATTGCTCAATTAGACAGAAATTTGGGTACAGAAAAGTTGGAAAATTCTTTTGCAGGCCATTTGGGCCATTTCATAGAGCCCGTTATTAAACCGTTGGGCTACGATTGGAAAATAGGCATTGCATTGATAACCTCATTCGCTGCACGAGAAGTTTTTGTGGGCACAATGGCAACCATTTACAGCGTAGATGAAGACAATACTTCCACGCTTCAGCAGAAGATGAAAAATGCCAAACGCGAAGACGGATCGCCTGTTTATACACTTCCTACCTCCATGTCGCTGATAATTTTTTATGTATTGGCTATGCAGTGTATGAGCACGCTTGCCGTCGTAAAGCGCGAAACCAAAAGCTGGACATGGCCGGTTGTGCAATTTATTTACATGACTTTGCTGGCATATTCTTTCAGCTTTTTGATTTACCACATTTTAAAATAAACCATTTCGATCAATACAGAAATTTTTGCTTATATTGAATCAAATTTTCTGCAATGATTATTAAAAAAATTTCCTTCTTTCTGCAGTAATATTTTTTACTGCTTGCCAGAACAATACTTCCACGAACAATCCTGCTAAATCGTCAGCTTTTAAAGTGATTGGTTATATATCCGGCAATCGTATTGATATTTCAAAAATTCAGTTTCAATATCTGACGAATATCAATTATGCATTTGCTATTCCCGCAGCCGACAGTTCGGGCAATTTATTGCCGCTTAGCGGGAAGGATACAATACGTGCTTTGATAGATTCCGCGCATGCGCATCATGTACAGGTTTCTCTTTCCATAGGGGGTTGGGGCATCGGCGACGGCGGCGGCAACGATACAAGATATGAAGTATTGGCAAATAGTGAAACATCGCGAACAAAATTTACCGCTTCCGTAATGCAGTATCTCAGAGAATTTGGATTTGACGGCGCAGATATAGATTGGGAATATCCTGATCCGATTGAGCCTTCGGAGCATAATTATGTTTTATTGATGAAGCAATTGTCGGACAGTCTTCATTCCGCAGGAAAAATATTAACGGCTGCAATTGTTTCTTATCATGATGTGCATGGACAAGGCATCAGCAATGAAGTATTTACATCATTAGATTGGTTTAATATCATGGCTTATGACGATGACTATAATAGTTTTGACGGGAACTATGTGCCGCATTCTCCGTATTGGTTAGCAGTTGAATCTTTTGATTACTGGATTGATAAGCGCGGCATGCCAAAAGAAAAAGCCGTTATGGGCGTGCCTTTTTACGGCAAAGCTTATCATGGGCACGGCGCTTCCTATAAAGAACTACTTGCAAGAGGAGCAAATCCGAAAGATGATATTTTCGATAGCATTTATTATAACGGAATCACTACAATGCAGCGGAAAACCAAGCTGGCAAAGCAACGTGGTGCGGGCATTATGATTTGGGAATTACCTGAAGATACTACAGGCAATCTTTCTTTATTAAAAGCAATATATGATGCAGCTCAATAATTTTCTTAAATAAATTTTACCTTGCGGAAAATAGCTGCATTCTTATTTCTTGTATAATATAATATTTCAGATATGATCATCAGAAAAAAGCCCAATTGGTTTTTAATGCTTTTTGTTTGGAAAGGATCCGTGCTTCCCAAATTACTTCCACGCTTAATGGGGCTATTTATTTTTTGTTCATTGGTTGTGTATTATCAACCTGTACTTAATAAATACCACACCGAATTATCCACTAATATTTATACGCTTTTTGGTATTGCGTTAGCCATATTTTTAGGATTTAGAAATACCGTAAGCTATGACCGTTTTTGGGAAGGAAGAAAGTTATGGGGCTCTTTATTGAACGATACACGTTCGCTTGCACAACAGGTACACAATTTTATTCCAAGCGATGAAATACATACGCCTGAAAAAATAATATTCATCAAACAAATGGCGGCGATGGTATATGCACTAAACCATCAACTACGTAATTCAGATGCCATGCCCGATATGTACAAAATGCTTTCGAAAGATTTCGCCAAAAAACTGGAAGGTGCGGAGTATAAGCCGATCATCATTATGCGGGAATTAGGTGCGCAAATCAATCAATGGCGTGAGCGCGGCACGATAGATACTATTCTGCAAGCGGCTATGGATAAAAACCTTTCTGATTTTTCCGACATAATCGGCGGCTGCGAACGCATTGCTAATACGCCTATTCCTTTTTCTTATGAAGTGCTGCTGCACAGAACGGTTTATATTTATTGTTTCCTTCTTCCATTTGGGTTTGCGAGCAGTTTAAAATGGTTTGCGCCGTTTATCATCACGTTTATCGCATATACATTTACTGCGCTTGAATCTATCGCCGATGAACTGGAAGACCCATTTGGAAATATGCCGAACGACCTTGCGCTGGATGCCATGTCCGCCAATATAGAAAGAAGCATTGCAGAAATAGAAGATGTGCATTTGGAAAAAAACATTTCTACGGATTCTTTTTATGTAACGTGATTTTATAACTTGCTTGCCGGTTGTGTATTGCCGGTTACTTCTATAAAACTGGACTTGACTTTTGGTAGCGCCGGCTGTGGGTTAATCAACGTAAAACTTGCATTTGAAATAATAATACTTTTTACCTCAGAAGCTTTCAGCACTTCGGAACTTTGTTTAAGAATTGTTCCCGCAACAGCATTCAATTCAATCAGATAATTTTTGTTTTGCAGAGATGATGTATTCGCGGCATTCATTTCATAATTCGTTGTATTAACGTGCGAAATAACATTCCCTGAATCTTTTGACCGAAAATCCGTTGCATAAGTAATCGTATCAATGCATACAGAAAGAATCGCATCGGCGCGGGCATCTAAAAAATGATTCTCCGCATTTTTATAATGATTTGTTTTGCCTGCAAGAAAATTAAACTTAGGACAAGAAAGGCTTACCGATACTTTAATTGATTTATTGTTTAATTGTGTATAACCCGAAGCCGTAACTTTTAAATAATCGCTGAATTTCTGTACCTGAATTTCTTTATCGGAGAAAGAGATATTTGTACCGTTATCGAAGGCTAAGGATATTTTGTTTTGTGCGAATAAATTTGCAAATCCTGTAAAAAATATGATTGCAACGATGGATAACTTTTTCATGACGACAAGTTTGATAACTAAAGTTACAATTTATATGCCGAGCTCTTGATGGGATTCTAATCGCAAATCCTTTTACTCAAAACTATAACTCACATTCCCATCCTTTTCGTCTTTCAGCAAAATGCCCAGCGCTGCTAATTCGTTACGAATTTTATCACTTATTACGTAATCCTTTTTAGCTTTGGCTTCTTTGCGCATTTCTATCAGTAATTGGATAGCGCCGTTCAGTTGCTCTCCGGCGTTTTCGGAAATATTTTTCAAGCCCAAAATATCTTCCATAAATATTTTCACTTTACTTTTCAATAAAGCAAAAGTATTGTTGCTTAATGCAGATACAGCAACATGTTTATCTTTTATGCCATTAATTACCGGAACCAGTTCAAATAAATTCGCTAACACTTTTGCGGTATTAAAATCATCGCTCATAAATTCGTCCAGCTCATTCAACAGCTTATTTACTTTTTCATCCAATTCTGCATCTTCTGCAACCTCGTTTTTTTCAAACGAAATTTTTTGCAAATTCTCCGCAGCTTCCAGCAATCTTCTCAATCCTTTTTCCGCAGCTTTCAAAGCATCGTTGCTGAAATCCAATGGCGAACGGTAATGCGTTTGTAAAATAAAAAACCGTATTACCATCGGATGATAAGCCTGTTCCAATGCAGGATGATTGCCGCTGAACAGCTCTGTAAATTTGATGACGTTGTTGTAGCTCTTGCCCATCTTCCGCCCGTTGATGGTAATCATATTATTGTGCAGCCAATACTTCGCAGGAATCTCGTGATTGCAAACCACACTTTGTGCAATCTCACATTCATGATGCGGAAATTGCAAATCCATACCGCCACCGTGTATATCAAATACTTTTCCCAAATATTTTGTACTCATTGCGCTGCATTCAATATGCCATCCCGGAAAACCTTCGCCCCACGGGCTTTGCCAACGCATAATGTGTTCCGGAGGCGCATTCTTCCATAAAGCAAAATCGGCTTTATTTTTTTTCTCTTCCTGATTATCCAGCTCGCGTGTAGTCTCAAGCATTTCCTCCAAAACTCTTCCGCTCAAAATGCCGTAAGGCATTCCTTTCGCAGTAAAGTCATCGTTGTACTTCGCTACATCAAAATATACCGAACCATTCACTACATATGCATATCCGTCTTCTATAATTTTTTTTATCATTACAATCTGCTCCACAATATGCCCTGTGGCCGTTGGTTCTATATTAGGCGGCAGCGTGTTGAATTCTTTCATTCCCCAATGAAAAAGGTCGGTATATTTCTTTACCAGTTCCATCGGCTCCAGCTTCTCGAGAAAAGCTTTTTTTGAAATTTTATCTTCCGCCTCGCGGCCTTCTTCCTCAAAATGCCCGGCATCCGTAATGTTGCGCACATAGCGCACTTTATAGCCTATATGCTGCAGATAACGATTAATTACATCAAACGTTATATACGGGCGCGTGTGCCCCAAATGCGATTCGCCGCTTACCGTAGGCCCGCAAACATACATGCCCACATAACCTTTCTCTATCGGTTCAAAAACTTCTTTCTGTCGCGTAAGCGTATTATAAACTTTCAGTTCCATAATTTGTAAGATAAGCACAATGTGCCGAAAAATTTGCGCGAAGATAATTTTTTATAACGGGAATTTCCACACTGCATTTTCAATATAAAAATCAAAAATGCCCTATGCCTTTCATCGCGCTTATTTTTTTAATAAAGAATTTCTTGGGCGTGCCGCCACACTTCGTGTTCATCCTGTTAAGCAACTTCCGGTATTCCGTGTGCCGTCAGGCTATTCGAGGCTGCGCTACGCTCCGGTGTTAAGCACTGCTCCTTCGTCGCACCTCTGCTATCCTTCACGCGCTCAACGCCTGTCAAAAACCGTTCTTATTATTTCAGAATTGTTTAATATCTTTCCCTTTTATCTCTCTCTAAATTGCATTAGATTTGAAGCCGAGAAAATACAGATTATGTCGCAGAAAAATATTTTAACGCGTGAAGCCGCAGCGGAAAAATTGCAACGAATGGCATTACAGATTGCGGAAAACATCGGCGAAGACAAAGAAGATTTAATTTTAATTGGGATAGATGTAAACGGAAGCCATATTGCCAGAAAAATAAAGTCTTATGTACAACAGTATTATGCGGGAAACATCGAATTTATTTCCCTTTCACTTGATAAGAAAAATCCTACTGAAATATCGCTTAGTAAATCACTCGACTTTAATAACAAGAATATTATTCTTACAGATGATGTAGTTAATTCCGGCAAAACATTTTTATATGCGCTTAAACCTTTGCTGGATTTTCATCCAAAAAGAATCCAGACACTCACAATAATAGAAAGAATGCATAAACACTTTCCTGTAAAAGCCGATTATGTCGGGCTTTCCGTAGCAACCACGGCAACAGACAATATCAAGGTTCTTTTTGAAGAAGATGATATCGTTGGCGCAATACTTACCCAATAATTTTTTTTAAATTTATTCTTTCATAAATAAAAACCATTATGGAACAAACTATTCAAGACAGAATCAACGTTTGGTTAAACGGCGATTACGACCAACAGACAAAAGACGAAATCATACGATTGGAAAAAGAAAACCCCGATGATTTAAAGGAAGGTTTTTATAAAGATCTAGAATTTGGCACCGGCGGCTTACGCGGCATTATGGGCGTTGGTACCAATCGCATGAATAAATATACCGTCGGTTCGGCTACGCAAGGCTTCGCTAATTATCTGAATAAATTATATGCCGGTAAAGAAATTAAAGTAGTTGTTGGGCACGATTGCCGCAACAACAGCCGCTTCTTTGCTGAAACGGTTGCCAATGTATTTGCCGCTAATGGTATTAAAGTATTTTTATTTGAAGATTTAAGGCCAACTCCCGAATTATCTTTTGCGATTCGCCATCTTGGCGCGCAAGGCGGTGTGAATGTTACAGCATCGCACAATCCTAAAGAATACAACGGTTACAAAGCCTATGGCGATGACGGCGGCCAACTCGTTCCTCCTCACGATGAGAATGTAATAAAAGAAGTAGCTGCCATCAAAAGCATTGATGAAGTTAAGTTTCAAGGCATTTCTGAAAACATTACTATCATCGGCAAAGAAGTGGATGAAGCATATATTGCCATGGTAAAAAAGATGAGCGTTTATCCTGAAGTAATAGCGAAGCAGCACGATTTAAAAATTGTTTATACGCCCATTCACGGAAGCGGCATCAAGCTTGTACCGCAAGTGTTGCAGGCTTATGGATTTACAAACGTACACATCGTAACAGAACAGGAAAAACCTGATGGAAATTTTCCGACGGTTGCATATCCAAATCCAGAAGAACCTGCTACCATGAGTATCGGATTAAAGTATGCCAATGAATTGGATGCAGATATTTTATTGGGAACAGATCCCGATTCCGACCGCGTGGCTATCGGTATAAAAAATCATAAAGGCGAACGCATTTTAATGAATGGTAATCAAACTGCAGTTTTAGCACATGCTTATTTGATCGAAGCCCGCAAAGCAAAAGGTATTGCGCAGCCGAATGATATGGTTGTAAAAACCATCGTTACCACCAACATGATTGATGATATTGCTAAAGCCAACAATGTAAAATGCTACAATGTATTGACGGGCTTTAAATGGATTGCAGAAACCATTAAAGAAAAAGAGGGGAAAGAAAATTATATTGTGGGCGGCGAAGAAAGTTTCGGTTTGATGATCGGCGATCAGGTGCGTGATAAAGATGCCGTATCCGCCGTTGCAATTCTTTGCGAAATGGCCGCTTACGAAAAAGAGAAAGGAAATTCTTTATATGATAAATTAATTGATTTGTATATTCAATACGGCTTCTATCTGGAAAAGCTCATCAGCATTACGAAGAAAGGCATGAGCGGCCAAGAAGAAATTGCCAAAATGATGGAAGGCTATCGCAATAATCCGCCGAAAGAACTGAACGGCTCAAAAGTAGCGCAGCTATTGGATTATGAATTGCACGTTGGCAAAAACTTAGATACAGGCGAAACATGGAAAGTAGATTTACCAACGAGTAATGTGTTGCAATTTTTGTTGGAAGACGGTTCTAAAATTTCAGCGCGGCCTTCCGGTACAGAACCAAAAATAAAATTCTATTTCAGCGTACAAACCGATTTAAAAAACAAGGAAGAATTTGATGAAAAATATGAGGTGCTGGAAAATAAGATTAAGAAGATAATTGAGGATTTAGGAGTATAAATCATTTCTTTTATTTTTATAAAAGTGAGGCTGCCTTTCTTGGTCAGCCTCATTTTTGTTCGCATGTGTACTTGCTCTTCGGCATTTGCAATGCCTAATACAGTTTATATTACTAAAATAGTCTGTTATGATAAATTGTTTTGGACTCACCCGTCACCCTGAACTTGTTTCAGGGTCTTGTGCCAAGAGATGCCGAACTAAATTCGGCATGACGCAATACCAATATTACAGATTATCTATGTTTTATAAATAGTATAAGTCGCATCAACGTAACGTTCGTGATTGCAAATCACGAACAGCAGAATTACAGATTATCTGGTTGGTCAAAACATAAACTGTTGAAGAAATCTTTGCATCAAAAACAATTTTCGTAACTTGCAGTTAATGAACAAGCATGTTTCATATAATTCCGATCGAGAAGATGTTGTAAATATTGTAGAAGAATCATCTGCAGCATTTATGAAATCTTTTTCTTCTCAGGAAGAAGCAGAATCGTATCGTTTGCAAAAAAATCTTTCGATGAGCGATATGGAAAAATTCCAAATGTTTTGCAGGCTTATACGTATCGGCAAAATGCTTTCAGCAGATAACATTTCACACGAGAATAAATAATTTTATGGATATTTTTGATGAGGAACTTCTGCAATTCTGGGAAATACTCAACAAAAATAGCGTATGCTATATTATGATCGGAGGCTTTGCAGTAAATATGCAAGGATTTTCACGCACAACAGGCGATGTAGATTTGTGGTTAAAAGACGAATTGCAAAACAGGAAAAATTTGCGCAAAGCTTTTAATGAATTGGGTTACGGCGATTTCGCTTCTTTGGAAACGATGCAGTTTGTTGCAGGGTGGACAAGTTTTTCTATCGCACACGGACTCGAACTTGATATACTAACTTCTATGGTCGGGCTTGAAAATTTAAGTTTTGACGAGTGTTACAACAAAGCTTCAATTGCAGATTTCAACGGCATTAAAGTTCCCTTTCTACATATTAATCATTTGATAGAAAATAAAAAAGTCATTGCAAGACCTAAAGATTTAATTGATGTGATAGAGTTGGAAAAAATAAAAAAATATTCGGAGAAGAAGTAGAATCCGCTCTTCTACATTTGCAATGCCTAAGTGGCACCAACGTGCTGTTCGTGATTGCAAATCAGTTGCATCTTTCCACACATGTCGAAGTATTAATTGCTCCAGTTTTTATTTGGTTTATCTCCCATTTCAAATTCAAGTGTGCCTCCACTTACAATATCTTTATGGTCAAAGAATGGCGAATTCAGTAGCTTTCCGTTGAGTTTAGCAGATTGAATATATTTATTTTTTTCAGAAGAATGATTTGCGATAATTGTAAAAGTTTTTCCGTTATATAGATGAATCTTTGCTTTTGTAAATAAAGGACTTCCGATTGTATAGATAGGTTTGCCGGGTGTAACCGGATAAAAACCGAGTGATGAAAATACTATGAAAGCTGACATGCCACCGCCATCTTCATCTCCAGGAATACCAAAAATATTATTCGAAAAATAAGTATGCAGCAACACTCTAATGCACTCTTGCGTTTTCCAAGGAGCATCGGTATAATTGTATAAATACGGAATAAAAAAACTCGGTTCATTGCCTGCTGAGTATTGACCAATTAATCCCGTGGCATCGGTAAATTTTACCCAAAATAGTTTCTTCTCTCTTCCCAAATCTGCACGAAACAATTCATCAAGTCTTTTTTCAAAAGATGATTTTCCGCCCATCAAATTTACAAGGCTTGGAATATTGTGTTGCACTTGCCACATATATGTCCATCCATTATTTTCATCATAATAATCTCTTCCTCCTTCACTGCCATCCCACGCAGGATCTATATCAATCCAATTGCCGGCAGAATCTTTAGGCATAAAAAATTTTTTATCAGAATTCCAAAGATTTTTATAGTTCTCGCTTCTTTTTATTAATAAGTCATAATCATTTGTTTTATTCAATTCTTTTGCAAGCTGCGCGGTTGCCCAATCGTCGTAGCTGCCGCCAAGTGTAACTGCAACAGCTTGTCTCTTTTCAAAGCTATTTACAAAATTGTAAGGTTCTCTTTCGCCGGGATGCAACGCAGGGAAATATCCATGCCTATAATAAAAACTATCCAACACGGTTGCCGGTCCATTTTCCCATGGAAGTTTTGTAGCGCTAAGTGAATTTTTTCTCATCCCTTCGTAAGCCGATTGAATATCGAAATTGTGTAACCCTTTATTCCACGCATCCAAAATAGAAATGGAAGAATGAAAACCATTCATACAAGCATGATCGCCGTAAAGCACCGGAAACGTTGGCATCCAACCGCTTTGCTGATACATGCGTACATAAGATTGTAACATATCTTCTTCAATTTGCGGCTGTAAAATTGTACGCAACGGATGCAATGCAAGATGCGTGTCCCAAACCCAATCATCTACATAAAAAGGTCTTTTATCTTCATGAATTTTATTGTCGTATCCGCTATAATATTTTCCGTCTTCGGTAATGTTTACCATTCTTTCGTAACAACGATACAATGCAGTATAAAAACTTTCTTTTTGTTCTTTAGATCCACCTTCAACCTGTATTTGATCCAAAACCTTTGCCCATGCGGCTTTACCTTGCGTTGCTAATTTTTCCAACGAAATATTTTTCAACTCTTCTTCAAAATTTTTCCTCGCCTGCTCCGGACTTATATAAGAAATAGCATAGCGAAATTCAATCGTATCATTATTAGAACTAAACGAACAATATGCATTTGAAGATGTAGAATCGGCTTGTTTATTTTCGGATGAATATAATTTTACCTGACTGTTGAATTTACCATAAACATACACTGCAACGGGTTTTAAACCATCTTCCGCCTCAAAATATTGAAGTCCGTAAAGAGCATCATTATTAAGCTTCCAATACGCTGGTTTGTTATTGAAAGAATTTAAGAGCAATATTTTGTTCTTTATTTTTTGGAAAAATAAAACGAAATATGGCAGCCTTTTTTCCGGGAACAAAATCTACGGATATTTCTTTTTCGGTTAAATAATTTTTATAATGCCATGGAGAACGATCTTCTAAATCCTGATCATAAGCCATTTTTTCTTTCCATGAATTTTGAGTAATTATCGAATCCGTGTTCGGCATAATGGCAAACACAGCCCCCATTCTATGCGATGGAAGTTGCAAAGGAAAATTACTTATTTCATCATCCAGATAATCTTTTCTTGATGGCGTCATTCTTATCATTTGATAAGGCAATTGCATCGTAGGCCTTGTTGGTTGCAATAATTGTCCAACACCGCCAATTTCTGGCTTAAGGTATTGCAGATTGTCTGTTAATTGAGCGTATGTATTAAATCTTAGGAAAATACAAAAAAGAGAGAAAAGTTTTATGTATGGTTTCATCTGTTATTTTTATTTTTTTAATTGTCAGATGGAATTGGCTTCGCCGAATTCGGTCTCGCCAAAATAATCATTGCTTTTGGTATGCAAAATTGTTAGGATTTCATTTGATCTTTTATTAAAAATAAAATATGTAAGTAATAACTCAAAGATTATTTTTTAATACAATGCAAATAAAAAAATAGAGAACTGCCTTCTTCAGGACAATTCTCTATTTCATTTTGGGTTAAACATTTTATGCTAAAACATATATCCGATACCAACTTGCACATCATCCCATTTAACTTTATTGGGATTCAGATATTCAAATCCTATCTTGCCATCATTAATATTATTGGCATGCCCAAATTGTTTATTGTAGCGTGCATCCACAAAAAAGTTTTTATAAAGCGTATAGCTTGCTCCTATTATACCGCCAAACTGAAATGATTTATAGTTGTCCTTATTAAATTTCTTGTCGATAGATCCCCCATCTTCTATCAACTTTTCTTTACCACCGATATTTGTATTAAAAGTAGGGCCAATATTGATAGTAAGCGGCGTAATAACTACTATCTTCATTAGAAGAGGTACGCTTATTTGTCGTAAGTTTATTTTTTCGTGATCGAGTCCTTTTCCAATACTTTGCATAGGATAATTTACATTCATATCATTATATAATGCTTCCAGTTGTAGCTTTATATGACTGTCAGAATCCCCCGGAGAAAACTCCAAAATACCGCCTCCAAAAAATCCCGGCCTTGTGCCGGCAGTAATTTTATTACTGTTTACCGTAACCTTAGAAAACGAAAAGTTAGCACCCCCTTTTACTCCCCAATGCCAAACAGATTGAGAAAAAGCAGATGTAGAAAATAATATCGCAGCCGCAAACAGAAATTTCTTCATTTTGTAAACAGTTTTATTTTCAAGTTATTTAAGAAAGATTAGTACAAAAAAACAGCGTATTTGGATATGATAATGAATTGAGTATAATATTAACTTTTTATTGTTGAATTCACTCGTTTAAAAATATTCAGTTCATTTATTTAAAAATAAAAAAAGCTGCCTCGAACATGAGACAGCCTTAGTTGGTTGATTAAATAATGTGTTTTTAATAATTATTTTTTAATGAATTTAAAGCTTTTCAGTTTTTCTCCATTTTGATCCAGTAATTCTACAATATATAATCCCGGCGTTAAAGACAAAGCATCTATATTCGTTTTGTCGTTACTAATTTTGCCGGATAAAAATACTTTACCCGCGATGTTTACTATTTTATAGGAAGATCCGGCTAAAGTATTATTTATATAAAGCGTGCTTTGTACAGGATTAGGATATATGGTAATAACACTTCCTTCGCTATTTAAAGAAATTATTTCACTATTTGAAGTATGGCCATCAAGGTCTACTTGTTGCAATTGGTAATAATTAATTCCTTTACCCGCTGTATTATCAACATATTTGTAATCGGTTCCTTTTCCGTTTATGACTTCACTTGGTTGCCAAGCAATATTAGTCCACGAAATTTTATCCGTACTGCGCAGTATATTAAATCCTTTATTGTTTATTTCCTGTGCCGTAGCCCATGTCAAAACATTGCCACTTGTGGTAACTGTGCCGGCAAAATCTTTGGCATAAGTAACCGGAAGAGTGCTAAATGCGGAAACAACTGTATTTGATGCGACACCTTTTCTGTCATTAATTAAAATGCGATAATCATAGGGTACTGCTTCAGCCGTCTCATCAGTATAACTATATTTTGTCGAATCTTTTTCAGTAAAAGTTGTATCTGTCCCATTAATTGAAGTATCTATCGTATTTGATACAGTAGAACCGTCTTGTTCAGTTGCTATGCTATTGACAGTACTAATTGTACTCCAAGTAGTATCCGCAGCACCATGAACTCGCCTTTGAACATAAATATTGGTTACTTTGTATTCGTGCGGAATTCCCCAGCTCAGTGTAACAGCATTTGAGGTGGGATTTGCTACAGGAGCACTTACTACTGCAGGCGTTGAATATAAATAAACATTGGCTGGCGCGTAAGCTGAAGTATCATTTGAACAACTCAGCAAAATGGATGCTACAAAAAATGTAGAATCTTTTGAGAGTGTGCCTGGCGTAGTCCAAGTAGTTGTAGAATATGCTCCGGTTGTGGGCGTTCCTGTAGTTGTAGCAATTAACCCGCCGTTTGATTCATATACCGGTTGTGTAACAGTGGTATCCTTATATGTGGCAGTGCTTGTATCATAAATTTGATAAGAGCCTTCTGTACTTTTGTTCCAAACATAGGTGCTTCCAACCCCTGTTGCGGAAAGAGTAGCGGTTTTGCCATATTCGCTCCATAAAGTATTGGAAGAAATAGCCGGGGCATTCGGAGTACGGTTAACTCCATATAATCTAAACAATTGCCCAACATTGGCAACATTTACACCCGCTATTCCGATAAGTACATCTACTTCGTCGTAAGGCACAGGAGATGTTGCATATATAACTTGTTTTGTATAATCCTGTATTCCCAGAATATTTAAAACTGAGAAAGTTTCCCAGCCGGTTTGATATACTGCTTGCCCTTTATTTTTAAAAATAAGTTTGTGCAAATTGCCGGTTAGGTTTACACCAAGATTTATCCCATTGCCTAAAACAATTCTGGCAGTGGAATTTGCAGTGTTTGATGATCCGTTGAAGTATATATTATGTATAAAATAAAAGAATCCGACACCGGCAATAGAGGTGGTCCAGTCAGAAGTATACGTTAATGTATCTGCTGCAGTTTCTACATCTATTGACTTATTTAAATTTTCGCTAAAAAATGCTCCGAGTGGTAATCCGTCCAATTGGTAAGAAGCCATTATATTAACAGCATTGCCGCAATCAGTAATATCAGCCGTACCGGTATACCAATAGACGTCCTTAATAGTAACGTCTGAGGTGTGTGCAGCAGACAGGGAATTACTTGGCATAACTATTCTGAATTTTGATATTGCGCCATACGAATTTGCATGCACTGCATAATACAATGTACCGTCCGGTTTTGTTCTTTCATCTATTGATATGGCAGATTGATTGTATTTAGCGTTGCCGTTATAAAGTTCCACTTTTGCAACACCTTCCGTTGGCGTACTGTCAGTAACCAGTTCATTATAACCCTGATAGTCAATAGATGTAGCGTCTTTATCCATTTCTACATACACTGTTCCGTTATTACCTGCAGGTATGGTAAAAGAAAGCGTATCGGAAGATTTTTCTGTAAGAAAGAGATATGGCACCGATAACCCAAATGTGCCGGATGTAGAAAGATCTCCATCGGTCATATTGGCAATATTAGTTCTGACTACAGTCCAATTATTGGAAGCTAATGATGACGTAACAGACCATGGCGCTACGCCTGTATTTTCTCCCGTAGGCCTCACAATGGTAACCTGCGCAAATGAATATGTAATAAGCACGTAAAAGAATAAGAAAAGTGTGTAGATCTTTTTCATAATTATAATTTTTAATGATTAAAAATGTGAGGGCTATATGGAAAAGCCCGGCATAAGTGGGTGTTAAATCGAATTGAAAAGGGAGTTTTTAAATTGATAGTTAAGAGTAAAAGAATTAATTCAGTTGTAAAAAGCTAAATAATTTCAGGATTAAACTTTATCATATATTTAATTGCTATTATTGTAATATCAATTGGACATCTTAAGAGACTGCTTCACTGCATTAGAAATGACACAATTCTTTCCTATTCATTTGTGAGTAATGAAGCAATCCCTGAACAATAGCTATATATGAATCAATACAATTTCTATAATTGATTTGATTTTTTAAGTTGCATTGGTATTTTTCTTATTTTATATAGCCTTTGAACTTACTGAAGATTCTGTTTCAGCAGATTAAAAAATTACGATAAGTTTGATTTTTTTTCATAGAGAATGGGTTTAGTTAGAGTAAAAGAGATTTCATATATACAAAGCTATATTCAGCATTGTCAGATTTTGACAATCGACATATCAACATTAGAAATTCAGATCATCGTCTCTGCTTTGTAATGGCAAGTAAGGGTAGAAGCATATTCTCTTACTTTATGCAGCAATAAGGACGGGGCAATTATTTCGACATTCTTTTCCCATTTCAGGATCCATTGAATCAGTTCATTGTTAATTCCGCAATGCAGCCTAAATTCGGCTTTTCCATCGGGTAGCATTTTATAATTTTGGGAATGATGCCAATTTCTTTCGTATACTTCTTTTATTTTATCATGAAAAAGCAATACTATGTTGTATACTTTTTCATCTGTGTTTTTTTCTATTCCGAACCTATTGTTTTTTTTATTCACATACAAAGATTCATATTTGTTAAAATCAAATGTACAATTAGATGTTTCTATTTCGCTGATGGTTGAAATATCGATTGCATGGAGGGCAAGATCAAATTCCGACAGGCACATAAGAATGCATTTGCCTTCGTGGTAAATAAGTTGCATAGGCAACATTACTTCAGACCAAAAAATATCGGCAAGATGCTCTTCCGAAGAGAATAATTTAATTTTTCGCTGATGCAATACACTCCAAAGTGCATGATTAATAATCATGAGATCTTGCTGAGAATATTTTTGTTCTCCAAAAGAAGACAAAAGAATCTGCTGCTTGGCATAAGGCTGATAATGATATTCAAACTTGCTTTTGCTTTGGTTTTTGTAAATAATTCTTTCGATTTTTTCTATTGATTCCTTCCACGATTTGAAAAAAGCATCGGGTAAAAGACCTGACATGAACATAAGGCTGTAAATATCTGTTTCGTTAAGCTCGTTATTGCTGTTGTCATACTCAAATTTCCATGTCTTTTTGTTATATTCTCCATTGAATGTAGTTATATGCCCGTCATTTAAACACAGGTCCTCTGTATCTTTTAAATATCGGTAAAGTGTGCGGTCGGATATTTCGATATTTTCATATCTTATCCATTCTTTCATTGATTCAAATGTAACGGGGAAACGCTTAATTTTCTCAATAATGCGAGTAAGAATATTCAACTTGTCAAGCATAAACGCCACAATTATAGGGTTAATAATTATATTGCGTGTATAAGGGGGTTATGTTTAAAGTTGTTAAAATACTTTGTTCATTAACAACAGTTGTTGTTTATTATTACATTAAACCTAACAACCATTATAAAATTAGGGAAAATATATTAATTATCAAATTTTTATATAAAAAAGAAAGTATTCATTTAATAAAAATAAATTGTTTGTCGGCGACAATTACTTTATATACTCCTTTTTTAAATTTTTTAGTATCAAAGATCGTGGGTTCCCTGTTTTTTGCAGCCGTTTGAATTTGTACTAATTGCTTTTCGGCATTGAAGATTTTTACTACGCGTACTGCGTTTTGGATAATAAGTATATCTTTTTTTTTATTAAAGAAAAATTGGATAAGATATTGCTTTTGGACAGTTCCTGATTTTTTATTGTTTAAAAAATCTTCTGTATCATTCGGTTTGTGTTTATCCGGATCTCCGTTTTTGGTAAGGTTCATTTTGTCAAGGTTAGTATGAATATTATAAATACATAAAAATCAGGATTTTAATAGGCTGTTGTTTGATATAAATTTTATTCTTCCAATAATTTGTTTAGCCGATTTTCCAGTTTGCTGAGTTTTTGATTTGTTTCCTGCTGGGATATCATAAATGTGCCAGCTTTGTTTTGTTCTGTTGCAAACCAAAGAAGTGCCATTGAAACATAATCCTGCATATCTTTTCCGGCAAAATTGGTTTTAAATTCAAGTACTTTATCATTCACCAGCTTTACCGTTTTACGTACTATTTCTTCGTCGTTTTTATTTATTTTCAAACGAAAATTTCTGTCTCCGATCACAACTTGTATAACTATTAAATCAATCATTTTTTTAAGCATCTAACAGAGAAAGGCATTTGTCAATTTCTTTTAAATAAGCATCTATTCTCGATTGTAACTGTTTTTTTTCTTCAGGACTTTTATGTTGAATGCCTATTGCGAGCGCATCGTTTTTTTGCTGAAGCTGTGCTGTTTTTTTATTTGCAAGTACGAGTGCTGTTTGCAGATTATTTACTTCGCTTTTTAGTTTATTGTTTTCTTTTTTCAACTGTTCAAAACGTAGCATCAATTTTTGGAGCTTATCCTCCAGACTTTGTAATTGCAAATTTTCCATTTTAAAAAACAGCTTTAAAGTTACTTTCTTATATCTGCATTTAATTTTTCCTCAAAACTTCTGATCAATTTATTCATCACCGTATCTACATCTTTATCGGTTAAAGTTTTTTCTTTATCGGAAAAAGTGAAATTCACGGCAAATGATTTTTTGTCTGCCCCTAATTTATCACTTTCAAAAATATCAAACAATCTTGTCTGCTTCAGGATTGATATATGCTGCGACTGAATCACAGACCTGATATTCTCATATTGAATATTCCTGTTTACCACCATTGCCAAATCGCGCTGTATGGTTGGGAAACGCGGTACTTCGCTATAAATAATCTTATCAGTTTCTTTAATTGATAATAATTTACCAAAATCAATATCTATAAAAAAGACCGGTGTTTTTATTTCAAATAAATCTCTTTCTGCTTTGCTTACTTCAATTATTTTGCCAATAATTTGTGCCTGTAAAATAATTGATAATCCATTTTCGTTTTCTTCATTCTTATATTCAGCTTTACCGATGTTCAATACATTCAATATTGCATTTGCAATTCCTTTTGCAAAATAAAAATCAACAGGTTTGCTTTTTTCATTCCATTCATCTTCATGGTTTTTTCCTGTAAGGTATAAAGATAAATGTTCCGTTTCGTGATAATTACCAATGCCGGATGTAGTATATGTTTTGCCGAATTCGAAAAATTGCAAGTTAGAATTTTTTCTGTGAATATTATATGCAATACTTTCCAGCCCGGTTTCCAGCATAGAAGGGCGCAATACATTTAAATCCGCGCTAAGGCTGTTGATCATTTTTACGGTAGAAGCAAGTATATCTTCATTATAATATTTGCTGTTGGTAATGGAGTTGGTCATGATTTCGCTGAAACCGATTCCTGCGAGGAATGTGGCAATTTTCTCACGCAAATCTTCTTTAAAACCCAATGTATCTATTGCAGGAGATATTTGCACAGATGAAGGAATAGCAATGTTATCCAATCCGTCAATACGAATAATTTCTTCCACAAGATCGGCAGGCAAACTAATATCAGGTTTGCTGAAAGGAACAGCTACGGTAATTTCTTCAGCTGATTTTTTAATTTTTTCAAAACCCAACGATTCTAAAATATTTTCTGCAGTTTCCGGCGAATAATTTTTGCCGCTCAGTTTTTTTAAATAATTATAAGATAATGTTACTTGTGTTTTTTCTTTTTCTACAGGATAAATATCCGCGATGCCTGAACTTATTTCGCCGCCGGCAATTTCTTTTATCAACAGCGCGGCGCGCTTCAATGCATAAACAGTATTGGATATATCTACGCCTTTTTCGAAACGTACGGCAGCATCCGTACGCAGCCCGTGCCAGATAGATGTTTTACGAATCGTTGTAGCATCAAAAACAGCGCTTTCTAAAAATATGTTTTTGGTACTTTCTTTTACGCCGCTTTTTGCTCCGCCAAATACGCCGGCAATACACATGCCTTCTTCTGCATTGCAAATCATTAAATCGTTTGAAGAAAGTTTACGCTCTTTCTCATCCAGAGAAATAAACGGTGTGCCTTCCGGTAAATTTTTTACAATTACCTTATTACCAATAATCGTGTCTGCATCGAAAGCGTGCAGCGGCTGCCCGGTTTCGTGCAATACAAAATTGGTAATGTCTACAATATTATTGATACTTCTGATACCGATGGCTTTTAGTTTGTTTTGCAACCATTGTGGCGATGCCGCTACTTTGATGTTGGAAATTGTAATGCCGGAATAACGCGGACAAGCTGCTGTATTCTCAACTTGTATTGCAATAGCTGCATTATTATTATCCGGAGTAAAATTCTCTACCGAAGGAATTTTGTAAGTTGCTTTGTGTTGATTATGATGCGTTAAATATGCAGATACATCCCGTGCAACACCTATGTGGCTCATTGCGTCCATATGATTTGGCGTAAGACCTATTTCGTAAATATAATCTTCATAAACAGAAAAATATTCCGAAGCGTTTGTTCCGGGTTTTACATCATCCGGCAATACAATTATTCCTGTATGATTTTCACTCAGGCCTATTTCATCTTCTGCGCATATCATCCCGAAACTTTCTTCGCCGCGTATTTTGGCAATTTTCATAGTAACCGGGTTAGCATTAGAAGGAAAAATTGTTGTACCCGCAGGCGCCACAACTACTTTTTGGCCGGCAGCTACATTGGGTGCTCCGCAAACTATTTTTAGGATTTCGTTTGTGCCAATATTTACTGTAGTCAGCTTTAGCTTATCCGCATTTGGATGTTGTTCACAGCTTATCACTTCTCCGATTACCAATCCTTTCAAAGCACCTTTAATGCTTTCATATTTTTCTAAGCTCTCTACTTCAAGACCCACAGAAGTAAGTATTTCTGATAATTTTTCAGGCTCAACTATTTCGGGTAAATATTCACTTAGCCATTTGTAAGAAATCGTCATTAATAATATGTCTTTATGTTATATTAAAATCAGGCAAAAATAAAGTAATAATATATAAACTTTCTTTTAAAAGTAATATCGGAATAAGAGAAAGTATTTTTTAAATATTTATATAAATTTATAAATATATTTAATGAAATTATTTACTAAGATTTTAACACCTTACATGAACAATTAATTTACATTTGCCAATCATAAAATTATAAAATGGCGTATTCAGGCAAAATTTTATTCGGCAATAAAAAATATATATTCGCCATCGCGGCAATTTTTTCTTTCGGCGCATTGCATGCGCAGGTTACAGATACATTATCTCCTGCAACAATTACAACGGATTCCTTGTTGAATGCTGCCAAAAACGTAAATAAGAAAAGTTCTAATGAAGCTGTAAAAAATAAATACGCCAAATACGATTTAAATAAAAGAGCTATTGACCACTTTATGTTCCAGTTTGGATTTTTAGGTTGGGCAAATGCTACGGGCGATTATACATTGCATGGTTTCAGCAGAGAGTTCAATGCTGCTTTTATGTTGGATCATGCATTTAAATCCAATCCGCATTACAGCTTAGGATACGGTATCGGTTACAGCAGCGATAATGCTTTCATGAATGGGAAATATGCAGATATTGCAGGCAGTTCATCTACATTATCTATAACAAAGAATGGAAGTGGAAATTCAAGTACATCTTTTAAAAAATTTAAATTGGTTTTCAGCTATGTTGAAATTCCATTAGAAATACGCTGGAGTAATAACATTGAAGATCCATCCAAAGGTTTGCGTTTCGCTGTTGGTTTGAAAGGTGGATTTTTATTGCAAGCGCACAGCAAAGGTAAAAACTTGGTAAGTTCAAACGGTCAAACGCAAAAAGGATCAGGCTATATCGAAAAAATATATGATAAGAAATATTTCAATACTACGAAAGCCGATGCTACATTTCGCGCAAGCTTGGGCATATTTACCCTTTACGGAACTTATCAATTAACGCCGCTATTGAGAAGCGGAGCCGGCCCTACTATCAATCCTTACTCTATCGGGATCGGACTGAGCTTGATGTAGAAAACTGTTTTATACAATTATATTTATCTATTGCTTCGATAAGCTTAATGCATAAGGAAGCAATAGATTTTTTTATAAAGCATAATTCTGAAAAGAGAAATTAAAATCTCTCAAATACGGTTTTTATAATTGAAATACTCTCCAGCATCTGTTGTTCATTTATAATCAAAGGTGGTGCAAAGCGGATTTTATCGCCATGCGTTGGTTTTGCCAGAAGGCCGGCATCCCGGAGTTGCAGGCAAATATTCCATGCGGCATTTTCATCAGGATGATTTACTACAATTGCATTGAGCAGGCCTTTGCCACGAACTTCTTTAATTAAAGGAATATTTATTTTAGCTATTTCGCTACGGAAAAGGCTTCCCATTTTTTCCGCATTATCCGCCATGTTTTCTTCCACCAATACTTTCAAAGATTCTACGGCTACAGCGCAAGCCAGAGGATTGCCGCCGTAAGTAGACCCATGCTCTCCGGGTAAAATGGTAAGCATTATTTCATCATCCGCCAATACAGCGCTTACGGGCAATGTGCCGCCGCTCAATGCTTTTCCAAGAATAAGAATATCCGGTTTTACATTTTCATGATCGCATGCCAGCATTTTTCCTGTGCGTGCCAGTCCGGTTTGAATTTCATCTGCAATAAACAGCACATTATATTTTTCGCACAAAGACTTTGCCTTGCTTAAATAACCTTCTTCAGGAACTACAACGCCGGCTTCGCCCTGAATAGGTTCAACTAAAAAGGCTGCAATATTTTTTTCCTGCTGAAGAAATTCTTCCAACGTATTTAAATCGTTGTACGGAATAGAAATAAAACCTGGCGTGTATGGGCCGAACTCTTTCTTAGAATCGGCATCGGTACTAAAAGAAATGATGGAAATAGTACGGCCATGAAAATTATTGCCTGCGGTAATAATACGCGCTTCGTTGGTATCAATATTTTTTACTTTATAAGCCCATTTGCGCGCAAGTTTCAAAGCCGTTTCCACAGCTTCCGCACCGGTATTCATTGGCAATACTTTATCGAAACCAAAGAGTGAAGTAATGTATTTTTCAAATTCGCCCAATTGATTGTTGTAAAAAGCGCGCGAGGTAAGTGTGAGTTTCTGCGACTGATCGATTAATGCTTTTATAATTCTTGGATGAAGATGTCCTTGGTTTAAAGCCGAATATCCGCTTAAATAATCAAAATATTTTTTGCCTTCCACATCCCAGACAAAAACACCTTCGCCTCTTTCCAAAACCACAGGCAACGGATGATAATTATGCGCTCCATATTGTTCTTCCAATTGTATATAATAGTTTGCCGTATCGGCTAAAACTGATACTTCTGACATTGCTTAAAGATTTGTAATTAAGAAAATTTAAAAAGAAAAAAATTGCAGGAGAATAAAATGATACTACCCGGCGGGATGATTGAGATAATCGAGATTGCTATGTAAGAAAGATATATTCATTTCTTAAAATTATAAGCCGAATTTTTTGGCAATGCCTTCTTTCAGAAAGAAATTAAAATGTTTATCTGATTGCGATTTTAATGAATCATTTATTTCTTTGGTATCTTTGGAAAGAAATGAATGCAATAAATTTTTCCCAAGCAAATCGCTCAGTTGATAGTCATTGCTCATAGTGCTGCTACAACTTGTAACACACATGCCGACTATTGCTATAAGTAAAAGTTTTTTCATTCCGAAGAAAAATCAAAATTTATACAAAAGTAAATAACCTTTGAATAACAATAACTAATTTAGTTCCTTTATTTTAATAAATCAAAAAAGTATTATATTATTTTAGGCATGTACGCAATTATTGATATAGAAACGACCGGCAGTCCGGTTGAAAAAAATGGTATTACGGATATAGCTATTATTCATTACAATGGAGAAAAGACAGAAAAAAAGTACGAGACGCTAATTAATCCGCATGTAGCTATTCCTCAATACGTGGAAAAGCTCACAGGCATTACCAATGAAATGGTTGCTAAAGCGCCGGATTTTAATGAAGTTGCAGGCGAAATATTTGAAATGCTTGACGGAAAAATTTTTGTGGCGCACAATGCAGATTTTGATTATTCTTATGTGCAGCATTTTTTAAGAAATGCAGGCTATGATTATAGTGCAGATGTATTATGTACATTAAACCTCAGCAGAAAAGCATTTCCTAATATTCAAAAACACGGGCTGGAAAATTTATGCAAAGAGCTGGATATTACAAATTCTTCAAGGCACAGAGCGATGGGCGATGCATACGCAACCACCCAGATATTGGAAAAAATATTAAAAAACGGCGGGCGAAAACTGGCGGCATCTATGATTTACCAACTTTAGGGTTGTTCAATTATTTATCAGTTTTCTTAACTCCTTGCCGCTTCTTTTATCCATACATTTGTAAAAATATTTGAGTTGAGCATTACCATTTCCACAAAAGATTTAGTAAAAACATATCGAAACAGAACGGTAGTAAACCATGTTTCCGTTTCTGTAACACAAGGCGAAATCGTTGGCTTGCTCGGCCCGAACGGAGCAGGTAAAACCACTACATTTTATATGGTTGTGGGATTAATAAAACCTGACGATGGTTTTGTGTATCTAAATGAAGAAGAAATTACTAAACTGCCTATGTATAAACGTGCGCAAATGGGTATCGGTTATCTGCCGCAGGAAGCGTCTGTTTTTCGGAAATTAAGTGTAGAAGATAATATTCTTGCAGTGTTGGAAATGACCAAGCTTTCAAAAGCGGAACGCATGGCAAAATTAGAATCGTTGTTAGACGAGTTTAGTTTACAGCATGTGCGCAAAAATAACGGCGACAGCCTGAGCGGCGGCGAACGGCGCAGAACAGAGATAGCGCGTGCATTGGCTGTGGATCCTAAATTTATTTTGCTTGATGAACCTTTTGCTGGTGTAGATCCTATCGCAGTAGAAGATATACAGGCTGTAGTCGCAAAATTAAAATATAAAAATATCGGCATCCTCATTACAGACCACAATGTAAACGAAACGCTCTCTATATGCGACCGCGCTTACCTTTTGATAGAAGGTAAAATATTCAAGCATGGCACGGCGGAAGAACTGGCGGGCGATGAACATGTACGAAGGCTATATCTCGGAACAAATTTTGAATTGAAGCGCAAAGACTGGATTTTAGAAATGGGAAGAAAACCAATCGATAGTAAAGAAGATTCCGAAAATCAGCAATTGGAAGAGATAGCGGAAAAACAAAATCCATAGAAGAGGAAAATCCGGCAAATCCTTTTAGAATAATCATTTAGCAAAATGAACTAAGTTTGATTAACACCAACATAAAAATGGTTTAATAATTACCATTCATTTTTTCGAATCTAACAAAACATTAATGAAAAAGAAAGAAGAAGCTTTAGACATTAATGGAATCATAAAGGATATAAAAAGCAATACCGATAAAAATTTATACGGTCCTCTTTTCATAAAATTAATCAACGGATTAAGGCCTGATAAATACCAAAACGCCGTAGAAAAAATGACTTTAATCGTTAATCGGTCGAAAGACGATAAAGCATTTGAATCCGCTATGGAAAATTTGTTTATTTATCTTTTTAATACGCAAGACAGCCAATCATTGTTTACAAGTGTAGGCGTACTTACAGGCGAAACTTTCTTTACTGAATTTTCCAAGAAAATGAATGCAAAATTCCTGCCGCCGCTTCCTGATAAGCGTAGCATGAACTATTTGCTGGAACAGGCATTCAACAAATATGATGACTACAAATGGGTAGATTCAATTCCGAATAATTTATGGATCGATTTTTTTATGCTGGCTGTAAAAGCATTGAATAAAGAAAACGCACCTGTAAGAAAATATTTAATCAATGCGCTAAATATATTGTCTTACCGTGTTTCTTCTTTAGGACTGGATGATGATCTGAGCTCTCAATTAAGAAACCAAAATGAATTTATATCTCCATTTATAGAATTGAACAAGCAAATTCAATCATTTCTGTTCGTGGCAGGAAATGAAAGCAGTTCCGATGAAATCATTATTGCATCCGGCGATAAGGTAAGAATGCTTGTGGCAAAATGTGAAACAATTATTGAAGATATAAAAAGAAGCACGCTTACATTCGGCACAAGCTTAAGGCAAACATATTTATTACAAAGAAATGAAGAACAATTACAGCGCATCAGGATACTTCTGCGTTTCCTCACGCCAGGCGAAATTCCGGAAAAGGCTATGGATAATTCCGTAAATTTATTTAAGTCGATCATAAAAAGCATTTGCAAAAGAAACAGCCTGAGCGATTTGTTTAGAAACACAACTACTTTATTAGCCTATCAGATTGCCGAACATAAAAGTGAATCCGGCGAACATTATATCACTACAACAAGAAGTGAATACACAAGTTTTTTTTATTCTGCGGCGGGCGGAGGAGTTATCATTGCATTTGCCGCCATGCTAAAGGCTTTGATACATTCTGTACATATGCTTCCTTTTTGGCAAAGCTTTTTGTTCGGGCTAAATTATGCCATTGCTTTTGTCCTCATATTTATTACAGGCGCTTCATTAGCCACCAAACAGCCGGCAATGACCGCGTCTGCATTAGCCAGTTCTTTAGATGCACGTAAAGGATCTGTTTCTTTGGAAGGGTTGTCTATTATGTTTGCTAAGGTATGGCGCAGCCAATTCGCTTCTTTTATAGGAAATTTAATTATAGTATTTCCGCTGGCATATATATTATCTTTCAGTTGGGACAAAATAACAGGGCATTCTTTGTTGGCAACAAAGAAAGAATGTTTGCAGGCTTTGCGCGATCAAAATCCTTTAACAAGCCTTGCTTGGTTATACGCATGTATTACCGGCGTAGCATTATTTATAAGCGGTATCATTTCCGGCTATTTCGATAACAAAACAATCTATAGCAATTTCTCCGCAAGGATGAAAGAACATACAGGATTAAAAAAAATATTTCAAAGGGAAAAACTCAACCATCTCTCCGACTATCTGCAAGCTAATTTAGGAGGGATCATCGGGAATGTGGTGTTGGGTTTTATGCTCGGCTATGCAACGCTGATTGGTCAATTCTTCGGAATCCCTTTTGACATCAGGCACATTACGATTTCTACCGCATACTTTGCTTTTGGTTTGGAGGGACTTAAAATGTATGTAAGCCATTGGGATATTATCTGGACATTTGTCGGAGTAATAGGTATCGGCTTTTTTAATTTCCTCCTCAGTTTCTCACTTGCATTTTACGTAGCTATCCGTTCGAGGAATGTAAGGGTAACTCAATTGCCCAAAGTGGCTGTATTGATCACAAGATATTTTTTCAAACATCCTTTGGATTTTGTTTTTCCACCAAAAAACGATCGAAAACCATCCGAAGTATTTTCAAAGAAAAATCTTCACATGACTTAAATAAAGTTGTATGCTCACCTAATAGATATAATACCTATATAGTGCAAGAAGAGCTTCCGAAAGTTTCGGGAGTCTTCTTGCATAAATGAATCGTATTACCAGGATATTTTAAAATCATCTATTGCCGTAGATGGGCGACTGCTACTTCCTGAGGTGCTAGTTAAGGCAACAATTCGAATCCAAACTGTAGATGAAATATTGTTTAATGCATCGGGCAAATCCACATGTACTGCCGTACTGGCAAATGTACCCAATGTTGTCGTCAAAGTTTCTGGTGATGTTGTAAGTGGCGTAAAGCTCGTTGGATTGTCTCCAATTGCATAATCAACTGTCCATGTTGCTGTCCTTCCGGTAGCTGAAGCGTCTAAAGACTGTAATAAAAAATCTAATTTCAAATTAGTTTTTCCTGTTGTATTACTTATCTGAAAAACAAAAGCTGCTCCCGGATCGTATCCGGCAGTACTCGTTTGTCGTACGCCGAAAGCTCTGTTTGTAGAAGCATTTTGATCGGCAACAGCACTACCGGAAGTAAGGCCGGTTGCAGATGCGAAGTTTTTAAATCCTACACCTGTGGCACTCCAGGAAGCAGCTGTTGTAGTAAACGTGCTTGTTGTTCCTGCTGAAGTTGCAGTTGCAGTATTATAGCAAGATACACCTTTGGGTAATCCGCTCGTCCCTATATCGTCAAAGTTGAGTGTAACAGGAGAGGTACTTCCTAAATCAATTCCGGCGCCTGTTGTCGAAGAATTATTGTTTCCGCTGCCTGCAGCAGAAACATCATTGCTGTTGCGCATAGAAAATTCATGTGTGCTATTGTAATTGTAGCCATAACCGACCCAACCTTGATTTACTGTGGGTAAATTATCACTTCCAAATGTGGCAGAAGAAGAAGTATAAAGAGTAATACTGTTATTGTCCGAGTCAGTTAATTTCACGTTCGAATCACTGAATTTTGTACCGCCGGAAGCAGTTGCCGAACTTATTTTTACCAATGTATATTCAAAATTATTGGCATCATTTAAACTCGACCCGAGAGCGGTATTTATCTGCGCAATTGTTTTTGTCGCAGGCGTAATTGCTGTTGTAGCCTGAATTGCAGTGGGTAATGTATAACCGTAATGCAATTTTAATTCCAAGGATTTTCTATAACTCAATAAGGAGTCTGATGATGATAAATTTAATACTACTGAATCTCCTACGTTGTAACTAACTGTGCTACCGGCATATACAGAAATTCCGCTATTGCCACTTTGAATTACAAAACTTCCGGAAGAGATATTTTTATTAGCAGCATCTGATATCACTGTACCACCTATAGTATAGTTATCCAACTTCATATCTTTTGTGTACATGGCTCTGAGATCCACAATCCTTATTGCGGTGCTTGTTCCGCCGCTGTTGCCGCCGGCTCCGCACCTTGGCCCATTAAATTTCACATCGGATGTATCGCGGATTAATATTTCTTTAGTCGTGTTGTATTTTGTATATATTCCGGTAATATTACCTTTTCCTTTCGGCACTTTTAAAGTAGCAAAATAGGCGTAGCTGCTATTGTATAATTCAACTTGTTGCCCTGCGCAATTTTCCAAATAAAACCATCTGCTTGATGAAGAATCTTTATTTGCATATCCATACGTAGCAGTCGTATCCGTTGCAGCGAATTCAAAACTATCTAAGGTTACCAAAATGCTCGATTGCGGACTTTGCATAGATGTATCTATTGTAGACAGATCTGAAATTGAAACCGGAACAACAATGTTGCCGCCGGCACCTTTTACTATAAAACTGTTTACTAAAGTTGAAGTAATTCCTCCCACTCTTTTCGAGCCGGTAGTAGCACTGGTAGAGATTCCTTTGCCGAGCTGAATGGTGCCGCCATAATCTCCTAAAGTAAGGCCTTTAACATGTATGAAGACTTTTCTACCTACAGGGAAAAGGGTGTACAAATCATCTTCATCAATTTGAACGGGTAAGCCCCCTGTATTATCCTGTATAATTATCTGGTTATATATATTTCCGGAGCTGTCATTTGCGGTTACTATACCTGAAATAACATCATCATTCACAATTGAATCATAAGCACCCTTCACTGTATGCATAGCTTTTAAGTCTTTTATCGACATTGTTACAGTTGGAGTATCGGTCGATTCAAGTGGAGGAGTGTCAAATTTTTTATTACAACTTGTTGAGACAAGGAAGGCAATAATAGTTACATTAATTATTAAAATTAATGTACGAATATGTTTTGAGTAAAAAGTCTTTTTCATTCTTGTATGTTTAATATTATCTGTCATTAGTATTTATAGTTGTTTGTCGTATTAAAATCTTAGCGCTACGCTGATATTATAATTTAATCCTAAAGCATAAAAGTATTTAGGCGGAAATCTTTCATATCCATTATTAAAGTCTGTAACAAAATAATCGCTGGAGCGCAATTGCTCGTAACCTCCGGAACGAATATTCTTATTGTTTGCAAGATTGTTTACACCCAAAGTAAACACGAGATTTACCGGTTTTTTATCTATATATACATGTCTTAATCTTTTGTTCCATCCGGCAAATAAATCAAGCGTAAAGGCACCGTCTAATTTTTCTTGCTGTAAGAAAGAATGTATAGCTGCGGCATCTGTTGTCGGGTCAATATTGGCTACGGCAGATGCAACGTGCCTTGCCGGGTCTACGCTTAGCCAATCATTATTCATATAACTTCCCGTTAATCCAACAAACCAATATTTTGGCGAATTGTATCTTAATCCTAAACTATACACATTTTGCGGCGTGGAAGGAATGCGGTAATTTTTCATATATACAGTTTGGCTGGAAGCTACATCTCCCGTATTGTCTATTGTCAATGTCTCTTGCTGGCGGCTGTCATAGTATGCTCTGCCTACAGAAGCTGCGGCATTTAAAGTAAGTGTTTGTGTAAGTTTTATTTCCGTGCCGAATTCCCCGCCAAAATACAATCTGTCTATTCCACTCAAAGAATAGTTTCCGAAAGCGTTTGAACTGTCATCAAAAAAGTTGATAACATCCATGCCGTGTTGCGATTTGGTAAGGTAACCGCCAATATGTAATCTTATAAACGGCGTGTTTAAATTATATCCGCCTTCCAGTGTTTCAATTGTTTCGCTTTTAATATCGCTTTGCACGCTGCTTCTTGTACGTGGCGATACATACGCATTTTCTGCAGACGGAGCTGTAGTAAGATAAGCCGCATTTATATAAAAATAATTTCTTCCATTTAGCTTGTAAGTAATGCCGATTTTATTGGAACTGTTTACAAAATTTTGTTTCCTGCTTTTTCCGTAAGAGCTATCCGGAAACAATCCCATGCGTACATTTCCTGTTCTGAAAAATTGCGTAGTGGAAATTTCGCTCGCCCAAAAGAAATCAAAATGATCCAGATTAATTTTAGTTTGCCACCATGCTGCCGCTTTGCTGTAAGTTAAATCATAATCATATCCGTAATGCCCGTTTTTACCTACAAGCCTATTGGGTTTATCTAAATCATACTGGATTTTATTATTGTCATTATGAAAATCTCTTTCTGCATATTGATTTACATTTAACCAAAAATCACCACCTAACAAATCTTCAACTTGCTGATAATAATGATTGTTTTGCCATGCATAATTCGCACCTGCAGTAATTGTAACTATATCGCCTACACGCGAAGTGTAATTTATATTGGACATGAAATGCTTTGTATAGATATCCCTGTCTCCCAAAATATATCTTGACTGCAAACCCGAAACCGGTTGATCATAACCGTAAGCATTGGAAATGGTAGTATAATCGTTGCGATTTACATTGTATAAATTTTGCCAGTTGATTTGCAATACATCCGGATTGGCTTTAATTGCCGCAGTTAATGCCTCATATTGTTCAGGGTTTGTGGTTTTATAATAATTAGGCAAATATTTGTAATAATCAGGATGAGGATTTGCTGCGTTGTTCCAGTCTAATGCCGAAGAACTTCTGACACCAAAAAAATAGCCTACGGAAGTTTGTAAAGAAAGCTCTGATTATTCGGCCTGAATTCGTGTGATAATATGAATACCGGTTGGCGTGATTTGTTAACACTCGCATTTCGTTTCTTTCCGTTTTGCCATCCCCATGAAGGATTGTAATAATGGCTTCCGGCAAGATCTATTGCTTCCTGTACAGAAGCAGCCTGACTGCCATATTCGGTAGGCGCATAAAAACTGATAAAAGATAATGTATTTTTCGCATTAATCTTTTTATCTACCGCACCGTAGAAACTGTAGCTGTTGTTATACGTACCATCAACATAGCCTTCGTTTGCAAAATTTCCCGAAGCAGCTACACTATACGCCCATCCTTTTTTGTTAAATCCGGAATTGTATGTCAGATAAATCCTGTTTTGATAATTTCTGTTGGAGAAAGCATAGCCGATCTCAGTTTTCGCCCATTGGTTTCCGGCCCGCATATCTACATTGGTATTTAAGCCGGCTGATCCAAACCCGAAACTCGTAGGTTGTGCGCCTAATACATTGTCACGCCCGTACATCACATTGCTCAATCCGCTCCACAAACCATAAGGCGTATTACCATTGTCCAGCCCATTGAATCGCAAACCATTGATATACGTGTTGCTCCAATTACCATCATATGCACGTAATTTAAAACGCATCATACTGAAATTGAATGAAGCGGCATTTAAAAACGGGTTGCGTCCTGCAGCCAACATAGATGATACACCGCTTCCGCCGTTGTTGTCAAGATCGTCGTCGTCAATAGCAAGCGTAGGGAGGTTGTCAATCATAGTATTTTCTACATCTTGAACAAGTGCTGAATCCGTTTTAATAGATATGGTGTCTTTATTGGCCAGGGCTGTATCTTGTGCTTTGACAAAACAACTTAAAAGAATACAAAATAGTCCTAATAGAATTTTCTTCATATTTTGGTTTTAAATACATATCACAAGCGGCGAAGATATCTTTATATTTAATTTATGTTAAGTTTACTTATATTTTCTTTTTGTTAAGAACATATTTTCTGTTTTTTATAAATAAACGGCGATAAATATAGGAATTTTATAAAATTATTTAACAAAGAGCCATTCTTTTAATTTGATTTTATGAAATCGTAATTATTACAGATACATGAAATGCAATTAAACTGTTATTAAAGCTTTTAATAAAATTGACGCGAAGCGTTTTAAGAAATATGCCTGATAAGATATGATTTTCAGTTTCTGTCGGAAATAAGTAAGGAAGGTTTGTAAAAATCTACCCGATCATGCAATAAATAAAATGAGTCTGTTTCTACAGCATCCTTTAAATTAGGAGCGGAAAGCCCATTTTCAATGATTAAATTTTTATTGGCAATAATTCTGCATTCATCCCAAAGATGCTGATTAATAAACGATTGCAGAAGGACAGAACCACCCTCTACCAAAATGCTTTGTATTTGATGTTTAAAGCATTCTTCCATGATTTGAGGAAGAATATTTTCATCAAATGATATTTTTATATAGTGAAGATTATTTTTTTTCTCGTCCGAATGCTGATTAAAAATATATGTTTCAGACGATGTATTAAAGACATGCAATTCCGGAGGCAAATTCAAATCTTTATCGATGATTATCCGCTTAGGATTTTTGCCCGGATAATACCGGTTTGTTAGCGTAGGATTGTCAAGAAAAGCTGTACACGTTCCTATCATGATTGCTGCTTCTTCGCTGCGCCATTTGTGCACCAGCCTATTCGAAATATCGTTACTTATCAATACTCGTTCTCCCTGATTGGCTTGATTTTTGGCCGCTATTTTCCCATTTGCAGACTGCGCCCATTTTAAAATTATATAAGGCCTTTTGCTTTCGTAAAAAGTGAAAAACCGCTTGTTGAAAAGATTACATTCTTTCTGCCAATTGCCTAATACTACTTCAATGCCGGCATTTTTTAATTTCTCAATTCCTCCGCCATTAACTTTCGCAAATGTGTCTATACAGCCGATAACCACTTTTTTTATTCCATGAAAAATAATAAGATCGGCACATGGCGGCGTTTTCCCGAAATGGGAGCAAGGCTCCAGGGAAACGTACATAACAGATTTTGCTATCAAATGCTTGTCGCCCTCTTTCACATTATTTATGCAATTAACTTCCGCATGCGCTTCTCCGAATTTTTCATGATAACCTTCGCCGATTATTTTATTATTATATACCAAAACAGCACCCACCATAGGATTTGGGGCTACATTTCCCGAGCCAAGCGCCGCTAAGGATAAACAACGTTTGATAAAGAAATAATCATTCGACATTGCGGCAAAACTAAGATTGTTTTACGAAGCATCGGCTCGAAGAAAATAGATTTTGTGATAAAGGTTCTATGAATTTTTATCGCGGATAAAAAAATATCATATAAAAATTTGGAGAAAAAGAATATCAGTATATATTTGCACTCCTATTTACGAAGGGAGTTTAGCTCAGTTGGTTTAGAGCATCTGCCTTACAAGCAGAGGGTCGGCGGTTCGACCCCGTCAACTCCCACTGAAAAAAGCACTTACAAATTATCTTTGTAAGTGCTTTTTTCATTTGATACATGATTTGATACATGTTAATCGAGAATAAATTTTAACAACCAAAATCTTAACTTTATGCTGTATCAAAGGCTGTTTTGAAAAATGAGACTATTCGGCAGGAAAATACATTGGCCTACCAAAGCGCTTTCCAATAAAAACTACATTAGGGAAGTATCCGCTGACGGCAAAAAAACGAACCTTTTTAGTTTTCATTTGAGTTATTTCGATTTGTACATTGCCCAAACATCTGTGCAAATCTGAACGAAATATGAGTATTTTAATATGTTTAACACAAATATAAATGCCTGTAACAAATGAATTACAGTCACTTATTTATTGTTGTTTATCGTTATTTATAGATTTTTTGCAGGTTTTATTTGCCGATACAGAACTTCCCGAAAATAGTTCCTAAGATGTCTCTGTCTACTTCAACTTGGCCGGTTATTTCTCCTAAATAATGCAAGGCGCGGCGGATATCAATAGATAATAAATCACCCGTAAGTTGGTTTCTCATTCCGGCTTCTATATCATCAAGGCTTTCTTCGATTTTTTTCAAAGCCGCGTGGTGTCTGGCATTGGTAACGATTGTGTTTTCAGTATTGATGGAATTATCTATCACACTTGCATATAATTTTTGTTTAAGCGAATCGATTTTTTCTTTCTCTTTTGCAGAGATGAATAAGATATTTTGAGCGATAAATTTTTTGTTCAAATCATCTTCATTCAATTCATCTATTTTATTACCTACCAAAATGTATTTGATATTTTCTTTTTCAAACAATTCTTTTTGCAAATGAATGTCTTCATCACTCATTTCATTTACATCAAACAAATACACTACAATATTGGCGCCGCGCATTTTTTCCAAACTTTTTTCCACGCCAATTTTTTCAATCGCATCAGATGTATGCTCGCGAATGCCGGCAGTATCAATCAAGCGAAAAAGAACGCCGTTGATATTCAATGTTTCTTCAATTGTGTCTCGGGTAGTTCCGGCAATGCTGCTTACAATGGCACGTTCTTCATTGAGCAAAGCATTGAGCAGCGTGGATTTTCCTGCATTCGGTTTGCCGATAATCGCAACGCTTACTCCGTTTTTAATTACATTTCCTAACCTGAAAGAGTTTATCAGATCCAATATCTTGGATTTAAGCGTTGTGATCAGTTTCTCAAATTTTTTTCTGTCTGCAAACTCTACATCTTCTTCTGAGAAATCCAATTCCAGCTCTATCAACGCAGCAAAATTAATCAGCTCTTCGCGCAATTGTTTTAAATCGTTTGAGAAGCCGCCGCGCAATTGTTTCAAAGCTGTTTGCTGTGCAGCTTTGCTATCTGCGGCGATGATGTCGGCTACAGCTTCTGCTTGCGTAAGATCCATTTTGCCATTTAAAAAAGCACGTTGTGTAAATTCGCCTGCGAATGCCAGCCTGGCTCCTTTTGAGATAATAGAATCGATTATTTTTTGTTGAATAAATGGCGATGCATGGCACGAGATTTCAATTACATCTTCTCCTGTATAGGAATTTGGATTTTTAAAAAGCGAGATTACAACTTCATCTATTACTTCATCGTTTTCCTTTAAAAAGCCAACATGCAGCGTGTGAGATTTTTGAAGATGTAAATCTTTAGAAGGAAATATTTTATTTACAATATCAATAGCGTTAGCGCCGCTTACTCTTATCACTGCGATTGCGCCAACGCCTTGTGCTGTGGCAATAGCAACAATTGTATCTCCGCGCCCCGTCAATATTTCCTGCATATTTTTTTTTGCAAAAATATTATTTATTTACAGGATAAGGAACACTTTAAAGCTGCGTTGAGCGCGTGAGGGATAGTAAGGGCGCGACGAAGGAGCGGTGCGGAGTGCAACATAGCACCGGAGCGAAGCGCAGCCCTGCATAGCCCGACGGCATGCGGCAAAATTTGTTTGGCGATTGGAGATTGGCGTGCCAGCTTGCCGGCACGCCCAAGAAATGAATAAAAAATATTACCGAAGTAAATAAAAAATTTATGTGTCTTTTGTTATCATCAATATTTACGTAGACCTTTGCAAGGCAAATATTCCATAATGCAGCAAGCCGAATTTGATAATAAGGATGTGAATAAAATAAAGGAGGTTCTTGACACCGGTGGTGACGAGGCTTTGGAGAATGTGCTGGCTGAATATCATCCGTCAGAAATTGCGATTGCTTTTGAACATCTGTCGAAGGAGGAACAGGAGCGAATTGTAAATCTGTTGCCTACGGAAGTGGCTTCCGAAACAATTTCTGAAATGGATGAAGAGCAGCATCCCGAAGAGTTATTGCTGCAATTGAATCCGGAGAAAAGAAAAGAGATTATTGAGGAATTTGATTATGACGATGCTACGGACATCATTTCGCAATTGGATGCAGATGAGCAGGAAGAAATACTGGAGGATTTGGATAAAGCGGATGCACAGGCTATCCGTAATTTGCTTATTTATCCGGAGGATACGGCCGGAGGATTGATGAACAGCAGCTTCATCAGCGTAAATATTCATCAGAATAAAGCGGATGCAATTAATGAAATCATTCGCCGTTCGGAGGATATAGAAGAGTTTTATACAATTTATGCAACAGACGATTCTAACAAACTGGCAGGTATTGTTTCCATCAAAAATATTTTGAAATCGCGCGCAGATACTACAATAAATGATTTGCTGAGAACCGATTTTATTTCGGTGCATGCTACCGCCGATCAGGAAGAAGTAGCGAAGCTGATGTCTCAGTATAACCTTAGCGCGATTCCTGTTGTGGATGAGAATGACAGGCTGCTCGGCCAGATTACTTTTGACGATGTAATGGATGTGCTGGAAGAAGAGAACACGGAAGATATTCTTAAAATATCCGGCGTATCGGAAGATGAAGAGCTGAGCGGTTCATGGCAAATGTCTGTAAAGAGCCGTTTACCTTGGCTTGTAATTAATCTGGCAACTGCATTTTTGGCGGCTGCCGTTATTAATCATTTCGATCCTACGATAAAGCGTATTCCCATTATTGCAGGTTATATGACCATCATTGCGGGTATGGGCGGCAATGCTGCTACGCAAGCGCTGGCAGTAACCGTACGCAGAATTTCTTTAAATGAATTATCGGACAGGCAGGCTTGGAGTGCAGTAAAAAAAGAAATTATCGTAGGATTAATCAACGGCGCGGCAAATGGCATTATCGTTTTTATAATGGCTGTTGTTTTTCATAGCAATCCATTGCTTGGTGTAGTAATTTTTCTTGCAATGACGGGTAATCTTATCATTGCAGGCATTACAGGCTCGGGCATTCCGCTGATACTTAAACGGCTTGGCGCAGATCCGGCGGTAGCTTCTTCAATCATCATCACTACGTTTACGGATGTATTTGGGTTTTTACTGATATTAGGGCTGGCGAGCAAGTTATTATTGAACTGAACCTATTAAAAAATAACTGCCTGAATCAATTACATTTGCCCAAAATTATAAAATGAAAAAATTTTTAATTGTCACATTCTTCATTTCATTGAGCTGGATGTTTACTGGCTGCCGCTATAATAATGTGAATGTAGATAATGGGATTGAAAAATTTTTTAAAGAAAATAATATCTCCGGTACATTTGCTCTGTTGGATAATGGCCATACAACATTCGATATTTACAATCTTGAGAGGTACAAAGATTCTGCTTATTCACCGGGCGCCACGTTTGATATTATTAATGCTCTTATAGCTTTGGAAACCGGCCGTCTGAAAGATGAAAACAGTATTATCAAATATAATCATGATTCGTCTTCTGCATCACTGAAAAATGTGTTTGAGAAAAATAATGATACTGCATTTGCTTCAATAGCTTATTCCGTAGGGAAAGACACCTTACAGTTTTGGTTGGACAGCTTGAAATACGGCAATACAAAAATCAAATCTGCTGACGAATATTTTTGGTTAAATGATTCTCTTAAAATTACGCCTGATGTACAGCTTGGCTTTATCGACAAGTTTTATTTTTCTTTATTTCCTTTTCAGAAAAGAGTACAAAAAATCGTGCAGAATTTAATGCTGAAAGAAAATAATACAATGTATTCACTTTCATATAAAACATCTGTTCACTACGATTCCAAAGGAAGAAAAATTGGCTGGCTATTGGGTTGGATCGAAGAAAACAGGCACGTATATTTTTTCGTCATCAATGCACAGGGCGATTCAATGACGGAAGCTGCGCTGGTTAAAACACTTAAAGAAATTCTTGTTTATAAAGAATTCATGAAAGGCGATAAGTAAGCAAAAAAACTACGTTAAAAATTTACATAAAAGAATTATTATTTTGGGAATTTAAAATAGATTGCAGTTTTGTGATTAAATATGCATATATCATTTGAACATATTGGTTATTTATCGACAATTGCCGCGCTGGCATTCTTAGTTTTTTTATTTATTCGCTTATTGCGTTTAAAATCAAAAATTAGGCAATCGCTGGGCGATGAGGTTTTGGTAAAAAAATTGACAAGCAGCTATTCGTCAAAACTATTCAACCTTAAATTTTATCTGATTCTTATTGCTCTTTTTTTCGGGATTATTGCTGCTGCAAATTTGCGCAGAAACGATTCTAAAAAAGAGGAAAATTCCGCCGGGATAGATGTTATCATCGCATTGGATGTAAGCAAGAGTATGCTATCACAAGACATTAAGCCAACTCGTCTGGACAGGGCAAAGCAACTTATAAGCAAACTTACGGATCAGTTATACAACAATCGGGTAGGCTTCGTGGTTTTTGCAGGGCAAGCTATTTTACAAATGCCTTTGACAGACGATGCCGGAGCTGTAAAAATGTACTTATCCAATATAAATACAGATGCTGTTCCCATACAAGGCACGGCCATCGGCGATGCACTTTTAACGGCGAACAATGCACTTGATGAGCACGACAAAAAACACAAAGCCGTTATTCTGATTACAGATGGTGAAGACCATGATAAATCTACCGATAATGCTGTAAAAACCTTAACCGATGCGGGCGTTACCGTATTTACTATCGGTGTAGGCACAGCAAACGGATCTCCAATTCTTGATCCTGCAACAAATGAATATAAGAAAGATGAAAACGGAAATACCGTGATCTCCAAACTGAACGATGCGGAATTGAAAATGATAGCCAAAAACACAGGAGGAGAATTTGCATTGCTCGATAATAACCTATCTGTTACCAACGACATTATAAAAAAAATCAATTCTATGGAAAAGAAATTAATAGTTTCCGGCAAAATGGGTCGGATAAACTATTTCTATTTCTTTCCTTATTTAATAGCAATTATGCTGTTATTACTCATTATAGAATTATTCATTCCGGAACGTAAAAAGAATTTAGTTTGAAGTATCTTTTAATCATATCATTAATTTTGCTTTCATCACACACGCATGCGCAATCCGAAAGCACTTCCCCAAAAGGAAACAAAGAAGTATTTGCCGGCAACAAAGCTTATGACAAAGGCGATATGAAAACCGCTTCAGCACTCTATCAAAAAGCGTTGGCAATTAATCCGAAAAATGATGCTGCGCGCATTAATCTTGCAATTGCACAGGGGAAATTATTAGAAGCTGATAAATCAGTCAGCAATTTTGATGCTGCATTAAACAATAAAAAAAATACGCCCGATCTCAATGCAAAGTTAAATTACGACAAAGGTGTTTCCCTTTCTAAAGCAAAAAAATACGAAGATGCGGTTAAAGCTTATGAGAATTCTTTGCGAATTAATCCCGGCGATAAAGACGCGCGCGAAAACCTGCAAAAAGCCCTGAACGAATTAAAGAAACAGCAAGACAATCAAAAGCAGCAAAACCAGAATAAACAAAATCAGCAACAGCCAAAAGATAAACAGCAACAACAAAATAAAGAGCAGCAAAATAAGGAGCAGCAACAGCAAAACCAAATGTCCAAACAACAAGCTGAACAATTATTAAAAGCCTTGCGTGAGCAAGAAAAAGACACTCAAAAAAAACTGAACGAGCAAAAAGCAAGCGGCGGCATTCCTAAAAACGGAAAAGATTGGTAACTACTTTATCCTTTTTTCTTAGGCAAAATATTTTTATAAACCTCTATTTTTTCAGCAACACTCATCCTCGCGTAGCGCGGCGATGGCGAAGGCAGCGTCCATATATTCGCATGCAAAGGAAAACGCCTTTTAACATGCTTCTCAACAAACTTGCTTGTACAAAGAATTTTTACATCGGGATAGCGATGCAAAATTTTCGCGATAGCCTTATCGTTCCACTCAACCACATGTAAATTCCCGTCAAGGTTCGAATCCAATTTTCTTTCCGCTTTCAGAATAATATCCGTCAGCCCTATTTTTAAAGAACTAAGCAACGATCTTTTTGCCCGTTGAGATCTCAATTCCAAGTCATACACACCCTCCATTATTCTCCAAAACAAATTTCTCGGCGCACCATAAAACCATTGCTCCAACAGCATTTCCGACTGCGTTTGCTCCTTTCCCGGAAAACTTCCGACAATTAAAAATTCCATATCTGCCGGCACAAATGGCTCAAACGGATGATGCTCAGTTCTCATTATCACAAATTAAAAAAATAAATTTCATGTAGATTCTATTCCGGTATATTTTTCAGGGCGTGCCACCACGCTACGTTTACAATTCAAAAAATCCTTAAAACCGCCGCGTGCTGTCGGGCTATGCAGGGCTGCGCTTCGCTCCGGTGCTGCGTTGCACTCCGCACCGCTCCTTCGTCGCGCCCTTACTATCCCTCACGCGCTCAACGCGATTGGAAAGCCGCTTTATTTTTATCATTTTTACTCATGATAATACATATATACAAATACAATTTTTCTTGCAAAACAATATGTAAGTTACAAGCAATGAAATAACTTTACCTCATGTTGAAAGAAACAATAAAAGAACTCGCTACACAATACAAAAATGAATTTATTCAAATTCGCCATCACTTGCATGCACATCCCGAATTGAGTTATGAAGAATTTGAAACATCCAAATTCGTACAATCAAAGCTGAGTGAGTGGCACATTCCATTTGAAACAAAAGCAACCACAGGAGTAGTAGCTATCATCGAAGGCAAAAATCCTTACGCACGTATAATAGCTCTCCGTGCCGATATGGACGCATTACCGATAGAAGAAGAAAACAACATAGCCTATAAATCACAAAATGCAGGCGTCATGCACGCTTGCGGCCATGATGTGCATACAACGTGTTTGCTTGGAGCGGCAAAAATTTTACAACAAATCAAAGATTCTTGGCAAGGAACTGTAAAATTGATTTTTCAACCCGGCGAAGAAAAAAATCCCGGTGGCGCCAGCCTAATGATCAAAGATGGCGTACTGGAAAATCCTACGCCGCAAGGTATCATCGGCTTGCATGTTCATCCCGGCTTGGATTGCGGCAAGCTGAGTTTCCGTTCGGGAAAAGTAATGGCAAGTGCAGATGAAATTTATATTACCATAAAAGGCGAAGGTGGTCACGCAGCCGCGCCGCAACTTACAGTAGATACAATCTTGGTTGCCTCGCAATTAGTGGTGGATTTACAGCAAATTATCAGTCGCAACTGCAATCCTTTCTCACCTTCCGTATTGTCTGTTTGCGCATTTAATGGCGGTCATACAACTAATGTAATTCCTTCGGAAGTAAAGCTGAAAGGCACTTTCAGAGCAATGGACGAAACCTGGCGTTATAAAGCACATGAGCTTATCCGCAAACATATTGAGGGATTAAAAATATCTACAGGCGCTGAGATAGATCTCTTAATCGATGTCGGCTATCCATCAGTTGATAATAATGAATTGCTTACACAAACCGCTGCCGGCTTCGCAAAAGAATTTATCGGAGAAGAAAATGTTTCCGAAACCGAACTACGCATGGGCGCGGAAGATTTCGGATATTATACTCAAAAAATTCCCGGCTGCTTTTTTCGACTTGGTGTAAGAGATGAAGCACATGACATTGTTCACAATGTACATACGCCAAAATTTAATGTAGATGAAAATGCAATAGAAATCGGCATGGGCACGATGGCATGGCTTGGAATAAATGCATAAATTTCCATTTCAGATGTTGCCGCATTGGTTCACGAAGAATTGAAAAAAATATTTTTTTGCAGAGAAATATTTATCACTATACCTTTGCGCATGGCAACAAGAAATTCTCTCTCAAAAACACAATCTGATTCAAGATTTTACGGTTTCGGGCTTACATTTGATGATGTATTGCTACAACCTGCATACAGCGAAGTATTACCTGCTGAAGTAAATATACAAAGCAATCTTACCAAAAATATAGTATTAAATGCGCCTATGCTTTCCGCCGCAATGGATACGGTTACGGAAGCAAGCCTGGCAATTGCGCTTGCCCGCGAAGGCGGCTTGGGCATTCTGCACAAAAACATGTCTATAGAAAAACAGGCAGAACAAGTGCGTAAAGTAAAAAGAAGCGAAAGCGGATTAATCCTCGATCCGGTTACTTTGTTCGAAGATGCTACTGTAAATGACGCTTTACGTTTAATGAAAGAAAATAAAATCGGCGGTATTCCTGTAGTTAATCAGAAAAAGAAATTAGTAGGTATTATCACTAACCGCGACTTACGCTTCGAAACAAATCACAAACAAAAAGTTTCGGAAGTGATGACCAAAGAAAACTTAATCACTGCTCCCGAAGGAACAGACTTAAAAAAAGCAGAGAAAATTTTTCGTCAGCACATGATCGAAAAATTACCCGTCATTAATAAGTCAGGCGAATTGATAGGACTTATTACCTATCGCGATATTTTACAATTGAAAAATTTCCCTAATGCCGTAAAGGACAACTACGGAAGATTGTTGGTCGGCGGCGCTTTGGGCATTACAAAAGATATAAATGAAAGAGCCGAAGCATTGTTACACGTAGGCGTAGATGTTTTGGCGCTTGACAGTTCTCACGGACATACAAAAGGCGTTATTAATGCTTTGACAGCATTAAAAAAGAATTTCAAAAATATAGAAGTGATTGCAGGCAATATTGCTACAGCAAGCGGTGCAAAAGCTTTAGCGGATGCGGGAGCAGATGCAGTAAAAGTAGGTATCGGGCCTGGTTCTATTTGCACTACGAGAATTGTTGCCGGTGCAGGCGTACCACAGCTTTCAGCCATTTTGGATGCAGCCCAGGCACTTAAAGAAAAAGGCATTCCGGTAATTGCCGATGGCGGTATCAGATATACCGGCGATATGGTAAAAGCATTAGCTGCCGGCGCGCAAACGGTAATGATGGGCAGTGTGTTTGCAGGCGTGGAAGAAAGCCCGGGTGAAACCATTATTTTCGAAGGAAGAAAATTCAAACAATACCGCGGTATGGGCAGCATCGGCGCCATGAAAGCCGGCAGCGGCGATCGTTATTTCCAGGACGGCGATGATGACGCAAAGAAACTTGTTCCGGAAGGCATTGAAGGACGTGTTGCATATAAAGGATTTTTGAGTGAAATCGTAGCACAATATGTCGGCGGATTGCGTGCCGGAATGGGCTTGACCGGTTCTAAAAATATTAAAGAATTACAAAAAGCCACTTTCATTCAGATTACCAATGCCGGTATGGCGGAAAGCCATGCGCACGATGTGTACATTACTAAGGAGGCGCCGAATTACAGCAGAAAGTAAAATAAGTTTTACCAAAGATTCGTCAGAATCAAATCGAGAATTTTTTATATTGATTTTTTTACAAATTACTGTTTCAAAATGGGGATTGAGCTAAGGCGACAAATTGAAAAAATAGTATCCCTTACTGATGATGAATTTGAATTTGTATTATCTCATTTTCAATCGAAAAAATTTAAAAAGCACCAGATCGTCATTCATGAAGAAGATTATGTGCAATATGAATATTATGTTGTAAAAGGGCTGATGAAGATTTCACGCGTAGATATTGACGGCAAAGAACACATTATCCAATTCGGCATGGAAGATTGGTGGGTAACGGATTCGCAGGCATATCACAATCGTACCAAAGCTACAATGATTGTGGATTGTTTGGAAGATGCCGAAGTACTTGCACTTAGCTTGGATAATAAAGAAAAACTTTGCAGAGAACTGCAAAAAATGGAATATTTTTTTCTCAAAAAAACTATCGCAGGATACATTGCTTTACAAAAAAGAATATTGTGCTTTATCAGCAGCAATGCCAATGAGCGATACAATAATTTGCTTACACTATACCCAGGCCTAATGCAACGGGTGCCAAAGTCTATGATAGCTTCTTACTTAGGTGTTACACGCGAAACCTTGAGCCGCTTAAATACCGGTATGTGATATTTGTCACACCAAATTTTTGACAAATGTCCTTTAACAGCGATGCCGGCAGTTGGAAATTTGCATTATGCAAAATTCAGCAAGATTAAAAGCCTCTTCCCATAAAATTCCTGCCGCGTTATGGGCGCTCGCTATCAGTGTATTTGCCATTGGCACTACAGAAGTAGTTATGGTAGGCCTATTACCAACTATCGCAAAAGATTTATCCATATCCATATCGGCGACAGGTCTTATTGTTACCTTATATGCTTTAGGTGTTGCCGTTGGCGGGCCTCTGATAACAGCGTTTACAAGTCATGTACCGAGAAAAAGATTGTTACTCGGCATTATGCTTTTATTTATCTTAGGAAATACCATTGCAGCGCTCGCTAAGAATTTTTCGATTCTTGCGGCCGGCAGAATTTTATCGGGATTTGCACACGGCGTTTTTGTCGGTATCGGCGCAACTATTGCAGGCAGCCTGGTATCGGAAGACAAACGCGCTACGGCTATCGCTATTATGTTTGCAGGCTTGACGGTAGCCATGGTTACAGGCGTTCCTTTGGGTACATTGGTCGGGCAGCATTACGGCTGGCGTTTCACATTTGCGGGCGTCGCAATACTTGGTGCTGTTGGTTTTGCAGCTATTCTTATTTTGTTGCCCAACCATATCGCAAAAGGTAACCCGCTTCGTATAAAAGACCAATTGAAAGTATTGCAGAATAAATCTTTATTACTTGGATTTTCACTTACGGTATTTTCCTTTGCCGGCGTATTTGGCACGTTTACTTACCTCTCGCCTTTACTGCAAAAAATTACAAAGTTTTCTTCTGATACAATTACAATTCTACTACTTATTTATGGTGCATTTGTAGCATTAGGCAATCTGATTGGCGGTAAAATTTCCAATAAAAATCCTGTGAAAGTATTGATGATATTATTCTTATTATTAGCCTTCGTTTTATTTTTATTATACCTATTCATCCCTTACAAAATACAGACAATAATTATTTTAGCGTTCATGGGTTTCTTTGCATTTTCAATTGTTCCCGGTATGCAATTATATGTAGTTCAATTAGCCGAAAAGCATCTGCCGGGAACGGAAGATGTTTCATCTGCATTAAACATTGCCGCTTTTAATATCGGTATTGCTATGGGTTCTTATGTGGGAGGATTGATTGTGGAATCGGCATTCGGCATTCGGGCAGTTGCAATAGAAGGATCATTATTTGTAATTATTGCATTCTTGTTCAGTATTATCAGCAGCAAAAGAGAAAAAATTTATCAATAAAATTTTAATAAAATGGAATACAGAAACTTAGGGAAATCAGGATTAAAGGTTCCCGTATTAAGTCTTGGAACAGGTACATTCGGTGGTACAAATGAATTTTTCAAACGCTGGGGCGAAACCGATGTAAAAGAAGCGGCAAGGCTTGTGGATATTTGCCTTGAAAGAGACATGAATTTTTTCGACACCGCGAATGTGTATTCGCAAGGCGATTCGGAAATTGTATTGGGAAAAGCTATTAACGGGCGGCGCGAAAAAGTAATCCTTGCAACAAAAGCAACTTTTCAAATGGGTGATAAACCGAACGATAAAGGTTCATCCCGATATCATCTCCTTAAAACATGCGAAGACAGCTTGCGCAGATTGGGAACAGATTATATTGATGTTTATTTCATGCACGGCTTTGACCGTTATACGCCGGTTGAAGAAACATTAAATGCATTGAACACATTGGTTACAAGCGGAAAAGTAAGATACATTGGTTGTTCTAATTTTGCTGCATGGCAGGTAATGAAATCACTTTCTGTGTCAGAGAAAAATCATTGGGAACAATATGTAATTTATCAGGGATATTATTCCTTGATTGGCCGCGATTATGAACAGGAATTAATGCCGATGATTGAAGACCAGAATTTAGGATTAATGGTTTGGAGCCCGCTTGGTTGGGGAAGACTGGCAGGAAAAATCAGACGGAATCAGCCGCTTGCAGAAGGTCGAATAAAATCCGGCGGTGTCGTAGGCGCACCGCCTGTTACCGATGAATTTGTATTTGACGTTGTAGATGTTTTGGATGAAGTAGCCAATGAAACAAGCAAGACTATTGCACAAGTTTCCATTAACTGGCTATTGCAGAATAAAACAGTATCTAACATTGTAATCGGTGCGAGAAATGAAAAACAGTTGATTGAAAATTTAGATACCACCGGTTGGAATTTATCGCACGAACAAATACAAAAATTAAACCAGGTAAGCCGGCAAGCACCGATTTATCCGCATTGGGTGGGAGAAAGATAAAAATATAAATTTCTTCGATTGCTAAAAATATTAATGCTTAATAATAAAACCTGAAGAATCTGCATCGGCATATTTTGGGTATATTCAATTTATTTTTATACTGTTTTTACAATTAGCATTTACCACAACCCATGCTTATCTTCGCGGGAGAATGCTTTCAACTTATAAAACAAAAGGAATTGTATTGCGCACCGTAAAATACGGCGATACAAGCATTATTGCTACAGTATACACAGCGCTGTTCGGCATGCAAAGCTATCTCGTAAAAGGCGTAAGAAAAGGATCAAAAAACAGTTCGGGAAAAATCAATTTTTTTCAGCCGGGCGCAATGCTTGAACTTGTTGTTTATAAAAATCCTTTTAAAGAATTACAATTTATAAAAGAGTACCAATGGAGCTTTTTGTACGATACAATCTTTTATGATGTTACAAGAAATGCAGTGGCATTATACATTATAGAGCTTGTGCTGTATTCCATCAAGGAGGAAGAAAGCCATAATGAGCTATTTTATTTCTTTGAAAATATATTGGCAACACTCGATAAATGCAGTGCGGAAGATGCCGCTAATATTCCCTTATTTTTTACTTTACAACTTGCAAAATTTTTAGGATTTCAAATCCACGGCAAATATTCGCAAGCCACGCCATTTCTTGATTTAGAAGCAGGAACATTTGCAGCCGAAAAAGCCGGACACAACTTTATTCTGGAAGATAAATTTGCGGAAATTACTTCCGAACTTAATTTAATAGAGCATATAGACTCAGCTCAAAATCTTCGGTTAAATCATTTTATTCGCAGAGAACTTTTGAAATATTATCAACAGTTCTTTTCTTTGCACTTGCAAAATAAATTTGAAATAAAAAGCCTTAGTGTTTTACAATCCGTTTTGCAATAATTATTCAAATTGAATCAACTTTATCCGACAGTAAATTTCTTCGGACAAGTTGTTTTTTATTTATCTAAAACAAAAAACTTACAAATGAAAAAAGTTCTTTTTGCGTTTTTACTTTTCACTTCGGTAGGTGCCTTTTCACAAAACTCCCGCACCGATTTGCAAAACGACATTAATTCCAAAATTGACAAAACAGGAAGAAAATATGATTCTTCCAAATTCTGGAATAAAGGCGGTGCAATTTCCTTAACTGTTGGCAATACGGCATTGAGCAATTGGTCAGGAGGCGGTACAAACTCTTTTTCTGTAAACGGAACGGTAAATTTGTTTGCCGATTATAAAAAGAATAAAGACAGCTGGGATAATAATTTGAACGTTCAATACGGATATGTAAAAACAAAAGGAACGATCGGGCAAAGCAGCGCCAACCTTTTGGACTTCTTGTCTTTGTACGGCCATTCGGTTTCTTCCAAACTTGATATCGGCGGCTTGTTCCGTTTACGTACGCAGCCATTTGACGGATATGCTTATTCAACCGATGCAAATGGAATCGTTACTAAACAATTTAATTCTACATTTTTTGCACCGGCATATATTACGGTTGCACCAGGTATTACCTGGAAGCCCGTTAAAAATTTGAATATCTTTTATTCTCCTATCGCAGCGCGCGCATTGATTATTGCCAATAAATACTTGTCCAATCAGGGAGCTTACGGTGTTGATTCGGGTAAGACTTTCAAGTTTCAATTCGGATCGTTGTTAAACATCGGCTATGCAACAAATATTACCAAAACAATCAGCTATGCAGGCAACATGGAATTGTATAGTAATTATTTGCACAACCCGGGAAATATATACATATTCTGGACAAATACTTTTGCCGCAAAACTGACGAAAGCATTGGCCGTTACGTGGAACTTTAATCTGGCGTATGATGATTTGTACAGGCCAAATCCGCCAAAAGGACCGAAAATTCAAACACAATCTATATTGGGCGTAGGATTTTTATATAATTTATAATTCAATTTATTATATAATAAAAATTAACTTCCGACATTGCGTTCGGAAGTTTTTTATTGTAAGAACTTCTTTGAATAAATGACTATCTTATCTCCTTTCAAAAAGAAATTATCATGTCCGATAAATACAATGAAATGCAATACCGCCGCTGTGGAAAATCAGGATTAAAATTATCTGCCGTTTCATTAGGTTTGTGGCACAATTTCGGCTATACAGATGTGTATGAAATTTTCAGAAAAACATTATTGACCGCATTTGATAAAGGCATTACGCATTTTGATCTTGCAAACAATTACGGGCCGCCGCCCGGCTCGGCAGAAGAAAATTTTGGAAAGATTTTGAAGAAAGATTTACAACATCGCCGAGATGAAATAATCATTTCTACAAAAGCCGGCTACACCATGTGGGAAGGCCCGTACGGAGATTGGGGCTCAAAAAAATATTTAACTGCAAGCCTCGATCAAAGCTTGAAAAGAATGGGGTTGGATTATGTAGATATATTTTATCATCATCGTCCCGATCCGGAAACGCCATTGGAAGAAACCTTGACTGCGCTTGATTTAATCGTAAGGCAAGGCAAAGCATTATACATCGGTATATCAAATTACAAACCTGAAGAAGCTAAGAAAGCGATAGATATGTTGCGTAATTTAGGAACGCCTTGCTTAATTCATCAACCGAAATATTCTATGTTTGAGCGTTGGGTAGAAAACGGATTATTAGATTTACTCGGAAGTGAAGGCGTAGGTTGTATTCCTTTTTCCCCGCTTGCACAAGGCTTACTGACGAATAAATATTTGCATGGCATTCCCGAAGATTCACGCGCAGCAAAGCCTCACGGATTTTTGAAAAAAGAACAGATAACACAAGAAAAAATTAATCAAATAAATCAACTGAATATTGTTGCACAAAAAAGAAATCAAAGTTTGGCGCAAATGGCTTTAAGCTGGATTTTGAAAGATGAAAGAATTACTTCGGTACTGGTTGGCGCAAGCAGTTCGGAGCAATTGCTGGATTCGCTGCAATGCCTGAATAATTTGTATTTTCAAGATGATGAACTGAAAGAGATTGACCAAATTTTGCAATAAATATTGCTAAGATTCTTCTTCACTTAAAGGCAGGCTTACATAAAAAATTGCGCCTTCATTTTCTATACTTTCAAACCATATTTTTCCGCCCGCTCGCTCAATAATACCTTTGCAAATAGCAAGCCCCAAGCCTGTTCCGGAAGTTTTTGTGGTAAAATTCGGCACAAATATTTTATCTTTTTTATCGGCAGCAATTCCTTGCCCATTATCTTTTATAGATACAATGGCTTCATGTTCGGCATTCTCTTCTTTTATAAATATTTCTATCGGGAAGTTATCATCCGAAGCCTCAATCGCATTTTTGATAAGATTCGTAAATACACGGTTTAATTGCTTTTTATCGGCATAAATAATATTTTTCTCCGGCGAGGGGCGAAAATGTATTTTAATATTTTCATAGGCATTGAACAGCATAATTACATTGTTCAATTTATTTGTGAGTTCAATTCTTTCAGGCTGTGTATTATGTATATCCGCAAATTGAGAAAAATCATTCGCGATCTTCGCCAGTTGGTCAATCTGTTCAATCAACATCTCGGGTACGCGCCTTGATAAATCTAAAATTTCGCTGCCGCCTTTCTCTGCCGAACGTTGTAGAAATTGAAGGTTCAATTTCATCGGCGTTAAAGGGTTTTTAATCTCATGTGCTACCTGCATTGCCATTTCTTTCCATGCGCCTTCGCGTTCGCTTTGCGCCAGCCTCTTTACACTTTCGTTCAGCTTATGCACCATCACATTATATTCTTTTACAAGATCACCTATTTCATCATTTTTTTTCCATTCCAGTTCTTTGTTTTCCATACCAAGATTAATCTTACTCATCTCATTTTTGATGTCGGCAAAAGAACGCGTGATGCGTAGTGTGAGCAATCCTGCAATAGCTCCGGCAATTAAAAATATCAATGCATTCAGATTAATAACCGTAACCAAAAAGCTTGATATTTCCTGTTCCAGCTCGCTTTGCGAATGCAGAAAAGGAATATTCAGAAAGCCGAATACCGCATTATTATTATCATACAAAGGAATATACCCGCTGAGATAATTGAATTTTCCGATGGTTTCTTTTTGCAGTAAGATGATCCGGTGTTTATTATACATTTGATAATATGCGTCCGGATTCATTTTGTTGCTTACTAAATTTTTGTTATAAATATAGGGTTGCGAAGTAGCTTGCAGTGTACCGGTTTTATCATAATAATTTACTTCTATATTATTTAGGCTCGCGATCTCAACAATTCTTTTTTCCACAAAATCACTACTGTAATATTTATCCAGATCGTTTGGCGTTTGTAAAGAAAAAGGCAATGTTGCATTTAAACTTTCCTGCACTTCGTTACCTACAACATTGAGGTTTTGCGTAATTTTTTCCTGATTGCTTTTATTAAATCTCGATATAAAAAATGATATGGTGGAGATCCCGATGATAACAAAAGAAAATATACTTATAAAAATAATAGTTGCATGAATCTGAAATTTTATCTTGAACTGAAAGGCTATTTTAATAATATCCCATCTGAATCTGGATTGAATTATGAAGCCTGTAATTTTAAAAAAGACAATTAAAAATACAGATGATAAAAATATGTATGCAAATAATGTAATGGCCGCGATAAATGAATTATTATCTTCTATCAAAACAATGATGGTACTATTATCAGCCTTGTACCAAAATTCTTTTTTATGGCTGTTGTTTGCTTCCCTGTATTCGCCGGTTGGTATTTGAGAATTAGTAAGCGAATCAGAAAATTCAAAATCGTTTGTATTAAATATCAGGCGACGGTTTTTGTATATTGCATAAGAATAAGTTTGGTTGGCCTCATTGGACAGCAAGGCAGATTCTTGCAGCAACTCCGTAGGAAAAGTATTCCCTGTAAACCGTTTTGGATTTACCACCAAAAACAAATAACCCAACGGCAATACAGAACTGTCTTTACCTGTATGTCCTATTTTTGTACGATAGATGTAATTGAACTCGCTATTTTGCGTTTCATAAACATATAAGTCCTGAATATTTGTAGATTTCCCTTTTGCACCGACTGTTACGTTCAAAACGTTGAAAGATGCAGAATCACTATTGTACAGTGGATTTTGCAAGCTATCAAAAGTATATACCCTCGAATTATATTTATTAAGGAAGCCTTTAAAATTATTTGCTATGAGGCTGTCTTTTAAAAAACTGTTGTCTGCCGGATTGTAAAAGCGATTAAAATTTTTATAATAAATAAAACTTCTGAAATTTCCCACAGCCATTTTCAAAAGACTTTCCGCCTCGTTGCCTGCCTGCAAGGCAATATCATCTGCTATTCTCATTTTCCGTTCACGATCTTTGGTTTGTACAGATGATATGATAAGTGTAATTGATGCAGCATAAAACATTAACCAAAACAAAAAGTAGGAGGAATTTACCAATGGCTTTGGCAAATCATCTTTTCTGAATTCCAATATGAAACAATATATGCTTGTCCATATAACGCCAAACAACTGTATTTTGATAGTTTCCTGATGATGAAATACAGATAATATCAAAAGCGATGATACGCATACAATCATAATACGGAAATACAAATCAAAACCTACTTTCTTTGCATACACCGTCAAAAAATGCGAAAGATTATAATAGCTGAGAATAAGAAAAGTAAGAATAATAAATGTAATAAGCGTGTACTTATTCAGATGAAAAAAATCTGTTACATTCAATGGTATCTTCGAATCTAATACCAGGCTGCAAATAATATTGATAGCATTTACCGTAAAGAATGAAAACAGAAAAAGCAGTACAACAGCCCACACTTTCTTATACTTACTGAATACAGGCGGCACGCCGTTTTCCGGCACAATGTTGTATCGGTATTTGATAAAAAAAGTAAGCCAAAAAAACAATAAAGTATTTATCAGCAAATCCCCTAACGAGGAATGCAAAACGCCTGATGAATAAATCAATGGCGAAAACAATTCATAACTGTGAAGATTGAGTGGCAAAGGAAATAAATAGGTAATAATTCTTAAAAAAACCACTATGACCAATAGCCAAAAAGCCCCTATATAAAATCCGTTTATCGCAGTAATATCGTTTATCGCAGAATTAATAAATATCAAAACGAAAAGCATTCCCAATACTCTTATTACTACTGCCCATAAATTCGGATAAATGCTTTCGCTGCCCGGTATCTGAGATATATTAAAAACCGGTTTGTGCTTTGTGTTATAAACAGGTAACCCGGTATTTGCAGTATCTATAAAATAACGGTTATCTAAAACAGCATTATTTGCAAACGAATTTGTAAAATATTTATTATGGATAAAATATTGCCATTTTATAGGAATCAGCGCTGCTACAACATAAGCAGTATGCTTATAAATTATATTCTTTTTTAGTAACTCAAAATATCCGTTCGAACCGTGGTAAGGATAATAACCATCCGGCACCTGCACATCTTTTGCATCAATAGACATATTGAATGTACTCCAGTATGTTTTGTGCAAAATGCCGGAATCCGCAGGAGAAAATACAAACAACCCGAAATCATTATCAGAAATATCCAACCCGGATTTATCCGATCCGTTGGTAAACAAAACAGAAAGTGCATTTTTATCTTGCGTAATATTTTCAAACTTCTTTTCCCTTGCCGATAAATAATTTTCAAAATTGTTTTGTACTTTGTCTGGCGTAGAAGTAAAAGCCCAATAGTTGTTGATAACAAATGAAATAGTAAACAACCATGCGGCTATAATCAGCAAATAACCATGCGTAAATAATGTACGTTGAAATGAGCCGGAAAATTTAGCCATTTTTATCTTTTCGCGTTTCCGCTTTTGCTTTATTCCATAAAACATCCATCTCCGTAAGCGACATATTGGTCAGCAATTTATTATCATTGCCTGCATACAATTCCATGAGCTGAAACCGCTGCATGAATTTTTTATTGCATTTTTCAAGCGCTGCATCCGCATCGATATTCAGAAACCGTGCATAATTAATAAGGCTGAAAAGCACATCGCCAAATTCCTCTTCCAGTTCTTCCTGTTCGTTTTTTATTTCAGCTTCTTTAAGTTCCTGCAGTTCTTCTTCCACTTTGTTCCATACATCGTTTTTATGTTCCCATTCAAAGCCTGCCTGTTTCGCCTTTTCCTGAATGCGAGCGGCTTTTACAACAGATGGCAAAGCATTTGGAACGCCGCTTAATAATGATTTCTTTCCTTCTTCGGATTTTATTTTTTGCCAGTTTTTCTTTACATCTTCTTCGTCATTTACAGAAACGTTTCCATAAATATGCGGATGCCTTTTTATCATCTTATCAATAATGGTTTGCAGCACATCTTCCAAGTTATATTCTTTTTTCTCGGAAGCAATTTTTGTATAAAATAATAAATGCAGTAAAATATCGCCGCTCTCTTCTTTTATATCCTGCCAATTCTCTTTATCCACAGCATCAATCAATTCATACAATTCCTCTATCGTCATGGTACGCAAAGTATGAATGGTTTGCTTCCTGTCCCAAGGGCATTTTGCGCGTAATTCATCCATGATATTTACAAGCTGCAAAAATCTTTCCTCAATTTTCGTTTCCATTATAAGAATTGTTTTTTGTAGGATAATAAATTAAATTTTAGCAATTACAAATGTAACTTCTAATTGATAAAAAAATTCCTGCGAATAAGTACTGCTACTATTTTAATGCAATCAGATTTAAATATCTAATTGACATAATAGTATTATATCCAAAAAAATATAAAGTATAAATAAATAAAAATCCCGCAATTTTGAATTGCAGGATTATCATTATTTTGTCTAAAAGCCTCTGTTATATAAGTGAATTAATTTTCAAAACTGCTATAAAAATAAGGCGTTTTGGCCTCAAATTCTGCGCTGCAAGTATCTACCATTTTATACACACGGATAATGCCTGCAGCTTTTCGTTTTTCATAAACCTGGTCTTCGGTACAATCGCCATGTACAATTTTTGCAATTTGTGCATCGCTAAAACCATTTCGTTTTGCATCTTTTAATAAATCGATGGGCAACGTTTCAATGGAATATTTTGCTATTTCTTTTTCAATGTTGCAAAGTTCCTGTATCTGGTAAATAAACCACCGGTCAATAAGTGTTGCCTGCACAATGGTTTTTACCGTAACGCCCAGCATCAATGCATCTTTGATACGGAATATTCTGTCCCACTTCGGTATTTTGATATATTCTACCAGTTCATCAGCTTTCATTTGGTTTTTACCGTAATATCCCAATCCGAGCGCATCATTTTCCAAGCTTTGGCAGGCTTTCTGAATTGCTTCTGTGAAGCTTCTGCCGATTGCCATTACTTCGCCAACGGATTTCATTTGTAATCCGAGCGTATCGTCTGCACCTTTGAATTTATCAAAATTCCAGCGCGGTATTTTTACGATTACATAATCCAGAGCCGGTTCAAAATATGCGGAAGTATTTTTTGTAATTTGATTTTTCAGTTCGTCCAAACGATAGCCGAGTGCAAGTTTTGCCGCAATCTTGGCAATAGGATAACCGGTTGCTTTCGATGCCAATGCAGATGAGCGGCTTACGCGCGGGTTGATTTCTATTGCTATAATTTCTTCAGTAATTGGATTAAGGGCAAACTGTACATTACAGCCGCCGGCAAAATTTCCCAGATCGCGCATCATACGGATGGCTGTATTGCGCATTAGTTGAAAAGCAGTATCGCTTAGCGTCATGGCCGGTGCAACTGTAATGCTGTCGCCTGTATGAACGCCCATGGGATCGAAATTTTCTACGGTACAAATGATGGCAACATTATCCGCAGCATCGCGCAGCAATTCCAGTTCAAATTCTTTCCAGCCCAAAACCGCTTTTTCCACCAATACTTCATGAATAGGTGAAGCCTGCAATCCGCGATTTAAAGCTTCGTCCAGTTCTTTTGGGGAATGCACAAAACCGCCGCCTGTACCACCCAGTGTAAATGAAGGGCGAATAACCAATGGGAAACCGATTTCCTGTGCAAATTCTTTTCCTTCAAGAAAACTGTTGGCCGTTTTGGCAGGCGCCACCTGAATGCCCATTTCAATCATCCACTGACGAAAAAGTTCGCGGTCTTCCGCTTTGTTAATCGCCTTAATATCTACACCTATCAGGCGAACATTGTATTTTTCCCAAATGCCTAATTCATCTGCTTCTTTACAGAGATTGAGCGCAGTTTGTCCGCCCATAGTGGGAAGCACGGCATCAATATTATTTTCCTGTAAAATCTTTTCAATACTTTCTACTTCCAATGGCAGCAGGTAAACTTTATCTGCCATCATCGGATCTGTCATAATCGTAGCAGGATTGCTATTGATAAGTATTACTTCAATTCCTTCTTCACGCAAACTACGGGCTGCTTGCGTGCCGGAATAATCAAATTCACATGCTTGACCGATAACAATAGGGCCGGAACCGATAATCAATACTGAATGAATGGAATTGTCTTTTGGCATAACAGAAAAAAATAGATTGCGCAAAAGTAAGGTGTAAAGATTAATTTCAATACATCTCTCTAAATATTCTCTATTATGATTCGGCAATAACCTTTTTTGCTTGAACACGCATATCTTATTTTTTGTAAAAAAAAATTTAATCTTTTAAGGGTATTTTAAATAATGACTGTCTGTTATTATACAAAAGAAGTGAAATCTGTACCAAAAAATGAATCAAAAAGATACACATATATGGGAGTTGATAGCAAAAAAAATATGTGGCGAAGCTGATGAAAACGAATTAACATCGTTGGATGTGCTGCTCGACTCAGAAAACAAATTGCATACGTTGCATATATTAAGTGTTCTTGAGAAATACTGGAAGAACTTGAATGAAACTAATGATGAAGCAGGCATGGAAAATAAATCTGTAGTCTTCTTAAAGAAAGTATCTCGTGAAATACATTCAGGTAACCTTTTTGAACATATACAACCTATACACAAATCGTTTTTTACGGTAAGCCGGGTATGGAAAGTGGCTGCAGCAGTCATCATATTTATCGGCATAGGATTCGGTATAAAATACCTAAATAAATCTGAATTGACGAAAATAGTTTCCGGAGCTAATACTCGCAAAATGCTTGCATTACCTGACGGCACAAAGGTTTGGCTCAATTCGGGAAGCAGCATTTCTTATTCGAAAAAATATTTACAATCTGAAAGCCGCGAAATAAATCTTATCGGCGAAGCATATTTTGAAGTAAAACATAATGCAAAACATCCATTTATAATTCACACTCCTTATAGTATAGATATAGAGGACCTTGGAACAACATTTAACGTGAAAGCATATCCCTCTGACAGTAGTATGGAAACAACCTTATTAAAGGGCGCTGTTGAAATCTATGTAGCAAAAACACCTAATCAAAAACTGTTACTTCAGCCTAAACAAAAATTTGTTTATAAAAAAAGTAGCAATAATATCAAGGATATGCTTTCCTTAAATGCGGTTGTCAGTTCAGGTTCTTTGGATGATAACAGTTTTGCCGTTGTAAATATTGGACAAATAAAAGATAAAAAAGGCGATTCCCTCGTATCGGAAACCGCATGGATGCAAAATCAATTGGCATTTATAGCTGAGCCATTTTCCCAGCTCGCAACAAGAATGTCTAAATGGTACAACATAAAAATTAATATAGAAGACTCTGCCGTAGCCAGTTATAGATTTAGTGGCGTTTTTGAAGGGGAAACTGTTACGCAGGCTTTGAATGAATTGCAATTAATACGGGCATTTAAATATAAAACACATAATGAAGGAAATATAATCATTACACGCTAATGTGAGAACTTAACCTTTTGACCGACGAACTTAACCCTTAAAACAACAACATGTTACCCCCTGTCTGAAATAAGACAACTGTGAACTTTTGTAATTAAAATGCCGTACTAAAAAAATGCGGGAAATGTTGGCGCATTTCCCGCTGGTCAAAACGTTTGCATGAACGCTATTTACTTCAGGCAATAATTCATTTTTAACCATTTAAAAAAAGCAAATTAAAAGTATGAAAAAATCTTTATTTCATTACTTTCTCTTTACCCCGAGAAAATTTTCAAAGAGTATTTTATATATGAAACTAAGTATTATCCTCCTATTCGCCACTTGTTTACAAGCTTCCGCCAAAGGGTATGCACAAAAATTAAATCTGAGTTTAAATAATGTTACATACAGCAAGGCGTTTTCCGAAATCGAAAAAAAAACCGGTTACCGCATAATGTTTAGTGATGATTTATTGCCTTCCGGCACCGTCAATGCAAATTTTCATGATGAATTATTGGTAAATGTGATGAACCGCATTTTATACGGATCAAATCTCATTTATAAAATATTGGACAATAAAGTAATTGTAATATCCAACCTCGAAAATAAATTTCAAACAAAAACCATTACAGGTGTCGTTACAGATACATTCCGGAAGCCGTTATCCGGCGTAAGTGTTTTGATTAAAGGCACTAACAAAGGCACTGTTACCAATGCACAGGGAAATTATAGCATTGAAGTTCCTGATAACAATGTCGTTCTCGTATTTACGTACGTTGGTTATCAAACACAGGAAGTTCCTGTAAATGACCCAACATTAAATATTACGCTTGCCCCACAGGAAGCCATAGCAGGGAAAGATGTAGTAGTAACGGCTTTGGGCGTAAAACGCTCTGAAAGATCATTAAGCTATCAAACACAGCAAATAAGTTCCGATAATATCAACCGGAATAAGACCGACAATTTTATGAACGCATTGAGTGGAAAAGTTGCAGGCCTTACCATATCGTCCAGCGCCTCGGGGATAGGAGGTTCGGTAAAGGTGAATTTAAGAGGCTTGCGGTCTGTGAGCGGCTCCAACCAGCCTTTATATGTAATTGACGGCGTTCCTATTAATAATAATGGAAATGCAAACACACAGCCAAACAGCGCTTATGGCGGCACGCCCGATGGTGGCGATGGTATTTCCAATTTAAATCCGGAAGATATAGCTTCTGTTACTGTATTGGAAGGAGCTTCTGCAGCAGCTCTTTATGGCAGCCAGGCACAAAACGGTGTCATTCTTATCACAACAAAAAGCGGCAACAATAAAGGTATTACAGTAAGTTTTTCTTCTTCCGAATCTATGTCGCATATAGCTTATAAACCTAAATTTCAAAATACCTATGGCGAAAGCCCGGATGCTAAAACAGGAAAAGTAACCAATTCACCGTTTAGCTGGGGCGCCGATACAACAATATCTTCAAACAACAATCTGGATTTGTTTTTTCAAAACGGATTAAATGCAACAAACTCAATTAGCTTGTCTGGAGGAAATGATCAATATCAAACTTATTTTTCTTATGCCAATACATCAGCGCGCGGCATACAACCAACCAATAAGCTATCAAGAAACAATTTTACATTTAAAGAAACAGGGCATTTCTTTAATAATAAATTATCGGTTGAAGGCAATGTTATGTACCTGACACAGAAGCTAAACAATTCGCCTTACATAGGACTTTACAACAATCCTTTAGTAGGATTGTATTTGTTTCCGCGGGGCGTTGATCTCAGCCAATACAAAGAGACTTATTTGTTGCCAATGAATACCGGAGTTGCCCGCCAAAATTGGCTTACACAGCCAAACATGACAGATGAATTCGGGCAAAATCCATGGTGGATATTACATAAAGATCCGAATGTTTCAAACAGAAACAGAATCATTATCGGCCTTACTGCCAAATATGATTTTACCAATTGGTTGAACTTTCAGGTGCGAGGAAATTTAGACAGAACAAGCGATACTTACGAAGCTGACTATTATCAGGGCACGTACACTTATCTTAATAATTTAGCGCATGGCGCCCTTATATGGAATGAGCAAACATCGCAATTGAAATACGGCGATGCAATCTTAAACATTAGCCAACCGAACAAATCGGCTCTTTTTCAAATCAATGGATTGATTGGTGCAAGTATAAACGATTATCAATCCAATGGAAATGCAAATAGCGATAATGCGGGAAACGGTTATACCAACTTGAATACTCCCGATCTTTTCTCAATAGGAAATTTGTATTCTTCCGGAGGAGCTGTTGTTTTCCCTTTCGACAGCCGTTATCAAATTCAATCGGTATTTGCGAATGCAAACTTATCTTATGATAATTGGCTTTATCTAACTTTAACAGCAAGAAACGATTGGTCATCCACTTTAGCTTTTACCAATTCAAATCATTTCTTTTATCCTTCCGCTGGTTTATCGGTCATCCTTTCAAAACTTCTTAAATTTAATCCGAATGCAATTTCTTATGCCAAACTGAGAGGAAGCTATGCTATTGTTGGAAACGGCGTTGTACCGTTCAGAGCAAATCCTACAAGTTTCTTTTCCGGTTCGGGTCAGTTGAATGTAAATACAGACGCCGCGCTGAATTTAAAGCCTGAGAAAACTTACTCTTCTGAAGTTGGCCTTGATGTAAGATTTGTAAATGACAGGTTTAATTTCAGTGTTACTTATTACAACACAAATACCAAGAATCAATATTTTTATATACAGGCGCAAGCGCCCACATTGCATAATAATATTTCCATCAATGCAGGTAATATTCAAAACAGAGGGCTGGAATTTATATTGGGCGGAAATATAGTTCAAAGCAAACAATTCAACTGGAACACAAATATTACCGGCGCGTGGCTTAAAAATAAAGTTTTGGAATTGTCGCCTGCTTATGGCATTACAAGCTATAATCTTACCGGCAGCAATAATTTTAATTTTACTTCGCTGGTTACTCCGGGAGGTTCATATGGCGATATATACGGAACCAAATTTTTAAGAGACGATCAAAATCGCATTGAGATTGGCGGCGGCGGAACAGCAACATCTCCTTATACAATTGCTTCGCAAGGCAATCAATATCTTGGTAATCCGATGCCTAAGTTTACCTTAGGATGGAGCAATGATTTTGACATTAATAATTTTACTTTTCACTTTTTGGTTGATGGCAAATTCGGCGGCCATGTATTATCCGCAACACAAGCATTTATGGATAGCTATGGCGTATCTGAAGCCACCGGAAATGCACGCAGCAGCAACAATGGCATGGTTTCCATTAACGGTGTAAATGCTGCCGGAGAATCCATCAACGCACTTCCTGCACAGACATATTATTCCTCCATCGGCGGCAGAGGAGGCATTATGGAAGCGTATATATACAGCGCTACTGTTGTAAGGCTTCGTGAAGCATCTTTAGGTTACAATTTTAAATTATCTCCTTATTCTTTCTTTAAAAATTTACGATTATCGGTGTTTGGAAGAAATCTGGTTTATTTCTCAAAGAAAGCGCCATTCGATCCGGAAATCACCATGTCCACAGGAAACGGGTTATCCGGCGTGGATTTATTCGGCTTGCCTTCAACACGAAATATCGGTATTAATCTGGGGCTTAATTTTTAATGAAAAGAAAAACTTTGAACAATGACAAACATATCATATAAAACAAAATTCATTTATGCGGCAATCGGTTTTATTTGTACTTCTCCATTAATCACAGGTTGTACAAAAAATTTTGAAAAATGGAATACAGATAAATATGCTGCTTCCAATACAGCATTATTACAAGGAGTAGGTACATCGCAACTGGAAATTTTTCATGATTACCAAACAGGAATAAATTTAGCTGAAGACAGTTGGTCCGGCTATTTAATGTCACCCACGATTGGCAACTTTAATTCGGGAAAAAATAATCTTAATTACAGCTTCGCGCCCAACTGGCAAAACAGTTCTTTCAATCCGGCTTACAGATATGTAATGGCAGATTTTAATGCGCTTTATACCAAAGGATTAAAAAGTTTATTTCCCGAAGTATACGCTATTACACGGCTTACAGAGGTTACAGCAATCGCACGGGTTACAGACAGATTTGGCTCAATTCCTTATTCACAGGTAGATGGCACAGTTCGGTCATCTTATACTTACGATGCTCAAAAAGATGTTTATTCATTGATGTTCCTAAAAATAGATACAGCTTTAAGTTTATTAAAAGATTTTATACAAACTAATTCCGGCATAAAATCGCAGGTTGGGAATAATGATTTTGTTTACGGAGGAGATTGTACTAAATGGATAAAATATGCCAATACATTGAGATTGAGGCTGGCCATGCACATTGTAAAAGCTGATGCAGCCACCGCAAAATTGCAAGGAGAAAAAGCCTTGGCTGATGCCGGAGGTTTATTGACAGATGCTTCAGATGCAGCTAAAATTAAAATATACAGCGGATGGAACGGAGGCACCAACGATTATAATTTGGTTGCCGGTTGGGGCGATACAAGAGCTAACGCCGCAATTATAACATATATGAACGGGTATAATGATCCCAGAATCAGTAAGTATTTTCTTCCTGCAACAGATAGTTCCGTATTAAACCAATACATAGGATTAAGAATCGGAGGAATCATTAATCACGATATTGGAGTAGGCTATTCCAATTTAAATGTAAATGGAGCTTTTTCCCAAACTTCTCCGCAATTGATTATGTCTGCAGCAGAAGCATGGTTTCTAAAAGCCGAAGCAGCTTTGCGCGAATGGAACAGCGCAGGAAATATTCAAGCCGATTATGAACAAGGCATTGCAGTTTCCATGAATGAATGGGGCGCAAGTATCGGAAATTATTTAAGTAACGATACGGGTAAAGAAACAAGCTATACAGATCCGAACGGAGAGGTTAATAACAGTCCGGCATTAAGCACAATCACCATCAAATGGGACGATGCTGCTACAAAAGAACAAAAACTGGAACGCATTATTACTCAAAAATGGATTGCCATGTTTCCCGATGGCGCTGATGCATGGGCAGATTATCGCAGAACCGGATATCCGTTGCTGTTTCCTGTTGTAGTAAACAATAGCGGCGGCACAATTGATACAGATATACAAATTCGCCGTATACCTTATCCTTCCGATCAGATTCGTGACAATAAAGAAGCTGTGGATGCGGCTGTACAAAATACTTTAGGAGGTAATGACGATGGTGGCCAAAGAGTTTGGTGGGATGTAAATAAGACGAATTTTTAAGATATTATTCTTTAGTTATTATGTTCAAAATAATTTTTCCTAACCTAAAAATTCCTACATGAAAAACAACAATCTTTTTCTTATCATGAAGGCAACCTTTTGTTCTTCAATATTATTTTGGAGTTGTTCAAAAAAAGATGCAACATCTCCAATAAAAAGCAATTCGCTGGAAAATGTGCAGGCATCGAGTATATCAAAAGCGTCAATTACCGGTTCAAAAAATGGCCCGATTGGCGTATGCTATGTGGAGGTAAATAACAATAGCATGGATAACGTGGGCAAATACACGCTTCAGAGCAGCGGAAAACAATTATTTGATATCGGAATAATTTTCGCAGCCAATATTAATTATGACGCTACACAACAAAAAGCAGTTTTATACAACAATACGCAAGTAACAAGTGTATTAAATAATGCGGCTACTACCATACAGCCATTACAGGCAAAGGGTATTAAAGTTATGTTGAGTATTTTGGGAAATCATCAGGGTGTTGGTATCAGCAATTTTACAAGCCGCGCAGCAGCACATGACTTTGCACTACAATTGTCGAATGCAGTTACCACGTATGGTTTGGACGGAATAGACTTTGATGATGAATATGCAGAGTATGGGCAACATGGAAGTCTTCCAAACAGTAATGACAGTTCTTTTATGTTGTTGTTGCAAGAATTGCGTTCATTGATACCGAATAAATTAATTACATTTTATTATATCGGGCCATCGATATCTCATCTTACATATAATGGAACGCAGGCCGGAAGCTATGTAGATTATAGCTGGAATCCTTACTACGGAACTTTTTCTGCGCCAAGTGTGCCCGGTTTAGGAAATGCTAATCTTGGCCCCGCAGCAACTGATGTAACAGCAACAAGCCAAAGTACAGCAGTCTCTATGGCAAACAGCACAAAGTCGGGCGGGTATGGTGTTTATTTGTATTACAATTTAGATGCAACAGATAGATCGGGTTATCTTTCTGCCATCTCCAATGTTCTTTATAATGAAAATACGGTATATAATACTTCTGCTACTACAACAACCGGCGTAGTTTTTTATAAAGACAGTTATTACAACGGCGCTGCTACAAACGGCATTCCTAAAGGCAGTTATACTTTAACTCAATTACAATCTTATGGCTTTGTAAACGATTGGGCTTCGTCCGTTAAAATACAATCAGGATGGACATTGACCTTGTACAGCGATGATAATTTTTCCGGCACTTCATGGACACTCACATCCGACAACAATTGGCTTGGAGCATTATCGCCAAGCGCAAATGATGTTGTTTCTTCCGTTAAAATACAATAAAAAATACAATATTAAACTTAGGGGTTTGGTTAATTCGAGGTTGCTAATCTTAGCAGCCTCTTTTTATTCTTTATTCTACCCATTGAATATACCATATTGAGAAAGATAGCCCCGAACCTGAAAAATAAATCCGTTGATCACATCGTATTGAGAAAATAATTTACTCATAATTATTAAAAATACAATACCATATAGTCCGCCGTAAATGTGTGCGGAATGATTGATTCCTCCGGCGCCTCTCTTATCCAGCACAGCGGAAATAATCAGATATAAAATACCGAAGATAAATGCAGGCGCACCTACCGGTAAGAACAAAATGCCTATTTTAGAAGTAGGCGATAATATAATACTCGCAAATACCACAGCAGACACAGCGCCTGACGCGCCTAAACTTCTATAAGAATAATTATTTTTATTTTTAAAATAGCTCGGCAATAAACATATTAAAAGAGCAGAAATGTACATCAACAAATATAAAAATTCTCCTATACCATTACCAAACATTTCGCTGAATGCACTTTCTACGAATTTTCCGAAACTGTAAAAGCAAAACATATTGAAGAATAAATGCCCCATGTCCGCATGGATCAATCCGCAGGAGAAAAAACGATACCATTGATTTTGCTGAGATATAGCCGGAGGATAAAATATTAATCTTTCAATAATGCTGCCGTTGGAAAACGCCATAAAAGATACAATACAAGTAACGATAATGATGATGAGTGTGATCATACATGATGATATTTTTCGTTTCGCAATATAGTGCAAGCTCTGTATAATTGTTCTGCCAATATCAATCTTACGAGCATGTGCGGAAATACCAATTGAGATAAGCTCCATACACAGTTAGCCTTTTTAAAAATTTCTTCACTTACACCGAATGCGCCTCCTATTAAAAATACCAAACGCTTTGTACTTTCATTGGCTCTTTGCTGAATAAAATTAGCCAACTGAGCAGAAGAAAATTCTTTGCCCCGCTCGTCCAACAAAACCAAATAATCATCTTGCAGAATATGCTGCAAAATAAGTTTGCCTTCCTGCAACTTAGTTTCCTGAATGCTTAAAGAAGCTGCATTTTTCAAAGGCGCAATGATATGCCAATCTGCATTAAAATAGTTATTCAATCTTTTTGTAAAATCCTGAATTCCTTGCTGCACATAGGTTTCATGCGCTTTTCCTACGGACAGTAAAACAATTTTCATTCCGGTACATTTATTTTATGGCTGAACAAAACATCTTTATTTTCAAAAAACTTAAGATAAATAAACGAAGTTACAAATCCGATAAATGAACCCAGCACAGCGCCTCCCAATACATCGAAAGGATAATGCACGCCTACATACACTTGGGCGTAACAAATGCTCGCCGCCCATACGATAAAAAGCCATGCCCATTTGCCGATATATTTTTTTAATGTCCTGAAAAAATAGACAGCAATCGCAAAATGATTTACTGCATGGGATGATGGAAAACTCGGGCTCGATGGCCGGCTTGGAATACGCAATATTTCTATATAACGCATCACAGGATCGTTGCACGGCCTTAGTCTGTGAAAGAAATCTTTTATTAAATTACTGTTTAGCTGATCGCTTATTAAAATCGTAATGATGGCAAACAAAAGCCACATCCACGTTTTATGCTTACTGTTTACAATCATAAATACCAGCAGAAATAAATACAAAGGAACCCATGTATTTTGATCGCGCCACCAAGGCATTAATGCATCTAAAAAATTATTTGTCCAATGCTTATTAATTTGCAGGAACAATTTTTTATCAAATTTTTCTAAAAAAGGAAATAACATAAAATTAATATTGCAGCGGGAATAATATATGTTTGCAACAATTGCAATTTTTATATGAATCGAATAAAAATACCAAGATATATTCATTGGCTGTTTATTTTGGCTTTAATTTTTTTAGTTTTAATGACTTTGCTGCGCATCGCAGCGCTTATAGCATTTCCAAAGCCGGATTCCGATGTTATTCATTACGAAGCTATTTTATGGATGGGCTTTAGATTCGATTGCAGAGACGTAGCCATTGGATGCTTATTGATATTTTTGATCAGTTTAATCAAGCCGCTTAATCCTTTTGAAACAAAGCTCGGAAAATATGTAGCTTTTACATTATGGACTCTCATGATTATTTTCATGATTGTTTTTTATGTTGCCGATTTCGGTCATTATTCTTATCTAGATACAAGGCTTAGCGCTACGGCAATGGATTATTTAAAAGACACGAAAACTTCGCTGGGAATGATTTGGGAAACTTATCCTGTATTTCGTGTGGTTTTAGGAATTGCGGCCGGCATTTTCGGATTAAACTGGATTGTGCGTAAAACATACCATTGCATAAAAAATAAAAAAATATCCGTTACAAAACAAGCGCGCATTGCTTCCCCCGTTGCATTTTTATTATTATCTGCATTAGCAATATTCGGACGCGTAGGACAATTTCCTTTAAGATGGAGCGATGCATTTACTTTAGGAAGCGATTATGCATCCAACATGGCATTAAATCCTTTCCAATCATTCTTCAGTTCTATAAAATACAGCAATCTTACTTTTTATGATTTGAAGAAAGTAAAGAAATATTATACACCGTGGATGACTGATTTTTTGGATATAAAAAATATAGATACGGCAAAGCTGAATTATACAAGAGTTGTAAAGCCTGAGAGCGGAAGCGCTGCCAAACCAAATATTGTAATTGTATTGTGTGAATCGTTCAGCTATTTAAAAAGTTCAATGTCCGGCAACAAATTAAATCCTACACCATACTTTGACAGTCTTTCAAAACAAGGCGTACTGTTTACCCGCGCATTCTCTCCTTCTTACGGAACGGCGCGCGGAGTATGGGCTTTGCTGACGGGCGAGCCTGATACTGATCCGAAAAATACAACAAGCCGCAACCCGAATGCAGTAAACCAGCATTTGATATTTGACGATTTTGCAGGTTATGATAAATATTATTTCTTAGGCGGAAGCCTAAGCTGGGCAAATGTAAGAGGTGTTTTGGAGAATAATATTCCGGATTTAAAAACGTATGAACAAGATGATTATGACGGTCCGAAAATTAATGTATGGGGCGTGAGCGACAAAGATGTTTTTAATAAAGCCAACGAAGTTTTTTCGAAAGAAAACAAACCTTTCGTAGCCATTGTTCAAACAGCAGACAATCACCGTCCATACACAATTCCGGAAGAAGATAAGAAAAATTTTCATCTCATAAATGTGCCTGATGAAGTTTTAAAACAAAATGGTTATACCAGTTTGCCTGAATTAAATTCTTTCAGGTATACGGATTTCTGTTTTAGAAATTTTATAGAATCGGCCAGGAAAGAAAAATATTTTAATAATACGATTTTTGTTTTTGTGGGAGATCATGGAATTAAAGGTGACCCTTCAAGATATTATTCAAAAGCATGGTCAGACGGCGGCCTTGTGTTTATGCATGTACCGCTGCTTTTTTATTCTCCTGCATTGCTCAAGCCCGAACAAATAAATACGTATGCTTCTCAAACGGATATTTTTCCTACAGTTGCCGGGTTAGCAAAAATAAATTATACCAATACTACTTTAGGGCGCGATTTATTCAGCCCCGAATTTTATAAAAATGCCAATAATGCCGCAGCATTTATTTATAATCCAATGATGGGCGCAATAGGCATTGTAAAAGATTCCCTATTTTATTCTATGGGCATTTACGGACAAATTCCCGATCAGTTCTGGAACATGAATAGTAATGACAGCATCAGCCTTTCTGACTCCACAAAAAATTATTATCGCAATCTTGTTCAAGGTATTTTTAATACAGGAAGATATATGATGCTGAATAATAAACGGAGGTAAAATTTATAATTTCGTGCATTCGCTTATTTTACATATCAAAAATTATATTCCCGTCGAGGATGAAGAGTACGAAAGTATCCTTCAATTTTTTGATACGGCAGAATTAAAGAAAAGAGACACCATTCTTATCGAAGGGCAGATTTGTAAAGCAAATTATTTCATCGTAAAAGGATGTTTACGCATGTTCTTCATCAACGAAAAAGGCGTTGAACAAACAACGCAGTTTGCTATAGAAAACTGGTGGATATCGGATAATCTTTCGCTGCTTACACAAAAACCGACTGCATTCCATATTCAAGCCGTCGAGAAAAGCGAAGTTTTATCCATCGGCAATTCATCTTATCAAAAACTAATCCAGCTGCATCCTTCAATCGAATCTTATTTCAGAATGATGCATCAACGTGCGCTGGGCGCAGCGCAATATCGTATGAAATATCAACACGGCATGTCACGCGAGGAGATATACCGTTTTTTTGCAAACAGCTTTCCTGAATTTATTCAACGCATTCCGCAATACTTACTGGCTTCGTATCTTGGCTTCACGCCCGAATATTTAAGCGAATTGAGAAAAAAGAAGATTTCTTAAACCTGTTTAAGATCATCCGTCGGCAGGCTTGCTAATTTTGTTGCCAATAAAAATTACAAATTATGACACCGAGAATTAACATTGCAAAAGCGCAGCCTGCTGCATACGAAGCACTGATTGGCTTAGAAAAATACATGCAAACTACAAGCTTATCCAATACGGAAAAAGAATTGATAAAATTGCGTGCTTCGCAAATAAACCATTGCGCATTTTGCATAGATATGCACACAACCGATGCGTTGAAATATGGCGAAAATCCGAAACGCCTATTTCTTTTGGATGCCTGGCGCGAAACCAATCTTTATTCCGAAGAAGAAAAAATTATTTTGCAATTAACGGAAGAAATAACATTAATTCATCAACACGGCGTAACGGAAGAAACATATAATAAAGCAAAAGAAATTTTAAGCGAAGAAAAAACTGCACAGGTTATCATGGCAATCATTACCATCAATGCGTGGAACAGATTGGCGATTTCCACTGAAATGGGATTCGGAGTAAAACTTTAGACAGCGCAATTTTATCTATTTATTTTCTTCAATAATTGTATCGTAACTTTGCATCGCAAATGAGTGATACGGCAAAAAAAACAAAGTTTGATTTTTCTCTTTTTAGAAAAGTGTTCCGGTATGCGAAGCCTTATCGTCTGCTGTTCTTTTTCAGTTTAATGCTGGCGCTAATATTAGGCATTTTTACACCCGTGCGCCCATATCTTATACAAGTAACGATAGATAAAGCAACGGGCAACAGCAAACCGGTTCCGGAATGGTTGCATTGGTTTATCTCCAATCAACACATGAACGATATTACAAAGTTCATTGTATCGGTTACCATATTCCAGATTGTATTTATTCTTGTGGAAACAGTGGCGCGCTTTGCATTTACCTTTATTACTTCATGGCTTGGTCAGTCGGTAATACGCGATATGCGGGTGGATGTTTATAAAAAAATAGCGTCACTCAATCTCAGGCAATTTGATCGAACGCCTATTGGGGTACTTACCACAAGAACGATCGATGACGTGGAACGCGTGAATGATATGTTTTCCGACGGATTTATTCCCATATTGGCGGATTTGCTATCTATTATTATCACATTGTTTACCATGCTGTGGATAGACTGGAAATTAACGCTGGCCTGCATTATTCCATTCCCCTTACTTATTCTTGCAACATATTATTTCAAAGAAAGTGTGAACAAAAGTTACACGAGAGTACGCAATGCCGTTGCGGCGTTAAACGCTTTTGTGCAGGAACATATTTCAGGAATTGCCATAGTACAGGCTTTTGCTGCGGAGGACAGGGAATTTGCAAAGTTTAAAGAAATCAACCACGAACACAGAAGCGCCAACATTGCTTCCAACTACGCTTATTCTATTTTCTTTCCCGTGGTGGAATTGATATTAGCGTTGAGTACAGGTATTTTAATCTGGTATGTTTCGGATAAAAGACTGAATGTAGGCTTATACATTTCCTTCACGCTTTATCTCAACCAGATTTTCCGTCCGTTGCGTGTGATTGCGGATAAATTCAATACCATACAAATGGGTATGATTGCTGCAGAACGGGTATTTAAAGTATTGGAAAATGATGACCATTTGCCCGAATCAACGGCACATGCATACAATCCGGAAAGTGTTCAGGGCAAAGTTGATTTCAACCATATCTGGTTTGCCTACAATCAGCCGAACTATGTTTTGAAAGATGTGGATTTTCATGTAAATCCCGGTGAAACCATTGCGCTTGTAGGCCATACAGGAAGCGGCAAAACATCTATTATCAGCCTGCTGAACCGGTTATACGAAATTCAAAAAGGAAGTATATTGATTGATGATGTAAATATTATTGATTACAATTTAGATACACTACGCAAAAATATCGGCATTGTTTTACAAGATGTATTTTTATTCTCCGGCTCTATCTTGGAAAATATTACGTTGCGCAATACAAACATTTCGAGAGAAAAAGTGATTGAAACTGCTAAGATGATAGGAGTGCATCATTTTATTATGCAATTGCCCGGAGATTATGATTTTAAAGTAATGGAGCGTGGCAGTTCCCTGAGCTTAGGACAGCGGCAATTAATTTCTTTTATACGCGCGCTGTTATACAATCCTGCGATATTAATATTGGATGAAGCTACATCATCCATCGATTCTCAAAGTGAAATGCTGGTACAGCAAGCAATTGATAAATTAATATCCGGCAGAACATCGATTGTAATTGCACATCGCTTATCTACTATTCGCAAAGCAGATAAAATAATTGTGCTGGACAAAGGCGAAATCAAAGAAACAGGTACACATAACGAACTGCTTGCCAGAAACGGTTTTTATGCTAAATTGCATCAAATGCAGTTTACAGAACAGCAAGAAACTGTTAACAACTAAAATCGTACGAAGAATTAGCCGTAGGATTTAAAATTGCAATAACATTATTACAATTTGATTCTCTTCCATTGAATAATTCACTCTTACAAATACAAAACTTATCCGTTTCTTTTACCGAACAAAAAGCGGTAAACAATATTTCACTGGACATCCGGCAAGGCGAAACCCTTGCTATCGTTGGCGAATCGGGATCGGGAAAATCAGTTACCTCTTTATCCGTAATGAAATTATTGCCAAAACAAGCAATAATGGAAGGCAATATTTTATTGAAAGATGAGGAACAATCAATCAATATTACACACCTTTCAGACAAAGGGTTGCAGCAAATACGCGGCAATAAAATAGCGATGGTTTTTCAGGAACCGATGACTTCGCTTAATCCCGTAAAAACCTGCGGAAAACAAGTGGCGGAAACTATTCTCTTACACAAACATTTATCAAAGAAAGAAGCGTATAAAAAAACAATTTCGCTTTTCCGTGAAGTACAACTTCCATCGCCAGAAAATATTTTTCATCGTTATCCGCACGAGATCAGCGGCGGACAAAAACAGCGTGTAATGATTGCTATGGCGATGAGCTGCCAACCCGATTTATTAATTTGTGACGAGCCTACAACAGCGCTGGACGTATTGATTCAGAAAGAAATATTATTACTGATAAAAAAACTGCAGGAACAAAACGGCATGAGCGTTTTGTTTATATCGCACGATCTGAATTTAGTTGCCGAAATTGCCGACAGGATTGCATTGTTTTACAAAGGAGAAATTGTAGAAATCAATACAACAGAAAAAATCATTTATTCGCCAAAACACGCATATACAAAGGCTTTGCTGGCATGCCGACCTGCGCTGTATCACAAAGGACAAGTGCTTCCTGTTATCAGCGACTTTTTACATACAACCAATCCTATAATGATAAAGGAAACTGAAAACCCATTTATTAAAAAAGAAATTTTATTATCCGTCAGAAATGTAAATACATGGTATGTTTCTAAGAAAAACTTTTTAGGAAAAACATTGGCTTACAACAAAGCGGTAAATAACGTAAGCTTTGATGTGTATGAAAATGAAATACTTGGACTTGTAGGTGGATCAGGCTGCGGAAAAACGACTTTGGGCAGAACAATCATCGGATTAATTCAGCCGCATTCCGGAGATATTATTTATAAAGGTCAAAATATTTTTTCTTTCTCGTCAAATGAAAGGCGTATGCTTTCTAAAGAAATACAGATGATTTTTCAAGACCCTTATGCTTCTCTTAATCCAACCATATCTATCGGCGAAGCCATTGCAGAACCTTTGCGTGTAAATAATATTTTACCGGCGCATACAATTAAAAAAGAAGTTATTGATTGGTTAGAAAAAGTAGGATTGAATGAATCGCACTACAATCGTTATCCGCATGAATTCAGCGGCGGACAAAGACAAAGGATTGTAATTGCGCGCGCATTAATTATGAAACCGAAATTCGTTATCTGCGATGAATGTGTTTCGGCGCTGGATGTGAGCGTGCAGGCGCAGGTATTGAATTTACTGAATGAGTTAAAAAAAGAAATAGGCTTTACTTCTATTTTTATATCGCACGATTTATCGGTTGTAAAATATTTTTGCGATCGGGTAATTGTTATGAACAAAGGACAAATAGAAGAAACCGGAACTGCCGACGAAATTTATTACCATCCGAAAAAAGAATATACAAAACAATTGCTTGAAGCGCTGCCGAAGATAGTTCCTACAACGGCACGCTAACACCTAAATTCTCCGCCTTGGTTCGTGTCCCACAAACCGCTTATATTATTCCGGTACGTGAGGGACACGTACCGAGGCTGTAAAGCTGCTGCATACTTACCAATTAAAATATACTCCTGCCAAAATATTTAATGGACGAATCTTGTATTCTTGCGTCATAGAACTGGCGCTGCTAAATGTACTGTACTTAAATTCCTTTTGATTAAATAAATTACAAGCGCTTATAGAATATTGCCAGCGATTGGATTTTTTAGGAATAAATCGTATTTGAAAGTCGGAAAATACAGTTGTATGCGATTGATTATTTGTAAGCTGATTATAAAAATGCTCTGCTGTAAATTTAAAATTCCATGATTTACTAATGATTGCACCTACATTTATTTTTTGATAAACCTGATTTAATGGAGATTCTGCGGGAGCATTAGAAACCGATAGTTTGTTCCTGATAAATGAACCCTCATAGCCAAGTATAAGCCAATCTAAAGGGTGTACATCTATCTTTGGCGATAATGTTACAGATTTATTTTTATTTAATAGTAAGGCATCTTGCTGAATTAAATAACCTTGACTAATATTATAATTTGCAGAAAGCGAAAAGGTACTTTTCCATGAATCAATTGTTTTACTTATTCTTGATGAAAATGTTATGTTCTTCGCAGTATTTTCTTCAAGAGTATTATTTATAATATTCAGGTATCCAAGAAAATAATTATTAGAAAGATAATTTTTGGTCGATGGCGAATAGCTTCCTCTGAAATAGAAAAATAATTCATGAACGGCATCTTCATAGGTTGCTCCTACAGAATAAGATTGCTGTTTCACAATTGATAAATGATTTGCTCCTACATTTAACGATCTATAATTTCCCAATATATAGCCCGGCGGTAAATTATCTGTAGAAACATTTACAGTATATCCCGATGAAAGATTCACTTTCCAATAATCATTTAATTGATATGATATATTAAGCTGCGGACAAGTATAGATTGGATTTTCTTTACTTTTATTTAAACTGTCTTTTTCATTTTCATTATAGAAAAATGTGCGGATAGGCAATTGCAGAGATAAATGAAATTCGTCTTTATCGTAATTTAATTTCGGAAGAATATAATATTGAAATAATGAATAAGCATATTTATTACGCAACGAATCTGCTGAAATACCAATATCGCCAAAGCCGGAAAGATTTGTGTTGTAATTCCCTTTTGTGTATTGAATTCCGGTTTGAACCGTCAAGGAAATGTTTCTTAAAGAAAAACTGTAAGAAGCGTTCGGATGCAAGAATAATTGCTTTTGATTTACATGTTGGTCTTGTAAATTACTATCAGGGATATTGATAAGCAGGCTTTGAGGTTGTGACGCATAGTGTACAAACACTCCTATTTTAAGAATATGTTTGCCTAAAGCTTTTACCAAATTGAAATCATTCTCTAAAAAATGAACAGGAATTTTTCCTTTTTGGTTGTTTGGCAGGCTTCCTGTTGTTTGCACATTTATATTTTGAAAAAACGCCTGCGCATTCAACTGATTGTTTAAGTAGTAATCTTTGTTGTTCACATTAATATTCTGCCCTGCTTCCAGCTTCTTATTATATGCAACACTATTCTTTGTTTCAAGGATTTTTAAGGTAGAATCTCCTAAAAAATAATTTGTTTGTGTGCTGCTGTTACTTGTTTGCCTGTCGTCCGTTAAAGTAATATTTGTTCGAAACTGTACGCCGCTTTTCGTTTGGTGTAAAAAATTGCTTGTACCAGTCCATGACTTGTTAAACAAACTCCTTTCTTTGCTAATTGGCGGTTCACTTGGCAGCAATTGTATTTTACTCTGGTCTTGTACCAGATTATCTGAGCCATTGAGAATATCTTCTATGCTTAACGATTTTAATTCCTTAGTTACATCCTGCCCGGCATTATTTGTTTTAAAAGTATTCAGCGTTTGATTATTGCCTGCGAAGTTCATAGCTGTTCCTTCCGCTTTCCACAAAAAAGGCGTTCCGCCTGTTTCAATATCACCTGTGCCCAGCCATTTGGATTTGGCTGCATCTTTTAGTTTTAGATTAATGGCTGCATTATCTGAAAAGACTTTGTCTTTCAACACTTTTATAGGCTGATGATTTTCCAATACCTGTACATCTTGCACATCTTTAGCCGTTATGCTATTGGTAGCAATCCCGTATTTTTTATCTAATAAATCCAAGCCTTCTATATAAAACTTATTGATGGGCTTGCCGTTGTAACTGACAGTTCCGTCATCTGCCACTTCCACGCCCGGAAGTTTTTTTAAAACATCTCCTATTGTTCTGTCCTGTGCATTTGCAAAGGATGCCACGTTGTACGAAAGCGTATCGCTCCTTTTTACAATGGGCGGCGATTTTACAAACACTTCTTTTAATTCATGAACTGTGGGTGTAAGTTCAAAATTATAAATATGTATATTGGATTGATATGCATATTCTTTGGCAGCATAGCCAATCATGGAAACGCGCAACATAAAATCTTTACCGGCGTTGGGAACCGATATAGAAAAAATACCTTTTGCATCTGAGAAAGTATAGCTTATGATGCTCCCATCTGATTTACTGCAAACAGTTATAGATGCTCTTTCTATAAATTTTTTATTAGAAACATCTGTTACCGTTCCTATAATGTTTGATTGTTGGGCAATACAAATTGTAGAATATATGCACACCCTTATTAAGGGTAAAAATATCTTAATACATATATTGTATCGCATTTATTCTATAAAAGATTTTTAATATAATTCAATAGGAGTGTATATCCTTAGTTTAGGTAAAGTACCATCTGCTCTTGTAATAGTTATATCAAGGTTCTCTTTCATAAAAGTGAATAAATTAGTATTCAATTTATAGGCAAGTTTTAGGTATTCCTCTTTTTTTATGTTTTTGTATTGTTCTTTTCCCTCAATGTTAAATATTATCGGTTTTTTAGGAAATAAATAATTTAACCCTACTATAGTAAAATTAAAATAGTTTTTATCATCTTCTGCAGAAAGGACAAGCCCGGGTAATCCATTAAATTTCCAAGGACCTGAACTTATTGCAATATCGGGAGCAAACCAAACAATCCAATTCCTACCGCCATAAAAACACGCTGCTTTCTGAACCTTATACCCCAATATTACACTCGTATCTTTTAGAATATTCCAATGGTAGCTATTTAAATCTTCTTCGTATTTGTAATCTTTGGTAATAAGTTTTGAAAAATAACTAATCTTTCCAGTTGGATAATTTTGGAATATATGATATGACAGACCACCCTTTCCATATTTATTTTTATTATCCGAAGTTTCTGTTTCTGAAACTCCTTTCTTATCTTCATTTACTAAAGAATCCACTCTATACTGATTATAACTAAAAAAGTTAGATATATTTTTACCGATTAATAAAGACATAACATCACTTCCCTTTGATTCCGTTTTGGTAGAATCAAGAATATATGAGAAAGAATATCTACATTCAATATATGCTGAATCTAACGCTTGCGCATTAGCTTTATGGTATCCGATAACTCCAAACATTACAGTAGAAATAAATAAATAAACGGTATTATATCGTTTCATACAAAAAATATATTATTAATATGAATCTGTATTTTTGTACAGATTCATATTGTCAATATTATCATTTAATAAATATTTTTTTTATCAAATTATGCATATAATATTGTTGGTTCACTAGGTCCACAATCATACACATCTACTGCTCTAGTCAATGCCAGATAATTTGAAAACGACATATTTGATATATCTACTGTGTATGGTCCTGTACCACACGTAGTCGTAAAGCTAACTAGTGCTGGTACTTTGGAATCTGAATGGTTTCCTTTAGCACTTGCACCAAATGCACCACCTAATATTAATGCTGCGCCTAAAATAACTTTTTTCATAATTTTAATTTTTGTTTTTTAAGAACTTAATTCCCATTTTTTGCAAAATCGTCAGCTGTTCAATTTTGCATTTTGTTTTCTGCTTTGGCTTTAGGCAGGCGTACAAGTTATAAACGCTCGCAGTTGCAGGCTGCTGTGCTTTGTTGCAATAAAGCTGTACAAGTCTAATCAATAATTTCATAGTGAGAAAAACTATTATACGAAATCACGTATTCTATATTTGAAATGCACGATTCTCTATTTGAAATGAAATTCAAGACGCTTATTTATATAATCTAACGCAAATAATCCGCTTACATATACAATACGGCTATGTACATATAGCATAATGCATTTCGTATAATACGCTTTTTTACTCTCGTTTTCAGTAAGATGTTTGCTCTGTAAATAATATTGGTTCACATTAAATTTTAAAATATGCAAGCATCTTTATTTTTCGAAAAAGGTATTAGTCTCGACCAGCTTGATCCTCCGGGTGGTTTAGAATCATCGTCATGTTTCGACAGTGATTAATAATGAAATGGTTTAAATCATTCCGGATCAAAAGGAACCGTTATGGGTTCCTTTTTGTTTACTTCGAATATTCAAACAATGGAACAACAATCATATAAAAGCTTGATAGAGCAACTTGTAGAAAAGTACAGAGAATTGGATATGAATAACGATAACGGACGCACAAAACAGTTTCATATTGTAAGCGCCAATCTGCATCATTATCTTTCGGCTATTGCTTACAATCGACATGAAGAAATTTTCAAAAAGATCCTGATGTACCAAAAGTTGAGTATAGTAGAACAAGATTCTATCTATGCACTTGATAATGCCGATATAGAAAACTTCTCGCTACAAACAATAAAACAATTAAAAAATTATCCTTCGATTATTTGTACTTTTCACTTAGGTTCTTATCGCTTAATCAACCTACTGCTGGTAAAGCAGCATGTGCCGTTTTCATTGGTCATTTCAAAAAAAACAGTGGATACGCAGGGTGACACTTTTAAGGCTTTGTATCATCAGTTTGGGGATAATGAAGATGAAAATGATTTTAAACTCATCGATGCGGAAACACCTTCGGCCGTTTTACAAATGTTCCGTGAATTGAAAAAAGGGAAAAGTCTTGTAATTTATATTGACGGCAATACGGGTGCCGGAAAAAATAGCAAGCTGAACGAAAATTGCTGGTATATCGATTTTCTCAACCAGCAGCTTGCAGCAAGGACTGGAATTGGTTTTTTGTCGTATGCTGCCAATGTGCCGGTATTGCCCGTTATCAGCTACCGTCCGTGTATGGAAAGAATAACATTACGTTTTTTCGATATGATCTTTCCTGATCTAAAAACAGATCGGAATGTTTATTCGCGTAATTTAACGCAGCAATTGTATGATATTGCTGCGCCTTTTATTCAAGAATATCCTGAACAATGGGAAGCTTGGTTATACCTTCATAAAGTTGCGAGAGTCATAAAGCCGCTGCAAGTAAATACCGATACTGGAGCCCTTGTGTCGGCAGGTATGATTCGTTTCAATTCAGCATATTTCGGGTTATTTAAAACCGAGGAGAAATATTACCTTTTCGATAAAAGTGATTATATGTCTTATCTGATACCAAATGATATTTACATTTTACTGCGTCAGGCGGCCTTAAATCCGGTCGACAAACAAGGTTTTCCCGTAAATTTACTGCCTGAATTTTTTCAAAGAAAAGTATTAATTACTGCATATAATGAAACGCCGTGCTCTGTCGGAAAATAAAATAAAGACGCACCTTTTGCATATATTAGCATGGTTGCTGTATGCTTCATTCATATATATAACCAATAAGCTTACAAAGCCCGGCGCAACAATTTTGAATGTATTATTCTATCTCCTTCCTTTATGTCTTACTTTTTATGTGAGTGTTTATTGTCTTAATCTGCATAAGGAAAAAGGAGTTTGGTGGAGTATTGCCTCTTTCTTTTTTGTGTTTGTTATAATCGGAGCAATAGGGTACGCTTATATTTATTTTCTCCTTCCTTCTTTTGGTGCAGTTATCTATTCTTCAAGAGATTTTAAACCCTTTATACAAGAGGCTCTTCGTGATTATGTGCGGATATTTTCTTTCGCACTGTTGTATTTTTATATAAAACAATCCTTTACAAAAGAACGGGAAATCGCGGCTTTGAAACAACAGGAAATGAAATCTATGCAGGAAAAACTACAATATGAATATGCATTCCTGCGCTCGCAGATCAATCCGCATTTTTTGCATAATACGCTGAATACGCTGTTTTCCGAAGCATTGGAATATTCACCTGAGCTTGCCGATAATATTTTGAAACTATCTTCAATTATGCGGTATTCACTGGAAGCCGTAGAGCATGAGAGCGGAAAAGTATCGGTACAAAAGGAACTGGAACAATTACAAACATTGATAGATATCCATAACCTGCGTTTCGGGAACGCTAAGAATATCAACTATACCATTGAAGGAAATGTAACCAATCAATCGGCGCCGCCTTTTTCCTTTATCACGATAGTGGAAAACGCTTTTAAATACGGCGATTTAAAAGACCCTGAATATCCTTTGACGATCCGTATTGTTTTAAAGCCATCGGAGGTATATTTCTATTGCAGCAATAAGATAAAGTCTACTGGAATTCAATTATCATCGTCCAACATCGGTATATCCAACCTAAGTAAGCGCCTCGATGTGGCTTTCAAGGATAAATATACAATGGATGTAAGAAAAGAAGATGACCTGTATATTTTTGAACTGACCATAAAAACCGATAACCAACATGCTTAAATGTGTAATCATAGACGACGAGCAACCTGCCATCAATGTATTGAAGAATTACATAAGTAAGACACCAGCCCTTGAACTGGCTGCCACAGCTACCAACCCTATCAACGGAATGGAGCTGATAAAAGACACGAGCGCCGATGTGGTATTCTTAGATATACAAATGGATGAGATGACGGGTATAGAAGTAAAGAGCATGCTTGATGCAAAAGTGCAGGTAATATTTTGTACAGCATATTCCGAATTTGCCGTTAAAAGCTATGACCTGAACGCCATTGATTATCTGATGAAACCTATTTCTTTTCCGCGCTTCATGAGGGCGGTGGAAAAAATAAAAGGATTGGATCGTATAAATAAAGACAGTCAAGATACCATTGTTGCCAATGATTATATTTTTGTAAAAACCGAAACAAAAGGTAAGATGATACGGGTAGACCTGGATGAGATCGACTTTGCCGAGGCAAGGGGCAATTACGTAGCTATTCACAACGGTTCGAGGATTACTCTGGTATATTCTACCCTGCACGATTTTGAAAATGAGCTTCCCGGAAAGCGTTTTATGAGGGTGCATAAATCTTATATCATAGCAGTAGATAAGGTGGCACAGATAGCGGGAAATACTGTAACATTAAAAAACAGGTCAGAGCAAATTCCGCTCAGCAGAACTTATAAAGAAGCATTCCTTAAACGCATACATAAGAAACCGTTTGAGCGGAATTAATAATTAATAATCGCATAGCATCCCGGCAGAAATAATTAAGGATTATTGCTGAAAATGAGAACACGTACCGGGGCTGTGACAC
>JAPWKH010000019.1 GCA_028283605.1 Arachidicoccus sp. | reverse complement strand
GTCGGTAACGATGTCGCCACCGCCTGGAAGAACGTCGTCGAAGGTAACAGCGGCATCGGCCCTGTCACCGATTTCGACACCAGCGCCTATAACACCCGCATCGCGGGCGAAGTCCGCAATTTCGTTGCGGCCGACGCCTTCTTTGACGGCGTCACGATTCCCACCGACGAGGCGGGGATCAAGGCGCTTGACGACGAACGTCGCTCCATTGCGAAAGACTTCAAGCGGATGGACCCGTTCATCCACTACGGCATCGTCGCCGGTGCCCATGCGTTCCGTCAGTCGGGTCTGGTCGTGACCGAAGAGAATGCCGGGCGTATCGGCGTGGCCGCGGGTGCCGGTATCGGCGGCCTGCACACGATCGAAGCCACGGCGATCGAGCTGAACGAAAAGGGCCCGCGCAAGGTCTCGCCGTTCTACGTACCCAGCTCCATCATCAACATGGTCGCCGGCAACCTGTCGATCTATTTCGGCCTGAAGGGCCCGAACATCGCGCTGGTTTCGGCGTGCACGACGGCCGCGCACAACATCGGCATGGCCATGCGCCTGATCCAGTACGGCGATGCGGACGCGATGCTCGCCGGCGGCTCCGAGCATGCCACCACGACGACGGCGATGGCGGGCTTCTGCTCGGCCAAGGCGATGTCCACGCGCAACGACGATCCGACGCACGCCAGCCGTCCGTGGGATACCGGCCGCGACGGCTTCCTGCTGTCCAACGGTGCCGGCATGCTCATGCTCGAGGAGTACGAGTTCGCCAAGGCGCGTGGTGCCAACATCCTGGCCGAGCTTGTCGGCTTCGGCATGAGCGGCGACGCGTATCACATCACCTCGCCCAGTGGTGACGGTGCGGAGCTTGCCATGCGCAATGCCCTGCACGACGCGCGCATCACCCCGGAAGACGTGCAGTACGTCAATGCGCACGGCACCTCCACGCCGGTGGGCGATCTGGGCGAAGCCAAGGCCATCCGCAACGTGTTCGGCGACCACGCCACCGCGAAGGGAAAGTTTGCGGTCAGTTCGACCAAGTCGGTCACCGGCCACCTGCTCGGCGCTGCCGGCGGTGTCGAGGCGATCTTCTCGGTGATGGCCCTGCGCGACGGGATCATCCCGCCGACGATGAATCTCGTCGACGTCGATCCGGAAGTGGCCGCGCTTGGCATGGATCTCGTGCCGAACAAGGCGGAGAAGGCGGACCTCAACGTCGTCGTGTCGAATTCGTTCGGCTTCGGCGGCACCAACGGTACGCTCGTCTTCCGTCGCCTCTGATCGGCGTGGCTTTCGTCACGCGAACCCTGGCCGGCCGGCGCGATCTCCTCGCGCCGGCCGCGTCATATCCGGAACGCTATCCGGCACTGCTGGCCAGCGCGGTCACCGGAACGCCGCAGTCTCGCTTCGACATCCTTTTTGTCGCCGGTGATGCGTCGCTGACGCTCGGTGCTGACGACCTTGTTCGTGATGCGGCAGGCGACATCGTTCCCGGCACGTTTCTCGATGCGCTCGATGGCGCCTGGGCCGCGCGCCATCATCCGCGGGTCGACGATGGCTTGCCGTTCCACGGGGGCTGGATCGTCTACCTTGCGTACGAGCTGGTCGGGCAGATCGAGCCGAGCCTGCGCCTGCCGCCGTCCAGCGGGGTCGCACCGGTGGCGTTCGCCTTGCGTAGCCCCGCGGCGGCGATCGTCGATCACGTCGGGCAACGCACCATTCTCATTGCCGAGGACGGCGCCGAGCACTGGCTGGACATCCTGTCCGCTGACCTCGACGTGGCACTTCCCGATCTCGCGTTGGCTACACCCGTTGCCGTCGAGGAAGACGAGCCGTCGCGGTTTCTCGAAGGTGTCGTGCGTATTCACGAACACCTGCGTGCGGGCGATGTGTTCCAGGTGAATCTGTCGCGGCGTTGGTCGGCGCGGTTTGCCGAAGCGCCTTCCCCGGCGAGCCTGATGGCGGCATTGCGCACGGCGAATCCCGCACCCTTCGCGGGGCTGCTCCAGCAACCGGCATGGGCGATCGTGAGCTCGTCGCCGGAGCGTCTGGTCGAATCGCGCGACGGCCTGCTGCAAACGCGCCCCATCGCCGGAACGCGGCCTCGCGTCCCTGGTGACGACGATGCGGCACGTATCCGCGAACTCACGACGCACCCGAAAGAGCGGGCCGAGCACGTCATGTTGATCGACCTGGAGCGCAACGACCTCGGTCGCGTGTGCGTGCCCGGCAGCGTGAAAGTCGATGAGCTCATGGTCGTGGAGAGTTACGCCCATGTGCATCACATCGTTTCCAATGTGCGCGGCCGCGCACGTGAAGGCGTGACGCCCGGCCAGGTGATCGCGGCGACGTTTCCGGGCGGCACCATCACCGGTTGTCCCAAGGTGCGCTGCATGGAGATCATCGGTGATATCGAACGTGAGCCGCGGGGTGCCTACACGGGGGCGATCGGCTATCTCGACGACAACGGCGACATGGACCTCAATATCCTCATTCGCACGTTGATGGTCGAAGGGCCGACGGTGTCGCTACGTGCGGGTGCCGGCATCGTCACCGATTCGGTACCTGACAAGGAACTCGACGAGACGCGGGCGAAGGCGCGCGGCCTGTTGCGTATTTTCGGCGCGGCATGAGCATGCGTATGTCGGTCGACTTCATCGAGACCGATCGGCTGGGTGCGGCGGATCGTGGCCTGATGTACGGCGACGGCCTGTTTGAAACGTTGCGCGTGGTCGATCGTGCCGTGCCTCTGTGGCCGCGGCACGTCGAACGCCTACGGGCGTCGGCGACGCGTCTGGGCCTGCCTGCGCCCGATACCGACGCCATGCTGGCCGGCGTCCAGCACCTGGCCCATGGGCTGGAGGATGCCGTGGCCCGCATCACGTTCACCGCCGGTGTGGGTGAGCGCGGTTACGCCCGGCCACGCCAGGCCAAGCCGACCATCGTGATCAGCGTCGGTCCGCTATCGCTTGCCACGGACGTGTACCGCGACGGGATAGCGTTGCGCCAGTGCGACACGCGCCTGGGCGATCAGCCCCTGCTGGCGGGGATGAAACATCTCAACCGTCTCGAGCAGGTGCTCGCCCGCTCGGAGTGGGAGAATACCTGCTGGCAAGAGGGCCTGATGGCCGACCAGGAGGGTCGCGTCGTCTGCGCAACGGCAGCTAACCTGTTTGCCGTCATAGGCGGGCGCCTTGTCACACCGCCGGTGGATCGTTGCGGTGTCGCGGGCGTGGCGCGCGCGGAGGTGCTTGCCTCGGGCGATGTGGACATCGGGCACGTGTCGCCGCAACAGGTGGTCGAGGCCGACGAGGTCTTCCTCACGTCGGCCGTTCGGGGCATTCTTCCCGTTCGGGCTTTCGCTGGCCGAACCTGGCAGCCCGGTCCGGTGACCCGCCATTGGCAGGCCCACTGGCGCGGGATCGGCCTGCCGCTTCCGAACCGTTCGAAGGATTCCGATTGATGAAAGTGCGCGGCATCGCCCTCTGGCGTGTCATTTTGCTGGTGGTGCTGGTCGCGGCGATCGCCGTGGGTAGCTGGCTTGTTTTCGACTGGTCGCGCTTTGCGCGCACGCCGCTGAGCGTGCCCGTGGCCGGACAGAGCATCGATGTGGCACGCGGTGCTTCGTTCAAGGACATCGTGCGCGACCTGCGCGATCGCGGCGCGACACGCGCGTCGCCGCTGTACTGGCGCGTGCTGGCGATCGAAATGCGCGCATCGGGGCGTCTGCACGCGGGTGAATACCTGCTGCGCACGGGCATGACACCACGGGATCTGATTGGCGACATGGCCAACGGCAAGGTCATGCAGCGCAATTTCACCATCGTCGATGGCTGGAGCTTCGCCGATCTGCGCCGTGCGCTGGCCGCGACCGACACGCTGTCGCACGACACGGCGGGTGTCGACAACGACGAGCTGATGAAGCGGCTGGGTAACGAGGGCGAGCACCCGGAAGGGCGATTCCTTCCCGAAACCTACGCATACGTCAAGAACGACACCGACTCCAGCATCCTCAAGCGCGCGCATGCGGCGATGATCAAGACACTCGACACGGCCTGGGCAGCGCGTGCCCCGGACCTGCCGCTGGCCACCTCGTACGAGGCGCTCATCCTCGCCTCGATCGTGGAAAAGGAGACGGGCAGGGCGGAAGAGCGCCCGCGCATCGCCGGCGTGTTCATCCGGCGACTACAGCTGCACATGCTGCTGCAGACCGACCCGTCGGTGATCTACGGCATGGGCGACAGCTATGTGGGCAACATCCACAAAAGCGACCTCACGACGGACACCCCCTACAATACGTACACGCGGGTCGGCCTGCCGCCGACCCCGATTGCGCTGCCGGGGCGCGCGGCGATCCAGGCGGCGCTGCATCCGGTCGAAGGCAAGGATCTGTATTTCGTCGCCAAGGGCGATGGCAGCCACGTCTTCTCGGCCAATCTCGACGACCACAACCGGGCCGTGGCCTGCTACCAATTGAAGCGATGCCAGTGACGACACCCAAGCGCGGCCGACTGATCACCCTCGAAGGCGGCGAAGGCGCCGGCAAGAGCACGCTGCTGCGTGGGCTCGAAGAGCACCTGCGTGCGCAGGGCGTGGATCTGGTCGTCACCCGCGAGCCCGGCGGTACGGCCGTGGGCGAGGCGGTGCGCGGCGTCGTGCTCGACGCCGCCAACAACGACTCTGCGCGGAAGCCGAACTGTTGCTGATGTTCGCCTCGCGCGCCCAGCTGGTCCGTCAGGTCATCGAGCCGGCGCTGGCCGCCGGTCGCTGGGTGCTTTGCGATCGGTTTACCGACGCCAGTTTTGCCTACCAGGGTGGCGGTCGCGGTCAACCGGTGGAGCGCATCGAGGCGCTCGAAGCCTGGGCCGCGCTGGCCCTCAAGCCCGATGTCACGTTGCTGCTCGACCTTCCCGTGAGCACCGGCCGTGCTCGCGCCGCCGGTCGGGGCGAGGCGGACCGCATCGAAGGGGAGGGTGATTCCTTCTTCGAACGCATTCGCGACGCGTATCGCGCGCGGGCTGCCGCGGAGCCACGACGCTTCCGCGTGCTGGACGCGAGTGCCACGCCGGACGCCGTGCTGGGCCAGGCCATCGAGGGTGTTTCCGGCTTGCTTGACGGAGTCGTTTCGTGAGCCTGCGCCCCTGGCATGCCGATGCATGGGCGCGCCTGCAGGCGCGCCGTGAGCGCGATGCGCTTCCGCATGCGTTGTTGCTTGCCGGGCCGGCTGGCCTGGGCAAGCGGGATTTCCTGGCGACGTTCGTCAAGGGCCTGCTCTGTCAGCAGAGTCGCGACGGTACGCCTTGCGGGGTCTGCCGTAGCTGCCACCTGGTGGCTGCCGGCACGCACCCGGACGTGGCCACGTTATCGTTCGGCCTGCGCAAGGACGGCGTGACGCGCAGCGAGATCGTCGTCGACCAGATTCGCGACCTGTCCGCACGGTTGGCCATGTCCAGCCAGTTCGGCGGCTGGCAGGTCGCCACCGTGGATCCGGCCGACGCGATGAACGCCGCCGCAGCGAACGCCTTGCTGAAAACCCTCGAGGAGCCGACCCAGGCCACCTTGCTGGTGCTTGTCGCCGATGAGCCGGCACGGTTGCCCGCGACGATCCGCAGCCGCTGCCAGCGCATCGATTTCCTGGTGCCGTCACGCGACGTCTCCCTGGCGTGGCTGGCTGGCGAAGGGGTGAAAGAGGCGGAAGCGGCGCTCGACGCGGCCGGCGGCAATCCCGGTATGGCGCGGACCTGGGCGGCTGACGGCGCGCTCAAGCACCGCGTCGAGGTGCGTCATGATCTCAAGGCGCTCGCCGCCGGCCGCGGCGACGCGATGGAAGTCGTCAAGCGCTGGCAGGCGGCCGAGCCGGCTCGTTACCTGTGGTTCGCGGCGCAGGCCGCGACGGACGAACTCCGTGCCCGTGCGGCCGGCGTCGCCGCCCCGCTGGAAAGCCAGCTGGATGACGAATCGCTCGACGCCTGGTACGGCAAGGCCAACCGGGCAAGGGATGCCCTGCGCGGGCCGCTCCGCGTCGATCTGTTGCTGCTCGAGCTGCTTGCCGCCTGGCGTTGACGCGGTCTTATCGGGCGTTCGGCCTTAATCGGCACATCTCTAGCGCCTCGCAAGGAACTTAGCCTTTGTCCCGCGACCCCGTCATCGACGGCAGTACCCGTCTACTTGTCGTCGCGCCCCACCCGGACGACGAGTCGCTCGCCGCCGGCATGCTGATCCAGCGCACGCTCGCCATGGGTGGGCGTGCCGATGTCCTGCTGCTCACCGATGGCGACGACAATCCGTGGCCGCAGCGCTGGATGGAGCGGCGCCTGGTGATCGACTCGGCCGGCCGGGCTCGCTGGGGTGCGCGACGTCGGCTCGAGGTGGCTGCGGCACTGGGTCGGCTCGGCGTCGGCCCGGAGCACCTGCATGCCCTCGGTTGGCACGACATGCAGGTCACCGATGAGCTACGACTGCGAACCTCGGCGGCGGTAGGCGCGATTCGTCGCATCGTCGAGCGGGTACGGCCGACCCTTGTCGTGATCCCCGATCTGCGCGACAGCCATCCCGACCACGGTTCAGCCCATGTCCTTGCCCGACTGGCTCTGTCGGCGGCGGGGTCGATGGCCGAGATACTCACTTACATGGTCCATGGGACCGAGCGTTCGGCGCCTGAAGACCTGATCGTCCCCGACACGGATCCCGAGCGCCTCACGACCAAGATCCACGCCGTGCTCGAGCATGCGACACAGATGTCCTTGAGTCGCGAGCGCATGCTTGGCGTGGCCTCCCGTCCCGAGCGCTTCGACCGGGCGCCCGCCGCCCCGGGCACGGGTGCGCTGCGCCTGCCGTGGCGACCGGGACGGCTGGCGCGAAGCCGGCTGCGCCTCGTCCTGGCGGATACGCAGGGCGTGCAGGTCTGGCCGTGGCGCCTCGCGCCGATCGAGCGGGCGGGCGACGAGTGGATGCTACCTCTGCGTGGCGCGCCGGGTCCGGCCTTTGCCAAGCTCACCGCCGACCTCTCCACGCCCTGGATCTATGACCGCTATGGCTGGGCCGGACAGGATCCGGAACCGGTCGGGCTTGTGGCCCGGGCCGCCGGGTAGCTAGGATGACGGTCAAACCAGGGGATTCCACGTGTCCATGAACGCCACCAGCTCCTCGCCGCGCCAGGGCATCCTGTCGTTGAAGATCAAGGACGTGAACTCCCTGTACATCTCGTACATGCCGTTCCTGAAAACCGGCGGCCTGTTCGCGCCGACCGCCCAGCGCTACAGCCTGGGCGACGAGGTGGCCTTGCTGGTCACCCTGATCGACGAAAACGAGCGCCTGTCCGTCGCCGGTCGCGTGGTCTGGATCACGCCGGTGGGTGCCCAGGGCAACCGAACCGCCGGTGTCGGTATCCAGTTCAACGAATCCCCCGAGAGCGAAGGTGCCCGGCAGCGCATCGAAGCGCTGCTTGTCGGCACCCTCGCCTCCGAGCGTCCGACCCAGACCATGTGACATATCGGCGCGCTCCGGCGCCGAATGTCGGTGTTCGACAGGCGATTACCTGCGATTGCACCATGGCGACGCAGTTTTTCCCTTATTAATACTTGTCGTGATACCTGCACGCACTGGTACAATAGATCGGTTCCCCAACGTGAGATTGTGGATATCCGGAGTCGTTGGTACGCAATGCGTCCCGACACGGATCGACCCATTTGGATCGATTCGATAAAAGCTCTGGCGACCCTAGCCGGACCGCTCGTCCCCGCCGACGGTCACTGATGCGCCCAGTGAGGCGCGGAGGTACGCAGCATCGTGCTTGCCCAATACTGGCCCGTCCTGTTGTTCATTGCCGTGGCCGTAGGCCTAGGCGTGGTCCTGATGGCGATCGGCATCCTTGCCGGCCCCAGCCGTCCCGATTCGGAAAAGCTCTCGCCGTACGAGTGCGGCTTCGAGGCGTTCGAGGACGCGCGCATGAAGTTCGACGTGCGCTATTACCTCATCGCCATCCTCTTCATCATTTTCGACCTCGAAATCGCCTTCCTGTTTCCGTGGGCGGTGGTGTTCGACAAGATCGGCGCCATCGCGCTGATCGAGATGGCGCTGTTCCTCGCGCTGCTCGTGGTCGGTTTCGCTTACGTCTGGAAGAAGGGAGCGCTCGAATGGGAGTGATGACCACCATCGATCGGGTGATGCACAACCCGACGCCGCTCAACCTCGTCGACGACATCCTGCGTCCCAACGGCGACGCCCCGGTCGTCAATCGTGGCTTCGGCGTGACCAGCATCGATGCCCTGATGAACTGGGCGCGTACCGGTTCCATGTGGCCGATGACCTTCGGCCTGGCCTGCTGCGCGGTCGAAATGATGCACGCGGGTGCCGCGCGCCTCGATCTGGACCGCTTCGGCGTCGTCTTCCGTCCCAGCCCGCGCCAGTCCGACGTGATGATCGTCGCCGGCACCCTGGTGAACAAGATGGCCCCGGCCTGCGCAAGGTCTATGACCAGATGCCCGAGCCGAAATGGGTCATCTCCATGGGTAGCTGCGCCAACGGCGGCGGCTACTACCACTATTCCTACTCGGTCGTTCGCGGCTGCGATCGCATCGTGCCGGTCGATATCTATGTGCCGGGTTGCCCGCCGACGGCCGAAGCGCTGATCCACGGCATCCTGCAGTTGCAGAAGAAGATCCGTCGCACCCACACGATCGCGCGTTAACAGGGCATCGCACATGAGCGTTATTAACGAGACCTCGCTGGTCGAACGGCTCGCCGCGCGCTTCGGCGACATGCTGACGGTGAAGGTCGACCGCAACGAAGTCACCGCCGAGGTGGCTCCGCGTGACCTGATCGCCGTGGCCACCGCGCTGCGCGACGAGGCGGGCTTCCGCTTCACGATTCCCGATCGACGTCTGTGGCGTCGACTACCTCAGCTACGGGCAGACCGAGTGGGACACCGACACGGCGCAGGGCGAGAGCTTCTCGCGCGGCGTGGAAGGTGAGGCCATGGGTCGCTTCACGTGGGCCGACCGCCCGCGCAAGGTCGAGCAGCCGCGTCGTTATGCCGCGGTCATCCACCTGCTGTCGATCGAACTCAACCAGCGCATCCGCCTGCGCATCTTCTGCGAAGACGATGCCTTCCCGATCGTCCCGTCGGTGACGCCGGTGTGGCCGGGCACGGACTGGTTCGAGCGCGAGACCTTCGACCTGTACGGCATCATCTTCGATGGTCACCCGGATCTTCGTCGCATCCTCACCGACTACGGCTTCGTGGGCCATCCGTTCCGGAAGGATTTCCCGCTGATCGGTAACGTCGAAGTGCGCTACGACCCCGAACAGAAGCGTGTCATTTACGAACCCGTCTCGATCGAACCGCGCGTGCTCGTGCCGCGCACGATCCGTAACGACGCCGATCTCGATCAGGCCAGGGCGGAATCCGCCGATCATTGGCGGGAGAATTAAGCCGTGGAAGAAATTCGCAATTACACGATGAACTTCGGCCCGCAGCATCCCGCTGCGCATGGCGTGCTGCGCCTGGTGCTGGAGATGGACGGCGAGACGATCGTGCGCGCCGATCCGCATATCGGCCTGCTGCACCGTGGCACCGAGAAGCTGGCCGAGTCCAAGCCGTTCAACCAGTCCATCGGTTACATGGATCGCCTCGACTACGTCTCGATGATGTGCAACGAGCACGCCTACGTGCTGGCCATCGAGAACCTGCTCGGCATCCAGGCACCGATCCGTGCGCAGTACATCCGCACGATGTTCGACGAGATCACCCGCATCCTCAACCACCTCATGTGGGTGGGTTCGAACGCGCTCGATCTCGGCGCCATGGCCGTCTTCCTCTATGCGTTCCGCGAACGCGAAGAGCTGATGGACGTCTACGAGGCGGTATCGGGCGCGCGCATGCACGCCACGTACTACCGCCCGGGTGGCGTTTACCGTGACCTGCCGGACCAGATGTCGAAGTACCGCGAGTCGCCGTGGCACAAAGGCGCGGACCTCAAGCGCCGCAACTCGTGGCGCGAAGGCTCGATGCTGGACTACCTCACGGAGTTCACCAACGACTTCCCGGCGCGCGTCGATGAGTACGAATCGCTGCTGACCAACAACCGTATCTGGAAGCAGCGTACGGTCGGCATCGGCGTCATCCCGCCCGAGAAGGCGCAGGCCTGGGGCATGACCGGCGCGATGCTGCGCGGCTCGGGCATTGCCTGGGATCTGCGCAAGAAGCAGTCGGTGGCGCGGCCTGCGCGAACATGGGAATTCGGCATTCTGGCGTGGTGCGTCAACTGGCGTACGACCGTTACCTGGTTCGCGTCGAAGAGATGCGGCAGTCGAACAACATCATCAAGCAGTGCGTGGCGTGGCTGAAGGCCAACCCGGGCCCGGTGATGGTGCAGAACTACAAGGTCGCGCCGCCCAGCCGCGAAGAAATGAAGAGCGACATGGAAGCGCTGATCCACCACTTCAAACTCTTCACGGAAGGCTACGGCGTACCTGCCGGTGAAACCTATACCGCCGTCGAAGCGCCCAAGGGCGAGTTCGGCTGCTATCTCGTGTCCGACGGTGCGAACAAGCCTTTCCGCGTGCATCTGCGCGCGCCCGGCTTCGCCCACCTGTCTTCCATGGACGCGATCGTGAGAGGCCACATGCTCGCCGACGTTGTCGCGATGATTGGCACCTACGATCTCGTCTTTGGCGAAGTCGACCGCTAAGTCGACGGAGTGAACTGAATCATGAAAGCCACCGGACATTTTGAGCAGGTCAAGGACGTCGATCCCCTTGTCGTGCTCAACGATCACACCCGCAGCCACATCGATCACTGGGTTTCCAAGTTCCCGCCGGATCGCAAGCGCTCCGCGCTGATCCAGTCGCTCATGGCGGCGCAGGAACAGAACGTCGGTTACCTCACCGACGAACTGATCACCGCGGTTGCCAAGTACCTCGAACTGCCGGCGATCTGGGCGTACGAGGTCGCGAGCTTCTACTCGATGTTCGAGACCACGCCTGTCGGTCGCAACAACGTCGCCAAGTGCCTGAAGTGGCTACGCAGCAATGGCAAGCCTTGCAAAATTATTGGGACCGGCATTGTCCGGCATTATTCTTCAAAAATTTGGTGCAGGCATTTGTTTCCTTGTAAACGCTGCAAGTTTCGGAGGAGTAATGTTGTCTATTGCATTTATGAAAATTCCCAAATCAACTAAGCCGGTACTGGTTAAAAAAAATGTTTTCAAAAATCTTAGCGAGGGCTTTATTTATCTTAAAAAAGAATCTTCTATTGGGTTGGTTATTATTATGCTGAGCCTTACCGGGCTTTTGGTTTTGCCTTATGATACGCTCATTCCTGTTTTCGCAAAGATGATATTCAGAGGCAATGCAGCAACTTTCGGGTATATCACAAGTTTTATAGGTGTCGGCGCGGTTGCAGGGACCGTATTGATAGCCTCATTGAAAAAAAATGCGTCTATGAGAAAAGTATTATTATATAGTACAGTCATTTTGAGCATTGGATTAATTTGTTTTTCATATACTACAAATTTCCCCTTGGCAATGTTTTTTGCAGTAATTACAGGATTTGGCGGCGTGGCACAATTTACCACATGCAACATTATTGTACAATCGGAGTCTTCTCCGGAAATGCGCGGAAGATCCATCAGTATTTTGCTCACGGCTATTTTCGGAATGCTGCCTTTGGGCAGCCTTATTGTCGGCAGTATTTCACAAAGAATTGGTGCACAAAAAACACTATTATGTGAAGGCATCGTTGGAATAATTATCGCAGTGGTTTTTGCAAGAATATTAAAAGAGAAAAACAAAAAAAATATTGCACAACAAATGAATATGCATGCAGCAGAAGAAGAAGAAATGACGGCAGAATTGTAAATACTATTTATTATAATCAAAAAAAACAAATATTAAAATGGAAGATGCAAAAGCAGCTTTATTAATAATGGATTTCCAGAATCCAATCGTAAATATGATTACGGAATCAAGTGTTCTGATAAACAATACAGCAAAGGCAATTGCCAAAGCGCGTGAAAAAAATATACCCGTTATTTATGTTGTTGTAGGATTCAGAAATGGCATGCCGGAAATAAGCAGAAATAATAAAGGATTTTCGGCAATGAAAGAAAGAATGGCTGCTGCTGACATGAATGAATGGATGACGATTCATCCTGGCGTTGCGCCGAAAGAAAATGACATTGTCATTACAAAACGCCGAGTGAGTGCTTTTACGGGCAGCGATTTAGAAGTGGTTTTACGAGGATTAGAAATACAGCATCTTGTATTAACGGGAATTGCTACAAGCGGCGTAGTGCTATCTACATTACGAGAAGCGGCCGATAAAGATTATAAAGTAACAGTAATAAAAGATTGTTGTGCCGATGGGGATGAAGAAGTACATCGCGTACTTACTGAAAAAGTGTTTACAAGACAAGCCGAAGTGATTCTTATGGAAGATTGGAAATAATACAATCTTCACATAAACAAAAGGCCTGAGATGAAATACTCAGGCCTTTTGTTTTAAACTTTTTGTCTTTAACTAAATTGCTTTCGCGCCAAAATAACGTTGCAAAACTTCCGGTAAAAGAATGCCGTTTTCTGTTTGATTATTTTCCAGTAAAGCAGCCATGATACGCGGCAAAGCCAATGAGCTTCCATTTAATGTATGAACCAATTGCGTTTTACCATCGGTATTTTTAAATCTGCACTTCAATCTGTTTGCCTGAAAACTTTCAAAGTTGCTTACGCTGCTCACTTCGAGCCAGCGTTCCTGCGCTGCGCTGTACACTTCGAAATCGTAAGTAATGGCGCTTGTAAAACTCATATCGCCGCCACACAAACGTAAAATGCGATAAGGCAACTCAAGGCTTTGTATTAATTTTTCTACATGCAAAATCATTTCGTCCAAAACCTCATAGCTTTTATCGGGATGAACGATTTGAATAATTTCCACTTTCTCAAATTGATGTACACGGTTCAATCCACGAACGTCTTTTCCGAAACTTCCCGCTTCTCGGCGAAAGCACGGAGAATGCGCCGTGAGCTTCAAAGGCAAATCCGTTTCTTTCAAAATCTCATCGCGATAAATATTCGTAACGGGAACTTCTGCTGTTGGAATTAAGTAAAAATTATCTTCCGTTGCATGATACATTTGGCCTTCTTTATCGGGCAATTGTCCGGTTGCATAAGCCGAACTTTCGTTTACTAAATAAGGCGGAATGTATTCCGTGTAGCCCGCATCAGTATTGAAGTCAAGAAAATATTGTACCAAAGCGCGTTGCAGTTTTGCGCCTTTGCCTTTGTATAAAGGAAAGCCGCTGCCGGTAATTTTTGCACCGGTTTCGAAATCTATCAAATCGTATTTTTTGATCAAATCCCAATGTGGAACTGCGTTTTCAGGTAAAGTTGGTTTTGTTCCACCTTCGCGCACGGTTTCATTTTCTTCAGCGGATTTTCCTTTCGGCACTCTTTCATTAGGAAGGTTGGGAAGTTGTACCAAAGCATTTTGCAAAGCAATGTCCGTTTCGGCAGCCTTTGCTTTTAAAGGCTCTAAGGTAGGCTTTAAAGAAGCCACTTCATTTTTCAATAATTCTGCTTCCTCTTTTTTGCCTTGCGCCATTAGGGCGCCTATATTTTTGGAAGCCGCATTTATTTTTGATTGAATAGAATCAAATTCTGTTTGCAATTTCTTTCTTTCATCGTCCAGAGAAATTATTTCATCTACCAAATTTATATTACCAAAATTCTTTATGCTCAATCTTTCTTTTACCCAATCCGTCTTTTCTCTTAATACACTTACTTGTAACATGAAAATAAATTTGCGCGAAGATAAATAAATCAATTCATGCTGCATGGCAGATAGTTCACGGTTGCCCGAACAAAGAATTGTATGCGCTGAACTATTATTACTTTTGCAAAATGAATATACAAGACGATTTGATACAACGCTGGTGGAATCTGGAAGCAAAACTTACGGAGAAATTCGGAAAAAAGCCCGATCTGGAAGCGATATTGTTTTTAATAGGAATGCAGGAAACAGGTTTTATAAAAAATAAAATTACCAAAGAACAAAAACAGGATTTGATGCACGTTGCCATCTGTACGGTTTTAACGCCGAGCGGGTATTATCAATTGGAAGGAAAAGACGCGGACGGCTGGCCACATTTTAAACAATTGAAAGAGCACAAGTCCCAATCTATTATAGAGCAGGAAAATTTTTTGAAAGATCATATTTTATTCTATTTCGAGCAGCAGGGATTTGTGTAGCATTCACGGAGATTCTGCGATAAAACTGCCGTTCATCACAAAAATTTTCATACTTCCAGATGCAGGCTTACCTTTAATTTATGACATTAGCCGATACGTTGTCTTTGGCATTTAGAACTGTGAAAAGCAATAAACTTCGCACAGGGATTACTGTTGCCATTATTGCATTTGGTATAATGGCGCTTGTGGGTATTGTAACTTCTACAACCGCTTTGAAAGACAGCTTAACAAGCAGCTTTTCCGGAATGGGGGCAAACGGCTTTACGCTCACATATAAAAATCAGCAAAGGTTTGGCAATCAGGTGCGTGTGCGCAGCGGCAAGCGACAAAAGAAATCAAACCTTGACCAACCCATTACTTTGCAGCAAGCGGAATCATTTAAAAAAGAATACAATTTCCCGGCGATAGTCAGCATTTCCCTTGAAGCCGCCGGCAGCGTGGAAGTGAATTATAAGAATAAAAAAACGAATCCCAATATCTCGATCAGTGGCGGAGATGAAAATTATCTTGCGGTTAACGGCTTTACCATAGATGTTGGAAGAAATCTTTCAGCCAATGACATTCAATCCGGAAGAAGCGTTTGTGTGCTTGGGCACGATGTGGCAGCAACACTTTTTGGAGAAGATGTGGCTGCAGCCGAGAATAAAATTATTTTATTAGGCACTTTACCGTACCGCGTAATTGGCGTTCTGAAAGCAAAAGGTTCCGGCGCAGGCGGCAGCCGCGACAATTTTATTCTTACTTCTTACAATAATATCCGCCTGATGCGTTTAAGTGCTGCAAATTCTTATTCACTCGGTGTTTCTGTAAATAATATTAAGCAAATAGATGCCGCCGTTAATGAAACCATTGGCGTATTCAGGAGAATAAGAAAACTCACGCCCGCCGACGATGACAATTTTGTGGTCAACAAAAGCGATGCGCAGGTAAAACAATTGCTCAGCTTTTTACAATATATAGAATGGGGCGTAATCGGTATCGGAATAATCACGCTATTGGGCTCCGCTGTAGGATTGATGAATATTATGCTCGTAGCCGTAAGTGAGCGCACAAAAGAAATCGGCCTTATCAAAGCCATCGGTGGCAAAAAACGCAATATCCGTCAGCAATTTATTTTCGAATCAATGTTGATTAGTTTATTGGGCGCATTCTTTGGTATTTTACTCGGAATACTTGTAGGAAATATTTTTGCCATTTTCCTAAAAACAGGATTCATAGTTCCGTGGGGCTGGGTTTCTATCGGCATAGCAGCATGCGCCGCCACAGGATTGCTCGCCGGTATTTATCCGGCACTGAAAGCTTCAAAACTAAATCCAATAGAAGCATTGAGATATGAATAATAAAAATTATATAAAGCATTAAGAACTCCTATTCATTGCAATTGAATGATTTACAAGTAATGTTTATAATATAAATTCATTTCATTATCTTCGCTTGCTGATAAGCCTTGGCTGCCCATGTAGCAAAGGCATTTTTTTTAATATGAATAAACGAAACATAGAATGGACTTAGGAATTATAGATGCAGTATTGTCGGCTGTATGTGTTATTGTAGGAATTATTATCGGAAAATTTGTTTTTGCAAAAGATACCAGAAAAAAAATAGAAGATGCGGAAAATCAGGTGCAAAGCATCATTAAAGAAGCAGAACTTAGAGCAGAAACAATAAAAAAAGAAAAACAACTTGAAGCAAAAGAAAAATTCGTACAACTAAAAGCAGAACACGATAAAGAAATACTGGCACGCAACAGAAAAATAGGTGATATAGAGAATAAAATCAAACAGAAGGAACTCTCTATAAACCAAAAAGAAGCAACGCTTGATAAACAACTCAAAGAAAATGCCGCTATCCGCGACAATCTGAATGCACAAATAGAAGTTGTAAATCAAAAACGTACGGAACTGGAAAAACACCAGGAAGAACATATTCGCCGGTTGGAAAAAATTTCCAATCTTTCTTCGGAAGAAGCAAAACAACAGCTAATCGATAGCCTTAAAAATGAAGCCCGCACGCAAGCTTTGTCATTACAGCAAGATATTATTGAAGATGCAAAAATAAAGGCGAATAAAGAAGCGCGCAAAATCATTATCCAATCAATTCAACGTACTGCCGCAGAGCAAACGATAGAAAACACAGTTACTGTTTTCAATCTTGAATCTGACGAGATAAAAGGGCAAATCATTGGCCGTGAGGGCCGAAATATACGTGCCATTGAAGCTGCAACAGGCGTGGATTTGATTGTGGATGATACACCGGAAGCAGTTGTGCTGTCAAGTTTCGATCCATTGCGTCGGGAAGTAGCAAGATTATCGCTTCAACGTCTTGTAGCAGATGGAAGAATTCATCCGGCACGTATCGAAGAAGTAGTAGAAAAAACGCGCAGACAGTTGGAAGAGCAGGTGTTGGAAATAGGCGAAAGAACTGTTATAGAATTAGGCATTCATGGGTTGCATAAAGATTTGGTACGAATTGTTGGAAAAATGCGCTTCCGCTCATCTTATGGTCAAAACCTTTTGATGCACAGCCGAGAAACGGCAAACCTTTGCGGCATTATGGCTGCGGAACTCGGCATGAGCCCCAAACTCGCCAAGCGCGCCGGCTTGCTCCATGATATTGGCAAAGTGCCTGATGAAGAAACGGAATTGAGCCACGCTTTATTAGGCGCCAAACTTGCTGAAAAATATGGCGAAAATCCTGCCGTGGTAAACGCTATCGGCGCGCACCACGACGAAATGGAAATGCTGTACGTTATCTCCCCGATTGTACAGGCCTGCGATGCTATCAGCGGCGCTCGTCCCGGTGCACGGCGCGAAATTATGCAGCAATACATTCAGCGTATCAAAGATCTGGAAACGCTGGCGCAAGGCTATACAGGCGTGGAAAAAGCGTATGCTATTCAAGCCGGCCGCGAACTCCGTGTAATTGTAGAAGCCGATAAAGTAACCGATGACGAAAGCGGTAAACTGAGCTTTGAAATAGCACAAAAAATACAAACCGAAATGACTTATCCCGGCCAGATTAAAGTAACCGTAATCCGCGAGAAGAGAGCGGTAAATGTAGCGAGGTAAGATAAAACAAAATATGAAATAGGGAATTGTCAAAATAATAGACTATTCCCTTTTTTCTTTGCATGATTATTCGTTTATTTTCGAATCGAAAATTTTTATCAAATCACATGAACATTTTATTACTCGGTTCCGGCGGAAGAGAACACGCATTGGCTTGGAAAATGAAACAAAGCAAACTTTGTGATAAATTATTCATTGCACCCGGAAATGCAGGCACAGCAAGCGTTGGAGAAAATATAAATATTAATGTAAATGACTTTGAACAGCAAAAACAATTTTGCATTGATAATAAAATAGATTTGATAGTTGTTGGTCCCGAAGATCCTTTGGTAAATGGCGTTTATGATTTCTTCAAAAAACAAGAGGATTGGAAAGGCATTATTATTGCGCCGTCAAAATATGGCGCGCAGCTCGAAGGCAGTAAAGCATTTTCTAAAAAATTTATGCAGCGGCAAAATATTCCGACTGCAGGCTATGCAGAATTTGATAAAAATAATTTTGACGAAGGAAAAAAATATATCGCGCAACACAGCTTGCCCATCGTTTTAAAAGCGGATGGATTAGCCGCAGGCAAAGGCGTTGTAATTGCATCGTCACACGAAGAAGCGCTGAATGTTTTTGAAGAAATGATCATCAATAAACAATTCGGCGAAGCCTCTTCCAAAGTGGTCATTGAAGAATTTTTAAGCGGCATCGAAGTAAGCGTTTTTGTTTTGACAGATGGGAAAGATTATAAAATAATCGGCCATGCAAAAGATTATAAGCGCATCGGCGAAGGAGATTCCGGCTTAAACACAGGCGGCATGGGTTGTGTAACGCCGGTTCCGTTTGTGGATGATATTTTTATGCAAAAAGTCGAAGAGAAAATTATTCAACCGACAATAGAAGGATTATTCAAGGAAAACATCGAATATAAAGGATTCGTTTTTTTTGGATTGATCAATGTGAAGAACGAACCATTCGTAATTGAATATAATTGCCGCATGGGCGATCCCGAAACAGAAGTGGTTTTGCCGAGGTTGAAAAACGATTTAGTAGAACTGTTTGTTCAGCTTTGCAATGGCGAATTAAATAAAGCAACTATCGAGTTTGATGAACGCGCTTGTGCCACGGTAGTTGCAGTAAGCGGCGGCTATCCCGGAGATTATGAAAAAGGAAAAATAATTTCTTTCCCCAACAATATTCCGAATGGCTCTCTCATTTTTCATGCAGGAACAAAAGTTGCCAATGATGAAGTTGTAACCAATGGCGGACGCGTTTTAGCAGTTACTTCTTACGGAAAAAATATTCGCGAAGCTGCACAACAATCAAAGAATATTTTAAAAGAAATTTCTTTCGATGGCATGAATTTTAGAAATGATATAGGTTATGAGTTTGAATGATTTTTTGCAGATAAGCGCTTGCAGTTTTTCAAATAAAATATTCCGCAAACAATACAAATGATTATAGCAATTGCATGTGCATACAAATGCCCTGTGGTAAAATTTGGATTGGACAATACAATACAAAAATCTGCTGCGGGAATAATTGTTCCGATTAATAAAACATAACCGAGCGATTTATATTCTTTCTTTAAAAGCAATAACGTAATAATAATTCCGGAAAAGAGGTCGCGGAAGCCTTTAATGTAATGAAAAGAAAAATCGCTCGTTGTCGTTTTTATTCCGTAGCCTGCCTCTGCTCCCAGCGGGTTGAAAATAAAATTTAATCCGATAAATAAAAGCGTAATGCCTGATAAAATAGTAAACCAAAATGCAAGATGTTTTTTTTGTTTCATAAGATGAAATTTTTGTTGATACAAAATTCATCTACACAAAAAACAATTTTATGCACTTAGGTTAATAAATCAATTGTCAGATAATCTTTTTCTGATGCGGCTTAGCGATTGTGGTTTTACACCAACATAAGATGAAATATAATATTGCGGAATACGTTGTTGCAAATCGGGATAAAATTCAAGAAATTCTCTGTAGCGCTTTTCCGGCGCGGCTGTATATAAAGATGTGATTTGTTTTATTGCATTTACAAAAAGATTTTCGCAAACAAGTCTTCCCCATTTTTGTCCTTCGGAAAGTGAAGTATATATTTCTTGCAAATTGTCGTAAGAGCAAACAAGCATCAATGTATCCTCAATACATTGTATGTTTTTATTGGATGCAGAATGATCTAAAAAACTTTCATAATTACAAACAAAATCATTCTCTTTTCCAAAGTTATAAATTGCATCTTCGCCATCTTTATTTATAAAATATCGAATCAATCCTTTTTCAATAAAACCAACAAATTTGCAAACCTGCCCTTCTTTTAAAAAATAATCGCCTTTGCTGAAATGCTTATGGACAAAGAGTTTCAGCAAGATGTTCTCATCGTTTTTCGTTAAGTGAATAATCTGTTTTGTAGCTGAGATTAATTGTGATTGCATAATAAAAACATTATTTCCACTTCTTATCTGCTTTGCGAAAAAGATTTGGCGCCATGATGAAATAATACAAGAACATCCAAATATCAAACAATAAAAATCGCGACCACAGATCATCTTCATTCAGTTTATTCATGGCTTTTTTCCAAATAATTGCCAATACAATCAAACGGATAAAATAAACAGATAAAGCCATCCACCAATTAAAAAAAATAATGGTAATTGCCAGCAAAGGGTACACTAAAAAATGCGAGAAAGAATATAAGCCCAGCAACCATTTGAACTTTGCAGGATAATATTGCGCGGTGCTGTAATGGCGGCGTTTTTGTTTCATCCAATCTCGCCACGTGGTTTTCGGTTCACTGATGGTATGGGCATCTTTATCAATTACAATTGCGGTATTTGTTTTGTTTGCAATTTTTATAATAAACAAATCATCATCACCGCCGGGAATGTGATTGATAGATGCAAAACCTTTATGTTTGATGAACATTTCCCTGCGGTAAGAAAGATTTCTCCCTACGCCCATGTAAGGCATTTTTGCCAAAGCGAAACTCAGGTATTGCAACGCTGTATGAAAAGTTTCAAAGCGGATCAACTTGTTTAATGTGCCGGGTTTTTTTGCATAAGCGCCATATCCAAGAACGATGCTTTTCCCTTCGGCATACCCGTCCTGCATTAATTGTATCCAGCGTTCGGAGGCGGGGAAGCAATCAGCGTCCGTCAGCAAAAGTGTTTCATATTTTGCGGATTTAATTCCCATTGACAAAGGAAATTTTTTGCCCGGAATACCCAAAGCATCTTGCGTAAGCAATAAAGTCCGCAATACCTTAAAATGTTTTCCGAATTCTTCCAAAAGATATTTTGTTTCGTCGGTAGAATTATCATCCACTAGAATTATTTCGTGCGTGGTTTTATAATCCTGCACCAAAACTGCCGGCAAATGCGTTGCAATATTTTCCGCTTCGTTTTTTCCGCAGATAATTACAGATACCGGATATTCTTGTGAATTGTTTTTCGGTTTGGGCTTATAAACGGCAAGCCTTCTGAAAACAAATAAATAATAACACAGCTGGATAAATATAATCAGGCAAAATACAGTAAAAAGAATCAGTCCCAAAGACAGCGGCGGCATGTTCATCTTAAATAAATAATGTTGGTTTATTATGGTAAATACGAACCCTTGGAACAAAAGTAATAGTCATAACCTAAAAAATGTGAATATCATCAAAAGTATTATTCAATAAATTCACATGCACAAATTATGCTTTATAATTATTAAAATTTTAGCGTTTCTAAAATTATCTTTGTTTGGATTTAACCGAAAAGGTAAGAGCATTTCTTTTGAATAAGAGAAGAAAAGAATGAACGCTTAAAACACTAACGGAAAAATTTAAACTTTAAACGATAACCAAATCCGGAAAATATATGCCGGTTTTAATATCGTAATGAGACCATCACAAATAATTACATATTTAGTTATTTTTCTTTTTGTGCTATCTTTCAAAAACAGTTACGCACAAGAAGATATTCCCGTACGCTCATTGCCTTCGGAAATATTTGTAGTGGTACAAAAATCGGCCAAAGACACTATTAAATGGAGATGGAAAAGAGGAGGCCTTATAAATTTAAATCTGGCGCAAACTTCACAGAAAAACTGGTCGGCCGGCGGAGATAATTTTTCGATGACGATGGCCAGCTATATCAACGCATTTTTATATTATCAAAAAGGTAAACATACTTGGGATACTAATCTGGATTGGAATTTCGGATATATGGGCTCTACCTCCACAGGAAGCAGAAAGAACGACGACCGCTTAAACATTACCACAAAATATGGCTATAAAATAGATACTTCAGGAAAATTATTGCTTACATTTTTAATCAACGGCCGCTCACAGCTTTTTGACGGAAGGCAATATTACAGCAAAGACAGCTCAAAGCTCATCTCCTCTTTCATGGCTCCTGCGTATGGCGTTACTTCTTTTGGATTGGATTATCAGCCCGATAAATCTCTTTCCGCATTCTTTTCGCCATTAACGGCAAGATCTACTTTGGTATTGAACTCCAAGCTGGCGTTAGAAGATTTGTATGGCATTGAAGGGCATCGTTATCAAATTGCGCCCGGTGCTTTCGCGTCTGTCAATTATCAGAAAGACATAATGAAGAATGTAAATTATAAAGCAAACCTCATACTTTTCTCACAATACAACCACAATCCGCAGGATGTTGATTTGGATATGAGCAATTATCTGACCTTTAAGATAAATAAAATCATGTCGGCAACATACAGCCTCAATTTGATTTACGACGACGATGTAAAACTTTTTGGGCGAAACCTAAATAGTGCAGGTTTACAAGTGCAAAGTCAAATAGGGATTGGTGTTTCTATGCCTTTTAAAACAGGCTACACAAGAATAAGCATGTAAAAAGCGTTATAGTATTTTTGTAAAGAAATATTTTCTTAAATTCATTACATGCAAATAGCTATTTACGGACGAATATTGCCGGACGAATATAAAAAAGATGTATTTTCTTTATTGGAAGAATTACGCAAAACCCGCGTTCAGGTTTTTTTATTCCATACATTTTTTCTGCAATATCCGGAAATATCTGCACAGTTTCCAAACATTCAACCGTTTCATACGGCGGAAGAATTAACCGGCGATACGGAATTTTTATTAAGCCTCGGCGGCGACGGCACTATACTGGATACTATTACTTTCGTAAAGAAAAACAACATACCTATACTCGGTGTAAATTTTGGACGGTTAGGTTTTTTAACAGGCACAAGCAGAGAAAACTTTTCATCCGCCATTGAAGATTTGGTAAACAGAAATTATATTATAGATAAAAGATCACTATTGCACTTGGAAGCCAACATTCCTTTGTTTGACGATGCCCCTTTTGCATTAAATGATTTCACGATATGCAAGCGCGATATTGATCCGATGATTCGTGTGCATACTTTTTTAAATGGAGAATATATCAATTCTTATTTTTCTGACGGATTAATTGTTTCCACGCCCACAGGCTCCACAGGTTATAATATGAGTTGCGACGGGCCAATTTTATTTCCGGACGCGGCAAGTTTTGTGTTAACGCCTATTGCACCGCATCACTTAAACACACGGCCTATAATTATTCAGGACGATAATGTTCTTTCTTTTGAGATAGAAAGCCGGTCCGATAACTTCTTATGCACGCTGGATTCCCGCCGCGAAATTGTTCATAAAAATACACAACTCGCAATCCGAAAGGAAAATTTTAAAATTAAATTGATTCGTTTTAAAGAAAACACCTTTCTTTCCACCTTGCGCAATAAACTCGGCTGGGGCATAGATAAAAGAAACTAAAAGTATGTTCAGAAAAATAATATTGTTTTTTATAATGCTTGTTGTTGTCTGTGATTTTTGCGAAGCCCAATACCAAAGCTATCAGGCGATCAGCGAAGTCGGCATCGGTCTTGGCTCGTCTTCTTATTTTGGCGACCTCAATCCTACCGGGAAAATTACGCCGCTGAGTTATTCTGCAAGCGCATATTATCAACGGTATTTCAGTAATTATATCGGCGTAAAATTAGCGGCAAATTATATCCATTTACATGCTGATGATGCAAATGATAAAAATCCGGTTTATAAAACGCGTAATCTCAATTTTTCAAATAATCTTCTGGAATTGACACTTGCGGGAAGTTTTAATTTTTTCAGCTATGCTCCGGGATTTTCCGGGCACAATTTTACACCGTATGTTTCTCTCGGCGTTGGCGCCGTTTACACAAATCCTTACACATTTTTAGACGGAAAAAAAATTAATCTCCGGCCATTGGGAACCGAAGGGCAAAACAGTTCCTCCTCGCACGACGGCAAAAAGTATGGGCCGTTTGCATTTGTGTTTCCTGTATCTGTTGGTGTAAGGCAAGCAATCAGTCAAAAAATAAACATATTCGCAGAAATCGGCTACAGGTTTACCACAACGGATTATCTGGATGATGTAAGCAGTACGTATGCAGGCAAAGAAGCTTTCGATGTTTCGAACTATAAAGGTTCTTCCCAGAAAGCGTCAGAAGCATTGCAGTTGCAGGACAGAAGCGCCAATCAATCATTAAGTATAAAAGGCTTGCAGCGCGGTGCAAGTTTAGTGAAAGACAGTTATATGATGATGCAAATAGGAATATCATATAACTTCAGTAATTGTAATTGTCCGGGAGTTTTTTAAATAATATTTTTTATGCAAAATATATGTCTGAATTAATTATTTATACCGATGGTTCTTCACGCGGAAATCCCGGCCCCGGAGGCTTCGGTGTTGTATTGATATATGGCAAGCACATCAAAGAAATTGCTCAAGGCTATCGTCTTACAACGAATAACCGCATGGAATTATTAGCGGTAATCACTGCATTGGAATCTCTTACCAGAAAAAATATTCCCGTTACAATTTATTCCGATAGCCAATACGTAATAAATTCCATTGAAAAAAAATGGCTGAATAACTGGATAAAAAGCGATTTCAAAGGAGGTAAGAAAAATAAAGATTTATGGCTTCGCTATGCTAAAGTTTCAAAAGATTTTTCCATACGCTTTCAATGGGTAAAAGGTCATGCAGATAATTTTTATAATAATCGCTGCGATGAGCTGGCAACTACTGCAGCAGACGGAAAGCATTTATTGACAGACGCCGAGTATGAAAAAGAAGTAAACATGGTACAATAATAAATGATTTATGAAAAAACTGCTTTTTATTCTTTCGGGAATTTTCTTTTCTTTTCAGTTTTCTTATTCCCAACAACAGCCCAACATCATCTTTGTATTGACAGATGATATGGGTTATTCAGACATTAGCTGTTATGGCAATCCGGTCATTAGAACACCGTTTCTTGACTCAATAGCATCTGTAGGCATACGCGCAACCAACTATGTTGTTACAAGTCCTTCATGTACGCCGTCGCGCGCATCTTTGCTTACCGGAAAAGACGATCCGAAAACATATCAGTACCGGCCTATTTATATCGTTAATCACGGAAAGCCGGAAGCCGTAAGATATGAAAACTGGAAATATAGAAAAGTACCGGCAGGTATTAATCCGTCATCGGGCAGTCCGCAAGCTGCTGCAGAAGAATTATTTAATATCAGCTATGATCCAAGCGAAAGAACGAATGTGATCGATGATTTTCCGGAAGAGGCTAAAAAAATGAAAGCCCTTTTTGAGGCTTTCAATGCATATTAGATAATTTTTGAATAAGAGCTGTCTAAAAAAAGCTCATGCTCCATTGTGCTCCGAAATATTTATCAGGTTCGAGAGAAATAATACCCTCTTTTTCTTCTAATTTTCCGGAAGCATTTTCATTGTCTGCAATTCCAAGCCAAGGTTCGATACATACGAAGTCGGCGTCTTTAGCGCTCCAGATTCCCATATAAGGAAAACCTTTAAAATCTACCGTTATTCCATGATGGGTTCTGTCGCTCTCAATAGTGATAGAGGAAGATTGCAATGTTTTAAAAACCAAAGCGTCTTTATAAAACAGTGGTTTCTTTAGTCTTAATTCATTACTGTGCTGAAAAAATATTTCAGGTTTTTCTTTTAAGAGCCCTTCATCATTCAAAGGATAGCGGGCTGTATTTTCAAATTCATTAAACGTTAACTGATAATCCTCAAACTTAGCTCCTTCCGTTAGCGGCACGCGGAATGCAGGATGAGCGCCAATGGAAAAAAACATATCATTGCTTCCGGTGTTTGTGATGCCATAATGGACATTCACTTTATTTTTTTCTAATGTATATGTGATTTTTAATTCGAAATGAAAAGGATAAGCAATGAATGTATCTTCAGTGTCCTGCAGTTTCAGGATAATACTTTCAGGAGATTCGTTTTCTGCTTCAAATATTTTGTCTCTTGCAAAACCATGCCTGCTCAAAGCATATTCTTTGCCTTCGTAAGTATACTTGCCGCCTTTTAATGAACCCACAATCGGAAATAATACGGGCGAATGTTTTGCCCAATATGCCGGATCGCCGTTCCAGATGTATTCCAGCAATGTTTCTTTATTAAATATTCGTTGAATCTCTGCGCCTTTTTCGGCAATCTCAACTATCAGTATATCGTTTTCTATTTTGTACATATCATTAATTCTGAAAAATTATTCTTCTTCTGTTACTTTTTCATCTTCCATGTTAGCAATTACTTTGGCGCTATTGCGCTGCAAAGGATTTTTACGTGCCTCATCGTACTCTTTCCTTGTTCTCCAAATATCCACGCATTTAAATATTGCTTCCATGAATGATTCGTGATGGGCGATTCCTTTCCCGGCAATATCAAAAGCTGTACCGTGATCCGGGCTTGTACGCACAATGGGCAAGCCCGCTGTATAATTTACACCTTCTGAATTTGCGAGCGATTTAAATGGAATTAACCCCTGATCGTGATACATAGCCAATACCGCATCAAATTTTTCATATTGTGCATGTGCAAAAAATCCGTCGGCGCTGTATGGCCCGAAAGCTAAAATATTTTTTTGTTTTGCCGCTTGTATGGCTGGTTTTATTATCGTTATTTCTTCGTTTCCAATCAAGCCTTCATCGCCTGCATGCGGATTCAATCCTAATACGGCAATTTTGGGTTTATTAATATCAAAATCTTTCTTTAGAGATTCATTGATAATTTCAAGTTTGCGAACAATTGCTTCTTTGGTTACATGCTGCGCAATTTCAGAAACAGGAATATGTTCCGTCAAAACCGCTACGCGCATATTTTCTGCAATCATCAGCATGGCAACATCGTCTTTTTGAAAGTTGTCGCGCAGATAAGGCGTATGGCCGCTATAAGTAAATTCGTCTGACTGAATTGTTTTTTTATGAATGGGCGCCGTTACCAATCCTGCAATTTTATTGCCTTTTAAATCTTTAACCGCAGCCTGTAAGGAAAAGAATGCATATTTTCCTATGTCTTCATTTAATTTTCCGGGTGTAATGTTTATATCCTCATCCCAGCAATTCACAATGTTCGGTTGTTTAAAATTAATTTTACCATCTTCCTTAATAATTGAAAATTGAAAATTTTCATCTAATATTTTCCGGTAAAAATTTATGCTTTTTGTATTTGCATATACAATTGGAGTACAAATATCCAATATACGGTTATCGGCTAAAGATTTGATGATTATCTCAATTCCAATCCCGTTTATATCGCCGCAAGTGATACCTATAATAGGCTTTTCTGTTTCCTGACTCATGAATAATTTGAATCTTATAAAAAATTATTTTCCAAAAGTACGGCATTTAAAGGTTTCTCTATGTAAACGTTGCCGTGAAAGTAGTTTAATTGAATCTTATTTTTTACTTTTAAGCATTCTGTCATCTTTTAAACTTTCAATGAATGAAAAGGTGTTATCTCCTTATTATCTCTGCATTATTTTTTCGTTTTGCAATTTCTCAAAGCGTACAAATTATTCCCGAACCTGAAAGCGTTACGGCCAAACAAGGAAATTTTATTCTCTCATCTAAAACAAAAATTGTAACCAATGTTCCGGGCAAAGGAACCAAAACGGCTGTCTATTTTATCAATTATTTAAGCAGGTTCTACAATATTTCACCGGATAGAAACAAAGCCGGCTTTCATAATAATTTTATTTTATTCCGGTATGAAAATAATAAAGACACTCTTGGCAGCTACACATTGAATGTATCAAAAGATTCAATAATTATTTCCTCCGGTAATGAAGAAGGATTGTTCTACGGCATGCAAACATTAATTCAGCTCCTTCCTACAACGGTTTCTCCAACTTTGCAAATTCCCACCGTATTCGTAAAAGATGCGCCGAGGCTGGCTTACAGAGGAATGATGCTGGATTGCGGAAGGCATTTTATGCCGGTAGATTTTGTAAAAAAATATATTGATTATTTGGCGTTGCACAAGTTCAATATTTTTCACTGGCATCTGACGGAAGATCAAGGCTGGCGAATTGAGATAAAAAAATATCCGCTTCTTACACAAAAAGGCGCATGGAGAAACGGCACTATTATAGGCCATCATCCCGGAACAGGAAATGATTGCGAAAAAACCGGCGGATTCTATACACAAGACGAAATCAAAGACGTTGTAAAATATGCCTCTGACAGGTATATTACTATCATCCCTGAAATTGAAATGCCCGGGCATTCTTCCGCCGCTATTGCCGCCTATCCGCAACTTAGCTGTTTTCCCAATCAAGATACAAAAATTCTATCCGGTGTAAAATGGTGCGGAGATTCTACCGGTAAGCAGGTTCAACAAAGCTGGGGCGTTTATCCGGATATATATGCGCCTACGGATTATACATTTAAATTTATAGAAAATGTTTTGGACGAGGTAATAAAATTATTTCCTTCAAAATATATTCATATAGGCGGCGATGAAGCGCCCAAAGATTACTGGAAAAAATCGGACTATTGCCAGCAATTAATAAAAAATCTCGGATTAAAAGATGAAGAAGGGCTGCAAAGTTATTTTGTACAAAGAATAGAAAAATATCTCAACGGCAAAGGCCGACAAATTATAGGCTGGGACGAGATTTTGGAAGGAGGCCTTGCGCCTAACGCCACCATCATGAGCTGGCGCGGGGAAGAGGGTGGAATTGCTGCAGCACAGCAACATCACAACGTAATCATGACTCCGGGCGGCTGGCTGTATTTGGATCATTCACAAATAAAAAATGAAGACTCTTTGACTATTGGCGGTTACTTACCGATTAAACGCGTATATGAATACGATCCTTACTCATCTAAATTGACGAAAGAGGAAACGAAATATATATCCGGTCTTCAGGCGAATGTGTGGACCGAATATATGGCTGACCCGGCAAAAGTAGAATACATGATTTTTCCACGCATGGCTGCCGTTGCCGAAATTGGCTGGACACAAATAAAAAATAAAAATTATGATGATTTTAAAATAAGGCTGCAAAACGAAATAGCACGCTATAAATTATGGGGTAATAATTATTGTAAAAGCTGGGATAATCAGCCTGATACAGAATAAATCGGACACAAAAAATTAATTTAAAAAAAATTGCCTAATCCATAAATAAATCTATCTTTGTTATAGAATTAACAGTTTTCCATCCTTTTAACGGACGTTTTTTACGTAATTGTTTTTGGGCTTTGGTTACTCTGTTTTATTATTAACAAGTTCAAAAAAATTAAAATGAACATTTACGTAGGAAACCTCAGCTGGAATTTGACCAGCGATGATTTACAAGATTTATTCTCACCATACGGTGAAGTAATTTCTGCAAAAGTTGTTACAGACAAATTCAACAACAACCGTTCAAAAGGCTTCGGATTTGTAGAAATGGCAGACGATGCTGCTGCAAATGCTGCAATCTCCGGCCTTCACGAAAGCGAAGTTGGCGGCCGCAAAATTATTGTAAACCAAAAGCAGGAAAATCCTGATGGCGGTTATAAAAAGAAAAGCTACGGCAACGGCGGAGGCGGCGGATATCGTGACCGTAACAGCGGAGGCGGCGGATATGGCAGAAACAATTATTAATTTAGTTTTTGACTATATAGAAAACCCGAACTTTTGTTTCGGGTTTTTTTATTTTCAATTTATTTTATGTCAGAGAGTTTAGTAATCGTACAAGGAACTAAGGAAAAAAAATATCAAAACATATTGCCGCAAATCAAAGGATTGCTGGATGGCGAAAATAATTTGATTGCCAATATGGCGAATATTGCTTCGGCTTTAAACATGCAATTTCATTGGTGGTGGACAGGTTTTTATATTGTTGAAAATGGCGAACTGGTTCTCGGCCCGTTTCAAGGTCCTGTGGCATGTACGCGTATCAAAAAAGGACGAGGCGTTTGCGGCACGGCTTGGGCAGAAGGCCGAACGATCATTGTTGATGATGTGAATAAATTTCCTGGCCACATTGCGTGCAGCGCAGATTCCAAATCGGAAATTGTAGTTCCATTATTTAAAAATAAAGAAGTGATTGCTGTACTGGATGTAGATAGCGAGCATTATTCCCATTTCGATGAAACGGATAAAATGTTTTTGGAAGAGATTGTTTCTTTGTTAATGAAATAATCAACTGATACTAAGTACAACTTTTCCAAACTTGCCGGCCGATGAATCCATCGTACGGATTGCTTTTTCTGCATCGTCCAAAGAAAAAACCGCATCAATAAACGGATGGATATTTTTTTCTTCGATGAAAGCAAGCATGTTTTTAAAATCTGAAGGTGAGCCGCCCGTTGTGCCAAGAATACTGATTTGTTTCCAAAATATTGGCCTGCCATTTAATGGTGGAAGATTGCCGGCGGTTCCTCCAAAGAATACAATCCTTCCACCACGCGCCGCTAATCCTGCCAAGTTTGCAAAACCATCGCCGAGAGCGCTGTCGATAATCACATCAAAATAGCCGGCTTCGTCCGAAAGTTTTTTATCCCAATTTTCCATTCTGTAATTTACGCCACCCTTCGCTCCTGCAGCTACAGCCTTACTTATTTTTTCGTCCGAACTCGAAGTTATCCAAACCTCAGCTTCGGCAGCAACAGCGAATTGTAAAGCAAATGAACCCGCGCCTCCGCCAACACCGGAGATCAATACTTTGTCTCCTTGTTTACATTCTCCTTTGGTAAATAAAGCCCTGTAAGCGGTAACGCCGGCAACCGGCAATGCTGCGGTTTCTTCAAAACTTAAATTGGCAGGTTTCGAAAAAATCTGATCGGCTTTTACTTTTACAAATTCCGCTAAACATCCGTTTTCAGGCAGGCCTAGCATTATTGCATCTTGCGATTGGAATCTTTCATTATTGCCCCAGTTTTTCATAAAATAGATAATGGCTTTTTTGCCTTTTAAATTTTCATCAACATTTTTACCGGTTGCTTCAACCACGCCTGCTCCATCGCTGCCGATGATAATCGGAAATTTCAAACCTGCATATTGTCCCTTCTGAATCCACCAGTCGCGTTTGTTTAAAGAAGCCGCTTTTAGTTTTACTAAAACTTCATCATCAGCCAATTCTGGGATTGCCACATCTTCTATTGTAAGCGCTTCGTTAATTCCGTATAATACAGCCGCTTTCATTTTATAATGATTTATGATTTGTAAATTCTTTTTTCTAATACCTTTTCCGCAATCATCAAATCTATGGGTCTTGTGATTTTAATATTTTCGACTTCTCCATCGATTAAAAAAATTTTTTTCCCAAACGACTCCGCTACGCTTGCTTCATCAGTAAAAGTTTCCCGATACTCTTGTTCGAAAGCAGGTAATAAAATTGTTGATTGAAATGTCTGAGGCGTTTGTATGATGCGGATTTTGTTTCTGTCTATTGAAATACTTTTATCGCCATCAATCATTCTTATTGTATCTGTAGCTACAATTGCGGGAACAGCGTTTCCTTGATGCAACGCTTGTTCATAACATCGTTGAATCATCTCTGCGCTTACTAAACAACGAACAGCATCATGTACAAAAATAATTGCTTCTTCTTTTATCAAACCCAATCCGTTTTTTACGGAATCGAATCGAGTATTTCCACCTTTTACAAAATCAATATTATGAGCATCAGTAAATTCTTTTGCTATATTCACGCCCTCTTCAATATATTCTTCAGGCAAAACAATGATCATTTCAATATCATCAAATGCACTTGCAAATGCCTTAATAGAATGCCAAAGAATAGGTTTGTTTTTTAATAATAAAAATTGTTTCGGAAGAATTGATTCCATTCTGGTTCCTGCGCCGCCTGCAACGATGATTGCAATTTTTTTCATCAAACAAATATATCTAACTTTCAGAAAAATTTATTGTTATGTATGTGCCATATATATTAGCTGTTGCTATCCTCATTATTATTTTTTCCGGATTGGTCAGTGTAAACCAGGGAACAATTGCAGTTGTAACTATGTTTGGAAAATATCGTCGAGTTCTTCGTCCGGGATTGAATTTCAAAATTCCTTTATTGGAAAATATTTATAAAAGAATCAGCATTCAAAACCGCTCTGCCGAAATGGAATTTCAGGCAGTAACTTTTGACCAGGCGAATGTATATTTTAAAACCATGTTGCTGTATGCCGTAATGGCTTCCGATGCGGAAACCATTCAGAAAGTGGCATTTAAATTTATCAACGAAAGAGAGCTGATGCAAGCGCTTGTACGCACGATTGAAGGAAATGTACGCTCGTATGTTGCTTCGAAAAAACAAGCTGAGATACTTACGCTGCGCAGAGATATTGTGAATTCTGTAAAAGAAGAAGTAGATCATGTATTGGAAGATTGGGGCTATCATTTGCTCGATTTACAAATCAACGACATCACGTTTGATAAAGTAATTATGGAAAGCATGAGCAAAGTGGTAGCAAGCAACAATTTAAAAGCTGCTGCCGAAAACGAAGGGCAAGCATTATTAATAACAAAAACAAAAGCTGCCGAAGCGGAAGGAAATGCTATTAAAATTTCTGCGGAAGCGGAAAAAGAAGCTGCACGTTTACGAGGTCAGGGTGTTGCGCTGTTTCGTGAAGAAGTTGCAAAAGGAATGACTGATGCGGCTGCGCAAATGCGGCAGGCAAATTTAGATACGAATGTAATTCTCTTCAGCATGTGGACGGAAGCCATTCAGAACTTTGCAGAACATGGCAAAGGAAACGTAATCTTTCTTGATGGCAGCAGCGAAGGCATGGATAAAACCATGAAACAAATTATGGCAATGGCACAAATGAAAAAAAGTGGAGATGAATAGCTTCAATATCCGCGTATATGGGATTTTGCAAGACGAGCAAAACAGAATCCTGGTAAGCGACGAGTTTGTAAAAGGAGATTACATTACAAAATTTCCCGGCGGCGGTTTGGAATTCGGAGAAGGCACAAGAGATTGTTTGAAACGCGAGTTTCTCGAAGAAACGGGTTTAAATATAACTATCGGAAATCATTTTTATACAACTGATTTTTATCAGCAATCAGCTTTCAATAAAGATCACCAGATAATTTCCATTTATTATTTTGTTCATTGCAACGAACTCGAAAAATTGAAAACACGCAGTAAGCCTTTTGATTTTTCGCCCGAACAAATCGCCGATCCAGACGGCGAAAGCGAAGTGTTTCGATGGATTGCTATAAATGATTTAAACGAAAATAGCGTTACATTACCCATTGATAAGATAGTAGTGAGATTATTGAAAAATAATTAGCATGCTTAAAATATTATCAGCAAAATCAAACGAAAAATTATTTTATACTTTTTACTTCGATGGAACCGTCTTTATGTCCGACAATCAAAGTATTAACACGTTCTATAAAAAGGCCTACTTCCACTACACCGGGCACAGCATGAATATTCGCCTGTAATGTTTTAGGATTTTTTATTTCTGTAAAGTCGCAGTCCAAAATATAATTGCCGTTATCGGTAATAAAAACTTCATTGTTCTTTTCCCGCAGCTTGGGAATGCAGCCTAATTGTTGCAAATGGCTAAAAGTTATTTGCCAGCCAAACTGTACTACTTCTACCGGCAAATGAAATTTACCGAGAGTATCTACAACTTTAGATTCGTCTGCTATGATGATATAATGCTTGGTAATGTATGCAATTATTTTTTCCCTCAGCAAAGCGCCTCCGCCTCCTTTAATAAGATTATAATTTTTATCCACTTCATCGGCGCCATCAATGGTTACATCCAATTCTTTTATTTCATCAAAAGTATAAATCGGAATATTTAATTCTTTAGCCAATTGTTCAGATTCTTTTGAAGTTGCAAGGCATTTTACCTGCAAGCCTTCTTCTTTCACCCTTTGTCCTATTTTCTGAATTGCAAAATATGCAGTAGAACCTGTGCCAAGCCCTACACACATACCATTCTCAATATATTCCGCCGCTTTTTCTCCGGCAATTTGTTTGGGATTATTCATAAAAATTTTTTTACCATGTTGCTAAAACGGTAACGCCGCCTACAATTTTTTGATTGAGCTGTACTTTTATATCTGTGCCAATGGGCAGCAACACATCTACACGGCTGCCAAATTTTATAAAGCCCAATTCATTGTTTTGTTTTACTTCCTCATTCACTTTGGCATAGTTGCAAATACGTTTTGCCAGAGCGCCGGCAATTTGTTTTACTAAAATTTTCCCTTTATTATTTTGTATCACTACGCTTTGCCTTTCGTTTTCGGTGGAAGATTTTGGATTCCATGCCACCAAATATTTTCCTTTGTGGTATTGATTGTAAATCACTTTTCCGCTGATTGGATAACGGTTTACATGCACGTTTGCCGGGCTCATAAAAATGCTTAGCTGTAAACGCGTGCCTTTGAAATATTCATCATCAACCATTTCTTCTATTACTACAAGCTTGCCGTCTGCAGGAGCAATAATTTTATTATCGCCCGATGAAAATTGCCTTTGTGGAATACGGAAAAAAGAAACTATAAAAAGAAATAAAACGATAAGTATAAAAAGTATTGCTAAGTAAATATAGCCGAAACGAGGCATTAAAAAATAATTAGCAATAAGGCTTGCAACGGCTACTATAATTGCTGCGATAACGATTGAGGCGGTGCCTTCTTTATGAATGGTCATAATAAATTCTTGGCTTGCAAAGATAAATTATAAAACCGTATGCTGTTGGGAAGAATAAAGTGTTTTTGATTTATACAATAAATTTTAAATTTGCAGTCAGCCTGATAAGAATGAAGAATAACAAAACTTTAATCCTCGATGTTACGGATTCTTACGAAGAGTTTTTCGAAGATGCTATCATCATCGGAATTGTAACCTCGCACAAGAGTTATAAGTTTTGCCTTCGCTTAAATAAAACGCTCAATTTTGATTTCCGGTTGAATACCGATATTGTTATTGAATTAAAAAAGAAACAGCGCACTTACCATTTTCCGGTCTATCAGTCAGATGTAGTTCACAGCCATGTAAAACATTATTTGTACGACAACAGGCATGATGGCGAAGTACTGCTGCCCGAATTTAAAAATATAGATTTTATCTGGCTTGTAAAAGGCGATATAAATTATTACAATCAGTTACAGGACTTGCTGCATATCATCAATTCTATGGACGGAATTCAACTGGCTTCCGAAATACCGCACAGCGAATTGCCGAACAGGGAATATCTGATATTTTAAAATTCCTTTCTTCTTCACAAAAATCCTTTCACAAAAAATCGCTTATCTTGCTTGTGGATCAATAAAAAATTTATGTGGCAAAATGAGCAAATCAATGTTACATCAGAAATAGGCGAACTTCAAAAACTTATCATTCACAGTCCCGACAGCGGCATCGGAAAAGTAGTTCCCGCAAAGTTTAAAGAATGGTTGTATGACGATACTGTATATCTCTCGCAAATGCGAAAAGAATACAATCAATATATAAAAGTGCTGTTGTATTTTTTGGATGAAGAAAAAATAAAATACATCCTCGATTTCGAAAAATCACAAGCCGATAAACAACAGCCCGATTGCTACAAGCCCGATAAGCCGGAATATTTCAACAGCAGCAAAGTATTGGATATTCAATTTTTATTATCCCGTATTTTAGAAGAAGAAAACGTTAGAAACCGCATTATATCTGCAGTCTGCGCGTGGGAAGGAAGCAGCACGAAGACCGAAAGAAAATTAATGCAGATTGAAAAATCAACGGATTTGGCAGTTGCGCTCATTACCGGAATCATCAATGACCGTAAAAATAAAAACAGCGAATTTCTTTTTGCACCCTTACCAAACTTTCTTTTCACAAGAGATATTGCTATTACAATCAATAGCCATCTTTTGCTCAGCAATGCGGCTACTGCAGCACGCGAAAGAGAATCTTTGTTGACTAAATTCATTGCTCAACATTTTTTGTTTAAAAACAAAGAAGAGAAACTTATTGAAATTGCAGAACCTGCGAATTTCTTTTTGTTAAGCGAAGAAGAACAAGCTTTGGAAAAAGTAAGCCTCGAGGGCGGCGACGTAATGATGATTGCGCCAAATCATATTTTAATAGGTTGCAGCGAACGTACAACGCCTGCCGGCATCAATGAAGTAATTCATAATATTTTTGCGGATGCTGCTACCGGAATTGAAAAAATTACTGTAATCAAAATACCGAAGAACCGTGCTGTAATGCACATTGATACAGTGTTTACGCAAGTCAGCAGAAATACTTGGGTTATGTTCGGCGCATTCTCCGAAAAGAATATAAAAGCGCACAATGCAGGAAGATATAATTATTACAAGCATTTTCTGCAAAACCATATTGATGAATTTAAAGTAGAAATTCTTAGATACCAAAAGCCTTTTGGCGAAACATATAATCCTGCAAAAAATTATAAGAAAAATATTTCCGACAGCATAAAAGGTTTGGAATCTTTGCTGCGTGAAATAAGTATGGAAGACTTTGGCGTGCGCGAAGAAGATGTAAAAATTATATACAGCGGCAATAATATATTCCCATATAATGTGCGTGAGCAATGGACAGATGCATGTAATTTATTAGCGTTAAAAGAAGGCGTTGTAGTTGGTTATGATAGAAATGAATTGACCATTCAGGCTTTTAAAGAAAACGGCTTTGATGTAAAAAAGGCAGAAGAATTATTCAGTGATTTCTCATCGAAAAAAATTACGCCGCAGGATATACAAAACACATTGATACTATTACCATCTTCCGAACTTTCCCGCGCGCGCGGCGGTGCACATTGCATGAGCTTGCCTTTGTTGAGGAATAAAATATAAAATTATCGGGCTAAAGATTTTCTATGTCACAACTCGCTTCATCAATTTTAATGGTTCGTCCGGCAAGTTTTGGTTTCAATGCCGAAACTGCCGCAAACAATGCTTTTCAGCAAAAGCAATCCGAAAGTACATCGATAAATATTGCAGAAAAAGCGATTGAAGAATTTGATGCGATGGTAAAATTATTGTGCGAAAAAGACATAGATATAACTGTAATTCAAGATACACAAAAGCCGGAAAAGCCGGATGCCGTTTTTCCAAATAATTGGTTTTGCACTTTACCCGGCGGTAAGCTGATTGTATTTCCGATGTTTGCCGAAAACAGAAGAATAGAAAAACAAAACCCTGTATTACAATCCATCAGAAACGAATTCATAATTGTGGAAGAGCGCGACTGGAGCGAATACGAAAAAGAAAATATTTTTCTGGAAGGCACAGGCAGCATGATATTTGATCATGAAAACAAAATAGTGTACGCTTGTATATCTGAAAGAACAGATAAAAAAATATTTGAAAAATTTGCCGATACTTATGGCTACAAGCCAATTTCTTTTTTGTCGGTTGATGAAAACGGAACACCCATTTATCATACCAATGTGATGATGCACATGGGCGAAAATTATGTGGTTATTTGTTTGGATTCCATTCCTTACGAAGCGGAACAAAAAGAAATAATAAGTTGCTTACAAAATACGCATCATGAATTGATTGATATATCGCAGGAACAAGTAAAAAAGTTTGCCGGAAATATGATTCAGGTAAAAAATAAAAGCGATGAAAAATTTACAGTACTAAGCCGGACTGCATTTGATGCATTAACGGAAAAACAAAAAAGCATTTTATCATTACATACACAATTACTTCCGGTAAATATTCCAACAATAGAATCGATTGGCGGCGGCAGCGCGCGCTGTATGATTGCAGAGCTGTTTTTGGAAAGAAAAATCTAATTAGCTTTTCTTTATTGTTTCACTGTTACATTGATTACAGAATTAATGATAACTTTAATGTATGAAACGGAGCATAATAAATTTTCACACACAGATGAATAGAGTTATACGTGTCTTTTCATTCGCCGGATGAAAAAATAAAAATTTACGAATGAAACTGAATTTTATTTCAATAGCAATGTTCATTGTAAGCACAATAACTTTACAATGTTGCCATGCACAAAATAATAAGACTATGAATAAAGAAAATAAGCCGGCTTATTATTCCCACACAGACACTTCAAAAGTGGATGTAAATGACGATGAGCTAAAAAAATTATTACCATCGGATGTTTATAATATTGCGCGTGAAAAAGGTACGGAAAGGCCTTTTACAAGTAAGTTTGAAACATCTAAAGAAATTGGCACTTACTATTGTGCTGTTTGTGGCAACCCTCTTTTCAAAAGTGATACAAAATTTGAGAGCGGTTGCGGCTGGCCGAGTTTTTATGAACCTATATCAAAAACTTCGGTAATTTATTTAAAAGACAACAGCTACGGAATGAGCCGCACAGAAGTAGAATGCGGCCGCTGCCATTCGCATCTTGGACACGTGTTTAATGATGGCCCGCCACCTACCGGATTGCGCTATTGCATCAATGGTGTAGTTTTGGATTTTGAGAAAGCGCAAGCAGCAGAGAAAAAATATGAAGAGAGAAAGCACTAGGAAAATTATTGCTATAACATACTACAACAACGATTTTGGAATCTGATAAGATATCCGATCGATATTACAATAAATTTAACCGGCTTGATTGTATATTCGCATGGCGATGCAATATTGATAACTGTAGTAATAAACAGATCAATGACTGCATTGGTTGCGTGAGGGATAGTAGGCGCACGAACGTAGTGAGTGGTGCGTAGCTGCGCGAAGCACCGAAGCGAAGCGGAGTGCCGAATAGCCCGACAGCGTGAGCATACGTGTAAAGTATGTTTGAATGATTGGGACACATTTGTAATTGCGGAGGCGCGAACGGTGGCACGCCCCAAAATTTTTTTTTAATAAATTATAAAACGTAATATGGTTGCAAGGAGTTTTATTTTTGATATGAACGGGACGATGGTTGATGATATGGAATATCATACCATTGCGTGGTATAAAGTGTTGAATAATTTGAATGCGAATATGTCGCTGGAGGAAACGAAACTACACATGTATGGAAAGGCGGAAGAAATGTTTGACAGAATTTTTGGCGAGAATAAATTTGAGCCCGATGTGTTGCAGAAAATTATATTGAGTAAGGAGCAGGCGTATCAAGATGCTTTTCGGCCGCATTTGCATTTGATTGCGGGCCTGCATGCATTTTTGCAAAAGGCGAAACAAAAAAATATTGGACTTGCTATCGGCACCGCTGCACCTACAACAAATGTAGAGTTTGTGCTTGATAATTTGCATTTGCGGGATTTTTTTCCTGTTGTTGTAGATGCGCAAGATGTTGAGAAGAGCAAGCCGGATCCGGAAGTGTTTTTGAAATGCGCAGAATTATTGCAGGTAAATCCAACAGATGCTATTGTATTTGAAGATGCTCCCAAAGGTGTAGAAGCCGCGCGTAACGGAGGTTTCAAGGCGATCGTTCTCACAACGTTTCATGAAGCGAAAGATTTTGAGCAGTATGATAATGTGCTTTTTTGTATAGAGAATTATGAAGATGAGAGGCTGAATGATTTGTTTAAATAATCACGGTTTTTTGCCTGCCATATTTTCAAGCAACGCGAAAGTTTTTTCACAGACATTTTGAATGGCTTCTTTTATTTTCCAGTTTTGTTTGTTGCGGTCGCCGACAAAATTGGATATGCCGCGAATTTGCAAAAAAGGTATATAGTATTGCAATGCGCAATAATGCAACGCTGCGCCTTCCATTGACTCGATGTATGGATTATACTTTTGTTTTAACTGCGCGATACGATTTTTATCTGTAGAAATTTCATCGACCGTAACAGCCCGAATTTCTTTTAAAGAGAGTTGCTTGTAATCTTTGAGCCAAGGGTTTATAAGGCTTTTGCCGGTAAACGGATGAAGATCTTTTTGCGCTAAATTCAAATCAAATATATCTTTCCATTCATTGTTTTCCGCTACGCCGGAAGTTCCTGAAAATTCTTCTTTTACCAAAACTACATCGCCCAGAATGCACTGTTCATCAAATGTTCCGGCGATACCGGCCTGCAATATAAAATCAGGCGATTGCTCTGTTATAAGCTTATGAATGGAGAATACACTTTGTAAAATACCTACGCCTGAAACATGAAAATGAATATTTTTCAAATCACATTTACTGACCAGTTCTTTTAATGGTTGTACTTCAAAAGGTGTAGCAGATGTGATGTAAATATTCATGCTTTATTCTCCGCTTTTTAATGAAAATTCTTTTACGGCTGCTTGGCGTGCAGGTATCCACGATGCCAATATTGCTACAATAAATATAGTAATACCAACCATGATAAAATCGGAAACATTCATTGCCACAGGATAATAATCAACTACGAAAGAACCCCCCTCAAGTTTGATGACATGATATTTAAGCTGAATGCAACAGAATACAAATGCGATGAACATGCCTGCAAAACCGCCAAGTACTGCCAATAAAAACCCTTCGCTTAAAAATATTTTTTGAATAAAAGCATTAGTAGCACCCATTGCTTTTAGCACGGCAATGTCTTTTCGCTTTTCCAATATCAGCATCGTTAAAGCGCCTACCATATTGAATGCAGCGATTACAAGAATAATAGATAAAATAATATAGATAATCCATTTCTCCATTTGCATCACGCTGAACAAACTTTGGTTTTGCTGAAAGCGCGTTTGCGTCTGATAGTTTTTTCCAAATATGGATTGAACATGTTTTTGTATTGCGGCTATCTCCTTTTCGGAACCTACTTTTATTTCGATGGCCGTATAATCACTATCCGATATATCGATCATGTAGCGGATAAAATCAATATTGGTAAAAGCGTATTTATTATCAAAATCTTCCTGAATCCTGAAAATTGCCGCTTCGTTTATTTCGAAAGAATAGGTTCCATTCTGTATGTTGCTGAAATCGTTGCTGTTTCTGTTCGGGAAAAAAATAGTAAGCGGATTGGCTAAAACAGGATCAGCATTTATTGCGTATGCAACGCCGCCGCCAAGAATAATCGAGGGATTTTCTTTGGTACCCAAATCGTATTTTCCGCTTCCCGTAATATGTTTATATAATGAAACTATTTTGCGGTAATTGCTGTCTACGCCTTTCAGATAAACGATAGTTTGCTGATCGCCATTTACCAGCAAGGCTTTTGCTTCTAATGTGAGACTGAAGTTGGTAATACCTTTTATTTGGCGCAACTGAGCAATTTGATTAGGAGTTGGTTGAATATATTTTCCTTCAATAGCCGATACGCGCAAATCAGGATAAAAATCGCCGTACATGGATTTGACCAATCCTTCAAAACCATTGAAAACACTGAGCACAAGAATGAGCGCTGCTGCGCCTACGGCAATGGCAACAATACTTATCCATGCAATAATATTAATTACATTGGTAGATTTTTTTGCTTTAAAATATCGCCATGCGAAAAGGAAGTTCATGCACTTATTTTAAAAGACAGATTTATTTGTAAACATCTTTTCTGTTTCCTACTGCAATGACATCTACAATAAGTTCTCTGTCGAAAATATCATAAATAACTCTGTAATTTCCAATTCTGATTCGATAACCATTTCTGCCTTTTAATTTTTTACATCCGTTCGGACGAGGATTTTTTTCTAATGCAGCTATTGCGTCAAGTATCGGATTTGCAACTAAATCGGGAATTTTATCTAATTGCTTTTGTGCGCTTTTGGATAAAACAACGACGTATTCAGGCATTCTTTTTCTTTCTTTTTTTAAGATAATCAGAGAATAAAATTTTCTTGCCGTCATCATTTTTCTTCACTTCATCGTACAAACGAATATCTTCTAATTCTTCAAGTTCGTCCATTAATTTATCATATTCTTTTTGCGAAAGAATAACAAACCCCTTGCCTTCACTGTCTTTAATATATTGTGGCTTAATGGTCAACATAAAATTGTTTTTTGAAAATTAATTAAACTTATTTTACAATCACACATTCTTATTCGACTCTTCATTTATTTGCTTAAACAATTCTTCCATGTGAAAAACATGTTCCAGCGTATCGTCGGCGTAATACTGAATTACCGGAATGCGCCGCAACTGGTTTTTAAGTTTGTTTGATAATTGCTTTTTTATTTCTCCGGCTTTTTGTTCTATTAATTTTAAAGCGGCTTTATTGTCCTGTACCTGAAAGAAACTTAAATATATTCTTGTTTCCAATAAATCCGGTGTCACCTTTACATCGCTGATGGAAACCATTCCGCCTCCAATCATCGTTAAGCCCAAATGCTGAAAAATTAAATTTATTTCTTCCTTAATTACTTTCGCTACCTGCTTTTGTCTTTTTCCCTCTTCCATAATCTTTGCGTTTTGTTGGATGTAAAATTAGTTACTTTTGCGGTTCTATTCTTTTGAAATATATGAAGAAATTCCAACGGATTTTTAATTATCTCGGTCATTATAAAACGAAACTGTTCAGTTATACGTTATTTACAATTTTAGGTACTTTATTTGGAATCATTTCTATCGGAATGCTTTCGCCTTTTCTTACACTGATAATCGGCGATGATAAAAGCTCGGTAAAAAATCTGCTGGAGAGCAAATCCAGCATGAAATTTATTATAGTTTATTTGAACAATGAAGTAGAAAATCATGGTCAATTCGCAGCCATTGCTGTAGTTTGTATCATTATTATTTTATCTACTGTGCTGAAAAATGTTTTCATTTATTTATCCAACATCATATCTGCACCTATAAGAAGTTCTATCATAAAAAATCTGCGTGATGAAATGTATACCAAAGTACTACAATTACCCATAGGTTTTTTTACCGATCAGAAAAAAGGCGATATAATGTCTCGTATGACCAATGATATCGGTGAAGTGGACAGTTCTATAGTGGGAACCTTGGAAGGATTGATAAAAGATCCTCTAACCATTATCGGGTATTTATGCTGGATGATTATCATGAGTCCAATCCTGTCTATAGGTTTATTTATATTATTACCCGTCACCGGAATTGTAATAGGACGCGTAAGCCGTTTACTCAAAAAGCAGTCTAAATCCATGAGTGAACAACAAAGTATTTCTTTGTCTATTTTGGATGAAACGCTTACCGGTATTCGTGTAATAAAAGCATTTATAGCTGAAAATCTCATGTATAAAAAATATGATTCGGTAAACAATGCGATGTTTTTGCTACGCAACAAAATGGCACGAAGGAGAGATTTGGCCTCTCCTCTGACAGAGGTATTGGGAGTTATCGTTTTATCGGCAATTCTTTTTTTTGGCGGTATGCTTGTCGTTAAATATCATGTAATGCAGGGGGGGGATTTACTTTCTTATATCGCTATGTTTGCATTCATCATCAATCCTGCAAAAACATTATCCACTTCATTTTTTAACATTCAGCGTGGCAGCTCTGCGCTTGTAAGGATTGAAGATTTTTTGCAAACACCGGAAATTATAGAAGACAAAGGAGTTGCACAACTCAAATTTCAACATGAGATAGAATTCAAAAATGTTTCCTTCGATTATACTGACGGAACAAAGGTGTTGAAAAATATTAATTTAATAATTCCGAAAGGAAAAACAGTTGCCATTGTAGGAAGCAGCGGCGCCGGAAAAAGTACCTTGGCCGATTTGGTTCCACGATTTCATGATGTAAGTGGCGGCGAATTATTGATCGACGGGAAAAATATAAAAGATTATTCATTACAATCTTTAAGAGAACAGATTAGTATCGTAACGCAGGAGCCGATATTGTTTAATGATACAATCTCCAACAATATCGCTTTAGGAAAACATGATGCAAATGAGCAGGAAATAGAAGATGCTGCCAGAGTAGCAAACGCTTATAATTTCATTGAGCATAAAGAAGAAAAATTCAGAACCAATATCGGCGACCGCGGAAATAAATTAAGCGGCGGCGAAAAACAACGCGTAACCATTGCGCGTGCCGTATTGAAAAATCCCCCCATTCTTATTTTAGACGAGGCCACATCTTCGCTGGATACGGAAAGCGAACGGCTGGTACAAGATGCAATCAATAAAATGATGGCGAACCGCACATCGCTGGTAATTGCACACAGATTATCAACCGTTCGAAACGCCGATCAGATCATTGTATTAAACAAAGGTGAAATTGCCGAACGGGGCACACATGAAGATCTCTTACAAATAGAAAATGGAATCTACAACAGGCTGGTAAAAATGCAGGAAGTGAAATAGGCTTACAACAGCCCTGCAATCTTAAGCTTTTTCGGTAAGCATTCAATTAAAATATTTCTTTATAAACTATATCAAAACATAATCCCCGATATATTTTTGTATCGGGCAATTTTTTTGTTATGAATATGAGTATGCACCACAAAAATCTCTCATCTTTGTTATATCTGTCTTTTTTCATTAATGAATTAGAGCTGTTCGATTTAAAACATAGAAAACAATGAAAATGAATAATGCAAGATTTTATTTAATAATTAGCTGCTTATTATGCACCTCTTTTTTACATGCGCAAAAAAGCACTTATAGCACTGCTATTGTTGCATTTTACAACATGGAAAATTTTTATGATACGATAGATAACCCCAATGTAGACGATAATGAATTTTTGCCGAACGGAGCAAAAGCCTATACAGGCGAAGTATATAAAACCAAAGTAGAGCACCTCGCAAAAGTTGTATCGGAAATAGGAACAGATGTAAATCCCGACGGGCCGTCAATTCTGGGCTGTGCAGAAATAGAAAACGATACCGTGCTGAATGATTTGATACATGATCCGCAAATTGCAAAACGCGGATACAAATTTGTACATTACGACTCCCGAGATACGCGTGGCGTGGATGTTGCTTTAATTTATAACCCTAAATATTTTACGGTACAAAGCAGCAAGCCATTATTTGTACAATTGCCAAAAGATTCCAAAGCTTCCAATTTTACACGCGATATTTTATGGGTTACGGGATTGCTGGGCGGCGAGCGGATAGATATTTTCGTAAACCATTGGCCAAGCCGCTATGGTGGTGAAAAACGCTCTGCGCCCGCACGGGACTCCGCTGCATCGGTGGCACGCAGGCAGATTGACGACATTATGAAAAACAACCCCAATGATAAAATTATTTTTATGGGCGATTTAAATGATGATCCCGTAAATGAAAGCATAACTAAATATTTAAATACTACCGGCGATGTGAGCCAATTGCAACAAGGGCAATTATATAATCCATGGGTAGATTTTTATAAAAAAGGATTAGGCACTTTGGCTTATCAGGATGCGTGGAGTTTATTCGATCAAATCATGTTGTCGGAATCGTGGCTCGATAAAAAACAAACCGGATTTTTTTATTATCAAAACCATGTATTTAAAAAACCGTATCTGATAGAAACCATTGGCCATTATAAAGGCTATCCTTTGCGAACATACAGCGGCAATACATTCAATAGCGGTTATAGCGACCACTTCCCGACTTATTTTATTTTATTAAAAAAAGTACGATAATAAATACTTCTTGATTATGTTGAAATTATCTTTTAATACTTGCTTCATTATTACCTTAGCTTTCTTATTAAGTTGTAAGACAAGAGAGATGCAAAGCAATCAATACGTTTTTGTAGGAACTTATACGGACAGCAGCCACACCAACGGAATTTATATTTATAATTTCGACGAAAATAAAGGAACGCTTAGAGAAATTTCCCATACCGACAATATAGCGAATCCTTCTTACCTCGCATTAACCAAAGACGAAAAATATTTATACGCCGTAAATGAAAATCCGGATACAATCAATACTGTTTCTGCATTCTCATTTGATAAAGAAAAAGGAACCTTGCATTTTTTAAATAAAGTTCCTGCAAATGGCAGCGCCGCATGCTTTGTTACAGTAGACTCTACAGGAAAAGTAGTCATAGAATCCAATTACGGAAGCGGCAATTTTTCAGTGTATAAAACAGACGATGAAGGAAAGTTATCTTCAGCAGTTCAGATAATACAGCACATAGGAAAAAGCATAAATCAAAACCAATCGCAGGCGCGAGCGCATTCAACTATTTTGTCGCCAGATGAGCGGTTTTTGTTTGTTTGCGATTTGGGAAACGATACTTTGTACCAATATCCTTTTGATGCAAAATCCTCCAAACCGGTTGATGAGCCTCATGTAAAAACATATAAAATAAATCCGGGATTTGGGCCGAGGCATCTTGCGTTTGCGCCGGGCGGAAAGTTTGTGTATCTATTATGCGAATTGGAAGCAAAAGTAATAGCTTATAGTTTTCAAGATGATTCGCTGACTTATTTACAAACCATTACTTCAACGGATATTCCGGACAGCAACGATAAGGGAAGCGCAGCTATAAGAATAAGCCCTGACGGAAAAATTTTATATACTTCTAATCGCGGCAAAGCGAATGATATTGCTGTTTTTAAAATAAATGAAAATGGTACATTAGATAGCGTTGCAAAAATTAAAACAGACAAACATCCGCGTGATTTCAATATTTCTTCTGACGGGAAATTTTTATTGGTTGCAAGCCGCGATGATAATACTATAAAAGTGTATAGCATTCATGCGGACACAGGCAAACTTTCATACATCAATCAATCGGTTTCTGTCTCAAAACCCGTGAGTATATTATTTAATAAAAAATAATTGGATATAAGTAAAAAATATGTGTACTTTAACTTTTTCAAAATTAAACACCAACCTCTATGTTAGAAGAATTAGAAAATTTAGTAAAAGAAGCAACAGGCTCAGCAGTATTTAATGCAAGCGATGTTTCCAATGATCAGGCAGATGCCATTGCACAACATGCCCATAGTTCTATTTTAAGTGAATTGCAATCGGCGGTATCCGGTGGAGGAATCGGCAGTATTATAGGAATGCTTGGCGGCGGCAATGCGGCTAATAGCGGCATTGGCCAAAACATTTTAGGAAGCCTCACAAGTTCACTGTCTCAAAAATTCGGATTAAATCCGGCAATTGCTTCAAGCCTCAGCAGCTCCATTGTACCAAGTGTTCTCAGCAAACTTAGCGGACAATTTTCAGACCCCAACAACAGCAATGTGACTGAACAGTCTGTTGCCAGTGCATTAGGAGGTGGCGGATTGCTGGATAAGTTGAAGAGTTTGTTATAATTTTTATTTGTCTGTTTTTGTATAAAATAACCAATCTGTATTTCTTAAAAATTTAGGTTGGTTATTACTTGTAAATACTTTGTATAATTTCAATTAAAGAATTGATTAAGTAGAATTATTTTATGAATATTTATCATAAAAATACATGCTATTATATTGAAAAAATTAATGGCTTATTTGGTATTTATAAGAGATTAAGTTTGCGAGTAAATTAATTTACTTGAATCGTTTTTTCATTATAAAATAAATCTTTAACGGATACTCCTTGAACAACAATGTTGAAGTAATCTTTTACATCGGAAGTATAAAAAGAAAAATGTGCTGTGCCATTGTCGTCTGTTACTACAAAAGGGTTCCAATATATTGTAGACATTGTTTGAATATCCGGTTGAGTAAGCGTTAGACTATCCATTCCATAAAATTCACGAGCATAATAAACACCATCAATTTTTCTTATGGAAGCATTGTGTAAAGAAGCTGTATTACACCCTTCGTACACAACCTTTTTTCCATCACCAGGCGAATAATACACATTGCCAGCAATGGGCAATGTATGTGGACCTGTCGGATGATTTGGACAATTCAGCACGTTGTATAAACAAACATAATCACCACATGCATTTGAGCCAAAAACAACATTTTTATCATTGCTTTTTACCGAAACGTCTTTTAAAGCATGCCCATTAAAATCACTTTGCAAAACTTCTAATGCATTATTTAAAACAGGTTGTTTTATAGGTTCATCAAACAGAAGTGTAGGTATTCTTTCACGACTTTCTTTTTCTGGCAGAGAGTCTTGAAGAATGCCAAAATTTTGAAAGTTTTCTCTTTTGTCAATGACTAAGTAGATATACTTATTTTCCGGAACAGCGATCTGAGAAACATTTAAGACATACTTTCCTTCGCTGTCGGTAGGAAAGCTTGTTATTGATGTATTCTTGAATAGTATAAGTGTTTCCGGTTTTTTTAAGGGCTTATCGTTTTTTACAATTCTTCCGGATAAAGAAAGTTTATTTATACCTGTGATTTCTTTTTGCAAAAGATTGTCGTTTTGCCATGTATATTTTCTCCAGCCTTTGGTTAATAAAAGATTTTCAAGATAGGATTTGCTTTCGAAAAATCTTTTGCTTGAGACAAAGTAAGATATACTGTCAAATAAATGACCGATGAAATAATAAGATTCTATATCATTTTGATAAGCAGTTTCAATCCTGTTGCGTTGAACACAAGCAACACTCATTATTCCCTGTTTAATGGGGTTGTTGTTTTTATCAACAAGATGTACTGATACTTTTATTTGTTTTCTGATATTATACTTAAATGAATCTGTTTCAATGTTAGCAATAGTTTTGTGATCGTAATGTGCAAAGAATAATCGCTCAACCAATGGTTTGCCATCTACATCAAAAATAGTAATCGCATTTAAACCTTTAATTACATTCGATAAAGGAATGCTTACATTTCGATTACTTTGTATTTCTACTTGTTCAAAATTAAGAGAGGAGTCAAAGTTTAAATTTCTGATTTGAATAGTTACAATCCTATGTTTGTCGGAATGCATATTTATATGTAATGTGTCATCAACTATTGCCTGTTTTACGTTTAGAGCAATGCCACTATTTAAAGAAGCGGGCAAAGGAAAATATATATTAGACTGGTTATCAGTTATTATTTTTAGCGTATAATTATCATTGATATTTGGAGTAATAAAAAATTCTCCAATTCCATTTTCGTTTGTTTCAATTGTATCTAAAATTTTTTCTCCATCCAAAAGACAAGCTTTTATTTTTTGCGGTTGACCATTACCATTCTTTGCTTCCCAAATTAAATGATTTGGTATTTGTTTAATTAAATAACCGCCTTCCGGAAAAAATTTTATTGAAATGTTTTTTTCTGACTCAGGGTTGGGTAGAGAAATATAATCTTCTTGTTTTTCGTTATTAAACAAAGCGATTAAGTGTAATTTTTTTTCAGATAAATCTTTTCTTTTAAAATTGATTATTCCTCTGCCAAAATTATCCAATTTTAAAGATTCTGTTTTTTTATTCGAAAGAAAATATTGAATGATTGTATGTGATGCTATTTTAATATCGTTTGAAAAAACTTTCACGGCAATTTTTACGGAATCATCTTTCATTAATGAATTTTGAATTTCGTAGCTTGCTTTAAATGAGTTTTTATAATCTGATTTGATGGTAATATGACGATGAAATTCTCCAATAGGAATTTTGTTTGTATCAACTAAATTGGTAAATGCATATAATTCATAGCTGCCGGATTTGATGGAGTCCGGCAACAACAAGCTACCTGAACAAAAACCGTTTAGCAATAAATATTTTTTCTGAAGAATATTTTTTTTACTTGCGGTTTCAATTAAACTCACAATTAGCATATCCGCTGCAGATTCATAGCCCTGAACGTCTTTCAATATATATCCGGCAAACCAAATTGTCTCGCTATTAGTATAAAGCGTTTTATCTGTAGCAATAAAAAGAATTTGCTTGAAATGTGAGTTCCAACTTTCTTGCGCAATGGCAACTTTAAAGCAAGAAAAGAAAAATGCCCCGAGAATTATATTTTTCATATAAAGATTCTCAGACTAATTTACGAATTAAAATAATAGGGTTTAACTTACAGCTTTCCCTCTTTAATTTCATCAACTATTTGAGGATCGAGGAGTGTTGAGATATCGCCTAAATTATCCGTTTCATTCTCTGCTATTTTGCGAAGTATTCGGCGCATAATTTTTCCGCTGCGCGTTTTCGGTAATCCTGATACAAACTGTATTTTATCCGGTTTGGAAATTGGCCCGATGATACGTGTTACGGTGGCAGTAATATCTTTTCTGATAGCGTCAGGATCTTTTGCATTATGATCTCCATTATATATTACATAAGCATAAATTCCCTGCCCTTTTATCTCATGTGGATAGCCAACCACAGCACTTTCTACAACGCCTGAATGCATATTAATAGCATTTTCAACTTCAGCAGTTCCTATTCTGTGCCCGCTTACATTCAGCACATCATCCACTCGGCCTGTAATCTTATAATTTCCTTCTTCGTCACGAAGTGCGCCATCGCCGGTAAAGTATTTATTTTCATAAGTGCTGAAATATGTTTGCTTACATCGCTCATGATCGCCGTAAGTAGTACGAAGTATAGAAGGCCAGGGAAATTTAATACAAAGATTTCCACTTCCCGCCCCCTCTATTTCCTTTCCTGATTCATCCATCAGACAAGGTTGTATGCCGGGTAAAGGCAGCGTTGCCCAACTTGCTCTTTCCGGCGTTGCTTTTGCTAAGTTTGAAATCATAAAACCGCCTGTTTCTGTTTGCCACCATGTATCTACAATCGGGCATTTGTCTTTTCCTATTTTTTCGTGAAACCAATGCCAGGCTTCTTCATTAATAGGCTCGCCTACAGATCCCAAAACTTTTAAAGTTGATAAATTTTTTCCTTGCAAAGGTTCTTCTCCAAAGCTCATCAAGCTACGAATAGCTGTTGGGGCGGTGTATAAAATATTTACGCGGTGCTTATCTACTATATCCCAAAACCTTCCCGCATCCGGATAAGTTGGAACTCCTTCAAACATAAGCGTCGTAGCGCCGGCGCTTAGCGGCCCGTAAATAATATAGCTGTGGCCGGTAATCCAGCCGACATCTGCGGTACAAAAATAAATATCACCCTGTTTGTAATTGAATGCGTTTACAAAGCTGTAATTTGTATAAACCATGTAACCGCCGCAAGTATGTACAACACCTTTGGGTTTTCCCGTAGAGCCGGAAGTGTATAAAATAAAGAGCATGTCTTCGGCATCCATTTCTTCGGCCTGTGCGGGCGCCATTGCAAGTGTTTCTACTTTTTTAATTTCATCTTCCCACCATACATCTCTTCCTTTAATCATGGAAACGGGAGTATGTGTACGTGTACAAACAATTACGCGTTTCACAAATGGGCAGCTTTCCAATGCATCATCTATCAAAGATTTAAGGGGAATATCTTTTGCGCCTCTAAATGCGCCGTCGCAAGTAATTACATATTCTGCATTAGCATTTTGAATTCTGTCCGCAATGCTTCTTGCTGAAAATCCTCCGAAAATAACGGAATGTATCGCACCGATCCTTGCGCATGCCAGAACGGCAATAGACAACTCCGGAATCATTCCCATATAAATACAAATACGGTCGCCTTTTTTAGCACCGTTGTTTTTTAACACATTGGCAAACTGAGTTACTTTATTATATAAGTCGTTATAGGTGAGCACACGATGATGTTCATCCGGGCTGTTGGGTTCCCAAATGATTGCCGGTTTATTGCCAAGTTTTTCTAAATGCCTGTCTATACAATTCTCTGTAATGTTCAATTTTGCATTGGTAAACCATTTTACGTCAAGGTTTTTGAAATCCCATTCCAAAACTTTGTCCCACTTGCGCCGCCATTGAAAATTGCTTGCAATATCTGCCCAAAAATTTTCCGGTTGCTGAATGCTTCTTTCATAAACTTCTTTATACTCTTCAAAAGATTTTATCTGGTAAGGATAAGACATAACACAATTTTTTAGTGCGTAATATTACAAACTTTTCACGTATTCAACTGATAAAACAAACATAAGTTTCACTTAATGATACAAACAAATCAGTTAAAATATATAGTTAATTATTCGTCCTGCTTTTAATAAAAACATCATTTGTCAAAGAGTTAGTAAAAATATAGTGTAGCTGCTTAGTCGGTTTATATTCCAATTTTGTACATTCGCAACGAAATGAGCAAGTACGCAAACGTTCTCATGGTTTTATATAAAATTGTATATGCCCGATAAAATAAACAAAATTGCTGTGCTTACTTCAGGAGGCGACTCTCCCGGTATGAATGCCGCATTGCGCGCAGTTGTAAGAACAGCTCTTTATTTCGGAATGGATGTTTTCGGTATTATGCGTGGATACAGCGGAATGCTGGAAGACGATATATTCGAAATGGATTCCAAATCTGTTGCTAATATTATTCAACGAGGAGGAACAATTCTGAAATCTGCGCGCTGCAAGGAATTTTACACACCAGAAGGCAGAAAAAAGGCTTATGCCAATTTGGAAAAAAGAGGCATTAACGGATTAATAGTTATCGGCGGTGACGGAAGTTTTACCGGAGGTATGAAATTGCAAAGCGAATTCGGCTTACCGGTAATAGGCTTGCCCGGAACGATTGATAAAGATTTATTCGGCACCGATTTTACAATCGGTTTCGATACGGCCGTAAATACCGCATTGGAAGCAATTGATAAAATTCGCGACACGGCAGATGCGCATGACAGATTATTTATCGTGGAAGTAATGGGACGCCATACAGGCTATATTGCCTTACACAGCGGTATTGCTGCCGGTGCGGAAAATATTCTGATTCCCGAATCTGCCACTAATATCGAAGATGTAATCGCTTCCTTGTCAGAAAAAGAAAAAAGAAAAAAGCTGGTAAATATTGTTGTTGTAGCAGAAGGCGATGCATTCGGCGGAGCCAATGAAGTGGCAAGAATTATTAAAGAACGCATACCGGGTTTTGATACAAAAGTTTCTATTCTCGGCCATATCCAGCGTGGAGGTTCTCCGACTTGTTTGGACAGATTGATAGCAAGCCGAATGGGTTATCATGCAATAGAAGCATTTATGAACGGCATTTCCAACGTAATGGTAGGCATAGTGAATAATAAAATCGAGTACACGCCTTTGGAAATTGCGATAAGAGAAAAACATACCATTGATCCGGATTGGTTGCGCATAGTAAAAATACTGGCAAGCTGATCCAAGAACGTTATAAAAATTTTTATTAAAATCAATTACGAATGTCTGATAATTTAGAAAAGTATTTGCATAGGGAAATGGATGCCAATGCAGGTATAGAACACAATTTTCACAAAACAAAAATCGTTGCAACAGTAGGGCCCGCTTGTGAAACATACGATCAACTGCTTGAACTCGCAAGAGCCGGCGTAAATGTATTTCGCTTAAATTTTTCACACGGAACACATGAAAATAAACATGAGATAATCCAAAATATCCGGAAGATAAATACGCTTGAACCTTATAATATTGCTATTCTCGGAGACTTGCAAGGGCCTAAATTAAGAGTAGGGAAAATAGAAAATGATCGATTGCAAATAAATCCGGGAGATATGCTTACGTTTACATCTACCGAAAAAGTAATAGGCACAAAAGAAAAAATTTATGTTTCTTATCCCAATCTACACAACGACGTTACCGCAGGAGAAAAAATATTAATAGATGACGGAAAAATTGAAGTAGTTGTTGATAGTGTAGATAAAATTTCAGGAGATGTAAAAGTAAGAGTTTCTTACGGCGGATATCTTTTGCCCAACAAAGGCGTTAATTTGCCCGATACCAACATTTCGCTGCCTGCGCTTACAGAAAAAGATTTGATAGATCTTGAATTTATTTTGGAGTACGATCTTGATTGGGTTGCGCTTTCCTTTGTAAGAAAAGCAGATGACATTATCGATTTAAAAAGAAGGACACAACTGAAGGGCAGTAAGATAAAAGTAATGGCCAAAATAGAAATGCCTTCAGCCATGTTGGATTTACGCAATATAATTAACGAGTCCGACGGCGTGATGGTGGCTCGCGGAGATTTAGGCGTTGAGTTACCCGTAGAAAAAATTCCTATGGCACAAAAAGAAATCATTCGCAAATGCATTCATCGTTCCAAGCCGGTAATTGTAGCTACGCAAATGATGGAAAGTATGATAGAACATATAAAGCCAAACCGAAGCGAAATTACCGATGTGGCAAATGCTGTGCTGGAAGGCGCGGATGCGGTAATGCTGAGTGCGGAAACCGCAACGGGAAATCATCCGGCATTGGTAGTGGAAACAATGCGCAAAATTATAATGGAAGTAGAGCGCACGGATTATCCGTATAATCGGGGCAATGAAATAAAAGTAATATCTCATTCCCCGTCTATATTAAGCGATGCAATATGTTACAATGCATGTAAAATAGCACAGGAAGTACATGCTGATGCATTGATTGGTATGACACAATCAGGCGATACAGCTTTCAGGATAAGCAGTTACCGCCCAAAGACACCATTGTATATTTTTACGAAACAGAAAAAGGTAGTTAACCAACTCAGCATCAGTTGGGGCGTGCGTGCATTTTTCTATGAAGAAGAAACAAGCCTGGATCAAATTATTTTTGACCAGATAAATATTCTGCGCGAAAGGAAGTTCATCAAAGATGGCGATATAGTTGTAAACACAGGCAGCACACCTATTCACGATCATTTGCCAACGAATGTTTTAAAAATTACAAAAGTCGGGTACAAGAAATAATTGTTACACTTTATCATTGTTTTAAAAAACGGTATTCATTATTTGGATACCGTTTTATATTTTCGTAGAATGCCTTTTGTAAAAAAAATATCGCTGGTACATTTCCGAAATTATCTGTCCGCAAGTTTTGATTTTACAGACAGGATCATCGGTATTTGCGGAGCAAATGGGAGCGGCAAAACCAATTTACTGGATGCCGTGTATTATTTGTGTTTTACCAAAAGCTATTTTTCTAAACCGGAAATAAAAAATACTTATTATGGCGAAAACGGTTTTGCCATTCGAGGTATCGTTAGTGAAAACCCTAAGGATAGTGAAGTGAGCTGTGTGTTTCGTGAAAATGGCAGAAAAGAATTTTATACAGACGGCGAACAAATAAAAAAATTTTCCAAACATATCGGCCGTTTTCCTGCTGTGATGATTGCGCCCGATGATGCAATCATTATCACAGGCGGAAGCGAGGAAAGACGCAAGTTTCTGGATACGGTTTTATCACAGTTGTATCCGGCATATTTGCAATCTCTCATTAATTACAACCGCATTCTACTGCAAAGAAACAGTTGCTTGAAAAACATTGCCGAAACGCAATCGGGCAATTATGATTTGTTGGATATATTTGATAAACAGCTGGCGGAATACGGAGAATCTATTTTTGTAAAACGAAAAGAATTTACCGAAAAAATAATTCCGCTTGTAATACAACAATACAACGAAATCGCGGAGAAAAATGAAGCCATTCAAATACTTTATTCGTCGGCATTGTTGCAAGAAAATTCTTTAATGTTATTAAAAGAAAACAGGCAAAAAGATCTGTTGCTTCAGCGTACGACTGACGGCATTCATAAAGATGATTTACATTTTTATTTGGATAATGAATCCTTTAAGCAAGTCGCTTCACAAGGACAAAGAAAGAGTATGTTATTTGCATTAAAATTGGCGGAATATTATTTTATCAGAGAGATAAAAAAACAATTTCCCATTCTGTTGCTGGACGATGTATTTGAAAAGCTTGACCAACAGAGAATGCTGAATCTTTTACGAAAAGTATGTATTGGATCAGACTCTCAGATTTTTATAACTGATACACATAAACACAGGCTGGACGAGGCTTTCAAAGAATTGGATCTTCAATATCAAATGATAGGATTATGAAGAAATTTTACTAACTTATCAAATGCTTTCCTTCGATGGCTGTATAAATTTTTTTCCTCAATATCCATTTGTGCAAAAGTTTTATGGCTTCCATTCGGAACAAAGACAGGATCGTAGCCAAAACCATTTTCACCGCGTTTTTCATTAAGGATTTTTCCTTCGCAAATACCTTCGAAAAAATATTCTTTATTATCCCAAATTAAAGAAATGATGGTTCTGAAACGTGCGCTACGATTGGCTTTTCCGGTCATTTCATTTAATAATTTTTCAATATTTTTTTCATCATTTGTCGGCTCGCCGGCATAGCGCGCACTTTTAACACCGGGCATTCTATTTAATACATCAACTTCTAAACCTGTGTCTTCGCTGAAACAATTTTGCTTTGCAAGCGTAAATATCGTTCTTGATTTTTCCGATGCGTTTTCTTCCAGCGTATTGTACGGCTCGGGAATATCAATATTTATATCGGCATCTTTTAAAGAATTTACGCGGATGTTTGCTGGCACAATCTTCGATATCTCTTTTACTTTATTTGGATTATTGGTAGCAAATATTAATTCTGTAGAAATCATTGTTTAACTTCTTTCTTAGTATTATATTTCAGTTTCAAAAAAATCATAACAAGCGACATGGCAAGCACGCAAACATTGGTAAGAATAATTACCCAATCGTTTTGCAGTATTCCGTAAATGATCCATAAAACTTCATTGGAAGCCGCTACTACAAACATCGTAAGCGATACATCTTTAGCAGATTTTTCTTTCCATGTTTTGATTACCTGAGGCAAAAATGTGAGCGAAGTAATAGCGCCTGCAGTATATCCTAAAATTTGTGTGAATAACATTTGGCAAATTGTTGGAACAAAAATAAACCTTTATCTTATATATGAAAAAAACAGAAAACAAAAATCAGATGTTCATCCGATAACGGAAATCGCTATGCAGCCGTAACTTTAGCTACTAAAACGTTTAAAGTGATAAGAGTTGAAGCTAAAATAAAAGTGGCAATTGTGGAAGATAATATTGCCATGCGCAATGGGCTTGCGCAGTTACTGAACGAACATGGCCGCCTTGAAGTGGTAACTGTGATGAGTGACAGCAGCCAGCTTGTTACATTGTTTCGCAAAGCCAATCCTGATGTTGTGTTGATGGATATTGAATTGAAGAATAGCGATTCAGGTATCGATGCCGTAAAAACCATTCATTATTATTTTCCTTCTATTCGCGTTCTCATGTTTACGGTATTCGAGGATGATGAAAAAATATTTGATTCCATTTGCGCCGGCGCATCCGGATATTTATTAAAGAAAACGCCGCCTGAAGAAATTATATTTTCGTTGATCAGTCTGTATAATGGCGGAGCGCCCATGACACCTGCAATTGCAAACAAGGCTTTACAATTATTTCGCGAAAAAATGAATCCGCAGGTAAACGATTTTAAACTTTCCGGAAGAGAGAAGGAAATTTTGCAACTGCTTTCAGAAGGATTTAGTTATCAAAAAATAGCGGATAAATTATTTATCAGCATCAGTACAATCCGCACGCATATCTGCCATATTTACGACAAGCTTCATGTAAGTTCCAAGATGGATGCAGTAAGAAAATTTAAGAAAAACTAATTTTGTTTTTTATAAACTATATAATTAGTTTTATAGATAAGTCAATGAATGTTCCTTTTCCGATTTCGGTATGAATGTATAATTCTCCTTTCATCTCCATCGCTCGGTGAGACATGTTGGAAAGACCGTTTCCATCGGCATGACATTGCAAATCAAATCCTTTTCCATTGTCTGTTATCATCAAATGCAAATCCTTTTCTTTCTTTAATATTTCTATGAAAATCTTGCTGCACGAGGCATACTTTACTGCATTATTCATCGCCTCTTTAAAGATGAGATAAATATTTTTTCGTTTATCCATTGGCAAAGTTTCCTCTTGTAAATTATCATCCGTATTAAAAGACAATTCAATATTATTAGCTGCGCAAAGCGGAGCAGCAAAAGCTTGCATGCGGCTGAATATTTTTTTCATAGTGTCGTTTCGCGGATTTACCGCCCAGACAATATCGCTCATATCATCTATCATTTGTGCAGATGTTTCGCCGATTTTATTAATAAAATCCATCAGTTCATTTTTCGATAAAATATTTTCTTTTTGCCTGGCTGCATTACTATACAGCATTACCGTACTGAGCGTAGCGCCTACATCGTCGTGCAGGTCGCGGGCAATTTTATCACGAATGTTTTGCATTTTGTTTTGCAATGCCTGGTTTTCTCTCAACTGTTCAATTAGTTTTTGTTGGCTTGCTATTTTTTCTTTTTCATTCATTCTGTTTTTATAACCTAACCCGGCGGTAAAGCAAACAATTTCTATCATGATTCCAAGCTGGGAATACCAAAGCTTATTTACCGTGCCGATAGTAACGTGATAAGTTTGTTCGATTGTAGAAAAAATTTCGCCCAACATATTTCCGATGCCAACACACAAACTTCCGCTCAGAACAAAATATATCAATGGATTCCGGTGTTTCCTGAATAGATAAACAATAAAATATGCTGTAATAAAAAACAGGATAATATCCACAAAAGTGAAAACCTGATTCTCTAGTGTAACGTCAAACGTCGCAATAATAAATACAAGATCGAAAACGAAATATGCCAAAAGAAAATATTCCATCTTCTTCATTTGTTTGCTAAGTTTTGGAGCTATAGCAGCAACATCAAGAAAATACCAAATAAAGCGATAGTAGAAATAGTAGGCTATTACTTGAAGTGCAACATTCACATAAATGGCAAGCGCCGGAAAGCGCTGAAACAAAATTATTCTGCCAAAATAATATTCCTCAAAACTCATATAAAAAAGAATCAGCGCCAGCAGGTAAAGAAAATAAAACTGATATTCTTTTCTTTTAATCGCAAGCCATTGCATCAGAATATAGATAATTTGGCAGCATATAAAGCCCATAAAAAATATCTCTATAATACCGTGAAACCGAAAATAGAAATAAACATAACCGGTTTCATAGTTCAGTTGCCGGTTACTTAATATAGTAATCCCGTTAAAAGAATAATCTTTCGTAATCTGCCTTATTTTTACATATACGTCGCCTTGCTTGTAAGGCAGCAATGAGAGTTTAAGAGACAAACTTGTTTGTTCGGCATAAGTTTTAGCCTTGTCTGCATTTCGCAAGTTTCCCGATTCGGCTTCGGAAAATATTTTTCCGCCGGAATAAAAATACAATTGCGTATAATTAAGTTCGCCTGTAAGAATTATTAAACGTAACGTATCCGGCGAATTATTTTGCAATGCAAACTTCAGCCAAATATTTTTATGCAATAAATTATTAGCAACCGATTTATCCAAAAGATAAAATTGCTTTTGTTGTACTTGCGCAAGGCTTAAGAATTTTGAAGAATCGATGAAATAAAATATCTGGCCTGCTTTTAAAACAGAATCAGAAAAGCCTCTGATAGCAACGTTGGAAAGCACGCCGCTTTGCTGCCCGAAAGCAAAGCAAAAACTTATTAGCAGTATGACTGATACGCATAAATGGCGAAAGCAGCGCATGGCAATAGTTTTATGTCTACAAATAATTTTATGTTGCAGACAACATAAAATTATATATAAAATGCAATAACTTGTCTGTCAATCTTAAATTGTATTTATGTTTTTTAAAGTTGAATCTATTTAAAAATACGTCTATGAATTTCACGCGAAAAATTCAATATATCAAATGGATTTCTATATCGGTATTTATTTTTTTCATCTCTTGTAATGGATTGGAAAAAAATGAACAACACGAAAAAGATAACAACATCGCGCAATGGTCACTTAATCGCACGAACGATTGGAAAGCAAAGGAGGGTTGGTTACGCGGATGCAATTTTATTGCGAGCACTGCCATCAACCAATTAGAAATGTGGCAAGCTGAAACATTCGATTCCGCTACTATTGATCGCGAATTGGGATGGGCACAAAATTTAGGCTTTAATTGCGTGCGTGTATTCTTGCATCATCTCGCATGGGAAATAGATAAACAAGGATTTAAGAATAGGATAGATACATATTTAAACATTGCATCCAAACAAAAAATACAAACTATATTTGTATTTTTTGATGATTGCTGGAGTCCCACATATCATGCCGGACGGCAGCCCGATCCCAAGCCGGGAATTCACAATAGTGGATGGGTAAGAGATCCCGGAGATCTTTATTTCAAAGATTCCAATTGCGCCAAAACGCTTGAAGCGTACGTTAAAGATATTTTAAGTGCTTTTAAGCATGACAATCGAATTGCGATGTGGGATTTATATAATGAAGCCGGTTCTGCTTACGGAGAGAAATCTTTCCCGCTTCTCAAACAAGTATTTACTTGGGCACGGGAAGTTAATCCTGATCAACCACTTACATCACCCCTTTGGGATTGCCCATCTATAAAAATTATATCCTATATATTGTCAAATTCCGATATTATTACTTACCACAATTATCGTGATCCTGAAGATCACCGACAGGTGATTGAAAATTTAAAACATTTTGACCGCCCGCTTGTATGTACGGAATATATGGCAAGAAAAAACAACAGCCTTTTTTCCAACATTATGCCGTTATTAAAAAAGGAACAAGTAGGTGCATTAAGTTGGGGCTTTGTTGACGGGAAGACAAACACCAAATATCAATGGGGGGTACCTGTGCCCGACGGATCCGATCCTAAAATATGGTTTCACGACATTTTGAGAAAAGACGGAACTCCATTTAACGAAGAAGAAGTAAAGCTAATAAAGCGGTTGTCAAGCGAAAGTGAAAAAGAAAAATAAAGCAATAGGGATTAAACTTATTAAATAAATTCTGCAATAATTGGAACTTCTTTTTTGAAAATTTTTTTAATTCTCGTGCAATGTTCTATGATCACCAAATCTTGAATGGTAAGAATGATTAATTTTGTTACCCGAATTAATACCTATCTTATGACAAGACGGGAGCAAAAAAAATATGCTATTTATATAGGCGAGTGTTTAATAAGTGCTATTATTGGCTTTAGTATTTATCATTTTTATCCGGTTATAGGCGCTTGGTGTTTGTTCTCAATAATACTTGTAATTTCTCCGGACAAAAAAGATGCAATGGTAATAGCTGCGAATAGGATCAAAGCAAATCTGATTGGAGCATTAGTTGGTTTAGGGGCATCCTATTTTCACAATATTAATATGCTTATTATATGTATAAGCATTACTCTATCCATGATTATATGTGAATGGTTTAATCTTAAGGCTGCTACAAAATCGGCCGTTGTTGCTGTTCTTATAATTACAATGCATGAAAAAGGAAATTATTTTTGGAATATAGCTTTAGAAAGAGCAGGTGGCGTGATGCTTGGTTGTATGATTGGATTATCTCTCACATATATTTTTCACTTTGTTAAATTCCAATCAAGGAAAACAATTGATAGAATAAAGGAAGTGCATCGTACAAATCCCCATACATAACAATCATATTAAAACAATTGAGAAAATAGCATAAATTTGCAACGCAATTTTGCTCACCTGAAATGTGAGTCCATATTTTTTTCATGGAACATTTGCTTGAAAAAGCAGATGTCAGAAATTTAAATACAATGTCAGTTCTACACAACCGCGTTTCAAACGAAGTATTGAAACAACAATTAATGCAGGAAACTTTTAAGCGTACTACAATAAGTTTCTATCAATATTTTCCGATTCAAAATCCACAGGAATTTCGCGATTATCTCTACAAGAATTTATCTGTAATGAATGCTTTCGGGCGTATTTATGTAGCCAAAGAAGGCATCAACGCACAGATGAGCGTACCGGAAAATAATTTTGAAGAATTTAAAAAATTCATTCATTCTATAGATGGTTTTCAAAATCTTCGTTTAAATATCGCAGTAGATGATGACGGTAAATCCTTTTGGGTATTGAAAGTAAAAGTTCGGGAAAAGATAGTGGCAGATGGCATTACAGACGAATCATTCAATATGCATACCAAAGGAAAGTATGTGAATGCAAAAAGCATGAATGAAATGCTGCAAAACAATGATACTATTGTTGTGGATATGCGTAACCATTACGAATATGAAGTTGGCCATTTTGAAAATGCAATAGAAATTCCTTCCGATACGTTCAAAGACCAGTTAAATATGGCTGTTGATTTACTGAAAGGTAAAGCAGAAGATAAAAATATTGTGATGTATTGCACCGGCGGTATTCGTTGTGAAAAAGCGAGCGCATGGATGTTGCACAAAGGATTTAAAAACGTATATCATTTGGAAGGCGGTATTATCAATTACGCGCAACAAATAAAAAAAGAAAATTTAGAAAGCAAGTTTATAGGAAAGAATTTTGTATTTGATAATCGTTTGGGAGAAAGAATAACCGATGATGTAATTGCGTATTGCCATCAATGTGGCAAGCCTTGCGATACACACACCAATTGCAAAAACGAAGGCTGTCATTTACTGTTTATTCAATGTGAGGAATGCGCTTCAAAGTACAATCATTGCTGCTCAGTAGAATGTTTGGAAACTTTGGATATGCCTTTGGAAAGGCAAAAGCAAATACGCAAAGGGATTGACAAAGGACAGAATATTTTCAATAAATCAAAAGCAAGGCTGCGGCCAAAATTGTCTGAGCTAAACAGGACTTTATAAAGAAAATAATTTACGAACTGCGAATAATTTCCGCACGGTATTTATCCAGAATAGACGATTTGGAAATAAAGCCCAGCCATTTGTTTTCGCTGTCTGTTATAGGCAATATATTTTTTGCTGAAGTTAATTTCTCAAATTTCAAAAGAGCAGATTCCATATCATCTTCTATGGTTAGCGGTATTTGCTTCATCATCAAATCGCCGGCAGTTATTCGTATATCTTCACCTTTGTTATTGGCATTATCAAATAAAATATTTTTAACATCGTTCAGGTAAATCACGCCTTGCAAAATATTTTTATCATCCGTAACCGCATATACATCTTTATCTGTATCATGCAAAGCAATCAGCATATCCTTCAGCGAAGCATTGACATTAAAATGCGGAAAATCTTTTCTTATTAAAAACCTTAGCTCCAGCCTGCTCAATAAAAATTTATCTCTGTTGGTAGGGTTAAGTGCAGATTGCTGTGAGAGCTTTTTCATTTCGAGCGAAAGAGGTTCGAAAGAACGCACTACAAAAAAACTAATTGCAGCAACAATCATTAAAGGGATAAACAAAGAATATCCATTTGTAACTTCAGCTGCCAAAAATATAGCTGTAAGCGGTGCAAAGAATACGCCGCTCAGCATACCGGCCATACCGGCTACAACAAAATTTGTAACAGGCACATTTACATAGCCTATCAGTTGAAAAAACCTGCCGACAATAAATCCAAGCAACGCGCCGATGACGAGAGACGGCGCAAAACTGCCGCCGTTACCGCCGCCAAGTATAGTAAATGCTGCGGCAAATACTTTGAAAAACATAATGCCTGCAATGAAAAGTAGAATCCACCATTCATTATCTACATGTGCTATCAAGATTGAATTTTTTTCTATCTGCCCGGTTTCGGCAAGCGTTTTTATAAACGAATAACCCTCGCCGAACAATTGCGGAAAAATAAAAATAAGGCATGCAAGAAAAAAAGAACCGATTGCCCAACGCTGTACCGGAGTTTTCATTGCGGCAAATCTGTGTTCCAACCAGTGAAATGTTCTTGTATAAAAAAGGCACATACAGCCGGCCAGCAAACCAAGCCCCACAAACAAAAAAATATTTTTATAATTAAATTCCTTAATGGTATTGAATGTAAGCAATACATTATCGCCCAAGATAATTTTTGCCAGCAATGCGCCTATTGCAGCAGATATCAGCAACGGAATGAATGAAGTAATAGACATATCTATCAGCAAAACTTCCAATGCAAACAATACGCCTGCAATAGGTGCACCGAATGCAGAAGAAATACCGGAAGCAATGCCGCATGCTATTAATAAAGTTTTTTCTTTATAAGGCAAAAATGTTGCGCGCCCAAGATTAGATCCTATCGCTGCACCTGTTGCAACCATCGGTGATTCCAATCCGCATGAGCCGCCGAGCCCAACGGTAATTCCGGCCGTTACAATATGAGAATAGCATTGACTGAAAGGAAGTTCCGATTGTTTTTTTGCCATAGCATACACAATCTTATCATTGCCTTTCAAAAAATTCTTTTTATAAACGCGTTCTATTAATAAACTGCTCAACCCGATTCCAAGCACCGGAATCAGCGCCTGATACCAGACAATATCGCCATATTTAGAACTTTCAAAAAAATATTGTTCCAGTTTTACAACAAACAGTTTTAGAATAATGGCTGCCATGCTTGCCAGTGCGCCTACAATGATGCAGCAAAAAAGAAGGAATTGCCTTTCGGTCATCCGCCTTTTCAGTAACAAAATTCCGTATCGTAAGCGTGTAAAAAAAAACTGTAAAATTATTTGTAACTGCTTCATCTGCTAAGAAAGAAAGGAATGTTGCGAAGTTAGTCGAAATAATAAATAGTTGGCTACTAAAAAACATTCTCTTACATAATACTACTTCAAAAAATTACTACATAAATATATGTCCAATCTTTATGATAGTAAAAATCTATTCTTCAGTTTCAAAAACGCCCAGGCCTTCGCGTATAATTTCATATTGTTCCTTTGTGCAATCAACAATCGTAGAAGGTATTACGCCACCGGCGCCACCGTCAACCACAATATCCACAATATTTTCAAAGTTCCTGTATATAAGTTCGGGATCTGTGTACTCTTCCACAAATTCTCCCGGAAGCGAAGTGGAAAGTATGGGATGATTCAGTTCGTTTAACAACGCTTTGCAGATTTTATTATCAGGTACACGCAGGCCGATGGTATTTTTTTTTGTTTGCAAAATCTTTGGCACTTCCTTGCTTGCCGGCAGAATAAAGGTATATGGACCAGGCAAATATTCCTTAAGCATTCTGTACAGTGGTGTTGAAATCGATTTTGTATAAAGGCTTAAATCGCTCAGGTCTTTACAAATAAAACTCATATTGATTTTTCGCAAATCGATATGCTTTATTTGAGCGATGCGTTCAATGGCTTTATGTTGGAAGATATCGCAGCCAAGCCCGTAAATTGTATCTGTAGGATAAATAATAATGCCGCCGTCCAGCAAGCACTCTGCAATAATTTTAATATTACGCTCATTCGGATTATCGGGATGTACATGTAAGAACATGGAATAAAGTTAGATAAGAATTGCAAGAAAAAGAAACAATCCTAATGCTATGGATACTGATTTTAATTCCTCATTATAATTTCTTCTTTTACTTTTGGAAATATTTGTAGACATTTTTATGGCAAAAATATTTTTGATAGGATTAATGGGTGTAGGCAAAAGCTACTGGTGCAAGAAATGGGCGAATAAATTAAAAACCGGCCATTACGATTTGGACAATTTAATAGAGCTTAACGAAGAAGCTACGATTTCGGAAATTTTTGCCGAAAAAGGAGAGCAATATTTCAGAAAAAAAGAAGCTGAAATATTGCGATGGTTCGCTGAGAAAAAATCGTTTGTTTTGGCTACGGGCGGCGGCACGGCATCTTTTGGCGATAATATGAAATGGATGAACAAGAATGGCATCACAATTTGGCTGGATGAGCCTGTTGAAATTTTGGTCGGGCGGCTGAAACAACAAAAAGATCACCGACCTTTGATCAAAGATTTGCAAAATGAAGATTTGCACAATTTCTTAAAGAACAAACTGGAAGAGCGCCGGACGTATTATGAATTGTCGCAGCACCATTTATTCGGAGACGAAATATCTAATAAAAATTTCGAAAAAATTATCCATGAACATTTATAAATCATTCATACAAATTGCGGCGATACTCGGTGCATTAAGTGTTGCGCTTGGCGCTTTTGCCGCGCACGGATTAAAAGAAAAAGTAACGGCGAATGCTTTGCAGATTTTTGAAACAGGCGTGCGTTACCAGTTTTATCACGTATTTGCGCTTGCGCTTACAGGCATTGTTTTTTATTACGGCAATACTCAATTAATGAAATTGTCAGGCATCTTTTTTATCGTTGGCATTATCTTATTCAGCGGTTCTTTATACTTGCTTACTTATGCTGTGAATGCTAATAATGCAGCATTGATGAAGCTCGGCATCATTACGCCATTTGGCGGATTATGTTTTATTGCAGGCTGGGTTTTATTAGCTTTCGCTTTAGCGAAGAAATAGCATTTATTATTTACTTTTTATTTTTGAATTAATCTGATAACGCCGCAAACCATAGAACAAATTACTTCCCGCATTGATATAGTTGATGTGGTAGGCGAGTTTGTGAAATTAAAAAGGCGCGGAGCAAATTATCTCGGGCTTTGTCCTTTCCATGGCGAAAAATCGCCGTCGTTTACGGTATCGCCCTCGAAAGAAATTTTTAAATGTTTCGGTTGCGGCAAAAGCGGAAGCACCATTACGTTTCTCATGGAGCATGAGAAATACAGTTACGTGGAAGCATTGCGCTGGCTGGCAAATCGCTATGGCATTGAGGTGGAAGAAACCGAAATGAGCGATGAAGCAAAAGCGCATGCGCAAACAGCAGACAGCCTTTATATCATCAACGGATTTGCGCAAAAGTTTTTTGCAGAACAGCTTTTTGAAACCGAAGAAGGGCGCAACATTGCACTTACTTATTTGTATGAGCGCGGATTTACAGACAGTATTCTGCAGAAATTTGGAGTTGGATATTCGCCCGATGTGCGCGATGCCTTTTCCAAAGCTGCTTTGACAAATCAATACAATCCGGAATTATTGCTGCGTTCCGGTCTTGTAAGAAGCTATCACGATGAATTGCAGGATAATTACCGCGGCAGGATTATTTTTCCTATTCATAATAATTCAGGAAAAATCATCGGTTTCGGAGCGCGAATTATCGGTAAAAAAGAGAATGCACCGAAGTATATTAACACACCGGAGAATGAAATTTATGTAAAAAGCAAAATCCTTTACGGGTCTTACTTTGCGCGGCATTCCATTGATAAAAATAATGAATGCTTATTGGTGGAAGGTTATACCGATGTTATCAGTCTTGCACAGGCCGGCGTGGACAATGTTGTGGCAAGCGGCGGTACTTCGCTTACTGTTGAGCAAATCCGACTGATAAAAAAATACACGGATAATCTTACCATTATATATGATGGCGACAACGCCGGTGTAAAAGCTGCTTTGCGCGGATTGGATATGGCTTTGGAAGAAGGATTGAATGTGCGGCTGGTATTAATTCCGGATAATGAAGATCCCGACAGCTATGTAAAAAAAGTTGGAGCGAATGCTTTCAAACAATTCGTTCAAGATAATAAAAAAGATTTTATACTTTTTCAGTTAGAAATCATGCTGCGCGATGCGGGCAACGATATTAGTAAGAAGAATGAGGTTGTAAATCGTGTTGCAGATTCGCTAAGTAAAATCAACAAAGCGGAAGATTTTACCAAACAGCAGGAATACATAAAGCAGTGTGCGGCAATTCTAAAAATTGATGAAACGGGATTAACTACGCTCGTCAATAAATACAAACGCGATAGCGTAGCTAAACAAGAAAAAAATAAGGCATTCGAAGACCAAGTTAAAGAACAGGAAACAATTGAATCGCCTGATGTATTTATTACAGACAATGATGAGCTTCAGGAAAAAAATATTCTTCGTGTAGTATTTGAATACGGACTGAAACCATTCGATGAACATCAAACGATAGCAGATTATATTTTTAATGAAATCCAGGCATTTCCTTTTGATAATAATAATTACGAACAATTGATGCAGCTGTACGAAACACAGTACAGGCAAGGGTTACAGCCCACAACCAAGTCTATAATGTATTTGTTGGATAATAAGATGCAAGAACTCGTGGCTAATATTACATTATCCAAATACGAATTGAGCCGTCAATGGGATGAACGTTTGGGCAATACGAAGAAAGAACAAAAAGTGCTTGATAAAGATGTTTCGCTTGAAGATGCCAAAGTAAGTTTAATCTATTTTAAACTTAGAAAAATAAAAAAAATGCTGGAGCAAACACAGGCAGAATTAGATCAATCTAAAGTGTATGAAGAGCAGTTAAAACTTATGATGGTCTATAAGCATTTGAAAGATGAAGAAAAAAATCTTACCACAGAATTGGGCGCGGTAATATTGAAATAATTTTCAGTTTGTCTCCTTTCTTTCTCCATTCTGCAACGATTAAAAATACCTTTAAAATATTGTAATGAATACATTTAAATCCATATTCCCTTACACGCAGGAAGTAATTGCAGAATATCCATTAATGAATGAAAAGAATGTATCAAACGCACTTTCTTTATCCGAAAAAATATATCCCGTTTGGTCATCGAAAAGTTATGAAGAACGAGTCGGCATATTACGAAGTGTTGCCGCCATTTTAAAAAGAGATAAAAATAAACTCGGCGCACTCATTACCCATGAAATGGGAAAAGTAGTTCCGGAAGCTGTTGCCGAAATTGAAAAATGCGCTTGGGTATGTGAATATTTTGCCGAGAATGCAGAAAAATTTTTGCAAGATGAAGGCTTGGATTCAGATTATTACAAAAGCTTTATAACTTATTCGCCGATAGGCGCGGTATTCGCTGTAATGCCGTGGAATTTTCCTTTCTGGCAAACCTTTAGATTTGCTGCGCCAACACTTATGGCCGGCAATATAGCGCTTTTGAAACACGCACCTAATGTTACCGGCTGCGCACTCGCCATAGAAAAAATTTTTGAAGAAGCCGGTGCAGAGAAAGGCGTATTTCAAACGATGGTAATTGATATTCCATTGGTGGAAAAAATAATCTCGAGCAATATTGTTCAGGGTGTAACGCTTACCGGGAGTGAAAAAGCGGGCTCTTCCGTTGCCGCTCTTTCGGGCAAGTATATTAAAAAAACGGTAATGGAACTCGGCGGAAGTGACCCGCTGATTGTATTGCAGGATGCTGATATAGAACAGGCCGCTAAAATTGCCATTCAGTCGCGGATGCAGAATGCCGGCCAGTCCTGCATAGCTTCTAAAAGATTTATTGTAGTAAAAGAAGCTGCGGACGATTTTACGGAAAATTTAATCAAAAACATTGCCCTCTTAAAACAGGGAAATCCATTTGATTCAATTACAACTACCGGCCCGATGGCAAGATTAGATTTAGCGCAGCAATTGGAGAAACAAATGAGAGATTCCGTTAGCAAAGGTGCTTTATTAAAAATTGGCGGAGAAATTGACGGATGTAATTTTCAGCCTTCATTATTAATGAATGTGAATAGCACAATGTCAACATTTACCGAAGAGGCTTTTGGCCCGCTCGCATCGGTAATTGTTGCGCAAAACGATGAGGAAGCAATTACGCTTGCCAACAAATCCGTTTATGGTTTAGGAGGAAGCATTTGGACGCGCGATGTTGACCGGGGTATTGCTATCGCTAAGAAAATAAACAGTGGTAGTATTTTTATCAACTCATTAGTCAAATCTGATCCACGCCTGCCATTCGGAGGAATAAAAAAATCCGGTTACGGCAGAGAATTAGGAAGAAACGGCATTTTGGAATTTGTAAATGTAAAAACCATTGCAGCAGAGAAGTAAATTGAAAAACACAGATTTAAATAATGGGGTTACTTTGACATTAATCTACTTTTTATAAACTTGCGTTAATTATTTTTGTGGATAATTTTTTATATCAAAAATAGTTGCTAACTTTCCCATTTAGATTTTGTAACCCTTTTTATTTTTTAACGACCACAACAACAAAACTACACATGAACGCAATAACTTTAGCAGTATTTTTGCTATGTATTCTCTTAGTATTCTTTTTTCTTTTAATACGTTCCGCCTCCAAAGAAAAAACATTATTTTCTTCAGAGAAGAGATTACTATTTACACAAATAAATGATATCAAATCTGTAAATGATATAATGGATGTAAAGGATAGTTTAGATCAGTTTCATGATTACTTTATTGGCCGGGTGGATAACGAACAATTACAAATTGCTATAGACGATATTAAGGCGCAGTTAAGCCTAAAAGAAATAGCAATATGCAATTGGAAAAATGTAAATGCTAAAGATCTTACAAGGCAATTAAGTGCTTCGTAAAGAGTACCTATTATTGACTTACAAAATGAAAGTATATGTGTTACAAAGCAACATCTTTGTAACACATATTTTTTAAAAGCTGTTATCGCCATCGAAAATTCTTCCTAAAGGGCCGAGAATGCTGCCTTCATCTTTTTGTTTTACGGTAGCATAAGCCAATACTCTTCTTGCTAGTCGGCTGATCGGCAATGTTTGAATCCAAACTTTTCCGGGACCTTGTAATAAGGCGAAGAATACACCTTCGCCGCCAAACAAAGTGTTTTTTATTCCACCGATAAATTCTATATCGTAGCTTACATTGTCTGTAAATCCTACGATACATCCTGTATCTACTTTCAATATTTCGCCAGGCTGCAATTCGCGCTCGGTAATATGCCCGCCGGCATGCATAAATGCCATTCCGTCGCCTTCTAATTTTTCCATGATAAAACCTTCGCCTCCGAAGAGCCCCGTGCCTAATCTTTTTTGAAATTCTATACTAATGGAAACGCCTTTTGCTGCACATAAAAATGCATCTTTCTGACAAATGATTTTATTCCCCAGCGTATTCAAATCAAGCGGGATGATTTTTCCCGGATAAGGTGCGGCAAAACTCACATGACGCTTGCCTTGTGAAGCGACATTAGTATAAGCTGTCATAAACAAATTTTCGCCTACCAATAACCTTTTGCCTGCGGAAAAAAGTTTATCGAGAATACTGCTGCCGTTTTGATTACTTCCGTCGCTGAAAATGGTTTGCATTTTGAATACCGTCTTCCATCATCATAAAACTTCCCGGCTCTGCGATTGCAGTTTCATCCGGATCAAGCTCGATTTCTACGTATTGCATTTCTTCTCCAAAAATCTTATAGTCTATTTCATGATTTTGCATAAAAAGTAAATTAATGATTATTAAAGAAAGGCTAAACTACAAAGTTTTTCTCAGAGAGAAATTCCTTCAATCATTTTGATATACGTGTCAATGCCGTCTTTTATTTCATCTAAAAAAATAAATTCATCGGCTGTATGGCTGCGTCCGCTGAAGCCCGGACCACATTTCATTGCAGGAAAAGGAATCAGTGCTTTATCCGAGCAAGTAGGTGAACCGTAAGGCTTTTTACCTAACGTAACGCCCGATTGCACCAGAGGATGATTGACTTCAATTCGCGTAGAACGCAGACGTATGCTGCGTTCTTTAAAATCACTTTGAATATTTTGTTTGATAATTTCAATAATTTCTTCGTGCGTATAGCAATCCGGAATGCGGATGTCCACAACAAAATTGCAAGTTGCAGGAACTACGTTGTGTGCCTTGTTTTCCGTTTCAATCACGGTAACGGTTTGCTTCACTTCGCCAAGCCATTCCGAAGATTTCGGATACTTAAAAGTTTCAAACCATTGAATATCGCGTATGGCTTTGTACAAAGCATTTTCGCCTTCGTTGCGCGCCGCATGCCCTGCGATGCCTTGCGCCGTTGCATCAATAACCATTAAGCCTTTTTCGGCAATGGCTAATTCCATTTGGGTCGGTTCGCCAACAATTGCAAACCATTTATCCTGCTCGTTTTTAAAATCAGGATTGTGTAAACTCTTTAAAAATACATCGTTTACCAACAGCGCTTCTATGCCGTTTTTTCCTGTAATTTCTTCTTCAGCAGTTGCTGCAAGAACAATATTAAAAGGCAAATTTTCCTTGTCGTAAAAATGAACGAACACAGCAATTAACGAAACCAAACAGCCGCCTGCATCGTTGCTTCCCAAGCCATACAACTTGCCGTTTTCTTCAATCGGTTCAAAAGGATTTTTGGTGTATTTCGCATTCGGCTTTACCGTATCGTGATGTGAATTCAACAATAGCGTGGGTTTCAGCGAATCGAAATACTTATTGATTGCCCAAATATTATTCAGAAATCTTTGTGAGGGAATATTTTTATCTGTAAAGAATTGCCGGATAATAATAGCCGTTCCGTCTTCCTCTTTGGAAAATGACGGTGTTGCAATTAATTGTTTTAAGAGATTAATTGCTTCGTTGTATAATAACTTATGAGTTGTGAATTGTGAATCAGACATAATAATTTTTAATTGTCAATTATCCATTTTTAATTGATCAGCGTTCCTTCCGTTTCGTCCGTTGTATTCTTCAATAAATCTTTTGCGTCGCCAATCAACACTTCTTTCACGCCTGCATCAATCGCGGCAAAAGCATTATCTATTTTCGGAATGATGCCTTCAAACAATTTCTGCTCTTGCAACAATTGCCGATATTTTTCTTTATTGATATTTCGGATAACGGAATTTTCATCGTTCACATTTTCTAGCACACCTTTCTTTTCAAAACAATAAATCAATCGTACATCGTAATCTTTCGACAATGCGATAGCTAACGAAGATGCAATCGTGTCGGCATTTGTGTTTAAAATATGCCCGTTTCCGTCGTGTGTAAGCGGTGCAAACACAGGTGTAATGCCACTTTCAAGAAACAATTGTACATTGTCAATTTTCAATTGATCATTATAAACGTCCCCTACCCAACCGAAATCAACTTCTTTTACAGGACGTTTTGTTGCGGGAATAATATTCGCATCAGCTCCAGTTAAACCGATGGAATTGCAACTTTTTGCCTGTAAGTGTGCAACAATTTTTTTATTGACCAATCCGCCGTACACCATCGTAACCAAATCTATTGTATCATCATCCGTAATTCTGCGACCGTTGATATAATTGGATTTGATGCCCAATTGCTCGCCTATTTTCGTTGCAATTTTTCCGCCGCCGTGTACGAGAATTTTGTTGGATTGAATGGATGCAAAGGATTGTAAGAACGATGAAAGATTTTCTTCGTTGTCAATTACGTTGCCGCCGATTTTTATTACAAATAATTTATCCATTCTTACAACTTATTACTTCTACAACAATTCTGATATAACGGCTTGCGCTGCCCACACGCGATTTCCCGCTTCTTGTGTTACAATACTGTGTGTACTGTCCAACACTTCATCACTCAATTCTACATTGCGGCGAACAGGCAAACAGTGCATCACTTTGGCGTTGTTGGTTTGTTTTAATTTTTCTAATGACAACATCCAAGATGGGTCGTTTTCATAAATTTTTCCGTAATCGTTATATGTGCTCCAATTTTTTACATAGACGAAATCGGCGTCTTTCAACGCTTCATCCTGATTGTGTGTGATGGTTGCTCCTTTGGTAAATTTTTCCGCCAATTCATAATGTTCCGGATGCGCGATGACAAATTCGCCTTTGCCGTCCCACGCATTTATCCATTGCGAAAAACTGTTGGAAACGCACTGTGGCAATGCTTTCACGTGCGGTGCCCAAGTGAGAACGATTTTTGGTTTTACGATTTTTGAAGATTGAATTTGTTCTGTAATCGTAATCACATCAGTTAAAGATTGTAATGGATGCAACGTTGCGCTTTCCAAACTGATTACTGGACGGCCACAATATTTGATGAACTCGCTAATGTACAATTCGCTGTAATCATCTTCGCGATTGACAAGTGAAGGAAAAGTACGAATGCAGAGAATATCAAAATAACTTCCGAGAATAGGCGCTGCATCTTTCACATGTTCCGAAGTATTGCCGCTCATAATCGCGCCTTCTTCAAACTCTAATTTCCAGCCTTCCTTGTCCACATTGAAAACAATGGCTTCCATTCCGAGATTTTTCGCTGCAATCTGCGTGCTTAACCGTGTGCGCAAACTTGGATTTAAAAACAATAAACCGATTCTTTTATTTACGCCCAAAGCCGCATCAGCAAAGGGATTTGCTTTGTATGCCAATGCTTTTGCTACCAAGCCGTTTATATCTGTAACGTCTTCTACGGAAGTGAATTTATTATTTTTTAGTAAAGACATTTTTTATCAATTATTAAAGTGTATAATCATAAAAATTCCAATCAGAGCTTTGCTCAAATCCTGTTTTTACATACAAACTATTTCCGATTGTATTTGTTTTCTCCGTTTCTAAAGCTAATGAATGAGCGCCTGTTTCTCTGCCTAATTGTTTTGCTCTTTCAATTAACGCAACGCCGAAACCTTTACCACGAAAGGGTTTGCGAACATATAAATCGTTCAGCAACCATTTTCTTTTCATTCTTGCTGAAGAAAAAATAGGATAGAGTTGCACAAAGCCAGTCATTGACCCATCATCATTTTTTGTATAAAAGATTTCAGATTCGTTACGTTCAATTCTTTCTTTCAGAAAATTTCTTGCTGCATCAACATCAGATTCTTTTCTATAAAATTGACGATACTCATCAAACAAAATGCTTAGTTCATCTAATTCGTTTAAAGTCGCTTTGAAAAATCACCTAATTTTAATAATAAGTGGTCTCAAAATTTAGACATGATAAGGAATAATTATCAATTCCTTTATCTAATTTATTTACCAATTCAAATAATTTGTTCTTAAACTTTACTTTATCATCAATATCAAAATCAACACTAACTTTATCTGTAATGTATTGTTTCAAAGATTGAATGAAGAGTTCTTTTTGTTTAGAATAATCGAACTGAACATCTTGAAATTTTGATAACAAATAAATTCCATATTCTGCATAACCATAAATTCTCCAACTCATATGTCCAAATTCCTGATCCGCGTTTCCAGTTTTGTATTGATAGAATTTATTGTTTCATATATTGTAAACAATTTTCTCTCTATTTTATATTTATTTGCTCCGTTTCTTATGCTTAAAAAATAACCGTATAGAACATAAAACTCATCCTGTCCTACTTCACTTGCAAAGTGATGAAAAACAGAATCATTTTCCGCACAATTATTCTGATTATAAACTTCTTCTGGTGACAATGTATATTTATTGTCTAATAATTCAGGATAATTTTTTTCTATATAAAGCAAATCAGATTTTGAATAAACATTGCTGTCTTTATCTGTAACTTTTATAACGATAGAATCTTTGTTAAACAAAAAATTATAAATGCTATCGTGTTTATAATTTGTCTGTGTAGTTTGACTGAAACTAAACAAAGGGAGCATTAATAATATAAAAACGAGGTTCTTCATTTTTAATTTATTACAATATTTTCTTTCGCACTCAAACTTTCCACTTCTTCTTTCAGCAAATCCAAAAATTCATCCACTTGTTTTTTGGTAATCGCCAAAGACGGCAACAAACGAATCACATTCGGTTTGGCTTCGCCTGTAAACACATAGTGATTGAACAATAAATTTTTGCGCAAATCTTTAATCGCGTCAGGCACATCAAAGCCAATCATTAAGCCGCGTCCGCGCACGTTTTCAATGCCGTCAATGCTTTTTAATCTGTTCAACAAATATGTGCCGCGTTGCTTGGATTGCTCAATCAAATTTTCCTGTTCAATTACTTCCAGCACAGCCAACGCCGCCGCGCAAGCCAAATGATTACCACCAAAAGTCGTTCCCAACATTCCGTATTTCGCTTCAAATTTTGGCGCAATCAAAATGCCGCCGATAGGAAACCCGTTGCCCATTCCTTTCGCCATTGTGTAAATATCCGCATCAACATTGGCATAATCCGCAGCGAAAAATTTACCGCTTCTTCCGTAACCGCATTGCACTTCATCGGCAATGTAAACCGCGCCGTATTCATCGCACAACGAACGGATTTTTTGCAGGAAAGAGTCGTCTGCAATCCTTATCCCGCCTACACCTTGAATCGCTTCAATAATTACGGCTGCAACTTCTTTCCCATTTTCATGAAAGTATTTTTCCAATGCCGCTTCATCATTGAACGGAAGAAAAATAATGTTGTCCGTTTCATTCACAGGTGCAACAATATTTTTATTATCTGTTGCTGCAACAGCTAAAGAAGTTCGTCCGTGAAACGCTTTGTTAAATGCAATCACTTTCTTTCTTCCTGTGTGAAACGATGCGAGCTTTCAACGCATTTTCATTTGCTTCCGCGCCGCTGTTGCAAAGGAATAACTGATAATTTTCTTTGCCGCTTACTTTGATTAATTTCTCCGCTAATTCAGCCTGAATGGGAATCTTTACTGAGTTGGAATAAAATGCAATCTGTTCCAATTGCTCCTCAATCCGCTTTACCCAATGGGGATGCGTGTGACCGATAGAAATCACGGCATGTCCGCCGTACATATCCAGATATTGAATACCGTTATCGTCCCAAACATAAGCGCCTTGAGCCTTTGTGATAGTAATATCGTTGAGCGGATAAACGTTGAATAAATGATTCATTTTATAATTAGTTTAAAATTTTACTTCAGTATATTTTTATTATTAAATTTATTTGGTCGGCGCTTCTTGGACAAACTCGCGCAATGTTAACCAACCTGTCGGGCTATTTTTGTCTTGAATATAAATTACCATGGAACGACCTCTGTTTATGGAAGATGCTCCTCCATTTTTTGGAGTTGTTTTAATTCCGAAAATAGAAGTCTGTATTGCAATGTTCCCAACAAATTCAGTATTCTCAATAGTGTTTTCGATAAATGCCACTTTTGAATTTTGAAACCACTCTCTCGCACCTTTTTCTACAGCATCTCTACCTACTATCACATTATTGCCGCCAAAATATTTAATAACATTCGGACTATGTAATTGTGCAACTAAAGCTGCATCGCCTTTTTCAAAAGCACTTCTAATTGCGGCAGTCGCGTTTGCAAGTGATGCCTTTAAAGCTGTAGTATCAGTGTTATCCTGCGAATATGTATTTGCAGAAAAAAATGTAATACTTAATACAAGAAATAATATTTTCATACAATGTATCTTTCAAGTTCATTAAATTAAGATATGAAACACAATCTAAAAGCCTGTTGCTTTCAACCTCAATCCTTCCGTTTCATTGAGCCCGAACATTAAATTCATATTCTGCAAAGCCTGTCCTGATGCGCCTTTCAGCAGATTGTCCAATGCGGAATGAACAACCAGTTTCGTTCCGATTTTTTCTAAATAAATAACGGCTTTATTCGTGTTCACAACCTGCTTTAAAAAAATTGGTTCATCGCTTACAAATGTGAATGCAGCGTCTTTATAAAAATCTTTGTACAAATCATTCAAATCGTTCAAAGATAGTTTACAACTGATGGTTGAACTGATAAAAATGCCGCGCGTAAAATCACCACGCCAGGGAACAAAGTTCAATGCTTCACTGGTTTCTTCCGCTAACGGAAAACTGTTTTGCAACTGATGCAATGATTGCTGTATCTCGCCGAGATGCTGATGTGTCAAGGTTTTGTACGCCTGAATATTATTGGCGCGCCAACTGAAATGCGAAGTTGCTGCGAGCTTTTGTCCTGCGCCTGTTGAACCTGTAATGCCTGTTGTATAAATTTCGTTCAAGTAAATTTTCTTTCGCCAAAGGCAACAAACCCAACTGAATGGAAGTGGCGAAACAGCCGGGATTTGCTATGCTTTGCGCAGATTGAATTTCAGTTTTATTGATTTCCGGCAATCCGTAAATAAAATTTCTTTCCCCGAACTGCGCATCTTTTGCCAAACGAAAGTCATTCGCTAAATCAATAATTTTTATGTTGGAAGGGATTGTATTTTCCGATAAAAATTTCTTTGAATCGCCGTGTCCCAGACACAAAAAAAGCACGTCAATATTATCGCTCAATTCGCCTGAAAATTTCAAATCCGTTTCGCCAATCAAATCCTGATGAACAGAAGAAATAAGATTGCCTGCATTGCTGTTGCTGTTTACAAAAACAATTTCCGCCTGCGGATGATTGATTAATAATCTTACCAACTCGCCGCCTGTATATCCTGCTCCGCCTATGATTCCGACTTTTATCATAACTAAATATTTCACACAACGAAACAAAGCTTACAAAAGAAACAACGTTGTATGCTTTGCTTATATCGTTGTGCCTTTGTGTGAAAATTATAAATTCTTTTCCTTTTTTCTTCCGACAAATCTTATGACTGAACCTGTTCCATTGTGCGTATATCCTTCATTCAGATTTATTTCCTTTTCTTCTAATTCTACAATTTCATAATTAGGGAAATCGTTTTTTATTTCATCAATCGAGAATAAAGAAGCAATATCTTTAGGTCCGCCTACTTTAGGATTTTTAGAAACATAATCAATATGTTTTTTGCTAAAAGCCTCTAAAATAATCAATCCGTTCTTCGCAATATATGTGTTCAATATTCTGTGGTATAAAGATTTTATGTTTGCGGGAAAATGAGCGTAGATAAGTGCAATTACATCAAACTGATTAACACCATAATCCAATGCTTGCAATTCGCCAACTTGGTAATCTATGTTTACATTATTCGTTTCTGCAAGTTGCAAAGCTTTCTTTTGCCCTTCGATGCTGATATCAAAAGCCGAAACTTTCCAACCAAGCTTGGCTGCAAAAACTGCATTACGCCCTTCGCCTTCCGCAGGAAAAAGTATTGTTCCCGCATTTAGCTTTTCCAATTGTTCTTTTAAAAATAGATTCGGTTCTTTACCGTAGGCAAACTCCTCGCTGTTATACCTTTCGTTCCATTTATCAAGCCATTCCATAGTCTCTCTTTATTTCGTTACAGTTTATTAAAATACCCGATAATTAAGACTTTTCACTTTCTTTTACTGATTCATAAATCGCTACTTGATTACCAAATATCTTGCTGAAACCACGCACGTCTTCGCCCGTCCAGCCGTTGTTCATTTCGCCGTATTTGCCAAACTTCGCGCTCATCAAATCATATTTCGATTCGATGCCCAACACCTGAAAACGATAAGGGAATAACTGCACAAACACATCGCCCGTTACGTGCTGTTGCGAGCTTGTAAAGAATGCTTCAATGTCGCGCATCACAGGGTCGAGGATTTGTCCTTCGTGCAAATAATTGCCATAGAAAATAGCGAGATTGTCTTTCGTGGGTAATTGCCATTTAGTAAGCACATGCTTTTCCAAAGTATGATGCGCTTTGATAATTACAACAGGCGCAGCCGCTTCAAATCCCACGCGGCCTTTGATGCCGATAATGGTATCGCCCACGTGAATATCACGCCCGATGCCGTATGGCGCAACAATACTTTGTAAATACTGAATGGCTTCGGACGGATGCTCAAATATTTTATCATTCACGGAAGTGAGTTCGCCTTTTTCAAAATGAAGTTTCACTTCTTCCGTTCCCGTTTTTGTAACTTGTGTAGGAAATGCTTCTTCCGGCAGAAAACCTTTGCTGGTAAGCGTTTCACGCCCACCGACGCTTGTACCCCACAAACCTTTATTAATGGAATAAGCCGCTTTTTCAAAATTCAACTCCACGCCTTTCTTCTTCAAATATTCAATCTCTTCTTCGCGGCTCAGCTTCAAATCGCGTATCGGTGTGATGATTTCAATACCGGGAACAATGATGTTTAAAATCATATCAAAACGCACCTGATCATTGCCCGCACCTGTACTTCCGTGCGCAACAGCATCGGCGTTCAAATTCTTTGCGTGTTCAGCCATGTGCAAGGCTTGCACCAAACGTTCTGCGCTTACGCTCAAAGGATATGTATTATTCTTCAGCACATTTCCGAATATTAAATACTTAACGATTCTGTCGTAATAATTTTTAATCGCGTTAATTGTTGTGTGTGTTTTTACGCCAAGCTTGTAAGCGTGTTCTTCAATTTTCTTCAACTCTTCATCATTAAAACCGCCTGTGTTCACGATGATGCTGTGAACGTCGTAACCTTTGTCTTCACTTAAATATTTTACACAAAACGTGGTATCCAATCCGCCACTAAAGCCTAATACAACTGATTTTGACATGATTTATTTAATTATAAATTAAAAATTATGAATTATAAATTGAGATTGACTTCGTTGAACTTGAGATTCCTCACTCGTGCCTCGTTCGGAATGACGGGTGTAGGCATTCTTATTTTCTTCAATACTGAAAATGATTTTAGAAAATAAAAACTCTTGAACCGTCATTTCGATGATAGGAGAAATCTCATTCTCCATTTTCAACTTTCAATTCTATATTCTAAAAATGAAACCTTTCAAAAAAATGATGCTTCGGCTTTATATCACCTCCGCCCGCTTCGGCGCTATCTTTTTTCAGGAATAATTGTTTGAAGCGCAGCAAACGCTCGTATATCTTCGATTTTTCTTTAAAATATTCCTGCGTTTCTTCAGGCTTATAATGGTCTTTCGGATCGAAAAGCATTGCAGTACACATACAGTTTTTACGGTTTTTGCTCATCAGAATATCGTAGTTTACACAACTTTTACAACCTGCCCAAAAGGTTTCGTCTTGTGTCAATTCACTATAAGTAACCGGCTCGTAACCCAAGTCGCTGTTAATTTTCATTACTGCTAATCCCGTTGTTAGTCCGAAAATTTTTGCGTCGGGATACTTCTTGCGCGACAATGCAAAGATCGTTTCTTTGATGCGCTTGGCTACGCCGCTTTTTCTGAAAGCGGGTGACACAATTAATCCGCTGTTGGCAACAAATTCTCCATGGCTCCATTCTTCTATATAACAAAAGCCAACCCAAGCCCCATCTGTTGTAACAGCAATTACGGCTTTGCCTTCGCATATTTTATTTGCCACATATTCGGGAGAACGCTTTGCAATGCCTGTGCCGCGCGCCTTTGCGGACGAAGCCATTTCATCTACGATTTGCTGTGCATAATGTGTGTCATTTTCATTTGCCACACGAACAATTATATTATTTGAATTTTCCACTTGATTATTTGATGATAATATGACGATAATTTACTTCATGCCTTTTTGCATAAAGTAGGGTTTTATATTTTCCGAAATAAAAACATGATTAATGTCTCGGTCGTCGTGATTGAGGAAAGCAGGAGCGGGGAGCGTTAACAACAAAAAAATCAGCACACAACATTTCGTGCTGTGTAGCCAATAAATCGTTTTGTATATGATAGTTTTCCAACTTCTAAAAAATGAAGTGTAAATAAAAATTGTTAATGCGCTTTTTTATTGCGGTGTAAAATTACAATAGTTTCTATATAAAATGATTTATTCCTATAAAAAATTTTGGTTAAGAAATGAGCTGCTGCTTAAATTAAAATCCGATTGTGTATATTCATAGTCGATAAAACGCAAGTCAAGAAAGGAATTATTCTTTTATCTTCATCAGATATTTGTATTAAAAATAATAGGGATTGGAACTAAGCATTATAATAGTCAATTACAACGTCAAATATTTTTTGGAACATTGCCTTCATGCTGCAAATGCAGCTATGCAAAGCCTGAACGGCGAAATTATTGTTGTGGATAATCATTCATCAGATGAAAGTCTTGCTTATCTTAAACCGAAATATCCTTCGGTAATATTTATAGAAAATAAAAAAAATACAGGCTTTGCCAAAGCCAACAATCAAGGCTTGGGGATTGCGAAAGGAGAATATGTTTTATATCTGAATCCTGATACGATTATCGCTGAAAATACATTAATTGATTGCATTCATTTTTTGGATAATCATAAAGATGCCGCCGCGGCGGGTGTTCAATTGCTTACTGGAAGCGGAATATTTCTGCCTGAAAGCAAACGATCTTTTCCTTCGGCAATGACATCTTTTTACAAATTATTCCTCATCGAAAAAATTTTTCCGAAGTCTAAGACATTCGGCAAGTATAGTTTGGGATTTTTAGATAAAAATAAAGTACATGATGTGGATGTATTGGCAGGAGCATTCATCATTGCAAGAATTGACTTATTAAAGAAAATCAATGGTTTTGATGAACGATATTTTATGTACGGAGAAGATATAGACTTAAGTTACGAGCTGCAAAAAACAGGGTATAAAAATTATTATTTAGGTAATCTTCCTATCATTCATTTTAAAGGGGAAAGCACAAAAAAGGCAAGTAAGGAATATGTAAAAATATTTTACGGAGCTATGCGTTTGTTTGTAGAAAAGCATTACAAAGGCTCTTCCGGATTTTTTTATACAAATTTCTTAAAGCTCGCGATAAAAGGCAGATCGGCTGTTGCAGCGCTTGCGAAACCTTTTGAGAAAGTAGAAAATCCTTCTGTTTTTTTCGAAAAAATATTTTTAACCGGAGATAATATTGCGGCTAAACAGGCAAAAAATATTTGTATAAGAAACTTTCCCGGCGCACAATGTTTTATTCAAAATAATGCGGATGTAAATTTTGCAACAGAAAAGACCGATGCAATTATTTTTTGTATCGGAGAAAAATTTTCTTATCAAAACGCTATAGATATGCTTCGGAAAAACGCGCCGGCAGAAAACGTTTTTTGGTTTTATGAAAATGGAGAGTCGATTATCGGCAGCAGCTCAAAAAATTGTCCGGGAAAAGTAATGGTATAAAATTTATTGCTCCATTTCTCTTTTTAATCGAGCAAAAGAACTATCCATCGACGGGCCTAAAATTTTCTCATTCAAAACGGCGCCGATTCGTTCCCATGGATACCAGCGAAGATGCTGGCGAAAATACCAGGTAACCTGAATGCCGGGCGATTGCACATTTTTCCCAAGCACAAAATCGCAAATCTGATTATGTATTTTACCTGTTTCCCAAACGGATTCTATAGAAGAATCGGTTACTTGCGTAATCGTTATTTTACTTTTTCCTACTTGTGCTTGAGCGTTTAATCCTTTAGAATTTTGAGATAATATTTTTGGTGAGCGCTCGCTGTCAAATAACCACCTTTGCCAGTTGTTCATATTGCTCAGCATACAGTACACACTATCTTCCGGAGCATTGATATTTACAGATCGCATTACGGTTACATTCGGCGGAAACAAAAGCCCTGCGCATGTAATTAATAAGAATAATATTATAATGCTGATGATAATTAATTTTATAAATTTCATTTATCTAAATTGGATTTAAATGTTTTTTCTTGTAAGAAATATATGCAATTCACAATCATTATTCCCATCGAAAAACTTTTATGGCAATTGCGTAAACGATAATGCCCCAAATAAATATATTACCAATATCTTTCCAACAGCTTAATAAACTTGCGCCTTCAAAAGAAATTTCGCGCATGGCATGGTTGAAATGCGTGAGCGGTAAAATGTTGCACAATGGCTGCATCCATTTCGGGAAATTATCTATGGAGAAAAATGTGCCGGCCAATAAAAATTGAGGTAACGTAAATAAATTCGCAAACGGCGGAATGGTACTTTCGTTTTTAGCCACGCTACTCACGATAAATCCGCAACCCATAAACACCACGAGAGCGAAAAAACTCAAAATCATTATTTCGATAAAAGTAATCCAGCCTCTTACAAGTGTGAATTTAAAAAACACAACGCCTATAAATATGATCACAACGGCGGCTATCATTTGAAAAGCTACTCTGCTCAATGCTTCGCCAAATACAATGTAAGTTCTCGTAATCGGTGTGGCAAAAAATCTTTTCAAAACCAATTGTTGCCGCAGATTAAAAAATAAAAATGCTACGCCGAAGATTCCAGCGCTTAATAAAGAAAAACCTAATTGTCCCGGAAGAATGAAATCAATTGTTCTGTAAACGCGGCCCGGAATTTTTTCTATTTTATTGTTGATAAAAACAGAATTGTTAGCCTGCCAATTATTCGGTTTATTTAAATCTTGAGTAACTGCGTTCAAGTAAGATGTAAGAATAGCAATGCTTTTCGGGTTTACTGCTTGTGAAGTTTTTATGGAAATTTCATAACGTGCATCATTGGTTTTTTGGATATTCAACAAAGCGGATATTTGGCCCTTTTCTAAATTTTCCTTCAGCAGCTCAGGCGATTCTTTTTTGATAGCGATGCCGGGAGCCTGTGCAATTTTCATGTAAACAGCATTCATTGTATCTGCATTTGGCGAAAGCGCCACTTCTATTTGCGGAACAGAATTATTCCCGATAAAGGCAAAAGCCAAAATAAATACTAATGGAAAACCGATACTGAAAACCACGGTTGAAGGACTGCGTAATGTGGCTATAAATGAACCGCGGGCAATTGCCAGCATGGCCCTGAACTGATTATATTTGACGGACATGAATTTTCAGAAATAATTTGAACAGTAATATAAACGCTGCAAATGTAATGCGCTTGCCTTGTAATAGGCATCGAAAATTTCGGTAATATTTTAAATGATTACTTTTGCTGAATGATAAATGTCAACTTCAATAATTGGCAACGGCAATCTTTAAACAATAAAAAAAAGTATGCAAACGGTTTGCAGAAAGCGAATAAAAATGCTGTGTTGAAACGCTTGCCGCAATTGCATCGAGAGGCTTTTGAGAAAGTAGATTGTTTGCAATGCGCGCAATGCTGCAAAAATTATTCGCCGAGGTTTAAAATGCCCGATATTAAACGAATCAGTAAATTTTTGGGAATGAAAGAATCGGACTTTATCATTCAATACCTGAATATGGATGATGAAGGCGATTATGTGGTAAAATCTTCTCCATGCCCGTTTTTGAATGAAGATAATACATGCAATATTTATGATGTGCGGCCTTCCGATTGCGCTCGTTTTCCTTATACAAATGAAGATGTATTGTTTAAAAGAAAAAACATTACTTTAAAAAATTCGGAGTTTTGCCCCATTGTTTATTATGTTTTGGAAAATTTGTTTGCGGATTAATATTCTCTGTCAGTAGTAAATCTTACCAATTCTTCCAGTGCATCTCTGGTTTCGGTTTTGGGATAAAAATATAATAGTTCCAAAGCTTCATCACGAAAGGCATACATTTTCTGTTTTGCATATTCTATACCTCCGAATTGTTGTACGGATTGAATTACAAAATCAACTTTATCTTTTTTCGTGTTTTGGTTTTTGACTATATAAATAATCTTTTTTCTGAGCGCATTGTCGCAGTTATTCAAAGTATAAATTAGAGGCAGCGTCAGCTTTTTCTCCTGAATATCGTTTCCGGTAGGCTTTCCTATTTTTGAAGAGCCGTAGTCAAACAAATCATCTTTTATTTGAAATGCCATTCCAACTTTTTCACCGAAATTTTCCATACGTATAATATCTTCTTCATTATCAAATGTTGAGCAAGCTCCCGCACCGCATGCGGAAGAAAGCAAAGACGCGGTTTTCCCTTTGATAATTTCGTAATATACAGATTCGTCCAAATTCAGGTTGCGCGATTTTTCCATTTGCAGCAATTCGCCTTCGCTCATTTGTTTTACTGCTGTTGAAAGAATTTGCAGTATTCTGAAATCATTATTATCAATAGATAAAAGCAAACCTTTGGACAACAAATAATCGCCTACCAAAACTGCAATTTTATTTTTCCATAATGCATTTATTGAAAAAAATCCGCGCCGCTCAAAAGATTCATCTACAACATCATCATGCACGAGTGTAGCTGTATGCAACAATTCAACTAAAGACGCTGCACGGTAAGTTTTGTCATTTACATCACCGCCGAGTTTGGCAGAAAGTAAAACAAACATGGGCCGTAATTGCTTGCCTTTACGTTTTACGACGTACTGCATTATTCTGTCAAGCAAGGGGACTCTGCTCTTAACGGCAATTTTAAAATGTGCTTCGAATTGCGCTAATTCGGATGATATTAATTGACTGGCAGATTTCACTATAAAAAAGAAATAAAAGCGCAATATAATCACATTAAAATATAGATAAATAAATAAACGATATAAATAATTCCATTGCTTTTTCATAAAATGAAGAAGTTGGCACGATATCTGTTAAAATCTTGTTGATAAAATTATTCAGGGGAGGAAATAAAAGAGTGCAATTTTTATTTAGTTCGAAAGAAATTAAACAATTAAATGTAATAAAAATTTGCAATTTTAAAAACAATAACTATTTTTGCCCCCGAATATTAATTGGAAGCATTAAATTAAAAAAATTAAATCACTACTTATGGCAAGCAAAAAGTACACGATGATGTTAGGCCTTTTAGGTCTGATTTCTACAGCAGCTTTTGCTCAAGACTCGACCACTACAACCACAACAACTACGGTTGTAACAAGTCCTGCAACAAGCGAGCACCCGGATGCGGCATTATCTGCCGGCACATCAGCCGACGATTCATGGATATACAGTCCGGATCATTTTTCTAATAAAAGCAAACAAGCCGCCTTTGCAAATCACACTTCTCCATATCCCGGACGTCCGAAAGATATGTGGGAATTAGGTATCAGCGTAGGCCCATCATTCTTGTTTACACCTGTTGATCCTAAATTTGGATATGGTGCAGGTATTTCATTAAGAAAGTCTTTGGGTCATGTTTTTTCTCTTGCGTTTGGGTTATGACTATTCTATCAACTATGGTCAGGATTACAGAACTAGAGATGCCTCTGCAGAATTGTCTGCCGCAACAGGTGGAAAATTGGCAACAGGACAATCTTACCTTCCAAACTTCAAAACAAACTTACATCAAGGATCTGTGGATTTGATCGCAAGTTTAAATTCAATCAGTCCTTATCATGGTAATCCACATGTGAATTTCTATGCATTGTTAGGCTATAGTTTCTATTATGGAAAAGTAGGCGCAAACTTACTTGATGCTAGTGGAGATGCTTATGATTTTACTAATTTAACAGGTAGCCGTAGCGATATTAAAGATGCGGTAAAAGATGTTTTAAAAGAAGGTCAAAGCAACAGTTTATTCAAAACCGGTACAGGTAACGATAAGGATAAATATGAAACTAATTTAAGTGATATTCGTGATGGTAATCGTGATGACGTTGTTGGTAAAGCAGGTTGGAATACTAAGCATGGCTTAAATGCAGGTTTAGGTGTTGCTTTCCGCTTTGGCGCTCACTTTAACTTAGGTATTGAGCAAAAATTCGGTTATATATTTGACAACGGTACATATAGTGGGCTTGTTGTTCAAGCAGAACAAAGAAATACTATCTTAAGTTCAACTCGCATTCGTTTCAACTTCAATTTGGGTAGCACAAGCAAACGTTTAGAACCACTATGGTGGGTTAATCCTAACAACTATGTTTATGATAGACTGGCTGTTAAAGATGTATTACCTGATGCTGATGGCGATGGCGTTACTGATCAATTTGATTTGGAACCAAATACTCCAGCAGGATGCCCTGTTGATACTCATGGTCGTTCTTTGGATACAGATGGTGACGGTGTTCCTGATTGCCGTGATAAACAAGTTCTTACTCCGCAAAACTGGTTCCCGGTTGATGCTGATGGTGTAGGTACTGAACCAACTCCACAATGTTGCAAAGATTTGTTGGATAGCTTACACAATTTGAAACTTGCTCCTGCTGGTTGCGGTATTTCAAGCTTACCAAGCGTACACTTCAGCAAATCAGGCGTTAAATTGAGCGATGAATCTAAATCTACTTTAGATGCTGCAGTAGCTCAATTAAATGCAAGCCCTGATTGTAAAGTTAAATTGGTTGGTTACGGTGCATCTAACAAACGCGCTCAACAATTGAGCTGGGATAGAGTAAATGCTGTTAAGTCTTACTTAGTTGAAAAAGGCGGTATCGCAGAAGGTCGTATCATATTCACTTATGGTTATGATGGTGATGCAAATACTGTAGACTTACAACCTACTACAGAAGAAGGTCCAAGTACAGTTCCTGCTCCACATCCAAATTTGCAAAAATCTTAATAGCTAATTAATTAGCTTTAAAGATGAATGATAAATGAAAGAACCACGCAATTGCGTGGTTCTTTTTTGTAAAACATTATATAGAAAATAAATTATCGCTTTGATTTTTAGAGTAAATTACTTTCTGTAAATTTATTATCCAATGCGAATCACTATTCTGTTTATTTTTTTTCTACTCATTTCTGCGGCCTCCTATTCACAAACAAAATATTTTTATGGAAAACTGATTGACAGCCTGACACTTTTACCTGTAGAAGATGTGCATGTTATTAATAATAATACCAGAGCAGGAGATATTACAAATGGCAAAGGGCTTTTTGTTATTCAGGGAAGTTTGAATGATACTTTGACATTCGTAAAAGTGGGATATTGGCAGAAGCGGTTTGCACTCAATGGAAATTTGGCTGCAAGAGACACTTTTACGATATTCTTTATACCTAAAGTACACGAACTAAAAAGTGTTCTTGTATCATCGTATAGTTATGCAGATTATCAGCAGGATAGCATAGAGCGAAGGAACAATTTTGCAGATATTGTCGGGTATTCCCATCATCTTGTTGAAAGTTCAAATTCCGGTGCAGGAATAGGATTTAGCCTTGACAGGATCTTTTCTGGAAAAGAGAAAAAAAAGAGGAGAGCGCTTAAATTTTTTGAAGAAAATGAAGAAGAGCAATATGTAAAATTCCGATTTAATTCAATTTTAATACATAGTCTTACAGGTTATAAAGGGAAAGAATTAGAGACTTTTATAACAAGATATCTGCCAACATATAAATGGCTTCGCACGCATAATTCGGACGATGACCTTCTTTATTATGTGAATGACAAACTGAAAGATTATAAAGAACATCATTAAATTTGCCGTATTTGTTTATGCCGGAAAATACAGATATAACCATATTAGCCATTGAAAGTTCCTGTGATGAAACAAGCGCTGCTATTTGTATAAACGGGAAAATATTATCCAATATAATTGCTACGCAAAAAATACACGAGCAATATGGCGGAGTGGTGCCGGAATTGGCAAGTCGTGCACACATGCAAAACATCGTTCCTGTGGTTTCTGAATGTTTAAAAGAATCGGGAATAAAGAAAGAAGATATTCAGGCTATCGCTTTTACGCAAGCGCCGGGATTAATAGGAAGTTTGCTGGTTGGAGGTCAATTTGCCAAATCACTTGCATTGGCACTTGAAAAACCGCTGATTGCCGTACATCATATGCAGGCGCATGTATTGGCAAATCTGATTTCTGATAAAAAGCCATCATTTCCTTTTTTGTGCTTGACTGTTAGCGGCGGCCATACGCAAATTGTGCTTGCCAAAAGCCCTTTACAATTAGAAGTATTAGGAGAAACTATTGATGATGCTGCCGGAGAAGCATTTGATAAAACTGCAAAGTTGCTTGGACTTACATATCCAGGAGGGCCGTTGATAGATAAATATGCAAAAGATGGAAATCCGCTTGCATTCAAATTTGCTGAGCCGCAAATCCCGGAATTTAATTTCAGTTTCAGTGGTGTAAAGACTTCTGTTTTGTATTTTTTGCAAAAACAAGTAAAGACCGAACCTGATTTTATTCAAAAGAATCTAAATGATCTCTGTGCATCTATACAGCACGCCATTGTAAATATTTTGATTAAAAAATTAAAAAAAGCTGTTGCGCAAACAGGTATAAAGCAAGTTTGCATTGCCGGCGGAGTAAGCGCAAATAGTGGTTTGAGAAATGCATTATTGGATTTTGGTAAGGAGAATCATATTGAAACTTTCATTCCTGATTTTCAATATTGTGTAGATAACGCCGCGATGATTGCCATAACCGGTTATTACAAATTTTTGGGCAATCAATTTTCTTCTTTAGACATTAGTTCATCAGCTAGGGCTGTTTGGTAATTATTAAATTTTGGCATTTCAATTGCTTATAATTATTACTAATATTATTTTTGCTAAAATAGTTATACAAGTTATGTTTGATGCTGATATCAATCAATTACGCAAAATAAACCATAAATAAATACACATGAAAAAAATACTTTCATCCATTGGAATGTTAGTTTCCTTAATCATTATTTTTACAAGCTGCTCTTCAACATCACATGTAGTAGAAGGCGTACAGCTAAACGGTACTTATAAAGTAAGCGATGTGCGTGTAACCGGCGTAGATACTCGTTCTACAACGCACAAAGAAACCTTCAATGATGCCGGGAATACTTCGGCAACCATTCTTACAAAAGTAAAATTAGAAACAACTGTTTTTGACGATGTTACTCCCAACTGTTTCATAGGAAGTGAATGGGTTTTGCCGCATAATGGAAATGGAACTTATACCATTCCGCAAAATGGCGATTGCTATGCCGGTACAAGAAACATTGTTTGGTCTGTACGTACAGATGAAAACAAGCAAAAAATATTTCAGTTGAAAATATTAAATGGACAAAAGGCGAAGAAAGTTACCGAAGGATATATTCTCAATTTTACAAGCACTTCGCAAACAGGGTTTACATTAATGTCTCCGGTTACTGTAGATGGTAAAACAGCGTATGTTTATTACGATTTTGTAAGAGAATAAATATATTTCCGTATAAAAAAATAAGAAAGAGGCTGGTCGTATGAACAGTCTCTTTTTTTTATGATTGATTTTAATAGACGGAATATTATTAAGTTTGATAAACTGATAAATTAATATGAAAATACTGCATACTGAGATTTACCGTTTCAGCATTCCGATGGAGCCATTTGTAATAGCAACAGGAACGATGGATTATGCACAAAATGTTTTT
>JAPWKH010000018.1 GCA_028283605.1 Arachidicoccus sp. | reverse complement strand
GTATTGCTGATAAGCCGATTGTTACGGCCATAGAACCGTACACCACATTTTTTTCTGCTGAAAAATACCATGAGAATTATTACAACAACAATCCTCGCCAAATGTATTGTCAGTACGTGATTCGTCCTAAGTTGGAGAAGTTTGAAAAAGTCTTCAAAGATCAATTGAAATAATCTTGAAGCCTTTAATTATACTCCTTACAACATTTATTGTTTCTCTTTTTGCAATAAACTTTCTGAGAAATTATTATGATTTTTCTTTGTCAGGAAGAATTGCAATGGCTGTAATGCTAATGTTTACTGCTCTCGGGCATTTTAAATTTCCCGCAGGAATGTCGATGATGCTGCCGGAATTTGTTCCGTATAAACTACAGATAATTTACTTAACCGGCGTTCTCGAAATACTTGGCGGTATCGCTTTATTGATTCATCCGCTATACAAAACTGATGCGTGGCTGCTCATTTTATTTTTCATCAGCATTTTGCCTGCCAACATTTATGCGGCCATTCATCATATCAATTTAGAGAAAGGTGACAGAAGTGGAAGTGGTATGCAATATTTGTTATTTCGAATACCGCTTCAATTATTTTTTATCGCCTGGATTTGGTTTTTCGCGCTGTATAAAGGCTAAGTTTTTATTTATTAATATTCAACACTTCAATATCAAACTGCAAAGTAGCTCCGGGAGGAATTGCATTACCTGCACCGCGATCTCCATAAGCCAAATCTGAAGGTATCCAAATTCGCCATTTACTTCCTACAGGCATTAATTGTAAAACTTCTGTCCAGCCTTTAATTACAGATGATACATCTATATCAAGCGGTTGGCCGCGTTTATAAGAATTGTCAAATTCTGTTCCGTCTAAAAGCGTTCCTATATAATTTACTTTTACATTGCTGGAATCTGCAGGCTTTTTCCCGGAAGCATCTTTTAATATAAGATATTGAATCCCGTCTGGCAAAGAAACAACGCCAGGATTTGTTTTATTTTTTGCCATAAACACTTCGCCTTCATGCTTGGCTTTTGCAGCCGCTTGTTTAGCAACTTCCTGTTGCTCTTTTGCATAACGCCTGCTCGCCTCCATGAGAATATCGCCGATTTGGTCGTCTGTAAGAAGAGCCGAATCTTTGTTCATCGAAGTTTTTACACCTTTAGATAAAGCAGTTGTATTCAAGTTTTTGATGCCTTGTTGCTGATAAAATTTACCTATGCTTAAACCAAGTGCATAACTTATTGTATCGTCATAATTAAGCAACCGGAAAGATTCGGTATTCGATTTAGTTAAATGCGTTGCCGCTTTATGAACCTGTGCATTTATCTTAACCGAAAAAATAAGCGCGATGATTGCAATAGAAAATTTTCTTAGCATAAATTAATTTTTCAAAACGCGAAAGTAATTGATTCGCTTCAACTAAATTTGTAGATAATGTGAAAATTATATTTAACGGATTTGCAAACTTACGAACAGAAAACTGAGAAATGAATAAGAAGTCTTTGCTCACGCCTCAACAAATGCAACTGACCATAAAAAGACTGGCTCATGAAATAATTGAAAATCATTTGCAGCTGGAAAATACTGTAATCATTGGATTACAGCCAAGAGGCATTTATGTAAGCAACCGGATTGTGGATGAGATAAAAAATATTATTTCATCGGACAAAGTGCTATATGGCAAAATGGACATAACCTTTTACAGAGACGATATTCGGAATAATTTACACGTAGCTAACGAAACCAATATCCGCTTCGATATTGAAAACAAAACCGTAATACTGATTGATGACGTGCTGTGGACAGGCCGCACCATTCGCGCAGCGCTGGATGCTTTGCTCGATTTTGGAAGGCCAGCAAATGTGGAACTTTGCGTATTAATTGACAGGAGATTTTCGCGGCAATTGCCAATTCAGGCTACGTATGTCGGCCGTACAATTGACACGTACGATTCGCAAAAAGTAAAAGTATTTTGGAAAGAAACTTCGGAATATGATGAAGTAATTTTGATCGATGAATAAACGCCGCTTGAAATTATCGAATTATAAAATAAATAACTGCGCACACAATAATAGTAATCAGCAATACAAAAGCAAATTTATATTTCTCCCAAAAAAAAATATTCTTTTGCCTTTTGAAGTAATTGATAATTTTACCTTGCCTGTTATGCGGAAAATATTCAAACTGACGGATAATATTTTGCTGGTCAGTAATGGGCAAAAACTTAAGCACTGTCAGCGTTTCATCAATAATCGCATTATTTACTGGCAGATTGCTTTCTTTCTGTAAAACGGATAAGTTATAAGCAGCATATAGTTTTTGCAATTGAGATAATAAAGCATCCCTGTTCATTCTATAAGGATCTGCATATTCATTCTTTTTACGGATGCTATGTATAGACTGAAAAATATAATCCGGCGTTATTACAATTTCATCTTTTTTAATACCGGCAAAATGTTCATGATTATAAGCCGCTCTTTTGTTCTTGTCAGATAAAATAGTATAGGCTTCATTTATTTCCCTGAACGTTTCTTCAGACAAAAGATCGTTTCCGTTTTTATCCGGATGGTATTGAAGTGCAAGCTTTCGATAAGCCGTTTTTATTTCAACAGTACTTGCTTGCAACGGCACGCCTAATATCTGATAATAATTTTTTGTTTGCACCTTGCAAAATTAAGTATACAAAATAATGAGACAACAACGGTGTGTAATTTTTGTGTAATTTGTATCCGTTCCAAAATATATTTAATCAAAAAATAAAATGGGATGATTATAATAATATTCCGGAATCCTTATCTGCATTGAATTTTAAAGAAATTTATTTTATTAAACAATAGCTTATTTTACCGCTTGTTTTGGTGTATTTGCCTAAAATAATTTTTAACGGCTCTTCTTAAAATCTACTTTTGATTTCAATTTGTGAAGTAATAATAAATGAAAAAAAATATTCCGGACGACAAAAAATTACCTCAGCCGAAAGCAAATATTTTCAAGGTATTAAAACCATATAAATGGCTGATCGCAGGCCTGCTGATATTTGCATTACTAAGCAACGCGCTCAATCTTGCCGTGCCGCAACTTGTGCGAAAATCAATCGATGATTTCGGCAATAAGAAATTTAATATGCAGCATTTGCTTATCGATTTTTCTGTGATTGCTTTGATTATTTTGTTGCTTACTTATCTGCAAAGCATTGTTCAAACTTATGCCTCCGAGAAAGTTGCAAGAGATCTTCGGATGCGCTTAACAGATAAAATTTCGCGGCAAACGTATTCTTTTATCAATGAAGCGAATCCAAATAAATTATTAACCAATCTTACTTCTGATGTAGATGCCGTCAAGAATTTTGTATCACAGGCCATTGTAAATATCATTTCATCTATTGTATTAATAATTGGCACATCGGTAATGTTATTACGAATAAATGTGCGGCTTGGTTTGGTTGTATTATGCGTTATCCCTATTATCGGCGGCACATTTTTTATCGTATTGAAAAAGATAAGAATTTACTTTAAAAAAGCGCAAGGCATATTGGATAAGTTGAATAAAATTATCAATGAAGCGATCTTAGGTTCTGCACTCATACGGATTTTAAATGCGCAAATGAGCGAATACAATAAGTTCATCGAATCAAGTGGCGAGGCAAAAAATATAGGATTATCAATCTTAAGATTGTTTTCTATGTTGATCCCGGTAATCGTATTCACGGCAAATATGGCGCGGCTTGCCGTACTTGGAATGGGCGGTAATTTCGTTATCAAAGGGAGTATGACTGTCGGTGACTTTGCAGCATTCAATAGTTATATTTCCATACTTATTTTTCCTATTATATTAATTGGTTTTATGAGTAGCGTAATTGCGCGTGCGTCCGCATCTTACGGCCGTATTCATTATTTATTAGAAGCGCCGGATACGCAGGAAGGAGGCAATTTTAAAAAAGAATTATCTGGCGATATTGAAGTAAAAAATATCAGTTTAAAACACGGAGAAAAAGAGGTATTAAAAAATGTTTCTTTCAAAACAAATGCAGGCACGCGTACGGCAATCATTGGCCCCACAGCTGCCGGAAAAACGCAGTTGTTTTATGCAATGACAACATTGAGCAAATTTACCGCAGGCGAAATCTTATATGATAATAATCCCATTCAGGAATATGATCAGGAAAATCTTTTGCGCCAGATAGGGCTTGTGTTTCAGGATGCAATTATATTCAACATGAGTTTGCGGGAGAATATTGCATTCAATGCAGAAGTAACCGAAGAAGCAATGCAGAAAGCAATCGATACTGCGGAACTTTCAGATTTTATAAGTTCATTGCCGGAAGGATTGAATACAATTGTTTCTGAGCATGGCAATAATTTGTCCGGCGGGCAAAAGCAGCGCGTAATGCTGGCAAGGGCATTGGCTTGCAATCCTAAAATATTATTGTTGGATGAATTTACAGCCCGCGTAGATAGAAATACGGAACAAAAAATATGGAAGAATGTAATGCATAATTATCCCGGCATTACTGTAGTTTCTATTACACAAAACTTAGAACCGGTAAAGGATTACGAACAAATTATTTTATTAATGGAAGGCGAAATTGTCGGCATAGGAACGCATCAATTTTTATTAAAAACATCGCCGGAATATATACAGATATTTCAATCGCAGCAAAGTGTAAATAAGTTTGAGGAAGTATAAATCATGCTTTTGAATATTGAAAGGATTATTAAAAAAATAATTTTTCAAAGAATAACATAAAATGTCCGATATAAATTATAACCTGAGCAAAGAACGGAAAAGCAGCACACGTAAGGCTTTGAAGAAAATGTTGCAATTCATGAAAGATGAAAAACGAAGTTTATACTTTGCATTTTTCATCATGTTTATCAATGCCGGCGTTACCATGCTTGCTCCGTATCTGATCGGCTATACGGTAGATCATTATGTAATTACAAAACAATATGCAGGCCTTATGCAATATTGCGGCATACTGCTCGGCTTGTTTGTAATCTGGGCTGCAACGGAATATTTTCAGGCAAAAACAATGGGCAGCATAGGTCAGCGAATGTTGTATGCTTTAAGAAATGAAGTGTTTAATAAACTGCAGCAACTGCCTGTTTCCTTTTTTAATCAAAATAAATCCGGGGATTTAATATCACGGATCAACAGTGATACGGATAATGTAAACCAGTTTTTTTCCCAATCATTAATGCGCTTTGTGGATAGTATTTTTACTATGGCAGGCGCAATGGTATTTTTATTATCCATTCATTGGCAACTCGGCGCAGCATCGTTAATTCCTGCCTTTTTTATATTGGTTTTTGTTTTAATTATTTCCCCTTGGGTAAAAAAGAAAAACGCCATCAGCCTGAAGGCAACAGGCGCATTGAGCGGAGAGATACAGGAAAGCATGCACAATTTTAAAACGATAATTGCTTTCAACAGAAGAGATTATTTCCGCGAGCGTTTTTCAAAAGCAAATAAAGAAAATTATACAACATCTGTAAAAGCCGGAATGGCAAACGGTATATTTTCTCCTGTATTTACATTCTTCTCAAATGCCGCACAGCTGATTGTTCTGGCTTATGGTATTTATCTTATTTCCAAAGGAAATTTCACTGTTGGATTATTAATCAGTTTTATCGCTTATGTACAAGGCTTCTATCAGCCTTTGCAACAGTTAGCACAATTGTGGGCAGGGTTCCAAACAGCAATGGCTGCATGGGACAGAATTTCCGTAATTCTTAATTTGGGCAATAATATGACGCAACTTCCGAAAGATACATTTATGCAAATTGAAAATTCACATACTGTAATGGAATTTAAAGATGTTTCTTTTCAATATCCTGACGGCAAAAAAGTATTACATCATATCAGTTTCAAAATGGAGCGTGGTAAAACGTACGCATTGGTTGGGCCTACCGGCGGAGGCAAAAGCACTACGGCTTCTTTGATTGCAAGATTGTACGATCCCACCGAAGGAAAAGTTTTGTTGAACGGAACGGATATCAGAACTTATTCTTCAGAAGAAAGAACAAAGGAAATCGGTTTTATTTTACAAGAGCCATTTTTGTTTACGGGAACTTTGCGCGAAAATATATTATACGGCAATAATGATTATATGAATGCAACCGATGATGAGTTAAAGAAAGCCATTGGCAATGCAGGTTTGAGCGCGTTGCTCATGCGTTTCGAAAAAGGATTAGATACAGAATTGGCATCAGCCGGCGAATCGGTAAGTCTCGGGCAGAAACAATTAATTGCCTTTATCCGCGCAGTGTTACGTAAACCGAAGATTTTAATTCTGGATGAAGCTACTGCAAACATTGATACCGTTACGGAAAAGTTGCTGGAAGATATTCTCTCGAAACTTCCTCAAGATACTACGCGCATCATCATTGCACACCGGTTGAATACGATACAAAATGCAGATGAAATTTTCTTTGTAAATGCGGGCGAAGTTATTCTTGCAGGCACGCCCGATCATGCACTGGAAATGCTACTCGAAGGGAAAAGAGTAAGTTGATAAATTATAAAGGCCTATATTAAATCGTACAGGCCTTTTAATATATGCTGATAAAATTAAATGAATTACTTTCTCAGTTTTTTAAATGCATTAATCAATCCATTTGTTGAAGAGTCGTGAGAACTTATTTCATCATCGTTTTGCAGTTCCGGCAATATTTTTCCTGCCAGTTGCTTGCCCAATTCTACGCCCCATTGATCGAAAGAAAAAATATTCCAAATAATTCCTTGTACAAATATTTTATGCTCATATAAAGCGATAAGACTACCTAAACTTTCGGGTGTAATTTCTTTTAATAAAAAAGAATTTGTTGGCCTGTTGCCTTCAAATACTTTAAAAGGCGTTATCTTTTTAATTTCTTCATCGCTCTTTCCTTGCGCTTTCAATTCTTCTATTACTGTTTCTTCGCTCTTACCGTTCATTAATGCTTCTGTCTGTGCAAAGAAGTTGCTCAACAATTTTGCATGATGATCGCCAACAGGATTATGGCTGATAGCCGGTGCTATAAAATCCGCAGGTATTTTTATAGTACCCTGATGGATAAGCTGATAAAATGCATGTTGTCCGTTTGTTCCCGGTTCTCCCCAAATTACAGGGCCTGTTGCATACGAAACATTGTCGCCGATTCTATCTACACTTTTTCCATTGCTTTCCATATTGCCTTGTTGAAAATAAGCCGAAAAGCGGTGCATATACTGATCGTAAGGTAATATCACTTCGGTTTGAGTGCCAAAGAAATTGGTGTACCAAAGACCAACCAAAGCCATGATAACAGGAATATTTTTATTAAATTTTTCTGTTCTGAAATATTCATCCGTAGTATATGCGCCACGCAATAATTTTTCAAAATTATCATAGCCGATTGTCAATACAATTGACAACCCTATTGCGCTCCATAAAGAATATCGTCCGCCAACCCAATCCCAGAATTCAAACATATTGGCAGGATCAATACCGAATTTTTTCACCTCTTTTTCGTTGGTGCTTAATGCCACAAAATGTTTTGCAACTTGTGCTTCATCTTTTGCAGTTTGTAAGAACCAGTCGCGAGCAGTATGCGCATTGGTCATGGTTTCCTGCGTAGTAAATGTTTTGGAAGCAATCAGGAAAAGCGTTTCTTCCGGCGTTACATTTTTCAATGTTTCCACGATATGCGTGCCATCCACATTACTTACAAAATATGGTTGAATACCTTCTTTCCAATAAGCCTTTAATGCTTCCGTAACCATTACAGGGCCAAGATCGCTGCCTCCTATTCCAATGTTTACAATGTATTTTATTTTTTTACCGTTATATCCTTTCCATTCTCCTGAATGAATTTTATCGGCAAAATCTTTCATTTGTTTTTGCACTCTGTGTACATCGGGCATTACATCTTTACCTTCGCTGTACACAGGCTTTCCTGAAAAATTTCTAAGAGCGGTATGCAATACAGACCGGCCTTCCGTTTCATTGATTATTTCGCCGCTGAACATTGCTTCAATGGCTTCTTTTACCTTGCAGTCTTCGGCAAGATTTAATAATATATTTAGTGTTTTCTCGGTAATAATATTTTTAGAATAATCAAAAAGAATATCATTAAACCAAAGAGAAAATTTATTAAATCTTTCCTTGTCTTTCTCAAACAAATTCTTTATTTGCGTGTGGCTCATTTCTTCGTCGTAATGCTTCTTCAACAGCAGCCAGGCCTGTGTAGTTGTGGGATTAATTTTCGGTAACATATTAAAAATTTTAAATCAGCGGGAACAAATATATAATTATAAAAATTGAGTGTACAAATTTACCGGATTAAACCGGTTTACATACATTTTTGGAACGATGATTTTATTATAAAAAGAAAACAGTAGTAAATAAATATTCACTACTGTTTACAATTAATTTATATCAATTCCCAAAATAAGAGAATTAATCATATACAAAAAATTATTTTGTATTCTTTGCATAACGTTTTTTGAATTTATCAATACGTCCTGCAGTATCTACCAATACGTTTTTACCTGTATAGAACGGATGCGAAGTATTGGAAATTTCCAGCTTGATTACCGGATATTCCACACCTTCGTAAACAGTAGTTTCATTGGAAGATGCTGTAGATTTTGATAAAAACTCTACGCCATTGCTCATGTCGCGAAACACAACAAAACGATAATTTTCCGGATGGATACCTTTTTTCATAAAATGAATTTGTTTAGGCTACACGGATTTTGCCGTATAATTAAAAAATAAAATTTGGGATGCAAAAGTATGTTTAATACTGAAATTTGCAAAAAAAATATGCCATTTACCGATAATGCGCTTAGCCGTTACTATTTAATTAAGGGTAATAAAGAACCCGGAAATTAGGAATTTACTTTATTTTTACAACTTAAATTCTGGCGAATGCAAATATTACCCGGCAATTTGTTACGGGAAATAAACTCCCCCGACGACCTTAAAAAGTTGGATAAAGCCCAACTTCATGAAGTATGCGATGAATTGCGGCAATATATAATTGATATAGTAAGCGTGCATGGCGGGCATTTTGCCGCCAGCCTTGGCGTTGTGGAATTAACAGTAGCGCTGCATTATATTTATAATACGCCTTACGATCAGCTGGTATGGGATGTAGGTCACCAGGCTTATGGACACAAAATACTTACCGGCAGGCGCGATAGTTTTATTACTAACAGAAAATACAAAGGATTAAGCGGATTTCCTAAACGAAGTGAAAGCGAATATGATACATTTGGCGTAGGCCATTCTTCCACATCTATTTCCGCCGCATTGGGAATGGCAATTGCCGCAAAATACAAAGGTGAAGACAGAAAATCCGTAGCCATTATCGGCGATGGGTCCATGACGGCAGGCATTGCATTTGAAGCCATGAACCATGCAGGCGTGAGCGACAGCGATATATTGATCATTCTCAACGATAACCGCATGAGCATTGATCCGAATGTAGGCGCTCTGAAAGAATATCTTACCGATATTTCTCTTTCGCACACTTATAATAAATTTAAAGAAGATGTTTGGAAAGCTTTGGGAAAATTGCCCGGGAAAAAGTTTACCAGAGCAATGGCAGGCAAAGTAGCTGACAGCCTGAAAAGTATGATAAGCAAAAGTTCCAATCTTTTTGAATCGCTGAAAATAAGATATTTCGGCCCAATCGACGGACATAATATTACCAATCTTGTAGATACATTAACCGAATTAAGAAAAATTCCCGGTCCGAAAATATTGCACGTCATTACAACAAAAGGCAAAGGCTATGCGCTGGCTGAAAAAGAACAAACCAAATGGCATGCGCCGGGATTGTTCGATAAAATAACAGGTGAAATTTATCAGAAAAAATTTGATTTGCCTCAACCTCCGAAATATCAGGATGTATTTGGGCATACAATCATAGAGCTCGCAGAGAAAAATGAAAAAATAATCGGCGTAACGCCTGCCATGCCGAGCGGAAGCTCGCTCAAGTTTATGATGGATGCCATGCCGCAACGCGCTTTTGACGTGGGCATTTGTGAACAGCATGCCGTAACTTTTAGTGCAGGAATGGCTACCCAAGGGCTGCGTGTTTTTTGTAATATTTATTCGTCTTTCATGCAGCGTGCATTTGATCAGGCGGTTCACGATGTGGCATTACAAAAATTACCCGTTATATTTTGCCTTGACCGCGCAGGCCTTGTTGGCGAAGACGGCCCAACGCATCATGGCGCTTACGATATCCCTTATTTTCGCTGCATTCCAAATATGATCATTTCCGCACCAATGAATGAAAGTGAATTGCGCAACCTGATGTATACGGCACAACTTGAATCTATGCAATTACCTTTTGTAATTCGTTATCCGCGCGGGAATGGCGTACTGTCCGACTGGCGAAAACCTTTAGAAGAAATACAGATAGGAACAGGCCGTAAGTTAAAAGACGGCGAAAACATTGCCATCCTTTCCATCGGACATCCGGGAAATTTTGCTGCGGCTGCTATTCGCACATTACAAAAAGAAGGTTTACATCCGGCGCATTACGATATGCGTTTTGTAAAACCTTTAGATGAAGAATTGTTGCATGAAGTATTTGCCAAGTATAAAAAAATAATCACTTTAGAAGACGGAACAGTAAAAGGCGGTTTTGGAAGCGCAGTACTGGAATTTATGGCAGAAAACAATTATCATGCAGATGTGGAATTGATGGGTATTCCTGACAGAATAATTGAGCATGGCACATTGAAAGAGTTGTATGCAGAATGCCATTATGACGAAAATGCAATCGTAGAAAAAGTAAAACAAATGGCAATGCAAAAAGCCGGAATAAAAGAAACCGTCCTATAAAAGCGTGTTTGCTACGAGGTATCGCCAATTAATTCAAAAAATATTTTTTTATTTTATTATCAAATCTCAAAAATTCTGCTTACTTTTGCAGTCCTAATTTTTTAAATCATGTTCGCAGTCGTAAAAATAGCGGGTCAGCAATTCAGAGTTCAGGAAGGCGATACTTTATATGTACCGCACATTTCCGGAAATAACGGAGATAAGGTAGAATTCAAAGATTTATTGTTGCACAGCGCTGATGGTAAAGTTTCTTTAGGCGCTGATATTAAAGCAATTGTAAAAGCTGAAGTAGTCAACAGTCTTGTACAGGGCGATAAAGTAATTGCTTACAAGCAAAAACGCAGAAAAGGTTTCCGCAAAAAACACGGGCATCGTACGCATTATACGCAAATCAAAATTGATGCGATAGCGTAATTTAAATTTGATTTTTAAACTGATTAATTTATAATACAATGGCTCATAAAAAAGGTGAAGGTAGCGTAAAGAACGGTCGCGATTCACGCAGCAAACGTCTCGGTGTTAAAATATTTGGTGGTCAGCCTGCAATTTCAGGAAATATCATTGTTCGCCAGAGAGGAACCACTTTTCATCCGGGTAAAAATGTAGGTGTTGGTAAAGATTTTACTTTATTCGCTTTATCAGATGGTATTGTTGAGTTTCGTAAAACCAAAGGAGATATTACCAAAGTATCTGTAGTAGCTGCTCCGCAAGAAGTAGTAGCAGAAGCTTAGTAAAACTCAGCTTAAAATATAATTGAGCCGTTCGATCAATGATCAAACGGCTTTTCTTATTTCAATGCATCAATAATGCTTACAAATTCGTCCGTAATTAAAGATGCTCCTCCTACCAAACCACCATCAATATCAGGCTGACCAAACAGCTCTTTTGCATTAGCAGCCTTCACGCTTCCTCCATAAAGAATAGGAACAATATCGGCTGTTTTCTCATCATAATGCTTCACAATTTGAGAACGAAGATATTTTTGAATCTCCTGAGCTTGTTCACTTGTTGCCGTTTTCCCAGTACCTATCGCCCAGATGGGTTCATAAGCAATTACAATTTTGCTGATTTCATTTTTCGATAAATGGAAAATGGATTCTACCAATTGCTTGGCTACAAAAGCGTTTTGTGTACCGGCTTCACGAATACCCAAAGGCTCGCCACAGCAAAATATTGGTGTAATATTATGTTCTAATGCAATATCTATTTTCTTGGCAAGTGTTTCATTCGTTTCATGGAAGTATTCTCTGCGCTCTGAATGGCCAATAATAGTATGTGTAACGCCTAAGGATTGCAACATTTCCACAGAAATTTCACCAGTATATGCACCTGATTTTTTCTGATAAATATTCTGTGCAGCAATAAATACATTTTTCTTCCCTTTCACAAGATTTACCGCTGCCTGGAGATAAGGCGCAGGAACGGCAAATATGATTTGTTCGTAGTCCTTAAGTTGCTTAGATTTTGATAATACCTCATTCAAAAGTTGTTCCCCTTGCTGAAGTGTAAGATTCATTTTCCAGTTTGCGGCAGCTATTTGTATACGCATTTCTTCAATTAAAAATTAATAATTTACAATGAATAATTTTTGTCTTTTAGACTTCCTGTGCTATTGGCTTTTCGATGCTTCAAAGATATGTTTCAAATTTTGAATTTCGCTTTCGGTCAGTTTTTCTTTCTTAAAATCCATCCAGTTATCAATATGTTCTATTGCTTTTTCGATTGGATAAATCGTTGTTTTATCATCTACCCCCCACGAGAAATTTGCAATGAATTTAGGCAATAAACCTTTGCCAAAAACATTGCAACACACGCCAATGCTGCTCCCTGTATTGATAGAACTGTTAATGGCAATGCGTGAATAATCGCCCATGATCAATCCGAATTTCTTTCCTGAAGGAATAAATTTTTTCGTGTGATAATCATAAATTTTCACATCACCGGCTGTATTTTTCACATTACTGTTTGTTGCACCTGCACCAAAATTGCACCAACTACCGATAATTGAATCGCCCAAATAGCCATCATGCGCTTTGTTGCTTCCATGATTGAAAACAGTATTTTTAATTTCGCCGCCGAGCGTGCATTTTCTTCCTGTTGAAACAGCACCGTAAATTTTAGATCCCATTTTTACAACGGCATTTTCGCCCAAAGCAAATGCACCGCGAATAGCCGTTCCTTCCATCACCACAGCGTTTGCCCCAATGTAAATACAGCCTTCTTTAGCATTAAGTGTAGCATATTCCAATTCAACATTTTCATCTATAAAAATATTTTCTTCATTGATAATGTTGTTGGTCGATGAGATATTTTGCGAAACTTTTTCTTTTTTTATTAAATGAAATTGTTGCTCAATAATTTTTGAATGATGTTGCAAAAGTTGATGTGGCGTTTCAATGAAATCAAAAGAAGATTTTGCAATAACCGAATCAATTTTTTCTTCTTGCAGCACATGGTTTTTCGCAGCCAAAATATTGCCGTTGCTGTCTTTTAGCAATACATTTGGCGCAAGGTTTTGGATTTCATTCCAAATATTTTCGTTCGGCAAAATATGCGAATTGATAACAATTGAATCATCAAATTTATTATCAGTAACTTTTTGTTTGGTAAATTTTCCCCACCATTCATGGAATGTAAAAATGCCGCAATGCAATTCAGCAAAGGGTTTGGTGAATGTGAGCGGATAAAATCTTTCACGCTGACAATGTTCTTCAAATAACGCAATTGCCATGATAGAGAGGCTTGTTGTTAGATATATGAAAATGCAAAATAACAATTCCTAACGAATTCTTATTTTATCAACAAATCCACAATTAAAATATTTGCACGAAGCAATTGTATTACTTTTGTTTCGACCAATAAAATAGCGTTAATTTTGAAAGCATCGTTTATACTTTTTTCATGTTTCGTTTTCTTCGGGACATCGTGCGGAGCAAAGAAAAACAAAAAGAATAATGCAATAATTCCCCTTCCTGTAAAAGGCGATTCATCTATATTTCATCCCTTATCTCCGTCAGAAAAAAAATATTATCATGACCGTGTCGAAGAGGCATATCATAAAATATTAGGCCCATATTTCAACGGAGAAATACTTGTGGCAAAAAACGGACAAATAGTTTTTGAGGATTATAAAGGCTATGCCGATTTTAAAGCAAGAACGCTGATAACGCCTGAAACGCAATTGCATCTGGCTTCCACTTCAAAGACATTTACAGGAATGACGGTTTTGCATTTGTGGGAAGAAGGTAAGTTGTCTCTGGACGATTATATTCAAAAATATTTTCCCGCATTTCCATATCCTGGAATTACCATTCACATGTTGCTTTCGCACAGAAGCGGATTGCCTAATTATTTGGATTTTATCGAAAAAGGATTTCCGAAAAAAGGTCATGCAACCAACCAGGACGTGATCGATTTTATGATAAGAAATAAGCCGCCGCGCGCCAATCTTCCGGATCGAGCATTTCAGTATTGTAATACCAATTTCATTTTACTGGCTTCGATTATAGAGAAGGTTACTGGAATGAGTTATCCAAAGTTCATGAAAGACAGCGTATTTACACCTTTAGGATTAAGTCACACATATGTTTTTTCGATAAAAGATACAGCAAATTATATTCCGACATATATGGGCAATCGTCCGTATTTAATGACAAATCTGGATTGTACTTATGGCGATAAAAATATTTACAGTACCGTACGAGATTTGTTGAAGTGGGACAGAAGCCTTTATATGCATACCTTTATAAAAGCATCAACGCTTGCAATGGCATATGAGTCACAAAGCCGAGAGCATGCATCAATGCACAATTATGGCCTTGCATGGCGTACATATTTTAATTCCAAAACAGGCGATTCAATAATTTACCACAACGGATATTGGCACGGAAGCAATAATGTGTTTACAAGATATGTGAAAGATACCGTTACAATTATTGTATTGGGAAATAAATACAGCCCTCGAAATTATTCTGCGAAAAAAATTGGAGAAGTGTTTACCGGACACGCTGATGCAATTAACTTGCAAGGTGGGCCGGAACCATAAATTTCTTTCCTTTTTATGGACAGATAATTTTATTTTTGTAAAATAATTTTATACAATGACTTTGTTGAACTTTTTATCAGCTGCGCAAAATATAATTTCGTATTCCGAAAAATCGTCGGATTATTTGCCGATAGTTTTGCAAATAATATTTGCCGCAGGCTTTGTTGGAACTATGCTTTTGGCTTCCGCATTTTTAGGGCCGAAAAGAAATACAAGCGACAAGCTAGAAAATTTTACAAGCGGTATTGCTACGCATGGTAACGCACGACAACCAATGGCTATTAAGTATTTTTTGATTGCAATATTGTTTGTGCTGTTCGATGTGGAGGTAATATTCTTTTATCCTTACGCGGTAAATTTCAGAAGCCTTGGCTGGAACGGATTTGGCGAAGTGCTTTTGTTTGTCGCATCTTTTCTTATAGGTTTTGTTTATATCATTAAGAAAGGCGCATTGCAATGGGAAGATTAATTCCTTCCTAAATTTCTCCAAAAGAGAGGAGTTTAAAAAGCGAAATAAATGATATTCTTTATTCATATCATTATATAAAAAGATGCCGATAAAAATTTTATCGGCATCTTTTTAATTTCTCGTTTTGAAAGAATTGATTGAGACTACTTCATCAATTCCACACTCCTGTTGATAAATTCAGTCAAATTACTTCCTTTTAACAATCCTTGGGAAAGCAATGCTAAGTCGGCAAGATTGTGAATTTGTTTTTCCTGCTGCTCTTTATTTTCTTCTTTTAATAAAGTCTCGTAAATCGGATGATTGCCATTCACAGTTAAAGTAACTTCGTCGGGCATTGTCGCATAAAAAGAAGTCATGCCGCCGCCTACAGCGCCCATATCTTTCATACGGCGCATAAATTCAGGGCGGGTTGCAATTACCGGTGCGCTTTCTGCGCTTAAGCCTTTTACATCTACGGTTACATTCAATCCGTTTACTTTTATGTCAAAAAGAGATTTCAATTTTTCTGTTTCTTCTTTGCTTAAAACGCTATCTATATTCTCGTTTTTATCTATTAAATTATCTACAATATCAGCATCCACTCGAGTAAACTGAACATCGCTCCATTTCATTTCCATATTGTTGATAAACGCCGAATCTACAATCGTTTCAAAACGAACTACTTTAAAATCCTTTGCCTGAGCGGCTTTGATATATGCGTCTTGCTGCACCGGGTCTGTGGTATAAAGAATGACATATTTGCCATCTTTATTTTTTTGCAATGCTTCAGTTGTAGTTTTATATTCATCTATTGTATAAAAAGCTTTTTCATCTTTTGCATCTTGCATGATGAAATATTTCGCAGCCTTTTCTAAAAATTTATCATCAGTTATCATTCCATACTTCACGAACAATCCAATGCTTTCCCATTTTTCTTCAAAAGATTTTCTGTCATTCTTAAAAATTTCTTCCAATTTGTCAGAAACTTTTTTCGTAATGTATGAATTGATTTTTCTTACGTTCGGATCGCCTTGCAAATAGCTTCGGCTCACGTTTAGAGGAATATCGGGGCTGTCGATTACGCCGTGCAATAGCATTAAAAATTCCGGAACAATATCTTTTACTTCATCGGTTACAAAAACCTGATTGCTGTACAATTGTATTTTATCTTTCTGAATTTCATAGCTCTGTTTGATTTTCGGGAAATATAAAATTCCAGTAAGATTGAACGGATAATCTACATTCAAATGAATCCAAAACAAAGGCGTTTCGCCGAACGGATATAATTCTTTGTAGAAATTTTTATAATCTTCATCCGTCAATTCAGAAGGTTTCTTTGTCCAAATTGGTTCTGTATTATTAATCTGCTTGTCTTCAAAGAAAATAGGAATTGGTAGAAACTTACAGAACTTCTCTAGTTTATGACGAATTTTATCATTATCAAGAAATTCTTCACTATCGGAATTGATGTGCAAAACTATTTTTGTTCCGCGTTCTTCTTTTTCTATTTGCTCCAAGTCAAAAGAGGGACTACCATCGCAACTCCAATGTGCGGCAGGTGCATCTTTATAGCTTTTGGTGTATACATCCACTTTGTCGCTTACCATAAAAGCACTGTAAAAACCAAGTCCAAAATGCCCAATAATATTGGCATCTTTATATTTGTTCAAAAACTCCTCAGCACCACTGAATGCTAACTGATTTAGATATTTATCCACTTCTTCTGAAGTCATCCCTACGCCACGATCTTCTATAGTAATGGTTTTGTTTTCTTTATCAATTGATACATCAATTCTTAATTCACCAAGATCGCCTTTTGCTTCGCCGATGGATGAAAGTGTTTTTATTTTTTGGGAAGCGTCAACAGCGTTGCTGATTAATTCACGAATAAAAATATCATGTTCGCTGTAAAGAAATTTTTTAATAATAGGGAAAATGTTTTCCGTTTGTACGCGTATTTGTCCTACTGCCATATTTACAAATTAAAAATTCATGATTATAAATTAAAATCCTTTATCTCAAAATCAAAGAGAATACCAAAGTAAATTTTCTGACATGATGACAAGATTAAGTATTATGCACTGAAAAAATTTACATTTCGAGGTGCGAAGTCTTATAATAAAATCATACAGAAAATAAAAAGCCTTGAAATAAGAACTTTCAAGGCTTTTTATTAAAATTAATAATCTATTTATTTTTTAGCGGAATCTTGTTTTTTAAGCATTGAGCTATCGCCGTTTTCTAATTGTTGTAACGGATTTTGCGGCTTATCTATATTTGCCAGTTGATCTATTAACATAGACATTTGCTGTACATTTAAGGAACCTTGAATTTCATATCCATAACTTGCCTGGCGTTCCGGGCTTAAAGAATTAAAATATCTTATTTCCTGCGCTAAATCATTTTTTAATGAACGTGAAACTTTTGCAATCAATCTATCATCTTTTGCTAAATATGCTGCTAATAAGAATTTAAATGAAGTTTGATTGTGCATACCATATTTGGAAGGCATGCCATATGGAAAATTTCCTTCCAGCATTTTGCTATCTGCTTTTTCCAAGATTTTTTTAGCTTCATCCCGCTTTCCTTCTTTTACCAAAGCGATGGCATTATCTGCAAAAGCATCCCTGATAGTTATTAAGTGCCTTCTGTTTTCTTCATCGAAATATACACCGGGAATGTCTGCTCCACCAAATACGAATTTCTCCATCAATGTAGTGTACATTTCATCTGCATTGATATTGGATTTTAGTAACTGGCCAAATGTTCCGCTAAATTTATTGTATAAAGAATCTTTGCTTTCGTCCTTGGATAAAACAGGTACCAAACGATAAGCAAGCCCATCTTGTCTCAGATAATCATCCAATCCCAAACCTACTTGTTGGTTCATGGAAAAATAAATAGGGCGTTTCCATTTGTTGGCAGCAATGATTGCCAATTCCGCCAAATCATTCTTAAAGATATTATTGCTTGGGAAAGTAAAACGAATCGCATCCAAAACGCTATCGGCCGAATTTACCGTTCCGTTCTTTCTTACTAAAGCAGTATCTACAGGAATAAATAAGTTCTTTACAGGGAATGTATTAATGCCGCCTCTTGTTTGATCCAATTTAGAAGGATCGTCGCTGCCAACATAATTTTTCAGCATATCATACAAATCGTAATAATTATTTTGCGGAATATTATTTTGCGGCTGAAATATTACCTGATTTCGGTTGTCTCCTTCAATTTGTTTTCTGCTAAATATTACATCGATAGAATCGCTTTCATTTACTTTAGTCCGAAGATCGTTGATATACCAATCAATACCCAATAAACTTGTATTGATGATTCTGATATCCGGCCTTACATGTTCCACCTCCTGTGCGTACCATAACGGATAAGTGTCATTATCTCCAAAAGTAAACAGAATAGCATTCGACGCGCAGCTGTTGAGATAATCTCTTGCCATATCGGGCGGCAATAATTTCTGGCTTCTGTCATGGTCGTCCCACTCCTGCTGCACCATTCTTACAGGCACTAAAAGAAAACATGCTGCTGACGCAATTGAAGTTGCTGCAATCGGGCTGAGGCTCTTTATTTTCAATAGCCAATCACGTATTTTAAATACACCGATACCTATCCAAATTGCAAATGCGTAAGTAGAACCTGCATAGGCATAATCACGCTCGCGAGGTTCATTACCGGCTTGGTTTAGATAAATGATAATTGCAAAGCCTGTCATGAAAAATAAAAGGAACGTAATTAAAGCATCGTCTCCTTTTTTCTTGAAATGATAAAACATTCCGATAATCCCAAGGATAAATGGCAGGGCAAATAATACGTTATGCGCTTTATTATTCTGTAACTGGCTTGGCATTACACTTTGATCGCCGAGCATTAAATTATCGATGAATGAAATACCTGTGATCCAGTTGCCATCGCGCACATCGTTTATGGTATAGCCTTGCAAATCATTTTGTCTTCCGCTGTAATTCCACATAAAATAGCGGAAGTACATATAATAAAACTGATATGATAAGAAGAATTTTATGTTATCTATAAAGTTCGGTGCGCGGTCAAATTGACCCGATTGAGGGTCTCTTCCGATGCCCAGCCAATCTGCATAAAATTCCGTTTGATGCCTGTCGGTAGAATTGTTCCATACGCGCGGGAAAATCATCATATCGTCCGGAGAATACACATAACTAATTGATTTGCCTGTTGGCACGTATTTAGCTTCTCCTTTTTCATCAGTACTTTTTTGATATTGCTCGCTACCGTAATGAACATTTATAGGCTGCGCAGTAAATTTCTGACCATATAGTATTGGGAAATCTCCATATTGTGAACGGTTTAAATACCCAACTAAGCTCATTGGATTATCCACATTAAACATATCTACAGCAGGATTCGCAGTACTGCGTATCATTGTAGTAACGTATGAACTAAACCCGATAAACATAAATGCAAGACACCACAAGCCTAACCTTACAAAATACCAATTTTTCTTTTTAGATATGCGTAATCCCCACCAAATCAAAATGGCTAATACAATGAAGAAAAATGCAAACCCAGAGAAAAATGGTAATCCCAATGAGTTTACGAAAAATATATCGGTATGGCCGGCAACAGCAATAGAATCCTGTATTACACCTAATTGCACAAAGCCCAATATGAAAACGCTGAATATGAAAAATATATAGGCTCCGCCGTATAATTCTTTTTTCTCTTTGCCAGATCTTTCGATTAAATACAGCAAAGCAATAGCAATCGCTGCTCCAAATAATACCGCCATTGCAACGGTTGCATCCATAGGAACGCCGCTGTCAGGCGCTGCATTTATCTTAGCCATTATCAATGCGCCAATAAATCCAACAATCCCGCCGATAATCAAAATCCACAAAAAATATTTCCTGATTTTTTTATAATCAAATGAATTTCTTTTTTTGAAATACACAATCATTACAATAGCGGGTATCGTAAGCAAATTAAGCAAGTGTACTCCGATAGCGAGACCCATCATAAAGAATATAAATACGATCCATCTGTCTGCACCGGGTTCGTCTGCAACATGCTCCCATTTTAGAATCGCCCAAAACACTAATGCCGTAAAGAAAGCAGACAGCGCATATACTTCACCTTCCACTGCACTATACCAAAAGGAATCACTAAAGCATAATGCCAATGCACCTACAATGCCGGCAGACATAATCATGAATATTTCATTTTTGGTAAGGTCTGCAACATTTCGTGCGCCTTGTACCAGCTTACGTGCAAAATGGGTAATTGTCCAAAACAAAAACAACACGGCAAAACCGCTGGCCAACGCGCTCATAATGTTTACAGCTTTAGCAGCCGTAAGCGGATTGTCTCCGAAAAGAATGATAAAAAAACGCCCTACCAACACAAATAAAGGTGCTCCCGGCGGATGCGGAATTTGCACTTTATAACAGCTGCTCACAAATTCGCCGCAATCCCAAAAGCTGCCGCTTTTTTCCGATGTCAATATATATGTAGCACACGCAATTAAACACACAATCCAACCTGTAACGTTGTTCGCTTTTTTAAAATTCATTGCAGAATAAGTTTTTCAAAAAAAATATGAGATTTTTGATTACCGGCAAACGTAAGGCAAAGTATTGAAATTGCAAGATGTGCATATAATTTTTTTGATATAAATAAATATTTTTTCACAAAAAATATTATACATTTTTGTTATACGAATATAGCAGCACTTATTGTATAATAAAAAAGATATTTTTGTATTTTAGAAAATTCAAACAACATTATAATAAAAAATGTTATCCAAAAAAACTCAATATGCATTTCAGGCTTTGATGTATTTAGCGAAGCAAAAAGACAATAGCCCGATTTTAATTGCAGAGATTTCGCGTAAGAAGAAAATTCCTTTAAAATTTTTGGAAAATATCTTACTCGAAATGAAGAAAGACGGCATACTGGACAGCAAGAAAGGAAAAGGCGGCGGGTATTTCTTAGCCAGAGATGCAGACAAAATAATTCTGGCAGATGTAATGAGATTGATAGAAGGTCCGATATCTCTTTTACCTTGCGTAAGCCTGCATTTTTACCGGAAATGCGATAATTGTAATGAGAAAGATTGCGGCTTGCGCGATGTACTTATAAAAGTACGCGATGCAAATCTTGCCATATTGGAACATCAGACTGTGGCTGATCTTAACTGAACTTGGGCTATTGCAATCTAAAATAAGATTGCAAGTTTTGTAATTGTAGATGCTGTCCCGGTAAATAATTTATCTCTGAATAACGTTTTGCTAACTAATTTTTTCCGTTATGGAATTAAAGTTTATTGCCCTATTTACGCTTTAACATTATTATGGCAATAATCATTTATAGCGATTTCCCATTTCCGTCAAAACCAATATCTTTACACGGTTTGAATTTTGAATTCAGGATTAAAGAATTATGCAGAAGAAAAGAATAGCAATTTTTGGTTCAACAGGTTCAATTGGTCTGCAGGCGCTTAGCGTCATTGATGCAAATCCGGACTTATTTTCTGTTGAAATACTTACAGCGTCCAACAATCATGAGCTGCTTATTCAGCAAGCCATCAAATACAATCCGAATATTGTAGTAATCGCTAATGAAGCCAAATTTTCATTGGTACAAAATGCCCTTATCAATACTCATATTAAAGTATTTACAGGCGAACAGGCCGTTATAGATGTTGCAGGCTTAGATTCTTACGACTTTATGATTATGGCTATAGTGGGCTTTGCTGGTTTAAAACCCACTCTCAAAGCATTGGATATTGGCAAACCAATCGGTCTGGCTAATAAAGAAACTTTGGTCGTGGCCGGTGATCTGGTAATGAAAACGGCATACGAAAAAAGAATTCCCATTATCCCGATAGACAGTGAGCATTCTGCCATTTTTCAATGCCTTGTTGGCGAAGGATATAATAAAATAGACAGAGTAATTTTAACTGCAAGCGGCGGCCCGTTTTTGGGAAAGAAAACAAATTATCTCGTAAATGTAAAACGCGAACACGCCATCCAGCATCCCAACTGGAATATGGGCGCTAAAATTTCGGTAGACTCTGCAACGCTGATGAATAAAGGACTTGAGATGATTGAAGCGCGCTGGCTGTTCAACCTGAAACCGCAGCAAATACATGTAATTATTCATCCGCAGAGCATCATTCACAGTATGGTGGAATTTGAAGATGGCAGCATGAAAGCGCAAATGGGCATGCCGGATATGAAAGTTCCTATACAATATGCATTAAGTTTTCCAAACAGGATTGCTTCTACTTTTCCAAGATATAATTTCAGAACGCCGGATACGCTTACTTTTGAAGAACCCGACCTTAAGACCTTCCGCAATCTCGTGTTGGCATCAGAAGCGTTGAACAAGGGCGGCAACCTGCCATGTGTTTTAAACGCAGCCAATGAATTGGCAGTATTTGCATTTTTACATAACAAAATTGGATTTTTAGAAATGACGGAGATAATAGAAAAAACCATGACTAAAATAAACTATATAGAAAATCCTACTTTAGACGATTATCTTGAAAGTGATGCGGAAGCACGTAGCTTTGCCGCAACCTTGTCAAATTTATAAATAAGAATAACATATAACTCATAATTTATAATTCACTAAATGACTTTATTAGCAATTGATTGGGCAACCGTAGGCATTAAAGCCGTACAATTAATTTTATCTTTATCCATACTTGTTATCCTCCACGAGTTCGGACATTATATCACAGCAAGGATTTTTAAATGCCGTGTTGAAAAATTTTATCTTTTCTTCGATCCGTGGTTTTCTCTTGTTAAGAAAAAAGTTGGCGAAACGGAATACGGAATCGGATGGATTCCATTGGGCGGCTATGTAAAAATATCCGGCATGATCGATGAGAGCATGGACAAGGAACAACTTAAAGAGCCGCCGAAGCCTTACGAATTTCGCAGCAAACCGGCATGGCAAAGACTAATCATTATGCTGGCCGGCATAGCAATGAATGTTTTATTAGGCTTTACAATTTACAGCATGATGTTGTGGACGTGGGGAGATGAATATACGCCGGCACAAAAATTACCTTACGGCATTGTTGCAGACTCGCTGGCACAAAGTGTAGGTTTAAAAAGTGGCGACGTTATCATGGCTTTGGACGGAAAACCTACGCAGCGTTTTGAACAAGTTCCCTTAGATATTTTGCTGAATAATACAAAGACAATTACCGTAAACAGAGAAGGGAAAAATGTAAATATTCTCCTGCCTAACGATTTAGCTTCTGTAGTTATCAACAAACATCTTCATTTTTTAAGTGCGGGTGATATTCGTATTCCAATCCAACCTTTGGATAGTATTGTAGATACTTCTGCTGCAAAAAAAGCGGGCTTTTTAAAGAATGACAAAATTATTGCGGTAAACAATCATCCTGTTCAGTTTTGGGATGAAGTATCTTCAACTATCAAAGCCAATAAAAATAATCTGCTTATTTTTTTGGTACTAAGAAACGACAGAGATACTGCAATACTTAATATTACAGTTCCTGCAAGCGGCACTATTGGCGTTTCGCCATCAGTAAAAGATTTATATAAAATTATTCCTACAGATAGCGTTCATTATTCCTTTTTTGGCTCTATTCCTGCCGGAGTTGCAAAAGGTTGCGAAACACTGGTATCGTATGTGCGCCAACTGAAAATAATTTTTGGTGGAAAAGTGAATATTGCAGAAGGCACAAGCGGCCCTATCGGTATCGCGAATCTTTTCCCTGCTAGTTGGGACTGGCAGGCTTTTTGGTCGCTTACTGCTTTTCTTTCCATGATATTAGCTATTATGAATTTGTTGCCTATACCCGGTTTAGACGGAGGCCATGCGCTTTTCTGCCTGTATGAAATTATTACAAAAAGAAAGCCGAGCGAAAAATTTATGGAATATGCACAAGTAGCCGGAATGATTGTATTGTTTGGTTTAATGATATTTGTTTTTGGCAACGACATCTTTAAATTATTCAAAAAAGGATAGAATAAAAAACATTTATCTGTTCAGGTTTAATAGATATAAATGAAAATTGTAATCATTGGTCCGGCATATCCTTTACGTGGCGGCCTTGCTTCTTTCGATGAAAGGCTTACAAGGCAATTTATGCAGGATGGCCACGATACAATTATCTATACATTTTCTTTACAATACCCGAATTTTCTTTTCCCCGGTACGACTCAATATTCTACAGAACCGGCGCCGAAAGATTTAAATATTAAGGTTTGTATCAATTCTGTTAATCCTATCAATTGGCTAAAAGTTGGCAATGAATTAAAAAAACTCAAACCTGATATTATTGTTGTTCGCTACTGGCTTCCGTTTATGGGCGCATGTTTGGGAACGATTTTACGAATAGTCAGAAAAAATAAATACACGAAAATAATTTGTATTGCCGATAACGCGATTCCGCATGAAAAACGTTTTGGAGACAAGCAGCTTACACAATATTTTACAAAGCCGATTGATGCATTCATTACGATGAGTGAAAAAGTATTGAATGATTTAAAACTATTTACAGCAAAGCCTGCTAAGCAAATCGTTCATCCTTTATACGACAATTTCGGCGAACAGATATCAAAAGAAGACGCTCGAAAACATATAGGCATCGATAATGAACCAACAATTCTTTTCTTCGGTTTTATCAGAAAATATAAGGGATTGGATATGCTGCTGAAGGCAATGAAAATATTGAAAGATAAAAAAGATACAATAAATATATTTCCGAAACTATTGATTGCCGGCGAGTTTTACGAAGACAAGGAACCTTACTTGCAATTTATTAAGGAATCGGGCATTGAAGACGATTTGATTTTGCGAACAGATTTTATTCCCGATAGTGAAGTCCGTTATTATCTTTCAGCTGCCGACTTTGTTATTCAGCCATATCGCAGCGCAACACAAAGCGGCGTAACGCCTTTGGCGTATCATTTCGAAAAACCGATGTTGGTAACAAACGTCGGAGGGTTGCCTGCACTTGTCCCGAATGAAAAATCCGGCATTGTGGTTGAACCGGATGAAATGTCCATTGCACAAGGCATTCAGAAGCTATATGCTTTAGGCGAAGATTATTTTATTCCTTTTATAAAAGAAGAAAAAAAGAAATACAGCTGGGAAATATTGGCAAATACTATTTTGAATATTGCAAATATTACGTAGCAATTTTTTATACGTATGTTTGATAAATTTTTCCAAAGAAAAAGAAACTTACATTGAATATTAAACCTACAAGGCCTTTACAAATATCGAACGAAGACGTGAAAGATGCTCGGCATAAGCATTTAGAAGAAAAGTATGGCAAAAAAATTATTTCTTTATACCAATAGAATTATTTGTAAGTGAAAGCCTATTTACAACAACATTATATTTTCTTCGAAAAGATAAAATAAATAGAATAGCCGTTTGCATGAATTAAGTGGTTGAATAAATATTACTTCATTTAAAAAAGATATTTGTTTTCTGAATTAGAGCGTTTCAACGATAGAAAAGATGGTATTTTTTATTTTATGGCAGCGAAAGCAAATGTCAATATTTTTATGACGATAAATGTAAAGTATTTTAAATTTCCATTTTCCTCTTTGCCGGTAATTATACCAACACAATTTTTAAATTTTTATAATGCATAAAAAGATTTACAGAAGCAGGGCTCCCTTACGCATTGGCCTTGCAGGAGGAGGAACTGATGTAAGCCCTTATTGCGACAATTTTGGTGGGGCAATTCTTAATGCTACCGTTTCTTTGTATGCAAAAGCTACTATAGAAATTTCTGATTGCAATCAAATTATTTTAGAAGCATTCGATCGCAATGAGCGTGAAGTTTATGACATAAGAAATGAACTTCCGCTTAACGGAAAACTCGATCTATTGAAAGGTGTTTATAATCGTATCAAAAAAGATTACGGCTTTCCGGATAAAGGTTTTCGCCTAAGTACTTTTGTAGACGCACCGGCCGGAAGCGGATTGGGTACATCATCTACATTAGTAGTTGCTATTCTTGGTGCTTTTGTGGAATTATTAAAACTTCCTTTAGGAGAATATGATATTGCGCAATATGCTTATGAAATAGAAAGAAGAGATTTAAATCTTGCCGGCGGCAGGCAAGATCAATATGCTGCAACATTCGGAGGAGTCAATTTTATGGAATTTTACGGTGAAGAAAAAACAATCGTAAATCCATTGAGGATTAAGCAGGATTATTTAAACGAGCTGGAGAACAACTTATTATTGTATTATACCAGCACAAGCCGCGAATCGGCTAAGATAATTGTTGAACAGCAAAAAAATGTAAAAGACAACAATGAAAAATCCATTGAAGCAATGCATCAATTAAAAGAACAGGCACGAATGATGAAAGAAGCATTGCTTACTGGAAAATTAAATGAGATAGGGAATATATTGGATTTTGGATTTAGCCAAAAAAGAAAAATGGCTCACAATATTTCTAACAATCTTTTGGAAGAAATTTATGAAGCAGCCAAAAAATCAGGAGCAGCCGGTGGTAAAATAAGCGGAGCAGGAGGAGGAGGTTTTATGATATTTTATTGTCCAGACAATACATCTTATAAAGTTTCAGAAACATTACGCAACTTCGGCGGCGTTGTCCATCCTTATCAATTTACATCAGAAGGATTAAGATCATGGACTGTAGGATAAATAATATAAAATGAGAAAAACAATTACAAATTGTATATCAGCATCCATATCAGCAAAACAACAAATTTTGCAAGATGATAAATTCATTATACAAATAGAGAATGTCGTAAAAATTATTGCTAAAGCATTTACAGATGGTAATAAAGTTTGGTTTTGCGGCAATGGCGGAAGTGCCGCAGATGCGCAACATTTAGCAGCTGAGTTCTCAGGTCGTTTTTATAAAGACAGAAAAGCTTTACCTGCGGAAGCTTTGCATTGCAATACATCTTATCTCACAGCGGTTGCGAATGATTATAATTTTGATTTGATTTATTCGCGCTTACTTGACGGCGTTGGTACATCAGGAGATATATTGATTGGATTAAGTACTTCCGGCAATTCAAAAAATATTGTACAGGCATTCAATACGGCAAAAGAAAAAGGCATTTTAACGATTGGTTTTACAGGCGCTTCTTCCGGCCAATTAAAAGATATAAGCGATATGCTTTTCAGCGTACCCGCAGCGGACACGCCGCGCATTCAAGAATGCCACATGCTTATCGGACACATTATTTGCCAATTGGTGGAAGAAGAAATTTTTGGATAATGAATGAACTCATCATACTTGCAGGCGGATTAGGAACGCGTTTGCGCAGTGAAGTGCCTGATTTACCAAAATGTATGGCTCCCGTGAATGGCAAGCCTTTCATTGATTATGTTATCGAATATTTTCTATCCGAAAAAATAGAACGTTTCATTTTTGCATTGGGTTACAAATCCGATGTTTTGCAAAATCATATCAACGAAAAATATGCTACCTTATCTTTCAAATTTTCTTTGGAAGAAGAACCTTTAGGAACTGGCGGCGCCATCAAACTTGCATGCAGCAAGGCTTTGAGTGAAAATGTTTTTATTACCAACGGCGATACATTGTTTAAAGTGAATACCGAAAAAATAAAAAATATACATTTTGAGAAAAAATCTTCCTGCACACTGGCTTTAAAACCTATGCAAAATTTTGACCGTTTCGGTGTGGTTGAAACCAATGATGACGGAAGAATTATTCAGTTTAAAGAAAAAGAATATTATTCCAAAGGCTTGATAAACGGTGGTTTCTATGCATTAAATATTCCTTTGTTTTTACAGAAAAGTTTTCCTGATAAATTTTCTTTCGAGAAAGATTTTTTGGAAAAATATTATACCGATAATAATTTTTATACTTCGGTGCAAGATGGATATTTTATCGATATGGGCATTCCCGAGGATTATAAAAAAGCGGCTGAAGAACTTAAATAAAAATAAATGATTTACAACAAAAACTGGACTTTATTTCTCGACAGAGACGGTGTATTGAATGAAGATAATCCCGGAGATTATGTGAAAGATTTAGATAAATACAGAATCATGCCCGGGGTAAAAGAGGCTATGAAAAAATTATCTGGCATCTTCGGAACTATCGTTGTATGTACCAATCAGCGCGGCGTTTCAAAAGGTGTATTTACAATAGAAACGATGCACGCGATGAATAATATTTTGTTGAAAGAAATAAAAAACTCCGGTGGCAGAATAGATAAAATATATTATGCAATTGATTTGGAAGACAATGCACCCAACCGCAAACCAAATCCGGGAATGGCATTACAGGCAAAGCAAGATTTTCCTCAAATAGATTTCTCAAAAAGTATAATGGTTGGTAACAACATAAGCGACATGCAATTTGCAAGAAACGCGGGCATAAATACAACTATTTTTCTTACAACAACAAACGACGTTACATTACCGCATCCTTTAATCGATGCAAAATTCGACAGCCTGAAATCTTTTGCAGACAACATTGATTTATTGTAATCAAAGTATCTTTATTTAAATATTTTTTGTACGATGTATTTAGATGATATAAGAGATTTTGCATTGTCGTTAAAAGATGCGGAAGAATGCTTCCCTTTTGGCGAAGAAACATTTGTATATAAAGTAAATAACAAAATATTTTTATTGATTGGTTTTGATGATAATCAAATGCGCCTCAATGTGAAATGCAATCCAGAAGAAGCAATTGAATTAAGGGAAAGATACGCTTACATTATTCCCGGTTATCACATGAATAAAAAACACTGGAATACTATTCTTATTGATAATGGAGCCGATAAAAAAATCGTACTTGATTCAATCGAAAAATCTTATGAATTGGTAAAAGGGAGAAAGAAATAATTGCTTTCAGATTACAATAATGCGGCATTCAAAAATATACATCTTCATTCAGCCAGTATTCTGTGCTTCCGTCTTTTAAAATTTGTACAGCAAGCACATCAAACTGAATATATTTCCATTGTGGGTTTTTATATTGATATTCTTCAGCGCCGCGTTTCAGCATGTCCATTTTCTTTTTCGACACAGCTTCCTCCGGTCTTCCAAATGCAGTTCCTGTGCGGGTTTTCACTTCTATAAAGTGTAACATTTTTTCTTTATAAGCTATGATATCTATTTCTATATAACCATGCCGCCAATTGCAATGCAATATTGTAAACCCATTTTGTATAAAATAGTTTACGGCTAAGGCTTCGCCATCTTTACCTATAGTTTTGTTATGCATCAATCTTTAATTAACTTGCCGGCAATTAATTTTTTTATTCCATGTTTCAAGATAAGATTTTTTTACTCAAAGGAAAAGTACAACATTATTCATGGGGCGGTTACAAATTTATTCCGCAACTGCTCAATATAGAAAACAACGAACATAAACCTTTTGCAGAATACTGGATGGGCGCACATCCGTCAAATTCTTCAACAATTGTAGTGAACGGAAATGATAGGCTGTTAAATGAACTGATAAATGAAAATCCTGAAGAATATATTGGCGATAAAGTTTTTAAGCGCTTTGGAGAACTGCCTTATCTCTTTAAGATTTTAGATGTACGTGAGTTGTTATCCATTCAGGTACATCCTTCCAAAACCGAAGCGGAGAAAGGCTTTGACGCGGAAGAAGCCGCCGGCATTGCCATTACAGATAAAAGCAGGAATTATAAAGACCGCAACCATAAACCCGAAGTGATGGTTGCATTAAGCGAATTTTGGCTGCTGCATGGTTTTTTGATAAAAGAAAAATTAGAACAAGTATTGTCGTCGGTTCCGGAGTTTGAAACGCTTATTCCGATTTTTAAAAATAATGGCTATAAAGGTTTGTACCAATATGTAATGGAATTACCGCAAGACAAATCGGATGAATTGCTGAAACCTTTGGTACAGCGTGAATTGCAAAGCGATTCTACCGATAAATCCAAACCCGGTTTTTGGGTTCGCCGCGTGTACGAATATCAAACGAACAAAGAACTTACAAATATTGATCGCGGTATTTATTCCATTTATTTTTTCAACATAGTGAAAGTATTGCCCGGGCAAGCCATTTTCCAAAGCGCCGGTATACCGCACGCATACATGGAAGGGCAAAATGTGGAACTGATGGCTAATAGCGATAATGTGCTGCGCGGCGGTCTTACTCCAAAGCATATTGATGTACCGGAATTGTTGAAGCATACCAAATTCGAAGGCGTAGTTCCAAATGTAATAAATGGAAATATTTTGCCGGATAAAGAAAAAATTTATCCATGCCCTGTTCCCGATTTCGGCATTACGAAAATTGAAGTGGACTCTTCTGAAACGATTGCTAATACAGCCTTTTCTGCGGAGATAATTATTGTAACCGAAGGAGAAATAATTATATCAAATAATGAGAAAGAATTAAAACTTTCTCACGGAGAAGCAGCATTTATTTTACCAGAAACAAAATATGCAGTACGCTCGTCGTCAAAAGGTATTGCATACAAAGCTTTTGTTCCGGAAATTTAATTCAGCACTTCATAATCTCCGTTTTTTAAAATGCCTATTAAAGGCAATGTTTTGTTTTGCTGAAAATAATCAAACGCAGGTTTTAATGAACAAGTGAAATGCTGCAAGTCTATATTATCCATTGAATATTTTGTATAAAAAGCCACGCTTTTAGGATTATCAAAATATACAGGGAAAATATGCAAAGGAATATTTGTTTCGCCATTTAATCTTGCGGCAGAAGCCATTAAATATACTTCATCTATTTGATCGTTTTGCAAAGGAATGCATCCTACAGATACACAATTACCATGAATATAAATGCCGCTCCCAGGCTTTAATGGATCGCTTAATATTTTATCTGATTCATTCGGGTAGCTGATTTTTAAACTCAAATGATATTCGCTGCGCGGATTGAAACCGGCTATGCAATAAAATCCTTCAGGCACCTGATAATCGCCTTCAATTCTTTTAGGACCGATAGCGCCTGCCATTACACAAACGTTGTATGTTTTAAACAATTGAAATTTTTCATTGCCGTTGTTCCTTACCCATACTTCCATTTTACTGTCATATTTAAAGGAGCGGATATAAATTTCCCTCGCCGGCCACAGCAATCCTTTGCGCGCAAACTGGTTTTTTAGAGAATCTTCTTTTACCAGCAACTCGCTTGTAATAGAAGGAGATACGCCTAACTGATAAGCGATCGGCGCTTGCGCATGAATTTTATTAATCAAAATAAATATGAAAAAAAATAAAAAATATTTACTCATTATTTTATGTCGTTTTTTAATTGTCATCTGCATTTCTCATTAGAATTTTTGTACCAAAATTTATTGTGGTAAAGATATTGGATTTTACAAATATCTTCCATTCATCCTCCCGTCCGCATTCTTATTTACTTTCCATTTGTACCACAGGAACGATCATCTCTTCCATGCTTATGCCTCCGTGCTGAAAAGTATTTTTATAAAAATTTACATAATAATTATAGTTGTTTGGATAGCAAAGAAACCCGTCTTCTTTTGCAAATACGAAAGAAGAATTTATGGTAGGAACAGGCAGCCCTATTTCCGCAGGGTTTTTAAATGCTAATACATCCTTAGGATTGTAGTTGAGATTGCGTCCATGCTTGTAACGCAGATTAGTTGTAGTTTGTTTATCGCCAATAATTTTATAGGGCGTACGTACTTGCACACTTCCGTGGTCGGTTGCCAATACGAGTTTTATGTTTTTGTCTGCAATTTTTTTAAGCGCTTGCCGCAAAGGGCTATGCTCATACCAACTTTTGGTAATGCTTCTGTAACCAGTTTCGTCACTCGCCAATTCTTTGAGCACTTCCATTTCCGTACGCGCATGACTGAGCATATCAACAAAATTATACACGATTACATTCAAATCGTTTGACATTAAATTGTGTATGTTATTCATCATGCTTTGGGCATCCTGATTATTCACAACTTTGGTGTAAGAAAATTTAATGTCTTTCTTCTGAAGCCTTTTGATATATGCAGTTAAAAAATCTTCTTCATACAAATTTTTACCTCCTTCTTCTTCATCATTCTTCCATTTGTCGGGAAATGTTTTTTCTATTTCTGAAGGCAGCATGCCAGCAAAAATCGCATTACGACAGTATTGCGTTGCCGTTGGCAAAATGCTGTAAAATGTATCTTCATTTACAATTTTAAAATCTTCCGCAAACAAAGGTTGCAATACTTTCCACTGATCAAAGCGGAGATTATCAATCAGTATAAAAAATACAGGCTTATCTTTTTCAAGCGCAGGAATTACTTTTTCTTTTAATAAATCAAAGCTCATTACAGGCTTCTCTGTAGTTTTCGGCTGTAACCAACCGGCATAATTTTTTGAGATATATTTGAAGAATTCGTTATCGGCCTCCTGTTTCTGCGTTTGCAATACTTCGCGCATTTCGGGGCTGTTGCTTTTTTCCATTTCGAGTTCCCAATACACGATTTTTTTATAAATATCCGGCCATTGTTCGTAATCAGGATTATCATTAAAAGCCATAAATAAATTTCGGAATTCCTGTTGATAAGCGGTAGTAGTTTTTTCTGCTACCAGTCTTTTATTGTCCAGTATTTTTTTTAAGGATAATAAAACCTGATTTGGATTTACGGGTTTAATTAAATAATCTGCAATCTGGCTGCCGATGGCATCTTCCATCAAATTCTCGGTTTCATTTTTTGTGATAAGCACCGCGGGTAACTGCCGATTGATTTCTTTTATCTGCGCCAGTGTTTCCAATCCGCTGATACCCGGCATCGATTCGTCCAGCAAAACAACATCGGGCAAATCATTTTTTATATATTCAATTGCATCAAACCCGTTAGTAAAAGTAATTATCTCATAACCTTTTTGTTCCAGAAAAATCTTCTGCGATTTCAGGCTTTCTATTTCATCATCCACCCAAACAATTTTTGCTGCTGACATATTTTAAGTGTAAATATTAAATCAATTATTTGATTTTTTTAAAATTACGATTCATCGCTTTAAATATGTGAAGAATGTATATTTTTTACATTTATTTTATTTGTTTTGTTCGGACATATTTACATAAAATCCTTTACTGATAAGACTTTCAGTCATTTATCGCCAATATTTTCCGACATAATTTCCTAAAATTTTGACTAGTATATAATTTGTTATACAGAAAAAGCAATCCGGAAATCTTACCAAAGCGTTACGGATTGAATTTCTAACTTTACAAAAGGAAAATAAATTTATATATGAATCCTAATAACTATACAATTAAAGCGCAGGAACTGATTCAGGCAGCTCAACAATTTGCATTTGATTACAATGATGTGAATATTGAAACCAATCATCTTCTAAAGGCTTTGCTGAACGATAAAGACAGTGCAGTCGAATTTCTATTGAAGAAAAACAATGTTAATATTCCGTATATCGAAGGAAAAGTAAACGAGAGTTTAGACCGCTTACCGAAAGCTGCTTCAGGCGTGGCTGCGCAACAAGTAAGCCGTGAGTTGAACAATACTTTACTGCGTGCGAATAAAGATTTAAAACAATTCGGCGACGAATTTATCAATCCCGAACATTTATTGCTTGCCATTGTTGAAGGCAATGATGATACCGCGAAGATTTTGAAAGATGCCGGCTTGACCGAAAAAGGTTTGGTCGCATCCATTAAAGAATTGAGAAAAGGCGGAACCGTTAATTCACAAACCGCTTCGCAGCAATTCAACGCTTTACAGAAATACGCTAAAAACTTAAATGAATTAGCGCAAGCAGGCAAGCTCGATCCTGTAATTGGTCGCGATGAAGAAATACGCAGAACGCTGCATATTCTTTCCCGCCGTTCAAAAAACAATCCCATTCTTGTAGGCGAACCGGGCGTTGGTAAAACGGCCATTGCAGAAGGTTTGGCACATAGAATCGTAAACGGCGACGTGCCTGAAAACCTGAAATCGAAAGTTATTTACGCACTTGATATGGGTCAATTAATTGCCGGTGCAAAATATAAAGGCGAGTTTGAAGAAAGATTGAAAGGTGTTGTGAAGGATGTTGCTGACAGTAATGGCGAAATTATTTTATTTATCGATGAAATTCACACGCTCGTAGGAGCAGGCGGCGGAGAAGGCGCTATGGATGCAGCAAATATCTTGAAGCCTGCATTGGCTCGCGGAGAACTGCGTGCAATAGGTGCTACAACTTTAAATGAATATCAAAAATTCTTCGAAAAAGATAAAGCGCTTGAACGCCGTTTTCAAAAAGTGTTGGTTGATGAGCCTACCGTTGAAGATGCAGTTTCTATTTTGCGCGGATTAAAAGAGCGTTACGAAGCGCATCATCATGTCCTGATAAAAGATGAAGCAATTATTGCTGCGGTAGAATTATCCAACCGTTATATTACTGATAGATTTTTGCCTGATAAAGCAATTGACTTGATCGATGAAAGTGCCGCCAAACTTAGGCTGGAGATGAATTCTATGCCTGAGGAATTGGATGAATTGGAAAGAAGAATTCGTCAATTGGAAATAGAGCGCGAGGCAATCAAACGTGAGAATGACGAAGCAAAATTAAAAGAGTTGAATACAACCATCGGCAACTTAATGGTGGAACGCGATACGTATAAAGCCAAGTGGCAACAAGAAAAAGAAGTGGTTGAAAAAGTGCAGAACGCCAAGGCTGCAATTGATCAATTAAAATTACAAGCGGAAAAAGCCGAACGCGAAGGCGATTATGGAAAGGTGGCTGAAATTCGCTATGGTAAAATAAAAGAGCAGCAGGAAATCGTTGAAAAATACACGAAAGAGCTTTCGGATATTTCGGAAAAAAGATTGTTGAAAGAAGAAGTGGATGCTGAAGATATTGCAGAAAATGTTGCAAAAGCAACAGGCATTCCGGTAAGCAGAATGTTGCAAAGCGAGAAAGATAAACTGTTGCATTTGGAGGAATATTTGCATAATCGAGTTGTTGGACAAGAAGATGCTATCGTTGCTGTTTCGGATGCGATACGCAGAAGTCGTGCGGGTTTGAGCGATCCAAAGAAACCAATTGGTTCATTTATTTTCTTGGGAACAACCGGTGTGGGTAAAACGGAATTAGCAAAAGCATTGGCTGAATTTTTATTCGACGATGAATCGATGATGACTAGAATTGATATGAGTGAATATCAGGAAAAGCACAGCGTTTCGCGTTTGGTGGGCGCGCCTCCCGGCTATGTTGGTTATGACGAAGGTGGGCAATTAACAGAAGCCGTTCGCCGCAAACCATACAGCGTAGTATTGTTTGATGAGATTGAAAAAGCGCATCCCGATGTATTCAACATTTTGCTGCAAGTATTGGACGACGGACATTTGACGGATAATAAAGGCCGCACGGTTAATTTCAAAAATACGATCATCATTATGACATGCAATATCGGCAGTCATTTGATACAGGAAGCATTTGAAGCAAATGCAGATGATATTGAAAAAGCAGAAGACATTGCCAAAAATGATGTAATGAATTTGCTGAAAGAAACTATTCGTCCCGAGTTCTTAAACAGGATTGATGAAATCATTATGTTCCATCCTTTACAGAAAAAAGAAATCAGGAATATCATCAACATTCAGTTGAAACAATTGAAGAAACAAATCGTTGAAAACGGCATTAGTATTGACTTCAGCAATTATGTAATTGACTATCTGGCTGAAAACGGATATGATGTTCAGTTCGGTGCAAGGCCGTTGAAAAGATTCATTCAAAAGTCAATTATTAATGCGTTGAGCAAAAAAATACTGGCAGGCGAAATCAATAAAGACCACCCTGTTTTAGTGGATGTATTCGACGGAATTGTAGTATTCAGAAATGAAAACCTTGAAGAAGAGAAAAAGAAATCGAAAAAGAAAGTGGAAGGATAAAATAAAAGTTGAAAAGCCGGGAAAATTTCCCCGGCTTTTTTGTATGAAAAAATAATTACACATTTGCAGCCTCAACAATTTTAATAATATGAACGTTGCTCAATTACAACAAAGAAGCAATAACGTATGTGAACTATGCGCTGCAACAAGCACATTGAATGTTTACGAAGCGCCGCCTGTTGCAAATAATATTTCCGACAGGGAAATTTATATCTGTAATAAATGCCTCGCACAGTTAGAAAAGAAAGAAGAACTTGACAGCAATCACTGGCAATGCCTTACAACTTCCATGTGGAGCGAAGTACCTTCGGTTCAGGTTGTATCATGGCGTATGCTCAACAGGTTGCGCAACGAAAGCTGGGCTGCAGAAAATATTGATATGATGTATCTGGACGATGAAACTTTGGAATGGGCAAAAGCGACAGGAGATCATGAAAACGACGCCAGCGTGGACTTACACAAAGATGCAAACGGCAATACATTGGAAAACGGTGACACAGTTGTTTTAACCAAATCGCTTGATGTGAAAGGTTCTGCTGTGAATGCACGCTTGGGAACTGTAATAAAAAATATTCGTGTGGATGCGAATGATTTTAATTATATCGAAGGAAAAATAGACGGGCAAAGCATTATGATTAAAACAATGTATGTACGCAAGCAAGGAGCTTAGTGAGCGATAAATTTATTAAAGCCGAAAACGATATATTTAGTTTTCGGCATTTTTATATAATTTAAAAATATCAATAAAATTTCGCTGCGATGTTTTCCGCGATTTTTGTTCCGTCCATTGCTGCGCTGATAATGCCGCCGGCGTATCCCGCTCCTTCTCCGCAAGGATATAGATTTTTGATTTGCGGATGTAATAATGTTTCTCCATCGCGCGGAATGCGTACAGGAGAAGAAGTACGGCTTTCTGTTGCAACAATCACTGCTTCATTGGTATAATATCCTTTCATCTTTTTCCCGAATTGTTTAAAAGCTTCTTTTAATCTTTCTGCAACAAAACCCGGAAGTACATTTTGCATATCAACAGATGCCAAGCCGGGAATATAGCTGCATTGCGGCAAAGACGATGATATTTTCCCATTCGTAAAATCAGCCAGCCTTTGTGCCGGGGCTACGAAACCGCCGCCGCCAGCCGCGAAACATTTTTTTTCTATCTCCTGTTGAAATCTCATCAACAGCAAAGCATTGTTTTTTACGTACGAATTTTTATTTTTTATTTTATTAAAATAATTGATCGCATCTTTTTCTTCTACTTGCACTACCATGCCGCTATTCGCATAAGGATTATTTCTTTTGCTTGGGCTCCAACCATTCACAACAAGTTCCCCGGAATTAGTTGCTGCCGGCGCAATAATACCTCCGGGACACATGCAAAAACTAAAAACACCTTTACCATCGACTTGTTCTACCAAACTATAGGAAGCAGGAGGCAACGCTTTCTTCTCTAATTCCTCTGTCGAACAATGATATTGAATTTGATTAATGATTTCCTGCGGGTGTTCTACGCGCACGCCCAAAGCAAAAGGCTTTGCTTCTATTAAGATATTTTTATTAAAAAACAATTCAAATATATCTCGCGCAGAATGGCCGGTTGCAAGAATTACGCTATCGGCCGAAAAGCTGTTGCCATCAGCAGTTGAGACGGATGTAATTTTATTTTCTTTAATAACAAAATCAATTACTTTTTTGCCGAATAAAAATTCTCCTCCGCTATCAATAATAGCTTTACGCATATTCGTAATAATCTGCGGCAGTTTATTGGTTCCAATATGCGGATGTGCATCGTATAATATTTTTTCTTCCGCGCCAAATTGTACAAATGTATTCAAGGCTTTATCTATGTTGCCGCGTTTACTGCTTCTGGTAAATAATTTACCATCGCTGTAAGTGCCGGCGCCGCCTTCGCCAAAACAATAATTACTTTCCGGATTTACGATGCCTTCTTTATTCAAAACAGCCAAATCTCTTCTGCGAGATTTTACATCTTTTCCTCTTTCTAAAATAATGGGCTTGATTCCTTTCTCAATCAAACTCAAGGCAGCAAATAATCCCGCAGGACCGGCTCCTATAATAATCACGGAGTGCAATGAATGGCTTACATCTTGTAAAAATAATTGATGAATTTCTCTTTGCTGATAAGGCTCATCGATAAAAGCATTTACCGTAAGATTGATAAAAATCTGCCTGCCTCTTGCATCTATGGATTTCTTAAGAATATTGTAGCCGCTGATTTGATTATAGCTTTTTCCTAAAGTATCAGCAATGAATTCGCGAACAATATTTTCATTGCCGGCTTCATTGGGTTGCAGGCGTAATTGTATTTTTTGTTGCATGAAATGTTAGGTATTTATCCTAAAAAATGAATACAAAGATAAACTTACATTCCGCTCAGTAAATTATTTATTGCATTTTTGCATAATGAAAAATGCCTATACAAATGCAAAAAAAAATATTAGAATACAGCAAGTATCAGAAAATTACTTCAAGTTGCTGGATAAACATTTGGAAGATTTGATTTCGGGCAGAGAAATGAAAATGATGAATATCCAAGAAATTTCACAAAAATTATTTGTGTCCCATAAATATCTTATAGAAATTATTAAGGAAAAATATCATCAGCATCCCTGCCATTTTTATGATGAGAAAATATTGAATAAAGCCAAAAGTCTTTTATCAACTACACATTTAACTGTTGCCGAAATTGCAAGAATGCTAACCTACGACCCCTCAAATTTCTCAAAATTTTTTAAAAAATATATCGGGTTAACTCCAATACAATTTCGCAATACACAATCAACATATTAATATTCCGAAAAGTTCACCATGATTTTTATTTCAAAGGCTTCTACTTTTGTTGTATGGTATTATAATTATTAAATAACCTATAAAACAAATAACTATGGTTAAGAATGATTTAGAAAACAAATCAGTAATCGTTACCGGAGGAGGTAAAAACTTAGGAGGTCTTATCAGTAAAAATCTTGCTGCAAAAGGTGCAAAAATTGCCCTTCATTATAATAGTGAAAGTTCAAAATCCGAAGCTGAAACAACACTCAATGAAATTAAAAAAACGGGTGGTGAAGGATTTCTTTTTCGGGCTGATCTAAGCAATATTGAGAATATTAAGAAATTGTTTGATGAAACAAAGAAAAATTTTGGGGGCATCGACATCGCTATTAACACAGTTGGAAAAGTATTAAAAAAGCCGTTCATTGATACTACCGAGAAAGAATATGATACCATGTTTGATATCAATTCAAAAATTGCATACTTCTTCATTCAGGAAGCAGGAAAGCAACTAAACGACAATGGCAAGATTTGTACAATTGTTACTTCCTTATTAGCAGCATATACAGGATTGTATTCAACTTATGCCGGTGGTAAGTCTCCAGTGGAGCACTTTACACGCGCAGCTTCCAAAGAATTTGGCGAAAGAGGAATTTCTGTTACAAATGTTGCTCCCGGCCCTATGGATACTCCTTTTTTTTATGGACAAGAATCCCCTGATGCTGTTGCTTATCACAAGTCAGCATCTGCGCTCGGAGGTCTCACAAAAATAGAAGATATTGCTCCCTTAGTTGAATTTTTGGTAACGGATGGTTGGTGGATAACAGGGCAAACAATATTTGCTAATGGAGGATATACGACAAGATAATATACGTAACTTTTCATTTTTCCTTAAAATAAAAAAGCAATAAAATAAATCTGTTGCTTTTTTAGTATATGATAAAAAAATACCTTCAAAAATATGGCGAAAATGAATTGTACATTCGCACTTCATTAAACTGATACGATTCATAACAATGCATCCGAAAGATTTATCAATACTTGATTTCGTTTATGATTTACCTGAAGAAAAAATTGCAAAATTCCCTTTGCCAAAAAGGGATGAAAGCAAGTTGCTGGTTTATGAAAAAGGAAATATATCAGAGAGCGTTTATAAAAATCTGGCAGACATTTTACCACAAAACACATTGCTTGTTTTCAACAATACGAAAGTTGTAGAAGCAAGGCTTTTGTTTCAAAATATTTCAGGAGCACATATCGAAATTTTTTGTCTCGAACCGGCCGATGAATATTCGGACATAACTTCTGCAATGATGCAGCATGGCAAAGTTTTATGGAAATGCCTTGTAGGTAATGCTAAAAAATGGAAAGAAGATTTTTTGGAAAAAAATCTTATTACAGGAAAATGAATTAAATTAAGGTAAAAAAAATAGAAAAATTAAATGATTATTTTCTGATAGAATTTTCCTGGAATATTGATGAATACTGTTTTGCAGATATTTTGCACATCACCGGTCAAATTCCATTGCCACCTTATTTGAACCGAAATGCAGAAGAAAAAGACAAAGAAACCTATCAAACCATTTATGCAAAACATGATGGTTCCGTAGCTGCGCCAACTGCAGGACTGCATTTTACGAAAGACTTATTAAATGATCTGAAAGCAAAAAACATTCATACATCTTTTGTAACGCTGCATGTAGGCGCAGGCACTTTTAAACCCGTGAAAAGCGATACAATGGAAACGCATGAGATGCATGCAGAATTTATAGATGTTTCTGTGGAATTGATTGATGATCTGATTCGAAATTCGGAAAATAAAATCGTTGCTGTTGGCACTACATCATTACGGACAATCGAATCGTTGTATTGGATGGGTGTTAAAATATTAACTGGGAATTATTCTCTTCGAATCAATCAATGGGAAGTATATGATTTACCGAAGCATTATGCCAAAGCAGAAGCGTTGCAAGCGTTGAAAAATTATTTAGAAGAAAAAAATCAAACCCGTTTATTTAGCAAAACACAAATCATCATTGCGCCGGGATATCAGTTAAAAGTTGCCGTTGGGTTGATTACTAATTTTCATCAGCCAAAATCTACGCTATTGCTTTTAGTTGCTGCAACAGTCGGTGAAGACTGGAAAAAAATATATGATTATGCCTTGCAAAATGATTTCCGTTTTCTGAGTTACGGTGATGGAAGTTTGCTTTGGAAAAATGTGAAATAAAGTTTTTGAAAAAGTTTTTTCGTATCACTTCGGTTGCTTTATCTTTGCCATGTTGTGATTAAATAAAAATCTATTCAATGGAAAAGAAATTCAAGAACGAAGTCGTATTTAATTTTCAATCATATCATACACCCGTTTCGCGTGCAATGTATGTCGGCACATTTTTAGGTTTTGTTACTGCTATTATATGTTTGGCATTTTGGTCTGTGTATGTCAATATTTTACAACTTACAATGTCGTCTTATATAGTAAACGTTCAGACTGTGGCTTTCGGATGTTTAATTCCATTAGTAACATGCGGAATATTATACGCTGTATTATCGCACTACTTAAAAAGCGCAGGCAGCATATTGGCATCGGTTATTTACGCACTCGCTTTTCTTTGGCTGATTTTGGTAGTGGCAAAAGGAAATTACGGAGATACGCCTTTGCACATTCATCAGTTCAAGCTATTGGTAATTCCTATATTGGCCATCATCGGATTGGTTGGAACTATTGTTTTTCCCATTTGCTATCGCAGCCAAAAATTTGCTGACGCAGTTTTATAATAAAAAATTATATAATTATAATAAAAAAGGCTGAATATAAGTTCAGCCTTTTTTCGTTAATAGTGATATATAACTATGATTGAAGAATAGTTTTCATCTTCTTTATTTCATCAACATCAACTATTGTATTGGTCAATATTTCTTCCATAGAATCAACTATAAATGCTGCGGATGAAGGAATTTCTTTTCTTGCAGAGGAATGAAACTCTGTTGCTCCTGCTTCTTTTATTTTTTCCAAATTGCTGCTGCGAACGCCGCTGCCCGGAAGAATAATAATTCTTTCACCGGCTTGTTCAATCAGTTTCTTTATTAAGTCCAAAGCATCACCCACATTGGGTTTTTGTCCGCTTGTTAAAATTCTGGAGCAACCACAATCAACAATTTTCTCCAAACTCTCCAAAGGATTTTTTGCCCTGTCAAACGCACGATGAAAAGTTATCTCCAGCGGATAAGCTGCGTCTACCAATCGCTTTGTTCTTTCAGCATCAATGCTTCCATCTTTTTGTAACAAGCCAAGTACAGCGCCTTGAAAGCCCATTTCTTTACATAAAAGCAGGTCTTCTTTCATTACTTCAAATTCTTCATCAGAATAAATGAAATCTCCGCCGCGCGGTCTAATGATCGGAAAAACGGGAATGGATATTTTTTCTTTTACGGTTTTTAAAAATCCGTAAGAAGGCGTAGTACCTCCGTCATAAGGATTCTCGCAAAGTTCCAGCCTGTCCGCGCCTGCGTGTGCTGCGAGCAATGCAGATTGTATGTTGAATACGGCAATTTCCAAAAGATAAGACATGTACACTTTTTTAATTATATAAATTTATTATTATGCCAAATAGCATACAAAAGAAATGCTTTTTTAATATCATTACACCAACTTAAAATATTTTAAAGAGTCCAAAAAATTTATCAAAATTGTGAAATAAACATCTGAAATTAGCGGATTGAAATTAAACCTAAAATAATGAAATATTTTTCTGCCGTAGTAGTATTGGTTACAATTCTTTTTTGCTCATGCGAAACTGCCAATTATCCAAAAGCGGATAATGAACTTGTTGCAGCACAAAGCTTTTTGGATGCGTGCATGAAAGGCGATTTTAAACAGGCGAATTTTTATATGGTACAGGATTCGGTTAATAATTCCTATCTGGATAAAATGAAAAATGCCTATTACCAATATGATGCCGATAAAAGAGAATCCTACCGTTCAGCAAATATCATTATTCAGAATAACGAGGCAATTGACACCAATACGAAAATAATTTCTTATCAAAATTCACTTGACAAGAACAACCAGAAATTAAAAGCCGTTAATCAAAACGGGGATTGGAAAATAGATTTGAAATATACATTCAGCGGGAATTTGTAATTTGTTTCACTTGTAAATCGCTCACAAGCATTAAGTGATCACTCAAATCTTCATCTACAATATCAAATTGATTAACGTTAAAATTCCTGTCCGGCAATATATAATCTATTCGTAAAGTTGGTGCAATGGAGTAATACGTTCTTCCAATGCCCCAGTTCTTTTTCAAAAAAGCATCTTGTCTTTCGCCGCGTATTTTAAAATAAGTATACGAACCCGGCACATCATTAAAATCGCCGCAGATAATGCTTTTAAATTTTGTACTGTCGCTGAAATTGCGGATCATATCGGCTTGCACGCCACGCCTTGCGTAAGCAAGCTGCATTTTATTCATCAAGCTTATGGAGGCTTTCCATGTAGAATCGGATTGCTTTTTTATAGCGCCTATGTCTGCATAATCCTGAGCTGAAAATTTATACGATTGCAAGTGTACATCAAAGACTCTGAAAGTATCTTCTCCATGTAAAATATCTGCGTAAATAAAACTCTCTGATATCCCTTTCGGATATTTAATTTTAGCAGAATCTATAATTGGAAATTTTGAAAAAATTATGCTGCCGGATTGGTAATAACCATTACGCTTATTCAAATCTTTCGAGTAAAAATAATATGGATAATCCTTCTTAAACAACCCGATATTATCCGCCTCCTTTCCCTGCGTTTCGGAATTGCTGAATTCCTGCAGGCAAATTATATCCGGCTGCAAATTCAAAATACTGCTCACGATCTCTCTTCTGTCGTGCTTTTTAGCTGCGCTGTTATTTTTCATTCCATACATGCTGCCTACATTCCAGCTTACAACACGCAAAGTATTCCGCCCTTTAATATCCGTATGAAAGCTATTGAATATATGATACGAAAACACTACCGATAATTGCCGCCAACCAATCATCAATACTAACAGCGGAATGAGGCAATACACAGGCTTTATCATTAGCCAAAAAATAAATGCCAGCAACATTAATACGATCAAATAAGGCAACAGCAAACCGAGCAGCCCTATAAACCACCATGTTTTCGGGTCGAGCTCCGAAGCCAGGCAAGCTCCCAAAAATACAAATGCAGCCAATATTGTCGGGATCAACAGTAGATTGCGCGTAAGCCGTTTTAAAATTGTAAAAGGCATTTGTAAATTTAAGCAGAAAATTTATCTGCACACGTTAAAAATTAATGCAATCTTTAAGATCAATTAATATACATTTTGGGCGCGCCGGCAAGCTTACCATACTTTTGCAAAAACCAAAATACGCTTGCCGTCGGGCTATGCAGGGCTACGCTTCGCTCTGGTACTCCATTGCACTTCGCACTGCTCTGCCGTGGCGCGTGTCTGCACGCACCACTCTGTCGCACCCTTACTATCCCTCGCGCGCTCAACGCATTTTCCAAGTGTTCATTCTCTCTCTGTCATTAAATAATCATATACATCCCGCTTACTTGTTTACAATTTTCTATCTTTACGCCCATTAAAAAGTACACAGTAAAGAAAAAATATTATGAGCCGATTTACAGAACATTCCTTTGCAAATGAAAAAGCGTTGATCAGAGTAGATTTTAATGTTCCTTTAGACAAAACTACATTTGAAATTACCGACGATACACGCATTCGCGCCACATTACCAACCATCAACAAAATATTGAACGACGGCGGAAGCGTAATTTTAATGAGCCACTTAGGAAGACCGAAAGGCGGCCCTGAAGAAAAATATTCCTTAAAACATGTATTGCAACGCTTGAGTCAATTACTAGACAAACAGATACAATTTGCTTCTGATTGCATTGGGGAAGATGCTGCCAATAAAGCAAAAGACCTGCAACCCGGCGAAGTTTTACTATTAGAAAACCTCCGCTTCTATCCTGAAGAAGAAAAAGGAGATAAATCTTTCGCAGAAAAATTAAGCAAATACGGCGATGTATATGTAAATGATGCTTTCGGTACAGCGCACCGTGCGCATGCTTCCACAGCAATCGTAGCAGATTATTTTCCTTCAGATAAAAAATTCTTCGGATTGTTAATGGAAGCTGAAGTATCCAGTGCAGAAAAAGTATTGCACAAAACGGAGAAACCTTTTGTTGCAATCATTGGCGGAGCAAAAGTTTCAGACAAAATACTGATACTGGAAAATCTTTTGGACAAAGCAACGGATATTATTATCGGCGGTGGTATGGCATATACATTTTTCAAAGCTTTAGGCGGCAACATCGGCAATTCTCTTTGCGAAGAAGATCGTTTATCCACCGCGAAGGAACTACTTAAAAAAGCGGAAGAAAAAGGCGTATGCATTCACTTACCCAGCGATTCCATTATAGCAAATAAATTCGCGGAAGATGCGGAAACATCTTCCTCACCCAGCAATAATATTCCAGACGGCTGGATGGGGCTTGATATTGCGGAAGATGCCCAAAATGCTTTTACAAACGTAATACTTCATTCTAAAACTATTTTATGGAACGGCCCTATGGGCGTTTTCGAAATGGAGAAATTCCAAAACGGAACAAAGTGCATAGCAGAAGCAGTGGCTAAAGCTACCCAGGCCGGAGCATTCTCATTAGTCGGCGGCGGTGATAGTGTAGCAGCGGTAAATAAATTTAATTTAGCAGATAAAATAAGTCATGTATCTACCGGCGGTGGCGCTTTATTAGAGTTTTTTGAAGGAAAAATTCTGCCCGGAATTGCAGCGATAAAATAGAATCGGTTTTTTATTTATGAGAAAATATGTCAACAAAAAATCCCGGATCTTTCCGGGATTTTTTATTTTTTCTAAAAGGGTGCTTCGTTATTATCAAATCCGTCATCAAACTCTCCGGAATTCATACGGCTGCCACGGCTGATGAAAAACTGGGCATCGCCGGAACCGGATGAAGGAGGCGTTTGAGGAGATATTTTTTTCCAGTTACCCGGAAATCCGCCTTTATCGCTATCATCTTCGAATTTCTGAATTTCCAATCGCGCACGTAATTTGATAGTATCCAATGATCCATTACGATGCTTGGCAATTTTTATCAATGTTTCGCCTTGCGTGCTTTCCCCCATTTCATTGGCTTGTATTTCATAATAATCAGGCCGGTAAATAAACATTACCATATCGGCATCTTGCTCTATAGCGCCGGACTCGCGCAAATCACTAAGCTGCGGGATTTTTGATTCTTTACGCGATTCAACGGCGCGGCTCAATTGGCTCAGCGCGATTATTGGAATATTCAATTCTTTAGCCAAAACTTTCAGGTTGCGCGATATCGTACTTATTTCCTGTTCACGATTTGAGTTGCGATCGCCGCTTCCACTCATCAATTGGAGATAGTCGATTACGATCAACCCTACTTTATTTTTATTTACCAAACGGCGCGCTTTTGCGCGAAATTCAAATATGTTCAGCGCTGCGGTATCGTCAATGAAAATAGGAGCAGTCTCTATCCTTTTCATTCCGCGGCTGTACAACTGCTGGTATTCATGATCTTCCAAATTGCCGCGCGAAATTTTCTCGAGCCATATTTCACTTTCGGCAGACAATATACGCTGTACCAATTGCGAAGAACTCATTTCCAGCGAGAAAAAAGCTACCGGAGTAGGATTGGTAGGATGCAATGCTGCATTGCGGATTAAGTTTAAAGCAAAAGCCGTTTTACCGACCGATGGCCTGGCGGCAAGAATAATCAAATCGCTTGGTTGCCAGCCGTAAGTAATTTTATCTAAACTTGCAAAGCCGCTCGGCACGCCGGAAATTTCATTTTTCTGCGAACGGAGTTTATCTATTCTTTCAATAGCTTTTGCCAAAGCATCCCCGATATCGTCGTAATTTTTCTTAAGGTAATTATTGGTTATATTAAATATTTTTTGCTCCGCTTCATCGAGCAGCGTAAATACATCAATCGTTTCATTGAACGCATTGGCAATGATTTCGCCGCTGATTTTGATGAGTTCGCGTTGAATAAATTTTTCGAGCAGTATTTTGGCGTGCGTTTCAATATTGGCCGAAGAGGCCACAGACATCGTAAGTTTTGAAATATAAAATGGACCGCCAACAATTTCAAGCTCATCGGAGCGCTTCAACTCTTCCACAACCGTAAGCATATCGATCGGCATGTTCAGATTGGCGAGCCTTTCACAAGCATTGAATATTTTTTGGTGCGCATCTACATAAAAACACTCTGAGCGAATAATTTCTATTACTTTATCAAAAGCAGATTTTTCTAACATTACCGCACCCAGTATTACTTCTTCAAGGTCTCTCGCCTGCGGAGGTACTTTGCCGTACATCATTGTACTTAAATCGACCACGGGCTTTTTTCTTGTTGTTTTCCTGTCTCTGTTTACATTCGATAGATTGTCCATTAATATTTAAAGAATTTATAATGAGTTTAAAATTATTTACAATAAAAAAATAATAATAATATAATAATTTAATAACGACACATCGTTATTTTTTTGATTCAAACAACGAATATAGCACTACGGATTTTTGAAAAAAATATTCTCAGGCTTAATTTTTATTAAGGTATTCACTCACCGGTTATCCACATTATTTTTATGTTTATTCCCAATTAAAAAATCTTTTTAAACAATAAAAAAAGTTTTACAGTAAAAAACGGCAGTAATTCACTTTACTATGTGCAAAAAGATATTTCCTTAAAACTACACATTTTTACGCGGAAATGAATAATTTATTCAATTCTATCAGAACTCTATTAACAGAAAATATTACAGTAATTAATACAAATATTTTCCATTGATTTGCTGAAAATTTTAAATAAAAAAATTGCAAACCGCAACAGATATATTAAAACAATACTGGCATTTTTCTTCTTTTCGAGGAGAACAGGAATCTATTATTAACGCCGTTTTGGAAGGAAAAGATGCTTTAGCATCCCTTCCAACCGGCGGGGGAAAATCAATTTGTTTCCAAGTGCCGGCCATGATGAAAGAAGGAGTTTGCATTGTAATTACACCTTTGGTTGCCCTCATGAAAGACCAGGTAGAAAATCTCCTTTCCAGAGGAATTGCTGCATGCGCCGTCTATTCCGGATTGAGCAAAGATGAAGTTTGGGAAGAATTATCAAACGCAACGAAAGGAAAATACAAATTCCTTTATCTTTCTCCGGAAAGATTGGATACAAATGCGTTTAAAAGTATATGTAACGAACTGAACGTAAACCTGATTGCCGTGGATGAGGCGCATTGTATTTCGCAATGGGGGTATGATTTTCGGCCGGCATATTTACAAATATCCGAATTAAGGAAATATTTTCCCGATGTTCCTGTAATAGCTTTAACAGCTTCTGCTACGCCGACAGTACAAAAAGATATTATTAATAAATTATTATTCAAGAAGTATTCCGTTTTCCAAAGTTCTTTTCAGAGAAAGAATCTCGAATTTGAAACCAAGCAATGTGATAATAAATTTGACTCGCTCTGTAAATTTTTAAGCGGACAAACGATGAGCGCCATCGTGTATTGCAAATCGCGGAGAATTGCACAAGATATCAGCAAGCTGCTGAATATGAAAAATATATCTGCAGACTTTTATCACGCAGGACTTTCACAAGAAGTAAGAAATACGAAACAAAATAACTGGATGCAAAACAAAACACGTGTAATTGTTTGCACCAATGCCTTCGGAATGGGAATTGATAAGCCCGATGTGGAGCGCGTAATACATTATGATATACCTTATTGTTTAGAAAATTATTATCAGGAAGCCGGCCGCGCCGGGCGCAACAACGCAATGTCAAAAGCAATATTATTGTACACACAGCAAGACTTGGCAGATCTGCGTAATTTAAAAGACATTCGTTTCCCGGGCTTTTCCGAAATAAAGAAAACGTACCAAAACATTTGTGATTTTCTGCAAATTCCGTCCGGTACGGGCGAAGGAAATTTTTACGATTTTGACTTCAATACATTTATTAAAAATTTCCGGCTTAATGCCGTGCAAACTATTTATTGTATAAAAGCATTAGAGCAGTCGGGCTTTATGACTTTTAACGAAAATATTTTTCTTCCATCGAAAGTTGGTTTTACCATCGATAAGGAAAGCCTGTACGATTTTGAGAAAAGCTATTCCCAATACGAGCCTCTTATAAAATGCCTTTTGCGCAATTACGAAGGTATTGTAAGCTATCGCGTATCTGTGTTTGAAAAGCAAATTGCAAAGCTCCTTCATCAGCCGGAGGATAGCGTAAAACAGCAACTGCGAGCATTGCACCACATCAATGTTCTTGAATATCTTCCTCAAAAAGAAACGCCTCAATTGTTTTTTTTAAAGGATAGAGCGCCTGTAGATGATATTCTTTTTGACCATGCCGGCTATCTTGAAAGAAAAAAAATATTCTCTGATCTTGTAGATAAAATGCTGCAATATGTACATACCAAAGAATGCAGAAGTAAATTTATAGCTCAATATTTCGGCGATGCAAACGCGCTGAATTGCGGCATTTGCGATAATTGCAAGCAGCCCGAAAATAAAAAATTATCGGCTAAAGAGTTTAAAATTATCGCTTCTGAAATAATGAATTTACTAAATCAAAACATGGCATTGGCTACAAAAAATATAATCAAAATATTGAATAATTACTCGCCAGAAAACATAAAACAAACATTACGCACTTTGCAAAGTGAAGAAGAAATTAAAATAGATTTATTTGGAATGATAAGCAAATATTAGTGCATCATCTTTACCATCATCTCTTTCATCAAATCCGCGTCGCTTGTGCCTGGATCATTGATTCCGATACTTCGAAGATTATAGGAATGTAACAATAGCAAAATGTTTTCAATACCTTGTTGCCCGTAATTTTTTGCAGCAGCTAAATAATCTTTTACAAAAAAAGGATGTATTCCAATTGCCGCAGCTATATTTTTTTCCGGGCCCGATGCGCTGAATATCATTGCCGTTTTACTGAAAAAATTATAGAGTGTAGGCAATATTAATTGTATAGGTGCGGCTTTTGGATTGCTTTCAAAATAACGGATAATGCGGATAGCATTCGGCAAATCTTTCCGCGCAATCGCAAGCTGCAATTCAAATGCATTAAATTCTTTGCTGATGCCTACAAATGTTTCAATATCTTCAACAATGATATTTTTCCTGTCCTTCAGGTTGATAATAATTTTTTCTATTTCATTTTCAATCCTCGACAAATCATTCCCGATGTGATCTATTAGTAATAATAATGCTTTTTGTTCTATCGTATAGCCGTGCTGATGAATCATTTGTGCAGCCCAATCCGGCAGCTTGGAATCCGTAATTTTGGAAGTAGTCAATACTTCTCCGACCTCTTTTACAATCTTGGCAAATTTTGTTCTGGCATCCAGCTTCTTCTCTTTATAAGCCACTACAAAAACGGTGGAAGGCTGCGGATGTTCCAAATAAGTTTCAAATTTTGCAATGTCTTTCATGTGCTGGGCTTCTTTCAGCAGCACAACCTGCCTGTCTGCAAACATGGGAAATTTTTTGCAGGCATTCAATACCTGCGACCATTCGGCATCTTTCCCATAAAAAACAGTAAGATTAAATTCCGCTTCTTGCGGCGGTAAAATTTCATGCTCTGCAAAATGCATTAACTTATCGATATAATAATTTTCATCGCCCTCCAGCCAATATACAGGCTTGAAAATTTTATTCTTCCAATCACTAATAATTTTTTCTACAGACATGTTGCAAATGTAAAAGAAAGCCGCTTTCTTTTGAAGTTCATTTAACGTTTTTGAAAATTGGGTTATTATTAAACGGATTATTTTTGTCGGTTAAAACAAAAATTTTATTTTAACAGGATTGATTCGTTCAGTTAAACATATTATTACAACTGCTGTATTTCTTTTTCTTATTTTTTGCAAACAGCAGGCAAATGCGCAGAAATTAAAAACAGGCGCGTTTGATACAATACGCGTGGAAGTGTATATTACAGATTCGGGAGAAAAAGTTCCTTCCAACGAAGAATTATATCCTATTTATTTATTCGCCCGCGCGAATGCAAAAATGCGAAAAATGTATGCGGAATGGACAAGGCTGCGAAATGCGGTTTTTGTAACATATCCTTATGCCAAAACAGCAAGCTACGTAATTAACCAAATCAACAGAGAGATGGTGGGTGTAACAGATAAAAAGAAGAGAAAAGCCATTATCAAATCACACGAAAAAGAATTGCGTACACAGTTTACCAGCAAACTAAGCAACCTTTCTATTTACCAGGGAAAAGTATTGATGAAACTGATATACAGAGAAACAGGCAGCAGTTGCTATGAAATTATAGATGAATACAAAGGCGATTTTTCGGCCGTAGTCTATCAGGGAGTCGCAAAAATTTTTGGTTCCAGCCTCAAGCAAACATATAATGCCAACGGCGAAGATAAGGGCATCGAAATATTGGTACAGCAGGCTAAAAATTATTACGGTTATTAAGACAGGCTACTTCGTGAAATAATGATTGAAATATAAATTCTTTTGATTAACTTATATTGAATTAATATTTTAATCTAATTTTATCATAATAATTATCATAAAAAAATATTGCTTATGTCCATTTTTACAACCAACAAAAAAGTTCGGTTAGCCTTATTATTTGTAGTGATTGTTTCTTTTATTACAAATGCCAAATCGCAAAATTTAAAAATCAATCCCATTTTGCGGCAATCTATTGAAAAACCTATCTTAACTCCGGTAAATGACAGTATTAAAAATAAAAATGTATCGAGATTTTTAATCACGCCTTCCACGAAAGCAGCATCGGCAAATAATACAAGCGTGCCAACCGCAAATACATTTGATTGCATTATTTATACCAAAAACGGTAATTCGTTAAAAACCGAAGGATACAATGTCCGTTCTGTATTACCGGGATTTGTAACAGCATCCCTGACTGCCGAGCAAATAGCAGCACTTTCAAAAAGACAGGACATAAAATACATAGACATTCCGCGAAAGACTAAAATCAATAATGATATGTCTACGGCTATGTCCGGCGCTAAGCTATTGCACGACGGAAAATTGAACAACACCGTTTATAAAGGAAAAGGCACTATCGTAGCTGTTTTTGATACAGGCATCGATTGGAAGCATCCCGATTTCAGAGAACCTTCGGATTCAAACACCTCTCGCATTCTCTGTATTTGGGATATGACATTAACCCCCAATAGTACCGAACAAAATGCGCCGGGATTTGATTACGGCGTTTATTACACAAAAGATCAGATAAGTGCAGAATTGGTTTCTAAAGCAGGGAAAATAAGGGAAACAGATAATAACGGCCACGGCACGCATGTTGCAGGTACTGCAGCCGGTAATGGAAGCGGCGGCAAGTATAAACAATATGAAGGCTTTGCTCCTGAAGCAGATATTGTTGTAATCAAAGGCGGCAACGGATCGTTCAGTACCGATAATGAAATAGATGCAATATTATTCTTAAAACATCTTGCAGACAGCCTTCAACGTCCTATAGTTTTAAACATGAGTCTCGGAGGGCAATTCAGTGCACATGATGGCACAGATGCAGCTGACCAGGCTGTAGATTATTTTACTTCCTCCGGCAACGGAAGAGCGGTAGTAATAGCCGCAGGCAATGATAATGGTTCGTACTTGCACAACCGTTTAACTTTAGCAGCCAACGGAAAAGCATCCATGACATTTACCATAGACAGCGGTGGAATAAACAATACAGATTATGTCTTTGATTATCTTTTGTATCTGAATAACAACAATGATATTTCCGCAGTAGTTACAGACCCTTTGGGTACAAATTCCGATACTGTTACAATGGGAAATCTTATTGCTTCCCATTTAGATACGAACAAAAGCATCCGCATACAAATGGTTGCAGACAATGATCCCGCTAATAATAATACGTATCTGGAATTATATATGGACAGAGATTCCGTTACCAAAAAAAATCCCAACGGAGTATGGACACTTACTTTAATTAATGATACCGACAATGCTGCAACAGTTGACGGCTGGCTCGATGGTACAGGTAATAGCGGTCAATTTGAAGGAACGGAATTAAGTGGCGGAGACAATGATTATTTAGTAGGCTCGCCCGGAGACGCCACAACCGCTATTACGGCGGCTTCCTATAACACAAAAGTATCCTGGGTAGGAGAAGATGGTTCCACCTTAGCCTATTATGATACGATAGACAGCATATCAAGTTTCAGTTCTCATGGTCCGAGAAGAGATGGCGTAATGAAGCCGGAACTTACAGCACCAGGGGAAGGTATCGTATCCAGCCGATCTTCCGCCGCTACAGCTTCGGACCCAATTTCGAAATATTATATGTTAGATCAGGGAACCAGTATGGCTACTCCTGCAATTACGGGCGCTGTTGCATTGTTATTTCAGGCAAATCCTGCTGCCTCTGCAACCGATATAAAAAGCCTTTTAACCTCGAATGTAAACAAAGATTATACTCCGGCTTCTCTGTCTTTTCCTAATAATATTTGGGGCTATGGAAAATTAGATGTTTACAAAGCTGCTGCTGCTATATTTAATTCAACCTCACAGCAAAGAAAATTATATAAGTATGATAAATCAACAAGCCTTGCAAGCAGCTCAACCGGCGATGCAGCTACGTATGTAAATAACAATAGAATTGCCGTAAGATTCACTCCGGATATTACCGGCAAATTAGCCGGCGCCTATTTCCAATCGCATTTATATATTGCCCCTTTAATTGTGGAAATTCGCAGCAGTAAGAATAATAAACCCGATTCATTATTAGGAAGCGCGCATGTCGATTCGGCAGCATTAGCCGAATTAACCATGAATTATATCAATCTTGATTCATTAAACATCCGGGTTACATCCGGACAAGATTATTTTATTGAAATGTATATAGATACTTTAGCGCCATCGGGAAGCAAATGGGTTATCTTTTATAACACTCAGAATCCTGCGGGAAGAAGCGTATTATCTTCAGACAACGGCCAGACATGGAATAATGCTTCTTATAACTATAAAATAAGATCTGATGTATACAGCGATGGATTAACGGATAATATTGCAACATATACTTCTGATTCCACACATGACATCAATACGAGCGAGCAATTCAGAAATGCAAATAATGAATTGATAGCGCAAATATCGCCAAATGGCGCAAGCCCCGTTACAGGAAATATAACCGCTAAAGTATGGTTGGAATCCGCCACGCCTGTTTATGATAATGATTATTATTTATCAAGGCATTATCAAATAACGCCTGCTGTAAACAGCACTACTGCTACGGCAAGGGTAACGCTTTATTTTAAACAATCCGAATTTGATGCGTTTAATACCACCAACCCGGCAGGATTAGCACTGCCGGCAAATCCTACAGATTCCGCAGGCATTCATAATTTGCTTATCGGAAAATATTCCGGAACAAGCAGCGATGGTTCAGGTAAACCGGGAACTTACAGCGCCAAAGAATCTATCATCGATCCGGATGATAAAAATATTGTATGGAATGCCGGTGCAAGCAGATGGGAAATTTCATTTGATGTAGAAGGCTTCAGCGGGTTTGTGGTACAAACAAAAAACAGCGCGCTTCCTATAATACTGGATTATTTCAACGGCAATATACAAGGCAAGTCAAACGTATTGAAATGGAAAGCTGCCACCGCTACCGGCAACGTAACTTTTGAGTTGCAACGCAGTAAGGAAAATGATTTCTCTTCTTTTGAAACAATTGATACCGAAAATCCTTCATCTGTGACCAGCCTGAATCCATTTAACTATACAGATGATTCTCCACAACAGGGAAATAATTATTATCGTTTAAAAGTAATAGAAAGCCCCGGAGGAATTTTTTATTCGGATATAATTAATTTACCTCACGGAAATACAACTTCGTTGTATCCAAACGTAATTAATAAATCTACAAACGTATATGTAAATTTTGGAGGTGAGAAAGGCGCTATTGTAATCGTAGATGCTGTAGGCCGTCGGGTATATTCGCAAAATCTTGTGGGGGGACTGCAAAGTTTATTATTACCCAAACTGGTTCCGGGTATTTATTTTTACACCATTCAAAATGCGGGCAATAAAGATATAACCGGAAAGATAATTGTTCAATAATCCATAAAAATTTACAGATAAAAATCCTCGCCGATTATTGCGGGGATTTTTTATTTTATACATTATTGCATAGCATTAATTTCTGCCTACTGCATTTTATTATTCATAACGAAATAAACATGTATTCTTAATGTTTAGCCTAACTTTGTCGGCAAAACATTAAAGCGTAATTTTTTTACATGGAAGAAAATTTTTTCCTGCATATATTAGAAAAGCAGCAAAGAGCGGAAGCTGTGCCGCCAAACGAAATTATCGCAGGCTGGGCGCAGAAAGTATTGCGGCTATTATATCCGGAGCAATCAAAAAAACATTATATATCTGTCGATGAAATAAAACAAGAATTTTCTGCTTTGGAAAAAGAACTTGTACAAATTCTTAACAACACTAAAGCATGTAAAGATTGCAGCAAATCATTTATTGCAAATAAATTTTTCAAGGATATTCCTTCTTTGTACGATTTGCTCAACAAAGATGCTGCGGCAATATTTGCGGGCGACCCGGCGGCAAAAAGTTTATTTGAAGTTGTGCGCACTTATCCTGGTTTTATGGCAATATCTTTTTATAGAATTGCGAATAGTTTACAACAGCAAAATGTACAAGTGTTGCCACGTATACTTACTGAATACGCGCATGCACATACAGGAATAGATATTCATCCAGGTGCGGTTATTGGAGAAAACTTTTTTATAGACCATGGCACAGGTATTGTGATTGGAGAAACTACTGTTATCGGCAATCATGTAAAGATTTATCAGGGTGTTACATTAGGTGCGCTGAGCGTAGAAAAAGAAATGATGAATATAAAACGCCATCCTACGGTGGAAGATCATGTAATCATATACTCCGGAGCTACTATTCTCGGTGGCGATACAATTATCGGGCATCACAGTATCATAGGCGGGAATGTATGGCTTACGGGAAGCGTGCCGCCAAACTCTACGGTTTACCATCGCGCAACAATAGAAGTAGTTAAAAACAAAATAGTTCACTAAAAAATATTTTCATTTCATGCCAACTATTATACAAACCATAGGCAATACGCCAATGGCAGAGTTAGTAAAATTAAATCCCAATCCAAACGTAAAAATATTTGCAAAGCTCGAAGGAAACAATCCTGCAGGAAGCGTTAAAGACCGCGCGGCCTTTAATATGATAGACAGCGCATTGAAGCGTGGCGATATAAAACCGGGAACAAAATTAATAGAAGCCACGAGCGGCAATACTGGAATAGCTCTGGCAATGATGGCTCGACTTTTCGATTTGGAAATTGAACTGGTAATGCCCTCCAATTCTACGCGCGAGCGTACGCTTACCATGGAAGCATTTGGAGCAAAAGTTACTTTGCTGGATAATATGGAAGTATGCAGGGATTATGCCGAAGACAAAGGAAAACAAGCTGACTATTTTCTCTTGAATCAATTCGCCAATCCCGATAATTACATGGCTCATTACAAAACTACCGGTCCTGAAATATGGAAAGATACCGATGGTAAGATAACGCACTTCGTAAGTTCTATGGGTACAACAGGTACTATCATGGGTGTTTCAAAATTTTTAAAAGAAAAAAATCCTGACATCAAAATTGTTGGCTGCCAGCCTACCGAAGGCTCATCCATTCCAGGAATACGCAGATGGTCGCCGGAATATCTTCCTAAAATTTTTGACCCGAATCTTGTAGATATTACCGAAGATATTTCTGAAGAAGAAGCCATTGCAACCACTCGACAACTCGCGAAAACAGAAGCAATATTTGTAGGTATGAGTAGTGGCGGCGCAGCTTCCGCAGCGATCAAACTGGCAGAGAAAATTTCATCAGGTATAATTGTGTTTATTGCCTGCGACCGTGGCGACAGATATTTGAGCAGCGATTTGTTTGGATGATTAAATCATTTTCAACCAATTCTTCATCAGCTGCAGCCCTTGTTCTGTCATATATGATTCAGGATGAAACTGCACACCGAAAGTATTGCAATTAGTGTGTTTTAGCGACATGGCAATGCCATTATCGGTTAAAGAAGTTATCTGCAAATCATCAACCTTTTTATCTTTATTCATCGCCCAGGAATGGTACAAGCCAACTTTCATCGGGAAAGAAATATTGTCAAATAAAATACAATCCTGTTCTTTATATATTTCGGTTTGTTTACCATGTTGAACATATTCGAGATTGTATAACTCACTGCCAAAACATTCCACAATCATTTGCATTCCAAGACAAACTCCAAGAATAGATTTCGTTTTATAAAATGTTTTTATTAATTCCAAACTTGCTGGGTAATCTTTTGGCAAGCCAGGTCCGGGCGATAGAACTATTCCGTCATAATTTAAAATTTCATTAATAGCAATATTGTCAAATGCAGCCACAGCAATACTTTCAGCATTTGCTTCTTCCAACAACTGAACTAAGTTGTAAGTAAAAGAATCGTTGTGATCAATTATCAATATTTTTGCGGACATTCTTTTTAACGATGAATTTGGATACAAAGAAAATATATTTTGACAAGATGAATGAATTATGCGAAAGCAAAATTCCCTTCTTCTTTATCTGCGATTTTTTATGCAATCAGATTGAAGTAATTCCTCTTGAAAATTTATCCGACGAAAATGTATTTTGCTCAAATCCCCTGTTCATCAATATTTCAGAAGAAATAAATACCGATAACAAAAAATTAGAATGGAAAAAATTTCCTGTTTCAATAGAAGAATATAGCCAACAATTCAATAAAGTAAAATCCGAAACTCAGAATGGAAATACTTATTTATTGAATTTGACTTGCTCCACAAAAGTAGAAACAAATTTTACTTTGAAAGAATTGTTCAATGCAGGAAAAGCAAAATATAAATTGTTATACAAAAATAAATTTGTTCATTTTTCTCCGGAACCTTTTATAAAAATTGAAAATGAAAAAATTTATTCCTTTCCCATGAAAGGCACGATAGACGCGGATTTGCAAGAAGCCGACAAAATAATTTTAGGGAATGAAAAAGAACTCAACGAACAATTTACTATTGTGGATTTAATAAGAAACGATTTAAGTATCGTTGCAAAAAATGTACGTGTAGATGATTTTCGATTTATAGAAAAAATACATACCAATCAAAAAAATCTATTATCAATCAGTTCAAAAATCAGCGGGGAAATAAGAGAAAACTTTAAAAATAAAATCGGCAGTATTTTATCCGTATTACTTCCCGCAGGTTCTATTTGCGGCGCACCGAAAGCAAAAACCGTAGAGATAATTTTGAATACCGAAACGCACGAAAGATCTCATTACACAGGCATTTGGGGTATTTTTGACGGAAAAGATTTAGACAGCTGCGTCATTATCCGTTATCTTGAAAAAACAGAAAACGGATTTGTTTTTAAAAGCGGAGGCGGAATTACTTCCATGAGCGATTTGGAAACTGAATACAAAGAAATGATTGACAAAGTATATGTGCCAATTTATTGAAACTATATCATTTGAAAACGGTAAAATGCCTTTGATTCATTGGCATGAGCAACGTTTTCTCAAAACACAAAAAGCAAATTTCGGGAAGATAATTTATTTTTCTTTGGAAGAAATTATTCTTGATTCAAATTATCCCAAAGAAAAAAATATTCGCTACAAGTGTCGTGTAGTCTATGATGCAGCAAATGTAGAAGTTGAATTTTCTCCTTATCAAAGAAAGCAAATCAATAAACTGATAATAAAAGAAGGCAGTGAAATTGAGTATAGCTTTAAATATGCCGATCGAAACAAACTAAACGCTTTATCCGAAAATTTAAAAGATGATGAAGAGGTTTTGATCGTACAAAACAATCTGCTTACGGATACTTCTTTTACTAATATCGCTTTATATAATGGAACAGATTGGCTTACTCCTGCAAAGCCTTTACTGCAAGGTGTTCAACGCAATTACCTTCTTTCACAAAATGTAATTCATGAAGCAGATATAGATTTTCGGGATTTAAAAAATTACTCTGAAATAAAATTATTCAATGCATTGAACGGCTGGGAAAGTGCGTGGATATTGAGTTGCAGCGATATTCTTTTTGCAGTTTAATGAAATATTTGCGCAAATCTTGCGAGTATTTCCAGCATTCCTCCTTGCTCTACGAGATTTTTTGATTTGAGTTTTCCTATTAAGCCAAATGAATTAAAATCTGTCCGGATCGCATTATCCACGCATTTTTGGAAAGCATGTATATATTGCTTGCCAGCATTATAATTCAGTAATTGCTGATAACCTCTCAACAAAACCACATTGAACCAATAATCATCTCTAAATTTTCCTGAAGCATAAAAATATTTTTCTGCTGCATCAGCTATTCGTATAGCTTCGGTTAAATATTTTTGATCATGGGTAATTTCATACAAGCAAACATTTGCCTGCAACATAGTACCTGAATTATAAGAAAATTTATACTTTTCAATCTGACCTGTTTTAACTTTTATATTATCAAAATACAATCCATCTTGATCCTGTAAATGTTTATTTACCCATTTGTACAATAACAAAGCTGTATCTAAATAATGCTTGTCTTTGGTTGCTTTGTAAAGCTTTAACGCCAATACTATTCCCGGTCCGTTGCTGCAAGTATTCTTTGTGGTTTTATCTCCTTCTTTCCAATACAAACCTCCGCCGGAAACTGTATCGTAGCCCGTCATCATAAAACGGTAAATTAATTTTGCAAAGTTTAAATAAGATTTATTTCTCGTTCTGTTATAAGCATCCACAGCCGTTAATCCCAACCATTGATTATCATCATAAAACCTGTCTCCTCTGCCAAATTCTGAAGGATAAGAATCATAGCCGGCAGCAGGCGGATTGGTATCAAAATATTTATTGATAACTTTTAAATCTTTATCGAGCAGTTCTGCATTTTTATCAATGGCTTCTACTTCATTATCGGCTTGCCATAAAGCAGCCATCGACCATACAAAAGCAACTTTTTTTTCCGGATTGCTTTCAACATGTTCTTTATAATAATCTATATCCGGTTGAAAATATTTTTTCTGAATATTTTTATACAAAGCATGCATCTCATTCTTGTATATATTTTGTTGAGCCTGTAAACTGCCGTGAATCAGGAAAAATAAAATCAATAGATTAATTTTTGATCGGCGATTCATTATATAAATTTTGAAATAGTTATCCTATAAATTTTATGAATGAATGTTGAATAAATCAGCGCTTGAAAGAAATTCATAAAATACAGAGCCAAAAAATTATTTAATAACAAATGAATAACTTCCGGATATTACCGAAAAGCCTTGTGGATTTTTTATTTTCTTGCCATCTAAATAAACCGATTGATCTTTTTGTACCGGAAAATAAAGGATAGCGGAAGAATTGGCGGGTATATTAACATTATAAATTATTTGCTTTCCATTGCGATTCCATGAAGAAATAATTTTTCCGTATGGGCTTGTATGCTCCGCATAAAAAGCGTTCAACCCTTCAACAAAATTCGGCTTTAATAATATGGTTTTAAATCCTGCATTGTTCTCATCGGGTTTGATACCGCCAAGTGATTTATACAGCCATGCACCAATTTCGCCAAACATAATATGATTCAAAGATAAATCCCGGTTCAACGTAATATTCCAGTTTTCATACAAAGTAGTTGCGCCGTTAACGATCCACCATCCCCATGAAGGGAAAGTATTTTGAGAAGCTAATTTATAAGCAGTCTCCGCTTGGCCGTTATCGCTTAAAGCGCCTAATACAGCTTTTGCTCCAAGTATGCCAACATCCAAATGATAATTGTTTGAAGCAACAGAATCGGCAAGATTTTTTGCAACCTTTATTTTCAAGCTGTCCGGTACAATGCCCCAATACAGCGGAACACTTAATTCCGTTTGATAACCTTCTGCATAAATTCCTTTTTGTGAATTAAGGTATTTTTTGTTTATAGCATTCTTAATTTTTTCGGCGAGAGAATTGTATTTTATATAATCGTCTTTCTTTCCGAGAATCTTCGCAGCTTTTGATAATATTGTTGCATCCGCATAATAGTAAACAGATGAAGTTAATTCCACAGGTGTTTTAGATTTTAACGGCGCCCAATCGCCAAGTCCCCAATCCGTGAGTCCGCCAGGATACAAATCCGCAACGTGATCTACGTAACTTTTTATATTTTCATAATTATCGCTTAATATTTTTGTGTCGCCATAAAATAAATATACGTTCCATGGTATTATAGCTACTGCGCTTGTCCAATCCAGTCCATTACCCCATTCGTAACCCCAGCCATCTGTTGGAATAATAGAAGGCAACATACCATTTGGCTGCTGTTCATCGCGCATATCTCTTAACCATTTTTCATAAACAGTAATTGCATCAAAATTATATAACCCCGTTTCGCTTGCAATGTGCGCATCACCTGTCCAGCCGTTCTTTTCACGCGTTGGACAATCCGTAGGATAACCGAAAAGATTGGATAAATAAGAAGCATTTGTTGCTGCATAAATTTTGTTCAGCAATTCGTTGGATGTTTGAATTTTTCCGACAGGCGGCACATCGCTATGCATAAAATAGGCTGTAAGATTTTCTTTATTTAAGGCTATAGGTTTATCAGCTTTTACTTCTATGTATTGAAATCCTTTGTAATCGAAATGAGGCATAAACGTCTCCTCTCCTTTTCCGCTTAATGTATAAATATCGGTAGCAAAAGGATCGTAACTTTTTGTTTTATCCGATAAAAAATAGTCCACATTCGATTGGTCTAAATTTCCTTTTTTATCCAACCGCTCTGCATGTATAACGCGAACTACAAGTCCCGAATCTCCGTTCAACGCAATGCGAGTAACGCCTGCAATGTTGCGTCCAAATTGAATATATAATCTGAATCATTTTTCTTGGTAATGCTTACAGGCCCTATTTCTTCCACATTCCTGATCGGCTGCATAGCTTCGGCGGTAATATATTCCGCAGGCGATTTGCGGTAAATTGCATTCTTCCATTTACCGTCATCATAGTTTATCTCATTCCAGCCTTGCTGTTCCAACCTTGCATCATAATGTTCGCCTGTATAAATGCTATTGTAAACTATTGGCCCGAGAGATGTTTTCCAGCTTCTGTCGGAGCTTATCGTTTCTTCTGTTCCATCTGTATAAGTTATTCTCAAATCCATACAAAATGCAGGCCGGTTGCGCCATGGAGCACGTTCATAATCCCAAACGGCTTGCGACTGAAAATTGTACCAGCCGTTGCCGAGTATTACACCTATTGCATTTTTTCCTGATTGAATTTGTTGGGTAATATCATAAGTAACATACAATGTTCGGCGATCAAAGCGTGTAAATGCAGGATCCAACCGATGGTCGCCGATTCTTTTTCCGTTGATATATAATTCATACAAACCTGCGGCGGTAATATAGGCTCTTGCAGACTTTATAGACTTCGCTGCATCAAACTCTTTTCTGAAATAAGGTGCGGGTTTTAAATTTATATTTTCTCCATCGCTGATCCATGATCCTTTCCAATCGCTTACAGAAAGCATTCCTGTTTCGAATGATTGTACAGGAGAGATAAATTGTTTATTATTTATCCATGCAGCAACTTTCCAATAATATTTAGTAAATGGTCTTAGTTCTTTTCCGGAATATATCGCAAGATTGTGTGATGAAATTATTTTATTGGTTTGAGAAATGCTTCCTTTCACTATTGCAATATCAGAAGAATCTGTTCCCACAATAAGCTGATATGCGGTTTGATAAACACCGTGCGAAGAATCATCAATCTGCCAGGTAAATCGTGGGTGCATATTATCTATTCCAATAGGATTTTCAAGATACTCGCATTTCAAATTTTTTATATGAATTGATTGCGCTGAAATAAACCCTGCTGAAAAAGATGAATAAACGAGCAAAGATATTAAGCCGTAAACTTTTAAAGTTTTATGTGAGATTAGCATGAAATAAATTTTTAACCTAAAATATTTTAAGACAATATTGAGAGCATTATTCTTTTGTTGCCTCGTTCTGAAAGCTTCTCTTCTGCATGTATTTAACCTGCCAAATATCTTTTCCTGCACTTACATCTTTAACAAGCCAAAAATCATTATCATGCAAAGCAACGATTCTTTTTCCATTTCTATAAAGCAGATCTGATGCGTTTTTTCGCGGCAAATAAATTATCCCTTTTGTATTTGGCGGCAAATATGTTTCTAAATAAAAAGACTGATCTTCATTTTCAAACGCCACATTTACGCTTCCTCTTAATGTTGCAAGTTTAAGACTTGCATGCTTCAATTTCCCTGCACGGGGTTTTATTTGGATGTTGCCGAAAGCAGGTGACAATGGCATGACGCCCATCAGCTTTTCAACAATAATATTGGCTGGTGCACTGCCCCAGGCATGGTTCCAGTCCTGATTGCCCTTGTATTCCGTGTCCCATGCTTCCGTAGTCATGGTTGATCCCGTGCGAATCATATTGTACCAACTACGTTTGTCTGTTGATGTCAATAGTTTCAATCCATAATCGGCATCATTTGCATCATACAAAGCATCCAGTAAAAACTGTGCGCCATATACGCTGCATGCCATTCCTCTGGACTGAATAAAAGACAGAACCTTTGATATGTTTTGTTGTGGCACCAAGCCAAAAGCTAAGGCCATCATATTGGCATGTAAGGAACTATGCAAGGTTCCTTCGCCGTCTTTTACAAGACCAGATATTGAATCTATGAAAATGTGTTGAAATGATTGTTTTGCCTGTGCTGCTTTTTGTTCATAAAAATCCACATCTGATTTTTTGTTTAAAGCCAAGGCTAATTTCTTCATACAAACCAACGAAGCGTAATGGAACGCATTCACAACCGAATTATAGTCCGTAAAAACAAATCCATCCGTCTCTCCCAACGCATCTGGAGACAGCCCCACGCCGCCTTTCTGCGGCCAGTCTACAATATCCCTGATGGCAGCCTTTCCATCGAAATTTATCAAGTGAAGGGATTTCGCAAAACTACTGTCTTGTTTGCCGAGACTGGCGCTAACCAAACCATCTGCACGCGCCAAGGACAATAAGGTTTTAGGCTTCAGGTCTTCATAAAGTTTTTTTACGGTACGTATATCACCTGAATACAGGTAATCATTCCAGGCTATCAATGGGTTCTGCAAAGACCATTCCGTAGGCCATGTAGCATGAAAAACCAAATAATCCAGAGAACGTTTTGCCATATTATATTCGGCATCCGATGCATATTGCGAAAGCTGATTAATGAGCGCATCCGCCTCATAAGGCGTACGTTCCCTATCACCGTCAATATAAAGCCCCGTAAAGCTTGTAGCCTTCATCGTATGCTTACATAAATCCCAAACCTTGTTCAATATAGTATCAGAACTTTCAAATTCGCTAGCCGTATCATCAAATACATAGTTGACCGCATAGCGTTCCGCTTTTACCACTTTTATATCCACATTTGGCTGTTCTATTTCTACGTATCTAAAAGGCATTACTTCTCCAATATATGCAGGCATAAGAATAGACCGAGGTCCTGTACTAAGTCTACTTACTTTAAATATAGGATGATAATAATTTTCTCCTTTTTTCAACGGAATTTTTAGCAGCTGATATCGGACTACACCTCTTGGTTTTCTTTCCACATGACCTTTATTGTCCGTAGCTTCTCCTACGTGAACAAGTAAAGTATCTTTCTCGCCATCAGAATGAATTAGAAAAGCCAATTGACCAAAAGCGTCTTTTCCGAAATCATAAAAAGTATTGCCATTGTCCAAATGATTTTCATGCAAAGGCTGTTGAACTGTTTTTACCAAAGGCGTGTGAGGAGTCTGGTAAGGCTTTAAAATACTGTCGGTAAGAAATGTGGATTGTTTGGAATTTTCAGAGGGCAACCCTTTGTTGTCCCAAATTTTTACTTGCCAATAGTAAACTGTATTGGGCGCCAATTGCTTTCCATTGTACGCAATTCCCAATTGACGGTCGGAATTTACTTTGCCCGAATTCCACATATCTCCAATACCTGAACCGAGTTTAGCGGGCGATGAAGCAACCAGTATCTGGTAAGCAGTTTGGAAAGTACTTTTTTTGCCACCGTTCATGACCCATGAAAACCAAGGCTTAGCACTCGCTATGCGTGCAGTTTGATAAACATCATTTTCTTTGGCAGCCTGCGCTAAACTTTTGTCCACTTCAAAACCGTTTTTCCATACTTTATCTGCATTCAATATAAGGTCTACGCGTAAGTCAATTGGTTCAGAAGCAGTTTGTGCACTTGCATTGATTACTATAATTGAAGTAATAAACAGTTGTAACACCGTGTAGATTCTACGAAAAATAATAGTCATTAATTAAAAAAATTTAATATTATTTCATCCAATAGGATATTGAATGAAAGACATGGAATAATTATGTGAAACAACTATGTTCTTATTTTCTATTCCACTTTTCGGAACGTATCCATTTGATACAAGGTTCGGTCCATTGAACGATTGCCGTTTTATTATTTATGCCAAAACCGTGTCCACCCTTGGCATATAAAAACATTCTTACAGGAACCCTGTGCTGCCTCAATGCAGCTTCCAAATATAAACTGTTTTCCACTTTTACCACATTATCATCCACTGCTGCAACAATAAATGTAGGTGGCGTTTTTGCTGTTACCTGTAATTCATTGGAGTATTTTTTTATATTATCAAAAGTTATATCGGGACCAATTAAATTATTGCGCGATTGTAAATGTGTAAGGCTGTCTGCAAAGCTCACCACAGGATATACTGCAACAACAAAATCAGGACGAAAATTTATGTTTTTAGGATTTGCCAAAGCCGTCGTATCGAAGTGCGTTTCGACTGTTGTAACCAAATGTCCGCCAGCTGAAAAACCCATTATACCAAGCTTATGTGGATTGATGGCATATTGTTTCGCATTCTCCCTTACATATTCAATCGCCTTTTGCGCATCCGTGAATGGAACAATTTCTTTATGTTCCATCTTAGAGGCGTTGGGAACACGATAATCCAAAAGAAATGCAGTGATGCCCGCTTCATTCAGTTTTTTACATGCGGGAATGCCTTCCACGTTATTTGCCCGTCCGCCATATGAACCACCCGAACAAACGATTACGGCAATGTCACTGCCCTTGTGTTCAGGAATGTAACAAGTCAATCTCGGAATTTCCGTTCCTTCTTTTGCAAAAGGAATTTTATTGGCATCATACAGCGGAATCACTTTTTGGGCAAGTGCCATACTGCAACAAACGACTGAGAAAAAATATAGAAAAATCGTTTTTTCAATTTTAATCTTCATGTTAAAAATTTTATCCTCAAAAACTACTAATTTAATAATTCAACTTTCAATTTATCTGATTCATTTAATTTAACTTCTTTACCGTCTTTTACAATGATTTGATTTTTTTGATAACCGGCAGGAAGGCTTATCTTATCTAACTCTATATTGCTTACATCATCAAAAACAAAGGCAGGCCGAAAATCTTCATTATCTAATTTCAACACAATATTTTTCATTTTTATATTCTCTGCATGGCGAACATAAAAGCCCCACGCGGGCATTTCTCCAAACATTGAAAATTCCGGATAGCTGCCTGTTCTTTCAGGAAAATCTTTTAATCTCCACAAAGGAAAATATGCCTGTGCTTTAGATGCTCTTCCGGGATAAATAATATCAATATTTTCAAGTGTAATGTCTTTTACATTATAGCCTGTAATACCTGTTATAGAAGAAGAAAATGGATTGTGATAAGAAGGTTCTTCCGCTCTTAAGTCATAATTAATATCCGGCCGGCCAAATGGTATTTGTACACTTATATTGCCTATGTAAATGTTTTTAACCTGACCCGGTTGTTTTCTTATCCTGTTACCTAACCGAATAAAAATTGCATTGCCCGTATTCTTTGCAGTAATGTTTGTTACCTTAATATTTTCAATATCACCACCATCCACCGATTCAATTGCGATTGCAGATCGGTAGGTGTCAAATATTTTTATATTGTCAATAACAATATTTTTAAACCCGCCGTAAGATGCAGTTCCAAATTTTATAGCGCTTGCTCCCGAACGAACTGTGCAATTGGCAATATAAAATGAATCATCGCAGTAACCGGGATAATATGATTTCAGACAAATACCATCATCTGCTGAACTGAAATCGCAGTCCGTAATTTTTACGTTTTTGCAATCGGTAATATCTGTACCATCATTGTTCCAGTAAGCACGGTTGATTACAGTAAGTTTATGAAACGTGAGATTTTCACATAGTTCAAAAGATAATCCCCAGCAGGCGGAATTTTTTAAAGTGGCATTTTCCAAATTAATATTTTTACATAACGAAAAAAGAAAAAGCTTTGGTCTTACTTTCTCGTTAGGCCTGCTGGAATGATTTGGATCTTTGATAACACCGAGATAATATAAACTATCCACATTCAATGCTAGTGCCGTGCCTTGTCCGTCAATAGTCCCATTTCCTGTAATCGCAATATTTTGAGCACGATAGGCAACTAAAAGTGCTAGAGAAGAATTATCATCTTGTTTAGGGCTTTGAGGATGATCTTTCATTTCATGAGCAGGATAATCGAAAGGATTGGTGCTTCCCAGCAAAACCGCGTTTTTCTCCAAACGCAATTCTACATTGCTTTTCATTTCAAGTGTGCCTGTTAAGAATTTACCTTCGGGAATAATAACTGCGCCGCCGCCTTGTGCGCTTGCCTTGTCGATCACATTTTGTATCGCTTTCGTGTTTAAAGTTTGTCCGTTGCCGACTGCGCCGTAAGATGCAATGTTGTATTCATGAATGTTTTGAGCTAATAATGAACTATAGCCTGTCATAAGAAATGAACATATGAAAAAAGCTATATTTTTTAAGATTAATTGGAAAGTTGTCATAAAGAACAATGGTATTGTATTGTTATATAATTCTTTTTGTATAAAAGGATTAAAAAATATGATTAGTAATTGTAATTTACTCAACTACTTGTTTGATTCAACTTCAATATTTTAATATAAAAGTTTAAATTGATAATTACCTGAACCCACTTGTATTTCAAAATACTCATTCTCTTTACCTATAATTTTTATAGTCTTATCTTGGGAAAGGAGATTATTATTTTCCACGATATCTTTCTCTTTTGTTTTATTAGAAATAGGAATATATAAATCAGCAATAGTATTTGCGGGGATTTGAATATTTAAACAAAGACTGTCTGCCGATTTTTTCCATGCACTTTTGATTAATCCATATCCTGTCATTAATCTTGTATCAGCAGAATTAAAATGTCCTTTTACATCCGGCTTTATTTGTGCATGCTTATATCCAGGAGCATCGCTATATGTATCAATTCCTCCGATTGTACGATACATCCAATCACCTACTGCTCCGTATGCATAATGATTAAAGGAATTCATTTCTGGATTTTCGAAGGTTCCATTAGGTTTAACTCCATCCCACCGTTCCCAAATGGTAGTTGCGCCTTTTGTTATTGGATATAACCATGATGGATATGTTTTTTGAAACAGCAATTGATAGGCAACATCAGTACGGCCGAATTTTGTCAATACATCCATAATATAAGGTGTTCCTAAAAATCCGGTAGTGATATGGTTGCGGTATTTTTTTATATTTTCTACTAAACGATTTGCGGCTTGTAATCTTAATGAATCCGGAAGCATATCAAATTCCAGCGCAAGTACATAGGCTGTTTGTGTGCCTGAAACCAATCTCCCTGTAGGTGTCATATATTCATTCAAGAAAGCAGTTTTAATTTTCAGTAGTAGATCGGAATAAAATTTCACGTCTTCTTTCTTTCCTAATACAGCTGCTGTGTTTACTAATAACTGAGTTGAATGCGCAAAAAAACATTGCGCTATCAAATATTTATCAGTTACTGCTGATTGTCCATCCTTATCGTCAAAAGGGCTGAAGAATAACCAGTCACCGAAATTTCTTCCGTTATTCCATAAATAGTTTTTGCTTGAAGCCGTCATATAACTGACCAAGGATTTCATACTTGCGTATTGCTTCGCCAAAATATTTCTGTCGCCGTAAGTTATATACATGTTCCATGGAATAATAGCAGCCGCATCTGCCCATCCAGAAGATCCTCCGTTTCCACCCAATACATCCGGAATTACGTCCGGAACCAATCCGTTTGGTTTTTGGTCTGCCGCGATATCTCCTAACCATTTATTGAAAAAATTATATACGTTTCTGTTAAAAGATGCAGTGCGGAAAAAAACCTGTGCATCTCCTGTCCAGCCAAGCCTTTCATCTCTTTGAGGACAATCGGTAGGAACATCAAGAAAATTTCCTTTCTGGCCCCATTGAATATTATGCTGCAACTGATTGATCAAAGTATCTGATGTTACAAAAGTACCGGTGGATGGCATATTGGAGTATAATGCCACAGCCTCAAAGTTTTCCCTTTTTATTTCACCGGGATATCCTTTGATTTTTACATAACGAAAGCCATGCCATGTAAAATGTGGATGAAATGTTTCCTCTACTGATTTCCCGTTTAATATATATATGTCCTCCGCTTTAGCTGTTCTTAAATTATCAGTATAAAAATTTCCTTGTTTATCCAAAACTTCTGCATGGGATAAAATTACGGTATCTCCGGAATTTCCCCCGCTAACTTTAAACCGTACCCATCCTACCAAATTTTGTCCAAAATCAATGACTTGATCACCCGAAGATGTTTTAAAAATTTTTATAGGCCTGAATATTTCATGTTGCGCAACGGATTCGTTTATGGTAGCAACGAGAATATCTTTTGGATAAGAAGTATCCTTAACTTTCGACCAATCTGAATCATCGTATGCTGATATATTCCAGCCTTTCTTTCTTCTTCTGATATCCGTTATTTCACCATTATAAATTTCTGAATACTCAATTTCACTTGTATTTGTTTTCCAGCTTTTATCCGTGATGATATAATCCTTCGATCCATCTTGATAGGTTATATTAATCTGAAGCAATAAGGAATAATCTTTCCCGTAAATATCTCCTTTATAATTCCATGCCAAAACACTGTGATACCATCCACTCCCCAGCATAGAACCTACTACATTGCTCCCTTTGTTTAAAAGAGAGGTTACATCATAGGCTTGATACTGTATTCTTTTATTATATGAAGTCCAGCCGGGTGTTAACCATGCATCCCCAACCCTGTTCCCATTTATAAATGCCTCATACATACCATGAGAGGTTATAAACATCGTCGCCTGTTTTATTTTTTTAGAAATAGAAAATTTCTTTCGAAATAAAGGTACAGAACGATCGCCTACACTTCTTTCTGCCGGCTGTATCCATTGCGCTTTCCAATTAGTATAAGATAACAAGCCTGTTTGAAAATATGCCTCATTACTCCAGTTTGTGCTTTTCAGCTTATTATCCCAAATGCGAACTTTCCATGTATATTTCTTATCAGCCTCAATAGGCATTCCTTTATAAGTAACAAACAATGATGAATCAGAATATACTTTACCTGAGTTCCAAACAACACGATTATTTTGTTTAACTATGATTTCATATGCATTTTGCAAAATATTTCTTTCCGAAGTATTGATCTGCCAACTAAAGCGAGGGATTTTTTGATCTATTCCTATAGGATTTGTCAAATTTTCAGTCAATAAATTGTCTACAGAAATCTGCGCATAGTTTTTGCGGGTAAATAGTATGAAGATTATAAAAATTATACTTCTGGTTGTCTTATTCATTTGATATATGAGCTTTTATAGTATTCATATGTTTATTATTTATCTCTACATTTACTAATATTGATTATAATATTTTACGGCATTGGTTGTAGGCCTTCCCATTTTACCTTCCACTTTTTTTCATTGAAACCAGGAATTGCGGTCTTATTTCCGTCATATCCTGCACACATCATAGCGATTGCTGCAAGAAGTCCTCCGTTGCCAGGCAGATATATTGTCAACTCATTGTTTTGGTAATTATTCCCGTTGGGTAAATAAGTATTCTTTTGGGCATTCCGCATCAACATATCCACGGCTTCCTCTTTTAAATGCAATCGTGTCGCGGCCATTGCTATCATAGGATAATCCCAACCCCAAGTAGTTTCCCAATGCCAGACCTTATTTATGGTATCAAATGTATGGTGCATAACGACCGTATCAATGGCGTTAGATATCGGAATAGTTGCCAATGCGGCTAATACTGCAGGATGGTCATTAGTATAACGGCTTTTCGGACTGTAACTGTCCGTAGCATTTGCGGCGGCAAGGTACAAACCGTCTTTTTGCGGCAATGGTGATAAATTATTGATGACATCATCCCATTTTTTATTGCGAGGCAATCCAGTTCTGATTCTCCATTCCTGAGCAACCTTCAACGCCCAACTCCAATAGGCCAGTTCATAAGGCGGATTAAAAGTCTCAAGAGGGTTAAAACATTCTTGTGCAGGTATTAATCCTTTACCCAGATTGTAATAATGCGTTGCAGAATCATATACAGCAAAGGATGCCATGAAGTCTGCTGTTTGGTAAACAAGCTTTTCGTATTTATCAAGAACTGCTTGCTTTTCCGTCTTTGTTCTATACAATAGTTCTGCGAGGTAAATAAAATGGGGTTGCTGCCAAATCAGGAAATTCCCCACAGAAGCAGGAGATTCATCCCCTTCCCTATCCGTCATCTTTTGCCAGCGGACACCTTCAAAACCTTGTCTTTGTGCAATAACCTTTGCCTTATCTGCCACCTGTATAAACCAGTCGAAACTTTTTTCCAGCAGCTCTGGCCGCCCCCATAAAGCAAAATGCGCAGCATGCCACCAATACATTTCCAAATGCGGCTTGCCATACCAACTATTATAAGTAAGGCCTGTTTCCTGCGGCGGATAATGTCCTGCGCATTGTAATTTCGTCAAATACTGAGATAATATAATGCGGCGTTCCAATTCAGATGCTCTCTCATCCGTACTTCCCGCAAAGTCAATAGCACCGCCCGATTCCCAAAACTTTTTCCAGGTATTGATGTTGTTGCGCTCTACTATTTCAAAGGATGTTTTTTTATTTTTTTCGGTCGGACTAAATACTAAGCTTGCTGTAAACTGCAGTGAATTACCATCAGGTCGTATAATGAAAAAATGCTTCTTTGAAGAATCAATCATAACGCTCTGATTCCAAGTTGCATTTACAAAATAATGTGTTGTATCCAATATGTGTTCGAAATAGCCATAGTTATTTTTATTACCATGATAAGCCGAATAATGGAATGCAGACTCCGAAAAATTACTTCCCATATCAGAAAAATCTCCTGTTGGATAGGGAAATGCAAAACGGATAAAAAGCCTGTGGAGCTTTATCAATGGAGAAGCGACAGAAAACGAAATGCCATCTGATTCCTGATTAGCAATAGTTGTCACTTTCACAGGGTCGCCATCAACGGTGAATTGGCTTTCCAATATACCTGCATAAAGATTCAGATGCTGTTTTATATTTTTTATGTCCTGCAATTTTGCCGTATCACCGTTCTTCAATAAAAGCACAAAACCAATATTGCCTAGTTGAAGCCTGTGGGGATTTACGCGAAAATATTCAACAGCGTCCTTTGCAGCATTTGATTGTACCGAATAGGATACATTCTTTTTCCCATTTACATTATAGTATTTATAGGTTTGGTCAATTGTCAGATTTTTACTGTTTGGAAATGAATGCCAACCCCATTCAGACTCGGTTCCAAGCGGCACTCCAAGCTGGTAATCTTTGTAGAATGTTTGCAAACCTGTAACATCTACTGTTGCAGCAAATTCCCCATTGCCTAGTGTGACAGATGAGAATGTATCGGCTTTGGTTTGATAAATATCGTGCCTGTGTATTACTTCTTGGCGATTAATTTTTTGGGCATTGCAAAATATCACCATTAAAAAGAAAAATAAAGCTATTATAACACTCTTCTCCATTGAACATTAGAATTATAAAAAAATACTTGGGTATTGGAGAAACTTATTTCTGTAAATAATTTCACCTTTCACATTTATAAAAAATATTAAAAATCATATATATTGTTTATGCATAAAGGTTTTCAATGCATCTTATAATATAATTTATGCACTTTAAGGAAATATATTTCTTTAAAGTGCATAAATGAATATTGTATCCTGCCCCTTAGTTTTTAATAAACTTTAAGGACGTCTTGATACCGGTATTTGTCTCGATTTGCAAAATATAAATACCTGATGCTAAATTAGAAACATTTTTTTCTATTATTGAACCTGAATTTTCAACACTCCATGCAATTATTTTCCTGCCTGCTGCATCAAGTATTCTGAATACTAATCGTGCAGTTACAGAAGCCGGTTTTGTTATTTTCAGCAAATTATTAACCGGATTAGGCTCAATAATAAATCCAGCAGAGCTATTTGCAAAATTTACAGTTCTTATAGGCGAATAAGAAAATTTACCATCTAAATCATATTGCTTCAACCGATAAGAATTAGCACCATATGCAGGAGATAAATCTTTGAACGCATAATCGGAAGGAATGTTATTGGCAGATACTGTACCTATTTTCTTAAATTGATTATCATTATCCAATCTTTCAATATCAAATGATTTATTGTCAATCTCCGTTACCGTAGACCATCTAAGAAGAGTTGTATTTTTTTCGGCAATGGCAGTGAAAGGACCCCACTTAACAGACATAACAGTTGAGTTAGTACTGTCTATTTCATACCCAAAAGCCTGCAACTCGGCTAAATCAATCATTTTAGAAGGTTGACCGATCACATTACTACCAGGAAGTTGTAAAGCTATGTATCTTCCTACAATATCTATATTGAAAGTCGTTGGCCTGCCCGCTACATTATCATCATGAAAAACTGTTGCATTGGGATAAACAGTTGAATCCGTAGACATGTGTAATGAATCGGACGAAACTAGAATATTATAATTGTGAAGCTGTGGTGCAAATGCTGCATCTGTTCTATTGTAAACATTAATTTGTTTAATATGGCATATTGCTCCCAAATCTACCATCCACCAAGGATTTACCATATCTGCAGCTGTATTTCCTGTATTAGTTACAGAATTGTCAACAAATGCCCCATCAATAAGCCCATCTACTGCATTGGAAGCGTAATATGTTTTATATGTAGAACTTTGCGTTGCCGGTTTATTTAAAGCCAGGTTCTTAATTTGTGCAGAATCCGGATTAAGCCATTGCCCAAATGCTTCCAATTCTGAAAGATTTAGTATATCAGTGCTGTTCATCTGGATACGGATATAACGACCTTTAAAATTGGCTCCTATTATTGTTGGTCTCCCTGCCGTGTCAGTTCGATAAAGAGAATAAACACCTTGTCTAGCTGCAATTATGGAAGGATCTGTATTTGATTCTTCAAATGCAGAATCGGAAACAAATATATAATAGTTATGTAAACGATCTACGGCAACAACAGGACTTATTCTATTCCAAAGTACAAATTTGTCTATTCTTGCGGAATCGCCCAAATCTATATTCATATAGGGGAAATTAACAACTCCATTTGTGCCTGTCGTGCTGGAAAAATCTGTGGTATCTCCATCAGTAGCGTTGGCAGCAACTTGTGACACACCATTGGCTGTAGATGTTGATGATTGAACCGCAGGCTTACCTAATGCCAGATTCATATCTGCGGTTTCTGTAATAAAATCGATGGCGCCTTCCGACTTACCTACTGATCTTAATTCAACGCGAATCTTACTGTCAGGTGTTAATTCACCCGACCATACTGTTACATTACTATTTAAATTAGTTGGACTTGTATAAACTAATTGCCCGTCAATCCACAATCTTTCAACGTTTAGTCCCTTTCTTGCCATGATACTATAATTACCTTCGGGGAATCCATTACGCCTCATTATTAATGTAAAATCCGAAGTCGTTAAAGGACACCCTATATAATTAGATACTGTCCATGGATTGGCACTACTATTGACATAATAATCTGTCGTATGCAAGTTAAGATCGGTGTTGTTCATATCAAAATAACCGTATACATTATTGTCGCTGTAATCTCCTTTGTATACAAAGCAACGCCAAGCTTGTGTGTTAGTATATACAGTATCACTTAATGTGATATCGTTAGAAGTTTTATATACATAAAAAGTATCGCTCGTAAATGCACAGCCTTGGTAATAGGATTTATAGATGTAATTACCAAATTCATCCATAGTTATACGCATAGTATCGGTAGTGCCTCCTTCAACCGCTTGTCCGTCCTTAAACCAACGAACACTATCTTTGATATAATTCGGATCTACATGTAGCACTGCTGTATCGGCTTTACATAGCGTAAATGATGTTTGAGGTATTGTGCCCGGAGCCAAAGGTGAGCCTGCAAGCACAGAATTGGTCATTCGCTGTGTTACAGGACTGGTTCGATAACTCAACATCCCATTCGGATATCTGGCAGCAACGGAGAACCATTCATCGTTAGAAAAAATTTGTCCGGCACCTAATAGATTTTCTGCTGTTAAGGTTATACTGTCTTGTGTTGAGGGTACACTATCAACTGGTTCCATTAAAGTTGTTCCAAGCCGGTAAATAATATATCGCCCGCCCGCAGGCAAGCTGTCCATATTCTTCCATTGCAAGATTACTTTTTCAGGACAAGAGGAGATGACTTTTAAACTATCCACCATTGGTGAATATTGATAATATCCACTTGTATCGGCATAAGGCTGATTTTTTTGTTTTACAATAATGCGTGCCGTAGTGGTTATTGGAAAATTAGCAGGTATGGGATAATTTAAATAAAACCCAACAGGAGCTGATTCGTCAGCCGGCACCACACCAGCAGTTCCTCCACCCCCATTTAATGCACGTGTACCAACACTTCCGATTTGTGTAAAAGGTTCTCCAGCTTGTCGTTGAAGAAATACCTGTATACTGTCATCTGTATTATCGGTATTTAATGAATAATCCCATGTAAACCCGAAAAAGCTGGAAGGATTGAAATAATTTACCGGTGGCAATCTAAACCCGGCAGGTGTTGTAATTTTAATATGATAAGGGTTAAGCATATAAGTAAGCACATAATCCTGAGGCCCCATAGGTACTTCCTTTCCATATATCAAAAACTTATATGTCCCTGCCATCGGATCATTGATAGTTACTTGTTCCTGATTATTTAAGGTATCGATGCCCCGTGTTGCTGTATCTGCTATATGCGCAGTATCGAGATTTAATATCCATGGCAAAACTGTATCGCCGGCAGGTGTTACCACTTTTAAATCCAAATCATTCACTAATATTTTTGATGCGTTTGGAGTGCCTTGGTAATCGTGCCAATAAAGCATAACCCTTAATTGTCTCAACCCGCTACTTACATCAAGTGTATGTACGATTGGCGCAATACCTTCTCCTTGATCTACAGTGCCGGTTAAGAAAGTATGCTCTTTAATGGCTTTTAACGCCTCCAAAGGATTGGACTCGCCATATCCTGAACGAAAGTCAGGACCACGTTTATATATATCCTGCGCAGTATTCATTAGAACAGCTTTTACCACATCGGATCTCGGTGTTGTATTATACACAGCCGTATAGGCTTCAAACAAATCACTTATTTGACCCGCAATATTGGGGGAAGCAAAGCTGGTACCGGAATTCCCCTCAGTACAAATCTGGGGTGCAAGTCTTCCATCATTGGTAGGCCCACAACTTCCTCCTCCTCCAGTAACCAATAGTCCGGGATATACTATATTTGACACTGTAAAACTGTTCTTGCCTCCCGTTTGATACCATAAATTATTCCATCCCGCAGGATATCCAGCGGTGCCTGTTGCACTTCCACTATTTCCTGACGATGCGGAAAACATTAAATCGGAATGAGACCGTAGGGCCGCATCCCAGTTAGATAATACGCTATTATATACACTATTCTCTTCAGGGGAAGAACCCGGCAAAACAGAAGTATTTATAGATAATGGGTGATAGCCTGCATTGTAATTGTTGAGTGTTGAAACTGTATCAAAGGAAGCCTGGATAAGTTTTGTTGCAGGAGCTATACCTCCGTCCAATTCATCGAAGTTAGTTCCAGAAGCCATAACATCATTAGTTAATTCAGCATGTGCAGTCATATCTCCAATCCCTGATATAGTACTAGTTACAAGCCGATTCCGAAATCTTTTTAACATTTCCGGATCTGTAGTTGATAAGGCTTCCACACTTCCCGAATAATTATTCCGACCAATATAACCGCTTGCGGTATCATAACTGACCGGGAAGATCTGCGCATATAAAGAATTTTTAAATCCCGATTCTTTTACACTATCGCTATAAATACTGACATTACTTATATAATTTAATGCTACTATATCATTAATTTGCTTAGCAGTTACATCTCTGGCAGAAATCGAATTTGCCGCATCCTTAGAGAAGTTATTTTCTAAAACCGAGATGCCATTGCTGATTAAATATGCCTTTAGTGCATTTACAGATTTCTGGTTATAGACATATATTGTAATGTTTTTTACCTCAAAGGCATTAGGTGACAAAGGGTTTGTTGCAATACGATATAATTCCTTGGATAATTTAAGACTTGAAGGCACATCTCCTATTAAACGAATACCTAGATAAGGTAAATCATGTTGGCTATCTTTTTCCATTAAAGTATTGTAAGTATCCTTGGACATTATTTTAACAAGATAACTTGCTTTTTCAATCCAGGAAATAGTTTGAATTTTTGCATTCTGCAATTCCTGCAAAAGTTGCTTGTCAGGAATATGATCAAAGACAGCAATAGCGTAAAATTCAAAATCAGGAGTAACAGCTGAATATAAACCTATTTGACTTAAAGTTTTAATACCGCTTATACCATTGGCCGTGGTTAAATGTTGGCCATAGGAGGTGTTTTTCATAGGACAATTTAAAAACAGATAACATGTAATGATTCTGAAGAAAAGAGTATAAATCTTTTTCATGTTCAAAATATTTAAGTGTTGATAATTGAATATTTAATAACTTCTTATAAAATACCTGAGATGCATTCTTTAATTCTGAAAAAACTTATCATTAGATTATTGTTTAATTTTCATTTTTATTTTTATTACATTTTATTATACATCATTTCTATAATAAAAATGGCTAGAATTCTGAGAAATAAAAGATTTAAAAACACTTATATTTTTACTCAATAATCTTTCAAATCTTATACTTTAAAAGTATAAGATTTATGCATTTCCCTTTAAATAAGGGAAATGCATAAATTATTTATTGAACTTTTATTGCTTTTAATGCTTCAATGTATCACTTATAAAATATGTGATTGCCAAAGATGTATCTATATTTCCTGACGAAGCGCTTGTAAGCTTAACGGGTAGAATATAATACTTGCCAAATGATAAATTGCTTGTATTAATCGTTAATATAAGAGGTGTAGAACTTGTAGATCCGGGCTCAATTGTGCTCGTAAAAGAACTTATTGTATATGAACCTTCCGGAAATGCAAAGTACGTTTTACCCGAATATATATTATTCGTATTATATTTTGCTATTAAAGTCGTATCTACTTCAAAGGTTGTTGATATTTCTTTTACTGGTGAATTGAAACCCCCATATGCAGATCCAAAATAAACGGTAAGGGATGAATCTACAAACAATGTATCAAGCTTACCTTTGTCTTGATATGCCTGAGGCATATATATTGTTCCCTCTTCAGGAGAATAAAGTTTATCATTTTTGACACAACCCCAAAAAATAACACAACAAAATAATAATAAGACTACAACAGATGCTATATTTTTATTTATATTTAAATGATTTTTAATATGTATCATAGCGAATAATTTATAAGTTTATATTAATCTATATTACCATCCCGGATTTTGAACCATAGAATTATTAACCAATACTTCTGTATTAGGTATCGGCCATAAATAATCTCTTGGTAAAAATCTTCTTGTCTGGTCAAGTGTTTTTTGATAGAATGTAGTCGAATCGCCAAACATATTCATTCCATAAACACTAGCACCCATTGTTTGAGCGGCAACTCTCCAACGACGAACATCAAAGTAACGAACTTCTTCAAACGCAAGCTCGACTTGTCTTTCGTTCCAAATAGCCGTTCTCATAGCTGCCTGTGAAGATGGTACAGGAACGTCATTAGCCCCATTACCATAAATTGGGATACCTGCCCTTTGTCTGATTTTATTCAGATAAGTTAAAATATCCGAATTGCCGGGATCATATTCATTTAATGCTTCAACATAATCTAAATAAATTTGTGCAAGCCTTATATAACACCAGCTTCTGCTTGATGTGGATGAAGTGAGTTGCTTTCTTACATTATACCCGGTTGCTGCCAAATTTGTTGAGCTGTTTTTTCTACCTGAATTGCCGGTATAGGTATAATCAACAATTACCGGAGTCGGACTTGTTCCCTGATTTATCCAGTAGCTGTTATTGTAGGTTACATCTACATAAAAACGAGGTTCTCTATTAATCCATTGATTATAGGTTTTTCTTGCCTTTATATCGTATGGCGCTTTAAAATCTGAAAAACCAGCAGTTTGATAGCCTGATTCGGGATCAGTAATCGTACGCCCGTTTTTAGTAAAAAAAGCATCTACCATAGATTGATTTACTGCTAAAAAACCTCCTCCTTTTGCTACAGTACTATTATAACCTGCTAATGGTGGAGTAATATCATATACATAATTGATACAGAACTAAGATAAGAGCGGCCCCAAATCCACTCGCTGTTCCAATCCGTTATTACTACATTTCTACAGGAGTTATAAGCATTTGTAAAGGAATCTGATCCTGTTGAAGTGTATATGCTATAGGTACCTGGCACAAACTCGTCTATAAAAGCTTTGGCAGCATCTGCGGCTAATTTCCATTTATTAATGTCAGATGTTTGTGATATTAATTGTGTTCCATCATTATTTTTAAGAGCGGCATAATCTGTATTTCCATTAAATAATGGACTGGCGGCAAGCATTAACACCTGCTCTTTATATGCCTTACAAATTCCCGTTGTGATTCGTCCATATTCCGGATTAGTTCCAAGAGAAATAGGTGTAGAACCTAGATGATCGGCATTTGATACAGATTGGATTTCATCATATGCCGAATCCAATTGCGATACAATATAACTGACACATGTATCAAAAGGAGTGCGAGGAATATATACAGAAGATCCGGATGCATTTACATCTATTTCATCATGTAATATAGGTATAGGACCATACAACCTTAACAACCAAAAATAAAAAATTGCCCTCAAACCTCTTGCTTCTGCCTTAAAATGAACTTTTAGAAAATCTGTTACATCCACAGCAGTAGTACCGTCTATATGATTAATAAAATCTGTAGCAGTTCTTATACACTTGTACCAATCCGTCCAATACGTTGTACCACTTGTAGTTCCCCAGCTACTTAAGTTCATTGCATTAGCCAATGCAACAATCGATGGTTGGCTATAATCGTTCGCCTCATCCGAAGCGGCTGTCCAAGGCCCAGCATCATTCGTAGGTGCATATCTTTGATAAAAACCATCAGGCCTACCATAATATACATCCATCAAATAGGCATTAGTATTAGATAATGAAGAATATATACTATCATACCGAAGTAGTCCTGTAGGAACTGTATTAAGATACTTATTACAGGAACTTAATAAATTTATTGATACTATAATTATTGGAGTTATAAAAAATAAATATAATGCTTTTGTTTTCATTTCAATACGTTTATGAAAAGTGATAAGTTAAAAATTAGCTCTTATTCCTAAAGAAAGATTTCTTGTATTGGGATATACATTGCCGGTAGTTGTACTTAATTCAGGATCCCACAATTTAAATGGACTCCAATACATAAGTTGATACCGTCAAAATATATTTGAAGATTATGCAAACCCATCGAATTCATCCATTTTTTATTTTTTATATTATAACCTATATCCAAGGTCTTGAATCTGACAAAACTGATATTTTTAACCCACCATGTGCTCGCTATATCATTATTCCCAGTTACCGCCGTCCCATATCCTAAGCGAGGATAAAAAGGATGGCTTTGAGGATTTTCTGGTGTCCATCTATCAGATATAATAGCATAAGCATTTTGCCCTATAGTGAAAGGATCTTGTGCCATTCCGCTCAAAGTTATATAAGAACCAATGTTACCCTGGAAGAAAGCACTTATATAGAAGTTTCCATAAGTAAAATTAAAACCTGCACCAAATTCCCATTTCGGAACATTTCCCCTACTGATTTTAGTTTGATCAAATTGATTGATAACGCCGTCTGCATTTAAATCTTTATATTTAATATCGCCTATTCTTGGACTACCCCCAAGTGATCTCTGATCTGCACTACTAGCTATTTCAGCTTGACTTGTAAAGAGACCTTCAGCAATATATCCGTATTGGGCTTGAACATTTTGTCCTACTCTCTGTTGATATGGATCGGCATAAGTTGGGGAAGCAGCATCAATAAGTCTATCCTGATCGTAAGTAAAAGTTCCGTTAAAACCCAGAGTCATTTTGCTTCCTATACGCATAGGCGTTAATGTTACTTGCCCATCAAATCCGGAGGCATTTACTACTCCATAGTTTCCAACAATTTGTTGTTGCAAACCTGCATACAGAGGAAAATCTGCTCTTTGTAAAAAAACTTTGGTTCTGTGTGAATAAAAATAATCTAACACAAATTGCAGGTGGTCGTTAACTGTATGGAAATCTATCCCCAAGTCTCTTGTATGTGAAACGGCCCATTGCACATTTGTACCATATTGAGAAATATTTATTCCACTGCCATAAGAGGTATATGCCCCGGTAGTACCAAAAGAAGCGCCAGTATTTGTAGCAACTAATGTAAGATATCCAAAACGTAATCCAGTACCTGGAGCACCTGATAAACCATCCGTATAACGAATTTTAAAGTATTGAAACACGTTCGAAATTGGCTTAAAAAAACTTTCATTTGAAACTAACCAGCCAATACCAGGAGCAGGAAACCAACCAAATCTTTTATTTGGTGCATAATCTTCAGAGCCATTATACCCTAAGTTAAATTCAAATAAATAAGTGTTTTTATAAGAATAGGCTGCTTTTGCCGCATAATTTTGTTGATGATGAGGAATATAAGCCGTATAACTTGTGGAATAAGGATTTACCGAGCTCAATTGGTTATATACCAACATGCCGGTAACATGATGATCTCCAAAAGACCTATCATAATTAATTTGTCCCTGAAGGCTGTTTTGCCGATTACCAGAACTTGATTCGCCAAAGGTAAGATTGTCTGAGCCGGCAAGTGTTTGCTTCAAATTTAACGATCCGTCGGCTTTATAGGGTTGAGATTGATTTACATACCATAAACTTCTTTGTCTTGTTCTAGCATTATTGTTTATCTCAGTATTATCAAAAGAATATTGAGCACTAGCAGAAAGCCCCTTTATCCAAAAGCTGAAATCTTGCTGTAAAGACAATGTGCTGTTTAATTGGGATGTATAAATATTTGTATATCCTGTCTGCGTCGCTACAGCCCATGGATTGGGAGATGGCGTAGTCCCACCCGGAACCCCTGCGACCAAGTCGCCTGGATAATATGGAGGAGTATATACCGGGCTCGCGGTCATAACTTGCTGGTATGTAACATCCGCACCCTTACCCGGCTGATTGAAAGAGGTAATATATCCGGAGAGCGACAAAGAAAATTTAGTTGTTTTAGTCCATTTCATATCCACATTAGATGTGAAATTATAACGCTTAAAATCGGTTCCGGAATTATACTGGTTTTGGGCAGGATCTTGCTTTAACATCGCTGTTTCATCATAATAATTTAAAGCAACATAATATTGGGTGTTTGCAGACCCACCCGTAGCGCTTACTGTCGCCTTCCTGTTAGTAGAATGATTATTAAATACCTGTTTAAACCAATCAACGTTTGGATATACATAATGATTGGCAGTTGGCGACAAAGTACTGTCAATATAATCTTGTGTAAATTGTGGCGCATAACCAGACGCAATATCTGCTTCATTTGTTAAATTCATATATGTTTCACCGTTGGCCATTTTAGGCTTTTTGGTAAATGTGGTAACGCCCTCTAAAAATTGCCCCATAATCTGACTTTTTGCTGCGCTTCCTCTTTTTGTAGTAATTAAAATGACACCATTGGCACCTAAAGATCCATATAGCGCTGTAGCAGCAGCATCTTTTAGTACTGAAAAAGATTGTATATCTTCAGGATCATAATCATTTATATCCCTGTTTTGCACCCCATCTATAATAATTAAAGGCCCAACAGGATTTGCCGTACCGTTAACGCTTCCAAAACTTTGGATGCCACGTATGTAGATATCAGCTGCATTACTACCAGGCAAACCGGTTCTTTGGACTCCAATCACTCCGGCAATGCGCCCAGCTAACATTGTGGTCAAATTCGCAACAGGATGTTGTAGCTCTTCCACATTTACAGAAGCTATAGAACCAACTACACTTGTAAGTTTTTGCTTCTGCCCAAAGCCTGTGATAACAACATCATTTAGACTGCCGGCAATTGGGCTTAGGATAATATCATAAGAAAAGGAAGAAGATATTTTCCATCTGTAAATTTGATATCCCACATAGGTTGCAGTAAGTGAGTCTTCTTTACTTGCTTCAATATTAAATCTGCCCAAAGAATCTGTAAGAACTATTTTACCTGAGTTTAAATTTTGGATTGTTACACCTTTAAGCGCATTATTCAGATTATCTTGTATCGTACCTGTAATTGTAATTACCTGACGTACATTCTGAGTAGCACTTGTATTTGCTTCAGGATGTACAGGTTTCTGTACACTCGGCTTGATAATGATTATCTTGTCGCCGATGCTGTATGTTAATGGCTGATTGCGAAAACATTCATTTAAAACATCACTGAGCGGTTCGTTATCTGCACTAAGAGTTACGGGTTGCGCAGTTCTTAGCCATTCGTCTTTATACAGCATTACATAACCGCTTTGTTTCTGTATCACCTTAAGAACCTTAGCCAGCGAGGCTTTTTTTTCTTTTAATGTAATGCGCTGTGAAAATGTACGGGCACTTACGTGTAAACAAGTTACAAGCAGCACAATGGAAGTCCATCGAGTCATAAACCAAATTTTTTTGAACATCGAATTGCGCCTTTCTTGGATATGGCTATCCTGCAAGCAATTCGTAACGATTAATTGCATATTTTTGCTTTGATTTTGGGTGAAACAATATATTATCCAAGTTTCGGCTTCTGCCGAATTTTATATCACGCACACCACAATCGTTTGCCGGTTTCCTTCGCGAGAGGATTCCGGTTTTTTATTCGGCGGCCATTTAAAATTATAATTTTCTTACCTTTTACTTACTGCGTTACGATCAATTGCGACCCTGACAAATTACAATGAATCCCGTCTGCATTTAATGCTTTTATAATTACTGGCAATTCCGTATTTCTTGGAATGCCACCGGAAATACTCCCTTGCGGAACATCGGTTTTATAAACAATATCCACATTGTACCAACGACTTAATTGCTGTAATAATGTAGCAATATCCACACTGTTAAAATCTATAATGCCTTTTGTCCATGCTATTACATCCTCCACATCCGGCAATTGTTTTATTTTAAATTCATTATTATTTGTGATTACGGCTTGATCTCCGGGCTGCAATTGCTTGGAAATACTGTTTGCTTCTACTGCTACAGCACCTTCCAAAAGTGTAGTTTTTACAAAAGATTCATCGGGATAATTTATTATATCAAAATGTGTCCCAATATCGTGTATAATGATGTTACCCGATTTTACAGTAAAAGGCATAGATGTATTATGCACAACTTCAAAATATACTTCGCCCGAAACTTCTACTTCACGCTTATTTTCTGTAAATGCTGTAGGATATTTTATTGAAGAAGCCGCATTTAGCATAGCTTTCGTTCCGTCAGGTAATATCAAAGTATATTGCCTTCCTCTTGGTGTACTTAAAGTATTATACACTACTTCGGTATTTTCAATATTTCCAGGATGATAAGATAATTTACCTGAATCATTTACTACTTGTTTATTTCCCTGCACAGCAACAGATCCGTTAACGCTGTCCAGCACAATCTGCCTGCCGTTGGACAGGGTTAGTACAGCACCGTTACTACCCGGCACTCCGATTTTTTGATTGATTGCTATTAATGATTTATACTCTGAACGATAATGTAAATACATAAATATTCCCGTTCCTATAAATAGGAACAAAATTGCAGCTATCCTTAAAAAGGATCGTTTTTTAAATCCAGACGATTGTTGATCTATAATTTGAGACAACATCTTAAATCTTTCGTCTATATATTCTTCCTGATAAGTATATACTTTATTAGGTACGGGTTTATAGCTACCTTTACCAAGCCTTTCATACCATGTATTTAATTCAGATATCTCCTCTTCGGTGCATATACCGGAAAAGTATTTATCCAATAATATTCTTATTTCGTTTTCTTCCATAAAGACTTTCTTTTCATATAATCGTAAATAAATACTATGTACCCTTATTCAAATTAAAAAAAAATAATTTTTTTTTATATTTTCATTATCAAATAATTATCTGTTAAATTTGTGAGCCTTAATATCATCTTACTTTGTTTCAAAATTCAGATGTCGATAATCAAATTCTTCTCCGTTGGAAAAACGGGGATCAGAAGGCATTTGAAGAATTCTATCGAAAATATTCCATATCGTTATTGGAAATCGCGAACAGAAAAACAAACGATTTTGAATCTGCGCAAGAAATTATACAAGATGTTTTCCTGGCTTTTTATAATAGCAAGGATAGAATAGGTGACAATCCAGATTTATACTTAAAAGGCATTTTAAAGCATAAAATATTTGATTATGCCCGCAAGGGAAAAATCAAAATTATGCCATTAGATGAATACGGCCATACATATAGTGAGTCAGTGGCAAACTATATGTATGATGATATTTATGCAAAAGAGCTGGACGAAAAAATTAAAACAACCATTGATAAATTACCTGGGCAATGTAGAACCGTCTTCTTGATGAGCAGGATCGAAAATCTCACTTACCCTGAAATTGCAGCACAGCTTGGCATTTCCGTGAAAACAGTGGAAGTACATATAGGAAAGGCGCTAAAGTATCTTCGTGAACATTTAGATTATCAGTTATTATGTTTACTTGTATTGTCCTGTTGGATAAAGTAAATTTTAATTTTTGGAAATAATACGAAAGTTAAAATTGAACTATTAAATAAAGCATAATTAATTTTAATCTAAATAAAATCTTACTATAAAGTAGGTCGATCTATAACAACCTTAAATATATTTATAATTCATTAAATCAAAATCCACAGCAAATATATTAAGCTATTAAAAACGATTTTAGTTATTAAATCTTAAAAGATGAAAATGATTTTTTTTCGCCGCATTCTCTTCGTTAATATATCATTACATTCACATATAAACTCTTAATGGATTCTATTTAAAAAGACTATGCAGAAAAATATCGGCCTCGTTTTATACACATTAAAGGGCTGCGCTGTACATGCAAAAAACATGACAAAAGCGACAAGGGAATCGGCAGGAATTTCTTGTTCCCGCAAAAACTATACACTAATTTAATTTAACCAAAAAAGGTGCCAGCGGCAAATTGCTTTTATTAAAAATATTTCCCATTCTTGTATTATCAAAACCATATATTAGAATAGCAGGTTTAACAACATTTTTTATGTCGATTACAATTTCTTCTTTCAGAAGTGTCGCTTTTGCAGGATAATATATGCTGTCATTTCCGGCAATATAAAGATCTTGAATATTCCCTTTGGTGTAAAGTCCATCTTCAGCATTTTTTATAAGAATGTATAACTTGTTACCTTTTATGTAAGAAGAATCATAAACGGGAGAAAAATGATTAAACTCTTTTTTCTCGTAAGTTTTATTTAAAGCAATTTCAGCTAATCGATACCCCACATCATGTTTATCGTGCGGATGAATATCGTTTGTATCGCCTGCGATATCAGAAGTAATTACCATACCTGTTCCTGGTAATTGCAAGGCTTCTGTCTGTGCCTCACGAATATAGGCGCCGCCATTTTTTATAGGATATTTATATGGGGCAATTTGTACATAATAAAATGGAAATTCTTTTTGCCAAGCCTGCCTCCAGGAAAGAATCATATCCTTAAATAGTTCTGAATAACTTCCATAATTATCAACATTTGATTCTCCCTGATACCATATAACGCCGGCAATATTCATCTTTATCAAAGGATAGATCATAGCGTTATAAAGAATGCCCGGTTCTATAGGCCAATTCTTATGAAAAGTAAGTTTGTTATGCCATTGTTTAATTATAGGTGTATTTTCAATTATACTGTCAGGTGTCCAGACTTCGGCAGGCGTGCCACCCCAGTTAGATGATATTAAGCCTATAGGAATGTGTAAATTATTATTCAGTTTTTTACCAAAAAAATAAGCTACTGCACTAAAATTTTTTACTGTATTCGAGTCACATATTTCCCAGTTACCGGGACAATTATCTTGAGGATAGGCAGAAGTCGTTTTAGGTACCTTGAAAAAATGCAGTTGATACTGATCACAAGTTTTAAAGTCTGCCGCTACATCTTTAGTTTTACGCCAGTTATAAGTAAATTCCATATTGGATTGACCGGAACAAACCCAAACTTCTCCCAGCCAAATATTGTGTAATGTTACAGGCTGAGACCCTGAACCTATTATTTTTATTTCATACGGTCCCCCTGCTTCCGGTGTATGTATATTAACCGACCATTTAGCCGTATTCTGCACAATTGTTTTTATAGTATCTCGTGACCATGAAGGAATTATTGCCAACTTTTCAGCAGGACTCGCCCAACCCCATAAAGTAACCTGTGAATTGCGTTGCAAAACAGCGCCGTCAGAAAAAATATTCGGCAATCTGATTTGACTTTTGCCGATTGATAAAATACTATAAAATAACATGCATAGAATAATATGTTTTTTCATCTGTTTATTTTTTTAATACTACAAAGAGGGGTCATCCTTTTTATCTGTACTGAAAGGCGAAGCAGGCAATCCTTCTTTATTAAAAAGATTGGATCCCAAAGGAGTATTCGCCCAGGCATATCTTACACTTGCAGGATGAGAAATATTCTCATTCCAAACATACACCTTGTGTTCTTTTATAAAAGCATGCGCCCATATATATTTACCATCTGTTCCGGCAATTGCAAATTGTTTCAAAGTATCTGCGTCTTTAGAAATCAGCCCGCTTCCGATGTTTATAAAATCGATGATTATCGAATCACCGGAAATATGCATCGAATGATATATTGGCCCTGAAAAAACTATAGTGTTTTTATGATATGCAGTCTTCTCGGCTGCAAGAAACAATCTTTTTCCTACATCCCATTTATTAAGAGGATGCACATCGTTCCATTCTCCAATATCAGTTGTAACAGCCATTCCGGTATTTGGTAATTGAAGCGTTTTTAATTGCGCTTCTCTTACTTGTGCCCAATTACTTTCAACCGGTTCTATTCCGGGATGTCCATAAGCCGATATTTGCACATACAGAAAAGGTAAGCTGTCATTCTTCCATTTTGTACGCCAATCTTTTATTAATGTTGTGAACCACTTGTAATAAGGTTTGGGATTATCGGTATTTCCTTCTCCTTGATACCACAATATTCCTTTTATTTCATAATTAATCAATGGTGCTATCATTGCATTGTATAAACCGCCGGGGCCATGAGAAACTGCGGTTGTGGAAGGTGACTTCGGCAAACGAACACCAACTTTATATTGCCATTCTCCCGAAAGCGGATAAACATCTTTACCGATTTCTAATTGATAAGGCTTATCTATAATAAAGCCGCCTGCATTCTTTGTTTTAACAACTCTTACCGTGATAATATTTTTACCTTCTGTCAATAATCCTGACGGAATAGTATATATTCTCGGTGTATATCTGCTTAGGGTATAGCCTACATTTATTCCGTTGATGTAAGTACTATCACTCACGTCAATATTTCCTAAACGTATTATGGCGGTTTTGTTTTTAATGCTTGCCGGTAAAATTATTTCTTTACGATACCAAAATACGCCACTGCTGTCGCTTCGTTTCATATCAATGTAATAATCCGGAATTTCAATATTGCGCCAGCCATCAGGTTGATAATTTTTTTCATACCATTTAGGTATTTCGTGCAAGCCTTTATCTTCAGACAATAACATCCTATTCCATTTTCTCACTAACTGATTTTCTTTTCGCTGTAACGAATTGGTAAAAGCTGTATCATCATATTTTTGGTATATAGAATCTAAATCGGGAAACTGCTTTAATGCATCGCTACTTAGCCATGACTCCACAGGTGTACCACCTAAGGAAGAATTTATAATGCCAACCGGTATTTTATATTTGTCATATAATTCTTTTGCAAAAAAATATCCTACTGCCGTGAAATGCAGTACTGTTTGAGGATCAGCTGCTGTCCATCCAATAGATTTAGCATCAACATCTTCCTGCGTTCCTTGAAAATTGGCATAAGGTTTTACCCAAAACTGACGAATATAATTATTATTGGCATTAGCTATAATATAGGCATATTTGTCTTTAACTCTTTCCATTAAAAACTCCATATTGGATTGCCCCGAACATACCCAAACATCTCCTATTAAAATATTCGATAGTTGGATTGAATTATTTCCTTTAATCGTCATGTTATAAGGACCGCCTGCGGATAATGGATCTAAATTTAGTTGCCATTTACCATTTGTGTCTGCAATAGTTCGATACGTTTTATTTAAAAAAGTTATACGTATATTTTCTCGTGGAGATGCAAATCCCCATATTGTAACATTCGTGTTTCTTTGTAAAATCATTCCATTACTTACAAGTTTAGGCAATCGAATGTCGGCTTTGGTTTTACATAAAAATACAAGTAGCATCGATAATACTAAATATATGTATTTATGTTTCATTATATAGATAATTATCCGTTTAATTATTCGATTTCAAAATTACTATTCGTGTGAGATAAGTGTATTTCTTTCTTATCAGTAGCATTTAATTGAACCAATTTTTTATATTCAGAAGTAAACGAAGGATTGACAATGTTGATATGTGAGCAACTATCTATTTTAATTGCTGATGTAGAACACGATGGTGCATCCATTACAAGATTTTTAAAACTGATATTCTGTACATCACTCAATACAAGACTGCTTCTACAATCTTTCTCTTTAAGTTTTAATGATACGTCTTCAAACGATATATTTTTCCCATGGCGAATATAAAATCCGCTTGCCGGATACACTTCTCCATACATTCTGTTTTCCGGATAAGCATGTATATTTTCCGGTAAAATTTTTTCTCCTTCTTCTGTGGTTCCTTCGCTCATGCCTGTAATCGCAATATTTTTCAATTTTATGTTTTCGACATAATACCCGGGCAGCGCTGTAATTGAACTCGGCATCTTACTGTAAGATTCGGCTTTAATATTTTCTATGGTAATATTTTTTATGCTTCCTACAGGCGAATTACCTGATGAGCCAACGACATTTCTTCCTTTATTTCCCAGCACAATAAATATAGGCGTTTGCACACCAGTCATTACAATATTAGAGATTAACACATTTTCAATATTAGCGCCGTCAACCGATTCTAAAGCGATACCCGAAATAACCGTAATCGGAAGGCCTATAAAATGAAGATTCCTTTGCCAATGCCTTATGTTATCATCCTTACAGGCCGTAATATTACAGTCGGTTATCTTAACATTCTTTAATCCGCCTATTGTAACCGTACCAAACTTAATCGCGTTGCAGTTGGAAGATATATTACAATTCCTTACCAGTATATTTTCACAAATATGTGCACGTTCATGATTCTTGAAACAGATACCGTCATCGTCCACATCGATATGACAATCTTCTATCAATACATTTCTTGCATCTATATCGATGCCATCTTCGTTGTAGTTAGCATGATTATATACATCTATGCCTTTGATATGGAGGCTGTCGCAACCTATATAATTCTGCATCCAATACGCTGAATTTCTCAAATGCAAGCCTTGCATCAAGATGTTTTTACAATTAATAATCAGCAGTCCACAAGGACGCTGCCTGCTCGCTGCCGATTCCCCGTCATTACCTAATTGAAATGACTCGCTTTCTCCGTTACCGTTAATAGTACCTTCACCTGTGAAAGAAATGTGCTTTTGTGCTTCTGCAAATATTAATGCGTGGCTCATGTGGACTTTACCTTTAGTATCTGTTGTAAAAGCATTGGGATATTTTACATTGTTGAAAGGATAATCTTTAAACGAACCACTTCCTCTTAATTCTGCATCTTTTTCTATATGTAATTCCACATTACTCTTCATGTAAATGGTCCCCGTAAGAAAAACACCTTTTGGCACAATCACTTTTCCGCCACCTTTTCGATTGCATTCGTCGATTGTTTTTTGTATTGCTTGCGTATTTATTGTTGAGCTATCTCCTTTTGCGCCAAAATCAGTAATAATATAGTTTTGTGCAAATGAAACGGATATACAGAATACGGTAAATATTAATAAAAAAATCCTTTTATTGAATAACATCATATTTTATGTTTGTTATAATTTGATTACTTGTTCTTTTATATTATAGCCTTTTACTATTAATTGTAGTGCTTTATTATCTGTATTTTCTTTTAAATAAGATATAGTAACGGTTTTTGATTCTCCGGGTAATAGACTAAAAAAATTATCTGTATAAAATGCAGCGTTTACGGCCATTCCATCTATATTCTCTAAAAGTAATTGATTAAAAAATGCTAAGGAACCCGATTCATTTTTTACCGTAATTTTTATTGTTTTATTATTTATATTAACTGCTTGAGTATGTATAATTGTTTGCGGCAATTGATTTAATTCATCAAAGCCTGATACGGCAGGCCCTGTAAGGGTCCATGCACCTTGGTATTTATCTTTGGATCGCCAGTAAAAAGAGCTTGTCACTTGTTTGCCTTCCTTATTTTTCAAAATAAGGTTTATAAAATGTACTTGTGAAATATTGTCCGGAAAATATATTTCGAATAAATTATTGACAACTCCATCGGAAGGAATGTCTGTATTCACTTCATGCTCCCATACTTTTTTTGAGTTAATGTCATACACTTGTGCGACAACTTTATAATCTTTAAAGCTTTTTCTGTAATCATTATATACAGAAACCTTATTGGTTAGATAATCAAATTGTGCATGTAAAGGCTCTGTGCCATTTTGAGAATAATATAAGGCTGCTGTTGGTTGAAGATACCAATCATATAATCTTGAACACACTTGTGGAATAGGGCTATTGTGATACCAGAAGAAAAATCCCGAAGCAAATTTATTTCCGTAAGCAAATTTATTAAAGTTCCATACTTCCCATATCGAACGGTAATTCATAGCTCCTACCAATTGCGCCTTTTCGGAAAATTCTTCAATCGATTTTGAATATCCGAATTGATTTACCGCGTCTTTATATTTTGTTGTCATTTGATGAAATCCGCCACCATCCAAATAATTCCATACACTATCATTAATAGGCCAAAGATCTTTTTTTGACATCATCTTTTTAAGTGATTCATAAATAGGTAAACAAGGTGTTCCATACTCCGGATTAAAACCATCAATTCTACTGCCTCTTTCCGATGCCGTATTTTCAAAGTACTGCATTGGATTTTCATATTTATACGGACTGCCGTCGTGTACGCCGCAACATTCTGATTGCATCTGATAACCTCTGCTGCTGTCTAATGATTGTATCAATTCGTGTGCGCCTGCAACTTCTGTGGATTCATTGGATGATACATAATACGCCAAAGACGGATGATTCCTAATACGTAACACAGTACTCTTTAAATTATCGAGATACAGTTGCTTGTCGTCAGGAAAACGTGTATCCCCTGTTATCCAGTATTCGGTCCAAACTAAAATTCCTAGTGAATCACAGAGATGAAAAAAGTAATCCGACTCTGCAATACCACCACCCCACAAACGCAACATATTTATTCCTGACTGGTGCGTATATAATAATTCTGTATAAGTACGCTCAGCAGAATTTTTCAACATAGCTTCGGGTACCCAATTACTTCCACGAATAAAGACAGGATAACCATTCACCAAAAATCTTCTTGAACTATCCGGCGTTTTTTGATCAGAAGTAATTTCCCGCACACCAAACTGTGTATGAATTTGATGCGTCGTTTTATTTGATTGAACAAATGAAAAATCCAGATTATAAAGATTCTGCTGCCCTTTATTGATTGGCCACCAAAGTTTAGGATGATTAAACTTTAATGCAGGATATTCATTTGTATTAAAAATAAACGTTTTGGTTTCATGGGCAGAAAGTGTTATTGATTTCTCAAATTCAATTCCGTTTTCTTTTATTTTTCCTTTAAGGAAACCTGACTGTGTATGATCTGAAAGGTTAGTAATATCTATAGAAATAATTTCTTTCGAATACGAAGTATCAGGCAAAGGTAAATAAGATACAACGAAAGGATTATTCAAAACAATGTCGCCGGTGGCATACAATTCAACTTCTTTCCATATACCGGTATTCCTATCTCTTATGCCGTCATCAAAAGTAAAATCCCATCCTGCGCTCATTAACATAGTCACATTTTCACCAATCAAGCCATCACCGCCATTACTGTTTTCTCCTTTAGCACCATTTCTCTTTTCTAATTTAATGCCGCTTTGGCCCGGCACATCAACAGGATCAACATCGACAGCTAAAATATTTTCCTCTTTTTTATTTATAATATCAGTGACATCAAAATCCTTTTCTTCAAACATACCGGCTATGTTTCCGATTTGCTTCCCGTTTAACCACACATTTGCCTTATAATTAATTCCATTAAACTTTATATGAATTCTTTTTTGTGTAAAAGATGTAGGTACTTTAAAAGTAGTTCGGTACCAATAATGATAAAACTCTCTCCCGCTATCTGCCATGTCGGGTATTATATGTTTATTCCTTTTGTTTATATCTCCGAAATAAGGATCGGGATAAACATTATCATTAACCAAAGATGTAAGTACGGTTCCCGGCACAATTGCATTCAACCAGTTTTTTGAATTAAATTCTTTTGAAGATATAATGCTTGCATTTTCTTGGACAATATTATATCGCTGCATCTTCCAACTACTTCTGCCGGAAAATGATACATTATTACACAGGAAAATTGATTCATTTGAAGACGGGATGCTGAGACTCGGAGTTTGTGCATGACAAAGACATAACATGAAATTCAAAATCAACAAACTCAATGTAGCTTTCATTTCTAATTGCAATTATTATTTAAAAAATTATTGGACAGTAATAGTTAATTCTTTTAAGGCCTCTTTTTTTGTATTCACATTTTGATTCACGGCTAAAAAACTTACTTTATAGGTACCCGCTTGGGAAAAACTATAACTATAAGAAGATAACCTTGCGTCTATGCTTTTGATCGCAACTCCCACATCCGGTGTAACAGAGTATATATCAAGGGGACTTGTAACAACCCAGTCATCATTTTCCGGTGTATTAAGTCCGCCGCCACCAATGGTTAGTGTAGTTGATGTAATAGCCCATTTGTAACTCGAATTTGCAATATCTGTAGCAACCCAACCTGCATCTGCTAAATCTGTGATAACATAGGTTGAACTATCTTCCGGGCTGTATAAGTTTATATTAAAACTCTGTATTGTCCAAGCCCATGGCAATAAAGTAGATGAATTATGATCATGTTTGCGGAAAGCAAAATAGATTGTTTTTTTATCCGGATCAATACTGCTTAAATCAAGAGTGCCGGAAGCTGTATTTTGCGCACCGCTTGACAAAGTAACTTTATCGGTTAAATCAACCCATGTTGCATTTAATAAATTTTCATTAAGCGTATCGTACACGCCCGGAAAATCAGTTGAAGCCAATAACCTTAAGCTGCTGTCCTGCGTTCCCACAATCTGGGCATAGGAAGTAAAATCGAGTGTAGGCTTTCCATTATCTATTTGCACACGGTTTATATTCGCATATCTGTGCCCTACTTCTCCGGAATAAAAAGTAATAAAGTCCGGATTGCCGCTAAAATTAAAAACGATCGTATCGCCAACATTATAAATATTTTTTGCAACACTTACATTAAAATCAACATCAGCAACATCCGATATTTTATTCTTATCACAACTTATTATGGATAAAGAAAAAACGGAAAATATTATTATTGAAAAAGCTTTCATTCGTATATTTTTTATGTTTTTTAATTGCCTGATGAAATATTTGCCGGAATAATCATTGCATTGAGTTACAATATTCTTACTGCTTATTTCATTGTAATTATTTTAAAAGCCCGGATTTTGAGAACCGATACTTGTATTAAGTGTCATCTCAGTAATCGGAATAGGTAGTAATACATCTTTACTTGTTGCATTACGCCCAGACAATCCTGCATAATTAAAATTGGGATTTGTGGCCAAACTGATGTTCGGATCATTTGCAAGCGCTCTTAGATTTGAGAGTAATAAATCCCAGCGAATAAGATCGGGACGCCTTAATGCTTCCAAGCAAAGTTCTCTCGCTCTTTCATCCTGAATGGCGGAACGAAAATCAGCCTGAGTCAAGCCGGATTTAAGATCGGCCGAAACAGGATTTATTGCAGTAAGTGTAGCAGTTGCCACAGCTCCTGAGCCGTTGCCGCCGGAGAATGTGATAGTTGGAGCGCTTGTATAAAACGCACCGCCAAGTCCAATAGGACTAAGCGCCAATGCGGTAACTTTCCCTCCGGAAACCGTTGCTGTTGCCGTGGCTCCATTCCCTAAAGTTGGAGATGAAATAGTAACAGCAGGTGCGGATGTATAACCCGAGCCTCCATTTGTGATTGTGAAACCACTTACCCTGTAACCTGTTCCCTGTGCGCGTTCTCTGACCAAATTAATTGCATTATAAGCTTCTGCCGTAGGGCCGTTTATTTCATTTTCCGCTTCTGCATACATCAATAAAACATCTGCGTATCTGATAATAGGAAAATTTGTACCGTCAAGTGTTTTATTTCTTGGGAGATTCGTTTCAAATTCTCTTCTCCATTTTCCAGGATAACGGTTCCAAAGATTATAGTTTGATGTGGATGTAATAGCAGATTTGGTAACAGTACTCGACCCGGATAACATAAAGGGAGCAGTATTCCAGTCTCTTCGCAAGTCGTTTGAAATGGAATTATCTAAATCATATAATTTGCGGGTAACACCCAAATCGCCGTAACAATATCCGTAATCCAAACTATTACATTTAATACCATTTGCATAACCCAAACTTCCAATAGCCTTGTAAGTGCCGGTTTGATCGAGCAGAAATTCTACTTCCCACATACATTCTTTAATATCATAGAGATCTGCACATTCATTGATAAATATCTGCCTGTAATCGGGGTTTAAGCTGTGCTGTCCTGAATTAATTACTTTCAATGCCCAATCCTTTGCATCCTGATATTTGGATACATCATGCAAAGGCGCTCCCGCCATAGTCAAGCATACTCTTGCTAAAATGCCTTCCGCTGCCGTTTTTGATACGTGGCCGGAACCGCTTGAGCCCCAATATGATATCTGAGGCAGCAAAGAATCTGCCTGCGTCATATCTTTAAGCACTTGTTCGTATACTTCTGCCGGAGTCGATTTGGGAAAAGCGATACTGTTTACATCTGTTGGCGTATGTAGCCTTAACGGGACGCCGCCCCAATTGGATACTAATAGAAAATAAAAATATCCTCTTAAAAATAATGCCTGCCCTTTCACAATGTTTTTGGTAGCAGAATCTACGGGAGATACGTCCAGATTATCAATTAATGAATTTGCTCTGTTAATTCCTGTATATAAATCATTCCATGCTCCTTGTACCCATGCATCAGAACTGTTTTCGTTATAGATTCTCGGGCTTGTGGTAGTAGGCTGTGTGTTATTATTTCTCCACCATTCAATATCTGTGCCTCCGTTAATTTGATTATACCAACCTTGACCATAAAGATTTTGTGAGGTTAATATATCATATACACCGGTTAAAGCAATATTAAGCTGAGAGGCTGTTTGATAATAATTGTCGGTAGTTAAAAAATCACTTGGAACTGTATTCAAATACTTCTTGCAGGAGAATAAACTACCAAATACGATTCCTAATAAAATCAATATAAAATATACTCTTTTCATTTTAGATTATTATTAAAAAATTAAAATGATGCGTTTAATCCAAATGTTATAGTTCGCGCACGCGGATAGGCGGAATAGTCAAATCCCGGCGTAAGTGCGGAATTATAAGATGACACTTCCGGATCAAGCCCTGAATAATAACTCGTCCATGTAAATAAATTTTGTGCCGAAGCATATACATGAAATGTTTTTATTTTTAATTTCTTTAAAAAATTAGCCGGAAGTGTATAACCAATCTGTACTGTTTTTAATCGCAAATAGGAACCGTCTTCCACTACGCGGGAAGAATATACATAAGGCCCGTTGCCCAGTATAGCAGGAATATCGGTATTTGTATTTTCAGGTGTCCAACGGTTGGCATAGCTTGCGAATTGGTTTTTTTGGGTTCCTAATTCGCCTTCCATAACATATCTGTTGGCATTCATAATCTGATTGCCGTAAGACCATTGAAAAAATACACTTAAGTCAAAATTCTTGTAAATAAAATTGTTTGAAAAACCACCTGTATGAATGGGGTTCGGATTACCTATAATTGTCTGGTCTTTGGAATCAACTACGCCATCGCCATTCAAATCTTTATACTTAATATAACCCGGTTGTATCGTACTTCTGGTACTTCCATTATTTGGTATATTATCTTTCAATACATACGTTCCGTTAGACTCTGCATTAAAGTCGCTATACTGATATAATCCATCAAAAACATAACCATAAAATAATGCAATCGGCTGGCCTACCTTAGCTATATAAGCAGGCGCTGATCCATAACCATTTTTGGACCAACTTACACCGGATAATAAACTCTCCTGACCACTCTCCAGTTCTAACACTTTATTCCGATTAAAAGATATATTGAAACTGCTGTTCCATGAAAAATTCTTTGACTGGATATTAATCGTATTTAAGGTAAATTCCCATCCGCTGTTTTGCACTTTGCCTATGTTTTCATACACATTCGCATAACCTGAAGATCCCGGCAATGTTGCATTTAAAAGAAGATTTGATGTTTTCTTATTATAATAATCCGTCGTAAAAGAAATTCTGCTGTTGAAAAATTCAATATCAAGGCCGGCATCAGCTTGCTTGGTAGTTTCCCATTTTAAATTTTTGTTTCCCAGTGAAGATAATAATGCGCCTGATGTATAATCCCCGCCAAAGGGATATGCAGCAGACAAAGGCAGTGTAATGGTAGATAAATAAGGAAAATCACTTACCCTGTTATTTCCTGTGGAACCATATGTTACTCTAAGTTTTGCATTGTTAATAAAAGAAATATTCTTCATAAAACTTTCTTTGGCAATTTGCCACGCAATGGCTCCTGATGGAAAATAACTCCAATGATTTTGAGGAGCGAACTTAGAACTTCCGTCTGCTCTTATAGAAGCTGTTAAATAATATTTGGAATTATAGTTGTAATTAACACGCGATAAAAATGACATCAGCCGGTTATTGGATATAGAAGAGGTGATTGCAGAAGGTGTGCCTTCATCCAATCCGCTAACTCCTAAAGATTCATTTGGGACATTGCTGCCTGTAGCGCCAAATGTGGAATAGTCATATCCGCTTACTGTAAAACCTCCCAATATATCTAAATTGTGTTTATTAAAACGGCGTTGATAATCTAATGTATTTTCATTGACAAAATTTGTTTTATTGGCATAAGTAACGCTGCCGTAAGGCCCCGTGGATTTGCCCGTATTCACATCGCCTTGTGATGTATGGCTGTTGTAAAAAACATTGTTTTTATCTGTTTCTTTTGTATAACCCCCGGTTACTTTTAAAATCAGGTTATTCATAATGTTGTACTGGAAATACACATTGGCAGTAAATACATCGGCATATCTGTTATTCACAGTATTCTTTGCCGTGGACAACGGGTTGTAATAATATAAACTAATATCAGGGTCTACGCCGGAGTTTATCAGTTCATTATTTTCTGCATCAAGAGAATCGCTGTATGCTCCTGCTAAGGGCCGATATCCCCATACGCTTGCAAGAAAAGAATTAGCACGGTCATTGCCGCCATATGAACCTACGGTTAAACCGGTAGCCTCTGAAGTTGCGTAATTAACATTACCGCCTACTTTTACTTTTGTTCCGATCTTTTGATCCATTACTATTCGCCCCTGGTATCTCTTAAACCCGGAATTAATCACTGCTCCGCTTTGATTGAAAGCATTCAGCGATATTGAATAATTAGAAGTTGAAGAACCGCCCCTTACTGCAAGATCTGAATTCCAAAATGGTGCCGTATGCATTACTTCATCCTCCCAATTAATTCCTTTCACATTTTTGTAATCATCCAATGTATTATTCTTCAAATAAGTTGAATCGGTATTGGCAGGATAAACCTCATCCATTAATTTTACAAATTCATAGGGATCTAAGAGAGCAGGCTTTTTAATGGTTTGATTATATCCCAAATAACCATTATAACTAATAACAGGGGGCATTCCGTTGCGGCCTCTTTTTGTAGTAATAATAATTACGCCATTTGATCCTCTTGCACCATAGATAGCCGTTGCAGAAGCGTCTTTTAAAACATCGATGGATTCTATATCTGCAGGATCTATGGAATTGGCATTAGGATTTTCAATAGGAAATCCATCAATTACGTACAGTGGCGAATTATCCTGTGTGATAGAGTTTGTTCCTCTGATAATGATATTACTATTAGAGCCCGGCTGACCGTCGTTGGAAGAAACTTGCACGCCGGCAATGCGCCCTGCTAAAGCTTCGGTAAAAGAAGATACCGGAGCCTTTTGCATATCCTGAACATTGGCGGAACTAACAGAACCCGTGAGGTCTTTTTTCTGCACAGATCCATAACCTATTATTACAACATCGTTGAGGGAGGTATGAGATTGATTGAGGATTATTTTTAGTGTCTGGCTTTTATTAATCATTACAATATTTGATTCATAACCTACATAAGTGATCTCGATTTGGGTATTTGGTAATACCATAATAGAAAACTTTCCTTTTGAATCTGTAATTGTGCTTTTAGAATTAGAATTAATCGCAGTAACAGTAGCTCCGGCCAATGGGATTCCGACACTGTCTATTACCAGACCCGTTATCAAAACAGGTTGTTGTTGAAGATTAGAAGTATTAACATCTTTCTTTTTAGATGTAATGGTAATTGTACCCGATATTATATTGTATATGAGGTTCTGTCCCTTTATTAAAGAATCCATTATCTGATAAATATTATCGGTACTTAATATCAGGCTTACCGGTTTGGCTTCTTTAATTAAAGAGACATCGTAAAGAAATCTCCATTTGCTTTGTTGCTTTATTCGAGATATGGCATCGGAGAAAGGAGCATTTTGCAGTTTCAGATTTATCTTCTGCGCTTTTATTATAGTAAAGCTTTGTACTATTAATAATATAAATATAAATATAAAACGAAAGCAAAAGCTACCTTGATTTGGTTTTTTGCCAAATAGAAAGGAATGCATATTTTTGATTAAATAAGGTTATTTAATAAATAATATTCTTTGAGTTTATTGAAAATTGCCTTTGTAGAGGGGGTGCGTCAACGCCCCCTTTTTTGGTGTTTTTATAATTATGTAGGATGCATGCATCTGAACATCATGATTAAATTTTTATTCATTTATTTTTTTATGATAATTTTTCGTCCGTTTATTTCATAATCCACATGACATACAATCCGGATCATTTTTAAAGCATCAGATAAATTTACCCTCCTGCTAATGCTTCCGGCAAATAAAATATTATTATCATGCTTGCCTTCATATATTATGTCTACATCATACCATTTACTTATTTCGTCCATGATTTCCTCTAAAGTATCATTATCAAAATAAAATTCTTCATTTTTCCATGCCATTATTTTATGAATATCCGCTATATCAACCGATATAATATCATTTCCGGCATTCGCAGTTTCGCCAGGTTTTATAAGCATATGATGTGTACCGGAAGATACTTCTACAGAGCCTTCCAATAATGTTGTGGCTACCCTGTTTTTATAAGCATTAATATTAAAATGTGTTCCTAAAACTTTTACCGATGTACCATTCATATTTACAATAAAAGGATGTAACCGGTCTTTGGCAACTTCAAAATATGCTTCACCTGAAATAGATATTACTCTTTCTTTTCCCGTAAAGATGGTTGGAAATTTTATAGATGACATTGCATTTAACCAAACCTTAGATCCGTCCGGTAAAATCATAGTGTATAAATTTGCCGAACCTGTTGTCAAGAGCGCTTCACTGGCACTATCTGATGATATGTTCCGGGTTCCGTTGTTGCCCACAAGCTGTATATTCCCTCTTTGTGCTACAATGTTTCCGGAAGTATTATTTAAAACAATTTGTTTGCCATTTGCCAAAGTGAGTACCGGTGCATTCCCTGCCGAAGGAAGATTGTTTGTGGCTTGCGGGCGATGCGCCGCAACTTCATTGGCGTTCTCGTTTTTTGTAGCTAATTTTAAAATAATTGTAGCGCTGAATACAAAAATAAGTATAGCCGCAATTGCATATTTTATAAATCTTTTCAGCCTGAATGAGGCATTTGTATCTGATATTACAGTATCTGATACAGAAACTTCAGCCATTATTTTATTAAAAAAATCATCCGGATTATAGCCTGTACCATTTTGCAAATTCAGTTTTTCGTAAGTTAGCTTACCAAATTCATCTTCTATTAATTTTATTATAATTGATTGATTCTCCTGATTATCCATCAGTAATACAAATTCCTGATATTCATCGGCACTTAAAGTTTCCGATAAATATTTACCAAATAATATTTGTAATCTTTGTGCCGTCATCCGGATTCAACACATTACTATTTACAAATGTGTGTTAATATAGACGCTCAGAAAGAAAATAAGGGGTATATAAAATAAAAATTATTTGCAAACCAACAGGATAAATAAAATGAAAATGTCCTGAACATGTTCATATTTGCTCATTTGCTTTCTTACAACGCGCAATGAAGCCATTACATGTTTCTTGACTGTTTCTTTAGATATTTTCAATTTATCCGCGATATCATGATGTGTTAATCCGTCTATGCGGCTGAGATGAAATATCTTTTTTTGCTGAGGCGTAAGATGAGACATTGCTTTTTCCAAATCAGATTGCAAGAAAATCAGTTCGCCTGTCGGGCTTTGTTTATCCGGCAAGCCATTTTTTGCATCCTGTATTAATAATACATAATCCATATAAGAATTTTCTTTTAATTTCTTTCTTAAAAGACTATATATATGATTAGATGTTATAGTTGCAATATATGCTTTAAAATTTTCAATTTTTAAAAGCTTATCACGATTCAGCCAGATTTTGAGAAAGACTTCCTGGATAATATCGGCGCTATCTTTGTTTGATTTCAGTATTTTGATTGAAATATCAAAAATATAATTTTGATACTTATCAAATAACTCTTTAAAAGCTGCCTGATTTCCTTGTGCAACTTTCATTAATAAGCCTTTTTCCTCTGTATAAAATAAGTTCGACAATTGTTTGATTTGGTACTCAATTATTTTAGGAACAACAAGATTACAAAATAAACAATAATTTTACTAATGTTTGTTACCAGAATCCATTTTCTCATAATATTTACATACAAATCTTTTACCGTACAAATATTATCGATGCACTCATTGCAGGAACTTCTATAGAAAATTTGTTACCCTTTACAGGGAATGTTTGCAAATTTCCTAACTGAAAACTTCCGTCATCCTGTACTGCATTATTTCCAAATGTAATTCCTTCCAAAGCAGTTGGAGAAGGCGCTCCCAGCGATGCCACTTTATAATTAGAAGCCTTTCCACCTATACCTATTGAAAATGTTTTCGCCTTATTTTCTTTATTGATTAATGTTATATAGGTGTTTTTATCGTTTGTAGATGCAAATGCACTAAAATTTGAATTATCAGTTTTATTTATTGTAAGGGGAATAATTTTTGAATTTTCACTTGCATATTTGAAAGCCAGCATTGCATAATACAATGGGCGCGGAGTCGGCTTACCATCTTTTAACACAATAGGCGCATAATAACTATGTGTGCCTCCGTGAAAGTTAACGCCCTGGCCGTTATGTTCAGCTACAGTCCACATAAAATCAAGTCCCCATAATGCAGATGCGAAAACATCGCTCACACCCTCTTTTCCACCGCGAGATACGCTATTGCATTCCGAAATCCTGTAAGGAATACTTAATGCTCCCGAAGTCTCATTTAGATTGTTTAAATAATCATTTAGCAATGTATCTTTATTTAAAATATAATCCCATTTTGTAGCTGTATGGTTCCCCAATTTTCGGTAATAATGAGCATCGAGCAAAGAAATATTCTTTCCTGTATTGGCAGCGAAATAATCCACCCATTCAATACTGTGCGAGACATCTGGCCCGGCAAATTTCATAGAAGGCAATGCTGCTTTTAAACTTATATAATAAGTATTCCAATCTTTCAAAAAACCTGTACTGTCATAAGTTTTTGGCCTTAGCCATTTATAATACAAATCAGGCTCGTTCCCTATTTGATAAACATAGACTTCATTTTCAAGTTTATTATTTACATACTTTGCTTCATTGATTGCAGCATCAATATTATTGTCACCTAAATTTAATCCAAAAATTACTTTCCATCCTGTGGCTTTGGCAAACTTTGAGAATATGTCAATATCCGATTTAAATAAAGAAGAATCTTTGCCGGGGCTTGTATATTTATCATGTTCTCTCCAATGCGTAATATCACTGCTGTTGCCGCCAATACGCAGAATGCCGTTGCCAAGATTTTTGATCATCCGAATAAGTTTTGTATTATTCTCATTCAAATAATCCGGTGAAGACGCGAGTAATCCTGCCTCATAACTGAACCCCGGGAAATCATTGGATATTTTTATGCCCGGTTCATTTTGATTAATAGTAAGTTCAATTGCATTTGCTATTGAAGCATCTTTATTTTGCGCGAAAATACACAGCGGAAATATGGTTGGAATAATAGTTTTCAGTAAGTTTCTTTTAGTGATCATTAATTTAAAATTTATAATTGATATAATTGATATACCTGACTCCCGGCAGTAAAAATGCGCCTATTCCATAAGCACCTGTAGAATTATAATCTGTAGCTGTAGGCTTATCTCCTACTTTCTGTACATAGCCAAGCAATCCATCGGGATGAACAGCAGCCATTAATGCTTTCCAGGCATTGTTTACAGCAGGTAAATATTCTTTTTTGTTCAAGAAGCCTTTCCTTATTCCCCAAGCTAAAGCATAACAAAATAAGGCTGTGCCACTTGTTTCCTTTTCTTTATAAAATGCAGGGTCTAATAATGACGCATGCCAACTGCCATCAGGCTGTTGTAATGCTTTAACCCGCTTGGCCATTTGCTGGAATAACGAAACATACTTTTTCTTATTCAAAAATTTCGTTGACATATTATCTATCATTCTTACCAAACCCCCCATAACCCAACCATTGCCTCTTGACCAAAAAACTTTTTGGCCATTTGCTTCTCTTCGATTGAAGAAACGGCTATCTCTGTAGAATAAATTTTCAGAAGTATCATAAAGATAAGATGTTGTTTTCCACCAAAGAGAATCAGCTTTCTTCAGATACTTTCTATCGTTCAATGCCGTTGATAAATACGCCAATGCAGGAGGGCCCATAAATAGTGCATCGCACCAGGCCCATTCCCTGTAATTAATTTGAGGTATAACTTCGAGCTGTTCTGTAAATTGGTGCTGCACAATACTATCTGCCAATGGCTTCCAATAAGCAATCATCTTCTGTTCGTGATGTTGCATATACATTTGCGCGTACATTTGCGCGACACAATAGTCATCTGCAAAAAAACGGTGCATACCGGTATTCCAGTTATTATTTTCTCCTATACCGTATAAAAAATCATCATACTTTTTATTATTGCCTAATTGCTTTAATGCAATATATCCTGCATACATTACTGCATTTTGCCAATCAGTTTGAGGAATATTTTTACTATTAATTGTAAATTCTTGTATTTCTTTATCTGCAACTTTACGCATATAATACAATATACTGTCTTTTGGAAAAATCATTACTACTTTAGCTGAAACAAAAGATTCTGACGATAAACTAATGAAGAGAAACAATAGCATAATTAACTTGAATTGCATAATGATTTATTTATAAAGTTTTTTTATTACCTAAAGTACAAGGTTTACATTTTTATAAACTTTCCAATCGCTTTTTTTTCTCTACCACTTACAATTATTATATAAGATCCTAAAGGCAAACTAGACACATTTAAATTCGTTTGGGATTCTTCTTCAGAAATATTTTTTTTCATAATTATTTTTCCTGCTATTGTCATTATTTCCACTTCGAAACAATTTGTTTCATGTTGAATGGTTAAGTCTGAATGAACAGGATTTGGAAATAATAAAAGCTGTTTATCTTTATTAGAAAGCTTGATTACTTTCGTTGTTTCTACAGTACTATCGCCATTTAAACTAATTGACCTTAATTGATAATAATTATTTCCCTGTGCCGGACTGTAATCAAATAGTAAATATGACTTCGTAGCAGCCGGCGTTCCTAATGCCAGAAGCTGGCCTATTTTCTGAAAATGTTTATTATCTACCGAATGTAATATCTGAAACGATTTAATACCGGTTTCTGAAACTGTATTCCAGTCAATGCGTACAATTCCATCTACATTTGTCAAATTTAAATCATCCAATGTAACCGGAAGATCATTTGCATCAATATATTCATTGGTAACAGTACTGCCTGTAGAATCACCTGTTGGCAAAGCCACTTGTATAATAGTACTATCATTATTGATAACTGCATTGACACCGGATAATTGTTTATCAATTTTAATTTGAATTGTTGAAGCAGTATAAAAAGGATCTGAGACCGATATTTTATAATCAGAATCATTTTTACTGATAAATACCAAAGCGCTTTTGTCGGATGAAATATTTAACCCATCGCCCATATCAATCGTTCCGGGCTGATAAAAAACAATTCCATATTGTTTTACTGAATCATTTCTTACTGCCTGAATGGCTGAATCATTTCTTACGATAACAAACTTATTGTTGACAGCATAAGATTGAAAATCGCTCAATGATTTATCGGGAACCACTATATATTCATAGTTTGCATTAGCTGGGTTACTACCATGATCTGCCCAAATGCTGAATACGTTTTTACGAATTGTATCCGCTGAACCATTGATGTTTATGCTATTCCATGTTCCTTTTTGTACTCCTTTTTGTATTGTGATGTTTTCGTTTGCAGGGAAAATATAACCTACATTACGCTGATGAACCCATTGTAAATTTGAAAAAGCATGCATAGAATCTTCAAATAATTGCGCGCTATTATTATTGCTATAATACACATCGCCTGAAAGAAAAGACTGATTAATAGAGGTATAAACAGCATTGTTTTGATTTGCAGATATTTCTGCGCCCAAACATACCATTGCATTATTCATAAAGAAATATGATTTTTTTGCATGAACTTGCCTGTATGTTGCATCAAATGCTATTAACCCATTCTGTCCATTGCTAACTCCGCCGGCAAAACTGTTTGTCCCAATCTGATAACCGTCTAAAGCCGTTGAGTCCTGATTTTGCACAGCAGTTGTTCCGGGTATTCTTGCCCAGTCCCATACAGGATATATTAAATTATATTCTGTACCATCCGTGGAAATATTAGTGGCTCCGATCGGTAAATTATATCCTTTTATATTTTCATTATTAAGCGATTCAGTTCCATACGTTCTATTGGAAATAACTTTTGCAGAGAGATAATAATTGGCTCCATGTTGCGTCATAATATCCGACTTCCAGAAATATTTATTTCCCTGATATGCCTGCGGGAAAATTCCACCCGAGAGATGGTTGATTAAATTATTATATGCCTGTGCATTAACAGAGTCTAAATCTATCATCTTTTTAAGAAAAGAAGTGCTTATGTTGTTGTAATTCGAAGTTGTCTGTCGTGAAATATTTCTTCCGGTTGTTCCGAAATCTATCATGGATCTATACCCCAATAATTGTGTTCCTTTTAATATATAGTCTGCCAGTATTTGCCTGTTGGTTGCAGAGATAGAATTTATAAAATCTGTTCCTTCGGCTAATTGTATAGTATTCGCTATATCCGACAACAAAGACATGCCATAACCTCCTGAGTATAATTGTGCATGATGCTGATGGAAACTGTTATCAATCTTAATACCTTCATCGTCTTGCCCCGTAACTATTTGTAACGTAGAATAAATTGCTTTAAAAGATTCTTCCACCATAGCATAATTATTTTCTGCACAAGCCTTATACATTGCAATAGTGGCTATCCAGGAAAGGTTCTTCGCATCCCCTTCAAACCTTGGAATCTGATCTCTGAGATAGGCTGAATATTTAATAAGTGTATCGATAGGAACATGTGATTTCAAAAGAATTAAAGGTATCATATAATTTTGTGGCCCACCGATATCATTATACCACCAATTAGTAGATTGAGGATTTTTAGTCATATAATATCCTAAGCCAAGCAGTATTCTGTCTTTCACATAAGATGAATCATAATATATCGTTCCTTGTGTGCAATATGCCACAGCCAACTGTTGAAGCCTGGTAAGATGCAACGTTGCAGGGAAATCTGCGGTAACGCTCGTATAATCAATATCGCTCCAACTGCCATCTGATTGTTGATTATTTAATAAAGTATCTATATTCACTATACTTACAGAGCCCGGAACATATTTACTGATTAATCTGTTAGTAATTGTATCTATCTGTATTTTTTGTTCGGGAGTTGCAGTATCAGATAAGTGTCCGTAAATTTTAAATTCCGATATTCTGTATCTCGAACCGTCGGTACCGCCTGTTCCTCTTCCTCTTCCGTTAAATCTAATATATCTTCCGGAGCCTGATAAATCTTGTATGGTATCACTTGATCGTGCGTTACTATTTGTAACCGTTTTTATTGTAGACCAGTTAGTATTATCATCAGAAAGCTGAATATCATAAACGTTGGAAAAATAGGTGTCTGCCCAAATTATCTGAACTTTATTTATACTGTATTTCTGCCCTAAATCAACAGTTAAAGATTGTTTATAGTTTGAGCTGGAAGACGACCATTTCGTTGAGATGTCGTCATCTACAGCTTTTGACGCGGGATAATTCACTGATTCTATTGAAGAAGCGGTTGCAGTTTTATACAATGCCAAATTAACCGTATCTGAATTTTGAGCATTACTCTTATAATGAAAAACAATGAATACGAATAGAAATATATAACTACATATATTACTACAAATTTTATTACTCATAATTATTATAATTTAAATTACGAAAACACTCTTCGTACTATAAGTATAGAGAAGGTTTATATGCGGCTTTGAAAATTTAATTTCTAAATACGGCTTATATCTTCTGGGTTTTAATATCCATCATTCTGCGGGAAAGCAGTGTTATTGCCTTCAACTGCGTCTATTTGTTGTTGCGGTATAGGCCTAAGCACATGATATGACTGAATCAATGTAGCTGCCGCTGCATTATATTTTTTCACACGTTCCAATAATTTTCCGGTTCTTACAAGATCGAACCATCTCATATATTCGCCCGATAATTCTCTTGCTCTTTCGTCCAAAATAAAATCGAGCGTAATATCTCCCACATTTATGTCCATTGCATTTTTATTGGTTTCCGTTTCAGCAGCAGTCGCACCTTGTATTGCTGCCCGTTCTCTCAACGTATTAATATAAACAAGTGCACTATCTGCATGTCCATTCATAAGCTGCGCTTCTGCTGCCAACAAATATGTTTCTCCTAATCTGTAAACAATGATGTCTTTTGTTCCTGCTGCAGAGTTTACACCTGTCCGCAATGAGTCCAGAAACTTTTGGTTCATTGGCCAAAGCGTTGTGGTAAATTGACTTGGTGCAATAATTGAATAATTTGCAGCATTTCTCTCGCTTTGTGTTACTTCATGATCTGTAATAATAAATGCAGTATCGCCTTTCTTCATATTTACCTGTTTCCCGCTAATGGTATAAGTACCAGGTTTATTGCAATACCAAACTGTCTTGAAAGTGCCATTAAATCTGCTGTCATAGGTTTTATTGTATAATCCGAGCATGTATTCTGTGGGCTTAAAATGCGAGTAAGGTCTTCCATTAGCCAGGTCTCTGACCATTCCGGGTTCCACTGCATAATTTGAGCAAAAGTCTAAATGTGCCGCATTGGAAGAGCCTCCTGCCAATGCATTAGTGCTATACTGACAAGAAAATATTACTTCACTATTTTCTTCTCCGCCGAGTACATTTGCAAAAATATCTGTAAACTTTGTTAGCAGTTTAGCATTACTATTTTTAATAACATCTTCTGCGAGTGCAGCAGCATTTGCATAGTCTGTACTTTCCTTAGCCGATGTTCCGGCTCTTGTAATATATACCTTTGCCAATGAATGTTCTGCAGCGGCTTTTGTAGCCCGTCCCCAATCGGTTGCAGTTTGTGGCAAATTTTCAATTGCAAATTGAAGATCACTTACAATAGTATTATAAATATCTGCAACGGGCGTACGAGTTGCTACAGAAGAAGCGCCTGTTGTTGGTTCCAACGTCAATTGTAAAGGGCCAAAAGTTTGTACCAAGAGAAAATAATAATGCGCCCTCAAAAATCTTGCCTCTGCCAATCGTGTATTCTTCAGTATAGTATCCATTCCGGAAATATTAGGAGCAGCTGCAATTACTGCATTGCATGCGTTAATACCTGTGTATAAGGAAGCCCATACACCGTTATCGTAATTAATAACTCCGTTAGAAGAATTTAAATTTGCTGTATAATTATTAAAAGTGGGATCAGCACCACCATTGGTATATTCATCTGTTCCAAACACCGTAAGCCATCCACCGCTTTGAGTTCCATACCAAGTTCTCAAATAGGAATAACAGGCGCGCACGCCATCTTCAAAGCCACTTTCCGTGTTTAAATATGCATTGGAAATTTGTGTTTTTACATCTTCTTCCAATAAATGATTACATGATATGGATATAGCATATAGTGATATTAAAAAGATGAATAAATTTTTCTTGAACATAATTATTTATTTTAAAACATTATTCGGTTAATTAATTGATTATAGTCGCCTGACTCTCCGTCTGCTTAAAAACTTAAATTAACACCCAACAAATAATTGATAAATGCAGGTTCACTTGTGTTCTCCGGATCTATACCGTGATATTTATGTACAAAAGAGGAGAATATATAAGGATTGGTAACATTAAAATATATACGGAGGGATTGAGCTCTGATTTTTTTTATCCATCCTTCATCAAACCGATAACCAACGGATACGTTTTTAATACGCAAAAATGATCCATTAAAATATTTCAAAGTGCTCCCATACAATGGTCCGGGACTTCCGGATTGCCCTGCGATAGGCTGGGGATAAGCATTTGTTGGATTTGAAGGTGTCCAGTAATCTACTTTTATTCCATTATACCTTCCTCCTAAAGCAATGCTATTATTGGTAACAGATCTAAAATAATCTGCTATCATATTTCCTGTTTGTGCAACGATGAAAATATTCAGATCAAAATTTTTATAATTAAAAGTATTATTGAATCCGAATGTCCATTTTGGATTTTTTTGTCCTAAGAGCGTTCTGTCACTTGCATTTATCACTCCGTCTCCATTTAAATCAGCTACTCTTATCTGCCCTACAGACGAACTGTATTTTATTGCAGAATCGCTTTGTCCTGTCTGCCAAATTCCTATTTTTTTATAATCATAATAAACATTTAATGCTTGGCCTATAAATCTCAAATCGGCAACATCATCTTCTTTACCCCCCGAAAGTTCAAGTATTTTTTCTTTATCAAAAGCCGCAGTAATTGTAGAATTCCATTCAAATCCACCTTTCTTATTTGCTATAATATTTCTGGTAGCAATGGTTGCTTCGAAGCCGGTATTCTGAGTACTTCCTATATTGGTTAGTACTGTTGAAAATCCGGTAGAAGTAGGTAAAGCAAAGCCAAGTAATAAATCAGAAGTATGACTTTTATATGCTTCGAAAGAACCATTAATTCTGTCCTTGAACAATCCATAATCAATACCTATGTTATAAGAAGCCGTTGTTTCCCATGTTAAATTTGGATTTGCAATACTGCTTGGAGCATATCCGAAAGCTGATACATCTGCAAATGTGTACTTTGTTTGTGCCAGAAGCCCTTGTGTTTGATATGGTGAAATAGCCGTATTGCCCGTTCTGCCATAACTTAGCCTTAATTTAAGATTACTTATAATATCACTATTTTTCAAGAAGTTTTCATTATATATATTCCATGCAAATGCAGCGGAGGGGAAAATACCCCATTTATGCCCATCAGCGAACCTTGATGACCCATCTGATCGAACAGTTAGCGTAAGCAAATAGCGATTGTCAAAACCATAATTAATTCTTCCCATGTAGGAAAGTATGTCCCATTTTGAATAACTACTACTGACACCTGTAATTGTATTTGCTGTGCCTAAGTTGTAATAAGTCACAGTACTTACTGGCAAATCTTTTACCGATTCCGAAGATGCCTCTTCGGTACGTTGTTGCAAGCTGTATAAGCCTGTTACATCTAATTTATTTTTTCCGAAATTTTTATTATAAGTAAGGATGTTTTCTAAAGTATAAGAAAATATATTGTCTGTAGAATATCCGGCCGTAGGCAGTATATCTTGTAAATCTCCGGTACCATCAAAATTTCCGGTGCGTGAGTTAGTTAAATCCGGACCAAAGTTTACCCTAAAACGTAACCCATCCCAAATATGGGCTTCTGCATAAATACTTGTAAGAATCCTTGTACGTGTAGTTTTATTGATGTACTTATCTTTTCTGTAGTATACCAATGGATTGTACATGAGTGCGTCTCCATTTGGAAATGCTACCAAATTTCCTGTAGAATCATAAGGAACTCCAATAGGACTCTGAATAACCGCTCCGTAAAACGGATTGAACCCGCCTCCATTTTGTATATTGTAGGAAGCTAAAACCGAAAGTCCAACTTTAACATCTTTCGTAATATCCTGATCTAAAGTAGCATGTAAACTGTATCGCTTGTAATCCTGTAATTTGATATTGCCAATATCATTATAAAATCCAAGACCCACGGAATACCTTGTAGTTCTGGATGCACCTAAAACGCTCAATTCATGATTCTGTGTAAAACCGTTTCGTGTGATAAGTTTTTGCCAATCGGAATACTCATTTTTCTGAATATCTACCAAAGTTTCGGGATCAAATATCTTAGCATCAGATGTGGCAGAATCAGAAGGATCATAATTTCCTGTAGCGGCATAAGCATCCCGAACAAAATTTACAAATTCCGGACCATTAAAAACATATGCATATCTGTTAATCCTCTTTGTGCCAACATATGTATCATAATGTATTTCCGGATATCCGCTCTGCGTTTGCTTACCACGTGCTGTGGTAACAATGATGACGCCATTGGCGCCTCTTGATCCGTATATTGCGGTAGCCGATGCATCTTTCAAAACATCCATAGAAACTACATCACTTGGATTGATGTCTTGTAATCCGTCTGTAGTAGGAATACCGTCGATTACATATAAAGGATCGTTGCCGCCTTGTATAGAACGGTTACCCCTTATTAAAACAGAAGGTTGTGCCCCCGGACGGTTATCACTTTGCGTAACCACAAGACCTGCAATACGGCCTGCAAGCGATTGCTGCATATTCGTTACCGGTACTTCTCGCAACGTTTTTTCGTTAATTGAAGATATGGCTCCTGTAACATCTTTTCTTTGTTGCGTTCCGTAACCTATCACAACAATATCATTAAGAGATGTATTTGATTCTTCCAGTACCACATTCAGATTTGTTTCGCCATTTATTTTTATGTCTTTTGACTGATACCCTACAGAATTAAATCTCAAAACATCTCCACTACCAGCCTGAATTTGAAAAGCACCGTTGCTATCTGATATGGTGCCCAATTTTTTACCCACAATTTGAATTGAAACTCCCACTAATTTATCTCCGCTCTTATTTGTAATTGTACCGGAAATAATAATCTGGGAAGCAGATGGCAAATTCTGTGAAATCGTTTTCACAATAATGCTATTATTTTGAATAGTATAACTAAGCATTTGCTTAGAAAATATGGAATCGAGCGCCGTTTTCAGAGGAACTTTCTTTAAGCGAATCGTTACATTTTTCATAATTGCGGCATCCGGCTGAGTATATACAAATCCATATCCCACCTGTTGTTTTATCTGTTTAAAAACTTCTATCAATGATATGTTGTCAGCAGATATAGTTACATTTTGCGACCTGGCAGAGACAAAGGCCGAACATAAAACAAATATGACTATAGCAATTGTTTTTATAAATCGAATAAAAGATCCCTGCAACGAAACTTGTCGCAGATCCTTAAGTGAATATTTCATAAATTTGTTTAGTTTATTTCTTTTCTTAAAGAATAGGCTATGGTTTGAATTAAGCACTTTTGTTTGATGAAACCCTGATTATTTACCGGGATGGTAGTTGCGCTGCGTCCCGGTTTTATTCGTAATTTAAGGCATAACGATTATCCTCCTTTTTTGTATTTTAAAATGAACGGTTCCTGTTGCTTCCAACACATCCAGAATTCTTGATATATCCGAATCTCTCGACACCGAACCACTGAGTTTAGTGCCAGAGATATTTCCCTGATATTGAATATCTGCATCGTACCATCTGCTTATTTTGCGCATTACGGAACGAATGTCTTCATTATTGAAATCAATAAAATTGTTCTTCCAATCAATAGATTCCTCAACATCTACGTCTGCAACTTTTATTTCAATTCCTTTCAAACGAGCTTGCTGTCCCGGTCTTATTACAACCTTATTATTTCCAGAAGAAACTTCTACTTTTCCCTCTAATAAAGTTGTTTTATACATGAGCTCATCATCATAAGCACATACGTCAAAATGTGTTCCTAAAACTTTTACTTTTTGGGTTCCGCTCTCCACGATAAACGGCATGGCTGGATTTTTAGCAACTTCGAAATATGCTTCTCCGCTCAATTTTACGGAACGCGTATTGCCAGAGAATGTAGTAGGAAAGGATAAAGTAGTTAATGCATTTAGCCATACGTGCGTTCCGTCAGGAAGATTTATTTGATATTTTCCACCTCGCGGTGTAGAGATTTTATTGAGTGATGCATATAAAGAAAGTGCTTGTTTTTTTACAGATGAATCATAGGAGAAAATCACTTGTCCGTCCTTTGTTTTGGTAATGGAAATATTTTGTTGGCTTGCAATCTTTCCTACCGATACATTATTGAGATTAATCTGCTGACCATTCGACAAAGTAAGTACTGCATTATCGCCTCCGTGCATGATTGCATGTACTTTTGTCGTTTGTTCTTTTACTTTGTTTTTTTGTGTAGATATCCTATCCTTTTGTAAGAAAAGATAAGTACAGATGACAGAAATGCATAGTATTACAAGAGATGCCGCAATTCTCAAAAAGGTGATGCTTTTCAATATATTTAATGGTGTTCTTTCTCCTCCTGCTTCTTGTTGAACGATATTTTTTTTAATTAAAGGCAATAAATATTTATTATATAACTCATCCCATTTCTCTTCACTATATATTGGCATTACCTCTTTATTACCTTCCCATATTTTTCGAAATGCATTCTCTATTAATGATTTTTTGTGTTCTGCTGATACTATTTCCAAAAATTCATTCAATTCTATTTCAGATATTGTATTGTTAGCATACTTAAATATCAGCTCATCTAATCTGCCAGAATATTTCAAGGAAGAAATATTAAATATGAATAAAAAATAATTACCGTTTGTTATTAAGACGTAAAAAAAATAAAGCAGGACTATTGGGAAATTAAATATTTTTAAAAAAAATAATTAATAATATTATTTCCTGGTGCGCATGAAGTTGAGTGCGTATAAAACGTAATGCCTCAACCATATGATTTCTTACAGTATTTTTGGAAATATGCAATTCTGCCGCAATTTGTTCGTAAGACATTCCGTTTTCTCTGTTTAACTTAAAAATCAATTGTCTTTGAGGAGGCAGGCCATGAATAGCGGCACTAACATTTTCCTGTAAATTTTTTGTAATAAGTATATCATCGCTATTTACAACATCTGCGATCTGTATTTCGTCCCATATTACTTGCTTCAAAATTTTGTCTTTAGAAACAGCCCTTATGTAATCAATAGATCTATTTACAGAGGCCTTAAATAAAAATCTCTCAATATTTGTAATTTCAATTGCCAAATCCCTGTTCGTCCATATTTTTGTAAAAATGTCCAACACAATTTCTTCAGCTACTTCTTTGTTTTTTACAATCTTTTTTACGAACACGTGCAGCTTATCCCGAAACTTTTCAAACAATTGTTTAAATGCCAGCTCATTACCGTCAGCTATTTGTTGCATTAAATCTTTCACATCCATCTTATAACAGTATATTATTTTTAATTTTGTTAAACCCTAATACGGCACATCATTCTATTGAATTATTGTATGAATAGAATATTTTCTTCTATAGTTTTGTAATGATTATACCACTATTTCTTATGCCAAATTTTATGATAATTCTAACTAATATACGTAAATAAAAGAGCAAATCTACAATTTGATATTGAAAAGTTGTGCTATAAGAAAGTAGTAATAAAAAGTTTAAAAGGTTTTAAAACAATTTGATTCTTGCTGAATTGACAGGATTATCATGAACACAATCTGCAAATAAAATTTTTTAATCAATCAAACGTTTGATTAATTAAAAAATGATTTTTTTGTATCTTTGCAGGCTCAACTAATCCCTATAAAACATTGCACATATAAAATAGGCATTTGCAGATTGTGGATTATTTATAAAGAACTTAAAATATTTTTTATAATGCGGAGAACTATATCTAAACCCATTTTTGACAAAGCACCGGCAGAGGATATATTTTTAAAAATACAAAAAGAAGTAAGGCAAAATGTACTGAAAAAGAAATCTGTGCAAAAACTGAATATACTCAAAGCCATTACTTATTGCATATTCCTGGTCTGCTCTTATACTGGTATTTTACTTTGGGGAAACAATACGTTTTATTTAATTCTTTTTTATGTGTTGTTTGGAATATCAATGATCCTGATTTTTGTAAACTCTTTTCACGATGCTGCACATGCAGCGCTGTTCAAAAACCGAAAGCTTAATAACGCATTCTGCTATATTCTCGAATTGTTTGGAGGAAATAATTTTGTTTGGCGCAAACGTCATATACTTTTACATCATCCCTATCCCAATATCCCTAATTGGGACATTGATGTAAAACAAAGCGATATTGCACGTATTTTTCCAAATAGTAAATATCTGCCGATTCATAAATATCAGCATATTTATATGTGGTTCCTTTACCCGATGTATACGCTCAACTGGCTCTTCGTTCGCGACTTTAAAGATTTTTTCGGTGTAAAGGAAAATTATCTTAAACGTATTATTACTATTCCGAAAATAGAGTATATAAAATTGTTTGCGGCTAAATTATTTAATTTATTTTATCTTATTATAGTTCCTGTAATAGTTTTGAAAAATCAGCCTTGGTATATGATATTTATTGCATGGATCATCATGCATATCTTGTCAAGTTGTTTTGGCACCATTGCATTACTTTGTACTCATGCTGATGAACATGCGCAATTTCCTGAAACAGGTAAAGATGGCCGGATGAACACAACCTGGTTTATGCATCAATTAACCGTTACAAAAGATTTCAACGCAGACAGGCCTGTGGCTGTATGGCTTTTTGGCGGTTTTACCCATCATGTGGCGCATCACTTATTTCCTGGTGTTGGCAATACATATTATCCGGCTATTACCAAAATCATCCGGCAGTATTCAATAGAATATCATCTACCCTACAGAAATTATCCTTTTTATGCCGCTATAAAATCCCATTTCCGTTTATTGAAGAATAACGGACGAGAAAATAATTTATTTACACAGCGTGAATTGTAAGTAGCAGATTGAATGCCGATTGGTACACCCCCATTTTTCATTAAGAAAAAATAATATTACAGGCTGGTATATATTTCTATCTAGTTAAAAAATAAAACAATTGTAAATCTTCAGTAAATTCAATCTAAAACAGTTTGAATACAAACTGTTTATATTACCTTTGCAGTATGAAAGAAAAAGAATTGGTCCATTCCATACATTATTATTTTATGGCAGTACTGCGCCTGCGTCAAAATTTAAAACAACGCGTGCAGAGAAAATTAATAGACCTTGGCTATGAAGATATCACATTAGAAATGACACAAGTATTGTATTATTTACATTTTGATGCCGAGGGAGAGGCCAATCAACAGGAAATTGCCGATAATATTGGAAAAAACAAATCCAGTTTAACATCCTTAATAGATAACCTGAGTAAACGTGAAATGATTAAGAGAAACATAAATCCTAAAAACAGGCGCAATAATATAATCACACTTACTAAAAAAGGAAAGAAATTTATGGAAGAGTTTTTACCTGTAGTTTACAAAACATATAATACTTCCAAGCTTTCGATGACATTAAAAGATATAAATAATTTGACACAGACACTTAATTCATTTATTGAAATTTAAAAATTTTATCTAAATGGTTCGAATTCAAACAGTATATTATACAACCAATATTATAAAAAAAATTTGTTTATTACTTTTATTCGGTTTGCTTCTATTGATGAGAAAAAATGTGAGCGGACAAGATCAACATAAATTTCTACCCATAGATTCTCTTTTTTATTTGGCAGAAATCAATAGTAAACAATTAGATGCATCTCGTCAGAAAATAGCTATCAGCCAAAAAAATACCTCTATCGAAAAACAGGATGCGTATTTGCCGGAATTAAGAACCGATGCAAGTGCAGGTTACATAAGCAATGCGCATGTTTGGGATAATCATTTCAACTATATGGAAACAGTGAAAATGCCACACACTTCACTGGATTTTTCCGTACAGGCAGGATATACAGTTTTCAATGGCGGAAAAACGAAAAATAATATTGCTAAAGCAAAATTAGAAGAACAAATCGCTGCACTTGATTACCAAAAAGATAAAGAAGATATTCAGTTTTTACTATTTGGTAGATATCTGGATTTATTCACTCTAAACAATCAACGTAAAATTTATTTACAAAATATTGCACTCGCTCAAAAAAGACTTTTTAATATTCAAAAACTTGTAGAGCAAGGAATGCTTACACATAATGATGTGGTCAGAAGCCAATTACAATTGACAGATTTACAACTTCAGTTAACCGAAATCAATAACAATTCACTCATTGCCAATCATGATCTTAATGTAGTTATCGGATTGCCTGAAAATACAATTATTGATGTAGATACTTCTTTATATACGAAGGCATTTCAGTATGCCGACCTTCAAAGTTATATAGATAGCAGTGTTGAATTGTTGCCAGAGATACAAGCTGCAGATAAAAAAGCGAAAATATCAGAAAAAGATATCCAAATTGCCAGATCTGATAGATTGCCAGTATTGTCTTTATACGCATCGGATGCTATCGCTAGGCCATTTCTTTATTCAATACCACCAATCGATATTTATATGCATTACGCACAAGCAGGTGTAAAATTAAGCTATAATATTGGATCTTTATATACAAGTAAAAAGCGTATAGAAAAGGCAAAAATGAATTATAATCTTGCGCAAACTCAAAAAGAATGGCTGGAACAAAAATCTGAAATAGATATACATAATGCATATATAAAAATGAAAGAATCATGGGAGAAATTTCATTCACAAGAAGAAAGTTATAAACTGGCAGAGGATAACTACAGAGTAGTGGAACAGAAGTACCTAAACAAATTTGCAGTAATTACTGATATGTTGGATGCGAGCACAGCGTTGCTTTCATCACAATTGAACTTAAATAATTCCAGAGTTGGAATTATTTATCAATGGTACAATTTATTGAAAACTTCAGGTAACTGGGATAAAAAATAATTTATTTAGTATTTTATATTTAAAAGATTAAGAATTAAATATGTCAAAACAAGACAATCAAAACAGAAAGAAATACTCAAAAGGATGGAGAATTTTTTTTAATTCATTATCAATCCTCATTATCATTCTACTCATCGCTTGGGGTGTTATGACCTACTTTCACTTAAATGATGATACATATACCGAAGATGCGCAAGTGGAAGAATACATCAATCCTATCAACACGCGTATTGTGGGCTATATTAAAGAAATAAGGTTTGATGAACACCAACATGTAAAAAAAGGCGATACACTTGTTATCATCGACGACAGGGAATATAAAATACAGCTTGAGCAATCACTTGCTGCTCTAAAAGATGCCCAAGCAGGTAAAACGGTAATTGCCTCTGATGTGAATGTTGCTGCAAATAGCACATACATTTCCGAAGCAAATATTGCAGAAATAAAAGCTCAGCTTGATAATCAGGCAACTAATTTGAAACGTTACGAGAATCTTTTGAAAGCTGACGTAATATCTCAATACCAATACGATGAGGTAAAAACTTCTTATGAAGCCACATTGGCAAAATATAATGCATTACTTGGGCAAAAAGAATCAACAAAATTAAATTCTCAAACAGTATCTAAAAAATTAGATGTTTCAGATGCAGACATAATGCGTGCTAATTCTGCAGTAGATATGGCACGCCTCAATGTTTCTTACTGCTACATTGTTGCGCCTTACGATGGCATAATGGGAAGAAGAAAAATAGCAGAAGGTCAATTATTACAACCAGGCCAAACAATTGCAACTATTGTTCAGGATGGCCAAAAATGGGTTACTGCAAACTATACAGAGTCTCAAATAGATAAAGTACATATAGGTGATATTGAAAGCATAAAAGTGGATGCAATTGAAGATATTACATTCGAAGGACGCGTAGATGCTGTTTCCGGAGCCACAGGAAGTAAATATTCAGCTGTACCGGTAGATAATTCAACAGGTAACTTTATTAAGGTTCAACAAAGACTCCCTGTGAAAATAGTATTTACAAAGAATAATAAAAAAGAAGACTTGGATAAAATAAGAGCGGGAATGAATGTTCAGGTAAGGAAAAAGAAATAGTTAAATAGAGGGAATAAGAATATGCGAAACAGGTTATTTCATGATTGGGTAAATCCAAAATTAGATGCATGGCTACTAATTATTATGAGCATTTGTATAGGATTTACTTCAGGATTATCAACTGCTATTTCGTCTTATGTTATATCAGGTCTTGCGGCAAATCCTGCAGATGCAGCAATGTGTAGTTATGTCTATGCCGGTGGTATGGCAGTATCTTTTACATTTTCGGGCAGTTTACGCAGTTATTATTCTTCCAAGCAGCTTATTATAGTATCGGCATTATTGCTGATGTTTTTAAATTTTGCCTTAACTCAAACCGACAGTCCGACAATCGTAATATTATGTACCTTTTTTATTGGAGGAATAAGATTATTGGGAATCATAGTTGTTGTAGTAAATCTTATACCCATATTAATGCCTCAGGGCGAACGATATAAATTGTATTGTGTTTACTATCCTATCAGCCTGATGGTTACGCCCCTATCCGGAATTTTTCAGGTTAATCTGGCAGAACGATTAGGCTGGCATTTTTCATTTCATGTATCAAATCTCACACTTTTTATTGTTTTAATATTGATAATCATATTTGCAAAAAACATACATTATGGAAGAAGAATTCCATTATGGAAATTTGATTGGTTTGGATTGTGTTTGATGTGCGGATGGATAGTGGCATTCTCGTATGTATTAGCTTATGGCCGTAATCAGGATTGGCTGAGCTCCGGAGATATTCAAATAGCTGTTGTGCTTTGCGCAGGATTATTATTATTGTACATTTTGAGAAATGAATTAATCCGTAATAAAATTTTACAATTCGATTTATTCCTAAAAAGAAATGTAAGAGTTGGGCTTATAATCATGTTTTTTTTCTGCATTTTTTATAATCTCTCTTCGCCATTAAGTACATGGATGAACATTTCTTTTAGAAATGACCCGATCGAAAATGCAAGCGCTAATATTTATCCTATTTACGGATACATTTTAGGAGCAGGGATCTCCTTTCTATATTATATGTATTATAATACTTTTAAACCAATGATTTTATTTACGACTTTTTGTTACATCATATCTACTACTTCTTTTTATTTATTGGTAGATACTCAAACAACTGCAAGTCAAATGTTTTATCCTTTAGTTTTGAGAGGCGTAGCGATTATTTGCTCTTATATAACAATTGGTATGTATGCATATTCAGGATTAACTACAACAGAAATATCTATTGCTTCAGCAATTTTAATTTTTGTGCGCTCCTATTTGGGACCTGCTATTTGGGGTTGTGTATTTTCAAACTGGCTGTATTACCGTCCTATCCAGTTATTGGATAAACTGGCTTCCTCCAGCGATGCTACTGATCCATTATTTCAACTCCGCTTTCAAGGACTACATACACCCAATGCAGATCCTTTAGTTGCGTACAAAGTATTTTATACGCAAGCCTCTCTTGAATCTATCAAAGAACTCTTTGGATGGTCTTGCGTTATAGGTGTGGGAATGTTTATATTTTTAGTCTTTTTCCCTATATACAAAAAACCTGACCGAAAATTATTTAACTGGGGTAAAACAGAAAACGAAGAAGATTTGGCAAGTGCGGTAACTTCGTAACCCTCATTTCAGAAATTGCATGATGCGGTACGCATAATCAAATAATTTAGTAAATAAAAAATAACATCTTTTTCCAATTTACCAAAACAAAAATTCCGTGTAGAAACAGCCTTGTTTTTGCGCCGCATTTTGGCTATCTTTGCAGCGACTAATTATTCAGCGTCTCGTAATTCAGGCAGGGTATTCTTTTCCCATATTTCCTTTTTTACTTCCCTCTGTTTCTTAGCATTAATTTCCTCACGCCATTGTTTATATGGTTAGGAAATGTATAATTATTTCATCACACTTAATACATTTAATGGCGATTACAACAGCAAAAAAAGAAAACGAAAAAAAGAAAGCAAGGGCTAAACAGGAAAAAGCACAGAAGATGCTTGAACGAAAACTCAATGCAAAAAAGGGCAAAAGCCTGGAAGAAATGATGGCTTATGTAGATGAAAACGGCAACCTTTCTTCTACGCCTGCCGGAACTTCAAAACAGAAAGTATCTCGCACTTCCGATGAACCAAAAAACAATACCCGGAAGGGAACACTCACTTCCTTTAATGATGCCAAAGGATATGGTTTTATAAAAGACCTGCTGACAGGAGAGAGTATATTTGTCCACAGCAGCAACTTCAAGCAATTGATAGAAAAGGCTGACACCGTCACTTTCGAAATTGAACGCAGCGCCAAAGGCTCAAGTGCCATAAACGTAAGAAAGTTGATGTAACTCTGTAAAAGGAATCTGAACAGAAATATATTTCGATCTTCGGATTCCTTTCTATATCTTTACCGAAATTTAGGTTTTTGCAGCGCTTTGTAAGCGGACGATATTTTATTCTTCTATTTATATTAGTTACGAATCTCCTCCATTCCTTGTCCCTGTCTTTATCCTTAGATTATTTTTTATTTATTTAATTATTTAGTATGAACATTTTTGTTTCCAACCTGAGCTTCGACATATTGGACGAAGACTTAAGAGGTTTTTTTGAAGAATTCGGTACAGTAGATTCTTCCAAGATTGTATTTGACAGAGAAACCCGCAGAAGCCGCGGTTTCGGATTTGTGGAAATGCCTAATGAAGATGAGGCCCGTAAAGCCATCAAAGCATTAGACGGTGGTTCCGTAGAAGGAAGGCCCTTAAAAGTAAATGAAGCCAAACCACGTGAGGAAAGACCAAGATCATCATCTTACGGATCCTATGCAGGCAAAAGCCGTTATTAGCAAATAAGAGCCGGGTTATAATATAACCCGGCTCTTATTCTTCTATGATTATTTAAACATTCTTTACATGACACCTGATGAAATCACAAGCTTTTTATCCCACTCGAAAAATAAATCTCAAAATGATGTTCTGAGAATTCTTTTTAAGAAAAGAACCACAGTCGATGGCATTATTATTCGCGAAAAAGACTTTGAAGATTTGAAAGATAAAAACTTTTGGCGCGTTGTTTTTATCAAAGATATCCCCTTGTGGAAAGACACCCGTAATACCAATCTCTCCCGAATTTTTAATGGCCGCGATTTTAAGAAACTCGCACATGCCAATTTAGATCTGTCTCCATCTTTCGAGGGATAATTTCAATAAACACAGGATTATTCGACTGGATACGATGAAAATTAAATTTTTACTACAAAAATTTTTTAGATGGTTTTAAAGCGGATTTTGTTTATTATTCAGTCACAAATGTTATATCAGTAGCAGGGTCACGTTTTTCTATAAATTCGTACCGCAAGGTGTTTGCCAAACCTTCCCCAAGCGTATAAGGCGCTACGAAGCCGGCGGCTTTTGCAGCACTTGCATCAAACTGAGTGGTAGCACAAAATTTTTTTACACGCACACTGCTGATGTTTAATTTTTTACCTGTGAGTTTTGCCAATATATCAAATCCATAACCACCTAACATTCCAAGTGCATAAGGCACTTTGGTGGTCGGTATTTTTTTGTCTAATACTTTGCTAATGTGGGAAACCAATTCATTCATTGTAAAGTCGGGCTTATCGATATAGTTAAAAACATTATAGCCAGTTGTTTTTTCTTGAACAAGAAAATTTATAAAGCTGACAATATTACCCACGTAAGCCATCGATTTTTTATTGTTGCCTCCACCAATCATCATAAATTTTCCGGAGCTAATTTGGCGCAGGAGATTATATACATTCCCACGATTCCGTTCACCGAAAATAACTGTCGGGCGCAATATATTTATGTTACGTGTAGTATCTTTTGCATACCATTCCTGCAGTACTTCTTCTGCCTGATATTTGGTTTTGCCATAATCATTGAAAGGATCAACCGGATGTTGTTCATCGGGATTTTTTTTATTTAATCCGTATACCGCGACTGAACTTGTGAATACAATACGTTTTACATTATTCGCATCCATGGCTTCCAAAACATTTTTCATGCCTTGCACATTCACATCGTAATACAAAGACTTTGGACTAACATCATCACGATGCTCAGCGGCAAGTAATATTACCACATCTTGTCCTGATAATAATTCTTTTATTTTTTCTTTATCAAGTACATTTGCTATGATAGTGATTTCAGGGTAAAACGGGCTTTGTTGTTTGTCAATATTAGTAATTTGGGAATTACTATTTTTCTTAAGTTCTTCAATAAGCCTTGAACCTACAAATCCAGAACCTCCGATGATTGCTATATTCATATTGTTTATATAAAGTTGTATTAGTTAGAAAAATTAGTCTAGTACTTTTTTATAAAATGAGAGTGCTTTATCAGTCATTAATTCTAAAGTAAAATTATGTTCGTACCGTTTTCTTGCATTTATAGAATACAGATGATAGGTTTCAGTACTCTTAAATATATTTTTTATCGCTGTTGCAATTTCCTCCGGATTTTTAATTTCAACATTGATTCCTGTGATATTGTCGGCATTAACCCATTGCACGCCGCTACCGGGAATATTAACAGAAACAATGGGTTTTCCAAAAGACATTGCTTCAATCTGCACTATTGCAAATGCCTCTGTCTTCATAATTGAACTCAGGCAATAAATATCGCATAATTTAAAAAAAGCCAAAACCTCTTCACTACTTAAATAACCTAATAATTCTACTTTTTTATCTAAAGAATTTTTTTTAATTAGCTCACTAAGTTTCTCTTTTAAGCCACCAGTTCCACCTATTAATATAACAAATGATTCATCCAAATATTTTGCTGCCTTTATTAAATATTCAAAGCCCTTATACTCAACCAATCTTCCTAATGAAAAAATGATCTTTTTATTTGAATATTTTGTTGAAATTTTAGTATAAATATCTAGATTAATTTCATTTGATTCATCTTTAATACCAATAGGTAAATAGTCGATTTTTGTCTGGACTTTTTTTAAATAAGGAGATTCCGCAATGTATAAAGGCGTAGTGCCTAATATTAAATCTGCTCTCTTTATTAGCCATGTTTGTAACCAGGCATAAGCTTTTAGTATAATTTTTTGGCTTAAAATATCACTGTGCCAATGCAAAATAACTTTCCCTTTATAATTTGAGCTAAATAAAGCTAACGCAGCCATAGGATCGGGATGATGAATATGAATAATATCATATTCGTGTTGTATTTGCCTAAGCTTTCTTATTAATGCAGGTGATATTTTTGTTTTTGCTAGTTCTTTTAATGTAGGCTCAACATATAGAAATGCATTTTCATTGATATTAATTTTTTCTTTTATTTTAATTTCGGCAGAGGCGCACAACATATCACATCTAATTCCTCTTGATGATAACCCTTCCATCAAATCGTACATCACTTTTTCTACTCCACCTTTTATAGGATAGAATTTTCCTAATTGTAAAATTTTCATGTTGAAGCATTTTTTCTAATTGTCGGAAAAGTTTAAAGAATTATTCGATTTTGGTTTCAAGAATAATAATTTTACTTCTACAGTTTTATCTCCTTTAAAGGGAGCACAATCGATAAATGTTGAGTTATCGATATGAACATCTATAGGCTTACCATTTGAATAAAAAGTGGAAGCATTCCCTCCCATGTTTTTAAATATGCAACTGTCAAAAGCTGTACTTCCTCCCGTAAAACATGGATTTTTATTATGTCCATTAAAGGTACAATTTGTAAATGAGTTTACACCTACAATTGGAGAACAACTATTTCTAGGGTTATTCATATCTATCAAGCAGTTGTTAAATTCTAATTTTCCACCATCTCTATTCAATATCATTGAGGGACCTCCTGGATCAGCACCATCACTATTGGTCAAATAGAATTTGGATTGATGGATATCAATAGAAGACTCTTGGGTGCTTTGTACCGCAGCCAACGCGTAATTAAAATCGCTAAATGTACAATTATTAATATTAAGTTTTATTTGATGACATAATTCGTGGTGTATTCCCTTTGCGTAATGCTCAAAATGACAATTAGTAATAATTGCATTTACCAAATCTTGATTATACTCAAAAGTTATACCTATTCTACTTCGATACTTGGATTGATATCCTATTAGGGTGCAATTGTCTATCTGGATAATTGCATTTTTTTGCAAGAAAGTATTATATATAGCATCTCCAAACGAATCATTATCAACAGAAAATAATGAAGTGGTTTTCCCTCTTCCCCCAACGGAGTTGAATATAACGTTGGAGATATTTATACTTTTTGAAAATAAATTTTGAATTCCATAACCATATATATTATTAAACTCACAATTTTTTATAGTTACCTCATCTGTTCCACATTGAATTCCAACCCAAATTTTATCTATTCCTGAAGTAGGGAACATTGAAAAAAATTTGTCCGGACCATATATTTTTAGTCCCACAATGCTTAATGATGTTTGATGATTTTGAACGACAAAACTAATATCAGATAATTGCTTAGGATAACTTGTTTGCCTGATATCGAAAATAACGTTATTTGCAAATCCTGTAGATATTTGTTTTAAAAAACTGCTTTTGTAGTAGTTGCTATCCGGTTTTATAATAGCTCCATTAGAGACTATGCGTAAATTTCCTTGTATAGGCAATAGTATCTTAAGTGTTTGATTAATTTTATAAAAATTATTGGTTTTAGGAATAAAACATGTTTTGTTTTTGGATATTGCTGTATTCAATGCCAATAATATTGCTTTTGAATCATCATGAACTCCATTTCCCAAAGCTCCAAAATCTTTTACATTAATTGCATCTTTATTCTGAGATCTTACCATTGTAGTTCCCAAAAGGCATAATACAAAGAAATAAATGTAGTGCCTTTTGATATTTTTACCTTTCATGTATCACTTTTTTTTAATTGTTTTTGTGGTTATTTGCAATATAAAAATCTTTTCAACAATAATATGATTAGATTTAAACGATAATGTAGTTTAAAAAGTAACGAGTGATTGCTTTTTTCAGAAGAAAAAGAAAGATTATTACCATGTCGTCTATAAAAGACAAGTTTTTGTTCAGTGATTTTTACTTTGCCGTAATGCTCAGCAATTAATCCGATCCAAATATCATGAGGCACTTTTCCTTTGGGAAATGGCAAGACATAATTCAATATATGCCTGTTAAATGCCATACAACATCCTAAATAAGAATTTTTTGCTATATTTTTAAAAAATCCAATGGAAGGTTTTATTATATCAAAATAAGAATTTGATACTATTTGCTCAGTTTCATTAATGAGAATGCAATCGTTGAGGACAAGGTCTGCATCTTTTAGAAGTTCCGTTACTATTCTGATTCTATTATCCTGCCAAATATCGTCTTGATCAGCAAGGAAAATATAATCCCCACTAGAATGGTTAAGAGCATTTTCAATATTTTTAGTAACGAGATTAAATTTAAATTTAGTCTCTTTAGATTTTACATGATAGAGTATCTTAATTCGTTTATCATCAAGCTGTCTTAATATATTGAGGGTATTATCCGTAGATCCATCATCAGAAATTATAATTTCATCATCTTCGTTTAATTGCTTTAAGATAGATTCTATTTGTTTTAAAATATATTTTTCCCCATTATAAGTAGGGATGCAAACAGATATTTTCATGAAAACAAACTTTTTAAACGAATAATAATAAATTTGAAAGAATGATATTTAATGGTTAACCTTATGAGCCTTAACATATCGTTTGAAAAAAAAATTACAAGTTTATTTCTTCCTTTTTTAAATTCTTTTAAATCACGGCAATAAAATTTATATCTTTTCAAAGCTTGATCTTTTGAGTGAGTTATAGAAGAAAAATTTTGAACAAAATAGAGCGGTAATACTTCTATTGTTTTAACATATTTTTTTACTCTTTCTATAAAATCATGATCACAAAAATCTAACCTTAGTCGTTCATTGTACTGGCCAACCTGATTATAAAACAAAACTGAAATCATAATGCCGGTATTTATGCAGGAAATATTTGCAATATTCAATATGCCTGGAGAAATTTCTTTAAAAAGAAATGAATGATAAAATTTATACTTCGCCGGAGATAATATTGCTTTATTTGGCAATAAAACTATTGGGCATTTAATCGGATTAATATTCGAAGAAGATAGAGCTGCTTTCTTATATATGCTATATATTTCTTTTGGTAACTCAGTATCTTGATCAAAAAATGCAATCCATTCAAAATTGTTTATAGAGGCAATTTCATATGCCTTATTATAAGCGATTGAAATTCCAGGATTGTCTGGTAGATGGTGATATATAACCGACAAATTCTTTGTCAAAATAGGCACTTCCACTTTCCATTTTTTAATATCTGTATTATCAATGATTAATATATAGAATTTTTCATTTTGAACTCCACTTTCGTTTATAGATTCCAAGATAGACTTATAAGTAAGTGTTTCATAAAATATTTCTCTGTAAACTATAATTGTAAAAAGAACCGGATATCTTATATTGTTATCCATGATTGATAATCTTTGAAAATTCCCGAATAATCGATTAAATAATAATATTGAATTATTCCGTAAATTATCAAAATAATAAAAGGAATAATGCGAAATCTAATTGGAGTTATAAATAATAAATACGGGTACAGAAACAATTGATATGAAGCTATTAATTCGTAACTCCTAATAGAAAAAGTAATTTGTGCCGTACTAAATAAATAAAAGAAAATTAATGAAATTATATGAATTTTTAATAATATATCAAATAAAGAATCATTGATAAAATTTTTCTTATATATGGAAAATAGTATAAGCGTTCCAAAAGAAAAAAGCACATGAAAATTGAATAAATTTAATTTATCTCCTACTTCCAAATCTTGTAATTTATTATATTCCTGTACCTTAGGGAATAAGCTTTTCAAAAAACTGAATCGTAATATATTATAATGCAGTAAAGCAATCGCTAAAGAAACACATAAAGCTATCAATAAGGTTCGATAAGATACTTTAGTATGTATTATAAGAAATATAACTATAAATAAAACACTAGAATAATGAAACATGAATGAAAGAAGAAGAAGAAAAATTAAGGTTTTATATCTTTTCTCATCATACGCAGATAACATAAATAAAAAAAGGCCAGAAGCCACACCTGCTCGAATAGTAGTCATTTCTTGCATCAAATACAAATAACCAAAATATAAAAAAACGGAGATAAAAAAACTTTTACTCTTTCTCGAAATAGCAATCATTTTTATAGACACCCCCATAAATGCAAACACGATAAAACTTGCATTTATTATTGAAAGTGTATCACTAAAAAATAATTTTAAGATATTAGGTATGATATATACCGCTATTTCTATATTAGGCTCTTTGCGTATAAAATATATGTATGAAAACAAAGCACGCCTGAACAATACTTCGTACATCAAATGGTCTCTATCTACATATATACGGCCGCCTGCGAAGATTGCAAGAATGAGGATGAGAATTCCAACAATTATCTTTTTGTTAATTTTTGTCCATAAAAGACAAGATATAAAGGTAGTTATTACCCAAATTAAAAGGTACATTCGCAAATTGAAATTCTACTACTAAATAAAATTATAACAAGTTTTTCGCTTCGAGTTCTCCTATCAATCTTCTCTTTACATTTGATATGCTTAATTTATCCCTATACTTTGATAAATTTTCACATTGTTGCATGTATTGTTCTTTTCGAATAGCTGGGTATTCTATTAAATACTGAAGCAAATCAACAATATTACTCGTACTATTGCAAACATATCCAATATTTCCTGCCTCTTCAAATATACTGTCGAAATAATCTGATTTTAATACAATTAAAGGCTTGCAAAATTCTACCGCATCATAAAATGCTCCGCTTACTCTGATTCTGAACTCATCATTTGGAAATAGAAATATAGCATAATCTATTTCTGCAATTTTTATTTGAAATAAATTTCGGTCAATATAGCCGTTTTCCTTTTTAACTACCTTAATGTTTTCATTTAGTAATAAAAGAAAATTTTGATCAATACTTCCTATTTGACTGAAAATATAATGTTCAGCCGCCGACGATTGTTTAATTTTGTTCGCTATATCTATAAATAATTGCCCATTTTTTCTATTTGTTAAAGATCCAATATAACCGATATTGATTTTTTGCTTCAGGTCAATCGAGGCAGGCGTCCTATTGGTATAAAAATAAGGGTGAGGTATATCCAGCATCTCCTTTTTTAATAATATTTTTTTTTCGCTCAATAATTTTAAGCCCAATTTACTTAAGAGAATGTAATAACAATTTGCTTGTTTTATCTTAAATCCCAACATATATATAATACCCCAAAATGAAACAGGAAGATTGTGCTTATTTCTGGTTAATACACTATCCGCATCTCCGTGCAAAACAATCAAAACTTTTATTTTAGGAAAAAAAATTTTTATTAATTTGAAAAAGAAAAAAGTTATAGGATGCATGTGAGTAATAAATAAAACATCTTCTTTCGGGTCTATTTTCCTGAAAAGCCTTATAAAAAAAAAGCCATCTTTATACACTCTTTGGTATATAAATTGGATAAACTTAGAAAATACTCCAGATCCATTTTTATAAAATAAGGTATTTTCAACTTTAAATGAAATCTTCCCATTTGTAATTTCTTCTTTAAAAGAAGGAAACAAATTATTTAAATGCATTTGTTCTACATACGCAGTTAAATTTTCTTTACTATATACTTTATCTATAACTTTAATAAATGCTGTATTAAAAACCACATGTTCTTTATCATGCACTCTTTTATCTACAATATAAATCATTTTTATAAATAAAATTTAGGGTTAAATCTTAAGTTATATTTCAACTCGGACTTTCTTTGCCCTAATACTTTTGCTGGAATTCCTCCGGCAATACTCATAGGAGGGACATCTTTTGTTACAATTGCTCCTGCAGCTATAACACTTCCTCTGCCAATTGTTACTCCGGGCAATACTGTTACTCGTGAGGCTATCCACACATGGTCTTCTATAATTACATCTCCAAATTTTATATTATGATAGTCGTCATGAGGGTCATGCTCTGCTGTAAAAATCCAACTGCCTCTAGCAATATCTACATTATTTTTTATAACAATTTTACCCATCCTGCCGTCTAACAATACATCCGGATTTATTACACAATTATTTCCTATAGTTATTTGCTTTTTTCTTTTTAAAGAATAATTCAATAATTTCACATTCATTGCGATAAAAGAATCACTTCCCACGTTTATATATTGTTTAATAAAAAAATGCCTCAAAAAATTAAGAGGAATTTTATTAATAAAAGCGTTAAATAAAAATAAACGAAAGCCTAAAACATATGATTTCATTGTTAATTGTTAGTTGATAAAATTTTTTATAACGAAGTCAATTATTCTCTATATTGTATTATGATTCCAATTTTTTCTTAGTTGAAAGAATTTTTGATACCATATGACAATATCTATGCCTTGATTATTATTCCTATTTTTTTTAGCGGACTTCCTTGTTTTTTAGCTAATATTGAAAGCTCTATTACAAGCAAAGATGATAAAATTTTTGATATTGTAGAAGACAAATGCCCATAACACTTTTTGAAATAAAGTGTTTTGCTTTTTTCAAAATACGTAAATTTTTTATAATTGAATAAATCGTTATTTTTCTTACTTGAACCGCCATCTAAGTGGCATAATTTTATAGAAGGAATTATAACCGACTTGTAACCGGCAGCTTTAGCTCGAAAAGACAATTCCGTTTCTTCAAAGTACATAAAAAAATCTTCATCGAACAATCCAATTTTTTCTAAAACAGCTTTTCTTATAAACATATCCGCCCCTATAATAAAACCGACATCTTTAATTTTGTTATCATAATTTATTATCGCAGCTGATATGTGTTTTCTAAAATAATTTTTAAACAATTTAAATAATCCGGACAGTATAAACACTTCTTCTTTCAAAGTAGGTAAATTGCCGAAAGATGCCATTCTCTGTTTACAGGTATTGTCATAAAACAAATCTCCGCCACATATTGCAACGGATTGATTTATCTCTAATCTTAAAAAATTAACAAAATCCGAAATAGCATTATTCATCAAATAAGCATCTGAATTTAATAAAAAAACAAATTCCCCCTTAGCAATTCTTATTCCCTGGTTATTTGCTCTACCGAAGCCTATATTTTCGGTATTAGCAATCGTTATCACTTCCGGAAATTTTTCATTTACTTTTTCTATAGTATCATCTTCTGATGCATTATCTACTAAGATTATTTCAAAAGAAACGTTTTTTGTATAATCGTAAATAGATTGTATACACTGAAGGGTTAAATCCCTTGTTTTGTAATTTATGATAATTATAGACACGTCCATTAACTAATGAATTATATATTTTTCTTGAATTAAGGTATCTAATTTTTTTAGGATTATCGGCCAATAAAAATTGTCATAGGCAAAATCTTTTATTAATTGACATTTGGTTTCCAACAACGTATCGGCATTAATCACATCTTCCCATATTGCTGCTAATTTATTAAAATCCCCTATTGGAAAAAGTCTTCCATATTCTTCATTATTAGTGATATCAAATGCCGGAGTAATATCTGTTGAAACTATATAGCAGCCATTTTCCATAGCCTCCAAATAAACCAATCCGAAACTTTCAGCTCTTGATGTTAAAGTAAAAATTTTAGCTTTAGCATAATAAGTCCGAAGAATATTTCGATCCATAATATTACCCGTAAATATGATTCTTTCTTTTAAGAAATCGAATGGCTCTATTTCATCTTTGATGTAATTTAAGAAATCACTCTCGATAGGCCCGGCAATTACAAGTTTCCATTCTTTATTTTTTATAGCAAATTTTTTAAATGCTTTGCACAAGGTTTCAGTATCTTTCTGATGCGTTCCAATTCTCCCCACCGTCAATATAATGTTCTCTTTTCGTAAAAAATCTAATTTTTCTCGACTTTCATAGTCATAGAAACCATTGGGAATATATTCTACTTTTCTTGGCCAATTTTTATTTAAATAAGCGAATATTTTTTTTGTTTCTACCGATATAATATCTATTTTCTTTATTATTCTTTTATACATCCATCCAGATTTTCCTTTAAAAATCCGGGTTGTCATGATGCCATCGCCTGTATCTAATTTTAGGTATGTTATTCCCCTCTTTCTTTTTAGCCATTTAAAAATATTTAGCCAAATCAGACTGTTCTTTGCATAGTGAAAGCACATCAAAATATCATACTTCCGATAATTTCTAAGAATAAAATACAAACCGTCTAACAAAGGATTATCGAAAACTTTTTTTACAAAAACAATTTTTAATCCATTTACTTCATTCTCTAAATGAGGATAATCTCCATTTTTATAGCATGCTAAAGCACTTTCATATCCGTAATATTTGTGTAATATATAAGGAACCATTCCCACATCCTTTGTTAAGTGGACATTTTCTGTATTCAAAAAAAAAGTTAGGAATCTTTTTTTATTAGCCATTTTAACCTCAATTTTTGGAAAATCATTTCAAATTCCGATATTTTAAAAATATATGATAAAGGAATAAAAAGAATTAATTGAATACTGCCAATTAGAATGATGCCCGTTAAATTTCTGATATTATTAAACCTTGTTGTTATAATTGTTCCTAACCAATAAGTAACTATTGCCAACACAATGAGGAATATATAATATCTTAGAGTTGTGTATATTATTAATTTTTTAGAATATGGGAAAAATTTAAACATGAAAGCAGCTCCCGAAAAATGGGCGATAAACATTGATAATGGAAAGATATAAAAACCAAAACGCTTTACAAATAAAAGGTTTAAAATAATGGTTAACACTTGCGTCATAGTGCCCGAGAGTGCATTTAACTTATTTTTTCCGGTTGCTAATAGCGACATTCCGGATATTACATAGCTAAATATGCCCAATAAAGCACATGCATATAATTTACTCATTTGTATAATCTTCAACATATCTGCATTTGGAATGGATTTGCTTTTATAAAAAAAACCAATCAGATAAGTAGCACCGGCACACAAAAAAACAATGAACATTCCTATACCCAATATACCTAATTTATAAGATTCAATAAAATCTTTTTCATATTGTTCTTTTTTATTCATTACATATAATCTTGCCAAGGTTGGCACCAAAACAGTCAATATCACACTGGTAATTACATTATTAACCATATCCGGTATCCTTCTTGAAAAGTCAATAATTGATACGGCGCCAATACTTAAACCGGACACAAGGCTTCTCTCCACCATGCTATTTAATTGTCCTACCAGATAAGGTAAAAAAAGAGGAAAAGCAAAAACGAAAAAAATTTTAAATCCCGAAAAATTTAAAGAATAATTGTTGAATATTCGGATGTTCTTTTTCTTAATATTAAAAACTAAAAAAAGAATTAAAACCATATCGCTTATATATAATGCGCCGACAAGAGCGTAAATTCCCATTGTATTATGTAAAAATATTAGCAATACAATGTTGAGTAATAGCGAAATTGCAGAAGCGAGCTCCGGAACATAAAAAGAATCATAAGCATTTAAAATGGAACATCCAATTAACATGCTTTGATTGATTAATAAAATTGGTGCAATTAATCTAAGCATGCTACATAGGCTCGATAACTCTTTAGAATTATAAGTAGGAGCAATAACCCGAGCAAATAAGAATGGGTATATTTCTATAAATGCAACCAGAATCAAACTACCCAAAAAAATATAAGTTAGCAAAGATTTGGTTGCATCAAGAGCAATCAGTTCAGAATCCTTTTCTTTTAAGTATATAAACTTGGTTCTAAATATGTCATTCAGAGGTCCCCAGAAAGCCATATCCAGCATTATAATACTAGCAGATGCCAACAACCATACATCTTTGTCTAAACTAACACCAAAATATTTCGCAGTTAAAGAAAGAGTTAAGAGGGTTAATGGTAGTTTTAAAATTTTAAATATAAAAAGTAAAACAGATTTTTTTCTCAATTTATAAATTTTATTGTAAAAAAATCTTATTGAATTTATCCATTACTTTTTCAGGAGAAAATTCATTATACTGTGCTGCGGCATTTTTCTTACTTAAATCTTCAAGTAATAATATTTTTTTCAAAGATTTTTTGCTGTGGTAATAAAACGCATTATCTCCCAACATTTGTATGTGTGCTTTTTCAGGAGAATTAAGATAAGTAATAATCGGCTTATTACTGATTGCAAATTCTCCGATTGCTATGCCAAATGTTTCGCCACTTAGTCTGGCATGCAACATCGCATCACATGTATTAATAAACTTTACTTTGTAATTAGTGTCCGTATTTGGAGGTAAAAAAATTATATTTTTAATATCGGAATAATCAGAAAACCAACTATTAGCTATAAATTTATCTACACCCATAAAAATAAAATAAATTTTAGGATGGCGCTTTGCAATTTTGTAAATGGTATTTTGGACAAATTTTATATTAAAACTATTGTGCCCTCCATAATATCCAAATACTTTAGCCGAAACAGGAATCGATAAATCATTTTTTAAATCAGCGTCTTCTTTTGGTAGATGAACAATATGAGGAACATACGGTGCTTTGTCATTACTCATAGTTTGTGCCAGCCAATGAGAAACATATGCATATACATCTCCATGCGGCTCATAAGCCTGGAATACAACATGCATACAAGAACGGCATTTTTTCGTTATTATATCATCTTTTTCACCACTTTTTATCGCATAGAAGACATCAATTTTATGTTCTTCAATAATTTTATCTATTTCCTCTACAGAGGTATATCCAAACACATTAAATCTTTTTTCAAATCTTTGAATAGCATTTATATTATTAGACGGATTATTCTTATTATAAATTATGTATGATTTGTTTCCTAACATGATTTCATTATAATGCGCATAATCATACAATGAAACCGACGTACCGCGATATGTGAGTTGATTTTCATGAAATAATACATTCATAACTTAATATAAATTTCTATATTATAATAGTTGGTAGTATGTGTGCGCTGTTCTATGGATGCACAAAAATAGTATTACTCACTTTCTCTACCTAAAATATTTGTGACTAAAGTGCATTACTTTATTTTTCGATTGTTAAATAAGTTATTTTTGAAAATCATTAGTAACATTTAAATAATAGCATTTTATTGGAAAATTACATATGATATTTAAAATAAATTGAATTTGTCCCCATCTTAAATAATCTCAATATTTATAATACAGAATACCACATGAAAAGATTCTTAAACTTTGTATTAAAGATAAATTTCAAAACATTTTATTTCAACTTTAAATATTTACCGTTAAAGCAAGCCGTTAAGTTACCAATCTTTATTTCTCGTAAAGTATATTTAAAAAATTCCAGTGGCAAAATAATAATTGATGCAATTGCTATAAGAACAGGGCTAATTCAATTTGGATATGGGGAAGTCGGCATTTTTGATAACAAAAAGTCTAGGAGCATTTGGGATGTATCCGGTATAGTTATTTTTAAAGGAATCTGTAGAATTGGTCATGGTTCTAAAATATCTGTAGGAAAAAATGGCAAATTGACGTTAGGTAATAATTTTGTAATATCTGCAGAAACTTCTATTGTTTCCCATATGGAAATAGTATTTGGAAATAACTGTTTACTGTCATGGGATATTTTAATTATGGATACAGATTTTCACAAAATAAAGGATAAACAAGAAAATATAATAAACGCCCCTAAACCAATTATTATAGGTGAAAATGTATGGGTAGGTTGTCGATGTTTAATTTTGAAAGGAACTATTATTGCTAATCATTCGGTAATTGGCGCTAATTCTATCGTAAGCAAATCCTTGGAATATTCACATGGATTATACGCTGGTAATCCGTGTAAATTAATTAAAGAAAATATATCCTGGGAAGAATAAAAAATAGTATTTCCTTCAAACCATCTCATATTATCGTCTCCAAATACCTTCCATAACCACTTTTTTTCAAAGGTTCTGCCAGTTTCAATAATTGCTCTTTAGTGATAAAGCCCATTCTATAAGCAATTTCTTCCGGGCATCCGATTTTAAGACCTTGTCGGTTTTCGATAATTTGCACAAACTGGCTGGCTTCCATCATAGAATCGTGGGTACCCGTATCCAGCCACGCCGTACCGCGATTGAGAACGCCTACGCTTAATTTGCCTTTTTCCAAATAAATTCTGTTTACATCGGTAATTTCGTATTCGCCACGTGGTGAAGGTTGAAGGGTTTTTGCAATTCCCACCACGGAGTTGTCGTAAAAATATAAACCGGGAACGGCATAATTTGACTTTGGTTGTTTAGGTTTTTCTTCGATTGACAGCGCTTTAAAATCTTTATCAAATTCTACTACACCATATCTTTCCGGATCGTGTACGCGGTAAGCATATACGATGCCACCTTCCGGATTATTGTTTTGTTGCAACAATTTACTTAATCCGGAACCGTAAAAAATATTGTCGCCCAAAACCAAAGCAACTTTATCATTTCCTATAAATTGTTCGCCCAAAACAAAAGCCTGTGCCAATCCGTTGGGTATCTCTTGGATCACGTATTCAAATCTGCAGCCCCATTGGCTTCCATCGCCAAGCAAGCGAAAAAAACCCGGTTGATCTTCACGTGTAGTGATAATCAATATTTCGTTGATACCAGACATCATTAAAGTAGATAATGGATAATAAATCATCGGCTTATCATAAATTGGCATTAATTGCTTGCTGATGCCAAGTGTAATTGGGTACAATCTTGTGCCGGAACCACCGGCTAAAACTATTCCTTTCATTAAAATTTTATTATTGGTTATGGGTTTAACGAAGGTAATACCAAATCTTTATCCGAAACAATAGCTTTATCAACTGGAATTCCCCAATCAATGTTTAAAGTTTTATCGTTAAAGATGATGCCTCCTTCAGATGGTTTGTTATAATAATTATCGCACTTATAAGAAAAAACTGCCGTTTGGCTGAGCACTGAAAAACCATGTGCAAAACCACGCGGTATAAATAGTTGTTTGTTGTTCTCTTCACTTAATTCTACTGCAATCCATTGACCGTAAGTATCGGAACCTTTTCTTATATCTACGGCAACATCAAGCACTTTTCCTGTAATAACGCGCACCAATTTCGCCTGTGCAAATTCGCCAATTTGAAAATGCAGCCCACGCACTGTGCCATAAGAAGAAAATGACTGATTATCCTGAACGAAATTTATTTTTCCGCCAATGATTTCCTCAAAATTTTTTTGGTTGAAACTTTCGAAGAAATTTCCTCTGCCATCTTTAAATATTTTCGGTTGCAAAATAAAACAACCTTTGAGTTTGGTTTCTTCAGCTTGCATTATTTTGTTTTGTATTGTTGTTCATAATATTTTTGATAAGCGCCGCTGGTAACTTCACTCAACCATTCTTCATTTTGCAAATACCAATCGACAGTCTTTTCCAATCCTTCTTCAAATTGTAGACTTGGAACCCAGCCTAATTCTTTTTGCAATTTTGTAGAATCAATGGCATAGCGCAAATCGTGTCCTGCACGGTCTGTAACATAGGTAATAAGTTTTTCTGAAGTGCCTTCTTCCCTTCCGAGTTTTTTATCCATGATTTTACAGAGCAATTTTATCAAATTTATATTTTTCCATTCATTATGGCCGCCTATATTGTAAGTATCACCAGCCTTTGCTTTATGAAAAATAACATCAATTGCACGTGCGTGGTCTTCTACCCAAAGCCAGTCGCGCACGTTTTCTCCTTTGCCGTAAACAGGAACCGGTTTATTGTTTTTAATATTATTAATTGCTAAAGGAATGAGTTTTTCAGGGAAATGATTTGCACCGTAATTGTTGCTGCAATTAGAGATTACACAATCCATTCCATACGTATCGTGATAAGCTCTTACAAAATGATCGGAACCTGCTTTTGATGCAGAATACGGACTATGCGGATCGTATTTTGTATCTTCGGTAAACATGCCGCTTTCGCCTAATGCTCCATATACTTCATCTGTGGACACATGATAAAAACGATGTTTATCGTATTCGCCTTTCCATTGTTCACGGGCTGTATTTAAAAGATTTGCAGTACCTACAACATTCGTCATTACAAATTCAATCGGGTTGGTAATGCTTCTGTCCACATGGCTTTCTGCGGCAAGATGTATGACTGCATCTGGTTTTTCTTCGCTAAATAAATTTTTCAGAAATATTGCATCGGTAATATCACCTTTTACAAATTTGTAATTCGGCTTATTCTCTATATCTTTTAAATTGGCGAGATTGCCTGCATAAGTAAGCTTATCTAAATTGATGATTGTATATTCCGGATACGTGTTCACAAAACGGCGAACAACATGCGAACCGATAAAGCCCGCACCGCCAGTGATAATGATTGTTTTATTCATATTAAATGATTGAAATTTTATAAAAATTCAGGGTTATAACCGACCGTCAACCAAATTTTTGTCTAACGTTCCTTTCACGTCAAAAATAATTGTTTTGTTATTTTTCCAATTATTAAAATCTATATTTTTAAAAACATCATGGGCTACCGCATGAACAACAGCAGCATATTCTTTTTCATTTTTCAATTCAGGCAACAATGTTAGATTGTACTCTTGCTTTACTTTTTGGGCGTCGGCCAGCGGATCGTAAATATCAATTTCAAAACCCACATTGCTCAATCCTTCTGCCAAATGAATAACGCCGGTATTACGAATATCCGTACAATTTTCTTTAAAAGTAAAGCCTAATACTAAAATATTATTATTTGTATTTCCTTTTTTCTTAATAAGCGAATTTACTTTATTGGCAATAAAATTACCCATTTGCTCATTCACTTCCCTGCCTGACAAAATTACCTGCGGAGTATATCCGAGTTCTTTTGATTTGTACAATAAATAATAAGGATCTACACCTATACAATGCCCGCCGACAAGGCCTGGTTTGAAAGGTAAAAAATTCCATTTTGTAGCTGCCGCCTCCAAAACATCATTGGTATCAATATTCATTTTATCAAAAATAAGCGCCAGTTCGTTTATAAAAGAAATATTGACATCGCGCTGAGCATTTTCAATGGCTTTGGCCGCTTCTGCAACTTTAATGGATGGCGCTTTATACGTACCGGCTTGAATGATGGATGCATATAATTCATCTACGAAAGCCGCCGCTTCGGGTGAAGAGCCGGAAGTGATTTTTTTTATATTGGCGAGTGTATGTATTTTATCTCCCGGATTGATACGTTCCGGAGAATATCCTACCCAAAAATCTGTATTTATTTTTAATCCTGATTCTTTTTCAAGAATGGGAATGCATTCTTCTTCTGTGCAACCGGGATAGACAGTAGATTCATAAATTACCGTATCGTTTTTGTGAAGAAACTTTGCTACGGATTTTGTAGCAGCAAAACATAGTGATAAATCCGGTTGCTTATTTTTATTTACTGGCGTGGGGACAGTAATTATGTAAACATTGCAATCACTTATATTTTTTTCTATATCCGTTATGCATAATCCTGTATCAGCTTTATTTGACAAAGTAATCGCATCCTGCAATGTTTTGGATTCTACAGATTGGGTATGATCAATATATTTTTGTAAATTAAAAACCCTTTCCGTATCAATATCAAAGCCCGTTACTTTATAATTAAAGGCCAATTCTACTGCTAATGGCAATCCCACATACCCTAACCCTATTATCGCTATTTTTACATTGTTGCGTTGCTGCATTAGTTTATTTTACCAAATGTCTTCATAAGGAGAGGACATCAGGATTTAAAAATATTCTTAATCCGCTGCCAAAAAGTTTGCTTCTCCGGTGCACCATATCCATATCCGTAACCATATCCATAACCATAACCGTAGGCATTTTGCTTTTTGGAATCGTTCATTAAAATCAATAAATTATTTAATTTCTTATTACTGTAAATATCGTTTATAATATTTATTTGTTCTTTAAAAGTATAATTATACCTGACTACATACATGCAAGAATCTACATGTTTGTTCAGTGTGAAGCCGTCTGCTACCTGACCAATCGGAGAACTGTCTACGATTATATAATCAAATTCCTCCCTTAATTCGTCAAATAATTGTTTGATACGCGGACTTACGAGCAGTTCCGCAGGGTTTGGAGGAATAGGACCAGCGCCAATTACATATAAATTATCTTGACCCGGGATTTTACTGATAAGATCTTTTATTGACAATGAATCATTAACTACAAAATGCGTAATGCCATTCTCAGTTCTGAGGTTAAGCCCTTTTAATAATTTTGGTTTTCTAATGTCAAATTCCAACAATACTACTTTTTTGCCTATTAAAGCTAAGCTTGCACCCAAGTTAGTGGAGATAAAAGTTTTTCCTTCGCCAGACATACTCGATGTAACCATAATAACCTGATTGCTCTTTCCGGCAGAAGCGAATTGAAGGTTGCTACGAATAAGGCGGAACATTTCTGCTACCGGTGTTCTGGATTTTTCCTGCACGACCAAATTGCTTTCGGATTCTGATTTTGCTTCCGAATGTGCGATCTCTCCTAATATAGGTACATCCGATTTATCCGTAATATCTTTTTGTAAGCGTATTTTATCATCTAATAAATCGCCTATATAAATTATGGCAAAGGGAATTAATAATCCTAATATAAAAGCTGCAGCCAATATTAGCAGCCTTTTTGGTGATACAGGAGCGTCTGAAGATGCGGTATCATCAATAATACGGGAATTTGCAATAGTAGTTGCTGAAGCGATCGAAGCTTCTTCTTTTTTCTGTAATAAATAAGTATATAAACTTTCCTTTATGCCCTGTTGTCTTTGAATTTCCATAAGCAACCTTTCATTTTCAGGTGCTGTTTGTATCTTAGATTCAAATTGAGAATAATTATTACTTATACTATTTTGGGTAACATCCATACCACTATTAATAGCTTTCCTATATTTTCATCCACATGCTTTGACGTTAACTTGTAATAGTTGCTGGTCAATATTTTTTACCAGAATACTTGAAGGGCTTTAGAGTTGTTAAGATATTCTGCACGTTTAGCTTCGAGTTCATTAAAGCTGCCTATTAATCAACGTTATTCAAAGTAGGATCTTCTATTCCTAAAGAACTCGGAACTAATTTATTTTCGCTCTTGGCTGAATTAATATAGGATTGTGCACAGCTCTAACGTTTGAATTTCAAAGTAGCATCTTCTTTTTATTTATAAAAATCTGAAGCCTGTTTGTAATATTGTTTTACATCACTACTGACATTCGTAATTTGATTTGTTGTTTAAAATCAGATACCTTTATTCTCAACACTGGTCAGTTCTAATTGTCCTACAACATCCGTCAATCGACGAATCTAATGAAATTAACAGTACTGTCTGAAATACTGATTTTTATCTTCAATTGCTTCATTATTATAAACATCTACCAACCTATTGATAATATCTATTGCTTTTTGTGACACAGGATCGCGGAGAGTAATAGTTAAGGCACTTGCATCATCATTTACTGCGGTAATTTTTATTGCTTTGTGATACACATCAGCATATTCATCCAAATTATGAAACTGTAATAAAAATACAGGTGGTAATTATCCGGAATCTGAGAGAATGGATTTAGTAATACCATAAAAGAGCCGTATGGCCTTGTAATGGGTTGCCCATACCTATATAAGGTTTTACCAAATTTATCTGATAAATAAAAAGAAGAAACATCTTTTACTAATATTTCTACCGGCTCTTTCATTAAAGTAACTGTGGAATCTAACGATGCAACTTTTACAATAATAGGCGCTTCTTTACCATACGCCTCAGATGTTTTAATACGTCCTTCTAAAATAATGGAAGTTTGTAATTGAGGCATGCTATTAAAAACTCTTTTTAATAAACTGCGACTGCTTAAAACTTCTATCTCATTATAAATAGATTGAGATTGATTTAGCAAATTCAGATCTGACAATGCAATAGAGCCTGAACCGGCAACATCTCCTGCACCTTTTTTATTATCTCTTATTAACAGCTCTGCAAATATTTCGTATTGAGGGGTAGAATATCTTAAATAAACAGATGCCAAAAACACACAAATAATAATTCCCAAAACAAACCAATACCATTTTCTTGCATATTTCTGCAATTCTACTCGTAGATCAAAAGATTTATTATCTAAAGGTTGTGCAAGTTTATCCGTCATAGAATTATCGTACAATTATATAAAAAGAGTTTTATTTATCGGTGTGATACAACAATCAATGTTATGATTGAAATTATCAAAGATGCCGCTGTTGTAATTATAGAAAATTTTCTATTGAATTTCGTATCTACGCTTTGGACTTTAAGCTGATTTTCCGGCCGTACATAAACGACATCATTTTGCTGTAAATAAAAAGACGGGGAATTAAACACATTTTTATCGTTGAGATTTAAGTGAGAAACAGAGCGCATTTTATCTTTTTCATGTATTACCAAAACATCTTGCCTTTCTGCATAAGGTGTGATATCTCCTGCCATACCTAAAGCTTCCAAAACGTTTACTTTGTTGTTTGGAATATTAAATACACCTGCGTGTGTTACCTCACCAATCACACTTACCCTAAAATTCATTATTTGTAAATTTACAATTGGATCTTTGGCTGTTTCTCCCACTTTTTCTGAAATCATACCCATTGCCTGCTCTCGCGTAAGGCCTCCTACGGATAATTTCCCTAAAATAGGAAAATCTATCTGACCATTCTCGTCTACAAGATATCCTAACTGTAAAGCCGAATTATCTGCACTTTGAGCAGTGCCTGTTTGAGCATTATTCATTGGCAAGGATCCGCTGTTAAACAATATATTTGCATCCGGGCTCAAAGTTGCTACCTTAATATTCAATAAATCATTGGGTTGAATGGTAGGTTCTATATTATTATTAATGACTTCCTTATAAACTACGCTGTCCGGTAAGTTACTGAAATATACCAAATTACGTTTAGTAGCACATGATTGTATTAAACAAGACAAGGAGATTAAAATAATGCTAAGGGTCAGCAAACGCTTTTTATCCATCTTCATGATTTTGGCAAAAGTAGGAGGATTTGTTCGATTAACAAAGAAGGGTTATACAAATTTACCTAACGGTTTATTCCGGACTCTTATATCATGCCACATTCATCATTCCCAACTTACTGCTATTGAACTGTTGCTGAGCATATTGTAAATCAATAACCAATTCTTTACGTTTGGTTCCCGGCACTTCGAACATAGCTTCTGTAAGAATGCTTTCGCAAATACTACGTAATCCACGCGCACCAAGTTTAAATTCCATTGCCTTATCCACAATGAAATCAAGCACATCGGTTTCTATCTTTAATTTAACGCCTTCGAGCTCAAATAATCTTGCGTATTGTTTTATCAGGCTGTTTTTGGGTTCTGTTAAAATGGCGCGTAGTGTTTCTTTATCCAATGGATCAAGATGTGTAACGATCGGCAAGCGGCCAAGCAATTCAGGAATCAAACCAAATGATTTCAAATCCTGTGGATTTACGAATTGCAACAGATTCTTTTTTTGTGCTTCTTGTTGCTCTTTATTTACATTAAACCCAATGGCATTCGTATTCACACGGCGTGCTATAATCCTGTCAATTCCGTCAAATGCACCCCCACAAATGAACAATATATTTTGTGTATTTATCTTTACCATTTTTTGTTCCGGATGTTTGCGGCCACCTTGAGGCGGCACAAGCGCTTCCGTACCTTCCAGCATCTTTAATAAACCTTGCTGTACACCTTCGCCACTTACATCGCGCGTGATGGAAGGATTGTCATTTTTACGCGCAATCTTATCTATTTCATCAATATACACTATGCCTTTTTCGGCTCTGGAAACATCATAATCGCAATTTTGCAACAAGCGCGATAACATGCTTTCGATATCTTCTCCAACATAACCGGCTTCTGTAAAAACCGTTGCGTCTACAATTGCAAATGGAACATTCAGCATTTTGGCGATACTTTTTGCAAGCAACGTTTTGCCTGTGCCTGTTTCGCCAATCATGATGATATTACTCTTCTCGATTTCTATTTCGTCATTTTGTACTTTTTGAGTAATTCTTTTATAATGATTATATACCGCAACCGATAATATTTTCTTCGCGTCTTCCTGACCGATGACATATTCATCCAAAAATTGCTTTATTTCTTTAGGGCTGCGCACTTTTAGTTCGCTATTCGTATTGCTGCCTGATTTCGGTTTACGATCTGTTCCAATATTTAATTCATTCTCTATCAATTCATAAGCATTTTCTATGCAATCGTCGCAGATATCTGCATTTATGCCGGAAATCAGCATTTTAACTTCATCTCTTGATCGCCCGCAGAAGGAGCAATTCGTATGTAAATTTTTATTAGCCATTTTTATTTATGTATGATTTCTGATTTTATGATGTAATTTTTTATTTTCTTTTCCAAAATTGCCACCAATGTTTTGCTTGTTTATGATAATTTGTGATTATAACATCTCCCATTAGTTCATTTTCGACAGGCTTTAAAAAGTATGTATATTCTTGTTGAAATTTATCTAAACTTATAGCATCGTTTATGTTATTATATCCGACAGCTCCGATTATTAAGTTAATTGATTGATTTGAAAAATTTTGAGGTACCTTCAAAATGAAATGTCCACTCGAATCAGTAATCGCGCCTTTTTGTGTTCCGCTTATTCGTATGAATGCATATGAGAAAGGCTTTTGTGTTGCAGAATCTAAAACTCTTCCCCTTATTTCTTTATACAAAGTATCATTTAAATTTTCCCGATTTATATTTTTGTCCCGAATAGGATTTGCAACAATATTTTCTTTGGATAATATTTTATTATTATTTGAAAAAGAATTTTTAGAAATACCGAGTAATAATATTCCTGCCAGATATTTATAAAATCCTTTGCTGCTTTGACTTTGCTTTGATTGAATTAATTCTTTGTTTAATTGATCGGTTTGAAATCTCCCACACAAATTTCCTTTTTGTTGTGAAACAATTTTGATGATTTCATCATCGCTTAAAGTTGAAAAATCTATCACTTTTTTTGAACAATGCGCGCAGAATCTGCCGCCATTAACGGGCGACATTTCCTGCCAACTTTCGCTGCAAGGATTTTCAATTTTTATTTTATAATAATTGCGCGACATATAAATTTTTCTACCTCTTCAATATTAATTATCTGCCCGCATTGCCATGCAAGCGGCAATCTACTTTCACAAAAGATTCCTGCCTCTGCAGGAATGACGTGATAGTTTGATTTTATGATGAAAATATACTCAGTTGCAAAATCTAGATAAATACAATATGCAAAAATACGAAAACCGCTTGATAAGGCGGTTTTATAAAATTTGTATATAGAAAAAATGATTCACAGCGTCCCTGATTTTTCCCGGAAATTTCTTCAATCTTACAAATCAAAATACAGAAAGACTACAATTTTTCCAGAATACCATCTACAATTCCGTACTCGACAGATTCTTGCGCATCCATATAATAATCACGATCAAAATCTACTAAAATTTGCTCTACCGTTTTACCGCAATTTTCTGCAAGAATTTGTGCGCCCATTTGCTTGGTTTTTTCAATTTGCTCGGCTTGAATTTCTATATCAATGGAGGTTGCTTGAAAATACCCGCCGATGCTCGGTTGATGAATCATAACTTCGCCATGCGGAAAAATAAATCGTCTGCCTTTTTCGCCGGCACTCAATAAAATTGAACCCATACTCATTGCCATTCCCATGCATATTGTACTTACCGGAGAGGAAATCATTTTCATTGTATCGTAAATAACCATTCCGCTTGTAACCACGCCGCCGGGACTGTTAATGTAAAATTTAATTTCTTCTCCCGGTTTATCGGCTTCGAGCAGCAATAATTTACTCACAACTTCCCGTGCAGATTTATCATCTACCTGCCCCCAGAGATATACAGAACGTTTTTGCAAAAAAAGCTCTTCCTGTTTTTTTAACAGTAAAGGCATTTGCGGTTCTTTATTATCTGCTTCTTTTGCAGGTTCTTCTTCTTCCTCAAACAAGAAAGGTTTTTTATATAATAGATTCATGTAGATTTTAATTTTCGCCACAAGATTCCCGTATGCGCGGGAATGACGTGTAGGCGTGTTCAAAATTATTAATTCTTAATTAGTTTTTGCCTTTTTTGGATTGGTTACCAATACTTCATCAATCAAGCCATATTCTTTAGCTTCCTGAGCGGTCATCCAGAAATCGCGGTCGCGGTCTTTTGCTACTTGCGCTGCATCTTTGCCACTATGTTCAGCAATAATATTGTCCAGTTCTTCTTTTATTTTGCGAATTTCCCTCGCGGTAATTTGAATATCGGATGCTTGCCCGCCGATAGCGCCGCTTGGCTGATGAATCATGATACGACTGTGTTTCAAAGCGCTACGCTTGCCTGCTGCACCTGCCGTCATCAAAACAGCTCCCATACTTGCCGCTATGCCGGTACAAATTGTAGAAACATCGGGGCTGACAAATTGCATTGTATCGTAAATACCTAAACCTGCATAAACACTGCCGCCGGGACTGTTTATATACATTTGAATGTCGCGAACCCTGTCCACGCTATCCATAAACAACAATTGCGCCGTTACAATATTGGCTACGTAATCGTTGATGCCTTCACCCAGAAAAATAATTCTGTCCATCATCAAACGGCTGAAGACATCCATTGATGCTACATTCATCGGCCGCTCTTCAATAATGTAAGGCGTAAGATTGGTAAAGCTGTTTTTGTATTGATGCATAACCGAACTACTGATGCCGCGATGCTTAACCGCATAGTTCTCAAATTCTTTATTTATTTCCATGTTAAATTTTTATTTCAGAATGAAAGATATTTAATTTTTCCTGAACCAAAAATCTGATTTGTTCAAACTTCGTGCGAATATATTGTTCAAGACAAAAAGGCAGAAAGCCGTAATCTAAAAAAGAATTTGTTATAGATTAATATTAATATATCAAATGTGTTAATAATCCGTCGCGCAATTTCGGTTCAAACCAAGTGCTTTTTGGCGGCATTACATTTCCACTGTCTGCAATATCAAACAATTGCTCAATACTTACTGGATATAAGCTAAATGCAATTGCCATTTCGCCCGAATCAACACGCTTTTCCAATTCTTGTAATCCGCGTATTCCGCCAACAAAATCAATACGATTATCTGTTCGTTGATCCTGAATATTAAAAATGGGCGATAAAATATTTTCTTGTAAAATGGTTACATCCAAAACCCCAATCGGGTTGTTGGCATAAGTGTTTTCTTTTGAAGATAATTTGTACCAATGTTTATTTAGGTACATGCCAAAACTGTGAAGCTGCGCCGGTTTCACGGCAATGTCGCTTTTTTCTACGATGAATTTTTCTTGTAATTTTTGAATCAATTCATCTTCGCTTAATCCATTCAAATCTTTTATCACCCGATTGTAATCAAGTATTTGCAATTCATTTGCAGGAAATAATGTTGTAAGAAAATAATCAGCTTCGGGCGTTTTATTATCCTTTAAAGAACGACGAACTTTTGCCGCAGATGCTGCACGATGATGCCCGTCTGCAATATATGTTTGCGGAATTTCTTGTTGAAAAACAACAGTTATCCTGTTGATTATTCTTTCATCATTTATTGTCCAAACAGTATGCCCAATACCATCGTCTGCAACAAAATCATAATCGGGAATATAATTGCTTTTCCAAAAATTTATAATAGCATCTATCTCCAAATTATTTCTGTATGCCAAAAAAACATTGCCGGTTTGAGCGCCCGTTGTAGCAATATGATTAATCCTGTCCTGCTCTTTTTCGGGGCGTGTAAACTCGTGTTTTTTAATCACATCATTATCATAGTCATCAATCGAACTTGAAGCTACCAAACCCGTTTGGCTTCTGCCGTTCATGATTAACTGATAGATGTAATAACCCGGCTTTTCTTCCTGAAACAAAATATGATTATCTATAAACGCCTGTAAATTTTCTTTTGCTTTTTCATACACTTCCTGCGAATGAATATCTGCGCTTTCGGGCAAATCGATTTCACTTTTTGTGATATGTAAAAAGGAAGCCTTATTTTCATTAGCCTCTTCTTTTGCTTCTTCGCGATTCAGCACATCATAAGGACGGCTTGCGACTTGCTTTGCAAAATTTTTATGCGGACGTAATGCGCGGAATGGTTTGAGAATTGCCATATATGATTAAGTAATAATTCAAAAGAAACAAGTAAAATTTTTTGTCAGGAGGATTAATAATATTGTATTTTATAAAAAGGAATTGTTTTGATTTTTTAAATTTTCCCTCTTTACTTATTTCTTTTATCAAAATCTTCCATCAAATCCACAATTGCTTGCACGCTGCTTAAAGGCATTGCGTTGTACATGGAAACACGAAGACCACCAACGCTTCTGTGGCCTTTTACGCCTACCATTCCGTGTTGCTTGCATTCTTCCAAAAATTTATTTTCAATGTCTTTATCTTCAATTGTAAACGTTGCATTCATCAAACTTCTGTCTTCTTTTACTACCAAAGGTTTGAATATTTTAAAATTGTCCAATGCTTCATAAAACAAGTCTGCGCGGGCTTTTGCGCGTTTTTCCATTTCAATTAGACCGCCCTCGTTTTTAATCCAGCGAAGCGTAAGCAAAGAAACATATACTGCAAAAACTGGCGGCGTGTTCAGCATCGCATCGGCTTCGATGTGTTTTTGGTAATCAAGTATCGGCGGAATTTTTCTGTCGATTTTTCCTAAAATATCTTTCTTAATCACAACTAAAGTTGTGCCTGCAGCCCCTGCATTTTTTTGAGCGCCTGCATATATCAAACTGTGTTTTGCAAAATCTGTTTCTCTTGAAAAAATATCGCTGCTCATGTCTGAAACTAACGGCACATCTACATTTGGAACGAAATGCCATTGCGTACCTTCAACCGTATTGTTGGATGTGTAATGAAAATATTTTGCATCGGGCTTTACTGAAAAATTTTTCTGTATATAAGAATGATTTTTATCTTTTGTAGAAGCGACAACATCCACATTTCCAAAGTATTTTGCTTCTTCAATCGCTTTCTTTCCCCAAATGCCGTTATCAATGTAAGCCGCAGTATCATTGGCTCCGAGCAGGTTCATGGGCACTTGCATAAACTGCATGGTTGCGCCGCCTTGTAAAAAAAGTACTTCGTAGTCATCATTCAAATGCATTAGTTCTTTTACCAAAGAACGAGCTTCGTCCAGCACATCGATAAACCATTGCGTACGATGACCTATTTCTAAAATAGACAAACCAATATTATTAAAATCTAAAATTGCTTTACTTGCTTGTTCCAATACTTCTTGCGGAAGAATTGACGGTCCGGAATTGAAATTGTATTTCATCTTAAAAATTTGAGTCGGCAAGTTAAATCCTTTCATTTAACCGACCGATAAAACAATAAATTTTCTTTATAAGAATCAATTGTTTTTTAAATGTTGGTCTATAATTTGAACTAATTTTTGAAATTCGTTAGTGGAAAATCCCATTGATTGATAAATTATCTTTCCGTTTTCATCAACAAGGTAATTTCTCGGAATAAATGATTTGGCAAATAAACTGTATATTTTTCTTCCTTCATCGGGTAGGATTGGAAATGTAAATCCTTTCTTTTCTTTAAAAGGTAAAACTTTTGCCCAATCTTGTTCGCGACCAAATACAAAGAATGCAAAATGAGGATTATCCTTGTGCTTATCCCAAATGTCTTTTTGCGCCAATGGCAATTCTTCATTGCATGGCGGACACCAAGTTGCGAATAAATTTATCAGCACTAATTTTCCTTTGTAATCATTGATGCTCACAGTCTTCCCTTTCTCAATTTCAAAGCTGAATGATGGCACTTGCTGCCCTGTAGTGATCAGGTCGGAGGTATCTTTTTGGGCGAAATTTTTTAAAGAAACAGAAAGCATTAAGAGTATAATCAAATATAATTTTTTCATACTTAAAAACATTTTAAATGTGAAGATAAATGAACATTATTTTAAGTTTTGATTCAACTGCGAAATCAAAGCCAACACTTCTTCCCGACCTTCTTTTTTTGTGGCGCTTGTGATAATCGCCTGCGGCAAAAACTGCCATGTTTCTTTTAGCTTATTTAAAAAAGCATCTACGTTTCGCTTTACTACGCCGGGCTTTTCTTTGTCGGCTTTGGTAAAAATTAAAGTGAAAGGAATTTGCCCGTCGTACAAAATATTTACAAATTCCAAATCAATTTTCTGCGGTGAATGCCGGCTGTCTATCAATACAAAAAGATGGATTAAATTTTCACGCTTGCGAATATAATTTTCAATCATTTTGCTGAAAATTTTTCTATCGGTTTGTGCAACTTTTGCATAGCCGTAGCCGGGCAAATCTACCAGATACCAGGATGCGATCACAGACTTTTCTTTATCCGTACTTTCAATAGCAAAATGATTGATCATTTGCGTTTTACCGGGCGTTGCAGAAGTCTTAGCCAGCGATTTCTGATTTACCAGCATATTGATAAGCGAAGATTTCCCCACATTGCTTCTTCCGATAAAAGCATATTCCGGCCTGTCCGCTTTGGGGCATTTATCAAAAGACGGACTTGAGATTACGTAAGAGGCACTTTTTATCTGCATAAAGCAAAGATATGATTTGTACTTTTGATAAAATATTTGTTTCCCATTTGCTTAAACACATTAAGGATCAAAATGAAAAGAACATTTTTACTTGCATTTTTATTCATGAAAATATTTATTTTATATGCTCAAAAAGATACTTTGCAGCTATTAACTCATGCTACAAATACCAACCTGCGTGGGCTCGGCATTGCAGATAAAAATATAATAAGCGTAAGTGGGAGCAATGGAATGATAGGCATTTCAACAGACGGTGGTAATTCGTGGAAATGGCAACAGGTTAAAAATTTTGAGCAAAAAGATTTTCGTGATATTGAGGTTTTCGATAAAAACCATATTTTATTAATGTCTATTGATACGCCGGCATATATTTTAAAAACTGCGGATGGCGGCAATTCCTGGAACACTGTATATAAAAATAATACGCCCGGAATGTTTCTGGATGCCATGAATTTTAAAGGCAAAAAAGGTATTGTAGTGGGCGATCCCGTAAATGGAAAAATATTTCTGGCAACAAGCAATAACAACGGAAATTACTGGGAATCTATCACAACTAATTTTTCTAATAAAATAAATAATGGAGAAGCATTTTTTGCGTCCAGCGGATCAAACATCGTATTGCGGAAAGATGGCAACTTTTACCTTGTCAGCGGCGGCTCTCATGCACGTCTTTTTACCAAAAATTTTGTAAATACACTTCCTGTAATGCAAGGCACGGGAAGTACAGGCGCGAATGCTGTGGCTGTATATAAAAATCATATTGCCGTTTGCGGCGGCGATTTTATCCATCCCTTCAGAAATGACAGCTGCTTATGTTTTTCTGATGATGAAGGTAAAACATGGCATACGCCGGTTATTCCTCCAAATGGTTACAGAAGTGATATAATATACATCAGTGACACATTATTATATACCTGCGGGCTAACAGGTATAGATATTTCCGAAGACGGCGGCAAAGCGTGGCGCTCAATAAGCAAAGATCCATTCAATACCTGCCGGTTCAATCAAGAAACGAATGAAGTGTTTTTTGCCGGTCCGCATGGAAGCGTTGCCAAACTCAAATTATAATAGTTTATCTTTATTAAAACTTTCGCCATGCAATCGTTTATAGTAAATATCCCCGACGATAAAGAAGATTTTTTTATGGAACTGATGAAACATTTAAACTTTGAAGTGCTGGATATAGATGAACAACCTATTGAAGAAAATAATGATGAGGATACGTCCGATCCTTTCCTTGATTGGGAAACGGAAAGAAAAACTATTAAAGAAATAAGAAAGAAAAAGTAAGTTACATAATATCCGGCGTTGTATCATTGCAGTTACAAAAATGCAGCAATCCATAAACAAAATTTTATTATATAAATTATACCTGATAATGTTTCCGGCATTGTTGTCTTTGCATTTCGGGTATGCACAAAAAAATAATTCCGCACGTTATCAAATTGATGAATCCCGCGCAGATAAAGACATTGCCACTGATGAAGATGCATTATCGGAAGGAAAAAAATTTGAAAAACTGGACAGCACTTATTATGTAGGATATTTATTTGAAGGATATTTTAAATACAATCATAGCGCAGACTATCAGGGTTACAGAAATGCAATACCGGTTTTGGAAAAAGCAAGGCAACTGTTTGAAAAAAATTATAATACACTTTTAAAAAACTTATTTACAAACATCTCTTATCTTACGGATAACTATAAAAGATTTCAGGATTATTTTCTTTTATGTAACGCTTTGAAAGAATGCTACGACAATATAGAAATGCCCGATTCAGTAATGTCTCTTTTAAATCATTTGGAAAATTATCATTTCAAAAAAGATTTTTTCGGCATTTATTATCACCGTGCATGGACTTATCACCGCAACCGCATTTATACTTCGGCTAAATATTCATTCCTCAGAAATTCCATTCAGGAAAATGAAACAATGGCTTTTAAAAGCTGCTACCGTGGGCTGGCATTAATTCATCAAAATGAAAAATTAATTAATGATTGGTTCGGAGAAAACCAATCGCTTGCTGATGAGTTGCAGATATATCATTATCTCGCATTGCTGCATTGTTATAATAAAAATTACGACAGCAGTTTTCATTACTATCAGATACTCGCCGAATACGGACTTATTTCATGGAATAATTATGCAGGCTTTCAAAGCGAGGTAGGTAATTTTAAAAATGCACAAATATTTTTCGATAAAGAGCTTAGCGTAAATTATGGCGGAGCCAATATTTTAAAAGAGCCTTATTATTATTTGCCTCAATTGTATATCTATGCCGGTCGTACAAAAGAAGCTGTAAAACTGTGCAATCAGATAATACAGCAGAATGGATCGCGACCAGGTTTTGGCTGGTATAATATTGCACTGGCAAGAGCTTATATTTACGATGCGCAACTCGACAGCGCCCGGATAGCGCTGAACAAAGCTGCCAATTTTAAAGAACTGCACATTGGCACTACGCTTACAGAAAGCCAGTATGAATTTACCATTAACTTGCTGCGGATAAATTTATATGACAGAGAAACTGATGAAATAAAATTTTTAAATAAAGGATGGTGGTTTTCCCCCACGGATTTATATAAAATATATTCGCTTCGCTTACAAAAATTACTCGCAGAATATAACGCAAGCATTTCCCTGGCTCTTAATCCGGACAGATACAGAATGGTATATGATTTATTTTGTTCGGAAGCAACAACGTCTTTTGATGAAGCCTGGTATTTAATGAAAGATTTTAGTCCGAAATATTTTGCGAATAAATACCACAATTATCAATTGACTGATAAGAGAGAAAACATACAACGATACTTTCAATTGTTTGAAGCCAAATTCAATTATGAAAATGGAAATAATAAAAAAGCAGCTATTGAACTGGGTAATATATTAAGTAACATAAAAGTTGATCCGGATAATGAAAAACTTTTTCTGGGAAGGCTGTATGAAGCAGCATCCCGCGTGTACACAGGCGAAGAAAATAAATATACCAGAATGTTTTATAATAATCTGTTATTAGAAAATTACCCGCAGCTTATTCCTTTTTCAGGAATAAAAATGAATATGAAATTACAAACAACCGGTTTTAAAGATGCAACGGTTACATCCATAATAAGCGATTTACAAAATATCAATATCAATTGGATCAACAACGGCGAAGCACCATCTCTAACTCTTTTTTTTGAGAAAAAAGGAGATCGATATCAGGCTGCAATTACGGTATCTAGTGAAAATAATAATCCAATTGTGGATAACAGCAAACTTGTATTCAGTTCGTCAAAAAACGTAGCGAAAGAAATTGCTTTAAGAATTTTTGGCAAAGGCGGCAGCATTATGTTTAACGCTAATGATTTTGAGCGATAATTTTTTCTGCCTGAAAAACAAAAAAATAATTTTGTCATATACACGAATAAATATACCTTTGCAATCCATAAATTTGAAAATCATGGATATCGCAGTAAAATACGTTCACGATCAGTTAATTGCAGCAAAAGAATTACCAAAATTCAAGGCCGGCGACAATATTACAGTAAATTATAAAATTGTGGAAGGCGGCAAAGAACGTATCCAAAGTTTTCGCGGAGATGTTTTGAAATTACAAGGACATGGCGCAACTGCTTCTTTTACAGTACGCAAAATTTCAAACAGCGTAGGAGTTGAAAGAACTTTTCCTATTTCTTCCCCAAATATTGAATCTATTATATTGAATAAAACTGGTAAAGTGCGTCGTGCGAAATTATTTTTCTTGCGTGAACGCAGCGGAAAAAGCGCAAGAATTAAAGAAAAACGTTTTTCAAGTTAATATTACACTTAGAAATTATAAAAAAAGCAATCCGATATGTAGATTGCTTTTTTTATGCAAACCATTCAAGAAAAGTTTCAAAATTCTCCTGCGCATCATAAACTGATAATATCTTTTTGATTACATCTTCAACGATGGCATCCGGGCAACTGGCACCGCTCGTCAATAAAATTTTTACCGGCGATTTTTCAGGGAGAAAATTTTCCTGAATATATAATTCCTTACTTTCCCAATTACAGGTTTCGATTTCTTTACCGGATATAATTTTATCGGCGCTGTTTATAAAATAAGTAGGAAGTTTTTCAGAACATAATTCTACCAAATGTGAAGTATTGCTGCTGTTATAGCCGCCCACAACTATTGCAATATCCGCATCCACTTCAAGAAGGCCTTTTACAGAAGATTGATTATCATTTGTTGCATAGCACAAAGTATCTCTTGTATCGGCAAAATGTTCGGAGACGGTTTGTTCAGTGAGATTATAAAATTCTTTAATAGTTGTTTTCAGAAAATCAGAAATAGCTTGTGTTTCTGTCGCCAATTGCGTAGTTTGGTTTACTACGCCAATTCTTTGTAAATCATTTTCAATATCAAAACCGGAAGAATATTTTCCATGAAATTCTCTATAAAATTCAGAAGGCGTTTTTTCTTTTCTTATGTATTTAGACAGTTCGATCGCCTCGTTCATATCATTAACTATTACGGTAGGCGTTTTGGAAGAAGCGTGAGAAAAAGTGGCGCGTGTTTCTTCGTGGCGTGGTTTCCCGTGCACTATAATACTGTATCCTTTTTTCGCTATCTGTTCACTCCGGTTCCAAACTTTTTCAACGAACGGACATGTAGTGTTATATTTTTCAATCGTAATTCCTTTATCATTCAAAATTTTTTCTACCTCCAGCGTTGTTCCAAATGCAGGAATAATAACAATATCATCACTTAATATATCATCAAAAGATATTAATTGCCTGCCATACGTATCTTGTAAAAATTTTACGCCAAGCGCAGCCAGATCTGCATTTACCTGCGGATTATGAATCATTTCGCTAAGCAGATAAATTTGCTTACCTGTATTTTGATGGATAATATTAAAAGCAATTTCAATAGCATTTTCCACGCCATAGCAAAATCCGAAATGCCTTGCAAGGTATAGCTGTACTTTTCCGAAGTCCAATAAAGTGGGCGAAAAATCCTTCTTCAATTTATCATCTGCGCGGCGCTTGTCCTTGATAGCGCTTATAAGCGTGCTGCGGTATATATTGGGAACATTAAACTGCTTCATACGTATAATCCTCCTTCATCATTTTAATGTGCTCTATGCCGGCTTCGAAATAAATATCACTGATTTTTTTAAATCCGAAGAATTCATAAAACCTTTTCAAATACAATTGGCCGCTTATTTTAATCGGCCCCTTTCCAAAATATTTATAGCAATTTTCTATAGCTAAAGACATTAATTTTTTTCCTATGTTTTTCCCGCGATAATCTTCCGCCACAGCAACACGTCCTATCGACATTTCCTTATAAGATAATCCTTGTGGCAAAAGCCTTGCATAAGCGCAAAGCATGTTTTCATCACATAAACAAAGATGATAAGATAGCTGATCTTTATCGTCTAGGTCTAAATCATCACAATGCTGTTCCACATAGAAAACCTGATTCCTGATTTGTAAAATTTTATATAGTTCGGATAAATTCAGCTCCTCAAACTTCTTACAATGCACCGTTAAATTCATAATGCAAAAATATAGGATTTGCTTAAATAAGCCGGACAGGAAAATGATGGGCAACTATTCATAAAAAAATTATTTAATGTAACAACAAATTAAAAAGTATGCCCATTCGTTATCTGAGCTACGGCAGTTGCAAGCGCTTCTATTTCTGAGCATGTATTATAAAATGCAAATGAGGGCCGTATGGTTGCTTCTAAGCCAAATCTTCTCAAAATGGGCTGTGCGCAGTGGTGGCCCGATCTTACAGCAATGCCTTGCTTGCTAAGCTGTTCTCCTACTTTCGCAGTATCGAACCCTTTTAATATAAACGAAATAGCGCCGTGCTTTTTCTTTGGCATTTCCAATAATGCGGATTCCGGGAATTTGTTTTAATCTTTCTGTTGCATAATGAATCAGCGCCGTTTCATATTGATGAATCAAATGTATTCCTATTTTGCTTACATATTTCAATGCTTCGCCCAGCCCGACTGCATCTGCAATATTGCCGGTTCCCGCTTCAAATTTTGAAGGTGCAGGATTATAGACGGTATTTTCAAACGTTACATCTTTTATCATATTACCACCGCCTTGCCAAGGTTGGGTTGCATTCAACAAATCTTCTTTGCCATATACAACGCCAATGCCTGTAGGTGCATAAATTTTATGCCCGGAAAATACAAGCCAGTCTGCATTAAGATATTGCACATCTGTAGGTATATGCGAGATGGATTGTGCAGCATCAATCAATACTTTTGCGCCCGCCAAATGCCCCAATTCGATTATTTGCTTAATAGGCGTAACCGTTCCTAACGCATTCGACACTGCAGTAACTGATACTATTTTCGTACGTGGAGATAATAATTTTTGATATTCACTTAGCAACAATTCACCATTGTCATCCACAGGAATTACTTTCAGCACAAGCCCCTTCTTTTTGGCTAATAATTGCCACGGAACAATATTGGCGTGGTGTTCCAAATGACTTACAATTATTTCATCTCCTTCTTTCAAATGCTGATCGCCCCACGATTGCGCAATAAGATTAATGCCTTCCGTTGTACCTCTTACAAATACGATCTCGTTTGTGGAGCGTGCATTAATGAATTTTTTTACAACATCCCGCGCTTCTTCATAAGCATCCGTAGCCCGTGCTGCCAACGTATGTGCAGCGCGGTGTATATTGCTATTCTCATGCAAATAATAATAGCTCAACCTGTCAATTACCTGTTTGGGTTTTTGTGTCGTAGCTGCATTATCCAGCCAAATTAGTTTTTTGCCATTGACTATTTCGGAAAGAATAGGAAAATCATTTCTAATAATATTAAGATCAAAGGGCGGCTTAACATTATTTGAAATCGGAGAAATTCCATTCACATTATTTTCTAAAGGGCTTCTGTTAATAATGCTGTTGGCTTCTGAAAACCCCTCTGCGAAATAATATTGATGACGATTGGCAAAATCCGGAGTAACCGGCAACTGGCCGCTTGGAATATTGGAATACACAAATTTCAGCACTTCATCCAGTTCTTTCTGAAAAGGAATATCGAGGTTGAAAGAATATATATCGTTAGGGTCAGTATGAATTTCTTCCTGTGCTCCTAAAATATCCGTATAATTATTCGCCGATAATACTGACGGAGAAATTCCACTGCCCGCTACCGATTGCGGTATGATTCCATCCGTTACAGTAATATTAGGATCTTGCAAACTTGTGATAGGATTTTTTAAATCCACTTCGTTTCTCTGATTCAAAGCAGACGGCGATACGCCGCTGCCCGCAACAGAAACCGGAACATTTTCTCCAACTCCCGGACCCGACTGCAGTACAAAAACCGGCGCATGATTATAAGATGACGACGCTGCTTTAGTCCCACCACCGGGAAAAGAGGAAAACAACTCATTTGCAAGCCGCTCTAATTCCGTTGCATCAGGTATATATGTATTAGTACTTGTACTCATGGTATTTATTAATTTCTACATTATCCAATACGGCTAAAGCATCATCAACCAAAACGGCTAAAGAACAATATAGCGATACTAAGTAAGAAGCAATTGCCTGATGATTAATTCCCATAAACCTTACAGAAAGACCCGGCGTCTGCTGTCTGGGTAAATTTGGCTGATACAATCCTACAACGCCTTGCCTGCTCTCGCCGGTTCTTAATAATAGGATTTTTGTTTTATTTCCCTGTACAGGCACCTTATCGGATGGAATTAAAGGAATACCTCTCCAGGTAATAAATTGTGAACCAAAAAGTGAAACGGTTGGAGGCGGCACACCTCTTCTTGTACATTCTCTCCCAAAAGCTGCAATAGCCAAAGGGTGTAATAAAAAGAAGCCCGGTTCTTTCCAAACCTTACTAAGCAATTCATCTAAATCATCGGGGGTGGGGGCGCCTGCGCGTGTTTTAATTATTTGCGAGGGGTTTACACTATGCAATAATCCATATTCTTTATTATTAATCAGTTCGCTTTCTTGTTTTTCTTTTATTGTTTCAATTGTTAGGCGCAATTGCTCACTGATCTGATTATATGGCTTGCTGTATAAATCCGATATACGCGTATGCACATCTACAACGGTATTCACAGCGCTCAATAAATACTCTCTCGGATTTTCAATATAATCAACGTAGCTCTGAGGCAAAACTCTTTCGTCTCTTTCAGAACAATCCACATGAATAGTACTAAGATCCTTGACTTTATTGACACGATAAATACCTGCTTCAACAGGTATCCAATTTAGTAAATGCGTAAGCCATCTTGGAGTGATGAGGGGCAGTTGGGGCACCGTTCTGGTAGCAATGGCAAGCTGCCTTGCAGCTATATCTCCTAATGCCGTTTGTGGTTTGTTTACAGCCATAGTAGAATTGTTTTTTTATAAATTAATTAATAAAAAACAGGGTAATTAATTATTCTTATTTAGCAAATATTTTCTGCTGCCACTGATATATTTTACAACCCACGCAATAGCCAAACACAGATTCAGCAATAGCAAACACGGCTAAAACACAGCTTAAATAGATAGAAATACTTGCAATATTTAATATTTTCAAAAGCAATATGATTACACTTAGTGCAAATCCGAGCTTTGCTGCAAAACGTTTCGGTGCAGTATCTACAGGTTTGCCATTTATATTTAACTGTTGAATTATTTTTTTAGCAATAACAGATAAAAGACTATACTTATTCCACTTGAAAGAACGCAGAAAAAAATCAATGCAAAGAAAGGCCGGAAACTCCCAAAGACCGGATATTATATATGCGGCTGCCAATATAAACACTTCACCGGCTACAATTCTCGGTAAATGTTCATTTACAGCCATCAAATCTACTGGACAAGAAGATATTTGCTTTTTCATGTTTTAATAGTCTACAAAACAACCATACTATTCAAATGTACAAGTTATTCTTATACACAACAATTTTTTTTATATTAGCCTAATATTATTTTATTTTTCATGGTCAATCATAAGTTTGCATTTCAATCTAAAGAAAAAATTCAGAGTACGCAGGAAGAAAAATTACAAGAATTATTAAAGTATCTCAATACTCGGTCTGCATTTTATAAAAAATTATTCTTAAAAAACAATATAGATATATCGGAAATAAAATCCCTGAAAGATTTATCAAAACTCCCGACAACGAACAAAGAAGATTTACAAAAATTCAATAATGATTTTTTATGTGTAAATAAAGATGAAATTGTTGAATACACTTCAACATCAGGAACGCTTGGAAATCCCGTAACCATTGCGCTTACGGAAAATGATATGCAAAGATTAACGTACAACGAATATCTTTCTTTCATTACTGCCGACGGTTCGAACAAAGATATTTATCAGCTTATGCTTACGCTCGACCGGCAGTTTATGGCTGGTATTGCGTATCATTCAGGCTTGCGCAAATTGGGTGCGGGCATTATCCGCATTGGTCCCGGTGTGCCTTCGTTGCAATGGGAAACCATTCAAAAGCTACATCCGACAGCAATTGTAGCAGTTCCGTCTTTTATTTTAAAAATAATTCAATACGCAAAAGAGCATCATATTGATGTAAATAAAACATCCGTAAAAAAAGCAATCTGCATCGGCGAAAACATTCGCAATCAGGATGGCTCATTGAATATTCTGGGCAAAAAAATTACCGAAGCATGGAACATTCATTTGTATTCAACTTATGCTTCCACTGAAATGCAAACAGCCTTTACGGAATGCCGCGAAGGCAACGGCGGCCATCATCAGCCTGAACTGTTGATTGTAGAAATACTTGACGAAAACAATCAACAAGTTGCACCAAATGAGTACGGCGAAGTTACCATCACAACTTTGGGCGTGAAAGGAATGCCTTTGCTGCGCTACAAGACAGGCGATATTTGCAAATATTCCGATGAGCCTTGTGCTTGCGGTAGAAATACATTGCGGCTCTCTCCCATTTACGGCAGAAAACGCCAAATGATTAAATTTAAAGGAACAACGTTGTATCCTCCTGCATTGTTTGATTTGTTGAACGAAATGGAAGAAGTGCAGGATTATGTGGTGGAGGTCTATTCCAATGATGTCGGTTTGGACGAAGTTTTGCTGCACGTAGTTCCGTCCGAAAAAGACGAAGAAACCGACCATAAAATAAGGGCCTATTTGCAAGCGAGATTGCGCGTAAGCCCGCATATACGCTACATTTCAGCCGAAGAAATCCAGAAAATACAGTTCACGGAAGCAAGCAGAAAAGTGATAAAGTTTATTGATAAAAGGTCGTAGTTGATAGTTGAGATTGCTGCGTTGCTCGTGCCTTACTCCTCGCAATGGCGACTCAAGGTTTTCTTTATTTTTATAGTCATTATCAGCATTAAAATCAATGGGAACGACCGCGCTCGTCATTGCGAGAAACGAAGCAATCTTCCATAAAAAATTCATGTATTTTTTGTTTAATCATCTATTTTTACCGAAGTATAAAACACTTTAAGAATGAAAATTATCGGGCATGAAAATCTGAGCTTGAACGATTTTACGGCAATTGTTTTTCACGATGAAAAAATCGAATTGAAGGAAGAAAGCCTTGCAAGAATGGAAACGAATTTCCGCTTTTTGCAAAATTTTTCCGCAAATAAACTGATATACGGAATCAATACGGGCTTCGGTCCGATGGCGCAATATAAAGTGAGCGACGACAAGCTGATTCAGTTACAATACAATCTTATCCGCAGTCATTCTTCGGGCAACGGAAATCTACTGAAACCCTTACAGACAAAGGCTTTGATGCTGGCACGACTTAATAGTTTGCTGAAAGGATATTCGGGCGTACATACTGATATTGTTGAACTGCTTGCCGATTTAATTAATAAAAATATTACGCCGTGCATCTTTGAGCATGGTGGTGTAGGTGCAAGCGGCGACCTTGTGCAGTTGGCACATCTTGGCTTGATTCTGATTGGCGAAGGCGAAGTAATTTATGAAGATAAAATTTACTCGACCAAAGAAGTTTTTGATAAATTGAATGTAAAACCTTTATCCATTCATGGACGCGAAGGATTGGCAATTATCAACGGAACTTCTGCAATGACGGGCATTGGATTAGCAAATATTATACAAGCGCAAAAACTGTTTCAATGGTCTGTAATGCTCTCTGCGATGATGAATGAAATCGTTGAAGCGTTTGACGACCATTACTCTTATGAACTCAATATCGTAAAACGCCACAACGGTCAGAACCGCGTGGCATCAATGATGCGCGGTATTTTGAAAGACAGCAAAATGATTCGCGACCGCTCGCATCATTTTTACGCATCAGAAAAAATAAACAGAGAAACCTTTGAAGACAAAGTGCAGGAATATTATTCTTTGCGCTGTGTTACACAAGTTCTTGGACCGATTTACGATACAATTCGTAATGCAGAGAAGGTTTTAGTTGATGAACTAAATTCTGTAAATGATAATCCTGTTATTGACCACGAGAATAATAATATTTTTCATGGCGGAAACTTTCATGGCGACTACGTTTCGCTCGAAATGGATAAATTGAAAATTGCTGTTACAAAGCTGTCAATGCTTTCCGAAAGGCAATTGAATTATTTGCTCAATGAAAAGCTGAACCAAAAATTTCCGCCGTTTGTAAACCTTGGTATTCTTGGTTTTAATTTCGGTATGCAAGGCGTTCAATTCACGGCTACATCAACGGTTGCGGAGAATCAAACGCTTTCGTTTCCCATGTATTTACACAGCATTCCCAACAACAACGACAACCAGGATATTGTGAGCATGGGCTGCAATGCGGCGTTGCTTACGCAGAAAGTAATTGATAACTCTTTTGCAGTTTTAGCCATTCAGTTAATGTCGATTGTTCAGGCGATTGATTATTTGAATTGTCAGGAAAAGTTATCGCCGATAACACATTCTGTTTATAATGAAATAAGAAAGACATTTCCGAAGTTTGTTGAAGACACACCGAAGTATAAAGATGTGGAAAATGTGAAGAAATTTTTAGAAAATTCAACGGCGATTGCAACACTTAAATAATCTTCATTCATGAAATATGCATTAGTTACAGGCGGTTCAAGAGGCATCGGCAGAGCGATTTGTAAAGAACTCGCTTCGCTCGGATATTATGTGCTGATAAATTATAAAAGCCGTGAAACTGAGGCAGCATCAACGCTTCAGGGAATTGAAGGCAGAGGAGAATTGCTTCGCTTTGATGTTTCGGATAAAAATGAAGTGAGGCAAACGCTTGAAAATTGGTTTTTGAAAAATGAAAATAATCACATTGAAGTGTTGGTAAATAATGCAGGCATTCGTGAAGATGCTTTGCTTACCTGGATGCAGGATGAACAGTGGGAAAATGTGCTGAAAAATAACCTCGACAGTTTCTTTTATGTAACGCGCGCCGTGCTGAACGGAATGCTTGAAAAAAAATACGGAAGAATCATTAATGTAGTTTCTCTTTCGGGCTTAAAAGGTGTTGCAGGACAAACGAATTATTCCGCCGCAAAGTCAGGCGTGGTGGGTGCTACAAGGTCTTTGGCGCAGGAAGTGGCGCGTTATGGAATTACCGTGAATGCCGTTGCTCCGGGCTTCATAAAAACCGATATGACGGAAGAGTTGAACGAAAAAGAACTGCAAAAAATTATTCCTGCAAGACGTTTCGGTTTGCCTGAAGAAGTGGCGCACGCTGTTGCATTTTTGACTTCTGAAAAAGCAGGATACATCAATGGCGAAGTGATTAATATTAACGGCGGATTGCATTCATAAAACATTTTTCAATTCATGAATTCATCAGAAAATATCTTGTCGCTCATTCCGCAACGCCCGCCGTTTGTGATGATTGATGAATTGTTATATGCTGATGAAATGCTTGTCAGTACCGCGTTTCAGATTAAGGCAGAAAATATCCTTGTTGAAAACGGAAAGTTTTCTGAATCGGGAATCGTTGAAAATATTGCGCAGACTGCAGCGGCTCACGCAGGTTCTTTTTCCAAATCAAAAAATGAAAATGTTGCGCTTGGTTATATCGTTGCAATCAAAAATCTGCAAATATTTTCCTTGCCGAACATCAACGATAAATTGCTTACTGAAGTAAAAATCGTCAATCAAATTTTTGATGTAACGATTATTGAGGGGAAAGTTTTTTGTGATAATAAATTGATTGCCCAATGTGAGATGAAGATTTTTGTTCCATCGAACAATTCCGACAACAATCAATTATAGCCTACATTTGTATTCATCGAAAATCATATTCATAAATGCAAGGCATATCCATTATTTCCGATAATATTTTTTCTCCGCTCGGCAAAACCACAGCCGAAAATTTTGCGCATTTGAAAAATGGAAGTTCGGGAATTGAGTTGATTACAAATTCTGATTTATCTTCTGAAAGCTTTTATTCATCAATGTTTCAGCATGATTTTAATAATGGAAATTATACAAAATTCGAACAAATATTGATTGCTTCCATGCAAGATGCGTTAAACAACTGCGACATCAATGTAAAAGATAAAAAGACAATTTTTATTCTTTCATCCACCAAAGGAAATATCGATTTACTCGATAAAAAAGTTTATAACGAAGAATTAAAAGAACGGATTGCTTTACATACTTCTGCTAAATTAATTGCAGAACATTTCGGCTTTATCAATAAGCCGTTGATTATCTCAAACGCTTGCATATCGGGCGTTTTGGCAATATTAACGGCAAAACGATTATTAGAATCGGGACAGTATGAGAACGCAATTATCGCAGGCGCGGACATTGTTTCAAAGTTTGTATTATCAGGCTTTCAATCCTTTCAAGCGATAAGTTCGCAGCCTTGCAAACCTTTCGATGCAAACAGAAGCGGATTGACTTTGGGCGAAACGGCGGGTACGCTTATCCTTTCTTCCGATAAAAAATATTCTAGCAACATAAAAGTGGTAAGCGGCTCTGTGAGTAACGATGCCAATCATCTTTCAGCGCCATCACGCACGAGCGAAGAGCTGAGCATGGCAATTCAAAAAACTTTGCGCAATGCAAATATCTTTGAAAGAGAAATTGATTTTATTTCCGCACACGGAACAGCAACTTTGTACAACGATGAAATGGAAGCGAAAGCAATCAGCTTATCAAAGCTGGAATCCACTCCTGTCAATAGTTTGAAAGGATTTTACGGGCATACGTTGGGCGCGGCAGGCATTATCGAATCGGCTGTTACGATTCAATCGATGAGAGAAAATATTATTATTCCGACAAAAGGATTTGAAAAAATCGGCGTGTCAAAACCTGTTAATATTTGCGACAACCTGCAAAAAAAATCTTTGAATAATTGCCTGAAAATCGCATCGGGATTCGGCGGTTGCAACGCAGCTATTTTATTTAGCAATTAAATTATGAACAAAAATTTTATCACGGCATATTGCATTGCAGAAAACAATATCGTTTATAAAAACGGACTTGAATTATATGCGACTGAAGGTATCTTGTCAGAAAATTTTTTTCTTTCGGCTTATAATCATTTCAATTTGAATTATCCGAAATTTTATAAGATGGATAATTTAAGCAAGCTCGGCTGGCTGGCTTCCGAAATTTTATTAAAAGATGAAAACCTGCATGAACACTACGCTTCAGAAGATATCGGTATTGTATTGAGTAACGCCAATGCAAGCCTTGATACCGATTTAAATTACAGTGAAACGATAAAAGATATTCCAAGTCCTGCGGTGTTTGTCTATACTTTACCCAACATCGTCATTGGCGAAATTTCCATTCGCAATGGCTTTAAAGGCGAGAATGCTTTTTTTATTTCAGAAAAATTTGACGCTGCGTTGCTTGAGCAATATGTAAACATTTTATTTTCTTCAAATGCTTGTCAGTCTTGCATTTGCGGATGGACGGAGACTTTGGAAGACAATTATAAATGTGTTTTATTTTTGGTTGAGAAAGAAAAAAGAAACCTGAATTTGGAATTTATCAAAGACAATTTAGAAGCGATATTTAATGCCAATGCTGAAGGATAATTTTTATACCATCATCGATTTTCGGAAAGAAGAAAATATTGTTCATGCCGAGATTGAATTGAACGAACAACACGAAATTTTCAAAGGGCATTTCCCGAATCAGCCTGTTGTTCCCGGCGTTTGTTGGATGCAGATTGCAAAAGAAATTCTTACTTATTCTTTGAATAAAAAATTATTTTTGAATCACGCAGATGACATTAAATTTTTGAAGATGCACAATCCGAACGAGCAAAAAAATATGGAAGTAAAAATTAATTATTCGCTTGAAAAAAATGATATAATTAATGCGAATATTATATTTCAAAAAGAAGATACAATTTATTGTAAAATTAGATGCAGTCTAAGTTTCAGCGAATGAGTCGAATTAAGATTGCTTCGCTCGTACCTTGCTCGCAATGACGCGTTGCCGTTTTCATTATTACCCAAAACATATTTTATATCAAGAACCAAAGATTGTGTCCATCATTGCGAGAAGTGAGGAACGAACAACGAATCAATCTCATTCTCTATGCTTTCGAAATCAAAATAAAACTATGTTGCTCGCCCTGATAATTATTATAAATGAGAATATTCCCAAACGAAGTTTTATCGGTTGATTTTTTTATTACGATATTCGGAATACTTTGTTTTTGTAAAATATCACAAGCTAAGAATGTTGCAAACGCGGTAGTAGTTGGATATTCGCCGCACAAATGTTTGAAGTGTACAATCGCAATATCTTCCTCTAACAAAGATTCACAGGCATTATAAAAACGTTGCAAACGATTGTCGCCGTTTTCTCCCGAAATAAAAACATCTATTTTATTTTCAGAAATTAATTCTTTAGTTTGTTGCTTAATTTCTTCTTCATCTTTCGTGAACAAAGTTTTAATTGCAACAACTTTTGCTGCGGCATTTTCTTTTTTATCATTAATCAAAAACATCGCGGAGCCTTCTCCAGCAAGGCTTCCGGACGAATTTGATTCATATAAATCTTTATTGGAAACAATTTCTTTTTTGTACCAACCCGCAAGGTTATTCAGGTTAAAATCATCGTCCGAAATTTCATCAACGCCGCCGAGCAAATAATCATGCTGCGGATTTTCTTTCAGCTGCATTGCTGCATCGAACATTGCATTTTCAAAAGCCAGACCTTTATGCACGTGCGTAATGTTGTAAAATTTATTTGCGCTCAACATTCCTATTTGCGCAGCTATCGCATTGGATGTGCTTTGCACAAAATTCGTCGGCGTTAATAATCCTTCGTCATAATCCATCACTTGTTTGAGAAATGTAAAGCTGTCCTCTTTGCCTGCCGTCGCCGTGCCGATAATAATTCCGGCAATATTTTTTATTTCATTAATAATCGGAAACGCAGCACCTACGCCGATTCTGACAGACTTTCCCATTCGCCTTAAAACATTGCGCGGAATATTTTCATACGCAGGTTCCACCACTTTTAATTTATTATCCATCGCTTCATGCAGCACATTCCAATCAACATTCATAAAAGTTTGTTGCGGAGAAATGCAATAGGATTGATGAATGTACAACATGATTTATACCTTAGACAAAATTAACGAAGTGCAATTGCCGCCGAAACCGAAAGCGTTTGCCATCACGTGTTTCAGCGATTTTTGTTCATATTGAAGATTTGGGACTAAGCCGGGTTCTTCAATTTTATTTTTAAAATTCAATGCAGGATAAACTTCCTGATATGCAATGCTCAATGCGCTGTAAGCCGCACCAATTACGCCCGCAGCGCCAAGCGTATGACCGATATTTGCTTTAACGGAAACGAATCGAGGAACATTTTTAAACAAGCGAAGCATCGCTCTGCTCTCCGTCAAATCATTGTTTTCTGTTGCCGTTCCGTGTGCGTTGATGAAATCAATTTCATCTGCATTCAACTGCGCAACGTCAAGCGCAGTCTGCATTGCAAGGAACGGGCCATCGCCGTTATCGGAAATGGATGAAGCGTGAAAAGCATCATTCGCATTGCCGTAACCTTTTACTTCCGCGTATATTTTTTTATTCGCACAATCTTCTTCTTTTTCCAAAACAAGAAATGCCGCGCCTTCGCCAAGGTTTAAACCTTTTCTGTCTGCATCAAAAGGTTTGCATACTTCATCGGAAAGAATTTGCAAAGCATTAAAACCGTTAATCGTCATCTTTGATAAACAATCGACGCCGCCTACAATCGCTTTATTTACGAAGCCGTTTTTTATCAGTCTTGCGCCGAGCATAATTGCGTTGGCAGATGATGAACACGCTGTGTTGATGGTGTTTGCAAAGTCTTTTATGCCGTAGTGTTTCTGCATAAAAACTGTCGGTGCGGAAACATCATAAGAAGATATAAACGGCGAAGCATTTTGTGTTGCAGAAATATCGTGATACAATTCTTCCGTTTCGCTCATCCCACCGACAGTTGTAGCATTTATAAAAGCCGAATCAGAAATTTCTTTAGAAGAAAGCCGAGCATCTTTTATAGCTTCTTCAAACGCATGAACGGACAATAAAGTTGCGCGCGTAACACTTTCGTCGTGAATATTCAGCGAGCTTTTTAATTCATCATTCGACAAGGCAATTTCACCGAAAGGCAGAACACCACTGTATTTAGAAGGATACTTTGTCTTGTTGGAAATGCCGCAAACTCCGTTCATCAATGCAACGCGATTTTCTTCCGTCGAGTTACCGATGGATGTGATAATGCCAATTCCTGTAATGAAAATTCTGCTCAAGAAAGAAAATTATTTAGTCCTGTTTTTCTCAATATAATCTGCCATTGTGTTGATGTCTACCAACACTTTGCGCCCTTCTTTCGGGTCTTTTATCGAGATGCCGTATTCTCTTTGCAACAACACAATCAACTCCAGCGAATCGATGGAATCCAAGCCCAAACCCTCGCCAAACAAGGGTTCTGCATTTTTTATATCTTCGGGTTTCAAATCTCTCAAATTTAAAAACTCGATGATTTGTTTCTTCAATACCTCTTTTAGCTCAACCGTTTCCATAATTTCTTAAATCAGTTTTTTTCTTTTTAGTCCCCACAAAATCAACAACTGCATCACGATTATCGTTACAAATATAGGCAGGATATTGTTTAGCACATCGCCAAGTTTTCCGCCTTTTAAAAACAAGCCGTAATACGCTTCGAGGCACCAATGCAACGGCGAAATCTGCATAATGGATTTAAACGAATCGGGCATGGCAAAACTCGGAACCATCAAGCCGCCGATGACCGCAAAAATCACGATAGAAATAGCGCCGAAACCGTTTGCCTGTTCCTGTGTGTTTGCAAATACGCCGACACAGATTGCATAACTGACCGCGCACCATCCGCAAAAAAATGTTACTGACAAAAGCGTCGAAACATCCGCCGGTAGCTGCATTGCGGGCAATCCGATTTTTGGAAATAAAAATATGCCGATGGCAAAAATAATGGCTGCCTGCAAAAATGTAACGATTAAAAAAACAATTTGTTTGGATAATAATGCCATATAAAAATTAGTAGGCAAAGTTTTCAAACGGATAAAACTGCCGCTTATTTTTTCACGCACCACGCTTCCACCTAATGACATAATAATAAAAAACATGGCAAAAATTGTCCACGCGGGAACGTTGTGTTGCGTGGCATTCGGCACGCCTTCATTGTTGTTCAGCGACAAAGAAACTTCCGAAATTTTTATATCGCTGTTCAGCATATCGTTTTCCAAAGAATCGGGCAAAGGCTTTTCATTGATGGAAAAATATAAGCTCCGTAACACTTGTTTGCTCTCAATCATTTGCAATGCGCTGCTCAATGCACCTTGAATAGAAAGCTTAAACGATGGCTGAATTTCAGGGTCATAATAAAACGTAAACGCACTATTTGAAGAATGATTTTGCGTAACGGAATCCCCCTGCAAACCAAATGAATTCAAGGCTTTCGAGGAAATGGTTGCAGCTTTTGTATTGATTAAATCGGAAAAATTTGAAGGAATAAAAATGCCGATGGACGAATTGTTTTTATGCAAATAATCGGCGAATTGCTTTTCACTTTCATCATTAATTTGTTGCACATGAAACATTCCGATTTTATCAATCGCTTCTATGAATTGTTTGCTTGCACTTCCCGCGTCGTTGCTGCAAATAACAAGCGGCACGCTGTTTTTGTTCAATAAATCGAATGTATTATTTTGAATGACGGTAACAATTATTACCAGCAATATCGGCATCAAAAACATCAGCGAAAGCCCGACTTTGTCGCGCAGTAAAATGCGGAAATCTTTTTTTATGGCTGCCCACAACTTCATCATGCTTAGCTAAATTCTTTTCCCGTTAAATTCAAAAACAATAATTCCAAATCGCTTTGTGCATGATGCTGCAACAGCTTGTCCAAATCATCATTTGCAATAATTCTCCCTTCATCCAGCAACGCAATTTTGTTGCACAATTTTTCAGCCTCGTTTAATTGATGCGAAGTGTAAACAAGCGTTGTTCCTTGTTCATTCAATTGCTTTAAATAATGAATAATTTCGTGCCGCGATTGAACATCCACGCCGACAGTCGGTTCATCTAAAAATAAAATTTTCGGCTGATGGATAACGCCGATAGCCAGATTTACCTTCCGTTTCATGCCGCCGGAAAATTTTTCGACAGGCTTGTTTTTCACTTCCGACAGACCAAGAATATTCAATAAATTTTCTGTTCTGTTTTTTATATCATTTTTATTCAAGCCTGCCCAAGCGCCGAAAAATTCAAGATTTTCAACAGGCGACAATTCCTGATAAAAAGAAAAATCCTGCGGCACAAAGCCGAACAGTTTTTTGACTTCCTTATCTTTTGCTTTGACCGATTTATCAAACATAAAAATATTTCCTTCGGAAAAATCCAGCACGCCTGTCATCAAATTCATCAATGTGGTTTTTCCTGCGCCGTTCGGACCAAACAAGCCGAAACGCGCTCCCTGCGGGATTTCCAGATTGAGGTTGCTAAAACAATCCGAAGATTGTTTCGGATAACGAAACGAAAGGTTTTCTATTTTGATGGCTGTGTGCATTATTATAAATTCATTTGAGATTGCCACGCTCGTACCTCGCTCGCAATGACGGAAAAATTCTTATTCATTATTCAAATCATTATCAACTTCAAGAAATATGAAAGTGCTTACACGTCATTCCCGCGAAGGCGGGAATCTATATTCCGCTACAAGCGGAATCAAATCAAGTTGTTCGGCTCTACCGAAGAAATTCCCGCCTTCGCGGGAATGAAGTACAGAGATATTCCTATTCATTTTCAAAACCTCATTTTACTCAACGCCTTAAAAGCATTTCTCTCAACATCCGCAATCTCCAATAAATAATCGCCCATCGTGTCAAAGTCTTGCTGCGTGCCGATTCTGCCTTTATAAATTCCCGAAGCCTGCACTGCAGCATCGCGCCACAAATCGCCGGCTTTGGTAAATATTTCTGAAACTTTCAACAGTTCATCATTTTGAAAAAACATATATGCTTCCTGCAAAAATGCTGCGTACATAAAACGGAAACCGCCGCCGCCCGTACCTATTTCTTCCTGCATTCGCACAAGCTGCGCCAAATACAAGCCTGACTTTTTCAAGCCGTATTTATCGCGCCAGCCTTTGATTTTTTTGCCCGTATAAACAATGCTGTTTACGCCCGCAAACGGGCCGGGAATGCGCAGCATATTGAAAATATTTTTCCGAACTCCTTTTTTAATTCCTTGCTTAATCTTTTCGTCGATAACAGGATGATTTAGTTTCGCATAGTAAACTTGTCCTTTCGGCGCAAGCGCTCCGCGCGCAAAACGAACACGCTCCAACTCATATTCCGTAAGGATTTCAACATTTTCCATAATCGGGTCGCTGATGAAATATTTGCCATCCTCTTTCCCGAATACAACAATATTGTGCGCATTGAAATGGAATCTATATTCTTTCGGGAAATAAGAAAGATAATAAACGCCGACCTGCGAACCCACCGCGAATCCTTCGCTCAAACGTGAGTCCAGAAAGGTTTGCGCTTCTTCTTTAGATGAAAATTTTTTGCGAACAACATCAATGTCCAAAGATTTGCAAACCGTTTTAAAAATTAATCCCGGCATGGTGCGAAATGCAAATGCAGGCGCATTGTTCACTTTGATAAAAGGTAAATACGTGAAGAACAGACCCGCGCCGATGCCGAATGCCAAAGGTTCGGTAATTTTTTCAACACCAATGTGTTTCAACAAATTTCTTGTAACACCGGATTCACAATGAGCCGCCTGTATATGTTCAAAATCAACTTTCATGCAGGATTGAAATTTTGCAGCTCATCAATTTTTATATTAAAAACATCGGCGTAAGCCTGTAATTTTTTGTCGGATAATTTTTTAAAAACGGAAGGTTTTAAATGTCTTTTCACACGCCATTTTGCAAAGCCTGTGTAACCTGCAAGAATGGAAACATCCATCAATCCTTTTTCCATAAAATATAAAATTGGGCTTGCTTCGTTGTTCCACACTTTTTGTTTTGCCTGTTCTATTCTTTTTTCAATATCGCCCCAAGCCGCATCCAGCGCGGTTTTCTTCACGTCCCAACCAACACTTTGCTCGGTAACGTATTTTCCCAAATCGTCGGTAGCATAAGAAATTTCTTTCGTAATTTTTCCAAGCGCGCCTAAATCCTGTGGAACATCTTTCTTTTGCATAAAAAAAATTTAGCAAACCGTAAGCATTGCGTACATATAAGAAAAACGTGCGCTTTCGGGAACAAGCAACAACAGCTTCTCTCCCTTTTTCAATCGTCCGCTATGAAATAATTCATGCACCATAAAGTAAACGGAAGCCGCGCCTACATTGCCTTTTAAAGTAAGATTGGTAAACCATCTTTCATAAGGTATTTCATCGCCCAAGATTTTCATCAATTCGTAAATTTTCGGGCGGAAAAATTCGCTTGAAATATGCGGTAGGAAATAATCAATATCATCCACTTTTATACCGCGCTTTTCAGCTATTTCTTTCATCTTTTTTCCGCCAAGCGGAACAATATTATTGCTCAGCAAAGCAATGTCCTGTTTAATGCTTAGCAATGATTTATTAATGATTTCTTCGGGCGGAAAATCAAGATAACTTTTCAGTGTGCCGTCGGGCTGTTTTTCGCTCGCCATGTACATACACGCATCCATTTCGTTTGCATAAGAAACGCCTTCAACCCAATCGACACGCAAATTCAATCCGTTTTTATTTGGCGTATCTTTTATCAAAAATGCCGATGCGCCATCGGATAACATCCAGCGCAAAAATTCTTTATCAAAACTGATGTACGGATTCTCATTCAACGCTTCCAGCTTCTGCGATTCTTCTTCAAAAACATTGGCAACCAGCGAAGCCGAAAATCTTTCCGACCCCGTTGCCACCGCTTCTTTTACCTCGCCCGATTTTACTGCCATGTACGCATATTTGAAGGCGTGCATTCCCGCGCAGCAAACACCCGAAGGCGACACCACTTCAATTGCATTTGATTCCGGAAGCCAGCCGTGAACCATTACGCCGTGCGAAGGCATCATTTGGTCCGGAGAAGAAGTACCGCAAGAAAGCAATTCAATTTCTTTCAGTTTTTCGGCATCATTTTCAAACAAATTCCTTACCGCCAGAGCAGTCATTTCCGCGTTGGTATGTGTGGATTTTCCTTCTTTATTTAAAGCGTAATATCTTGTTTGGATACCGTTATTTCTCAATACTATTTTCTTCGATTTAGACGGTTTATCATTTATATATCCAAGATACAATTCCATATCGTCATTCGATACTGGTTCGTTCGGTAAAAAGATCGAAGTGTTCGTTATATATACTTGTTTCAAAGGGGCTTCTTCGTGCTGCATCAACTCAATTTTAAAATAGACTGTTTTTGTAATTGAATGTATTTTGAGAAAAATGGTTTAAAAATCAACAAATCGATAACATATACAATCGGTGCGAATATAAACAATGCAATGATAAGATAATATTTGAATAAGCGAAGCCACAAGGTTTTGTTTTTTCGCTTAGAAATAATTCTTGCCCACACGCGAAACATCGCGCCTGCTTTTCGTTCCATGAAAATGAGATGAAATTTTAAAAAAATTCCGTCTTCCTTATAAAGTTCTTCCGTAAGAGTTTTCCAATCGTTTTTTTGTAAATATTGCAAGGCAATTTCACCGAAAAAATTTATGCGTTCAATATCTTCATCTGCAACACCGGGCTTGGGGAAAATGTTGAGGTATTTATCTTTTTTGCCATGCAAGAGCCAATGAAAAATAGTAAAAAAACTTATAAGATTTAAATGCCTGTCCGCCAAAGCAATTGTAGCTACATGATTTGCTTCGCTATTTTTCAATAATTTTTTTACGCGTTCAAAAGCATTGACCCACATATTTCTACAACCCGTAACAGTAATAACGGACGTATTTTTCAACACTTTTTGCAGCGAAGGATTTTGTAAAAATGAATTAAAAGGAATGCTCGGCGAAAGAAACCAAGGCTGCCAACCCAACACAATCAAATCGTATTTTTCTTCCTGCAAACTGAATGGAACAATTTCTGTTGGAACACCGAGTTGGCAATCGGGCATTACACTGAAAAAGCTTTTTGCCGTCCATGGAAAAGGATAATTGTTTTTCAACTCCACACGAACTTTTTCAACGCTATTTCCCGCCTGCAAAAACGGTTCGCAAAAACGGTCAATCATTTCTGCGAGCTGTCCTGTTTGCGAATAATAGATGGCTAAGATTTTTTTGTTCATTAAAATTGGTTAATTGAAATCTTGCGGATGCAATGCTTTCGATGTTTTTGCATAATCGATGACGGCCTGTTGCGCTTCGGGCGGCAACGTTTTAAAATGTGCTTTTACAAACTGGGCATCATTCCCGATTTGTTTGTTGTACTTTAAAATCTTCGGTGCGTGTTCCTGAATTGTCAGGCGAAGAAAATGATATTCCACATTGTCATTATCATTTGCAATCGCTGCTTCTAATTTTTTACCGCCTTGTTTAAACACCTGCAATTTATCTTTCGGTTTTTTTAATAAGCCTGCTTTTTTCATTAGCAATGCGCCTTGATAAGCTTCTTTTTCTTTGATGGATGCTGCCTGTACTTTTGCTATTTCATCGCTTATCATTTCAATACTTTCCGACTTCATCGCTTCATAAAAAGCCGTTTTATCAAAGCTTTGCACAACATTTTTTGCATAAGAAAAATTTGTTCCGAGAAATAAAATGAATAAAAAAATCAATCGTGTTTTTAGCATAAAAATTATGTTTCTAAAATTTATAAGGACTGCGTTAATTGAAAAAACTCATATATTATTCGCATTGCCGAAATTAGATTTCAATTCAAAAAAATAATTCTTACAAATAATCTCCGGCAATAAATATTTATGCAACATTAATTAGATTTTATTTACTTTGAAGTTTTTAAAATAATTTTAGACTAAGTTGAACGAACAAGCGCAATTTCAACATTTCTGGGCAATTATTCTTGGCGGATCAAGCGGATTCGGCTTGGCTGCCATAGAAAAATTATCCTCGCATGGAATGAATATTGCATTGTTATACCGCGAAACTGCGGCAAAAGATAAAGAACTTAAACAGCATCTTTCCAATTTATCCGAAAAAAATAAAACTTCAATACTTCCATTCAACATAAATGCATTAGACAGAAAAAATACAGAAACGTTTATAGAAGAATTTAATGAAAAAGCAAATCAAAAAAATTGTGTGCGCCTATTGCTGCATTCCATCGCACGCGGAAATTTAAAGCCCCTGGTCGATGAAAATGACAATGAACTTTCGCAAGAAGATATTGAACTTACAACTTATGCAATGGCAACGAGTTTGCTCGACTGGACAAAAATTTTATTGAAAGAAAATTTGTTCTGCAAAGATGCACGAGTCATCGCTTTAACGAGCGAAGGCTCGCACAAATATTGGGAAAGTTACGCTGCTGTCGGCATTGCAAAATCTTCGCTCGAAAGCCTTGCAACATACATGGCTGTTGAGTTTGCGAAGTTTGGCATTAAAACAAATCTGATTCAGGCAGGCATTACCCAAACACCTTCTTTTGATAAAATACCGGGAAGTAAGGCGTTAGCTGAATTTGCAGAAAAAAGAAATCCGTTGGGCAGAATTACAAAACCGGAAGATGTTGCCAACGTCATTTATCTGCTATGCAAAGACGAAGCAAATTGGATTAACGGTTCGCTGATTCATGTGGATGGAGGAGAACATTGTAAATAATTTTAATGAGCAATTACAACGATATACTTGAACATTTACCTTACAAATCATCTTTCCGTTTTGTAGATAATATTTTGCAGCTTGATGAAGATGGTGTTACGGGCGAATACACTTTGCGTGAAGATGCTTTTTTTTATGAAGATCATTTTATTGATAATCCTATTACACCGGGCGTAATCATTACGGAAATCATGGCACAGATCGGGTTGGTTGTACTCGGCATTTATTTACTTAAAAAGAAAAATCATCACAGTGTTCAGGCGCCCGAAACTTTCCCGTTGTTTTCTTCTACGGAAATAGCTTTTTATAAAATAGTTTTGCCCGGAGAGAAAGTTACAGTAGTTTCAAAAAAAGAATATTTTCGCTTCGGCAAGCTTAAATGCTATGTAGAAATGTGGAACGAAAAAAATGAACTGGTAGCAGAAGGAACTTTTGCAGGCATCGTAAATGATGCTTCGGACTTAAAAAGCAATCAATGGTAAATCGCCGTGTTGTAGTTACAGGATTGGGAGTCGTATCGCCAAATGGCGTTGGCATTACTGCATTTTTACATTCTTTACAACAAGGCATTTCCGGACTTAAATTCATTCCAAAATATGAAGAACTCAAATATAATTGCCAGGTAAGCGGCGTTCCCGATTTTGACTGGAATAGTTTGCATGCTTATCTTCCCGATGTTACTTTTCACGGACTGAAAGGAGTTGGTATCGGCTATGCCGTAAAAGCTGCGCTGGATGCATGGATGGATGCAGGGAATAATGTTGAACAAGATGAAGTAAATTGGGATACAGGCTGCGTTTTCGGCAATAGTGTGGCCGACAGTGAAAATATGAAGCGCGTCATCGCAATGGTAGATGCAAAAGAAGCAAGAAAACTTGGCTCGCGGGTTGTAGAACAAATGATGAACAGCGGCCCCACAGCTTATATTTCAGGGTTGTTGAATCTGGGAAACAAAATCGTTACCAACTCATCGGCTTGCGCCACAGGTTCGCAGTCTGTTTTAATGGGCTACGAATATATTAAACATGGCTACGCAAAAAGAATGCTGGTCGGCAGCACAGAATATATAGATCAATATATATTCGGAGCGTTCGACTCCATGCGCATTTTGTCGAGGAAATTCAATGCAGTGCCCGAAAAAGCGTCTCGCCCAATGAGCGCAACCGCCGGAGGCTTTGTTCCCGGTTCAGGCTCTGCAGCGCTGGTGTTGGAAGATTTAGAATATGCGCAGGCTCGCGGTGCAAATATTTATGCAGAAATTCTCGGCGGCGCAAATAATTCCGGCGGACAAAGAGATGGCGGCTCAATGACCGCTCCTAATCCGGAAGGTATTGTAAGATGCATTAAAGATGCATTATCAAATGCCCAAATTTTACCAAACGAAATTGATCTGATAAGCGGGCACTTAACCGCAACCGGAGCTGATAAACTGGAAATACAAAACTGGATAAAAGCGCTGAAACGCGAAAGCGGAAATTTCCCTTTTATCAATTCCGTCAAGTCGATGATAGGGCATTGTTTGAGCGCCGCTGGTTCAATTGAAATTGTTGCCGTAATATTGCAGTTGATGCACGGATTTATTCATCCGAATATCAATCTCGAAGATCCAAATCCTGAGATTACAAAATTAATCGACATAGATTCGATTCCGGTAAAAAGGATTGATAAGGAAATTGATATTGTAGCTAAATCCAATTTCGGTTTCGGTGATGTAAATACGTGCCTCATTTTTTCAAAATACAAACAGAATGGATAGACACTCGATTTTAGAGGAATTAAAAAAAGTATTGGCTCCTTATACTAAAAACAAAGAATTACTTAATTCGGTTACTGAGCATACAAACCTTATAACTGATTTGCATATCAATTCCGCCAACCTTGTGGATATAATTATTGATGCAGAAGCAAAATATAACATTGAAATTGATATGGACGCCGCCGAAAAAATAAGCACCGTAGGAAGTTGTATCGATGTGATTCTTGAAAAAATGAACCATGCTTCATGACGAGCATCGGCAATGATATTGTTTCATTGAAGTCCGAGCGCAGCGGGCGTTTCGCACAAAAAGAATATTATTCCAAAATCCTTTCTCCGTACGAAGAAGCATTATATCATCGCATTCAATCTTTACCGCTTTCATTTAAAGATTATGTATGGCTTTTATGGACAATAAAAGAATCAGTATTTAAATTCTACAAAAGAAACAATTCTGAACTTTTGTTCCATCCTCAGAAAATTGTTGTAAAGAATATTAATGAGCAAAAATTTATACCGGATAAAAACCTTGCTGTTGAAGGATTTGTACTCAACGAAAAATTGTATTTAAAAGGTACTGCTGATTTAAACGATAATTTACATGTATTTTTTTCATCCATACTTACGGAAGATTTTATTTTTACGATTACAAGTTCCAGTGAAAACTCTGAGAATCTTTTTTCAGGGATAAAACAAATAAAAAATTCCGATTACAGTATTCAAAGCAGTGCTGTCAGGAATTTCATTATGAATAAATTACAATCCGTGTTCCCGTTATCTTTTTTAGAAATAAAGAAAAATAACGAAGGCATTCCTGTACTTATAAAAGACGGCAGGCCGAGCGGCTTGCTTATATCTTTTTCTCATCATGAACGGTGGATTGCTTATTCGTTTGAAAATGCCTCAAATAAATAAGTGTTTCATGAATTGCAAAAATTACTTCTTATTCCTTTAAAAAAATATTCATAAAGTCTTGTAATGCCTAACACATGTAATTATAATTCACACTACTTTTACTGCCGCTTTTTAATAAAAAAAGCAGTTAAAGCAATACAATATTCTATGTTTGCATTGTCAAAAATATTTTTTCACAAAGTTCTTCAGTGTGAGTAAAATAAATATCAACCGTGTTTCCTTCGCAACGCTTGTAATTGCATTAGGAATTATATACGGAGACATCGGTACTTCTCCATTATATGTGTTAAGTGCCATTACAAGAGATCCCATTCCCGCAGGCAAATTTCAGGAATTAATTATTGGTGGTATATCCTGTGTTATCTGGACACTTACGCTGCAAACCACCATAAAATATGTAATACTTACATTAAAGGCGGATAACAATGGGGAAGGAGGCATTTTCAGTTTGTACGCTTTGGTAAGAAGACAAAAAAAATGGCTTGTAGTACCTGCAATGATCGGAGGCGCAGCTTTATTGGCAGACGGTATGATTACGCCGCCTATTACGGTAACTTCTGCTATTGAGGGCTTGCGCCAAATACCTTATTTTCATAAATTCCTGCCGGAAGGAGACCCCGCTCCTATCATGTTTCTCACAATGGCAATTATCAGCGCATTATTTTTTATACAGCAATTCGGGACGGATTATATAGGCAAATTATTCGGGCCGGGCATGATTGCGTGGTTTTTAATGATAGCGATTATTGGAGGCATGCATTTAATAGATAATGTATCTATATTCAAAGCATTCAATCCTTATTATGCCATTCATTTATTGATGGATTATCCAAACGGATTTTGGTTGTTGGGCGCAGTATTTCTCTGTACTACCGGAGCGGAAGCTTTATATTCTGACTTAGGGCATACCGGCAGGAAGAATATTTATTACACATGGATTTTTGTAAAACTTTGTTTAATCATCAATTATTTAGGGCAAGGTGCATATTTGCTCGCGCAAAAAGAAAAAGGAACGCTTGATTTGGCCAACAATCCTTTCTATGCTATGATGCCGGAAAATTTTAGAATTTTCGGAATATTTATTGCCACAGGATCGGCAGTAATTGCATCCCAGGCGCTGATATCAGGTTCATTTACCTTGATATCAGAAGCCATCAGGCTGAACCTCTGGCCTAAAATGAAAATAAAATATCCTACGGAAGAAAAAGGACAAGTATTTATTCCGGGTATTAATACTATTTTATGGGTTGGCTGTTTGTGTATTGTATGGCATTTTAAAAGTTCCGATAAAATGGAGGCCGCGTATGGTTTGGCAATTACATTGTGCATGATAAGCACATCTGTTTTATTTGCCAATTTCATGATTGGCAAGCGAATAAAAAAACGCTATATCATTTTATATTTAAGCGTGTACTTACTGATCGAAGGTTCATTTTTAGGAGCCAATTTAAATAAGTTCCCGCATGGCGGCTATGTGGCAATTATTGCCGGCGGCATTTTATTTGCCGTAATGTACGTATGGTACAGAAGCCGTAAGATCAAGAACCGGTATGTAGAATTTGTAAGGCTGGAACATTACATTCCCATGATTCAGGAATTGAGCAATGATAAAAGCATTTCTATGTATTCTACGCATCTGGTTTATATGACCAGTGCGAATAATCCAAAAGAAATAGAACATAAAATAATTTATTCCATACTTAACCGCAAACCAAAACGCGCAGATATTTACTGGTTTGTACATGTAGATATTTTGGATGATCCTTATACAACGGAATTTACGGTTGAGCATATTATTCCGAATGATATTATCCGAGTAGAATTCAGGTTAGGTTTTCGCGTGGAACAAAAAATCCAATTGATGATGAAGCGCGTTGTGGAAGAATTATATGCCAATAAAGAAGTAAACATTGGCAGCCGGTACGACAGTCTGGAAAAAAATAATATCGTAGGCGATTTCCGTTTTATAGTCTTGGAAAAATTCCTTTCGACAGATAACGAATTACCTTTTGTTGAAAAAGTAATTATGCGTGCATATTTCTGGCTGAAAAGAATTAGCCTTAGCGAAGAGCGTGGTTTTGGCCTGGATCCCAGTTATGTTCATATAGAAAAATTTCCTTTGATTGTTTCTCCCTCACGGCCAATGAATTTGAAGAGAATTTACCCGAGGGAAGAAGAAGATATTTAGCCTTCCACCATCAAAACTTTTCCACGAATGAAAATATTCTCAATCTTAGTTGTAAAAGATGAAGCGGATATTATTCAGTATTCAATTGAGAAAGCTTTGGCGTGGAGCGATTATATTTTCATTGTGGAAAATATGAGTACAGACGGCACTTGGGAATTAATTTCAAAGCTGTATTATAATCATCCGAAAATTAAAATATGGGGACGATATGGCGGAGAGTTTACTGAGACTATTCGCCAAATAGCATTCAACCAGTTTGAAAGCATGCTCCAATACGGTGACTGGATTTGCCGGTTAGATGCCGATGAAGAATATATCGATGATCCCAAAATCTTTTTGAGTCAATTACCTACAAAATGCGATCATGTCAATAACATAAGTTTTCATTATTATTTCACAGAGAAAGATTATGAAAACGAAATAAATACAGGCGATACTTCCTGGCATGAGGGCAAATTAAAACATTATCACGCACATCATTCAGAAATCAGATTTATCAAGTATTGCAATTACACTTATTGGCAGCAAAACAGAGGCTGGCCGCATACTTTGCTTCATCCCGCAGAAATAGCCATTCGGCTTAAACATTACCAGTATAGGAACATTAGTCAAATAAAAAGAAGGCTTCAAATACGTATTCAGGAATCCAGTAATGATTATTTCGCTCACGAAAAAGCTGATAGGCGGATCATGTATAAAAAATTGTTTAATTATGATCCTACGGATTTTGAGTTGAAAAATCTTATCGTTCCTTCACATTTTCTTTTACTCGATACCGGCGAATACAAAATGTATAAGAATACGATTCCTTCCCCGCCCTTAAAAAGCCGCATATTTATGCGCATACGTTCATCGATATATAATATTATTTTTAAAAAATTGAATATTTATACGGGAAAAACTATCTCATGATTGACAAAATTTATATGTCATTCAAATATCATTTCTATTATAAATAACCGCTTGTATATAGAAAAATCACATAGTATTCGTAACTTCGCATATTCTATTGCAATAATAGGAGAATGTTAAATTGAATGATATGATTACTATTTCCAAAAATGCCAAAGATTATATAGAAACACTAATGCACGAAATTCCGGTTGGTAAAGAGAAATTTATCCGTGTGGGCGTACGTGGCGGCGGTTGTTCGGGATTGGAATACCAGCTGGATTTTGATTCGCAAATGAAACCTGAGGATGAAGTGTTTACCGATAAAGGAATAACTATTCTTGTAGATAAAAAAAGTTTGCTTTATTTATACGGAACTGAACTGGATTACACCGGCGGATTGAACAGTAAGGGATTATTCTTTAACAATCCGAATGCAACACGCACATGCAGTTGCGGTGAAAGCTTTGCTGTATAACGGCCGGGATATGATCTTATACGATTTTGAATGATTTCGTTGATTGAAAAGATTAGTGGAAATAGCATTTGACACAGTCAGCCGTTTGGGTTATTATTAAAAATTTGATTTATTTTTTTATGTCAGATAAAACTAAAGACGAAGATATACTGGAGCAGATTTCCACGCAGGAATACGAGTTTGGTTTTACGACCGACATCGAAATGGATGTAATTTCTGCGGGACTGAATGAAGATGTAGTTCGTTTTCTTTCCGAGAAGAAAGGCGAGCCAGAATGGCTGCTCGAATGGCGTTTGAAGGCTTTGCATATTTTTGAAAAACAGCCGATGCCTTCGTGGCAAAATTTTACGATGCCCGAAATAAATTTCCAAGCGATATCTTATTATGCCGCGCCAAAAAACAAAAAGAAACTGAACAGTTTGGATGAAGTAGATCCGGAACTGTTAGAAACTTTTGCGAAGCTCGGGATTCCTTTAGGAGAACAAAAATTATTAGCAGGCGTAGAAGATTCAGACAAACCGAAAGTGGCTGTGGACGCTGTTTTTGACAGTGTTTCTGTAGCTACGACTTATAAGGAAGAGCTGAATAAATTAGGCATTATATTTTGTTCTATTTCCGAAGCAGTAAAAAATCATCCCGATTTGGTGAAGAAATATTTGGGCTCAGTTGTTCCATCGGCTGATAATAAATTTAGTTCTCTCAATTCGGCAGTTTTTTCTGACGGATCATTTGTTTACATTCCCAAAGGTGTTCGTTGCCCGATGGAATTATCCACTTATTTCAGAATTAATTCAGAAAATACCGGACAGTTTGAGCGTACATTGATCATTGCCGACGAAGGCGCTTATGTAAGTTATCTCGAAGGTTGCACAGCGCCGCGCCGCGATGAAAATCAGTTGCACGCAGCTATTGTGGAATTAATAGCAATGGAAAATGCTGAGATAAAATATTCTACTGTACAAAACTGGTATCCCGGCGATAAAGATGGTAAAGGCGGCATTTATAATTTTGTAACCAAGCGTGGCGCATGTCGCGGAGCAAATTCAAAAATATCGTGGACGCAAGTGGAAACAGGCTCTGCCATTACGTGGAAATACCCAAGCGTAATATTGCAGGGAGATAATTCTGTGGGGGAATTTTATTCCGTAGCCGTTACCAAAAATTATCAGATTGCCGATACGGGAACGAAGATTTATCACTTAGGGAAAAATACAAAAAGCCGTATTATCTCAAAAGGTATTTCAGCCGGGCATGGACAAAACAGCTATCGCGGATTGGTTCAAGTGAGCAGCAAAGCTGATAATGCACGCAATTTTACCCAATGCGATTCATTGCTGATTGGCGATTTGTGCGGAGCGCATACATTTCCTTATATCGAATCAAAAAACAATACAGCAACGGTCGAGCATGAAGCCACAACTTCAAAAATTGGCGAAGACCAGATTTTTTATTTGAATCAAAGAGGAATTGACACAGAACAAGCCGTTGGAATGATTGTGAATGGTTATGCTCGCGAAGTGCTAAATCAATTACCAATGGAATTTGCGGTTGAAGCACAGAAATTATTAAGCCTTACATTGGAAGGAAGTGTGGGATAAATAATGAATTTATCGGTTAATATTTATCATTATGGTATTAGTCATAAATAAAAAAACAAGAAAATCCGAAATTGATAAATTTCTGAAAGAAGCTGAAAATCAAAAACCCAAGAAAGGATTTGATGCAGAAAAATTTTGCGGAAAAATAAAATTGAAAGAACATCCGCTCAAGATTCAAAGAAAGCTCAGAAATGAATGGTCATAAAATTTTAGTTGATACAAACATTATTCTCTATCTGCTTGACGGTAACAAAGAAATTTCCGACAAGCTTTCAGGAAAAGATGTTTATATTTCTTTTATTTCGGAACTGGAGTTATTAAGTTTTTCTAAATTAGAACAGGAAGAAATTATACACTTACTTTTAAATAATTGTAAGATAATTTCATACAACGAATGGATAAAAGAAAGTACTATTCAAATAAGAAAAGTGAATAAACTTAAGTTGCCAGATAGTAATGTTCTAGCGAGAGCAAAATTTTTAGACGTTCCACTCTTTACCGGAGATAAAAAACTTGCAAAAGCAAAAGGCGTTTCTGACATAATTTTATATGAGGAGAAAAATACATAAATCAAATTTTACAATATCATAGAATATCAATGTTATCAATAAAAAATTTACACGCAGGAGTTGAAAATAAACAGATTTTAAAAGGCATTAACCTTGAAGTGAATGCTGGAGAAGTTCATGCAATTATGGGGCCCAACGGTTCAGGAAAAAGTTCACTCGCTTCCGTTTTGGCAGGCCGCGAAAATTATGAAGTTACCGAAGGCTCTGCAACCCTCGACGGAAAAGATTTGCTGGACATGGCTCCCGAAGATCGTGCCCGCGAAGGATTGTTTCTTGCGTTTCAATATCCGATAGAAATTCCCGGCGTATCAAATATCAATTTTTTAAAGACCGCTTTGAACGAAATCCGCACGTATCGCGGCTTGGAACCTTTGGATGCAAAATCATTTTTAAAATTAACCAAAGAAAAACAGCAACTGGTTGAGTTCGATGCAAAACTGGTAAATCGTTCTTTAAACGAAGGTTTCTCCGGCGGCGAAAAAAAGCGTAATGAAATTTTACAACTCGCCATGCTGGAACCTAAATTATCCATTTTGGACGAAACGGATTCCGGTCTGGATATAGATGCTTTACGCATTGTGTCAAACGGCGTTAATAAATTGCGCAGCAAAAACAATGCTTTCATCCTTATCACTCACTATCAAAGATTGTTGGAATATATCGTTCCCGATTTTGTACATGTATTGTACAACGGGCGCATCGTAAAATCCGGAACGAAAGAATTGGCTTTGGAACTGGAAGAAAAAGGCTATGACTGGATTAAAGAAGAAAATGCCGTAAACGCATAAGCCTCTTAATAATTAGGTTTAAGAAAATAGCCTGAGTTTTAAACACACAATTTTACTTTTTAATTTTTACTTTTGACTTAGTAAGGCAATGCTAAAAGAAATAGATATAACGAAAACGAGAAAGCCCGCTCAAATGACTAAAAAGAATTTGTACGACACTTTAACAGATGAATTCGACGGCATATATGCGGCATTTGAACGGACAGAGAAAGATTGCCTTCTTCAAAAAAGAAAAGAGGCTTTTGCTTATTTTCAAGATCAAAAATTTCCTTCTACTAAGAATGAAGAATGGCGCTTTACAAACATTACACCGTTTGTAAACGATACATATAATTTGTATTCCGATTTTTCCGCAGACGATGAAACAATTGAAAAAGCATTAGAAAAAGTGGATGTAAAAGGCTTGGATGCTTATCGTTTGATCTTGGTAAACGGCAATATTAATTATGATTATTCTCAATTACCACAAACCGATGGTATCTCTATCCGTTCTGTAAGTGAAGTTAAAAATGAAGTTTCTTTCAGTGAAAAAATCAATCAAAATATCGAGGTTGCAAAATATCCTTTTGCAGCCTTGAATACGGCATTCTTTCAGGATGGATATTATATTGAACTGAAGAAAAACTTTAATCTTGACAAGCCGGTTTATATCATTCATATTTATTCAGAAAAAGAAAATGTTTTTCTTCAACCGAGAAATATCATCATCGCGCAGCAAGGTTCTAATTGCAAATTTATTGAAACGTCTGTCTGTATAAGCAAGAACACGGTATTTGTAAACAGTTTTACGGACATTTTAATTAATGAAAATGCGTACGTTCGCCACGCTCACTTCCAGCGCGGTAACGCAAATGAAAGATGGGTAACACATACGCAGGTAAATCAGGAACAAAACAGCCGCTACGATAATTATTTGGTTACGCTGCCTAAAGCTGACTTGGTTCGTAATAATTTAAATGTAGAACTGAACGGAAAAAATACAGAAACACATTTATACGGTTTGTATCTTGTAAGTGATAAACATTTGGTAGATAATCATTCGGTTGTCAATCATAAATACCCGAATTGCCAAAGCAATCAGTTATACAAAGGCGTTATACTGGACGGCGGTCATGGCGTTTTCAACGGAAAAATTTATGTTCAACGCCCTGCGCAAAAAACAAATGCTTTCCAGCAGAATAATAATTTATTGTTCAGCCCGAATGCAGTGATCAATTCCAAACCACAGCTGGAAATTTTTGCAGATGATGTAAAATGCAGTCATGGAAGCACAGTTGGTCAATTTAATGAAGAATCATTGTTCTACCTGCGTGCGCGCGGCATCGGTGAAGAAACAGCAAGAAGCCTTTTGGTAAATGCCTTTGCATTTGATGTTGCAGAAAAAATACACAACGAAGCCTTGCGCGATTATGTTGAAATATTGATTGAAGAAACAATCGAACAAGCGCAAAAAGACAATTCATAAAATTTCTTGTTATAAAATTAAATAAATCCATTCCGGAAATAATGCCTGGAATGGATTTATTGCTTGTATAAAACAACCATACAAAACCTTTTTATATATTTGAGATGAGAAAATATTATTGAGATTGCTTTATTAAATCCGAAATGATACAAACCTTTTAATCATCGCGGACAACGAAGCAATGAATTATCGTATTAAGATTGTCGGGAAAATATTTTCTGAGTTCCTATAAAACCAATCAATACAATGATGATAAAAAAACTGCTTAAATTTTCATATTTACTGGTTCTTCCTTTTTTATCTCATGCGCAATCTTCTTATGAGCTGAACAGCAATTGGAAATGTATAAAAGCAGCAACCATTCCTTCTGTTTCAGGTAATAAAATTTCCAACATTCATTATAACTTAAAAGACTGGATGCCCGCAACCGTTCCGGGTACTGTGCTCACAACACTTTTGAATAACAAACAAATTCCGGATCCTTTTTATGGAATGAATAATAATAAAATTCCTGACATATATAATATTGGTAAAGCCTATTATACTTATTGGTTTGCGAAAGATTTTGAAACCAAAACGGATGAAAACAATCAGCAATTTTGGTTGCTGTTGCGCGGTGTAAATTATGGCTTCGATATTTATGTAAACGGGCAAAAGCTTAACAGTAATATCGAAAAAGGAATGTTCTTAAGAAGGAAATATAACATCACTTCTTACCTTAATTCTACCGGCAAAAACCGGCTCGCCATAATTGTTTATCCACCCGACGAAGTAGGTAATCCAAATGGCGGACAGGGCGGAGATGGAACCATTGCAAAAAATGTAGCGCAACAATATGTAGCAGGCTGGGACTGGATTCAACCAATACGCGATCGCAATACAGGAATTTGGGATAAAGTAATCCTTCAAAGTAGCGGCTCAGTTACCATTACAAATCCACAAATTGTTACAAAAGTTCCGGGAGTAAGAGATCCGGAAAACAACAATCAGGCGCCGGCATTTATTTACTATACTGCAACTTTAAAAAATATTTATTCAAAATCTGTAAGCGGCACGCTGCAATACACGATAAATAATCAAGTTGTAAAACAACATGTGACAATAAATGCCCAATCCGACAGTACGATACAATTGCCTTTAATCCAAATTGAGCATCCTAAACTTTGGTGGTGCAATGGCGTTGGCGATCCAAATCTTTATACATCTTACTCCGAATTTATTACAGACGACAATCTGGTTTCGGATAAGGATTCTATGGAAGTGGGTATCCGTGAAATTCAGACCGAATGGAATGCACATACAATGAGCAGGCAAATAAAAATAAACGGCCGTCCTGTTTTTATCAAAGGCGGCAATTGGATTGTTTCTGACGAAATGCTAAGGCTTAGTAAAGAAAGATATGATGCAGAAATTCATTTTCATCGTGATATGCGACTTAACTTGATTCGTGTATGGGGCGGTGCATTGACTGAACGCCCCGAGTTTTACGAAGCGTGTGATAAATACGGAATGCTCGTAATGCAGGATTTCTGGGGCTCCGGTGATTGCGACGGAAGGTGGATGGATCTAAAAAAGAAAGATGATCAATGGACACGAAGAAAGTATCCGGACGATCATGAATTATTTATCGCTTCTGCAGCCGATCAAATAAAAATGCTACGCAATTTTCCTTCATTGGCATTCTGGTGTGGCGGAAACGAAATCACTCAACCTTCCGATATTCAACATGCTTTAAAAGATTCATTAATTCCCTTACTTGATGGCACTCGCTGGTTTGTGAATTATTCCAACTCAGATAGTATGTCCTACAACACACTCGGCGATAATGGAGATGGACCTTACGGAATACAGCCGGACAGTATATTTTGGCAACATCGCACTTTTCCTTTCAATTCGGAAGTCGGCTCGGTTGGCATAGGCGATGCAGTATCTTTGCAACGTTTTCTTCCAAAAGATAATCAGGTTATACCAATCTCGGCACAAAAGGTAAAAATGCACAAGATTCCTTATGGGATTATCACAAATATATTGGTTACGGAAAATCAATCGAAGCTTACGGAAAGCCAAAAGATATGACCGATTTTGCCAATAAAGCGCAATTGGTAAACTACGATCAATATCGTAGCCTTATCGAAGGTTTTTCCGCACATGAATGGGATTGGTATACCGGGGTAATCATCTGGAAAACACAAAATCCATGGACAGCTTTAAGAGGCCAGATGTATGATTATTATCTCGATCCAAACGCTTGTCTATATGGGCTTCGCGCTGCAGGAGAGCAATTTCATTTGATGTACAACCGCACAGATAGCGCAATTTATACACTCAATAATGGTTTTAGTGCAAACAAAGATTTGATGATGGTAGTAAAAGCTTATGATATGCAGGGAAACAGCAAATTAATTGCACAAGTAATTACTCCCATTGAACCGCAACTTCCAAAACCTGTTTTATATATCAATAAAGAAATAAAGAAACTTGCGTCAAAAGAAGGAACATTCTTAGTATTGCAATTGCTGGATATGAATAAGCAGCCGGTAAGTGAAAATATTTATTGGTTGCCAGATTCCACAGGAAATTATTCTGGGTTACAACATATAGCTTCTTCTAAAATCACGGCAGTTGCCATCAACAAAGGAAGCGGAAAAATAGAAATTACTTTGTCGAATAAAGAAGGAAACGTGCCGGCATTTTTTAATCGGTTATCTGTAATACACGCAGCAACTACTGAGCGAGTATTGCCTGCTTTTTACTCTGATAATTATGTAACACTAATGCCCGACGAAACAAAGAAAATTTCCATTGATTATCCTGAAACACTGAAAGAAAAACCACGGATTATGATTAGCGGTTGGAATGTGAAAGAGAATATTGTGGAAGTGGAATAATAATATCGTTTCATTAATATTCATTCTTCCAGTTAAAATTATACATTTCGCTAAAGCTTCAGCCTTCCAACTTTTTATACTATCTTCTTATTTCCCTAACTTTGCCTCTCCAAAAACATAAAAGAATGCCGAACGAAAGTCAGACACAACAGAATCAATTAAATATCGAAATCAGTGAAGAAGTTGCTGAAGGCAATTATGCAAATCTCGCTATTATTACACACAGCCATGCCGAATTTATAGTGGACTTTATCAATGTAATGCCGGGCGTTCCAAAAAGCAAAGTAAAATCCAGGATTATTCTTACTCCAATGCACGCTAAACGCCTTATGAAGGCATTGACGGAAAATATTGACCGATATGAAAGTGAAAACGGCGATATACGTGATCTGGAAGAAGTACAAATTCCTTTGAATTTCGGCGGCCCAACTGCGCAAGCGTAATTATCCCAAACTTGATTAGGATTTTATAATTTTAATACACAACAATCGTCATTTTTCTCAGTCGGAATTTTTTATAAACAACATCAAATCTTAATTTTTAATTACTAATTCTTAATTATAATGAGCATCGGATATACTGAATATAAACTCCCCGCAAACGAACCTGTATTAAATTATGCGCCGGGATCTCCGGAAAAAATTGCTTTGAAAAAAGCACTTGCGGATGCAAAAAAGAAACCTATCGATATACCTTTATACATAGGAGGAAAAACTGTAAAAACAAATAATAAAATAGAAATTCGTCCTCCACATGAAATAAAACATTTGCTCGGCACTTTCAGCATGGGCGATGAAAAGCATGTGCAGCAAGCGATTGATGCAGCTTTAAAAGCCAAATCAAACTGGGAAACATTGCCTTGGGAAGACAGGGCTCAGATATTTTTAAAAGCCGCTGATTTAATATCTACAAAATATCGTGCGCAAATAAATGCCGCAACAATGTTGGGGCAAGGTAAAAATGTATATCAGGCAGAAATCGACAGCGCTTGCGAATTGATCGATTTTCTACGTTTTAATGTTCATTATTTAAATGAAATTTATAAACAACAACCTTCAATTTCATCAGCCGGAATACACAACAGAACGGAATGGCGTTCGCTTGAAGGTTTTGTGCTGGCAATTACGCCTTTTAATTTTACGGCTATTTCCGGCAACTTGCCTGCAAGCGCAGCCTTGTGCGGAAATGTAGTTGTATGGAAGCCTGCAGACACACAGGTTTATAGCGCACAGCTTATCATGCGTATTTTTAAGGAAGCCGGCTTGCCAGATGGTGTTATCAATCTAATTTATGTTCCGGGAGAAGCGCTCGGTGATGTATGTTTTTCACATCCGGATTTTGCAGGTATACACTTCACGGGTTCATCAGCAGTATTTAATCATATCTGGAAAGAGATTGGCACAAATATTCATATATATAAATCATTCCCGCGCATTGTGGGCGAAACCGGCGGAAAAGATTTTGTGCTGATTCATAAATCTGCCGATCCGGATGTTGCTGCTACAGCATTGGCGCGTGGCGCATTTGAATACCAAGGGCAAAAATGCTCGGCTGCTTCACGTGCGTATATTCCGTCAAATTTGGCCGACATTATTAAAGAAAAACTGGTAGCCGCAATTAAATCTTTCAAAATTGGTTCGGTTGAAGATTTTACCAATTTCGTAAATGCTGTGATTGATGAAAGAAGCTTTGATAAAATTGCAAAATATATCGATGGGGCTAAGAAAGATAAAAAGGCAAAAATTATTGTTGGCGGCAGCTATGATAAATCCGTAGGATATTTTATCGAACCAACCGTTATCGAAGCAAAAGATCCGAAATATGTAACTATGTGCGAAGAAATTTTCGGGCCTGTATTATCCATTTATGTGTATGATGAAAATAAATTTGAAGAAATAGTTGAAACCGTAAATACAACTTCGCCATACGCATTAACTGGTTCCATTATTTCGCAGGATAGAGATGCTGTGGCTTATGCAACGGAACAGTTACGCCATGCAGCAGGGAATTTTTATATTAATGATAAACCTACAGGTGCAGTCGTAGGGCAGCAACCATTTGGCGGCGCGCGCGCATCAGGCACAAATGATAAAGCCGGAAGCGCATTAAACCTGTATCGCTGGCTGAGTGCACGAACGATTAAAGAAACTTATAATCCGCCTACGGATTATAAATATCCCTTCCTTGCGGAAGAATAAAATTTATTTTGGTTTTATTTGAAGTGTAAAGCCGACTGTTGTACCAACGGCCGGCTTGCTTCTTATATGAATGGTTTGGCTGTGCGCTTCAATAATATGCTTACAAATTGCAAGCCCCAATCCTGTGCCGCCGCTGTTGCGGCTTCTGCCGGTATCTGTTCTATAAAATCTTTCAAAAATTCTTGGCAAGTGCTCTTCTGAAATGCCGATACCATCGTCGCTTATTTCTATCAATGCATGCATTTCATCTGTGCGGTAAATGCTTGCTGTAATATGCCCGTTTTGTTTTCCGTATTTAATGGCGTTCACTACTAAATTGGTAATCACCTGCCTTATTTTTTCCTGGTCGGCAAATACTGTTACGGGCGCTTCACAACCTTTCTTGATGGAACATCTTATGGACTTTTCGGTTGTTTGCATTTGGATGCTTTCAAACACATCCTTTATCAATTCCTGTATTATAAAATGTGTTTTGTGCAAAGGTTGTGTGCCGGATTCAAGCCTTGATATTTCGTCAATATCATTTACAAGATTTACCATTCTGTCTACGTTTCGCGCGGCATTCATTATAAATTTCACACTCATTTCTTCATCTTCCAATGCGCCGGACAAAAGTGTGTTCAAATAACCCTGGATAGAAAAGATGGGTGTTTTTATTTCATGAGAAAAATTCTGGAGAAATTCTTTGCGATATTTTTCATTCTCACGAAGCGATTCTATTTCTTCATTCTTTTTTTGCGACCATTCCTGCACATCTTCCTCAACTTCTTCAATTGTTTTTTGCGGTATTACATTTTTATAAAAAAACTCTTCGCGTTTGCTGGCTTTTGTCTGATAAATAAATTTGTAAATGAGTTTTATTTTTCTGTAAATAAATCTGCGCAGCACTTCCCTGAATATAAAAAAGCTACATAAAAATATGCAGCATATAGCTATGAGCGAATGCACCCAATATATGTCTAAAAATAAAAAGCATAATCCTGCCGCAAGGCTGATGGGCAGTGCAGTAAATAATGCAAGCTGGGAAGGGGAAAAATTTTTGGTAGCAAACATATGCTTCGGTAAAAGCTAAAATTACAGAACAAATTTGTATCCTACGCCTTTTACTGTAGCAATACAATCGAGATTTAACTTTTGCCGTATTTTTCTTATATGTACGTCTATCGTTCTGTCGCCAACGATTACGTCGGCTCCCCATACTTTATTTAATATTTCATTTCGCAGAAAAACACGTCCGGGAGCTGAAGCCAGTAAATATAATAATTCAAATTCTTTTTTGCTAAAACAACTTCGCTGCCATCTACAAAAACAAGAAACTGTACCGGATCTATTTTTAGATTGTCGATTTCCAGAATCTTATTATCATCATCGTTATTCTTTTGTTTTCTTCTGAACAAAGCGTTTACGCGCGTTGTCAGAACTTTTGGCGATACAGGTTTTGTAATATAATCATCGGCTCCGGTTTCCAGCCCTTTTATCTCTGTGCTGTCATCATTGATTGCAGTAAGAAACATAATCAAAGTGTCTTCATGAGCAGGTTGCGCACGAAGAATTTCACATACTTCCAATCCATTTTTATATGGCATCATCATATCCAGAATTACCAGATCGGGTTTCACATCTTTGGCTTTATCTACAGCTTCTATGCCGTCTTTGGCAGTATAAACATCGTATTCTTCTTTCTTTAAATTATAAGAAATTATTTCGAGGATATCGGGTTCATCGTCGGCAATTAAAATCTTCTTAGGTTTCAAATCCATATAACGTTTAGTTTACGCAAAATTAACGCGCTCTTAAAGATAGCACAGTTTTTGCGCATTATATAATTGTTAAGTGTATTGATTGTATTTTTGCGAACGGTAATTTTAAAAACAAAAACGGATCAGTAATTATTCAATATTTTTAAAAAAATTATTCTATTACAGAAGGTTTTATAGCGAGGCAATGAACGCATTGAACCGAATAAGAAAAACAAAACCGAAAACATGAAGATATTTTTTATATCCGCCATCATTTTTACAGGCCTTTTTACAACCGCTTTTGCACAAAACGATATTCCTACGGCACGACAATCTTTTCATGACAGGATAGATAAGGCACAACTTGCTTTAGAAGCTGCAGACCGCACTGCCGATGGACAATTCACACCGTATTACGACAATAATGAATTGAATAAAGCATCGAATAAAGCCGCTACGGAAGATGTGGATGACTTGCAAAAATTTATTGAAAAACAAGACTGGGATAATAATACTAAGTTGAAATATTTGCGGGGAGTCATTGAGTTGTTAGAAGGTTATCGTTCTTCATTTATAGTAAGGGGCATTACCGGCGCGCAGCTGGTCAATGCTTTGAAAGCCTATAAAGAAGCAATGATTATGGATAAGCATGGCGATGATATATCTTCAATCATCGGTAAATATAAATATGAAGTTGCGGTCTTAATCGCAAGAAATTATGCGTTCCAATCTAATCCCGGAAAAAATAATTTCAACAATATTTTAGTAAGGAAAAACCTGGACGAACATCCTTCACAAGCATTAGGCATTTTGAATGGATTATTAAAAACAGATCCTGATTTTCCTGCCGCAGACAGTATAATTCATGCAGTGGCAAAAGACAGCAGCGACGCCATTTATACGTATGCGCAATCTTATACGCCTTTAGGCGAAAAAATCCGTAAAAGTAACGACCCGCTTGTATCTACCATCAGCAAAATAGCCAATGCACAAGGAAGCAGCGGATCAAGAATAGGACGCCAGTATATGCCTTTCTTAGATGCATTATACAAAGGCGATATTTCGATGGATAAGGTTGAAGATGCAATGAATGATGATGTGATATATTTTAAACTGCTTGTAAAAACCGAGATACAATATGCTGCCAATGAGCAAAATAAGGATACTGCCATGGCGCTCCAAATCATGAAAGATAAAATAAGTGATTGGGGAATTAATAAGTTCATTAATGTCGTAAATGGTTTGCACGAAAAGTCAAACGATGTGCGATATGCGTGTTTGAAACCTTTATCGCCAATTGATTTGTATTACTTGATTGTAACTTCTGAAGAAGTAATTTACACTTCTACCTATGTAAATGGAAAAGACTATGGAATTTACAACCTTATCTGGCAAAAAGGCGGCAAAGAACTTACAGGCGATTCATTGTTAATGTCTGTACAATTCGATTATTATAAAAAATGGATCAAGATGGCTGCTAATTACAATACGCTTGATAATTTCCTAAGTAAAATGGATCCTGAAAGTTCCCGGCTTCTTATGAAAGCGTTTGTTCGCGGCTTAGATAAATCATCAACTAAAAATCCTCTGGAAGATGCTGTGGATGTGGCCGGCAGCTATTCAAGCATAGATGACCCCGCTATTAAGCAACTGGTGTTAAATGAAACACAAGACAATCTTGACAAAGCAAAGCGCGAACGCAATACAAAGGCTTATAATATTTATTATATTCTCAATACATTGTTTTTATCTATGGATTCATCAAATAATATAGATGTTTCTGAAAGGCTTGGCATAGAACCTGTTTATTTTTTGCCAATAGATAAACTAAAAGACAGCACCGGAAAAATATATATCCAGCAATTTACTTATGGCGATCAGGACGGTAATGTAAACTATGAAAGGTTTATGGATGCCTTTAGCCGTTTGGGCTGGAAAACTTCCGTAAATAAATATTGGTCAACTGTTTCCTCAACCAAAGGCGTACCGATAACCATTTTCACCAATCGGCCGCTGGATGAAAAACAACATCTAGACGATGATGCACAAGATGCCTTAAACAATTATCTTGATGAGAATGATATTCATCCTACATTGGCTTTCCACAGAGGGCATAGTTATTATTTAAAATCGTCCGTAAAACAACTGCAACCATCGGAAAGGCTTGTCTTTCTTGGAAGCTGCGGCGGCTTTCAAAGTTTGAATGATGTGTTAAAAGCATCACCCGGAACACAAATAATTTCTACGAAACAAACCGGCGCCGGAGATCTCAATCTGCCAATGATTCGAGACATTATCCTAACGCTTCAAAAAGGACAAGACCTCAATTGGGTAAAAATGTGGAAAGGATTTTCGAAACAATTAAGCAGCGATACCCGCTTTGCAGATTATGTACCGCCTTACGAAAATTTAGGAGCAGTTTTTCTTGTGGCTTATCAAAAGCTTCAGGATAAAGAAAAAGAAAAGGCAGATACCAAAGACATTACCATAGGAACAAAAAAAGAATAATCAAAAAAGCACAAAATATTTTTCCCCTTTACTTTTTTAATTCCTATAAATTTGTGTCGCAAATTTTTACACATCATAAATTAATCATTTAAAAGAATGAATAATTCCTACACCGACCTGGTGAAACAAACTTTCCATTTTCCGCAGGAAGGTTTTGATATGGGAGATAACGGATATTTAGAATTCAATGGTTTAAACCTAAAGCCTATTATCGAAAAATACGGCACGCCGCTGAAGATGACTTTTTTACCAAAAATCGGCATCAATATAGACCGTGCAAAAGAATATTTCAAAAACGCTATAAAAAAGCATAAATACGAAGGAGAATATTTCTATACTTACTGTACAAAAAGTTCTCATTTCTCTTTTGTTGTGGAAGAAGCGCTAAAGCACAATATACATTTAGAAACCTCCTCTGCTTTTGATATTGACATCATCAATCAATTATACAATCGGAGAAAACTGCACAAAGATTCTTATATAATTTGTAACGGTTTCAAGCCAAAGTCTTATGTGTCGGGCATTTCAAAGCTTATCAATGCCGGTTTTAAAAATGTAATTCCTGTTCTGGACAATAAGGAAGAATTGCAAATGTACCGCCGGTCTATAAAAACCGGAGAGCCTTTTAAACTGGGCATTCGCATAGCTGCGGAAGAAGAGCCCACTTTTCCTTTTTACACATCCAGGCTGGGAATCAAAGCCCGCGACATTCTTGAATTTTATGTTGATGAGATTGAAGGGAACGAAGAAAAATATCATTTAAAAATGCTGCATATATTTTTGAATAAAGGCATCAAAGATGATATTTATTATTGGTCGGAATTGAACAAAGCCATCAACCTTTATTGCCAGTTAAAAAAGATTTGCCCGGAACTGGACAGCATTAATATCGGCGGCGGCTTTCCGATAAAACATTCTTTGGCATTTGAGTACGATTACCAATTCATGATCAACGAGATTGTTGGTAATATTAAAAGCGCATGCAAAAAAGCGAAGGTTCCGATGCCAAATATATTTACGGAATTCGGCAGCTTTACCGTAGGCGAAAGTATGGCTCATATTTACAGTGTGTTAGGCGAAAAACAACAAAACGACCGCGAAACATGGTATATGATAGATTCATCTTTCATTACCACATTGCCCGATACATGGGGCATCGGCGAAAGATTTCTTATGTTGCCCATCAATAAATGGGAGAATGAATACCAGCGCGTTGTACTCGGCGGCATTACCTGCGATGGCCACGATTATTACGATTCGGAAGAGCATATTAATGAAGTTTTCCTGCCGAAAATTCAATCTCAGGGCAACAAGGATGAAGAAAACAAGAAACCTTTATATGTCGGCTTCTTTCATACCGGCGCCTATCAGGATCAGATAAGCGGCTATGGTGGCATTAAACATTGCCTTATTCCTTCGCCCAAACACGTAATTGTAGAATATGATAAAAACGGTGTTCTGGAAGATTGGCTGTATGCAAAAGAACAGACGGCGCAAAGCATGCTGAAAATTCTTGGATATGTAAAGTAAATTTGATAACGCCGCTTTAAAAGTACGTTCAGCTTAGCTCAAACAATTCGAACAATGAAAAAAATTTGTAAAACGATTCTCGCCTTTTCTTTTTTGTTTACCGGCGCTTTGGCGCAAAATAATAAAAATGATATTCTTCAATATGTTGATCCATACATAGGAACTGCGGCTCACGGACATGTATTTCTCGGCGCCGATGTTCCGTGGGGAGCTGTGCAGGTAGGGCCTGATAATTTTGTGCAAGGATGGGATTGGTGTTCCGGATATCATTATTCCGACAGTATTGTAAGGGGCTTTTCGCAATTACATTTAAGCGGAACAGGCATTGGCGATTTGGGCGATGTGCTGATGATGCCTTATGAAGGAAAAATTAAAATCAATCCAAAAGAATACGCCGATAAATATTCTCATACCGATGAAGAATGTACGCCAGGATATTATTCCGTCAAACTCAAAAACTCCGGCATACAGGTTCAGCTTACATCGAGCGAAAGAGTGGCTTATCATAAATATATTTTTCCGGGAAATGATTCAGCACGCGTTATCATTGATTTACAGGAAGGCATCGGCTGGGATTCCGCAACAAATACTTTTGTAAAATTAGTGGATAAAAATACAATCGTCGGTTATCGGTATTCCAAAGGCTGGGCAGACGATCAGCGATTGTGGTTTGCCATAAAAACCTCCAAACCTATTGCCTCATTCGAAGCCGTTTCGCACTTAGGCGATACTTTTTTTTCGTCAAAAGATTCTTTGAATAAAGATAATGCCAAAGGTATTTTGTCATTCTCCAAAAACATAGGCAAAGTAGAATTTAAAGTCGGCATTTCACCCGTAAGTTACGAAAATGCTTTGGCAAATATCAATGCTGAAATTCCCGGCTGGAATTTTGATAAAACTGTTGCACAGGCAAAAGATAAATGGCGTAAAGCTTTATCGACTGTACAAATAGAAAGTAATAATAAGACTGAGAAAAAAGTTTTTTATACGGCAATGTATCACATGATAATAGCACCGGTATTGTTTAATGATGCTGACGGCAGCTATCGCGGAACTGATAAAAAAGTTTATCCCAAAGCTAATTTTCAAAACTATACCATCTTTTCTTTATGGGATACTTATCGGGCATTACATCCCTTGACGACTATTCTTCATCCGGAAAAAGTAAATGATTTTATCAATACTTTTCTGGCTATTTATCAGCAACAAGGCAAGCTGCCGGTTTGGCCTTTAATGGGCAGCGAAACCAATTGCATGGTAGGCTATAGCGCTGTTCCTGTAATTGCAGATGCTATTTTAAAGGGCTATAAAGGTTTTGATATAAACCTTGCTTACCAGGCAATGAAAGCAACAGCCACCACAAATTTCGACGGATTAAACTATGTAAAATCTTTAGGCTTTATTCCTGCAGACTCGATAGCTGAGTCAGTTTCAAAAGCTCTGGAATACGCTGTAGACGATGGTTCCATTGCTCTGGTGGCAAAATATTTAAACAAGCAAGATGATTATATGTTGTTTAAAAAACGTTCGGAATATTATAAAAAATATTTCGATACGAAAACACAATTTATGCGCGCCGTTTTGCACGATGGGAGTTTTCGTGAACCGTTCAGTCCGTTTCATTCTGCTGTACAGGGAGCAAGCGATTATACCGAAGGTAATTCATGGCAATATATTTGGCTCGTTCCCCAAGATGTGTATGGTTTAATTCATCAATTTGGAAGTGATGAATCGTTTATAAATAAATTGGATAGCTTGTTTGTTGTAAACGGTGATCTCGGACCGGATGCGCCGCCCGATATTTCCGGATTGATCGGCATGTATGCGCAAGGCGACGAACCGGAACATCATGTGCCTTACCTTTATGCATACGCAGGACAGCAATGGAAAACTGCAGAAAAAATTCATGAGATAACGAATAAGTTTTACACCGATAAAACCGACGGACTTTGCGGCAATGATGATTGCGGACAAATGAGCGCATGGTATGTAACTTCAGCTTTGGGATTTTACCAGGTAAATCCTTCAAATGGCATATATGTTTTTGGCACGCCGATGTTTGAGAAAATGATTATTAATTCCACGAAGAAACCTTTTACTATTATTTCAAAGAATTTATCGGAAAAAAATATTTACATCCAATCGGTAAAGCTTAATGGGAAAAATTATACCAAATCTTACATCACATATCAAGACATTATAAACGGCGGGAATCTTGAATATACAATGGGATCTGCTCCGAATAAAAGTTTTGGTTTTGCAAAAGTTGATCGCCCGATAAATTAAAAATCACGAATAATTAATAATATTTTATACTTTCAGCGAGGCAACCATGTATTTTTAATCATTTTTAAGATATATTCGCATATGCTTATGATTGATTAATTATTTGATTAAGTCAATCTTAACCGAGATTAATTTAAAATAACCCAATCCGCATGAAATGAACGCAAGCCAGTTATGTGAATGCTATAATCTGTTTAGTTCATTCCATCTGATAATTGAACAATGATAACTATACAGATGAAAAAACGATTTTTCTCAATAATCCTTACTTTGACAGGATTATTTTTGAGTACCCAAAACTTAATTGCTCAAACATATAATAATGAATGGATCGCTTATGACAAACCATATTATAAATTTAAAATAGCAACCGACGGATTGTACCATATAAGCGGCCAAACCCTCTCATCGTTAGGGATTACTGCTACCGGAGCACAGCTGCAATTGTTCAAAAATGGCAAAGAAGTTCCTTTATATGTAAGCACTTCCGGCAATTTGAGCAGTACGGATTATATAGAATTTTACGGACAGCGCAATGACGGCTCCGCCGATGCAGGTTTGTTTAAAAACGATTTGGATCATATCAATAAAGCCGTAAGTTTTGAAACAGATAGTGCAGCTTATTTCTTAACCGTAAATACCACAGGCAATAATCTAAGCTATAATAACAATGCTGCGGCTTCTCCGGCAGATACATTGCCATACACGGCAGAACCTTATTTTTTATATACTGTTCAAAATAATTTGACAGGTACGTTTAATCAAGGCGCTTTAAATAATTATTCGGGGGAATATGTATATATGTCGGATTATCAGTATAAATTATTCGGCGCAAAGATTACTCCCGGATCTTCCTTATCCACCTCATTTAGCAATTTATACGCCTATACCGGAAATGTTGGCAACAGCACTTTATCCATTGGCATAGCCGGAGCATCAGCCGTTGGTAAAGTAAGAACTATTAATGTCGCGAGCAATACACAAGGCAATTTGATCACTAATGCATCTCTTGGCGTCTCGCAAGGGAAAATAATTACTTCAAATACTTTTAATTTAAATGGGGATTTTACTGCTACAATCAGTGAAACAAATCCAACCAGTTCCGCAGACAGCTCTATTGTTGGCTTTGTATCATTGACATATCCGAGAGAATTTAATTTTGACGGGAAAAATATTTTTGCATTTAATTTGGGAAGCAGTACTTCCAAAAGGCTTTTGCATATAAAAAATTTTAATACAGATAATTCAATTCCTGTTTTATATGATCTGATCAATCATCAAAAATATACCGCATTGCCTTCGGGGAATGATTTTGTGTTTTTACTGCCTGCCGCCGACACTTTCAGTTTGGTAATGGCCGCACAATCTGCAAATTCATATACTGCTATTAATCCATCGCAAATAACGCAGCGCAACTTCACAAATTATGGAAGCAGTGCCAACCAGGGCGATTTTTTAATTATCTCTCATAAAATTATTATTAACGGCAGCGGCGGTTATGTACAGCAATATCAACAATATCGTAATTCCTCTGCCGGCGGCAGCTACAATGCTAAAATATGCGATATCGAAGATTTGGAAGATCAGTTTGCTTTCGGTATTCGTAATCATCCTCTGAGCATCAAAAACTTTTTACGCTATGCAAGGAATAATTTTTCTGTAAAGCCCAAATTTGCTTTTCTGATAGGCCACGGCCTTACATTCAATAATACATTCGGCGCTGCCGGCGCTAATGCAGATTATCAGGCACAGGCACTGATACCCACTTACGGATATCCCGCATCAGATGTGTTGCTGGCATCAAATGATTTTTCGCCGGTAATGGCAACTCCTATCGGACGAATACCTGCAGTAAATTCAGCTGAGGTAGGTATATATCTCAACAAAGTAATATCTTATGATTCGGCTTTGCTGTCGAGCAATAATAAAATAGATAGCTCCTTATGGAAAAAAAATATGGCTTTCATAACCGGTGCCGGTAATAGTGCAGATGAAGTTACTTTCGGCTATTATATAAATAATTATGAAAAAACAATGAGCGATACTGCATTTGGCGGTAATGGTTATTATTTCACAAATGTTACTACTTCATCTTATAATCCTTCACCCAATTCCGTATTAAATACTTTATTTAAACAAGGATTAAGTTTTATCAGTTATTATGGGCATGGATATGCTACCAGTATAGCTTATACGCCATTAGCCGACCCTGCCAACTTTGATAACGCAGGAAAATATCCTGTAATTTTTACCAGCGGATGTAATGTTGGCAATTGCTTCGATTATAGATCTGGGCGATCTGTTTCTTTAGCAAATATTGCAGAGAGATTTATTTTTACACCAGGTGAAGGAAGTGTGGGATATTTAGCCCAATCAGCCTTAGGAATTTCCAACGTTTTGGATTTGTATAATACAACCTTTTATGAAGCCCTTTCAGGTAATTCCTATGGCTTGCCAATAGCAAGCAGCATGAATTATAGCCAGCAACAAACCATAAAATCAACAAATTTTTCCACATCTTCAAATGATAGTGTAACATATTATGGGAATGCCGCACAGACATTATATTTTGGGGATCCGTCGTTATCGTTGTATCATTTTGCAAAGGCTGATTTTGCGGTGGAAGCGGCAAAGATCATAGCGCCTCAGTCTGTATCTGCCACGCAAGCCAAATTCTCCGTCAAAGCTTATTTGTATAATATCGGTAAAGCCGTTAAAGATTCGGTACTTGTTCAGGTACAAAGAAAGCTGCCTTCCGGCAATATCGTTACGCTTGTCAGCAAGAATATTGCCACTATTGCATTTATGGATTCCGTTCAGGTGGATGTACCCATAAATGCCGCTACCGATGCAGGCAACAACGACATTATCGTAACCATTGACGGCAACAACCGCATCGATGAGCTCAGTGAAGTCAATAATACCGCTACCCAAACCGTAGTGATATATACCAACGGCATTAACCCTGTTTATCCCTACAACTATTCCATCATCCATGACCCGTCGGCACATCTGGTGGCTTCCACCTCCAACGCGCTGGCGCCATCGCAATCTTATGTCATGGAGCTGGATACTACAGCTTTATTTAATTCATCCTTTAAAAAAATAGTTACGGTTACTTCTGTCGGTGGTGCAATAGATTTCAACCCGCAAACCTCCTATTCCGACAGTGTGGTTTATTATTGGAGAGTAAGCCCTGTACCTACAGGACAGAACGCCCTTTATAAATGGGCGTATGCAAGCTTCCAGTATATCGGCACGCCCAATACCGATGATGGTTTCGGGCAGTCACACTTATACCAGCACGAAGCATCTTCCTTTAAACGGATATTTTTGGACAGCACCACCCGGCAGTGGGATTTTGACAGCATAGATTATAATTTTGTCATTGCCCAGTTGCCCAACGTTGCAGGCAATAGTTCTCCTTACAGTTCCATTTTAGAAAGAGTCAATCTAAAGGATTTGTCAAGTTATTATTGCAAAAGACTTAATAACCTCCTCATATTTCAGGTATTCACTCCCGATGGTATGAAACCTTATTTTAACCAGCTGCCGGCCCCCGCTATACAAGAGAACAGCAATGGTGTTGTGGCAGGCGTAGGAAAAGGATTCATGGGATCTACGGCTGCCTGCGGTTCATCGCCTTATAACTTTGACGGATCTGCTCCTTCCAATCCGAATGTAGGGAAATACGATTTTCAATTCTCTTACCAGACGGCTGCCAATAGAAATACCATTGCCCAGTTCATGAACTGGATACCTGCCGGTTCGTATGTGATAGCGAGGCTGCTCATCGTAGACCCGGAAACCAATATCCCTTTGGTGGATACCTGGAAAACAGACGGGGACAATTCCCTGTATGATGCTTTTAAAGCGCAACATCTGGATTTGATCGATAACTTTACCACGCCTGTTACCGCCGTATTTATTTATAAGAAAAATGACCAATCCTTTGTGCCTGTACAGCAAATGACCAGTAACGATCATGATAACCTTTCGGTAATACAGGACTTGTATGGCAAAGACACTTTGGGCTATGTTACTTCTCCCAGGTTCGGGCCTTCGCTTGCGTGGAAATCGCTGCAATGGAATGGCTACAGCAAGGAAGCCGGAACTGATAATAATGATAAAGCGACCGTGACACTGATCGGGTTTGATTCTACCGGCAATACAGCCGATACGTTAGGGACTTATACTACCGCCCAGCAGAATGTGAATATTTCAAATATCGATGTGAAGAAATATCCTTATTTGCAGATGATGCTGAGAAATGCAGACAGTGTGCACAATACACCTTACCAGCTGCGCTACTGGCATTTGCTGTACACGCCTGTTCCCGAAGGCGCACTGGCCGGCAATGTGAAACTGGAAGCTTCCTCAGATACCATTAATGCAGGGCAGGATTATAACTTTACCATCGCTTTTAAAAATATCAGCAACCAATCTTTCAGAGATTCTATTATAGCTACCGCAACTTTAAATGGCGATACGATAAATATTCCTAATTTAAGAGCAATACCGGCAGGAGACACAGCTATAGTAAATATAGCAATTCCGGGCGATAAGATTTTATCTTCAATAAACAAAGCAACTGCAACATCCAACAATGAAAACGGATATGTAATTAGTGAAATCCATGTAGACATTAATCCAAATAATGCACAACCGGAATACACACACATAAATAATACTTTAACTCAAGAGTTCTCTGTAAAATTTAGCACGCAACCCGTATTGTGGACACCTATTTCCGCTAAAGCAGACAATGCAAAAGTCATCGTCTCATGGAGCACGACAGCCGAGATTAATAATAAAAAATTCATTGTATTCCGTTCAGCAAACGGCAATGATTTTGATTCAATCGGAGAATTAGAAGGCGCCGGAAATTCTTCCACAATGCTTGATTACAAGTTTACCGACAACAGTCCTTTACAAGGCGTTAATTATTATCAAATAAGGCAAATAGATTTTTCAGGAAAATCCACTGCATCCAACATTGTACATATTACCATTGGCAATGCAGAGAAATTATTAAAAATATATCCCAATCCTGTTTCTAATAAAATCACAATAGATTTTCCAACAACGGAAATAGTGAATGTATTTGTTTGCAATGCAGCAGGTAAAACTATTGCAAATATTACAGGAAAGCTTCCACAAATAAACAGCATCCTTACCGGGAAGCTTTCTTCTATTGCTTCCGGTGTATATTTTGTAGAATTATCAGACGGAAAAGATCTATACAAAACAAAAATTATAAAGAGATAAAAATTATCCTGAAATAAGTTTATAAAAGCGCTAACATGATCTATTTCATGTTAGCGCTTTTTTTTAAATATTTATACAATTGTTATAAAGCCATTACATAATATCCGCTATTTATTTAATTTATCAATGAGCTTGATTCTCCAGCTTGAGAATAGAAAACGCCAGTTTGTTTTCTGATTTCATCCATTGTTTCACTAAGTTGCAAGCTGAACACATGGGGCAGTAACGGGCTTTCAATTACATTGTTATCAAGGCATCGTATGACTTCGGCTACCTGAAATTCAAAGCCATTTGTAAGAGCCGGCAATGTTATAGTTTGCCAATCTTCGCCTATTCTTCTCCATTCAAATCCGCTCACTCTGTGCCATCTTGAAGGAATACGAATCATGCCTTCCGTACCGGCAATTTCTGCAGTCTGTGGCGTGTCGCAATCAAGCATAGCGGTAATAATACCCGCACCGCCATTTTCATATTGCAATACCGTATGGCATGATATATCTGCACCGCGCTTGTCGATATTACCTGATGCAATAATGTGTTTTGGTTTGCCTAAAATCTGCTGACAAAGAAATAAAGGATAAATACCAATATCCAATAAAGAACCGCCGCCAAGCTTTGTATCGAACAATCTTCCTTCGGGACGATATTCTGCTTTGAAACCAAAATCAGCCCGCACATATTTTACTTCGCCGATCATTCCTTTGTTGATAATTTCCATGACGGCTTGCAGCCATGGAAGAAATCTTGTCCATAATGCTTCCATTAAAAAACACTGATTGTCTTTGGAAGCCTGTATCATTTTACTTACTTGTGTTGCATTCAATGCCATCGGCTTTTCACAGAGTACTGCTTTTTTATGCTGAAGGCATAGAATGGTTTGCTCACAATGGAAAGCATGTGGTGTGGCAATATAGATGATGTCAATATCCGGATCTTGCATCAACGCTTCATAGCTGTCATAAATTTTGGGACACTTGAATGTTTCTGCAAATTGTTTTGCTTTATTATTATCTCTTGATGCAACAGCGCCTAATTGCACATTGCCGGTAAGTTGTAATGCTTCCGCGAATTTCCGGGCAATTTTTCCGGGACCGATTATTCCACATGTATATGTTTTACGCATAGAAATATATTCCCTCAAATATATTCCATTTTGAAATTCTTACTGCCATTACAATAAATATATACACTTCTAAATAATGCAATATGTATATAAATATTTTGATCAAATTACCATACAGAGATTATTTAATAATGGCGGGCATTTGTTAATCCGCCACTAAAAATTATTTAATTATAAACCCTTACATAATCCACATACATTGTGGAATTAGACCCAAGATTGATATTTGTGCCACCCATATTTCCACCTACTGCTACATTGAAAATGAAGAAGAAATTTTGGTTGAATGGTTTTCCTGAATCATTCTCCCACGTGTAAAGCAATGTGCCGTCGTAATAAAATGCAATATGGTCGGCTCGCCAATCCATAGAATAAATATGAAAATCGGTTGCAGAACCCGGTACTGTTGTAGTTTTTGAATAATCTCCACCCCAGTGCAATGAGCTTCCCACAATATCCGCACCCCATACGGTTCCGGCTTCCATCATATCTATTTCTCCGCATCCGGGCCACGCTACTGTGGTTATATTGCTGCCCAACAACCAAAGCGCAGGCCAAGTGCCGGCATCGCCGGGAATCTTTGCTTTAATATCTACTTTTCCATATTTAAAAGTGTATTTGTTTTGTGTAGTTATGCGGGCAGATGTATAGTTAAATCCACTATTGTTATAGTTAGGAGAATTAAGCGCAGTGATTTGCAAATAGCCGCCTTTTACACTTACATTTGCAGCATCGTTTGTATAATATTCCAATTCATTATTTCCCCAACCATTATTGTTTCCACTTTCATAATTCCAGACATTTGTGTTTAATGCAGTTCCGTCAAATTCATCTGACCATACTAAAGTTTGTCCTGAAGAACCTGAAGGTTTTACATAAACCGTAACATAGATAGAAGTATCTACTTTTACAGTATTGCAATATGCCGAAATATTTATTGGATATTTAGTTGTAGCGCCGGGCGCAGATGCAAAAGTGCAACTTAAAGTTCCACTTGAGCCGTTTACTGAAAACGATTTGCTTTCTGTAGGTAAACTTACTATAAAGGATGTTACGTTTTTACCCGAAAGCGAAATATTTACCGTTCCGCTGCCATCGCCGTTTGGATTTGCATCATCAGCGCCCACTATTTGTGTGCTGTATATCAAGTTTGCAGGTGTTGCAGGCGGCTGATAACCGCTGCCTTTGCTGCATGATAGCAGCAAAGAAAAAACGGGCAGACAGAATAATATTGATTTATATATGCGTTTCATTATTGACTTAATTTTTTATAAGGGAGTATTTTGTTTGTAAACTGTGTTATTTTTCTAAACAACATACTTACCGATTTGATCTAAACATAAATGTCCAGACAAGATTGGGTTCGGATACCCCGAGTATCAACTCATCATAAGTCGCACCGGTACTTGCATCTTTTAAACCTGTATTTATTTTCAAAACATCATAAGTAATAGACGATGCTGTGGGAACAGTTTCCTGAGAAGTATTCGCTTTATCCGCCATTCCAATATGTGCACCAATACCATTAACTGTGATTTGCCCCAATCCTTTGGCTCCTCCCGGAGCCGATACAATAGTGTAAGTAAAATTACCGCTACCCCAAGGTTTTAATGCCGGTACAAGATTGTATATTGCGGTCGGGGAAGAAGTAGTAGGATTAGTAGATGCATAGCTGCCTAAGGCAGTATTCCATGGCGCGGGCAATGCGGCCGTCCAGAAGGAACCACCGGCATCTAAAAAAACAGTATTACTGTCATTATAAATAAACTGCCCTACCTTAGCAAATGTGAACGTGTATTGATCGTCCAAATATCCGTTGCGGCCGGTTTTGGGATCAATTTCTCCAGAACCAAAAGACCACCAAGCACCCGTTCCCCCATTTATTTGATTTAAACAATCTGTATAATTATCCCAAACTATAACAGAATTTATAACTCTCTCTGCCATCCATGTTCTTTGACTGTTTCCCAACCCTGCTCCGGTTAAAACTCCCAGCAATGTGGAAGGACCTACTGCGAACGGATTGTCTTTCTCGATGGTTATGGTTTGCTGTATGGTATCGGACACTCCACCGGGACCGGCGGCAGACATCTTTACTGTATAAGTACCGGCAAATATAATGGCGAGCTTTACTGAGTCGCCTGTTGAGGAGCCAATAGCATTACCTTCATCATCTGTAATTGTCCAGTATGCCGTCATAGAATTTGTGCTTGTATTAATCAACTCAAGATTCTGAGCATTTGAGTCGCTTGTTGGCGTCAACATATTGTATGTAAAACTCGCCGCAGGCACCGAAGTCTTTAACGTGGGATCATCCTTTGAACACGAGTTTAATGCTCCGACAGCCAGTATGCCGGCAATGAGCGATGTTATAATATTTTTGTTCATAATAATATTTTTTCTGTAAAAAAAAATCATAGATGCTGTAAAATTTCTTAGTGATTATAACCCGGATTTTGTACCATTTGTGTATTGGCAAATTCGGCTAACGGAATAGGCAAAATTTCATTTTTACCTGTTACAAAATTCTTTGAATATCCTTTTTCCATATTGTTCAGTACTTTGTCTGCATCGCCCCAACGGACAAGATCAAAGAAACGATGACCTTCCGTAGCCAGTTCCAGATGGCGTTCATTTTTAATTGCATCCAATGTAACGGCAACTGACGGCAATCCAACTCTTGAACGAACTGCATCCAATAATTGCTGGGCACGGCTTTTATCTCCGTTTCCCTGTATCAGAGCTTCTGCTTCCATTAAATATGTATCTGCCAATCGAATCTCAATATAATCCACTCCATAGTTCAAATAATCATTTCCGCCGCTTCCTTTAAACTGCTGTAAAGGAGCAAATTTTGCTACATTATATCCGGTATAAGGGAAATTTAATGTAAACGGAGTTGCGGAATAACTGCACAATCCTGCATTCGCAAAGCTATCTATGTTGTATATTGTATATTTATAGCGAGGATCGTAATTCCCGTTTACTACCATAGCATCGACCAGATCGTAACTAACCGGCGTAAAACCCCATCCAGTAACTATTGTAGGAGCCGGAGCGGTTTTAAATGTATAATTTCGGGGGCCGCACATTACAGCATACATATTTCCTGTCAAGACATTTCCACTCCAGTCTCCATATTTTTGGCTGCTCGAATGCTGAATTTCTAAAATAGCTTCCGCATTAAATTTCTGGGTAAAAATATCACCGTAATTATCCATCAAATGATACCCGTACTCACTGGTGCCACCTGGTGTTCCGTTTACATCTTTCAGAACTGTTGCTGCTTCTGCATATTTTTTATCGTAAAGATCTACCTTACCCAACAATGATTTGGCTGTACCTTGTGTAGCACGGCCATAATCGGACGGAGAAACCGTAACCGGCAAATCAGGAATTGCATCGTTCAGGTCTTTCTCTATTTGTGTATATACATCTGAAGGGGCCGATTGTTTTACGGCATACACTTCATCCAATGATGCCGCACTTGTAAACAAAGGCACATTTCCAAACCAGCGCACCAGATGAAAATAATAATAGGCTCGTAAGAATTTAGCTTCTGCAGTATAGCGCGCTAAGGTAGCCTGATCGAGGCCTGCGCCATCTAATTTTGAAAGCAGCAAATTGCTCGCAGAAACTCCCTGAAAAGCTACATCCCACAAACCATTTGGCATTACCGCAGGCGTTAACAATTTCATATTGTTCATTGCCGTCCAGGTGATCTGGTCATTTGCACTAGCGCCACCGGAATAACATTCATCCGAAGCTGCATTTGCCAATCCTTCTGATGAAGTATAACCATCATGATAAGTGATGCCCATTGGACCATAAGCGGCTACCAGTCCGGCAAACGCCTGATTTGGAGTTGAATAATAAGTGGTTTCAAGCGCCTGCCCTTTTGGTGTAGGTTCTAAAAAAGATTTTGAACAGGCGCTTATTGTAAAAATATTTATCAACAATGCCGCGCCATATAAAATTTTATTTCGTTTCATTTCTCTATATTTTTATTGTTTTATTGCTAAGTGGATTTTCCGTAATCATCGCTATGGAAAATTTAATTTCACTTTATATTTAATTTACAATCCTACATTCAGGCCAATAATAAATGTTCTTGCAGGAGGATAAATTCCATAATCCACACCGTAATTTCCATTATTTTGACCGGAGGCTGCCGAGCCTAAATTGCCTCCTACTTCCGGATCATACCCATTGTATTTTGTAAGAGTAAACAGGTTCGTAACGCTCGCATATATTCTCAACGTCTGGAATTTTACCGCATTCAATAAGGATTTAGGAAAAGTATATCCTAATTGCAGTGTATTTAATCTGAAATATGCGCCACTTTGCAGGTAAAAATTGGAAGGATTGCTAAAATTATGATTGGGGTCATTATCTGTCAATCGAGGATAATTGCTGTTTGGATTCAATGTAGTCCATGCATCGAGCGCACCAACCTGATAATTGGCGCCGCCTGCCAATCCTACACCAACATCTACACGGCGATAAGCCTGAAAAATCTGATTGCCCCAAACGCCTTGTCCAAATGCCAATAAATCCCAATTTTTCCAGCTAAAATTTATATTGATTCCGTATGTCCAGTGCGGAACAGCATCTCCGATAAAAGTTCTGTCGCCCTGACCGATTGTTCCTTTTCCTCCGTCATCCGGATTATCAGGATTTTTCCACCATTTAAAATCGCCTGGCTTGGCATCGGGCTGATAAAGTTGAAAATTGCCATCTCCATCGGTATATCCGTATGAATTAATTTCAGCCTGTGATTTAAATGTACCCAACTCTTTAAATCCAAAAAATGAACCAACTGAATGACCAACAGCCATACGCGTAAGCTGATAAGTAGAGCCCGCATATACTGCGCCGCCATTCAAATAGTCTACACCATTACCCAAATAGGTAACTTCGTTTTTATTATAAGAAATATTACCATTGATATTTAACCGAAAATCTCTTCCTAAATTTTTATTATATCCCAAATCCAGCTCAACACCTTTATTGCTCATATTTCCAACATTTGCCCAGGGCTGTCCTAAATACCCTGCAAAACCCGGAATTTGCACTGTCTGCAACATACCCGTAGTTTTTTTGTTGTAATAATCAAATGTTACGGTAAAATTATGCAGCAATACGGCATCAAAACCGGCGTCGAAGGAAGAGGTTCTTTCCCATTTCAAATCAGGATTTGCAGGAGCAGCCGGACTGTATCCTATTGCCAGGCCATCGTTTCCAAAAATATAGTTTCTTAATCCGCCGCCTTGAATTAAAGATACATACTGGAACGCCGATAAGGACATATCATTACCCACAACACCATACGATACACGTATTTTCAAATTATCTATCGGTGTATTTTTAGGGAAGAATTTCTCACGTGTTGCTACCCAGCCTAATTGTGCAGAAGGAAATGTGCCCCAACGATTGTTGGAACCAAATTTTGAAGAACCGTCCCTGCGTATAATACCCATGAATAAATAGCGCTCGTCATAGTTATATGTCAAACGCCCGAAATAAGAATTTAAAGTGTACACCTGATTTTCATAACCATTGCCAACTTTGGATGAATCCGGCAAATCCCAGCCAAACGATGCATCCTGGTAATTGGTTATTGGCTCTCCGTAATGTGTTGCGTTTACACCTTCGGCTGTTACCTTCATGGCGCTTGTTCCTATCATCACTTCAAAAGTGTGCAAACCTATCTGTCTGTTGTATGAAGCTGTATTGTCCCAGTTCCATGTAAGATTATGCTCAGCATCCCGATACTGTGAATTTTGAGCGCTATCAGCCGCTGTATGACTATTGGTTGTATTCAGATAATAAAACGGGTTAAAAGATTCCGAACCCCAAAAGCCGCCTTTTGCATTAATCTGAGAATGCAAATTCAATCCTTTTACAGGATTTATGTTGATATAAGCGTTACCAACAAAGTTGTCTGACCATCCGTAATTCCCAACCTGCGTTTGTAAATAAGCCAACGGATTGGTCATTTCCTGCTGTACTAGCGGAGAGATGGAATAATACATTCCATTGGGCGCTTTAATCAAATAAGGAATCTTTGCCGTTGGATATGTTCCTGGATTTGCTGCAACAAAGGATGAATCTACGGTTAAAGGCGTAATAGGATCCAAATTGAGTGCATCGCTTAACGGGCCTCCGTACTCCGAATTAGTATTCATGCCCGTATTATTCTTCTGATTTGTAAAACTTAAATTTTCCCCTACTTGTACGTATTTGCCCAATTTAAAACTCGTATTGGTAGTAAGTGAAAATTGTTTGTCATAAGCAATGGACGGCGCAATAATACCTTGCGTTCCTCTGTAGCCTGCAGATAAATAATATGTGGATTTATCTCCGCCGCCACTAATGCTCAGATTATGGTTTTGATAAAATGCATGATTACTGAATATTTCATTTTGCCAGTTTGTTCCTGAGCCATATATAGAAGGGTCCGTATAAGGAACCTGATTGCCATCATTAATAGCGGCTTCATTCCTCAGCTCAGCGTATTGCGTGGCATTCGCCATTTTTACTTTTTTAATCGGTCCTTGCCAGCCTATTTGTCCGCTGTAATTAATGCGCATCGGAGTATTCAAAGCGCCTTTCTTTGTAGTTACAATGATTACCCCATTTGCAGCCTGCGTACCGTACACAGCTCCCGATGCCGCATCTTTCAATACTTCCATGGAAGCGATGTCATTAGGATCGAGATAATCAATTCCTCCGTTGCCTGTCTGTACAACGCCATCAATTACATATAACGGAGTGGTAGTATTTATGGTAGTTATACCGCGGATGTAAACATTTGGAGAAGAACCCGGCGCACCATTGCTTTGCGTTACGATAACGCCCGCCGCCTTTCCTCGCAAGGCATCATCCAAACGGGTAATTTGTTTATTAGCCAGGTCTTTTGAAGTTACCTGTGCAATGGCGCCTGTTACAAGGCTCTTCTTTTGAGTGCCGTAACCAATTACTACTATATCGGTTAAACTGGAGGAGGTGGGCAAAAGCGTTACATCAATCCTTGCTTGATTACTAATTTTTATTTCTTGGGTAATATAACCCACATAGGAAATTACCAGTATATCTTCTGCTTTGGCTTCAATAGAAAAATTTCCTTCCTGATTGGTAAAAGTTCCTTTCCCTGTACTCTTATTTTCAATGGAAACGCCACTTAAACTGTTTCCGGAACTGTCTGTAACATGTCCTGATATTTGGTTTTGATAAATAATATTTATTTTCAGATTATGTGCTTTCGCTTGCGATACAAACAATACGCCCATCAGCAAGACGATCAGTATCGGAAAACCCGATAACGTATGTTTCATTTTATTCATATTGTTAAATTTGATTTTTAAAAGTGTTTTTGAATTATATAATAATTGTTTCTATACTGTGTGCTTTAGAAACCGCTTTTGCACAATGTTGTTTGATCCATAAATTATATTCTATATTTTGATCGCCGGTGTTTAAAACAACAATGGCTATTTTGCCATCTTTATTAAGGAAAGCCGTTGTCTGCAAGACATTCCTATTAGATGAACTAATAATACGTCTTGCGCCGGGCCGAATGAACTTTGCAAACTGACCAATGTACCAGTATTCATTTGTGAAATAAATTTTCCCTGTATTTACATCTCCGATAACAGGTGCGTAACAATAATTGTGAACATGATTTGGACCTCCGTTTTGGTCTAATAAAATATTCCAGTCGCTCCATGCACGGATGCCGTTGTTTAAATCATTGAGAATATTATTCCCATACAATTCACCCAAACGCCAATCGTTGATATTATTAAAATCGAAATTTTCTTTACAGCCTTCGGTAAATAGAAGATTTACATCTGGAAATGCTTCGTGCAGATTTTTTACATTGTCAAACAAGGGCTCGCTTTTCGTCCATGTTTCATACCAATGTAACCCAACGCCCCACACGTATTTTGCAGCTTGCGGATCATTAAGAATGGTGCTTGCATATTGGTAGGCCAAATCGCGGTTGTGATCCCACACAATAATTTTTTTATCGGATAAATTATTTTTTTCAAACGCCGGACCTAAAGCATTTTTTACAAAATCTCTCTCATCTTCGGCGCTGTAATTGCAGGATTCCCAAATTTGTTTTGCCATCGGTTCGTTCTGTACCGTTACTCCCCAAATGTTGATGCCTGCTACCTTGTAGGCTTGTATAAATTTTACAAAATAATTTGCCCAAGTCTGATAATATTCTTTTTTCAATTTGCCGCCATGAAGCAGATCGTTATTATCCTTCATCCATGCCGGCGGGCTCCATGGACTTGCAAATAATGTGAGTTTGCCATTCAGTTTTTTATTCACATTTTTTATCAACGGAATTCTGTATTGCTCATCATGCTTTACGGAGAATGATCTTAGTGAAACATCGTTGTCATTGACATAAGAATATGAATCGCTTGAGAAATCGCAACTGCCGATATTCGTTCTGCCGAATGTATAACCGATACCGCTGGTACTATCGTAATAAGCATTGATAATGCTGTCCTGTGCGGCTTTTGGCAATTTTGCAAAAACTTCTGCACTCGCGTCCGTGAGTGCGCCGCCAAAACCGACAATGCTTTGAAACTGATGCGATGGATCTACGAAAATGCACACATCTGTTTCAAGAGGTTGCGCGTATGGAACGAAATTAAGAGTAGCTGTTTGTGATATTCTTTCATCTGTTCCTTTTGTTGTAGAATATATTATCCCTCCTGAAAAATTATTGGCAAACGGAATACCTGTTTCATTATTTTTCTGAGCGGTTAATGAACTTGTGCAAGTGCAACCTGCAAGCATTAACTTCAGATAAAATTTATGTATTTTGTTATAATTCATTTGAATTGATTCTTATGAAAAAATTTATTTGCTCCATTTTACTTTTGCGGATTGTGTATCTCTTGAATTTGTGCCAATGCGAATAATAAAGTCGCCTGCATCCCAATCGTATTTTAAATCGTAATCATAGTATTTTAAATTTTCGGGTATAATAGTGAATGTTACATCTTTGCTTTCGCCGGATTGAAGAAATACTTTTTTAAATCCTTGCAGATCTTCTACACTTCGCGTAACTCTAGCAACCGGATCTGTAATGTATAACTGCACGGTTTCTTCGCCGGCATATTTGCCTGTATTTGTAATTTTTATGGTGGCTTTCAGCGCTTCATTGCCTGACGGACGCGCATTTGACAATTGTATATTACCGTATAAAAATGTTGTATAGCTCAATCCGTAACCGAAAGGAAACAACGGATCATTCGATTCATCCAAATAATCAGATTTAAATTTTGAGCTTAGTCCGTCTCTCTTTTCATCATAATATCTTCCTGTATTTTTTCTGTTATAATAAAGCGGAATTTGGCCTTCATCTTTCGGAAAAGACATAGTAATTTTTCCCGAAGGATTATACCTTCCAAATAAAACATCCGCAATTGCATTTCCGGTTTCCGTGCCCCCAAACCAAACATCAAGAATAGCATCACAACTATCGTTTTCCCATTTCAAAGTGAGCGGTCTTCCGTTAAACAAAACTGCAATCAACGGCTTGCCGGTTTTCTTTAATGCTTTTAAAAGATTTCGTTGGCTTTCAGGAATATCAATGTGTGTGCGGCTTGCGGATTCGCCCGTCATATCTGCGGCTTCGCCCACAACGGCAACAATTACATTCGCTTTGGATGCTGCCTCTGTTGCATCTTCCAACATTTGTTCGGGTGTTCTTTCATCAGTAGAAATTTCATTTTTAAAAATATTTACACGTCTCTTCAACAAAGAATCATCGGTAATATTTGCGCCTTTCCGGTAAATGATTGTCCCTTTACCACCAACGAAATTTTTAATGCCATCCAAAACTGTTATCGCATTGGATGTATCACCGGCAGCATTCCACGCGCCCAACATATTAGCTTTAGAATCTGCCAAAGGACCAATTACTGCAATTGTTCCTTTAGACTGCAGTGGCAAAACTTGTGGATTGTTTTTCAGCAATACGAAAGAATGCTCCGCAACCTGTTGTGCAAAATCTTTATGTGCTTTTGTAAGTATCTCTTTTGCGGCTCTTTCAGTATTGATAAATAAATAAGGATTTTGGAATAACCCTAATTTGTATTTCGCTTCCAATATCACACGGCAAGCATTATCAACAGCCTGAACGGAAACTTTTCCTTCGTTTATTAAATCTTTTAATGTATGCAAATAATGCTCGCCTACCATTTCCATATTCGTACCGGCATTCAAGGCGAGCGCTGATATTGTTTTTTCATCGCCAAGTCCGTGATTTGCCAATTCCCCCACTGCGGAATAATCGCTTACGGTAAATCCTTTAAATTTCCATTGTTTGCGCAAAAGATTTGATAACAACCATTTGTTGCCGGATGACGGCAAACCGTTTAAATCGTTGAAAGAAGTCATTATGCTGCCAACTCCTGCATCAACGGCAGCTTTGTAAGGCGGTAAATAATATTGATACATTTGTTGCGGACTCATATCCACGCTGTTGTATTCTCGCCCTCCAACAACAGCTCCATACAATGCAAAATGCTTTACGCAGGCCATTACAGTATTGTTTGCCCCAAAATTTTGCTGATAACCTTCGACGATGGCTTTGGCAATTTGCGAACCGAGAAAAGGATCTTCGCCGGCTCCTTCCACAACGCGCCCCCATCGTGGATCGCGGGAAATATCTACCATCGGGGAAAAAACCCAATTGATACCTTCTGAAGATGCTTCATCGGCGGAAATGCGCGCAACTTGTCTGAGAAGTGCGGTATCCCATGAACAAGACATGCCCAAAGGCACGGGAAAAATTGTCTTATGGCCATGAATCACATCTAAACCAAACAACAGAGGAATATGCAATCTGGATTTATTTACCGCAATATCCTGCATTGCTTTTATCTCCATTATATTCCATGTGCCGAAAACACCGCCCATTTGTCCGTCAGCAATTTTTTGATTGATGTCTTTACTGAATTCGGTACCGGTGATTGCGCCGTCTGGAACAGCGGCAAGGTTCAACTGCCCGATTTTTTCGTCCAAACTCATTTTATTCATCAAAGAATCTATAAAATATTCGCTTGCATTTTTCTGGGCAAAAGATTGAATACTTATAAAAGAAATGAGAAAAAATGTGGAAAATCTGTGGTATAATTTCATCTGCTTATTTTTATTTTTTTAATTGTCAGATGGAATTAGCATCGCCTAACTCCGTTTCGCCAAAATAATTATTGCCCGGTGTATGCAAAATTTCATGGCTCATTTTCATAGATATTACCCGGCTGAATTTTATAAAAAAATATTTCTACCTTATCTTTATTTTTACTTACTAATTTTAGTTTGTTAAAAATAAGAATGCAAATTTTGCTTTATTTTTGCCATCCAGCAAATTTTTTATCACTACATAAACTCTACATAAAAAAATAAATTTATTGATAATCAATTATTTATAACTCTATACAAATTTCGTTGGTTATTTTTCTTTAAGATTAATATATCAAATCATTGAATTTCTGTTAATTCATCATTTTGCTAAAACGTATTGTGTGAATCTCTACAAAAGGCATTTTAAAAGATTATTTTTTATTGTCATTTTACTTGTGGGAAAATGGAATTTTCTGTTTTGCCAAGATGTGATCGGACAGTCGAGCGTACTGAATTTTAATTTTGAAGACATAAAAGCAGGAACACAAACATGGATGATTACGCAAGACAAGTTCGGCATTATGTATTTTGGTAATTCCGAAGGTTTGCTTACATATAACGGAAGCGAATGGAATCTTTATCCTTTGCCAAACAAGACTACGCTGCGATCGGTAATTGTGGCCCCCGACGGAAAAATATATGCTGGGGGGCAAAATGAGTTTGGTTATTTTTTCCCTTCCGAAAACGGAACCTTAATCTTTCATTCACTCAAAAACATTTTTCCAAAGTCGCAACAATCTTTCGGAGATGCCTGGAACGCTACTTTAACAGGAAAAGAAATTTTTTTCAGATGCTCGGACAAAATTTTTCATATTGATGAACGCAAAAAAACAAAAGTATTTCCTACGGAATCCGAATGGCTGTTTCTTGGAACCGCAAACGGAAAAGTTTTTGCGCAGGACAGAAATAAAGGTTTGTTGTATTTTGATAATGGCGGGTGGAAATTATTAACCCAAAAAACAAACAATACAATCGTTACTTCAATTATGCCTTTGAGCAAAGACAGCATTTTGTTCTCAACGCTTAAAAGCGGCGTATTCATATTGGCTGGCAATAACTGGACTTCCTTGCCTATTGATAAAACAATTTCTCAATACCACATATATAATGCCATAAAAATCGGTGATACCCTATTTGCTTTGGGTACTACTTCGAACGGCGTTTTTATTATTGATAAAAAAGGTAAAACGATACGCCATCTTTCCAGAAATACTCAATTGCAAAACAATAATGTATTGAGTATGTACATGGATAATCAATCCAACTTATGGCTCGGCCTGGACAGAGGAATCGATATGGTAAATAACGATGCGGCAATTCAAAAAATAAATCCGGTTTTAAATACACCTGCGGCATGCTATACAGCTAAAATATTCAATCATAATTTATACATCGGCACTTCAGACGGATTGTATTCTTTACCAATTTCATTATCGGAAAATGAAGATGTAAGCAATGCAAAGGGAACATTTTCCCGTATAGAAAATTCCGGCGGCCAAGTTTGGGGATTATTTTCCATTGATGATAAACTTTTAATGGGACACAACGATGGCGCTTTTGTGATAGAAAATAATAAAGCCAACCAAATTTACAAAGGTCCGGGAACATGGATTTTCAGAACACTTTCCGATTCATCAAAATCGTATACGGATGTTTTAGCAGGAACTTATTACGCTTTGAATTGGTTAAGATTGAATGGTAAAAAAATTTCCGATTCTGGAAAAATAAAAAACAGTTTATATGAATCGTTTCGTTTTATGGAAATAGATTCTGCAAATCGTGTTATTTGGGCAGCGCATCCGTATCGTGGCATTTATAAAATGAAACTTGATAGCAGTTCTCACGCAATGAAATATTCAAAATTATATACAAGTAAAGACGGGCTGCCGGACGATCTCGAGAATTATGTTTATAAAATTCGCGGTCAAATTATTTTTTGCACGACAAAAGGAATTTATGCATACAACGAAAAAAAAGACCGGTTTGAACAGGATAAATTTTATGGAAAAATATTCGGCAATATCCCAATAAGATTTATTACGGAAGATAATCAAAACAGATTGTGGTTTGCTGCACGGAAAAAATTGGGCGTCGTTTTAAAAAATAACGAGATAAAATATTTTTCAGAAATTACCGATAAACTTATTGATGGATTTGAATTTATTTATCCATTAAACGACCAAAATATTTTCGTAGGCTCTGTAGACGGACTGGTGCATATTAATTTTAAAAAATACCAGCATCAACAAAACAACATTGAATTATTACTGAGCAAAGTCATTACTTTTAATCAAAGAGATTCCGTCTTATTCAACGGATATTTTACGGAAAACGAGCACTTGACAGACAGTCAATCAACAGCGCAAATAAAAAAATTACCTGCTGCGTTTAATTCTTTTCATTTTCAGTTTACATCGCCGCATTATGTGCCGCAACAACCAATTGAATACGCCTATCAGTTAGTTGGCTTTGAGCAAAACTGGAGCCGCTGGTCTAACAGAAATGAAAAAGATTATACCAATCTTCCATACGGAAAATATACTTTCCTTGCAAGAGCAAGAGACAGTCAAAACCATGAATCGAAAATAGTAAAATACAGCTTTATTATTCTTCCACATTGGTATCAAACCAATCTGGCATATTTAATATATTCACTAATATTCATCTCTTTGATATGGCTTATCAAAAAATATCAGCTGAACAAATTTCAAAAGCAAAAAGAAAAATATGAGAAAGAACAAGCACAGCTTCAATATCTGCATCAGCTGGAAATAGAACACAATGAAAATGCCATTATCCAACTGCAAAAAGAAAAGCTGGAAAATGAAATTTCTTATAAGAATAAAGAACTGGCATCTACAACCATGCACCTTTTCAAACGAGGAAAATTACTCTCTAAACTGAAAGAAGAATTGACCGATGCTATAAAAAAACTTCCGAAAGCTGAAGACAAAAGTGATTTTACCAAACTCGTAAAAATGCTGAGCGAAGCAGAAAAACAAGATAACGACTGGGAACAATTTGCCATACATTTTGACGATGTACACAACAATTTTCTGCAAAATTTAAAACATATTTATCCGAATCTTACCCAGGCAGATTTAAGAATATGCGCATATCTTAAAATGAATTTATCTTCAAAAGAAATTGCACAGTTCTTAAACATTTCCCTGAAAAGCGTAGAAATAGCGCGCTACAGGCTGCGCAAGAAATTGAACATTACAGATTCCAATGTAAATCTCTATGATTTTTTGATTGAAACGTAGTAAAGGCGTGCTAAATGCTAAAATTCAACTTCGGCAAGTTATTTGTTTTATACACCATGAATGCAATGATGGAGAATTACTTCTTTCAAAAAATGTTATTTTCTTATAATCCTGAAATATTCTCTAACCGTAATATTCCCAAACATTATTATTATAAATAATAAAAATCTCACGCTAATAATCATCAGTTTTAAGTAAATTTGCAATCCTTACAACTTCACTATTTAAATTTTGAACTATGCCTTTTGATTTAGAAATGATCAAAAATGTGTACGCAGGCATTGCAGATAAAATTGCAAAAGCTCGTACCATTGTAAACCGACCTCTCACGCTTGCTGAAAAAATATTATATACCCATTTACATACAGAACAACCGGTTGCCGCTTTTATACGTGCGCACGATTATGTGAATTTTTCACCGGACAGAGTCGCCATGCAAGATGCAACAGCGCAAATGGCATTATTGCAATTCATGCAAGCCGGAAGGCCGAAAGTTGCCGTTCCTTCAACTGTGCATTGCGATCATTTGATAATGGCAAAAGACGGCGCGGCGGAAGACCTTGCACATGCAGAAGCAGAAAGCAAAGAAGTGTACGATTTCTTAGGCTCTGTGTCTAACAAATATGGTATTGGTTTTTGGAAACCCGGTGCGGGCATTATTCATCAGGTTGTATTGGAAAATTATGCCTTTCCAGGCGGCATGATGATTGGTACGGATTCGCATACTGTAAATGCCGGCGGCCTTGGTATGATTGCAATCGGCGTTGGCGGCGCTGATGCTTGCGATGTAATGGCAGGTTTGCCATGGGAATTAAAATGGCCTAAATTAATCGGTGTAAAACTTACCGGCAAACTTAGCGGTTGGGCAGCTCCAAAGGATATTATTTTAAAAGTTGCGGGAATTCTTACGGTAAAAGGCGGCACAGGCGCTATTGTGGAATATTTTGGTGAAGGCGCGCAATCTATCAGTTGTACAGGAAAAGGAACTATCTGTAACATGGGCGCGGAAATAGGCGCCACTACTTCTACATTCGGCTACGACGAATCTATGGAAAGATACTTACGTGCAACAGGCCGGGCGGAAGTCGCAGATTTGGCAAATGAAAATAAAGAACATTTAACCGGCGATGCAGAAGTATATGCCGATCCTGAAAAATATTTTGATCAGGTAATTGAAATAAATCTTTCAGAATTAGAACCGCATTTAAACGGGCCTTTTACTCCTGATTTAGCTACGCCAATTTCTAAGATGAAAGAAGTTGCTGACAAAAACGGCTGGCCCGAAAGAGTTGAAGTCGGATTGATTGGCTCTTGTACCAACTCATCCTACGAAGACTTGTCGCGTGCGGTTTCATTAGCCAAACAAGTATCAGAAAAAAATTTAAAATCTAAATCCGAATTTCTTATTAACCCCGGTTCGGAACAAATTCGATACACAGTAAACCGCGATGGCTTCTTGGAGGTATTCGATAAAATCGGTGCGACAATTTTGACAAATGCCTGCGGTCCTTGTATCGGCATGTGGGACAGAGTTGGCGCAGAAAAGAAAGAAAAAAATACCATTGTACATTCTTTCAATAGAAACTTTGCAAAACGTGCAGATGGCAATCCAAATACATTTGCATTCGTGGCATCGCCTGAAATCGTTACCGCACTTGCCATTGCTGGCGACCTAACTTTTAATCCGTTGACAGATTATCTCACAAATGAAAACGGAGAAAAAGTAAAACTCGATCCTCCTACAGGAGATGAATTACCTAAAAATGGTTTTGCTGTAGATGATCCCGGTTATCAAGCCCCGGCAGAAGACGGAAGCAATGTACAAGTGAACGTATCTCCTACCAGCAACCGTTTGCAATTATTGGAACCATTCGCTCAATGGGAAGGTTCAGATTTGAAAGGATTAAAATTGTTGATTAAAGCCAAAGGGAAATGTACCACCGATCATATTTCAATGGCAGGGCCATGGTTGAAATTCCGCGGGCATCTGGATAATATTTCCAACAACATGCTGATAGGTGCTGTTAATTATTTCAATGATAAAACAGATTCTGTAAAGAATTCATTGACGGGCGAATATGGCCCCGTGCCGGCTACACAACGTGCATATAAAGCAGCAGGTATTGGTACTATTGTTGTGGGTGACGAAAACTATGGCGAAGGATCAAGCCGTGAACACGCAGCTATGGAGCCGCGCCATTTGGGCGTTCGTGCAGTATTGGTAAAAAGTTTTGCACGTATTCACGAAACTAATTTGAAAAAACAAGGTATGCTTGCATTAACCTTTATTGACAAAGCCGACTATGATAAAGTGCAGGAAGATGATACGATTGATATCATCGGTCTTACAGAGTTTGCTCCGGAAAAACCTCTGATGATAGTGCTACATCATAAAGACGGAAGTACCGAACAATTTAATGTAGCACACACATACAACGATCAGCAAATCGATTGGTTTAAACACGGTGGCGCATTGAACATCATCCGTAAAAACTTTGCGGATAGTAATAATTAAATCAGTTATTGGTATCTTTTTAAAAGGTCGTTCGAAAGTTTTCGAATGACCTTTTTTTACAAATTATCTTGTTAAAAAAATGAGCATATACTTTTTTCTCTTATTTTTATTTATGTGAAATCTAAATGCACAAAGTATAAAATAGCTATATGTATAGTTATCATTGAAGAGCTATTAAAATGCCCGCCTAATCTATGAGAAAATTACTTTACTTACTTTTTTTTATCACTAATATCAGCTATGCTCAAGTTAACTTAATGCAAGGTTTAATGGCTTATTATCCGTTTAATGGAAATGCCAGTGATGTAAGCGGTAATAACAATAATCCCGTTTTTAACAATGCAATTCTAACTACAGATAAGTACGGTAATGCTAATAGCGCATATCATTTCAATGGTATTAATAATTATATGCGCATTCCCAACAGCCCTACTATAAATTTTGGGACCAGTATGTCAATCTGTGTAATGGTAAGGCCTACGGGCTTTTATACAGGTCAATGTCATGGTAATATGATTTTAGGAAAATTAATTACAGATTATCAATCAGGAAATTATTCTTTAAGATTTTCAGATACTATTGATAATTGTAATGGGAGTACATCAGTAAAAAGCGAGTTTTTTTATGGTCCGGATGGGAATGCTAAATCTAAAGCTCCTATCATACTTAATGAATGGTATAGTATAGTGTTTACTACCGATGGCGTTACAACTAAACTATACGTCAACTGTCAATTAGTAGCAAGCTACCCAACCAGCCCAGTTCCCTTTACAAACATTTACGATTTATATTTCGGACGCATGAACAACTCCACATATCCTTATTGGCTGAATGGTGATCTGGATGAAATAAGGCTCTATAATCGAGCACTCAATTATGATGAAGTGAAGGCTTACGGTAATTGTTGCGTTCCTACATTTGCTACAATTGATTCAACTATTTGTCAGGGGCAAAGTTATTTAGGTCATAATGCCACAGGTACATATACAGATACATTAGTTAATGCTACAGGATGCGATAGTATTGTAACTTTAAAGTTAACTGTATTAACAGCTACGAGTAGCTCTACTGATACAATTATTTGCCCATCAGTTTTCCCATTTGTTTGGAATGGATTGAATATTACCAAAGATGGTGCTTTCACGGCTCATTTATCAAATAGCATTGGCTGCGATAGTGCCGCCACGTTGAACGTAACATTAAGACAGATCACGAGCAGCTCCACTGATACAATTATTTGCCCATCAGTTTTGCCATTTGTTTGGAATGGATTAAATATTACTAAAGATGGTGCTTATACAGCTCATTTATCTAATAGTATTGGCTGCGATAGTGCCGCCACGTTGAACGTAACATTAAGACAGATCACGAGTAGCTCCACTGATACAATTATTTGCCCATCAGTTTTGCCATTTGTTTGGAATGGATTAAATATTACTAAAGAAGGTTCTTACACAGCTCATTTATCTAATAGCATTGGCTGTGATAGTAATGCTACATTGAACGTAACATTACGAGCGATTATAAGTAGTTCAAAAGATACAAGCATTTGTCTATCAGGCTTACCATTTGTTTGGAATGGTTTAAGTGTTACCAAAGAGGGTTCTTACACAGCTCATTTATCAAATAGCATTGGCTGTGATAGCAATGCTACATTGAACGTAAAAATACCTCCGACAAGTTCCACAAGCAATATTACAATTCAACCGTCAGATTTGCCTTATACGTGGAATGGCCTAATTTTTAAGGCTGCCGGTTCGCAAACTGTTCAATTAACCAGTAGTTTAGGCTGCGATAGCACAGCCACATTGATATTAACAGTAATAAATAAAGTAGACAGTGTTGTAGCACGTACCAAAGACAATGTTCCGGCATTTATAACAAGTAATTCCGGGACATTGCAGTTAATAGCAACAGTTTATCCATTAGATGCAAGTCAGCAAGTAACATGGAGTATCATTCCTACTACTGGCAGCGCTACAATAGATGCAAATGGTTTGGTAACTGCTGTATCCGGCGGAAATGTCTGGGCAAAAGCAACCTCGGTACAAGACAATACCAAGTCTGATTCTATATTGATTAATATTTGTTCCACAAAATTTGCAGTAAATATATTTCCCAACCCGGCTCAGAATTATTTAAATCTTGGTATCTCTGTACCATGCGGAATGGATATTTATAAAGCACCCGCAACTAATATCTGCTATTATGTTTATCCTCCGGTAATTCAAGTATTTAATAGTGTTGGCACGGTTGTCCTCTCTCAAATTTTTCGCAAGAATAATACAAATATTTTTGTAGGAAAATTGGTGCCCGGCGTGTATTATATTCAATTAAATGCTGCGCTGCTTCAGACAAAAGCAAAGTTTATAAAGCGATAAATTATCAAATAAATCTTAAAAAACTAATATATATTCAAAAAAACCCTATTTAGAAGAAAAGTATGCGGATAAATTAGTTAACCTTTTTCATTCGTAAAAAGTAATTGTTTCTCAAATTAATATATTATTTATATTTATTTTTTGGTGTGGGAAATAATATACATACTGCAATCTATAGACTTATGAATAATCATTATACACCTTTAATATCAAATGAATAAATTACCAAAACTAATTATCCTAATAATTGGTTTATGTCTACTCAATAATGCACTTCTTCATGCTCAAGTCATTAATGGGAATGCTTTTATAAAAGGCAAATACGTAGAGGTGGGTATGAGCCAGTGTGGCGGCTGGGGTACAACAGTAGATGCTCCTGCGGGTTATCATGCAAGAAGTGGCATATATACTATTGCAGATAGTTCAAATGCCAAGCAATTTTATACGCCTCAACTAAGCGATAATATGCTGAATTTGGGGTTTGTTGCAGATCCCGATCAGAATGGTTGGGATGTAGGCTATCCTAATAAATACAACGGAGATTATTTTTTACCGCGTGCTCCCTGGGTTGGCTGGGGCGTTTCTTTCGACGGGCACAATTACACTACAGATCGTTCCGGATCCAGTAATACAACGTGTAATTCTCTCAGCATTTACAATCCATTTCCAGGTGAAGTGCAATCTGTAAGTGCAGATTTGCATCAGGCTATTTGGCAAGGAACAGACAATGGCTTGCAAATAAGAAAAATAGTTACCGTGCAGGATTCTAAAGTATATTTTGTTGTAAGAGTTGAAATGACGAACACTTCTTCGCAGGCAATTAATAGTATATACTATGGTGAATATGTAAATCCTGATAATGATTGTTATTATATGGATCAGGCCAACCGTTCCAATCAAGCTACACAAACAAATAATACTGTTATATTTCAAAACCCAACCGATCGTCAAACACTCATTCAAGCATTGGGTGTCTTTACTCATTCTTATCTCGGTTTAGGAAGTAAGGATTGCAGGGCAAAAACATTTTTCCGCACCGATAACCAAGAGCCGCCGCCAGGAGGTGCAATAGACTGGTTTAATGGAAATGAGCTTGCATTTTCTGGAACGACCGGCTATAACAATTTACCTATAGGGATTGTCTATAATATTGGTTCGCTGCAGGCAGGTGCCTCCACAAGTTTTACATATACTTATATTTTAAAACAAAGCGATTTTGATGACGCACTTGGTGCCACTGATCCACAACTTTTAATAAAAGATTCAACGTACAATTCCGGTTCAAATGTATATCCATGCGATAGCCAATTAAACATATCTATCGTAAATAATAATAACAATTATAACAACTGGGTATGGAGTCCTGCAACAGGACTAAGCACAACTCAAGGTGATAGCGTAATTGCAACCGTACAAGACACAGCCGTAACTTATACGATAACCGGTACCGGCGGCTGCGGCACTAAAACATTAACCGTTACCATAAATCCTTTACCACCAAAAAATTTATCTCCGAGAATTTCTATAGCCGCTTCTCAAAATCTTATGTGTAGCCCGGGTCCGGTTACTTTTACTGCAACTTCTTCCGATGGTTTATTGCCCACTTATCAATGGAAAGTAAATGGCATTGATGCAGGAATTGATTCTCTTACTTATACTTATACTCCAAAAAATGGCGATTCGGTATATTGTATCATGACCAATAATCATCCATGTTTTTATATGTCTCCAGATACCTCTAATTTAATTGTGATGAAGATAAATTCTTCCAATACATTATACGTGGATAGCAGCATAGCAAAGAGCGGAAACGGCGCCTCTTGGAGTTCAGCTTTTAAAACCTTGAATGAAGCAATAGATTGGGTAAAAATTTGCCCCAATATTACAACCATAAATGTTGCAAAAGGAACTTATTATCCTACCGGAAATCAAGCAGGAACAAATAGGGATTCATCTTTTATAATTTTCAGAGGCGGAATAAAAATATATGGAGGTTTTCCAAGCGGAGGCGGCACAAGAAATTTTATAAATAATCCGACTATTCTTGACGGAAATATTGGCTCACTTTCTTCTGTCGCGGATAATTCTTATCATATAATGGTTATCACACAAATCGATGCAAATGCAGACAGCATTGTGATTGACGGCCTTATTTTCCAAAATGGCAATGCAATCGGCACAGGAACTTTCAACTATTATGGGTCAGATATAAATCAGCATGGCGTAGGAGGTCTGGCATTATATCAAATAAGCAACAATGGAAAAACTGCGGTTCGAAATATTACATTTTTAAACAATCACGCAGACAATGCAGGAGGCGCAGTAGGCATTGGTAATGCTATATCAGTTTTACAAAATTGCACATTCCAAAACAATTCATCCAACAATATAGGAGGCGCTGTATTTTCTAATTTAAATTCTTCTGTGTCTATTTTGCAATGCTCCTTTACGAATAACATTTCATCAAATAATGGCGGAGCGGTTTATCAGAATGGCAGTAAGTTAAGGCTTATCAATAATTCTTTTAATCAAAATTCTTCAGTAAATGGCGATGCTGTTTACTCAGCAAATAAATCTGCAATAACCATTGACACCTGTACATTCTCAAACAATTCCGGTACAAATGATACATCGAGTGTTGTTTATTGTTTACAATCATCTGCATTTGTCAATAATTCAACATTTAGTAGCAATAACAGTACTGCAATCTTCCAATCGGGCAACAGCTTGAGTGTACAAAAAAGCTCTTTTTTGAATAATGCTTCGCAGAAAAACGGCGGAGCAATCAGAAGTTTTGGTGATACATCATCATTTATCGGAAATATTTTTTATCATAATTCCGATAAACTTCAAGCCGGCGCAGTATTCCTATCCAGAAATGGTAATGTTGGCATAGACAGTTTAATCAACAATTTATTTATACAAAATAATGTATCCTCATTAACTGATCCGGCTAATGGCGCAGCCATATTCCATTCCGGAGGAGAAAAAAGTATTATTGTTAATAATACTTTTTACGGGAACATTTCTACAAATACCGGTAGCGCTCTTTATTTAAGTGGGCAAAATAATAATCGAATTGTTGCCAATAATATTTTTTATAAAAGCTCAAATGCAGATGTATCAGTAGCTCAGAATGCCGGCGCGGTTACTCAAATCGCCAATCTTCACAGCACAGATAATCCACGATTTTTAAATAAAGCAAATTTCTTAAATGGCGGATTAACTTTAACTAAAAACAGTCCAGGAGTAAATAAAGGAATCAATAACTATGTTCCGCAAAATATACTCACCGATTATGCCGGAAACCCAAGAGTAGTAAGCGATATAGTAGACATTGGCGCTTATGAAAGTCCTTATTATAATATTGACAGTTTAGTTATACATACAAAAGATTATGTTCCGCCTCAAGTTACAATTGGCAGGAATTTGCAAATGGTTGCAGAAGTTTATCCTTTGAAAAGAGATCAACATGTTGTATGGAACATCATTCCTGTTACAGGCAATGCTTCAATAGATACAAGCGGTTTAATAACCGGGCAATCCATTGGTAGCGTTTGGGTAAAAGCTGTTTCTGTAATTGATTCCGACATTATGGATTCAATGATGGTTCAGATTGTACAAGTAAATAGCGTAGTTGTAAAAACATTGAACAATGTGTTGCCTCAGATATATGATATTTCGGGTACGTTGCAATTAATAGCAACAGTTTATCCGTTAAATGTGAATCAGCAAGTAACATGGAGTATTATTCCTACTACTGGCAGCGCAACAATAGATGCAAATGGTTTGGTAACTGCTGTATCCGGCGGAAATGTCTGGGCAAAAGCAACCTCGGTACAAGACAATACCAAGTCTGATTCTATATTGATTAATAATTGTTCCACAAAATTTGCAGTAAATATATTTCCCAACCCGGCTCAGAATTATTTAAACCTTGGTATCTCTGTACCATGCGGAATGGATATTTATACAGCACCCGCAACTAATATCTGCTATTATGTTTATCCTCCGGTAATTCAAGTATTTAATAGTGCCGGTACGCTTGTTTTATCTCAAATTATTCATAAGAATAATACAAATATTTCTGTAGAAAAATTGGCGCCTGGCGTGTATTATATTCAATTGAATGCTGCGCTGTTTCAAACAAGGGCAAAGTTTATAAAGCGATAAATTATCAAATAAATTTTAAGAACCTCATTTTACATTCAACACCTTTTAGAAAAAAAATATTTGATAAATACCCATATTTCAAATGGTTATGAGTTACTTACTTTAGGTGAACCAGGAGCTATAACTGCTGGGAGTTCTCCAAATTCGGGGAATAATCCTGATGCATCCTCTATAATGGCGGAACTGCTACGAACTCATGGAATGGTTTCAGTAGTTGGGATAAATATGCAATTGCTTATTTGTATCCTGGTTTTAGTGCATCCATTTCAGCCTACCCAGTTAATCTTATAGTTGGTCAACAATATGCTTTCAGCATTGCTTCCTCTAACATGCCGATAATTTCTTATTCTTGGCAGTCAACTGATGATTCAATTTCTGGAAGTAAAACAGGTAATTCGGTAATAGCAATTTGTAGCAGCCCCTTACTTTTGGTATCCTTTGTGATATCACAAACCAATATGGCGAGACACTTCATCTTGAACGATATAGAGATGAATAAGTAAAACCAAAAAAACTTTTGTAGGTTTGATATTACAATTATTAGTCAATCTTGGTGGTACTGATGACATTACAACCCATGTATGGTGGGATGTAAATAAAGCGAATCTTTAACCTTTACATTTATTTTATTCAGAGGCTTGTTTTCCAAACGAAGCAGCCTCTTTTTTTATATTTTTTTATATTTTTCCAATTATATCAAAATATTAATTAACGTTCGCTATTATTTTTTGGCACGATATGTGGTTTTTGTAATACAAATACTACATGTTCACTAAAAAATTATAAGTTATGAAAATCAAGAATTTTGCATTAGCGCTTATTGCAGTTTCAATCGGTATCGCTTCACAAGCACAGGAGAAAAAGGATACAACGAAAAAAGATACTTCATCTTTTAATTTGGCTTTCTATCAGGATACTACCAAGAAAGATACTACAAAAAAAGATTCTCTTTCTTTGGTAAAGAATAGTGTAGCCCTTGCTTTTTACCAGGATACAACGAAAAAAGAAAAGACTAAAAAACATCATAAAAACAAGAAATCAGATACTACATCTTTAGCATTAGCTTTTTATCAGGACACAACAAAAAAAGATACAGCGAAGAAAGACACATCCTTATTTAATAATTTAGCATTCTATCAGGATACAACGAAAAAAGATACAGCTAAAAAAGATTCTTTTGCCTTGAGAAATGCAGATATAGCATTGGCTTTTTATCAAGACACAACAAAAAAAGATACAGCGAAGAAAGACACGTCCTCATTTAACAATTTAGCATTCTATCAGGATACAACAAAAAAAGATACAGCTAAAAAAGATTCATTGCATGTTGCTGTCAACAAACTGTATAATTTTGATGCAGTAATGATTGAGTCAAATAATAATTCTCTAAAGAGTGAAGAAGAATACATTGCAGGAAAGAAAGAATCAGAAACCACCATATAGGTTACATATTTTAAGAATACAAAACACCTCATAGTTTAAATAATTATGAGGTGTTTTTATATGGTCTTTATCATAGACTCGATTGTTATATTTACTTCATTTACATTTTCTAAAATTCCCATATGCGCTGCATTTGGTAATATTTTTATAAATGATATATTAGGCAAATGTGTTTGCGGCAATATATCATGCAGCAAAACCGAAGTATCTTTTTCTCCTATTATAAATAATACGGGAACATTTATTTTCTTCAATATTTCCGTGCGATCCGGCCGCTCTTTCATGATCTGATAATATTGCTGCAATGTTTTTGTATCAAAGTTTTTCCCTTTTTCAATCAATGCACTTACAACATCAAAATGTTCATCAACATATTCTTTTGTGAATAAATTAGGCACGGAATTTTTTAAAAAAGAATAGCCGCCATATTTCTCCATCAGTTCTATGGCGCGTTGCCTGTTTTCCTTTTTTTCCTGACTGTCGGCATAAGCAGTAGAATGTATCAAACCCAATCCCAATAAGCGTTCCGGATATTTTTCAGCAAATGCCAACGCAATATATCCGCCCATGGAATGCCCGAACAAAAAACATTTTTCAATATTTTCATTTTGCAAAATCAATTCAGGTATTTCGGCAAATTCTTCAATGTAATGCAGGGATAAATTTTGGCCGGACTTTCCTGAACCGGGCAAATCAGGAACAATTACAGTATATTTTTCTTTGAGAAAATTGTATTGATTTTCAAATACGGTTCCATCTTCCGGAAAGCCATGAACAAAAATGATTATCGGTTTTCCGCTTCCAAATAATTGATAAGATATATTATATCCGCTATGTTGAAAAGATTTGTGCATGACTGAGTTATTTTCTTGCCAATCTTCCGTAAACAATCATCATTAATATACAAAACGGAAGCAATGCTATGTTAAAATGTTGTGGTAAAAATAACCAGCAAATCAATAAAAGAACTGTTACAATTGCTACGATAAAAAAATATTTTCTCAATACTTCACGCTTCTTCCAAATAAAAAATGCCGCAATAAAATTCGTCGGCAATGCCCACAACAAATTATAATTATTCTTGCATGTTTGATGATCCGTTCCAAACCACATGAACAACAGCAATAATCCCAGCAATCCCGTGATATATAATAAAATACTGTTTAATAATCCGGTAACAAAAACATTTTTCCTGAACAAATAAAACAACAATAGATAAAAAATACAGATGCAGGAAAACAATATAAGCGGCGTATATTTTCCCTGTACATCTCCCGCAGCATGGTCTGGCAATAATTGCCGCGACGAGGAAACGTAAGGCTTTCCGTGAATTGTAGCTTCGCCTACGCCCTTGCTTAAAAAATCGGGGAGAAACATGGAGGTGCGGTTATTTAATTTTTTATCGGTAGGGCTTCCCAATAAAATATCTATTCCCAGTTTTGACCAGGGTTGCCCGCTTTTATCCAGATAGAAATGAATCAGATCACGGAATGTTGTGTTGCTGTCCACAATTTCTTTGTTGAGATGTACGCCTTGCAATTTGTTAAACAAAATATCACGTGTGCGTGTAGCACAATTATCATACAAAAAATCGTATTTGTATTCCCTGTTTTGCGGGAGATAATTATTTTGCAAAAATGTTATAACGAATTTTTTCTCTGCATCACTCAAACTTAAATCCTGCTCCGTAACACCGCGTTTGTCTTCATAATATTCATACATAAAATCGCTGAATGTACTTTCATCGAGCATATAATTCAACTTTCCACGCGCGAATTTTAAATAAAAATTTGGCTGGTCAAAATTAAATGTTCCGTAATTAAATACAACATCGGAATGCTTTGCGCTATCAATAATCCGGATAGCGGTATGCCCGAAAGAAGTATATAAATCTTCGCCCGGCGAACAGGTAAGCAAGCTTATTTTTATGTGTGATGACTCGCCGGTTTGGGCTTTTAGAATTGTTGAAAATAATATAAATAAAATAATGAATAGGAAATTCCGCATCGTTAAATAATTAATCCTTACAAAGATGCAAATTGTAAAGCATATTAATGCTTATTTTTGACCGCATTCTAAAATTCATCGTAATGAATATACAAGAACTGATTTCTCTTATTCGTCAAAAAAAATCTTATTTATGCGTGGGCTTGGATACTGATATTTCCAAACTGCCCGCACATCTAAAAGATCATAAAAATGCAGTTGTAGAATTTAATAAAGCCATCATTGATGCCACAAAAGATTACTGTGCAGCGTATAAAATCAACACTGCCTTTTACGAATCGCAAGGTGTAAAGGGCTGGGAAGCCATGGAAGAAACATTGCACTATATCGGCAATACACACTTTACGATTGCAGATGCCAAGCGCGGAGATATTGGCAATACATCTGCACAATATGCCAAAGCTTTTTTTGAAACGTTGCCGTTTGATTCCGTTACGGTTGCACCTTACATGGGCGAAGACAGCATAAAACCTTTTCTTGAATACGAAAATAAAACGACGATCGTTTTAGGATTGACCTCCAACAAAGGCGCGGATGATTTTGAATTGCAAAAAATGGAAGACGGAGGCAAACTGTATGAAAAAGTTTTACAAAAAATAGCTTCTTGGGCTACGCCGCAAAATCTGATGTTTGTAATTGGTGCAACGCAAGCCGAAGAATTAAAACACATTCGAACTCTTTTACCCGAACATTTTTTTCTCGTTCCCGGCGTGGGCGCACAAGGCGGCAGCCTGAAAGAAGTTTCCCGATATGGATTGAACAAAAATTGCGGATTGTTGATCAATGCAAGCAGGGCTGTGATATTTGCTTCGGATAAAGAAGACTTTGCTGAAAAAGCAGCAGAAGCTGCAAAAAATTATCATGAAGAAATGCAATTATATTTATCTTAATGTTGTCTAACGTTAAAAGAAAAAATAAAATTTTCGGGAACATCTTTTTGTCCGCAATGAAACAATAATTTTGTTTAAAAGATATTTTCGTACATATCTTTTTAAACAATTCCCGTAAAAGGATTAATGAAACGAGCTATAAAAATCTTACATATCCAAAGCAATGATAATTTTGGCGAAACGGAGTTTGGTAAAGCGAATTACATCTGGCAATAAAAAAAATAAAAATAAATAGATGAAAAAATTATTATTTTTTATTGCAGTAATATCGGTAAGCGCTTGGTTGTTCTCTTCCGGATGCGCAGTAATGGTTCCTCCTACCGGTGGTCCGAAAGATACGTTGCCACCTGTGCTTGTGAATGCAACACCAAAAGATTCTACATTACAATTTAATGCTAAAGAAATTAAACTGACTTTTGATGAATATGTAAATCTTGATAATGTATTAACCAATCTTATCGTATCGCCGGTGTCGCAGCATAACCCCAATGTTACCAGAAATTTGCGACAGGTAACCATTCAGTGGAAAGATTCATTGAAGCCAAACACCACTTATTCGTTCAACTTTGGCAATACCATTAAAGATGTGAATGAAGGAAATACGCTTAAGAATTTTGTATATGTTTTTAGCACCGGCGATCATATTGATACCAACACCGTTTCCGGAAATATTATGCTTGCAGAATCCGGCGGTGTAGACAGTACAATGTTTGCCGTTTTGTATTCTAATTTTTCCGATACAGCCATTCATAAATCGCGGCCGGAATATTATGCCAAAATAGATACTTCCGGAAATTTCATTTTCCGTTTTTTGCCACAAAAAAAATTCAGAATATTTGCAGTTGCTAATACATACAATAAAAACTACGCCGATTCTACCGATGAATTTGCGTTTCTGGACAGAGATATAAATACCGAAGAAGATTCGCTTTGCCAGCATATTAAGCTGTATGCTTTTCGCGCTTATCCGAAAGAAGTAAAAAAATCGAAAAACATATCTACAAAGCAGAAGGAGAAAGAAAAAGAACGGGATGCAAAAAAACCTTTGACCGTCAGCAATAACCTGCAACAGGGAAAACAGAGTTTGCTTACTCCTCTTGAACTTACCTATAGCAAACCGCTAAAATCTTTTGACGCTTCGCAAATATTACTTACCGATACCAATGGCGTACATATACGCGATTTTGAAATATTGCACGACAGCGCAGATACAACGAATACAAAATTTATAGTAAAAAAGAATTGGCAGGAAGATAGTACTTATAAGCTCATCATTCCTAAAGAGGCGGCAAAAGACAGCTTTGACGTGGCTTTGGCAAAATCGGATACCGTAATTTTTCAGGCAAAAAACAAAGGCGATTATGCTTCGGTACAATTCAATTTTCCGGATATAGATATTACACAACATCCGGTTTTACAGATATTTTCGGCAGATAACAAATTGACCGATTCAATAAAGATAACGGAAACCAAACAAGTAAAACTTCCTATGTATGAGCCGGGCAAATACCATCTTAGGGTACTCTATGATAAGAACAATGACATGAGGTGGACAACGGGAAATTATAAAGAAAGATTACAACCGGAAATTGTGGTAAATATAAAACGTCCGAATGAAATCTACGAGTTTATACCAGATGCGGATAATGTTTGGGATATTCCTCTCAAAGCGCAAGAAGAACCAACTTATAAACCGTTAATTTTGTAACATGCAATTGTCATCGACTCTTCTTGAAAATGCAGTAAATGAATTTTCCAAGCTTCCGGGCATCGGCAAAAAAACAGCGTTGCGCATGGTTTTGCATTTATTAAAACAAAATGAAAATGATGTGCTGCATTTTAGTAATGCAATTACGGAGATGCGCACAAATATCCGGTTTTGCAAAAGATGCTTTAATGTAAGCGACAGCGATATATGTACTATTTGCGCCAATCCGGCCCGCAATCATAACCATACAATATGCGTGGTAGAAAATATCCGTGATGTAATTGCTATTGAAAATACAGATCAGTTTCACGGCACTTACCATGTACTCGGCGGACTCATTTCTCCTTTGGACGGAATAGGGCCGGAAACACTTACCATTGATCCGTTGGTGGAAAGAATTAAAAATGAAAATACCGGCGAACTTGTATTTGCCCTCAGCCCTAATATTTTAGGCGATACTACGATCTATTATATCAGAAAAAAAATTCAGGAACTTCCCTGTAAAATCACTACGGTTGCACGCGGTATTTCTTTCGGGGGAGAATTGGAATTTGCCGACGAACTTACACTCGGGCGAAGCTTTGCCAATCGGTTACCGATAGAGAATTATGTTAAATAATCCTGCACATACAGCTTTTATTGGATCCTTGTAAGTTTTATTCCAAAGCTGGAAAGATCATAGCCGCTCCCTAAATTGCTCGAACCCTGATACATGTAAAACAGCATGTTTCTGTAAATTAATCCAACTCCTTTGGCATATACTTCCTGAGCATATTGAGTTTGAATATATGCATCCGGATCGAAGGGTTCTAAATCATTGATTTCGTTTACAATAACGGCATTGCTATATACATTATAAGCGGAATTATAACTTGCTCCAACACTATCATAACTATAATTCCATCCGTAATACGCCCAGTCCGAATCACTTGAACTTTGATTCGCGCCGGAGACAAAATATTGATTCCCGTCCCAGAAATATCCGTTCCTAACCGGCGTTGATAATTTTATAAAACGTTTGCCGTCTGCCTGAATCAAATCGCAAGTATTTTTCGTATAAACAATCTGATATGCCGTTGTTAAAGCCCATGAACCACTTCGTAATGTATCCGTTACAAAACGAGATACATCAAAAGTTGTATCTCCGACCGCGTCTAATCTTTGCGCTACAACGGTATCTTTTGCAATATAGCTTTTCGTAATCATACTTTGCCCGAATGCAGTAGGCACTAAAGAATCCAGCCTGTACAACTGCACATCGCCCAAATGCATGGGCATATATTCTTTACAGGAAACTACGCTGAAATTTTCTTCCTTATCTTTTGTACAGGAAATACATGCAAATAGAACAATAACAATGAGAAAAATAATTTTCCTAAAATCGTTCATGTTTAATTATTTCTCTTAAAACGTTTTTTCCTGAAAAAAATTTTATCCGCGTTCTATGGCACGCAGCCAGCGTTCCGGAATTTCATTTTGCGTGGCAGATATATAATCTTTAAAACTGCACGGCAAGTAATCTCCATCAGGCAATTTCATCCACCAGCGATTGGTTTTTTTACTTTGTAAAAACGTGGTTTCCATCTCGGCGAATGCCAAATGAAATTCATTAAAATTATTCTTATTATCGAATGAAGATTCTTGCTTGCTGCGATAAATTCCATCCATGATATACCAAATCAAATGGCTTATCTGCTTTGCAGTCAAATTATTTTTATCAAGATGCGGGAGATAACCGTAAATGCCGATTGTTTTAGCTGTACTGCTCAAGCCTGCATATTGCATCAGCGTACAAGCTTCTTCTCCATTAAATCCGTTTGGAGTAAGAATATTGGCAGGCGCATGACTATTTTGAATAGAACATATATCCAGGCTCACAATATTTGTATTCCGGATAATAGGTTCCATTTCTTCAATTTGCTCTTTCACTTTTCCTACTCGGAAACAATCGAAACGAAGTTTATCGATCGTCTCAAGCATCTGCGGGTGAACAAAATAACTTTGAAAACCAATATGATTATAATGGTTTAAATAATTGGGCGCTTTGGTAAATAAATCCAATAAAAAATTCTCGTTATACTCCAAACTGTCTGCATTCATATCCATCATAGCATCGATGCAGGTAAGGTTATATGTTCGATCGGCGGAAGCATAAGCATCGCATTGCGCAGCCGTTAAATCATGTGAGCCTCCTATAATAAGTACCTTGGCATTTAATGAAAAAAGTTCGGTTAAAATTAATTTAAGCACGGCATAAGAATCGGCTAAAGATTTGCCCAAAACAACGTTGCCAATATCTGCAACCGTTACATTTTTGGTGCCAGTGAAATAACCGATAAAATTCTGTTCTTACATTATTTGCTGCGCGATTGTTCATTGCCTGCAATCCGCTGCCGCGCGTTTCGCCTATCCCTACAATGATTAAATCCGCGTTTTCCAAATCAGGAAAAGATTCTTCATACACAAGGATATTTTTCCCTAATTGCGTAGCGCGAAAAGCAGTGTCATCAGCTATTTCAAAGAGATTTAATGGCTCTAAAAATTCAATGATATTTTCTGAATGAAAAGAAGACATGTACAATTTTATTTTGAAAACAAATGTAATTTGATTTTTAGGGATAGTGATTTTATAATGTAATTTTTCCCATATTATTTTTTTTATAGTCCTTATATGCTTTCCGCAACATTTTCAATAATTGTAATTTTTGTTTGCGGTACAGCAAATGATTTTTTATGCGATGTAATAAATCTGTTTTCTTCAATTTTAACTCAGCAGGGAAATATTTTTTGTACTTATCAGATATGTACAAAAAATTGCGGAACATATAATACAATCTTATCGGGGAATGAAATGTACGCTCAGTTGTTTGCATGGATTTCAATGATCTGAATGACTGTTGCATTCCCAAGTGATGATGTAAAAAAATATTTGTAAACTTTATAATATCGAAGCCTTTTTGAATGGCACGGAAACAATATTCATGATCCACTTCATCAATGAATAAATTTTCATCAAAGCCACCAATGGCCGGATATAAAAACAGATTCAAAATACTTCCGGAAGTAATCAGCATCGTAGTTTTTTGAAATGTATTATTTATTTCCGAAGGTTGTTTTTCGGTCTCTATACCAAACATTGCCACACGATCTTTCTTATTGAATGCTTGTATGCAATCGATATATTTAGTTATATTTTCTTGATCGAAAAAAGAATCCTGATCCATCGTAAGCAACCATTCGAAACCCTCATTTTCAGCGGCTCTCGCTACGTGATTTAATCTTTCTGCAATGCCTTTATTCTCTCCGTCACCAATGATTTTAATTTTAGGATTGTTGTAAATTTCTTCCGGAAATATTATATTCGGATCGCTGTTATCTGCAATATATAACCTGTTACAATACGGCAAATAGGTTTGAATATTTTCAAACGTTTCCTTAGTAGGATAAAAGGTTATAACAAGCCCGGCAATGTTCATTGGATAAAAGTTTTATTCTATTTTACTAAACATTCTTTAAAAAAACAAAAACATTAATTCGTTTTGATAATAATTTTTATATTGCTACTATGAGTATAAAAGACAATGTTATAACAAAAATATCATACTTAAAAAGCCCTTTTAAACGAGAAACCATTTGCTTGGCAAAATCCTTAAAAGAAAAAACTGGAATTGAGATAGGGGGGCCAAGTAGTTCCTTTAGTTTAAAATCTTTTTTCCCAATTTATTTATACGCAAAGAGAATAGATGGAGTAAATTTCAGTAATGAAACTATTTGGGAAGGAAAACTTAATGAAGGTTTTAATTATTCTTACTATTCAGGGAAAGAATGTGGATACCAATATATTGATGAAGCAGTCGATTTAAATACTATTTATAAAAATGATTATGAATTCGTTTTATCATGCCACAGCTTAGAACACATTGCAAATCCAATTAAGGCATTAATTCGATGGAATAAGTTATTGAAACCTGGAGGTAAGTTATGCTTAATTCTACCTGATAAAAAATATACTTTTGATTTTAATCGGCCGTATACAACATTTTCCCATCTGATAGAAGATTATAAAAAAAATATAGATGAACACGATGAAACACATTTCAAAGAAGTAATACAATTACATGATTTATCTAAAGATGTAAAACAAAATAAACAAGAATTTATTGAAAGGACAAGAAACAATTTTATTAATAGATGTGTTCACCATCATGTATTTTCTTTTGAATTGATAAACGAATTATTAAATTATTGCGGTTTTGAAACAATAATAAATAAAGAGTTCGCCCCATTTCATTTATTTACATTTGCCTAAAAAAAAGCGGAATGCGTTGTTTAAATTATTAACATTGACACTGTCTCCAAAAGTGTGTAATTAAAAAATCGAGGTCAAAAGGTCTCGATTTTTTAATTTTAAACATACAATATCATGACAGTGCAAACAGAAGATTTTTTATCGGATGAATTTTTAAAACAGTTCAAGAGCGGCGAACAGCTCAATGAGTTTTTAAGCAGTATTCAAAAACGGGCAATAGAGCAAATGCTCGAAGGAGAAGTTGACGACCATCTCGGTTACGAGAAACACCGGCAAGGACAAAGCGACAACAACCGCAACGGTTACGGGAAAAAGAAGGTCAAAACAAGTTACGGGGAAATAGAGATACAGGTTCCGCGTGACAGAGATGCTTCGTTCAATCCCATGTTGGTTCCCAAGCGTGAAAATATGCTGGAAGGCCTGGAAGAAATTATGGTGTCGATGTACGCCAAAGGCATGAGCGTATCAGATATACAGGAACAAGTCAAAGATATTTACAACTTCGATGTATCTGCAAGCACAGTGAGCCGTATTACATCGCGTATTGCGGAAGATATTACAGCCTGGCAGAACCGTGCGTTGGAAAATATCTATCTGATTGTATGGATGGACGACATTGTTTTCAAGGTAAGAGAAAACAGCAAGGTCATCAACAAAACGGTCTATATTGCCGTAGGGCTCAGAACAGACGGTTATAAAGAAGTATTGGGAATGTGGCTGGGAAAGAATGAGACATCCGCCTATTGGCTCAGTGTGCTGACCGATCTTAAATCCCGCGGCGTGCAGGACATCCTTATCACGGCGACGGGTAACCTTAACGGGTTTACAAGTACCATCCGCAGCGTGTTTCCTGAATCGTCCACACAAATCTGTGTGGTACATCAAATTCGCAATTCCATGCGTTACGTGGTATGGAAAGACAAGAAGGAGTTTGCTAAAGATTTGAAAGCCATTTATACTGCTCCGACTAAGAATGCAGCCCTTGCAGCACTCGATGATTTTGAGCAGAAATGGAAAAGAAAGTATGCTTATGCCATCAAATCATGGCGCGATAATTGGGACGAGCTGACAGTATTTTTTGACTTTCCCATTGAAATGCGAAGCATTCACGAATGCAATAAAAAAAATTAAAAATGTATGAGTAAATCAGGCAGATTATTTACACAACCAACCTGATTGAAAATCTCAACGGCAAAATCCGGAAATACACCAAAAACAAACTTTCTTTTCCTACGGATGACGCCGTGATGAAATCCGTTTATCTCGCCCTCAGGGAAGTGTCAAAAAAATGGACAATGCCTATTCATAATTGGGGCATTGTCCTGAACCAGTTCTTAATTATCTTTGGTAATAGATTGAAAATTTAGCACACTAAATTTTCAACCCTCGATTTTTTAATTACACACTTTGTGAGATACTCTCAAATTTTCCAAAAAAACACAATAGCAGAAATACTACTTGTTTTTTTTCATCTCAAAAAATCCGTGATTTGTTGCTGCAGCAGGATAAATATCTTTCCAAACTCCATTTGTAAATGTAGACATTTTACCATTATAGATGGACGTTAGTGTTTGTTCTGTACCTATATTACGATAATATCCATTCTTAGTAATAATATCAGCTGAAAAAATTGTTTTATCTGTTCCACTTAGCTTCCATTTACCATCTCCTGAATTATAATCTTTAACAATTTGTCCTCCAGATAAATATGTTACATCTCCATAAAAAGTCATAGTATAATCGTCATATATTGTAATAAGATAAATCTGTGGGTTTTCATGTAATGAATCATAATATGTTCCCGTCCATTCTCCTATAATTGAGTATTGCACACTATTGCTATCAAGATGAGTACTATCTGTCGGTGGTATAATTGTAGAATCACTATTAGGTATCGAGTCTATAGGTTGAATTGTTGTAGTATCAGAGAAATGAATATTAGCACACTGTTTTATGCAACTATAATTGGAAATAAATAAAATAATTAACCCAATAAAAAGTATTATTTTAATAAATGCTAAAAATGCTTTCATTTTTATATTGAATTTATATGTATATCTGTTTAAACTTTTAAATTTCTAGCAACCCGAACAATTGCAAAGCTATCCAATTGAGAACCTTTGTTTCATTGCGTGTCATTAAGGCTTTGCAGGAATCCATCAACATATTGGCTCTTTCAATAACTGTTCTTTTTTATATAATGGTTCATCAAAATATTGATAATCATCATTTATCTGCTTTTTATTTCTCTTGTTTTATAGAACGTTGGCTTTCATTTTTTTTCCACGTTCATTTCGGAATGATTGTGCATCAAAACCCGCATCTGCATTCACAAACAACTATCTTACTTCTATGTCTGCTTCTTTTAAAACACCAAATAACTCCTGCATTATATCTTCTATTTCATATAAATCATTATGTTCTCAGCTTCTTGGCTGGCTTACCAATAACATTTAACTTTTATTATCGCACACAAAATACTGTTACTTATTTTAGCTGATTTCCTCGCGTTGAGAACCTTACATAAGATTTTTATTTGTTGAAACCTAAATCTCTTAACTCGGAAGTTTTTTTCTCTTGCATGTGCATTTATGAACCCCATAATTGCCTTATTAACAAATAAGTTTAAACACGTTCATGGTGGGAGATTTTAAAATTTTTATTTGTATTCTTTTTTATACCAATAATAAAAATATAGAAATATTTTAAAATAACCCGAAGTGGATTATAAAATAAAGTTGCTCATTATATTAAAAAATAGTATATTGTATTGATTATCAGTCGAATACAATTATGAGCGACTTTGCAGCAAGTTACAATTTAATTTTAGAACAGTTAAGAAAAAAAAATATGTGATAAAAGATAATCTATATTATAAACCTATACGCCAAAAGTTGTCAGACATGTAATTGATGGCGTTGATTATTTGGGCAGAATATAAATCTATTGATTCGGAATATCAATTGTTTAGAAAATTAGTCAGTACACATTTGTTTGGCAAAATAGAAAGTAGTGTTTATAACAGAAGAAAGGGTAAGTTATTTCTCTATATGGAACAAATCAGAAAGAAAATGGCAGCACAGTTTAATGAATCTAAGAATTATTTCGTGGTAGCCAGTATGCCTTTAGAAGTTTGTAAAATGTCCCGTTTGGCAAGAAAAATCTGTAAAGAGCAAGATGATGCTTTTCCTAATAAAGGCTAATCTCTTCACAAAGTTTACATTACTATGGGTACAAGCTGCATGCTGTTTGTTTCATTAATTGTATTTTTCAAAGTATTGATTTAACGCCTGCTTCTGTTCATAATGTTCATTATTTGAAAGACCTACAGGCACACCTTTCGGATTGTGTGCTGCTTGGAGACAAAGGGGCCTGTCTTCCCAAATACGGTTTGATTTGTTTAATACCGTAAATATTCAATTGGAAACACCCAAAAGGTCGAATCAAAAAGATTATAAGCTGCAGTTTTATCCTTTCAGGAAATACAGAAAGAGAATTGAAACATTATTCTCTCAACTCTGTAATTCTTCTCTGCATCTGTAGTGATTGAAAGGCTTTTATGCAGCCTGTAATCAAAAGTATAAAGCGGCGAAACTGCCAGATACGAAATCCCCGTAAGTTCTACGAATATCTGATAATCCGAAAAAATAAGATTAGGATAATTATCACTAAACCCATCTAATTTTTTAAAATCTTTATAACGGAATACATAACCCGTTCCCATGCTATCCAATGTATTTGTAAACTGGCCTTTAAGAAAATCCTGGACTAAAATTTTTTCCTGCATGGGTTTACATTCTCTTACAAATTTTCCTGCACTGTCAATATAATGAAATTGCGTTTGATATATAGAAGCATCAGGGAACTCTGAAATAAGTTCATTTATTGAAGAAAGATAGTTTGAATGATATCTGTCGTCGTGGCCAATGAAAGTAACAAACTCATTAGTATTAATGAAATTGGCTCGTCTCCAATTTGCATTTATGTCAAGATCCTTAGTCGTACGATGAATGATAATTTTTTCGCTGTTAAGCGATTGAAGCCATTCATAAGTTCCATCGCTGCTATTGTTGTCAAGTATAATTAAATTAAAGTCTTGAAAGGTTTGTTCTAAGATACTTGTAACGCATTCTTTTACATAATTAATGCCATTTCTTACCGGCAGTATAATAGAAAACTTATTCGTCATGGATGATTGATTTAAGTTTATTATTATCTCCCCAGAAATTCATTGGCTCAATATCAGAGTAAGGATAGTAGCCCAAATGTAAAGAAATGCTTTGATGCTTGGATGCAAGGTAATCAAGTACAAACTGCTTTACAGTTACAGGCTTATTCGATGAAATATTAATAATGCCCTCTACATGCTTTTGTAAGCCTGATTTGGCAATATATTCAACAACTTTTTCCACAGGCAAAAAATCGCGTAGCTGTTCACCTCCGCTCATATTGAAGTTCTGATCTCCGCGTTCTATCGCCGCATTTAACTGGGCTATTAATGAATTGGAATTTTTGCCATCGCCGTACATATAAAAAAGCCGCAGCCACTTTAATGAAAAAGGTATTTTATCCTGAAGTAACACAAGCTTTTTTCTTAATTCATTTTTGGCAATGGCATACGCATTAGCCGGATTTGCATCCATTGTTTCCGTTAAACTTCCCTCCTGCATGCCGTATTCAAAACATGTTCCGGTAATAGTTACATCTTTTAATCCATTGTGTATCAAATTTTCCAGGAAAGAATAATGCAGAGGTAAATTTTGTTTGATATGAAAATCATTTTTATAATTCGGCAATCCTTGCCATGCTAGATGAAATACTATATCCGGCCGATTGAAGTATTCATAAAGATTTATATCATTGCTTGTTTCCTTCAAATCAAACGGTATGTAAGTAACCTGATTGAACCAATCAAAAGTTTCGGCTTTTGCAGCATCTGAAGATGTAGCAATAATCGGAAAGTTTTCTTTCAACAAAAATTGTATAAGACGATTTCCTATAAATCCGGTTGCGCCGGTTACCAAAACTTTATTCATATCATTAATTAATCAATTACCTGCAAGGAAGGTATTGCTACTACAAATTTCCCATTCCATGAACGGATATAGCTTAGTTGCTGAACAATCTCATCCTTTAAATTCCACGGAAAAATAATAACATAATCCGGCTTTTGTTCTTTGAGATAATTTTCATCTTTTACAGGAATGTGACTTGCAGGCAAATATTTGTTCTGCTTATGAATATTGGCATCTGCCACAAAATCTATCAAATCATTTTTAATACCGCAATAATTCAGCAATGTATTGCCCTTTGCAGCAGCGCCATACGCTGCTACTTTTTTATGATTGTTTTTTTGTGTAATTAAAAAATCTAAAAAAGCTAATTTTATATCAAATGCTTTCTGTTGAAACCCGTTATAATATTGCAAACTATTTATGCCTTTTGAAAGTTCTTTTTGCAATAGCTTTTCTACGTTTTCCGAAATATTTTTGCTGCTGTCTTCTTTATGTTTTGCAAATATTCTCAATGATCCGCCATGTGTAGGAATTTCTTCCACATCAAACATTTCTATGCCTGCTGATTCAAATATTTTTTTTACTGTATAAAAAGATAAATAAGAGAAATGCTCATGATAAATAGTATCAAACTGAATATTATCTATCAACTGAACTAAATGTGGAAATTCAAATGTTATTACACCGTTATCTTTCAAAAGAATTTTTAAACCGCTTACAAAATCTACTATATCCGGAACATGCGCCAGTACATTATTCCCAAGCAATAGATCCGCTTTTTTCCCTTCTTCAGCAAGTTGCTTTGCCAAGCGTACACCAAAAAAATCTATCACAGATGTAATGCCTTTTTCTTCCGCAGCCTTTGCTGTGTTGGCGGTTGGCTCTATGCCAAGCACAGGAATATTTTTTTCTTTAAAGTATTGAAGAAGATAGCCGTCGTTGCTTGCAATTTCAACAACTAAAGAATTGCTATCGTACCCAAAACGTTTTTCCATCATATCGCAATAGCGGCTTGCATGCGCCAGCCAGCTTTTTGAAAACGAAGAAAAATAAACGTATTCGCTGTCAAATATTTCACCGGATTTTTTGTATTCGTCTATTTGAACTAAAAAGCAATTTGGGCAAGTATATACTTTTAACGGATAAAATGTTTCCGGCATATTCAGCTTTTCTTTCGTAAGAAAAGAATTGGATGCAGGCGAATTGTATAAATCAATAAATTCATTTTTTAATTCCGTTTTACAAAATCTGCAATGCATATTTTTATTTTATAATAAAGAATGATTTTTGTCTCTCTCTGAAATAACAGTAAGCTGCAACGGCCATTGAATATTAATCTTAGGATCGTTGTATCGCAGGCCTGATTCATATTCCGGTTTGTAATACTGACTGTGGCAATATATTAATTCTGCATTTTCCGTCAGCGTTTGAAAGCCGTGTGCAAAGCCTTCCGGAATGTAAAAACTTTTTTTATTTTGCGCGGATAATTCAGTACCAAACCATTGTAAATAAGTAGCTGAATGTTTTCGTAAATCAACTGCAACATCAAATACAGAGCCCGCAATACACCGTACTAATTTTATTTCTTCGTACGGCGTCTTTTGAAAATGCAAACCGCGGATAGCGCCTTTTCCCGCTGTGAAAGAATGATTCATTTGAACCCATTCCCCGTAAAAGCCTATTTGTGCAAACTCATTTTTATCGAATGAACGCATGAACCAGCCACGATTATCGCCTTTTGTTTCCGGCTCAATAATATAACTTCCTTCTAATTTTGCAGGTACAAAAATCATAGTTGCATGTAATGATTAATTTGTTCTAATGTAAATGTATAAGGATGTTCCGAAGCATTTTTATACCAATCTATCGTGGCTTCTACGGCTTGCTGTGCGCTCCATTTAGGATGCCAATTAATCTCATTTATTGCTTTATCAATACTCAGCTTCAATAAGCCTGCTTCGTGAGGTTTGTTTATTTCATCATCATTTTTATACTTTCCTTTTCCCCACATATTAATTGCTATAGTTGCCAGTTCTTTTACCGTAAGATGGTCTTTCTCGTAAGGACCGAAATTATATGCGCCGGATAAAGAATTGTTTTCATACAACATTCCACCAAGTAATAAATATCCTCCCAACGGTTCCAAAACATGTTGCCAGGGACGAACAGAATTTGGATTCCGCAACAGTATTTCCTTATTTTCTCTCAAATATCTCACAATGTCCGGTATAATTCTGTTTTGGCTGAAATCGCCTCCGCCAATAACGTTGCCCGCTCTTACACTTACTATGCTTTTTTGATGAAGAGCATATTCTTTATTATTAAAAAAAGAATTGCGGAATGAATTTACAACCAGTTCTGCACAGGCTTTGCTGGCGCTGTAAGGATCAAATCCTCCCAATCTGTCATCTTCTTTATATAATATGTCTTGTTCTTTATTCTCATACACCTTGTCTGTAGTAATAATAACAATAGCGCATTTTTTATTTAAATGTATGATTGACTCCAACACATTCGCTGTGCCAACTGCGTTCACTTCAAAAGTTTCTGACGGTATTTCATAGCTTCTGAGAACAAGCGGTTGCGCAGCTAAATGAAATATATAATCCGGCTGAAAAGAAATGATTTCTTTTTTAAGCCTTTCTTTATCTCGTATGTCTGCAATTATACTTTCAATCTTTTGGTCTTGATTTACAAGATTAAAAATACATTCCGGCAGTTCTGGCGCTAAAGCATAACCTTTCACGGTGGCTCCTAAAGATTCCAGCCATAGAGACAGCCATGTGCCTTTAAAACCGGTATGCCCGGTAATGAAGACTTTCTTGCCTGTGTAATAAGATGTAAGTATACTTTTATTTACCAAACTTTCCATTCTGCATTTCCTGATTTCCAAAGCTGTTCCAATTCTATTTTATCCCGCAGGGCATCCATGCATTTCCAAAAACCTGTAAACAGAAACGCTGCTAATTCGCCATTTTGAGTGAGTTTTTCCAGAGGCTCATCTTCCCACATCATATTGCTCATATCGCCAGTGAGATAATTGAATACTTTAGACTTTAAAACAAAATAACCTCCGTTGATCCACTTACTTTCGTCTTTTTCTTTTTCTCGAAAATTAACAACGTTGCCATTGTCGTCGATATCCATTCCGCCAAAACGGGAACTCATTTGTATGGAAGTTACTGTAGCAATTTTTCCGTGAGACTTGTGATAATTGATTAAATCAATCAGATTTACATTAGCCAATCCATCGCCGTAAGTGAGCATAAAATCTTCATCGCCTATATATTTTTTTACTTGTTGCAACCTACCGGCGGTTTTGGTATCTGCACCTGTATCCACTAATGTTACCTTAAAGTTTTCACTTTTAGCTGAATGATATTGAATTGTATTATTGCCCACATCCACCGTTAAATCGGCATTGTATAGAAAATAATTTGTAAAATAATCTTTGATAACATAGCCTTTATACCCGAGACAAATAATGAATTCATTAAATCCGTAATGCTCGTATATTTTCATTATATGCCATAAAATAGGCTTGCCGCCAATTTCCACCATAGGTTTCGGGCGGATATCCGTTTCTTCAGAAATTCTGGTACCTAATCCTCCTGCGAATATTACTACTTTCATTATTAAGTTTAGCGTACAACAATATGAACAAATGTATATATTCTATATTAAAAAAGTTTCAACCGTTTAGAATCTTTAAGAGTTTGTTGAAATTTTATCGATTGTAATGCATATAGGATGTAAGTTATCAGCTCTGGACAATAGGCAACTTATAATTCTGTGAAATAAAATGTGCAATTATATACTTTGTAAGCCCGTTACATGTAGACTCCGCGTAAAAATAATATACAATGTTTGTGTATCTGAAGTATAAGTAAATGGCATGATAACAATCTTTGACATGGGGGCACTCAAGAAAATTTGATGGTAAGCGGCAATCAGATATATTTGTATATAAATAGGAGATAAACAAGTAAAAAATGAATTATTTGACATGGGGAATAAAATAAAATATTCAATAATATTACCTGTTCATAATGGTGGCGAATATGTAAAGGAATGCATTCAATCTATTCTTGCACAAACTTATAGCGATTTTAATTTGCATGTTTTAGAAAATAAAAGTACGGACGGAACTACAGAATGGCTTGATACAATTATAGACAAGAGAGTTATAATAATTTCTTCCGACAAATTGCTTTCTATTGAAGAAAACTGGAACAGAATTAAAACCATAGAAAAAAATGAATTCATTACAATCATAGGACACGATGATATTCTGTATCACAATTATTTGGAAACGATGGACGAATTGATTAACAAACATCCGCAGGCAAGCATTTATCAAACACACTTCAATTTTATTGATAAAAATGGAAATGTTATAGCAAAAGGAAAACCAATGGACGAGGTTCAAAGCGGTGCTGAATTTTTATCACAATTTTTAAATAATACTATTGATATCATAGGCAGCGGTTTTATGTACCGTGCTTCGGATTATAATTCGCTTGGCGGTTTTCCCGATTATCCAAACTTACTGTTTGCCGACTTTGAGATATACATTAATCTTGCTTTAAAAAATTATAAAGCAACATCTTTCAAAGAATGTTTTGCGTTCCGATTACATCAAAGCATGACATCCCGTTCGTCCGATGCAAAATTTCAGGAAGCATTCAAAAGATTTATTTATTTCTTAAATTCGGTTAAAAAAGAAAGCACTACTTTTAAAGAAGTAGTCGAAAGATACGCCGAGATATATATTAAATTTTACAGTAAAGGATTATCACACAAATTATTAAGAACTCCTAAGTCGGCAAGAAAAAATATATCGGTCAAATCTTTTCTGAATGATTGTAAAAATTATACTGATTTGTTAGTTCCCAATAATAATTTTAATCCGACAAACAATTATAGCGTTAAAATGGCCCAGATAATTGACGGCAATTTTCTTACACGAGGCTTGTTTTTACTTTTCAAAAAAATTTATTCAAAGCCTATTTTGGAATAAATGCTTTCTATTATTTACATAAATTATTTTAGTGTCGAATTTTTGTTACAAAGTATAGATAGCTTGTATCAATACAAGCTCACTATACCGCACGAAATAATTATAGTAAATAACTCTTCCGAAGACAAAGACTTGTATAAAATAATTGAAAAATATCCTTCCGTAATAGTTATTGAGATAGGCTACAACGCAGGCTTTGCGCGGGCCAACAACTTAGGAATACAACATGCAAAAGGCGAAGTTGTGCTGTTATTAAATCCTGATACTTTAATTATCGATCATGCAATTGAGAATGTTTACCGATCATTTACGCAATCAAATTATGTTGCTTGCGGCGTGCAACTTTTAAACGAAGACGGAACACCGCAAATTTCGGGCAATTATGCCATGAAAGGCGGTTTGAATTATTTGTTGCCGTTGCCTTATGTCGGTAATTTTATCAAATGGATAGGCAACGCTGCTAAAGTAAAAAAGCCTAATGTCCCCAATGCTTCTACAACAGTAGAAGTAGATTGGATCAACGGCGCGTTTTTAATGGTAAAGAAAAATGCTATTGAAAAAGCAGGATTGCTTGATGAAGATTTTTTTCTTTATGCAGAAGAAGCTGAGTGGTGCAACCGCTTAAAAAAATTTGGTAATTTATGCATATACGGCGACAATAAAATAATACACTTTCAGGGCGAATCTGCAAATGATGCATTCAATTCCGAAGGAAAAGGTTATTACAATTTGTACGATCGCAAAGGCTTGCAAATAATGCTTTCCAATTTTGTAAGAATAAGAAAAGAGTTTGGCAAGTTTTGGTTCTTGTTCGATTTATGTATTTACACTTTTGAGATTCCAGTGTTCTTCGTCGCAGGATTTTTGCACCATCTTTTTGCATCGTTAACGCCGTTCAAGCATTTTGAGAAAGCAACTAAGTTTTCTAAAAATGTTTTTTACATATGGCGGCTTGCTCCTACCATTATAAAAAACAAGCCGCATTTTTATAAAGCACTCTGAATGAAATTTGATAATGCAATTGGTGGCAGCACTTCCACAGCAAAACATGTTTCAAACTATAATCGTTAATTAAGAATAAATCGACTTAGGCAAATTACAAAGACCAAAAAACGATCATCATTATTATAAGAAGCGAATTTATTTGCGATCATTCCGTTTCCTGTTACCATATTTATTATAATTTTTGCGCAGCTTTTTTTGCAATATTTCCCCAGTAAAAATATTCGTAAAAACTATTTGGTGTATCTATGTTAAGTGTATTTCTTTGATGAATAATTTCCTCTGCAAATTGTACAATATTCTTGTCTTCTACAATCGAAAGTTTCTCTCCTATTGCATTTTTTGGAATTCCTAATGCTCCGCTTCGAAATGAAACTGCAGATGATCCGAATGCTAACGCCTCTACTAATTTTGTTTTAATGCCTCCGCCAAGCCATATCGGGTTTAGAAATATTTCTGCACCTTTAAACACTTCATCAATATTTTCAATAAATCCTTTAATAATAATATTTTCAGATTGATATCTATTATAATCTTGGGGAATATTTTTACCACATATCAATAAGGTAAAATGCTTATCGCGCTGCAACAGAAGCGGCATTATTTCATTTAACAACAAATCCAATGCCCGGTCGTTCGGTTCATATCCAAATGCGCCGTTGAACAATAATAGGGTATTTGATATAGGAATATTGAATGTAAATTTCAGTTGTTTTATATATTCGGCTTTTTGTGTTTCCGTATAGCTTTTTTCAATAATTGTTCCATAAGTTATCACAGTAGTTTTTTCCTCTTTCAAGGAAAAATTTTTTACTGCATAGGACCTATCTTCTTCTGTAATAAAAAAAGAAAAATCTGCTTTAAGATGTTACCAGTTTTTCGTAGCGTAATAATATTTTCCACCACCATTTTCTTAAATCCTTAAACCTTAATCCTTCAATATTGTGCGAGCGGATAATCAATTTTATTTTGAGTATTTTTTGAAGCATTATTCCTAAAACACCCATATAAGGATGTTCAACAATGATGGTATCTATATTATTTTGATAAATTATTTTTTTTAATTTAAAATAATAAAAAAGATTAACGTACCTAAAAGACGATGCGCTAAAAACCTTTAAGACATCTATCTCATAGGTTTCGGCAAGATCATTGTTTTGTGTCCCAGCCAATACAACTTTTACCTCTTTGCATAGATAACGGTAAAAATTTACAATAGCTTTTTGCCCGCCGGAATGTGCTGTAAAATGTTTTATAGGAACTTATGGCTAAAACTTTCCGCGCCATTTTACGGTTTTTACTTTAGGAATACTTTTTTGTTCCATAATAAAAAAAGAGAGGATAAAATCAACAACCAGAATAGTAAATCAGCGTAATAGTTTGCGCCAACGATACTGAAGCCGGTTCAAATCTGAATTCAATTTCATGTTTGCCGGCAGGCACCTGAATGCCACGAAGTACATAATTCGTTTGTACGTAATCTGTTTTCTTTTTATCGATATATGCATTCCATCCCGCAGGATAATAAATTTCGCTCAACACGGCAAACTGCGGGCTTTTTGCATCGGTTATATATTGAATCGTGTCGTTGTCATATTTTTTTAATTCGATACTTGCCGTGCTGTCATAAACCGGTTGATTTGCACTACTTTTTGCAGCAACGAAAGCTGTATCCTTCGCGTTAAAACTGCCCAGCGCATTCAGTACGGCTATTTCATCGGGCATATAGGAAATATGTTTTACAAACCATGCCGCACCTAAAGCATCTGGATTTTTTTGAACGGTGGCGCCGCTGTTTTGCCCTTGTTGGGATGGCACAATTATATAACGCGTATCCAGCATGTTTAATACCGAAGGATTAAACTTATTCTGCAACTGGGCAGCAATCAAATCCTGATAAATACTGAGTTTTGCCGCGTGATAACCGCCAATAGAACGATGGAAATAAGAAGTTACCGCATCATTGAACGGGCCATCGCCTGAGGATAAATTCAATACGCGGTAATGCGGAGATTTATCTTGCAATATTGACTGATCTGCCGCAGTAGGATCAAATACCTGCGATTGCAAATCATCAGGTTGCATATAGTTATTGGCATTGAGATATTTTGCATCTACATTTAAAATATCGAAAGAATTAATTATCAATAAAATAATGACTGCCACAACAGGTTTTATAATCTTTTTTACAAATAAAAATATGGACGCGGCCAAAAGTACTGAGAATAAAAACACGCGGCCAATTCCTGCCAAAAACATACTTTTTCGCGTGCTCTCCAAGCCGCTTAAAACAGAACCGCCGCCGGGAAATTGTAGTATTCCTCTTTTTAATTCAGGGTTGCTTATCGAATAATCGTTTCCAAGATATATGATGAATGCCACTACAATAAAACCGCCAAGCACATACAATATTTTTTGAAATCCTTTTGTGAGTAGGATATGCCTCTTTGTCAAAAAAATAATTTTTTTCAACGGCAATAGAACCATTAAAGGCAGCAACATTTCAGGAATTACCATCGCCATCGAGGTGCGCGAATTTATTATAGAAAGGAAAATACTTAAACATGATTTCATTGGACATAGAAATCATCCGCCCGCAAGAAAAATAAAAATGACGGTTGATGTTAAAATCCACCAGCGGTGTTTTGAATCCGTTGCAAAAAATCCTATAAGCGCTAACAGTACGATTAAAGTACCCATAAAAAACGGCCCGGAAGTAAAGGGCTGAATGCCTCCCCAATATTTAGAAATCAAAGGTTGTAATGCCATTTGAATTTGCTGCGGCGGTACTTTACCGTTAAGCTGTTGCGCCAGTTGCATAACATTATTATATTGATCGGAATTCTCGTCAAACATTTCTCCTGAACTACCACCAAATGCATTTGGCATGGCAGTACTTAAAATTTCTGATTTACCTAAGCTGTACTCAAATGCGTAGTTCGTAGTTAATCCCGATGTTTTGTCTTTTACTGCTGTTGCTTTGCCTTGTTCATCAATATTTACGCTTGTTCCACCGCGTATTGTGTATTTTGCATATTCGTAAGTTGGTATCAATGCCAGAGCGGTATTGCCAATTCCTATCAATGCGAATAAAATTACCATTATCAGCGACAAAACCATGTGTTTTATTTCGCCGGCTTTAATCCATTTTACAATATAAAAGATGGACATGATTCCTATGCAAAGCATACAATAATAAGTAACCTGCGGATGGTTCGATATGATTTCGCACGTTGCAAATAATACAGTAGTGAGAATTCCAAGCGCATATTTTTTTTCATATAAAAGTAATACGCCTGCCAGCAATGCAGGCATATAAGCGATGGCAAGCATTTGCGTATTATGCCCGGCAACAATAATTACAGGATTATAAGTTGCATAGGCAAATGCTAACGAACCTAAAACACCTATAATAGGCCGTAAACCAATAGCCTGTGTAAGAATATAAAAACATATACAAG
>JAPWKH010000017.1 GCA_028283605.1 Arachidicoccus sp. | reverse complement strand
CTGTAATATGTAAGCGGCAATTTTGCTATAACTAAAACATTATTTCTTGGAAAAAAGAAAAATAGATGTTGCAGTAATTTCAGATGTTCATTTAGGAACATACGGTTGCCGCGCCGAAGAACTCTTGCATTACTTAAAAAGTATCGAACCGCAATTATTGATTTTAAACGGAGATATTATTGACGGATGGCAATTCTCCAAACGTTATTTCCCAAAATCTCATTTCGCGGTGATTAAACGTATTATGAGCATGATGGCGCACGATACACGCGTTATTTATATTACAGGAAATCACGATGAAGTGCTTCGCAAATATTCCGATCTCCATCTGGGCAACCTTACCCTTACCGATAAATACATTTTGAAAAAAGGAGATAAAAAAACATGGATATTCCACGGCGATGTGTTTGATAATACAACAAAGGGAAGCGCAAAATTCATGGCTAAACTTGGAGGAAAAGGTTATGACCTGCTAATATTGATGAACAGCGCTATCAATTTTATTTTACACAAATTGGGTTATGGCAAAGTCTCTTTCTCCAAAAAAGTGAAAAACAGTGTAAAAAAAGCAGTTAAATACATCAATAATTTTGAAAGTACAATAGCCGAGCTTGCTATTGAAAATAAGTTTGATTATGTAATCTGCGGCCATATTCATCAACCGTGCGAAAAAGAATATATAACACAAAACGGCAAAACGGTTTATCTCAATTCCGGCGACTGGATTGAAAATCTTACTGCGCTTGAATTTGAGAAAGATGAATGGAAATTGTACACATATAACGAACAGGATTTCGCAATTACCAAATCCAAAAACAAAGAACCAAAAGAGCAGCCACACATCTTTTCTCAACAAGTGGATTTCATATTTTAATTCTATTATTCATGAAGATATTTTATGCTGTACAAGCTACCGGAAACGGCCACATCAGCCGGGCAATGGAACTATTGCCTCATCTCGAAAAATATGGTGAGGTAGATATATTTTTAAGCGGCAGCAACAGCACTTTGGAATTAAACGCACCCATTGCATTCAGAAGCAAAGGCGCAAGTTTAGCATATACTTGCAAAGGCAATTTGGATTACAAAAGAACAATCTCCGCCTTTTCGCTAAAAAGGTTATTAAACGAAGCAAGGGAATTGCCGCTTGAAGAATATGATTTGGTAATTAATGATTTCGAAGCAATTACTTCCCATGCATGCAAAATAAAAAATGTCAATTCCATACATTTCGGCCATCAGGCAAGTTTTGTATCTGATAATACACCCCGCCCGAAAAAGAAAAACGTAATCGGAGAATGGATATTGAAAAATTATGCCAAAGGCGCTTATAATTTAGGGTTGCATTTTGATAAATATGACGATTTCATTCTGCCGCCGGTTATAAAATCCGAAATACAAAACGGCTTTATTACAGATAAAAAACATATTACCGTTTATCTGCCTTCCTTTTGCGATAATGAACTGATAAGTATTTTTTCGCCTATGAAGGATTATTCGTTCGAGATTTTTTCCCGGCAATCAAAAACTATTTTCAAAGAAAAAAATATTACGCTGATACCGGTAGATAAATTGTTGTTCAATATAAGTTTTATGAGCTGCAACGGCATCATTACAGGCGCAGGCTTTGAAACACCGGCAGAGGCAATTTATATGAATAAAAAAATATTGGCTATCCCTATCGGCGGCCAATACGAACAAATATGCAATGCGGCAGCTTTGAAAAAATTAGGAATAAAAACATTACACTCGATCGACGAAGATTTTGCAACGCATGTGAACCAATGGCTCGCAGAACCGAGCTCCGATTACAACTTGTCTTTTCTGCCTACACAAACTATTGTAGAGCAACTTATGGAATTATTTGAATCCAAAGTGCTGAAAAAAGAAAACACATACAATGAGGAAATTGCATGAGCTTAATAACCTAAAATAATATCTAGGACATATAATAATACAATTACTAATCATAATTGCTAAATAACAATATTCGGCTTTCTGCTTTCTCCATTCGTATTATCTTTGTGCCATGCAATTATATTGTAATTCACTTACGAAATACAGCCGTTTACAAACGCGTGAGGTCAAAGTCGGTAATTTGCTGATCGGTAATTTTCATCCGATTCGTTTGCAAACCATGACTACGAAAGATACGATGGATACGCTTGGAACAGTAGAAGAAACCATTCGGTGTATTGAAGCAGGCGCGGAATTAGTACGCATTACGGCGCCATCTAAAAAAGAAGCCGAGAATTTATTGAATATTAAAAATGAATTGCACAAAAGAGGTTATCATACGCCTTTAGTGGCCGATATACATTTTACGCCGAATGCCGCTGAAATTGCCGCCCGCATTGTGGAAAAGGTAAGAATTAATCCGGGCAATTATGTTGATAAAAAGAAGTTTGAACAAATTGATTATACCGATGCCGCTTATGCAGAAGAATTGGATAAAATAAGAGATAAATTTATTCCCTTGCTAAACATCTGCAAAGAATACGGAACGGCAATGCGTATAGGAACAAATCATGGAAGTTTGAGTGATCGTATCATGAGCCGATATGGCGATACGCCGATGGGAATGGTAGAAAGCGCTATGGAATTTTTGCGCATAGCGAGAAATGAGAATTACCACAACATAGTGCTGAGTATGAAAGCCAGCAACACACAGGTTATGGTGCAGGCTTACCGCTTGCTCGTGCAACAAATGAATGATGAATTCGGAGAATTATATCCTTTGCATTTGGGCGTTACGGAAGCAGGAGACGGAGAAGACGGCCGCGTAAAATCGGCGGTAGGAATCGGTACTTTACTGGAAGATGGTATTGGCGATACAGTGCGTGTATCTTTAACGGAAGATCCTGAATTTGAAATTCCTGTTTGCCGCGATCTGGTTAAGATAGTAAGCGAAACAGAAAAGACGGAGAGCCAGAAAGATGAACATATAAATTTGTATTCTTCACAAATTCCCGACTTACAGTTTCCATTACCTTATTCTCCTTTTCAATATAAAAGAAGAAAAACTTTTGAAGTAAATAATATTGGCAATCATCATGTGCCGGTTGTAATAGCGGATTTATCCAAACTTAATCATATTCGCCCGAAAGATCTGGAAAGTGTTGGCTACAGATATGACGAAGAAACGGATAAATGGAACATCAGCGATTCGGCGGCAGACTATATTTTTATTGCTTATCAAACTTTGGATTTTGCTTTGCCCGGCACGTTGAAAGTGATTGTTTATCCGCCGGCTTACGATCTTCAGGATGATAAAGAAAAATACTTTCCGCTCTTTGATGCTGCAACATTTTTGCAAAACATTCATCAAAAATCATTTATCAATTTTGTAACAGTTAATTGTTTTGATGAAGAAGAAAATCTTGATTATCTGAACGAATTAGGGAAAGATAAATCAGTAGTTCTTTGTTTAAAAAGCAAAAGGAAAAATACGGTACATGCTTTGAGAAGAATGTGTATAGAATTGATGAACCGGGGAATAGAAAATCCTGTAATTATTTTTTCCGATAGTAGTTATCATACAACCGATGAACATTTAATTCATTATTCTAAAGAAACAGGCGCATTGCTGATTGACGGAATGGGAGATGGCATTGCATTAAGTTTGTCAAGTAATGCTTATGATGATTTAGCTGCCGATTTTAAAAACCTTGTAGGAAGAAATTATAACATCATCCATACGCCGGAAGAATTTTTAAATTCCTCTGCGTTCAGCATTTTGCAAGCGGCACGTACGCGCATTTCCAAAACCGAATATATTTCCTGCCCGAGTTGCGGGCGAACTTTATTTGACCTTCAGGAAACGACGGCAAAAATCCGTTCCGTTACCAATCATTTAAAAGGCGTAAAGATTGCCATTATGGGTTGCATTGTAAACGGGCCAGGAGAAATGGCCGATGCCGATTTCGGATATGTAGGCAGCGGCATTGGTAAAATTACTTTATACAAAGGAAAAGACGTTGTAAAGAGAAATATTGATAATGAAGTAGCAGTAGACGAACTCATCAATCTTTTAAAAGAAAATGATGCCTGGGTAGAACCTTGATATTGTTGATGCTTAAAAAATAAATCAATCTTTTCTTGCCTCATTCAGCAGTTTCCACAATTCATCTTTCAGTTCCGTAAGGCCTTGTTGTATAACAGATGATATGAAAAGATGCGGAATATTTTTGGGAAGCTCTTTGGAAATTTCGGTTTTCAACTCTTCGTCCAGCATATCGGATTTTGATATGGCAATCAGCATATCTTTTTGCAGCAATTCAGGGTTATATTCTTTGAGTTCGTTGTATAATATTTCGAATTCTGCTTTATGATTTGCACTATCCGCCGGAATTAAAAAAAGCAAAACGGAATTTCTTTCGATATGGCGCAGGAAGCGATGTCCCAAGCCTTTTCCTTCCGCAGCGCCTTCGATAATACCCGGAAGATCTGCCATACAGAAAGATAATCCGTCACGATATTCCACCATTCCCAAATTCGGGACTAAAGTGGTAAAAGCATAATCGGCAATTTTTGGTTTTGCTGCAGAAATAACAGATAATAAAGTTGATTTTCCGGCATTGGGAAACCCAACCAAACCTACATCTGCCAATACTTTCAGCTCAAGTAATTTATATCCTTCAACGCCAGATTCGCCAGGTTGGGAATGTTCGGGAACCTGATTGGTTGGTGTGGCAAAATGTTGATTGCCTAAGCCGCCTCGCCCGCCTTTCATCCAAATTATTTCCTGCCCGTCTTCTAATATTTCTGCTTCTATTTCGTCTGTTTCTTCGTTGCGGGCAATCGTTCCGAGCGGCACTTCTATAATGATGTCTTTACCGTCTTTGCCTGAACAATTATTCTTCATTCCGTTTTCGCCGTTTTCGGCTACCACATTTTTATAATAGCGCAAGTGCAGCAATGTCCAGAGTTGTTTATTTCCTTTCAGGATAATATGGCCGCCGCGCCCGCCATCGCCGCCATCCGGGCCTGCTTGCGGATTGAATTTTGTGCGCATGAAATGCGTGCTGCCACGGCCGCCGTTTCCGCTTTGGCAGAATATTCTGATATAGTCTATAAAGTTTTTTTCAGACAAAATTTATTGGTTAATGGTTCATTGTTTATCTATGAACTATGAATAGATTTATATTTCTTTATTTGCCATTTTCTCCGCATTTTCCGCTACTTGTAAGGCTTCGATAAATTCGTCAATGTCTCCGTTTATTACGGCATCCAAATTATATGAAGTCAATCCGATTCTATGATCGGTTACACGGCCTTGCGGCCAGTTATAAGTACGTATTTTAGCGCTTCTGTCGCCGGTGCTTACCAATGTTTTTCTTTGCCTGGAAATTTCATCTTCCTGCTTGCGAACCTGCTCTTCATATAACTTGGTACGCAACATTGTCATTGCTTTTTCTCTGTTGCCAAGCTGTGATCGTTCTGTCTGGCACACAACCACAACACCTGTGGGAATATGTGTTAGGAATACTTTGGTTTCTACTTTGTTTACATTCTGTCCACCTGCACCGCCGCTTCTCGCCGTTTCCATTTTTACATCGCTTTCTTTCAATTCAAAATCTATTTCTTCCGCTTCCGGCATTACGGCAACGGTTGCTGCAGATGTATGTACACGTCCTTGTGTTTCGGTGTTTGGTACGCGCTGTACACGATGTACGCCGCTTTCAAATTTTAGCGTTCCGTACACATCATCTCCAGTAACTTCTACAACTACTTCTTTATAACCACCAACTGTTCCTTCGCTTTCGCTTACAATATTTGTTTTCCAACCTTTCTTTGCAGAATATCTTATATACATGCCCAATAAATCCCCTGCGAATAGTGAAGCTTCGTCGCCGCCGGTTCCGGCACGTATTTCCAGTATTGCATTTTTATTATCCTGTGGATCTTTCGGGATTAATAATTGCGTGAGTAAATTTTCTAACTCCTCTTTTTTGGCTTCTAAATCGGGTAATTCCATTTTGGCGAGTTCTCGCATATCTGGGTCGTTGCTGTTCAAACTTTCTTTGCCAAATTCGTAATCATCCAATACGCGCTGATATTCTTTGTAAGGCTGTACGATTTTTTCCAAATCCCTGTATTCTTTACTGAGTTTGGAAAATTCTTTTTGATTATTAATAATTTCAGGATTGGTGAGCGCTACTCCCAATTGGTCGAATCTTGCCTGAATGCCCGCTAACTGATCTAACATAAAAAATTATAAGTGTGCAAAGTTACGATTTTGCTTGCAGCTAATGAAAGTGTTTTAAAGAAAAAAGCTTCGTTTAGCCTCTGCGCATGTTTTACATATCGAAATATTTTGATTTGTGGTAATATTCATCGCAGCAAGTAGCAATTGCAGATTGAAAGATTTTGGTAATTAAGAAACCATCCTATAGATAAATAAAGTATTTTCGAAAAATGAAATTCTTACAAAATATCCATCCTTTTTTCTTTGTACTGGCAGCAACCGTCTTTGAAGTTTGTGGAGACGCACTGGTACGTAAATGCCTGTATGAATATACAGGTGTTTCAAGAATATTGTTTTTTATATTAGGTGCAGGTTTACTGTTTCTTTATGGAAGTACTTTAAACCTTGCTCCCGTTGAATTCGGACAAGTTGTGGGATTGTATATTGCCACTCTTTTCGTTGTTTGGCAGATCGGAAATTATATTGCTTTTAAAAGTTTGCCTACTCTACCTGTAATTATAGGCGGAGCATTAGTTATTGCCGGCGGATTGATTATCTCTTTTTGGAAAGCAGATTAGTCTGAAATATTCTAAAGCGTAAAAAGAATGAGGGATTGTTTTTTTAATTATATCCGTTTACTATTCTTATTTTACTCTATCGGCCGATGTCTCACTGACCGATAACTGAAAGTTTTAAAAGAAAACTTTTATGTATTTGCATCTTCTCTTAAACGTTCGTCGGTGTATGTTATTTCTGTTTTGCCGTGTGCAGTAGGTTTGCCGTTTTCGTCCAAAGCGACAAATACAATTTTATCTATTGTAAGAATAGATTGGCGCGTAATTTTATTGCGTACATGGCATGTAAGCGTAATGGAAGTGGTGCCGAAATGCGTAGCTTTTATACCTAATTCAATGATATCGCCTTGCCGTGCGGAACTGATGAAATTGATTTCGGACATGTATTTCGTAACGCATTTGCTTGTTCCTAATTGAATGGTTGCATATATGGCAGCTTCTTCATCAATCCATTTAAGTAATGAACCTCCGAATAAAGTATTGTTCGGGTTCAAATCTCCGGGCTTGACCAGTTTTCTTGTATGAAAATTCATTATCGGATTTATTTAATTTACAGGCACTCGTTCTTTTGATTCAGGCAATAGAATAAGATTGTTTTGACAGTATGAAGGTAATTGAAAAAAGAATTATGTTTGTTCGTAAATATCAATCAATAATCATTATAACTTACTCCGGCATTATTTTCCGGATTATTTATTTTTAATTATGCCGAAAGAAATAAGAAAGCAAATAAGTAAATCGCTGTTTATTTTTGTAACAGTTGCATGTTCTTTATCATTAAATGCACAGCCTGAACGGTGGCAGCAAAAAGTAAAATATAGTATAGACGCTGCATTAAATGTGCAAACCAATAAACTTTCAGGAAAAGAAAATATTGTGTATTGGAATAATTCCCCCGATACTTTACACAAGATATTTATTCATCTTTATTGGAATGCATTTCAGCCCGGAAGCATGATGGATAACCGTTCGAGAGAGCTTGGGAAAAATTTGTTGGGCTACACAAGAAAAGGAGAAGCGGTATATGACTGGGATGCGAGAGTGAAAGACCGCATACTAAGATTAGATTCATCGGAGACAGGTTACAATCACGTACAATCATTGGAAGTAAATGGCTTAAAAGCCAAGCTTACCGAGCATGAAACAATATTGGAAGCTGATTTGGAAAAGCCTTTATTGCCTCATTCGCAGAATAATATTTCCTTGCAATTTGCTGCACAAGTGCCTGTTCAAATTCGCAGAAGCGGAAGAGATAATGCTGAAAGCGTTCGCTATAGCATGAGTCAATGGTATCCGAAAATTGTAGAGTATGATTACGAAGGATGGAATGCAAATCCATATATAGCACGCGAATTTTATGGAGTTTGGGGCGATTTTGATGTGAATATTTCTATCGACAAAAATTATATGCTTGCCGGTACAGGTACTATTCAAAATCCCGATGAAGTCGGTTTTGGATATGGAAAAATAAATGGTGTTCCCCAAAAATCAACAGCCTTAACTACATGGCATTTTGCCGCGCAAAATGTTCACGATTTCGTGTGGGCAGCAGATCCTGATTATGAGATGCTGAAGCGCCAAACAAAGAGCGGTCCTTTGTTTTATTTTATTTACAAAAAGAAAGATTCTGCCCAAGATAAATTATGGAATACAACGGCGGATTCCGCAACGTATGCGTATGATAATTTTATCGCAAAAACTTTCGGCGCATATCCGTATAAAAATTATTCTTTTATTCAAGGCGGCGATGGCGGCATGGAATATCCAATGGCAACTTTAATCAAAAACGGAGGACAGGGAACAGCCTTGCACGAATTCGGGCACAGCTGGTATCAAGGTGTTTTGGGAAGCAATGAAAGCCTTTTTCCCTGGATGGACGAAGGCGGCGCTACTTACTTCGAAACGCGCACTACTGGTTGGTTACACAGCGATAGCCTTTGGTATTTAAAGAGCTTGGATAGTTATTTCAGATTGGCTAAAAGCGGCAAGGAAGAACCGATGAGTACACATGCCGATCATTACAATACCAACTTCGCTTACGAAAGCGCAGCGTATGGTAAAGGCGCTGTGTTTTACGAGCAACTTTCTTACATCATCGGTAATGAAATAATGGATCAATTTTTATTAAATTATTTTAATACATGGAAGTTCAAACATCCGAATGCTAATGATTTGATTCGTGTTGCAGAAAAAACAAGTGGGTTGGAATTGGAATGGTATAAGCAATATTGGATTTATTCAACTAAAACAATTGATTACGCTATAAAAGGCGTAACCGATGAAAACGGACATGCCACCGTAACGCTGCAAAGAACCGGGCAAATGCCAATGCCGCTGGATATATTGATAACTTATAAAAACGGATCGCAAAAAATGTATAATATTCCCTGCAATATGATGTACGGGCATAAGCCTGCGGAAAATAATTATTATCCTTGGATTTTTGTAAAAGAATGGTTTTGGACAAGCCCGACCTATGATTTGCAATTATCAGAACCGCAAAACGATATTCAAAGTATAGTGATAGATCCTTCACAAAGAATGGCAGATGTAAACAAAGAAAATAATGTTTGGACGCATTAATTTCCAGAGACTATTTCATACCATTCATTATTATTTATAAATCAACGAAAAATAAAAAAACAGCCACCTTTTTTTTATTTTCAAATAGCTGCATTGTACAGCTCTTTAATTTGATAATTTCAAATAAACAGGCAAAATGCTTAAATTATTTTTAAACAATAAGATTCTATACGGATGTTAGTTTAAAGCATAATCTTTTTTGTGAAAATTATTTTAAATAAATGAGTGATTATTTCTTAACTTGGTACCATTTATTGTAGAAAAATTTATCCATTTATTCGATTTGTGATTATGTCTTTACAAGAAGATCAAAAAGGATTATACGACAAAGCCTTTGAACACGATGCGTGTGGTGTTGGTTTCGTTGCTAATATTAAAGGGCACAAATCCCACCAAAATATTTCTGACGCGCTTACTATTCTGGAAAATATGGAGCATCGCGGCGCAAGCGGCAGCGAGAAAAATACAGGCGATGGCGCAGGCATTATGATTCAAGTGCCGCACGAATTTTTCTTTGAAGAATGTTTAAAGCTCGGCGTGCATTTACCTGCATTCGGCAGGTATAGTGTTGGCGTATTATTTTTCCCGAATGAAATACGGCTGCGAGAAGAATGCCGCGAAATATTTAACCGTGCTGTAGAAAGGTTAGGTTTAGAAATTATTACCTACAGAAAAGTTCCCGTAGAAACTGCAAACATCGGTCAGACAGCTTTATCCGTAGAGCCCGAAATGGAACATGTGTTTATCGCCTGTCCCGATCATATTACAAATACAGATGAATTTGAACGCAAGTTGTTTGTGTTGCGCAACTATGTTTCTCATACTATTTCAAATACGGTTAAGAAAAGCGCAGTTGATTTTTATATCGCTTCGCTTTCATCAAGAACTGTAGTTTATAAGGGCCAGCTTACGAGCGCGCAGGTGCGTGAGTATTTTCCTGATTTAAGTAATAAACGTGTTGTATCGGCATTCGGATTGGTGCATTCACGTTTTGCAACCAATACTTTTCCATCGTGGAAATTGGCGCAGCCTTTTAGATTTATCGCGCACAATGGAGAAATTAATACATTGAAAGGAAACCTGAACTGGTTGAAATCAAGCGAAGGAGATTTTGTAAGCGATTATTTTACTATGGAAGAAATAGATATGCTTCTTCCTATAGTGTCCGGCGATCAGTCAGATTCTGCCTGCTTAGATAATGTAGCAGAATTGCTTTATCATACTGGACGTTCGTTGCCACATGTTATGATGATGTTAGTTCCCGAAGCCTGGGATAATAATGATTTGATAGATCCGGTAAAAAAAGCATTTTATGAATATCATGCATGTTTAATGGAACCTTGGGACGGACCGGCAACCATTTCTTTTACCGATGGTAAAATGATTGGAGCTACGCTTGACAGAAATGGATTGAGGCCTTCGCGTTTTTGTTTAACGAATGATGACCGCGTAATCATGGCTTCCGAAACTGGCGCCTTACCTGTTGATCCTTCTACCATTATTCACAACGGAAGATTACAGCCCGGAAAAATGTTTATTGTAGACATGGAGCAAGGCAGAATTATTTCCGACGAAGAAGTAAAAGGAAAAATTTGCGCGCAAAAACCTTACGGCGAATGGTTGAATAAATATAAAATAAAACTGGAAGAACTGCCCGAACCACGCGTGATGTTTACGCATTTGGAAGATAGTCAGGTTTTTAAATACCAAAAGGTTTTCGGATATTCTCAGGAAGATATTACGGATATTATAATACCTATGGCTGTTGACGGAAAAGAGCCGCTCGGCGCTATGGGAAGCGATGTGCCTTTAGCGGTATTAAGCAACCAGCCGCAACATTTATCTTCTTATTTTAAACAATTATTTGCACAGGTTACCAATCCGCCGATTGACCCGATCCGCGAAAGAATGGTAATGTCGCTGGCTACTTATCTTGGATCATCAGGAAATATTTTAAAAGAAGAACCGGAATATTGTCACACAGTCGGTTTAAAACATCCTATTCTAAATAATAAAGATTTAGAAAAACTCCGTTCAATAGATACCGGAAATTTTCAGGCAAAAACTTTGCAGACATATTTCGTTGCCGATGGTAAAAGCGGCTCTTTGCAAGCCGGCATTGAAAGGCTTTGCAGATATGCTGTTGATGCGGTAAAAGACGGATTTGAAGTATTAATATTAAGCGACCGTGCTATAGATAGCGGCCATGCACCAATTCCATCTTTATTAGCTATTTCTGCGGTACACCATCATTTAATAAGAAGAAAATTACGGGGCAAAGTAGCTTTGGTGGTAGAAGCGGGAGATATTTGGGAAGTACATCATTTTGCTTGTTTGATAGGTTTCGGAGCAACGGCTATTAATCCTTATCTCGCCTTATCTACTATCCGTTCTTTAAAACTTACCGGAAAAATCGAGGCCGACATTTCAGCAGATAAACTTAAAAATAATTATATCAAAGCGGTTTGTGAAGGCTTGTACAAAGTATTTTCCAAAATGGGAATATGTACTTTACAATCTTATCAGGGAGCTCAGATATTCGAAATTATAGGACTGAATAAATACGTAGTTGATAAATACTTCACCGGCGCTACATCGCGCATTGAGGGGTTGGGCTTGGACGAAATTGCAAAAGAAACATTGTATAAGCATCAGTTTGCTTTCAGTAAATCTGTAATACCTGTTGATAGATTGCCTGAAGGCGGAATTTATCAATGGAGAAGAAAAGGAGAGGTGCATTTATTTAATCCGCAAACCATTCATTTGTTGCAGTATTCAACTCGAATGAATGATTATGCCATTTATAAAAAATATGCCAAGCTCGTTAATGAACAGGGTGATAAAGCGGTAACGTTGAGAAGTCTTTTTGCTTTAAAACCGAACCGTCCATCCATCTCTGTTGATGAAGTAGAACCTGCGGAAAGTATATACAAACGTTTTGCCACAGGCGCAATGAGTTTTGGCTCTATTTCTTGGGAAGCACATACAACGCTTGCCATTGCAATGAATCGGCTTGGCGCAAAAAGCAATACAGGCGAAGGTGGCGAAGACCCGATTCGTTATCAGCCTTTGCCAAATGGCGATTCCATGCGTTCGGCTATTAAACAAGTTGCCTCTGCGAGATTTGGGGTTACAAGTTATTATCTCACTGAAGCGGATGAATTGCAAATTAAAATGGCGCAAGGTGCAAAACCAGGGGAAGGCGGGCAATTGCCCGGTCATAAGGTGGATGAATGGATTGGCCGCACGCGGCATTCTACGCCCGGTGTAGGTTTAATATCCCCGCCGCCGCATCATGATATTTATTCGATTGAAGATTTATCTCAATTAATATATGATCTAAAAAATGCCAATCGTGCAGCGCGCATTAATGTAAAACTTGTATCCAAAGCAGGCGTGGGCACAATTGCCGCAGGCGTTGCAAAAGCAAAAGCCGATGTGATTTTGGTTTCCGGCTGGGACGGCGGCACAGGAGCATCGCCTATCAGTTCCATTAAACATGCGGGCTTGCCTTGGGAATTGGGCGTTGCGGAAACGCATCAGACTTTAGTAAAAAATAAATTAAGAAGCAGAGTTGTATTGCAGGCTGACGGACAAATGAAAACAGGCTTGGATATTGCTGTTGCAGCTTTGTTGGGCGCGGAAGAATGGGGCGTGGCAACAGCGGCTTTGATTGTAGAAGGTTGTATCATGATGCGCAAATGCCATCTTAATACTTGTCCTGTCGGAGTAGCTACACAAGATGAAACTTTGAGAAAAAGATTTACCGGCGATCCTGATCATGTTGTAAACTTTTTTAAATTTTTAGTGCAGGATCTACGGGAAATTATGGCAGATTTGGGTTTCCGTGCTGTAGATGAAATGATTGGCCAGTCGGATTGCTTAGTAAAGAAAGAACACATCACACATTGGAAATTTTCCAAGCTCGATCTTTCCCCGATTTTGTATAAAGAGCCTGTGGAAGAAGGCATCGGATTATTCCATAGCGAAGATCAAGATCATAATTTAAACCATGTGCTGGACTGGAAATTGATGGACGTTGCGAAACCGGCTTTGGAAAAACAACAAAAAGTTTCCGGAACATTTGATATCAGAAATATCGACAGAACGGTCGGTACAATTTTATCCAACGAGATTACGAAGATTTATAAAGATGCAGGTTTGCCGGAAGATACCATTCGTCTGAAATTCAATGGTACTGCGGGCCAGAGCTTTGCAGCGTTTAATACGAAAGGCGTTACGCTCGAGCTCGAAGGCGATGCCAACGATTATTTCGGTAAAGGCTTAAGCGGCGCAAAGCTCATCGTTTATCCATCTAAAAAAGCAACTTTTGTTGCTGAAGAAAATATCATCGTCGGCAATACGGCATTCATCGGCGCTACTTCGGGCGAAGCATATATTCGCGGAAAAGCAGGCGAACGATTTTGCGTAAGAAATTCCGGCGCAAAGGTAGTAGTGGAAGGTGTTGGCGACCACGGCTGCGAATACATGACCGGCGGAATTGCTGTGATACTTGGCAATACAGGTCGCAACTTTGGCGCCGGAATGAGTGGCGGTATCGGCTTTGTGTATGATGTGAATAATTCTTTCAGGCAAAATTTCAACGATGAAATGGCTGACCTTGAACGCTTGGATGAAGAAGATGTGAACACTTTAAAAGATTTGCTCGAAAAACATTTTGCTTACACGGAAAGCAGCGTAGCAAAATTTATAATAAGCGATTGGGATAATCAGTTGAAGAACTTTATTAAAGTAATGCCGAGAGATTATAAGAAAGCGTTAGAAAAGCAGAGGGAAAAAGTGAAAATTAAAAAGTAAAATTCTTAAAAAACTGAAGATGATTGAAAGAACAAGAAAAACCTTTGCGCGTCATTGCGAGGAGCGAGGCACGAGCGACGTGGCAATCTCAAGAGATTTCTTCTATCGTCGCAATGACGAGAAGAAGATTGGTTCGCTGCGCTCGCAATGACGTGAGGCGTGTTCATCATTCATTATTAAGTCATACAACAAGAGATGAGAAATATAATCACGCTTTGTTTTTTATTTTTTACAATCATTTCTTTTGCGCAAAAGCCTAAGAATGGAACGCATGTTTTCAAATACTTTGATACTGAATACCACAAGTTTTGTGGAAAATGTAAAGTGATTATCAAAGAAGATTCTTTAATTAAGGTTATTTCATTAGAAGATTGTCATACGTTCAAAGGAGCGGTAATATGCAATGGAACATTCAGAAAAACTGATGATGTTAATATTTGGACTATAAGAGATGAAAATCAATATAATGAAAATGAAGATTGTGAATGTCTATCAATCGATTTTAAAAAGAAAATATTTTATACTTATTAGAAAATAAATTCACAAATCATACATCTTAAATCATAAATAAGAGATGGGTAAAATAACAGGATTTTTAGAATTTACAAGAGAGCTTCCGAAGAAGAAAAGCGTGGAAGAACGTGTGAAAGATTACAAAGAATTTGAATCGTTGTATTCGGATAAAACATTAAATGAACAGGCTGCGCGCTGCATGAATTGTGGTGTTCCGTTTTGTCACAGCGGTTGTCCGTTAGGTAATGTCATTCCGGAATTTAACGATGCTGTTTATCGAAAAGAGTGGAAAGAAGCCTACGAAATACTTTCTTCCACTAACAATTTTCCGGAGTTTACCGGGCGCATTTGTCCTGCGCCCTGCGAAAGCGCTTGTGTGTTAGGGATTAATCAACCACCGATTGCGATTGAAGAAATAGAAAAACATATTATAGAAAAAGCATTCGAACTTGATTTGGTAAAACCGCGCACTGCAATAGTCCGTACCGGGAAAAAAGTTGCGGTCATCGGCTCCGGCCCGGCAGGATTGGCTGCTGCTGCTCAATTAAATGAAGCAGGACACTTGGTTACCGTGTTTGAACGCGATGATGCCGCCGGCGGATTACTTCGTTACGGTATTCCAGATTTCAAATTAGAGAAACATGTGATTGACAGAAGAATTGCTTTAATGGTACAAGAAGGCATTAAATTCAGGTACAATGCCAATGTTGGAGTCAATGTAAAGATGAATGATATTCTTCGCGAGTTCAATGCAGTTGTGCTTTCCGGCGGTGCGAATCATCCTATAGATTTACCTATTCGCGGTCGTGAATTAAAAGGTATTCATTATGCAATGCATTATCTCAAACAACAGAACAAACGCAATGCTTCCAAAGATCCTTTGGCATTGAAAAACATTGAAAGCAATATAGCAGATGAAGAAATTTTGGCGACAGATAAAAACGTCATCATCATCGGCGGCGGCGATACAGGAAGCGATTGTGTAGGAACGGCGAATCGCCAGAATGCAAAGTCTGTAAGGCTTTTTGCACGCGCGCCATTACCTCCGGAAGACAGAGACGAATACAATCCTTGGCCATTGTATCCGATGGTGTTAAGAACATCTTCATCGCACGAAGAAGGTGTGGAGCGGCATTGGGCAATCGGTACAAAAGAATTTTTGGGCGATGAAAACGGTAATTTACGTGCCATTAAAGTTGTAGATCTTGAATGGAAAATAGAAAAAGGCAAGCGTATTCAATATTACGAAGTACCGGATACGGAACGCGAACTGCCTTGCGAACTTGCATTATTAGCAATAGGCTTTGCGCATCCCGAGCATAGCGGTTTGTTGGAAGATTTAGGCGTAGAATTAGACACTAAAGGAAATGTGCGTGCAACGGAACAAAGCTACCGTACAAATATCTCAAAAGTATTTTCCTGCGGAGACATGCGTCGTGGTCAGTCCCTTGTGGTTTGGGCAATCAGCGAAGGCCGTGAATGTGCACGTAAAGTGGATGAATTTTTAATGAACTATTCATTGCTGGAAAGCAAAGACGAAAATCTTATGATTGCTAATTAAAGTATGCTTCAATTATTTTATTGAAATAAATTGTACTGGATCTTTCATTAGTCGTAAGGCGAATCTAAAATTTATATAAGCCGCCACAGTAAATATTTATCATGTTAAATGCGGCATTTTAGTTTACCGTTCATGTTGTATTTAAAAAAATTCTCGACATCGATTACGTAAATTTATGTATTAGATTACAAAACAAATTAGCATTCGTTTTGTAATTTGCCGGTAAATAATTCCTAATCAAATGAAACCATTTTTAGACCAGGATTTCTTATTACACAACGAGACTTCAAAAATACTCTATCACTCAGCTGCGGCGCAAATGCCGATTATAGATTATCACAATCATCTTCCGCCCGAATTGATAGCAAAAGATTATAACTTTAAAGACATTACCGAAGTATGGTTAAGCGGCGATCATTATAAATGGCGCGCCATGCGTGCCAACGGAGTAAATGAGGATTTCATTACCGGAAAAAATACAACAGGCAAAGAAAAATTCATTGAATGGGCAAAAACAGTTCCATATACGATGCGCAATCCCTTGTATCACTGGACGCACCTGGAGTTGCAGCGATATTTTAATATCACAGAATTACTGGACGAAAAATCTGCTGTGAAAATTTATGATGCTACCACAGAACTGTTGCAAACAAAGGAATATTCTGTTCGTAATCTTTTAAGGAAAATGAATGTAAAATTGATTTGTACTACAGACGATCCTTGCGATACGTTGGAATATCACGTGCAACTAAAAAATGAAAATACCGGTATTACAATGCTGCCCGCGTTTCGTCCTGATGCAGCTATGAATATAAGCAATCCCGAAACATTCAGGCAATACATCAAAAGGGTAGAAGCGGCTTCCGGTATTTCGGTAAGTGATTACAACGATTATTTAAAAGCTCTAAAATCTCGCCACGATTATTTTGCTGCAGCCGGTTGTTCTGTTTCGGATCATGGATTGGATAAAATATTTTGGGAAGAATTTACTGAACAAGAAATTAAAAATATTTTTGAAAAAGTAATTAGCGGCAAGTCGATTTCTTATCAGGAAGAAGCACAATTTAAAACGGCGATGCTTATACAGTTTGCCGAGTGGGATTTTGAAAAAAATTGGGTGCAGCAATATCATCTTGGCGCACTCCGCAACAACAATGCACGCTTGCAAAAAATATTAGGAGCAGATGTTGGCTGCGATTCTATCGGTGATTTTAAACAAGCTGAGCCGTTGTCTAAATTCTTAAATTATTTAGACGAGCGTGGCATACTTGCCAAAACTATCTTGTATAATCTTAATCCTTCGGATAATGAATTGTTTGCAACCATGGCAGGCAATTTTAACGATGGCAAAATTGCTGGGAAAATTCAATACGGCGCGGCATGGTGGTTTCTCGACCAAAAAGACGGAATGGAAAAACAAATCAACGCATTGTCCAATCTTGGATTGCTCAGCAAATTCATAGGAATGCTTACTGATTCAAGAAGTTTTCTTTCTTTCCCGCGCCATGAATATTTTCGTCGTATATTGTGCGGCATAATCGGAACTGATGTTGAGAACGGAGAACTACCTAATGATATAAATTGGCTAAAGGAGATTGTTTCTGATATATGTTTCAATAATGCAAAACATTATTTTAATTGGGAAAAATATTTAACGGTTAATGAATAAAATTCTATGTTTCGGCGAAATTCTTTTACGAATGTCGCCCGATAAAAACACAACCGACGGATTTCATATCAACTCATTTGTAGGCGGCGCGGAAGCCAATGTGGCTTTAGCTTTGGCAAAGTGGAAAGTGCCCGTAAAGTATTCTACCGCAATGCCGGACAATTTCTTGTCTGAAAGAATAGCACAATATTTAAGCGAAAGAAATATAGATACTTCAGGTATTATCCATAGTGGAAAAAGAGTTGGTTTATACTATCTCAATCAAGGCGCTGACTTAAAAAGCATGAGCGTAATATACGATAGGGAAAATAGTTCTTTCGCGGAACTGAAAACGTTTTCAGTTGATTGGGATGTAATTTTAGACGGCGTTTCACACGTTCATACTACAGCAATTTCTCCGGCTGTTTCTCAAAGCAGCGCTGATGTATGTAAAGAATTGCTGCAAGCTGCAAAAGAAAAAAATATTACGGTATCCATCGATTTGAATTACAGGGAAAAACTTTGGAAATATGGCAAACTGCCGATTGATGTAATGCCCGCATTGGCAAGCTATGCAGATATTATTATGGGAAATGTCTGGGCTGCCAACCAAATGCTGGGAACAGGTATTGATGAAAATATAAAGAATTTTAGTTCGCAAGCCGAATATGTAGAAGAAGCAAAAAAAGTGTCCGGGGAAATATTTACTAAATATCCGAATTGTAAATTGGTCGCAAACACTTTCCGCTTTAATGCTCATGAAGATGCCGTAAAATATTTTGCAGTAGTTTGCAATAAAACGGAAACAGCATTTTCTAAAGAAAAAATTTTTGAAAATATTGTAGATCGCGCAGGCTCCGGCGACTGTTTTATGGCCGGAATATTATATGGTTATTTGCATAAATTTAATTTAGAACAAATGGTCGTTTTAGCAAGCGCAGCCGCAACCGGTAAGTTGTATGAGAAAGGCGATCATACTCAACAAACTATAGAATCTATACAAGAAAATATTGCAAGATATGAATGAACTAATTTTTTCATCGATAAAGCTACAAGGCGTATTGCCACTTTATTTTCATGAGAATAAAAATACAACGTTGCAGGTAATGAAAGCATTGTACAATGCTGGAATACGCGTTGTGGAATATACAAACAGAGGGGCAAATGCATTGGATAATTTTAAAGCGCTCATTGATCGTAAAGAACAGGAATTTCCCGGATTGTTGCTCGGTATCGGTACAATAAAAACCAAGGAAGATGCCGGAAAATATTTAGATGCCGGCGCAGATTTTTTAATATCGCCTTGTTATTCCGAAGAAATAAAAAAAGTTGTTTTTGACAGAAATGCTACTTGGATTCCGGGCTGTATGACACCGACCGAAATCAATAATGCAGAGCAAAAAGGAATACATTTCATAAAATTATTTCCGGGTAATTTATTGGGGCCGTCTTTCATGTCTGCCATCAAAGATTTATTTCCAGAAATGGATTGTATGCCCACAGGTGGTGTAGATTTGAGTGAAGAAAATATTCGCGAATGGTATGCTTCCGGCGTATGTGCCGTAGGGATGGGCAGTAAATTGATAAGTAAAAAATTGATGGAAAGCGAAGACTTCGCAACTATACAATCGCTTACTGTACAAGCCTTAGGCATTGTTCGTTCAATTAAAAAATGAATAAATGAATACTGTAAGTAACAGAATAGGAAATTTTCGCTGGACTATATGTGGGTTACTATTTATTGCAACAACGATCAATTATATGGACAGGCAAGTCTTGTCCCTTACCTGGAAAGATTTTATTGCTCCTGAGTTTCATTGGAACAATAATGATTATGGAAGCATAACTGCGCTTTTTTCTATATTCTATGCAATAAGCATGCTGTTTGCCGGCCGTTTTGTAGACTGGTTAGATACTAAAAAGGGATTCTTGTGGGCTATCGGCGTTTGGTCTGTTGGTGCTTGCTTGCATGCTTTTTGCGGTATTGCAACATCGGGCATTGTTACAGGTCACTGGACAATGAATCTTGAACATGCCAAGACATTTATCAAAGCTTCCGATAATATTTCATTAGTTATCAGTACAAGTGTTACATTATTCATTTTTGCAAGACTGGTTTTGGCAATAGGAGAGGCGGGCAGTTTTCCGGCTGCTATAAAAACTACTGCGGAATATTTCCCTAAAAAAGACCGCGCTCTGGCTACCAGCATTTTTAATGCCGGTGCAACTGTTGGCGCAATGGTCGCGCCAATAAGCATTCCTTTTATTGCAAAAGCATTAGGATGGGAAATGGCATTTATTATCATCGGGGCATTAGGTTTTATTTGGATGGGAATATGGATTTTTTATTATAAAAAACCGGAAGTTCATCCCAAAGTAAATGAGCATGAATTGAATTATATTAAGCAAGACCGGGATAATGCAGATGATGCAGACAATCAGGACTCCGGAAGAAAATTATCATTTATACAATGTTTTAAATACAAACAAACATGGGCTTTTGCTTTTGGAAAATTTATGACAGATGGCGTTTGGTGGTTTTTTCTTTTTTGGACACCGGCTTATTTAAGCTCGGTTTATGGAATGGATAGCACTCAAAGCGCATTGCCGTTGTTCATTCTTTATGCCATTACTTTACTGTCAATTATCGGAGGATGGTTGCCGCGTATTTTTATCGACAAAGGAATGAATCCTTACGCCGGAAGAATGCGTGCCATGCTCATTTTTGCCTTCTTCCCGTTATTGGCATTATTGGCGCAGCCGTTGGGCTATATTTCTTACTGGGTACCTGTCTTGATTATAGGTATTGCCGGCGCGGCTCATCAATCCTGGTCGGCAAATATTTTTTCTACTGTTGGAGATATGTTCCCCAAAAAAGCGATTGCAACAGTAACCGGAATCGGCGGTATGGCCGGTGGTGTCGGCTCTTTCTTTATCAATAAAGCATCGGGTGTTTTATTCGATTTTTCGCATAAAGCATGGAGCACGGTTGATGGTGTTCCCTTTCTTACAAAATTCCCCGAATATAAAGAAGCCCGTTTACCGGACGGATTTTTCAAAACGCTCGAAAATTCGGGCGTAAAAGTTGTTGACGGAATCGATAAAGGGTATATGATCATGTTTTCTATCTGTGCCGTTTCATATCTTATAGCATGGGTTGTAATGAAGGCTTTAGTGCCAAAATATAGAGTAATTAAGGATCTTTAATGGATATAAATAAGGAAGTTTGTATTATATATAAATTAATAACTTATGAAACTTATGAATAGATTTTTGCGGCGAAATAAATTTTTACTTATTATTATTTTAATAATGATTTCAACTACAACCATTCACGCCCAACAAATCATTCCCTTATACGAAAAAGTCCCAAACAGTATCTTTTCTCCTTTATATCAAAAAGAATATGATACTGTTGAAAATGATAACGTAAGAAATGTTTCAAATCCTACTGTAGAGATATTTTATCCTAATTCTGCAATTAACAATCATACTGCTATAATTATTTGTCCAGGAGGTGGATATAAGTTATTGGCATACGATTGGGAGGGCATTTCTTTTGCTAAGACATTAGTAAAATGGGGCATTACTGCGATTGTATTAAAGTACAGATTGCCAAGCGATAGCATCATGAAAGATAAAACCATCGGTCCTTTACAAGATGCTCAGCGTGCTATACAATTAATACGAATTAATTGCAAAAAATGGGGAATAGATGAAAATAAAATTGGCATTATGGGTTTTTCTGCCGGCGGGCATTTGGCTGCAACTGCTTCCACACGTTTTGATGCTGCGGTAATAGAGAATCCGGATCATATTTCTCTTCGTCCTGATTTTTCGGTATTGGCTTATCCTGTAATCAGCATGCGAAAACCATATACACATACAGGATCGCACGAAAATTTATTGGGGAAAAATCCGTCAGAAACTACGGAAGATTTTTTTTCCGCAGAATTACAGGTTACATCTAAAACACCGCCCGCATTTTTGGTGCTGGCTCAGGATGATAAAACGGTAAATCCTGAAAACAGTATTATGTATTTTCAGGCTTTGACGAAAAATAAAGTGTCGTCCGAAATACATATTTATCAGAGTGGCGGACACGGATTCGGTCAGGATGCAAAAAGGGTAGGAGGTGACTGGATGGAAATATTAAAACATTGGTTTGAACATAATCATTATATCAATCCAATCAAATAGGTAATATGTGCGCGAAATTCCGGGCTATAATTTTTTGTTTGCTTTTCATCCAAAATATCTATGGGCAAAATATAAACTGGGAAAGTTTTCTTTCCCGAAATGATATGACGTTTGACACGCTTACAACCAAATGGCAAGAGGGCGTATTTACAGGTAATGGGTTGATTGGAAGTATGATTTTCATGGAGAATAAAAATGCTTTGCGAATAGAACTCGGAAGAACTGATGTTACCGATCATCGAATAAGTGGAAATCCTTCTGCACTATATGCAAAAGCACGGCTGCCAATAGGATATTTTTCGTTAAACCCTGTAGGAAAAATTATAAAAAATTCTGCAAGGTTGCATTTATGGAATGCGGAAGCCACCGGTGTTATAGAAACTGATAAAGGAAAAATATTCTGGAAAAGTTTTGTGACGGAAAAAGAAAACGTCATCATCTTTCAAACCAAAACCGAAGGCGAGGAAAAAAACTTTACATGGAAGTGGAATGCGGAACAATCCGTTAGCCCGAGAATGAAATTTACCCCTATCGACAATTTTCCTTCAAACCCGGAACATGAAACCGGCAATGAAGAAAGCATTGATTTTTCCAAGCAAAAAATGTTGGCCGGCGGAGATTATGTTGTGGCATGGAAAACAGTTGGGAAGAATGATACAAATACTACTTTTATCTCTGTTGGATATGATACAGTACATTCTTCACTAAAACAAGTTTTAAAAACAGTAAAATTCGCGGCAGCACAAGAGTTTGCAAATATTACAAACGCACACAGACAATGGTGGCATCAATATTATCAAAAGAGTTTTTTATCTATACCTGATGCTAAAGCAGAAAGTTTTTATTGGATACAATTGTACAAAATTGCTTCTGCTACCAGAAGTGGTACATTGCCGATTGATTTAATGGGGCCTTGGTTTGCCCCGACACCATGGCCGGCTTATTGGTACAATTTAAATATTCAGCTTACATATTCGCCCATGTGCGCAGCCAATCATCTTGAAATGGTTGAGCCGCTGTTAAGAAATATAGATAAGAATATTCAAAATCTGATTAATAATGTTCCTCCGCAGTATCGTTACAATGCTGCTGCTATTGCGCGTTCCGGAGCATTAAATATGGTATCTCCCTTAAAAGTAACATCTGAATCAGATACGAGTTCAGCGCCAGGTGCATTAGAATTGGGGGATCTTACATGGATATTGTACTATTACTGGCAATATTATTCTTATTCAAAAAACGACAGTGTATTAAAAAACTTTATTCCGCTTTTAAAGCGCAGCATTAATTATTATATTGATGTAATGCACAAAGAGGCCGATGGTAAATGGCATTTGCCTTATACTTATTCGCCGGAATATCCGGACGGCAAAACAAGAGACTGTAATTATGCCTTATCCTTATTCAGATGGGGCTGTGAAACTTTATTGACAATCGATCCAAATGATAAATTGACAAAAACCTGGAAAGATGTATTGGAAAACCTTACGCCTTACCCGACCGACAGTACAGGTCTTCGCATAGGTAAAGATGTTGCGTTTGCAAAATCGCACAGGCATTATTCGCATTTGCTGATGATATATCCATTGCATTTATTAAATTGGGATAACGAAGGCGACCGAGATTTGATCCGGAAATCATTGTATCATTGGCACAGCCTTAAAGGAGCTTTTCAGGGGTATTCTTTTACCGGCGGAGCTTCAATTTATTCCTTGATGGGGAAGGGCGACAGCGCTTTAAATTATTTAGATGAATTATTCAGCCATTTTGTAAAACCCAATACAATGTATATGGAAAGCGGCCCCGTAATTGAAACGCCTTTGGCAGCGGCAGCCTCTTTACAGGAATTGCTTTTGCAAAGCTGGAATGGAAAAGTTCGTGTATTTCCTGCCGTTCCGGCTACATGGCAAGATGTATCTTTTGAAGATATGCGTGCAGATGGCGCTTTCTTAATTTCAGCGGTACGCAAAGAAGGTAAAACAAGATGGATCAAAATAAAAAGCCTCGAAGGCGGCAAGTGTACTTTTGTTACCGATTTAAAAGGCACACTTAAAACAAAAAGTGACAATCAGGCGAATCTTATAAAAGTGGGCGTTAATACATATCAAATAAATCTTGTAAAAGGCCAATCGGTAATTATTTACGCCAATGCGGATGATGTAAATATTGCTGCAGCGCCTGTATCTTTGAATAATCAAACATTAAATTATTGGGGAACAAAAAATAAAAAATAATATGGCAGATTTTACATTAAAAAACAAAGTAATAATTGTAACCGGAGGAACCGGCATATTAGGCAGCGCCTTTGTTTCGGCAATAACAGAAGCAGGAGGAAATGTGGTAATCATAGGAAGAAGCAGGGAAAAGCTGGATGAGAAAGAAAAATACTACAAAGAAAATGGAATTGACATATTAGCATTATCTGTTGATGTATTGAACGAGGAACAATTGACAGATGCGAAAAATAATATCCTAGATAAATTTGGCAAAATAGACGGATTGGTAAATGCTGCCGGTGGTAACGTGCCCGAAGGAATATTGCAAGCCAATGACGATATTTTTAAAATGAGCATTCCCGGTATGCAAAAGGCTCTCGCGCTCAATCTTTGGGGGAGCGTAGTGCCTACGCAGATTTTCGGGCCGGAAATGAAAGAGAATGGCGGAAGCATTGTTAATATTTCATCGGTTAGTTCAAAAACAATATTAACCAAAGTGCTCGGTTACAGCATGGGCAAAGCTGCTATTGATACCTATACACAATGGTTTGCCGTAGAAGTTGCGCAACGTCATGGCGATAAAATTCGTATGAATTCGATTACTCCGGGTTTCTTTTTGACAGAACAAAACAGGACTTTATTAACCAATCCGGACGGTAGCTTAACAGACAGGGGAAATAAAATAATTGCCGGTACACCTTTCAAAAGATTCGGGTCTCCGGAAGAATTAAACGGCGCTTTAATCTGGCTGCTAAGTGATGCTTCCAGATTTGTAACCGGCAGCACAATTACAGTAGACGGTGGCTTTACAATATTCAGCGGCGTATAATTTTATTCTTATCCGTTTTCTGTAAATCCCGGATATAAAGTCATGCCGCCATCTACAAAAAGCGATGTGCCGCAAACATAATCGCTATTATCGCTTGCGAGCCAAACGGCGGCTTTCCCGATATCTTCCGGCTGCCCGATACGTTTGTATGGAATTAATTCCAGCAAACTGTTTAATGCTTTCGGAGTAGACCACGCGCTTTTATTAATCGGTGTTTGAATGGCTCCGGGACAAATACTGTTTACTCTTATTTTTTTCGGAGAAAACTCTTGCGCTAACGTCTGCATCAGCATATTAATGCCGCCTTTGCTTGATGCATAGTTTGCGTGGCCGGCCCAGGGAATTATTTGATGTACGCTACTCATGCAAATAATTTTTCCTGCGGATAAAGATTTTGATTCGTCAACGCCACGCCGCAAAAATTCTTTAATTGCTTCTCTTGCACAAAGAAATTGTCCGGTAAGGTTCACGCCAATTACAGCATTCCATTTATTCAAAGTCATTTCTTCAAAAGGCGAATCGCTTTGGATGCCGGCATTGTTTACTAAAATATCTACCGTGCCGAATTGTTGTATCACACTTGCGAACATATTTTGTACATCCGCTTCTGCGCTTACATCGCATTGAAAAATAATGCCCTTGCCGCCCGCTTGTAAAACCTCGTCCAGTACGGCTTGCGCATCGGCTTTTGAATTTTCAAACGGATAATTTATTACTACTGTGGCGCCTTCTGAAGCCATCGATTTTGCAACGGCTTTTCCTATTCCGCTGCTTGCGCCTGTGATGATCGCTATCTGATTTTGTAATTTCATGTGTATTAATTTATTGGTTTTTAATGATTGGTTGGAATGCTATTATTTGTATTCAGATTAACAATGAAAGCAGCTGATGGCTTATTTCATTGTTATATTTTTATAAGATAGAATAAAATTCGAAAATAATGGCATAATTTATCTTATATTGGTATATTATTTTTGCATTACGCATTTCTCATTTCTTATTTCTCATTATGATAAAAATATGAATGAAAACCAGAAAACCTGTACGGATAAAGAACTGCAATTCCGTAACAAGCTGATTTCAATTTTGTCACATGATATGAAAGGCTTGTTGGCGAATGTTTATTGGATGATAGAAGCATTGGAAAACGGAATGGATTCTCCGGAAATATTGTCCGAAATGATTACTGAATTAAAATCTTCTGCCGACAAGAATACAGCATTGTTTAATGAAACATATAACTGGATAAAATTGCAGCAAAACACCTTTGTTTTGAATGAAAAGGCAATCAATGTTCTTGAGCTGTATCAAAATCTGGTGTCTTATTTTTCTGCGCGGTTGTCTGCTAAAAATCTTACTCTAACCTTTTTGGGAAATGCTGATTCGATATTATATACCGGGAAGGAATTACTTGGGTTTATACTAAAATACTTTCTTCAGGAAGCAATTGATTTTTCCGATAATGGGAAAAATATTATTTTCAAAGTTGCAACATCTGGGAATATTTGCGTAGCTATAAATTTTAATGTGAGTAAAAACGAACAACCAACACGGTTGCTTCAAAAATATAATGACGATATTTTTTCAAAACAGGGAGAAGATGCACAGTTGAGATATATAAAAGATTTTGTAAACTGTTTAAGAGCATCGATCGAAATTGTAAAAATTAATGAAACAGAGATTGAATTAAGACTTATCTTAAATAAACAAAACCACTTATTATGACCGAAAAAATTTTACTTGCTGATGATCATGGAATTGTAAGAATGGGACTTGGGATAATGATTAAAAAACTTCGACCGAATGCTGAAATATCAGAAGCAGAAAATTATGAGAAAGCCCTTGAGTTTGTTGATAAGCAAGCTTTTGATTTGATAATTCTCGATATTAATATGCCGAACGGATCTTTTCAAAAAGCGGTTGAATATATAAATATAAAGCAGCCTAAAGCCAAAGTACTCGTGTTTTCAGCTTTGGACGAAGATTTACACGCCATGCGTTATATACGCGCAGGCGCGAACGGGTTTTTGAACAAGTTGGCGAAAGAGGAAGAAGTAAAAAATGCTTTGGAAAATATGTTGAGAAAAGGCCACTATTTAAGCGATAGCTTAAAAGATGATTTGATCTTTCGAACAGATGGCAAGAATAGTAAAGAATCCAATCCTTTTGAAGCGCTTTCCAACAGAGAAATGGATATTGCAGTGCGTCTTATGAAAGGCACCAGATTAAAAGAAATATCCAACGAGCTGAATATTCATGTGTCCACAATAAGCACTTATAAAAACAGGATTTTTGAGAAGCTGGCAATCAAATCTGTCCCGGAAATGATAGATATTTTCAAATTTTATGAAGGCGATTTTTATTAAAATTTTTAAAAATCCAATCTGAATTCTGTTTGAGCTTTTACAATCATAAAAAAATCTGCAAGAGAAAATTCTTGCAGATTTTTTAGCCTCAACAGGTTACAACTATTTTTGACTAATTATTTTATAAAAATTCAGGCGCGCAGCTTCTTAGCAATTGCTTTAGGAATCGCTTTTTTATTTACAAGTATAGATGTTGTTTTATACTGTACATAAGCTTTTGACACATATAAAAATCCTTTGTACTCGTTTGTTGTTCCCCAAGAATTTTTTACGATATAAAATTCTGTTCCGTCCTGATCCTTGGCCAAGCCTACAATATGCATTCCATGATCGTCAGTAGTAGTTAGATTATCCAAACCTTTTTGACGGATTTCAGGTGTAATGTTTAATTCTTTTCTGCTGCCGTTAAAAATCGCTTTTTTCTCATCGAGCGTTAATCTTCTTCCGCTTAAATCCTCAGCATTTGCCGGAACGAAGGCAACACCAAAAGGCATCCAGTTGAAATATGGCTCAGACACATCTGCGCCCCAGGCAACTGTATAGCCGTTTTTTAACGAGTTATCTATAATATCTGTAATGTCAGTTGGCGTTATATTATAATCCCATTGAAAAGCCCAGTCATCAGAACATTCCATTAATGCTTTTTGATAATATGGATGCGTGTTTTCCGAAATGAATTCTTCATAATTATTGGGATCCAATCCTACAACTTCTTTTGCAAAAGTTTGTGGGGTATAGGATTTGCCATTATAAGTAAAGCTTTGCGGAACAACGCCTAAGCTGTCGTCCAATATCTTTTGAAAAGCTGCTTTCCATGCAGTCGGATCAATTGCTCCATGCGCTTTGGAAACTGAATCTATAATATGTTTTAAACCTTGCTGCATCGGATCAAAATTGTTGATGCTTTTGCCATTAACCAATCCGGTATAATTTGCTTCGGGCAGAATGCCATATTTTGCATACATATTTACTACATCGTGCGGTTCGCCGCCATCGCCCCACGCGATGCCTCCCTGAAAGCGCACATACCTGTCTGCCTTATCGGTATATTGGCAACGGGCAGTATATATTTTGGATAAATGCACAGGCGTTTTGCCGGCTTTAATCATTTCAGATTCTAAAAATGAATTGGTGGAATAACTCCAGCAGGTGCCTGATCTTCCCTGGTTTTCAATTGGCGTGGTAGATAAATCTATTATGTTAGTAAATTTAAATCCGTGAACGGTATCGCCTGCCGTTTCGCTGGTTTTATTCACTAAATCTACTTGCGCTTTTGCTACGCCTATTACGGTAGAGATTACAAATACAGAAAGAAAAATTTTCCTCATTTTGAGACTATGTTTTTAATAAAATTTGAAAAAATTGTTTCAAAGATAATTGTTAGCTTGGATTCTATTTAAAATATTTGATGAGCGGTATATAATTAGTTATAAATTGTATATTTATTTAATGTGTCAAAACTTAAATTGATAATTTTATATTGATTATTTGGATTTGGAATATAAAAATGCCACCATTCGGTAGATAGTTGTTCAAATCCGCAGGATTCCATAACTGTTTTTAATAATTGCCTGTTACCTATTATTTCTTTGTCGAGATTCATATAATCGCTATGAGCAGTATCGGAGAAATCATCAAATCCTGTTGGCATTTTCAATAATTTTCCGTTAGATAATTTATATAAGCTAATGTCCAACGCAATTCCGCGGTTGTGGCCGCTGCCCAGTTTTGGATCTGCTGCATAGCGCGGATCTGGCTCTATTTCCCACATTTTTTCGGTAACGGCATACGGCCGGTAAGCATCAAAAAGAATAATTCCTAAATCCTTTTTTTTCAAAATGTTAGCAGCCTTTTTTAATGCTTGTGCAGTCGGCAATAATGCATAAGCCCGAGGATTTTTGTACAACGCGGTATGTGTAAAATTGTGTACAGTTGCATATACAAAATCTGTCTTTAAATGTGGGATGAAATCTAAAAGCGGCACTAATTTTGCTGAGTTGTTTTTGTCGGTTTCGTGCTTATAATCGTTGATATTATCAATTATTTCAAGGTTATATTTATTTTTTTTGTATCTTTGCGCATCGGTTTGATTGCATATAGTGCATAATACAACAATGAGTAGAAAGAATAAAGTAGCGGACTTAATTTTGTGCATGATATAAAATTAAATAATTTTGGATATGAAGTTGAAGGTAATTAATTTAATTATTTGCATTTTGTTTGCTGCAGGCGATTTACACGCGCAAGCGGTAAATAAAAGTGTGGAAATAAAGCATACTGACAGCAGCAAAATTGTTGTAGGAAAAGCATCTTTCTACAGCAAAAGTTTAGAAGGAACAAAAACCGCTACAGGAAAAACTTTTTCTAATAAAAAATTCACTGCCGCCAGCAATTTCTTCAAATTGGGCACTTGGGTGCGTGTTACACGCATAGCTACCGGCGAATCTATTATGGTTTATATCAACGATCGCATGCATCCTTCAATGGCTAAGAAAGGAAGAGTGATCGATCTTTCCATTGCCGCAGCCGAAAAATTACAATTTCTCGTTTCCGGTATTACAAAAGTTGTGGTGGAAAGTATAGAGAAATATTAACCATTCTCAACCATATTTATCAAATTCTGCATTTATTTTTTCCATTACATTTGCTGTTCTATAAAAAATAGCAGGCAAATGAAATTTATTATTGTATCATTATTTTTTGCCCTTGCGGCATCTTGCGGAAACTCCGGTAACTCTAATTCACAAACTCCGACAGATGTTGCAAATACTCCGGATATTCCCTTTATCAATTATTCTGTTATTAACACTTATCCGCACGATTCGAGCTCTTTTACGGAAGGGCTTTTTCTGCTCGATGGTAAAATGTTTGAGAGTTCTGGGTCGCCGGGAAATTCGGATGTAAGCAAGCTTTTCTCCTATGATTTAAAAACCGGTAAACCTTATCAAACTGTTCCGTTGCCGAAGTTTTTTGGAGAAGGAATAAGTGTTGTGGACAATAAACTTTATCAGCTCACATACAAAGAGCATAAAGTATTTGTGTATGATTATCCTTCGTTGAAAAAAACAGGAGAATTTTCCTGGCCGTACGAAGGCTGGGGAATGACAACCGATGGTAAAAACTTAATTATCAGTACCGGCAGCAGCAATTTGTATTATGTAAATCCTTCAGATTTTAAAATAATAAAAACAATCAACGTAAGTAATAATTATGGTCCGTTGTCCAACATCAACGAGTTGGAATATGTAAACGGAATAATTTATGCAAATGTGTGGCAGACGGATTTTATCGTAAAAATAAATCCCGATTCCGCAAAAGTTACCGGACAACTGGATTTATCCAATATCCGCCAGAAAAACGGCGTTGCTGCTACCGGAGATGTTTTGAATGGCATTGCTTATGATTCAACTGCAAATACATTATTGGTAACCGGCAAAGACTGGTCAAAAATTTTTGAACTGAAGTTGAATTAATATAGCTCGCATCGTTTGTTATAGTGTATGAACATACTCAACATGCGGTAATTGTGTTTTAATTTAAGTTTTTGTAATTACTTAATTTTTTTCAACTGTAATTTTTAGCGTTGTTTTCATGGGTCCTATTTCTTTTTCCATACTGCCTGTAAAAGCGTGCCGCTTTTGGCGTTAAAAGCGCCTTCAATTCTTATCATGGCTGTTCCCGGGTTTACCTTTGTCATTGCATCTTTTTGATATACCTGTTTATCAAGGTCGGCGCTCAGTTGCGTTTTGGTTAAGTCACTGTTCATTTGTGCAGAGCCTGCATACCCGTCATTTGTTTTTAGTTTACCGGCAATATCGGCTTCTGAATTTTTTGTATATATTGCTTGCATTGGCAATGTTTCCGCCAACCTGACTGTATTGACTTTGCATCGCTTTTAAATCGGCTTTGCCTTGTGGCGTTTGAAAATAAGACGGGTTGTTTTGGTGCGCCTGTATTCTTTTCATCAGCGCCATTTTATCTTCTGCCGATGCTTTATTTTGATTGACATTTTTTATAACAACATCCGGATCTGTCATTAATCCGCTCAAAAGGTTTAGTCCAACTGCTTGTTCTACCTGCCGCCGCTGTGCAGGTGTCATATTTTTTTCTGCTTGCTGCAATGCCGCTTGTTGCTGACTTGTAAGCTGCGCATGGGCAAATACGCTTATTGCGGTACAAAAAATCAATAGTAATTTTTTCATATTGAAAATGTCTTATTGTTTATCTATCAAACCATATACTTTAGTCTAATTAACGGTGTTGATGAAGAGTGTTGCTGAAGTTGGTAAGCCTTTACGGTAGCATTTTCGGGTATGGTGCAGGCGCGCAAGTGTTTTGCGTGTGCGTCATAATGTCTGTAATAAAGATCAGCAACAGAAAAGACAATCATTTTTTCATGGCAATTATTTTATGCCCGCAAACCATTGCTGTGACTTGCTTCCGATAACCGGTATCGGTTTTTCCTGGCCGTTGATAGCGGCAATAAAACCTATGATCCATAGCACAAATATTCCTATGAACAAGAAGATAAAAGCTATGCCGATGAGCCATCCGATGAATGGAATAAATACCAAGAACGATTCGGCAATTCCAAGTGCAATCGCAATAATATACAGCGTAATGGTTTGTCGTAAATGATAAGCCCCAAGCGATGTTTTATTATTGTTGTGCAATACCAATGCAATTATCCATCCGATAATGCTGAGATAACTCACGATGGCGACTGTTTTGCCATTGTCTTGTTGCAGCACATTTGCTGCTTGTTCATTATTTGACATGATCTTATTTTTTTAATGTAATAAATTATTATTATTGAGTTGCAATCATTGATTTACTGTTTTACAAATTCCACCCTTCTGTTGTTTGCCTTACCTTCTTCGGTGCTGTTGTCGCTGATGGGTTGAGCATCGCCATAGCCTTTGGTGGTGAGGCGTGTACCGTCAATACCCATGCTTACGAGCTGCGCTTTTACTGCATCTGCGCGCTGTTGAGAGAGCGTAAGGTTGTGCGCGGCCGTGCCTGTGTTGTCGGTATGTCCGCCTATTTCAAATTTTAAATCCGGATTATTTTTCAGTACTTGTACAATCATATTAAGCGTACCCATGCTTTCGGGCTTAATGGTGGATTGATCAACGTCGAAAGTGATGCCGTGCGTTACTATTTTGCTTTCGGTAAATTTCTTGCCTGTCATATTCATTTGCCCGCCAGATGCTACACGCACATTTGCAAAGACAACCGGCAATTCCGGACTGGCACTGCCGCCAAAACCTATTGAAGCGGGAACGGCATTCAAAGACGGCACATTCAAAATGCGGTACTGGTCAATGTAGCATTTCAATTGATTGTTTTTATAAATCAGAGCGCAGTGATGCCATCTTTTGTAAAACGCATTTTCGCTTTCGCCACTTGGATAATCCGCGTTAAAATCTTTTGAGGGGAAACCGGAAGTTCCTATACTACCGTGTTCGTTAAAACTTACCACTCCTCTTTGCTCATCTCTATTTTTGTCTGTATAGTACAGAAATACATAAGTTCCATAACCGCCGCCATTGTCTTGGTAATAATCAAATTCAACAGTAAACGGGTCTGTGAGATATGATTTTGTCTTCAATCTTGGGTGTACTATTCCATAGCCGCCTTGTGTGATAGAAAATGCTTCTACATTGTTTACTTTGTTCAGTGCACCTTGCCCGCTTTCTAATTCCCAATGCGAGGGGAATTCGCCGTCTTGGTCGTCGGTAAAATGGTCCTCAAATAAAACAGTATCGCCGGGTACAAAGTCGTAATTGCTGTATGCTCTGTAACCCGCGGTCGTGCTGCTGTTGTCGGTTGTACCGGACGCACCGGAAGTAACCGAGCCATTGCTGCTGACTTGTACATTGGTTGCTTTGTCGTAAGCATCGCTTGTAGCATTTCCGGCTTTGTCTACTGTTTTATCGCTGACGGTTTGTTTTACTTTATCGGCAACTTTTTTCCAAATTTGCGCATCGGCATTTGAATGGCAAGCAATCTGCGCTGCAATGATTAAAACAAATATTTTTTTCATCAGTTTATTTTTTTATAATTTTTAAATGTGGGCCGGAATTAACCAAAATCATTCTTTATTTATGTTTAAAAAAAGTCTTCTGGCTCATTTCAACGGCTAAAAATTTTTACAACACAAAGTTCCATTTCAACACAATGCCGGACAATCGGATGAACATCTGATTTTTGAGAGAAAAAGCTAATGAAAATTAAGGTTAGGTTAAGCGAAAACTTTTAATTTATAGCTTATTGTTTTTTACTTTTGGATACTATGAAGCAGAAAGAACAATTTGAAGATATTTTCAACGAGGCAATTGATGTCATCGGTGCGCGTGAACATAATTTGAAGAATATCAATATTTCCATTCCAAAGAATAAACTCGTAGTTTTTACAGGCGTGAGCGGAAGCGGAAAATCTTCGCTGGCGTTTGATACAATTTACAATGAAGGGCAGCGTCGCTATATGGAAAGTTTCAGCGCTTATGCGCGGCAATTTATGGGCGATATGGAACGTCCTGATGTAGATAAAATTTCAGGATTAAGTCCTGTTATTTCTATTGAACAAAAAACTACGAACAGAAATCCGCGTTCAACGGTTGGTACAGTTACGGAAGTGTATGATTTTCTTCGTTTGCTGTATGCAAGAATTGGCGAGGCTTACAGCTACAACACGGGTAAAAAAATGGTCAAGTTCAGTGAAGAAGAAATTGTGGAAGATGTATATCAAAAATTCTTCAATCAAAAAATTACTATACTTGCGCCGATCGTTCGCGGGCGTAAAGGTCATTACAGGGAACTGTTTGAAGAAACGCGCAAAAAAGGATTTCTCAAAGTACGTGTGGATGGCGATATACAAGATATTAAAGCCAATATGCAAGTGGACAGATACAAAATCCACGACATTGAAATTGTGATTGACCGCATTCAGGTAACCAATGAATTTAAAGTCCGCTTGTCGCAAAGTGTACAGCAAGCGTTGAAGCTGGGGAAAGACTTAGTCTTTATTTTGAACAATGATTCCGATACAATTAGTCAATATTCCAAACAATTAGTTTGTGCAGAAACGGGCATCAGTTACGAAGAACCTTCGCCAAATTCTTTTTCATTCAATTCACCGTATGGCGCATGTCCCGTATGCAAAGGCTTGGGAGAAATTTATGCCATTAGTTTAAGTGAGATATTGCCGGATAAAAATTTAAGCATAAAAGAAGGAGGCATTGCGCCTTTAGGCGAAGAGCGCAGTGCAAGCGTGTTTCAGCAAGTTTCGCAATTTGCAAGAAAACATAAAATCAGCTTAGACAAACCGTTGAAAGATATAAGTCAAGCACAATTGGATTTGCTTTTATTCGGTGATGGAAATGCAAAACATGATTACGAAGTAGATACGGATGATGAAACGATTCCGCAAGCTTACACCGGCAATTACGAAGGAATCGTGCCGATGCTCAAACGCTGGTTTTCATCTTCCGGCAGCACCGATCATTTGCGCGAATGGACACAAGAGTTTATGGAACTCAAACCTTGCCACGAATGCAACGGACAACGTTTGAAAAAAGAAAGCCTTTGGTTTAAGATTGATAAAAAAAATATTGCAGAACTCGGCGAAATGGATTTGGATATTTTAATGCTTTGGTTTGTTGAGATTGAAAAAAGACTAAGCGATAAACAAAACACGATTGCGAAAGATATTCTTAAGGAGATTCGAGAACGCTTGCAATTCTTATTAAACGTTGGCCTGACTTATCTTACCCTGAACCGGCCGACAAGAACTTTAAGCGGCGGCGAAAGTCAGCGTATAAGGCTTGCAACGCAGATAGGATCGCAATTACAGGGGATTACGTATGTGCTGGATGAACCGTCGATCGGCTTGCATCAAAGAGATAATCATCGGTTGATTTCTGCTTTGGAAAATCTGCGTAATATCGGTAACAGTGTTCTTGTAGTGGAGCATGATAAAGACATTATGCTGGCTTCGGATTATCTTGTAGATATTGGCCCGCGTGCCGGTATCCATGGCGGAGAAATTGTATTTGCAGGTACGCCGCATGAAGCGCTAAAAGCGAACACAAATACAGCGCAATATATCAGCGGAAAAAAGAAAATAGAAATACCGAAAACACGCCGAAAAGGTAATGGCAATTTTATTGAAATAAAAGGCGCGAAAGGCAACAATCTGCAAAATGTTTCTGTACAATTTCCTTTAGGAGAATTGATTGTTGTTACAGGTGTTTCGGGTTCCGGGAAATCGACATTGATTAATGAAACATTGTATCCGATTCTTTCTCAATATTGTTACAAATCTAAAACCAATCCTCTGGAATATAAGTCGGTAAAGGGTTTGGAGCATATTGACAAAGTAATAGAAATTGACCAATCGCCCATTGGCCGTACGCCGCGCAGCAATCCTGCAACGTATTGCGGCTTCTTCACAGACATTCGTCAATTGTTTGCTTCTTTGCCTGAAGCAAAGATTCGCGGTTACAACGCAGGGCGGTTTTCTTTCAACGTAAAAGGCGGTCGCTGCGATGTGTGCGAAGGCGGCGGCATGCGCGTGATAGAAATGAATTTTTTGCCCGATGTATATGTGCCTTGTGAAAAATGCAACGGCAAAAGATACAACCGCGAGACTTTAGAAATCCGTTACAAAGGAAAATCCATCAGCGATGTATTGAATATGACGGTTGATGAGGCTGTAGAATTTTTTCAACCCATTCCTTCGTTATACAGAAAAATAAAAACTTTGCAGGATGTTGGTTTGGGTTACATAAGTCTCGGGCAATCGGCGGTAACATTGAGCGGCGGCGAAGCGCAGCGCGTAAAATTATCAACCGAGCTTGCGAAAAAAGATACGGGAAAAACTTTTTATATTCTCGATGAACCCACGACCGGATTGCATTTCAGCGATATACAACATTTGCTGAATGTGGTAAATAAATTAGCTGACAGAGGCAACACGGTCTTAATCATTGAACATAATATGGATGTGATAAAAGTTGCCGACCATATTATCGATTTAGGCCCCGAAGGCGGTAAAGGCGGCGGCAAAATTTTATTCGAAGGAACGCCGGAAGAAATGCTGAAACATAAAACAAGTTTCACTGCGAAGTATTTGAAAGAGGAAATGAAATAACATTTTAGAATTAGGCATAACAGCTGCAATTCTTTATTATATAATTGTATGGATGCGGAAATCCGTTCATCATTTTTTTGATTGTTTCATGGAAAAGATATTTTCTCCGGTTACGTTTATTAAATCTGAAAATATATTCTTGGAGGTAGGCATGTAAATGTTGTGCCGAACATTTGTGATGTATTCCCCTGAGCCAATTCTTGAACAACATGATTTGTCAGATTAAGTGTTGGCGATTACATACATTTTAATCATACATACATCTTTTGCAAAGACGATGATGCCAAGTGCGACCTTTGATGCTTTCGGTATTTCCACAACCAATGCATATTAAACCTTTAGGCCATTTTTGATGAACTAAATATTCAAAGCAATCATCGTTGCTCTGAAAACGTTTTGTAAATTTCATAATATTCATCCCTTTGAACATGACTAATATATTTAGCCGTAAAATCTCTAAATTTATTGGCTTAAAACAAATTCTTATCCTTACTTGTGTTCAAATTGCCTAATTCCATAAAAGAAATAAAGTTGAAAATTTTTCAGAAATGCAGGCTGAAAACTGTTCCCTTTCCAACCGTAGATTTTACATGAATTGAGCCTTTGTGAAGCAGCATGATTTGTTTACACAAACTAAGCCCGATGCCGCTTCCTGTTTTTTTGGTTGTAAAGAATGGTATGAAAATTTTATCAATCATTTCCTTGTCCATACCATTGCCATTATCGCTTACTTTAATAATTGGTTTTAGTTTTTCATGCCATTCGCCAATCAATAAAACCCGCTTTTCGTCTTTATCCTTTACGGCATCTGCAGCATTGAGCAAGAGATTAATCAGCAACTGTTCAAGCAATTCTCTGTCGGCTTCAATTTCAAGAGTAGGGTTTTTTAAAATAATTTCAAACGAAATATTTCGCTGTTCCATCATCGGACTCATTAGCGTAAGCAAAGATTCAAACAAATCGTGCAGATAAAAAACGGAAGAATTGAGCGAACCTATTTTGTTTAAATTCCTGTATGATTCTGCAAATTTCAACAAGCCGTTGCTGCGCGATTTTATAGTTGCAATTCCATCTTTAAAATCCTGAAAGTCATTATCGGTAAGTATTCCTGAATGTTCAACATTATTCAGCCTGCTTTGCAAAGTGGTGGCAACAGAAGAAATAGGCGCAATGGAATTCATGATTTCGTGCGTAAGCACACGCAGTAATTTTTTCCACGCTTCCGATTCAGAAATATCTAAAGTTTCATCTACTTTCTGAACTGCAATCAACTTAAATGTTTTTTCCTGAGCGGAAAATGTGCTTGCAGCCAGCAAAAGTTTTAATTCATCTTCCGGACGTGTTACGGTAATTACTTTTTGCTCTTTCACAGGCATGGCAACAATTTCGGCAAAAATCTTAGGAGCATATTTTTTGAGTAACTGAATATTTTTTAGTGACGGCGGCCGAAGATAATCTTTCATTAATTGATTGATCCAAATCACTTCCCCCGAAGCAATATCATAAGCCATGATCCCTGTATCTACCATTTCCAATACATTTTGCAGGTAGTGGAATTGTGCGGTTTTTTCAAAGCTCAGCTTTTTATATTCTTCTGCAATAGTGTTGAAGCCACTGCGAAAAATTTTCAAATGTTTTGGCGAATGCTCAACCGAAAATCTTTGCGAAAAGTCCCGGTAACGCAAAGCCTCCACAAAGTCAGCAAAATCCCTGTAAATATCTTTGATTATTTTATATAAAAATAAAACTGTAATAAAAAATATTACAGTTATAATACTGCCTGCAAGATTATAATGAAAAATAAAGAGCAATGCCGCCGCAATGGCAGTTGCGGCAAGTATTACAAGTAATAAAGCGATATATCGTTTCGATTTTTTCATGAATTAATTGAACACTCGTTTTAAATTGAAATTGCCGCGCTTATTTCTCATTGAATTTATAAAAAATGAACGCGCATATTATTGATTAAGTAGGAGTGTAGTTGCTTATTCTTATTTCAGGAACTGGCTTTGCATTTCCGTCAAACAAATTCAAATTTTATATTTCATACTTGCTCAATTTTCTATAAAGAGCAGCCCGTGTAATTCCTAAATCTTTTGCCGCTTTAGAAATATTGCCACCATGCCTTTCAATCGCTTTAAGAATTGCATTGCGCTCCATTAAAACTAGATTTGTTTCCATTTTGTCTTCAACTCTGTCCGAGTTATGCTCAATGGGCGAAAAAATAATTTCATGCACTTCGATTTGATTTGTTTCGTTCATTATTACTGCGCGTTCTACAGCGTATTGCAATTCACGCACATTGCCGGGAAAATGATATTGTTCCAATTTCAACATCGCTTCTTTGGAAAATTCGATGTTTGATTTGCCATACTTTTCACCATAAATTTTTGCAAAGTGCATTGCCAGTAAAGGAATATCGCCAAAGCGTTCGCGCAAAGGAGGTACATTTATTTCAACAGTATTAATACGGTAAATTAAATCCTTACGAAATTTTCTTTCATCGCCTAAAACATTTAGAGGAAGATTGGTTGCACAAATGAGCCGAATATTTAAATCAGTTTTTTGATTGCTGCCCAGCGGAATTATGTATCGGTTTTGCAATACAGTAAGCAAGCGCGATTGCTGTGCCAGTGTGATGTTGCCAATTTCATCCAAAAACAAAGTGCCGTTATTTGCTTCCGCAAAGCGTCCGGTTCTGTCTTCGCGCGCATCGGTAAACGCTCCTTTTTTATAACCGAATAATTCACTTTCAAAAAGGCTTTCCGTTAATGCGCCTACATCAACTTTTATATAAACCTGCTTGCTGCGCAAAGATTTTTGATGAATGGCTTCCGCAATCAAATCTTTTCCCGTACCGTTTTCTCCAAGAATTAAAATATTAGCATCGGTGGGCGCTATTTTTTCAAGCTTATAAAAAACATCCTGCATGGCAGCGCTGACGCCGATGAGTTTATTGTCTGAAAACTTTTGCTCGTCAATATTGCGATGAGATGAGCTATTTTTATAAATTGATTTTATACTTTCCAACAGCCTGTCGTTCTGCCAAGGTTTTACCATAAAATCTGTTGCGCCGAGCTTCAGTGATTTTACCGCAAGGTCAATATCGGCGTAAGCTGTAATCATTACTACCGGCAAATTCGGATATGCTTTTTTAATTTTCTGCAGCCAGAAAATTCCTTCATTGCCCGTGTTTACAGCCGATTTATAATTCATGTCGAGAAACAACAAATCAACCTGTTTTTTTTCCAGAACAGACAACAACAATTCTGGATTTTTTTCCGTGATGATTTCTTTAACTTCCGGTCGTAAAAGCAAACGCACTGCGGTCAGTACATCCATATCATCATCCACAACCATAACAGTCGCTTTTTTTAAAGAAGACATAAGTGCTGATTTTTCATCTGTTTATTTTTTTATTTTAATGTTTGATAAGAACGGGCATCATAAATTATCACTTTGAAAATACAGATTCTTATTGCCCATTCACGCATTAAAGTAACGAAGGATTTTGTAATTAAAACTTGTAAAAGTTTTTGTCTATACGATTCTTCCATCCAACAAATTGATGATGCGTGTACCATACGCTGCATTTTTTTCAGAATGTGTTACCTGCACAATGGTTACGCCTTCTTCTTCATTCAATTGTTTAAACAGTTGCATAATTTCTTCTCCTTGCTTTGAGTTTAAATTTCCTGTAGGTTCATCTGCCAGAATTAATTTTGGCTTGGCAACCAATGCGCGGGCAATGCCCACCAACTGTTGTTGGCCGCCCGAAAGTTGCGGTGGAAATAAATCTTTTTTGCCAACGATATTGAATCTATCTATGATGTCCGCAACAATTGCCTGCCTTTCAGATGTTTTAATGCTTTGATACAGTAAAGGCGTTTCGATGTTTTCATACACCGTGAGTTCATCAATCAGGTGATACGCCTGAAATACAAAGCCAATGTGATGCTTATGCAATTCTCCTCGTTGTTTTTCTTTGAGCTTGAAAACATCATCTTCCATAAAAGTATAAACGCCTTCATCGGCATCGTCGAGCATACCGATAACATTGAGTAAAGTGGATTTGCCCGAACCGGACGGCCCCATAATAGAAACAAACTCGCCTTGTTTGATTTCAAGATTAATATCTTTTAAAAGAAAAGTGCGCACATTGCCCGTAGTAACCCATTTTGAAACGTGTTGTAGTTGTATCATAGTTTTTAAAAATTGAAAATGTTGATAATGTAAAAATATGCCAATTTGAAAATGCCCGCGAAAAAATGAAACGCTTTACTGTCTTTGCTACGCAGGCGGAAATCTCTTGCGATGCATAATAAGATCTGCCAAGATATGCTGAAACGAATTTAGCATGACGAGCTATCGTGTTCATGTTTTATATTTCTCTTCACTTTCCTGTCAATCATATAAATCCTAAATTCATGGGTTAGACTATTCGGTCTTCAAACTTTTTACCGGATTAGCCCTAGCGGCGCGAATGGTTTGAAAACTGATAGTCAAAAATGCAATCAGTAAAACCAATATGCCTGCTAATAAAAATATCCACCAGCTTAAATGAATTTTATAAGCAAAATTGTTGAGCCATTTGTTGGCAGCCCACCAGGCAACAGGCATCGCAATTACAATTCCGATGATAACCAATTTTACAAAATCTTTTGACAACAACAAGGTAATACCTCTCACGCTTGCGCCAAACACTTTACGAATGCCGATTTCTTTGGTTCTTTGTTCTGCAACAAACGCCGCGAGCCCTAACAGTCCTAATGCGGAAATGATAATAGAAATACAACTGAACAGCAACACGAGCTTTGAAACAGTCAAATCATCTTTGTACAAATTATCGAACGCCTGATTCATAAACTGATATTCAAAAGGCGCATCGGGAACAAATTTTTTCCATGTAGCTTCAATAGTTTTCATGGCTTCGGGAATTTTGCCTGCGGCAATTTTTACAAAGAAAGTGGCTTTAATTTCGTGTGTATAAATTGCCATTGGAGTTATCTTTTCGTGCATAGATTTAAATGCAAAATCTTTTGTTACGCCAATGATTTGCCCTGTATCGCCGCTTCTTGAAAAGTACTGTCCTATCACGGGTTCTTTTATTCCGAATACTTTCACGGCAGTTTCATTTAAGATATAATTGTGTTTATCGGAGTTGTCATTGCGAAACCACCTGCCTTCCTTCAATTGTATGTTGAACATATCTTTCGTTCCTGCATCAACAACAAAACGCGCGACTTGCGGATTAAAATCTTTTGCACGTCCTTTCCAATCCCAGCCGCCGGAACTCCACGAATTAATATTGTCAATCGATGCATTCGCAAGCTCTACGTCCTGAACGCTGTTGTTTTTCAGCATATCATTTTTTATCACCTGCATGTAAGCGCTTATCTTATCCTTGTCGAAATTGAAATAATTATATTGCTTGAGTGTTTGAAAAGGAAATTGAAAAGAAACAACCTGCCCGCGATTGTAGCTTGTTCCCGAACGTTGTATATAACGAATTTGTAAAGTAATTACCAACGCGCCTACAATAAACACCATAGCAATCACAAACTGCACAACCACCAATGATTTCCGCAGAAAAACATTCTTGAATTTCAATATGGATTTCCCTTGTAAAAAATTGATGGGATTAAAGCCCGCGATGATCAATGCAGGATAAATGCCGTTTAAAAGAACAAGCAACACCAAAGTTCCGAGCAATGTTTTCCAAACGACCAACGATGATAATGAAAGCGTGAATTGTCTTTCCGTAACGTTGTTAAATATCGGTAAAGCAAGTCTGGCGACAATAAAAGAGATAGCCAAAACGATGCTGCAAAACAATAATGATTCCGCCAGAAATTGCATAAACAGCTGCATTCGGCTTCCGCCGATAATTTTGCGAATACCTATTTCTTTGGTTCGTGCATTGGTTCGCGCAACAGTAAGATTTACATAATTGATGCTTGCAATGAACAACAATAAAAATCCAAGAATGCTGAAAATATACAGGCTTGAACGATTGCCGTGTCTTGTCCCAATCATACTTGATATACTTGACCTGTTGTCAAAATGCCATTGTGTAAGCGGTTCAATTGATAAGGTTATAGTGCTGTCTTTTTTGTTTTGGGCAAATATGTTTTTTGCTGCACGCTCAATATTGGCAGGGTTTGCGTTCGGACTGATTTTTATAAATGTGAGATAATTAAAATTGTTCCAGCCGTAATCATTTTTATAATTGCTTGGGTTGGACAGATAGGCGCTTAACGGAATAAGAATATCGGACTGAAAACTCGAATTAGCAGGATTATCTTTTAGTATGGCTTTGATCTGATATGTGTTCGAATCGATTTTTATAAATTGTCCAAGCGCTTTCTTATCATCGCCAAAATATTTTTTTGCTTTAGATTCCGTAAGCGCAATGGAAAAAGGATTTGCATAAAAAGATTTTATATCGCCATACAACAAATCGTAATGAAACATATTGAACCAATTATCATCAACATACGCGCAGGATTTTTCTGCAAAAAGTTGGTTATGAATATTAAGAACTGTTCCCGAAAAGTTCTGCGGTAAAATCCTTGTCGCCCCATCTTCAATGCCCGGAGCTTTATTTAATAAATTCTCCCAATGGTAAAGGAGTTTGTTCCCATTCATCGGTTGTTCATCGCTTTGCTTTAGAAAAACATTTGCGGGAGGTAAAATATCTTTCGCATCTTTGTGATAACTGTCAAAACTCAACTCATTCTGTACCCAAAGCGCAATAAAAATAAAAGCAACCAACGCCACAGAAAGCCCGAACAAATTAATGAGTGTTGTTGCTCTGTTTCGAGTAATGTTTCGCCACGCCGTTTTGATATAATGCCTCCACATAGGCTATTAAATTTTAATATTAGAAAATATTGTTGCCTGTTATTTGTTATCAGATTTCTGTTACTTAAATTTTTAACAGTTTAACCGAATAACGTTCAAATGTGTTCCTATCTCATTTTCTTGCTGATCACACAAATCCTATAAATTATGGTTCAGACGATTACTCCGTCTTCAAACTCTTTACAGGATTGGCTCTCGCGGCTTTGATCGCCTGCCTGCTTATGGTTACAAATGCAATGATGATGGCAATAATTCCCGCCGATAAAAATATCCACCAACTCAGCGAAGTTTTGTACGCAAATGTTTGCAACCACCGGTGCATTGCCCACCAAGCGATGGGAAATGCAATAAGCATCGCAATCACAATCAGCTTTGCAAAGTCTTTAGATAGCAAAGACGCAATGCTGCCTACGCTTGCGCCAAGCACTTTGCGCACGCCTATTTCTTTTGTTCTTTGTTCGGCTGCGAATGTTACTAATCCATACAAACCAAGACACGCAATGAAAATTGCCAATGCTGCAAATACGATAAACAGCCTGCCTGTTTGTTGTTCCGCGTGATAAATATTGCGGAAGTCCGCATCCATAAAGGTATAATTGAACGGCTGAGATGGAACCATACTGTTCCATTTTTTT
>JAPWKH010000016.1 GCA_028283605.1 Arachidicoccus sp. | reverse complement strand
TTTCGCGGTTCTAAAAAGAACACTCCCTACGCAGCGCAAATGGCCGCAGCCGATGCAGCTAAAGTTGCAGTTGATGCAGGATTGAAAAGAATCGATGTATTCGTAAAAGGACCCGGCGCCGGCCGCGAAGGAGCAATCCGCTCTTTGGCACAAAATGGTCTCGAAGTTGTGTTGATTAAGGATATTACTCCGCTTCCGCATAATGGTTGCCGCCCTCCGAAAAAGAGAAGAGTATAATTGAATTGAGAATTGACAATGAATAATTGAGAAATTTCCAATTATTCATCGTTAATTTTTAATTGTTAATTAAATAGGGTGTTTTATTTATTTTAGATTTTTACAGATAAAATACCGTCATTAAAAAATCACAAAAACTATAAATTCAAATGGCACGTTACACAGGTCCAAAAACCAAAATCAGCCGTATTTTCGGCGAACCTATTTTAGGAAACGGAAAATACCTTGGAAAAAACAGTAATCCTCCCGGCCAGCACGGCGCACTGCGCAAACGCAAACAATTGGGAGAATACGCTACTCAGTTAAAAGAAAAGCAAAAAGCAAAATACACTTACGGTGTGCTGGAACGCCAGTTTCGTAATACTTTCGAAGAAGCTAACCGCTTAAAAGGCGTAACCGGTGAAAACCTGATTAAATTGTTGGAATCCCGTTTGGACAATACAGTATTCCGCTTAGGTATTGCTGCTTCACGTCCTGCAGCCCGCCAATTGGTAAGCCATAAGCATATTACCGTAAATGGCGACATCGTTAATATTCCTTCATACAGGTTGAAACCCGGAGATATTATCGGTTTAAAAGAAAAAAGCGAAGCTAATACAGCTTTAACAAGCCAAATCCGCGGTAAAAATCCAAAATTCAATTGGTTGGATTGGAATGAAACAGAAAAGCAAGGTACTTTTATTACTTATCCGGAAAGAGAAAGCGTTCCTGAAAATATCAAAGAACAATTGATTGTGGAATTGTATTCTAAGTAATGAAGCTTTTACTCAGTTCGTTGTATTCAAAAATTTTATTTAATAATTATTCCGAAAGGAATATTCTAAAAAACAAGTTTTAATATGGCCATATTAAACTTTCAAAAACCCGATAAAATCGTATTGCAAAAAGCAAATGATTTTGAAGGACAATTTGAATTTCGTCCGCTTGAGCCCGGCTTCGGATTAACAGTCGGCAATGCATTACGCAGAGTATTGCTCAGCTCATTGGAAGGATACGCAATCGTCGGAATTAAAATTGACGGCGTTGATCATGAATTTGCTACTATTCCCGGTGTTACAGAAGATGTAACCGAATTGATTTTAAATCTAAAACAAGTTCGTTTTAAAAAGATTGTTGAACAAGATATCAACAACGAAAAAATTACTTTATCTATCAAAGGAAAGTCTGAGTTTCTTGCAGGCGAAATCGGCGAAGCCACTTCAGGCTTTGAAGTAATGAATCCCGAATTGGTATTATGTATATTAGATCCTTCTGCAAAACTGGATATTGAATTAACCATTGCAAAAGGTAGGGGTTATGTTCCTTCAGAAGAAAACAAACCCAAAGATGTTCCTTTCGGATATATCGCTATAGATTCTATCCACACTCCTATTAAAAATGTAAAAGTTGCCATCGAAAACTATCGTGTGGAACAACGTACAGACTATGAAAAGTTGTTGTTGGATGTATCTACTGACGGTACTATTCATCCGGAAGAAGCTGTAAAGCAAGCATCAAGAATACTCATCCAGCATTTGATGATCATTACTGATGAAAATATCACTTTCGACAGTAAAGAAGATAAGAAAGAAGATGTGGTTGATGAGCAAGTATTGCAATTGCGCAAAGTATTAAAAACACCTTTGGAAGATTTAGATCTTTCCGTTCGTGCGTTTAACTGTTTAAAAGCAGCTAAAATTAATTCTTTAAGCGAATTGGTTCAATATGAGCAAGAAGATTTGATGAAGTTCCGCAATTTCGGGCAAAAATCTTTGACAGAAATTGAACAGGTTTTACACGAAAGGGGCCTTCACTTCGGAATGGATTTGGCTCGTATGGGAATCGAAGTAAACGATTAATATTTTTATAAACCATCTTTTATAACACAGGCTGCATAAGCCGGTATCTGCATTCCTTGACACGGTGCAAATATTAAACATTTATTTTTTATGCGTCACGGAGATAAACAAAATAATTTAGGTCGTAAAAAAGCGCACAGAGATGCGTTATTATCAAACCTTGCTGCGCAGTTAATTACGCACAAACGTATTGTAACTACTGTAGCTAAAGCTAAAGAATTGCGTAAATACGTAGAGCCTTTGATTACTAAAACAAAGAAGAACGAGAACGCAAATCAAATCAGTCACAATCATCGTATTGTATTCAGCTATTTACAAAATAAAGAAGCTGTAAAAGAATTATTTACAATAGTCGGTCCTAAAATTGGTGCACGTCCCGGAGGTTATACCCGTATTATTAAATTAGGCATCCGTCCGGGCGATAATGCAGAGAAAGCACTTATCGAACTGGTAGATTTTAATGAAGTATATGGTGTTTCTTCTACTTCTTCGGCAGAACCTGCAAAAAGAACACGCCGCGGCCGTTCAACTACTAAAAAAGTTGATGCAGTTGCTCCGGAAACCACTACAAGCGCAATCAGCGAAGCAGAAGTAATCGAAGAAAATAAAGGCGCTGCGGTTAATGATGACCTTGTTAAAATTGAAGGTATCGGACCTAAAATCGCTGAAGCATTAAATGCTGCAGGCATCAATACTTTTTCTGCATTAGCTGCAAAATCTTCCGATGAAATAAAAGCTATATTGGATGCAGTAGAGGGCGGGCATTTTAATCTTGCAGATCCTTCAACTTGGGCACAACAAGCTCAGTTGGCTGCTGACGGAAAATGGGACGAATTAAATACTTTACAAGATGAATTAAAAGGCGGCAAAGAAGCCTAATATTCTGAATTATTTTATTTACTAAAACAGGCTGTTCATTTTTGAACAGCCTGTTTTAGTACTGAATATCTTACCGGTAATTTAAGGTGCCACTACTTCCGGCTCAGCATTTAAATTATTCTTTTTTACAAAATCATCCCTGAAATTTTGTAGGTCATTTTCTATCTGCGTAATATTTTCAACTGTTTTATCAGCATATTCATGCACATCCGGCAAAGATTTATCAAGTATCTGAACGCCTGCATTGATATTATCCGCTTCTATTTGTGCGATTTTTTTCAATACAGCTACCTGACTGTTTTTAATGTCTTCCAGTTCACGCAGAAATTTATCCATTGCATCTTTTTTATCTCTTTTTTCCATAATTGTTTGTTTTCATATTAAAAAACAAAAACCATGCTTTACAGAAAACGCTACTGTTAAAAATACTGAAAGAAACTTTATTTTTTCGTTAATGACGCTATTTTCTCAGCTAATTCAACCGGCTTTAAATTTCTGCCTGCAATTGTTCCTTGAGCATCAATCAATATATTTTGTGGCAAAGCTGCAACGCCGTAAGCCTGCGCAGCTGCATTGTTCCAAAAACGCAAATCTGATACTTGCGGATAAATGCCAATGCCACTTTCCTTCACTGCATCCAGCCAGTCTTGTTTTGCTCCGGGTTTATCTAACGATACATTAATTATTGTAAAATCATTATCCTTAAACCGGTTGTATAACTGTATCAATTTTGGATCTAATGCACGGCACGGACCGCACCAGCTTGCCCAGAAATTTATTAACACCGTTTTGCCTTTTAAGGATGATAATGTAATTGTATTTCCGTTTATATCGGTTTGGCTGAAATCAATTTCAGAATTACCAACGCTTGCCCGAATGCTACGCTGAATAAGCGATTGCATTCTTTGTCCGTCATGCGAAGTTTTCATTTTTTCCGACAAAAGATTAAACAATTCTAAAGACTCTTTTGGATTTGGAATAATTGCACCGGAAAACTGCTGCAATGCAAAAAATGCTAACGGAGAAGATGGATTCTGGCGAATATAATTTGCATAAACAGCTTCTTTCATTTCCGCATTCAACTGGTCCATTTGCTTCTGCGCCTGTTCTAAAGCGCTCTCATTTTTTTGTTTTTTATATCGATCTATTTCTTTTAGCAGAGCGGATGTTCGCGGCTCAAAAGGCTTAGCAGCAGCCTGTAACTTTTGAAACTCAATATTCACTGAAGATCCGCTGATGGTGGCATTTGAAAATGAATCTTTACTGTCTATACTTATTTGTGAAGGCTCTACAAAAAGAGTGATAAGATCTCTGGAAACTACCGTAGTTTCTCCATTCTTATATTTGGCTCTTAAATCAACTCTTGTAGGCTGTGTAATAAGTCCCTGAAAAGAATACCTGCCTCCCGAAACATTTGTACTGTCTAAAACATTTAATCCATTGGAGGCATAAGAAATATATACTTTATTTACTTCGAGCTGAACATCTCTTACTGATCCGGAAATAGTAAATTGTTGTTGAGACCAGGTTGCCAAAGGAATTATGCTCATTAATAATAAACCAATCTTCTTCATATTTGCTTTTTTATAAATCTTTGAACCATTTATAAGGATAAAGGTTTATCCGTATTTCTTAATATTTGGGAAATAATTTTTAAAATAACTTTTCATTTAACTTTTACTACTCTCAACTTTTTTGTGTTTTAGCTGAATCATTTGCCGGAGTTGTTGCAGACGGGTTGAATATTTGGTCGAGTTTTTTATCCAAGTCTTCGCCACGTAAATTGTCTGCAATAATTTTTCCTAAAGGATCGATTAACACATTAAAAGGTATCCCGTCAAAATGGTAAGCTTGAACAGCGGCACTCTCCCATTGTTTTAAATCGCTCATATGATTCCAAGTGAGCTTATCGTTCTTAATGGCTTTTGCCCACGCATCTTTGTCCTGATCCAGCGAAACGCCTAATATTGTAAAATTTTTATCCCTGAATTTATTATATACTTTTACTACATTCGGGTTTTCAGCACGGCAAGGTCCGCACCAGCTTGCCCAAAAATCTACCAACAAGTATTTCCCTTTAAAATCACTTATCTTAACAGGCAATCCGTCCGGCGATGTCATAGCCAAATCAGGCGCGGCTTTATTCAATAAAGGATAATTATCAGTTGCGTTTTCATCTCCGGAAACCGCTTCTTTTACCCGGCTTGCAAAGGCTGCAAGAGAACCGTCATCTTTAAAACGTACACTTGCTGCCTGGGCTAACGGCAATAATTCTTTCGGCTCAAAAGTTCTTGGCGCCATCACATTTAAAACATAAAAAATTGCTACCGGATTGTCCCCTTCACCAATAAAGTTCTTAATGAAAGTATTTATTTCCGTAATTTCTGCTTTCTTTTTATCTACCAAAACTTCCATGATAGAATCCTGCTGATGCGTGGTAGTCGGCAATTTATTCATAGAATCCAATTCAATCGCTGTATTGGTTAAAACCGAATCTTTTAATTTATAGTCATTTATAAACTGGTATAATTTAGTTGTGGCATCAGAGCCTTTTATATCCGGATGCAACGGATCGGAACCATTGATGTTGTAAGTAATTTCATTATTGTCATTGATCAATAAAAAAGGAAATCCTCCGTTGATCGTTACAATAAAAAGATGCTGGCCCGCAATGTTTGATTTCAAAGTAAAAGCGCCGCCCGCCGATACTTTTTGCGAATCGATTATTACCGGTTCTTTATCAGTTATACTTACTTCTTTGAGAAAGATATATTTTCCCTGAATTGACGAAGATTTATCTGTAACTTTTCCTGTTACAGTAAACCTTCCGTTTGAAGAAGTAGAATTACAACTTGTAAAAACAATAGCATTAAGAAATATTATGCAACTTAACAGTTTCTTCATCGAATAATTTTATTTATAAAAAAGGATTATTTATTTTTTCAAATCCTATAGATGTAATGTGTCCGTGCCCGGGATAAACCGTAGTATCGTCCGGCAAGGTGAACAATTTTTCCTTAATACTATGTAAAAGTTGTTGATGATTGCCTTTATACAAATCCGTGCGGCCTATACTTTGCCTGAACAATACATCTCCGCTGATTACGAATTTTTGTTTTTCACAGTAAAAAGAAAGGCTGCCGGGCGAATGGCCGGGTGTAAAAATTATTTGCAGTTGATCCTGGCCAAGAATGATTTTATCCTTTTCATCAATGAAGTGAACATTGCCTTTATATTCTTCAAATTCCAAACCATATTGCTCTGAAACTGTGCTTGCAGTGAATAAAATTTCTTCTTCCTCCAAATGAATATGCGGTGTTGCATTGTATTTGTGAGAAAAATATTTTTCTCCAAATACATGATCTATATGGCAATGTGTGTTCAATAAATATTTTACTTCCAGCCCGTTGTCTTCAATAAAATTTTCCAGCCGGAATTTCTCCTTATTATCATAAGCGCCGGGATCTATGATAATGGTTTGCTTTTCTTTATTAAATAATACGTATGTATTTTCATGAAAAGGATTAAATGTAAAAGTTTGTATTGTGAACATGCTAATAGTTTTCTATTCTCAAAGCACCCATTCTATTTCTCCAAAAGTAAAATACGGCTGCGGCGCATTATCCATCCACAAATTGCCCGATTCATCTGCCTGCCGAACAACAGTTTTATACTTTTCATTCTTATAAATAATCTGCACTTCTTCTTCTTTTTTATACAAATTGTAATTGTATTCTTTCAAAATTTCTTCGCTGTTTGAATTTTTTAATTGGTCAAATCTTTCCAGCAGTCTTCCGTGCATTTCTTTCGCCAATTCGATACAGTCAAATTCTTTTCCGGTAATTTGTTTTAAAGATACAGCCTTTGCTTTTAACGCATCGTCAAATTGTGTTTGATTTACGTTTACACCCATTCCTGCAATAGCCCACTGCCAAAATTGGCCTGAAAATTTATTTTCAATTAATATACCAACTGCCTTTCTGTCGCGCCAATAAATGTCATTAGGCCATTTAATTTTTGCTTCGTCGGAAGTATATTTTTTAATAATATCAAAAACAGATAGCGCCACTGTTGCAATCAATCCAAATTGTTTGTCCGACTGAATGCCTGCCATCTCAAGCATTACGGACAATGCAATGTTTTTTCCGGATTCATCATTCCATAATTTACCTCTTTGGCCTTTGCCTTTGGTTTGATGTTTAGCAAAAACCGCGTCTCCGTGTATTGCATTTCCGCTTAAAATCAAGTTGCTGGCATAGTTGTTGGAACTATCCGTTTCGTTAAGAATGGTAAAGGTTTTACCGGTCATGTATTTTTCGAAAAATTAGAAAAAAGAATTAGTATTTTTGCGAAGATAGCTTTTTATAGAAAGAGCAAAATTAAGACGAAGTAAAAATAAACCTTCAATCATATTCATTCATTTAAAATTTATTTTTGGCAACACATACATCTTCAAAAAAGGTCACGAAACTTACCAAGAATTCCAAGCTGCTCAAAGCAATCGTTAATTCTATTCAGGAAAAAAAAGGCGAGGAAATCATATCCCTCGATTTGCGTCATATTGATGAAGCAGTTGCAGATTTTTTCATCATCTGTGAAGCGCAATCCACTACACAGGTAAAAGCAATAGCCGATAACATTGAAGAAAGGGTAAAAGAAATTTCAGGAGAAAACCCTTACCGGCGGGAAGGCCGCTCGGCATTGCAATGGGTTTTGATAGATTATGTAAATGTGGTAATACATATAATGCTCCCCGAAACGCGGAAACTTTACCAATTGGAAGAACTTTGGTGCGATGCCCCCGAACAAAAATTTGAGAATTGATTAAGAATAAAAACATTTAAAAAAGACAAGAGAGCAATTATATTTGCACATTTTATAATTTAATATGGCACAAGACAATAATAAACGAAAATTACCAAATCTCGGCGGCCCGAACGGTACCCGTAAGTCTCCGCAAGGTTCAGGAGTTTATATTATATATATTTTAATAATATTACTTTTAGTAGGCTGGATATATTTTGCACGTACAACACCTGATCAGGTAAGCATCTCAGAGCAGCAATTTACAAACGACATGCTGGCTCAAGGCGATGTTACCAAATTGGATCTGGTTGATAATTCACAAGGCTATGTACGCGTATATATCAATAAGGACAGTTTAAACAAACCTGTTTACCGCCAGATCGTAGGCAATAGCCAGATCAATTTGAATAACTACGGTAATGCGCCGCTATTCCAATTCAGAGTAGTTGATTTAAAAGATTTTCAAAATAGGCTGAATAGCTTTTTACAAACACATCCAACAGTGGAAGCGCCCAATACACAGGTTGTAAGCGATTCCAACTGGATGAATAATAATTTACTTAGCATTTTCCTTACTGTTGCATTGTTCTTGCTGGGCTGGTATGTTATCATGCGTAAGATCGGTGGCGGAGGCGGAGGCGTTGGAGGAGGAATATTCAGCGTAGGAAAATCTAAAGCGCAATTGTTTGACAAAGGCGCTAAATTAAACATTACTTTTAAGGATGTTGCCGGCCTTGATGAAGCGAAAGTGGAAGTGATGGAAATTGTGGATTTCCTCAAAAGCCCGAAAAAATATACTAACCTTGGGGGTAAAATTCCAAAAGGTGCATTATTGGTAGGTCCTCCGGGTACAGGAAAAACTTTATTGGCAAAAGCGATGGCCGGCGAAGCACAAGTTCCTTTCTTTAGTATGTCCGGTTCCGATTTTGTGGAAATGTTTGTTGGTGTGGGTGCCAGCCGTGTAAGAGATTTATTCAAGCAAGCAAGAGAAAAAGCGCCCTGCGTAATATTTATTGATGAAATAGATGCGATTGGCCGTGCGCGTGGCAAAAACGCCATGATGAGCAACGATGAGCGTGAAAATACATTGAATCAATTGCTGGTAGAAATGGACGGGTTCGGCGGAGATACCGGCATTATTATCCTGGCTGCAACAAACCGCCCTGATGTGTTAGACACCGCACTATTGCGCCCGGGCCGTTTTGACAGACAAATATCTATCGATTTACCGGATTTGAAAGGAAGAGAAGATATTTTCAGAGTTCATTTAAAGCCAATCAAAATTTCGCAGGAACTCAATGTACACAAGCTTTCTGAACAAACACCCGGATTTGCCGGAGCCGATATAGCCAATGTATGTAACGAAGCAGCTTTGATTGCTGCACGTAAAGGTAAAAGCGGTGTTGAAATGATAGATTTTGACGATGCTATCGACAGAGTAATCGGTGGTTTGGAAAAGAAGAATAAAATAATCGCACCGCACGAAAAACAAATCATTGCTTATCACGAAGCGGGACATGCCATTTGCGGCTGGTTTTTGGAACATGCTTATCCATTATTAAAAGTCACTATCGTTCCGCGCGGTACAGCAGCGCTCGGTTATGCGCAGTACACACCCAAAGAACAATATTTATACAACACGGATCAATTGCTTGACCAGATATGTATGACACTAGGCGGACGCGCATCTGAAGAAATATTTTTCGGGAAAATTTCCACCGGCGCATCTAACGATCTACAGCAAGTAACGCGTACTGCATATTCCATGATTACCGTATATGGCATGAATGATAAAATAGGCAATATCAGCTATTACGATCCGCAACAGGAATCACAATTTACCAAACCATTCAGTGAGGAAACAGGCAAACTGATTGATGAAGAAGTTCGTAAACTGATTCAGGTAGCTTATCAACGTACACTAAGTTTATTACAGGATAAAAAAGAAGAAGTAGAAAAATTAGCGAAAGCATTGTTGGAAAAAGAAGTCCTTTTCAAAAGCGATGTGGAAGCATTGATAGGCAATCGCCCGCACGAAGATACACCCGAAGAAATTGAAGATAATAATGCAGGAGGCGTGAGCGAAGGTGTGCCGCCATACGATGGCGCATTGAATCAGGTTCCCTTTACCGAAGAAGAAAAAGAATAAATTTAAAAAACGCGAACATTTATAAACGTAAACATAAAATGAAAGAGACTGTATTTAATTAAATACAGTCTCTTTCATTTTATCAACCTCGTCTTTGGAAACGATATTTTTTGCAATGCTAATCATATCTTTACAAAAGCGCTTTCATGGTATTTATTTTTAAATCCCGGGCTTGGAAATTATATGCAATCTCCCAAAGAAAGAATATTAAAAAAAATACGTACGGCATTAACGCATGCAACAGAAATACCTTTTCCTGATGTTAAAAATATGGAAAGCAAAGACACGTTCCATTATACAAAAGAAGATTTAACTGTAACCTTTGCTGAAAATTTTTCAAAAGCCGGAGGAAATTTTTTCTATTGTTCCAATGCTGCAGAATTAAGCACGCAGCTAAAGCAACTCTTGATAAAAAAAGAAAATATCAAAGCATTTTGCCGCGAGCCCAAATTGATCAATTTTTTGCAACATGCAGATTTTCATGCTTTGGAATTCAGCAAATTTTCGGAATGTAAAGCGGCAATTACAACCTGCGAAAAATTAATCGCGCGCACGGGCAGCATTCTGATGAGCAGCGCACAACCCGGCGGCCGTACAACAAGTGTATATGCGCCTATTCATATTTGCATCGCTTTTACCAACGAGATTGTATATGATATTTTTGAAGGGCTTGAGTATATGCAGCAATCAAAGCAAAACTTTCCATCGCTTATTACACTTGCAACCGGGCCAAGCCGAACGGCGGATATAGAAAAAACATTAGTAGTAGGCGTACATGGCCCGAAAGAAGTATATTGCTTTGTAGTTGAAAACGGATTTTAATCAAAATTCATTATTCATAACTCACACAGAATTCATGTCTCAGATTCCCTTGAATAAAAAAATATATTTCTTATCAGACTTTCATCTTGGCGCGCCGGACTATGAAAAAAGTTTGCTGCGCGAAAAAAAGATTATTTCTTTTCTGAATAATATTCAACCTACGGCAAGCGAAATTTTTGTTGTAGGCGATATGTTTGATTTTTGGTATGAGTACAAAAAAGTAGTGCCGAAATATTTTGTACGCTTGCTTGGAAAGCTTGGCGAACTGAGCGATGCAGGCATCAAGACTCATTTTTTCATCGGTAACCATGATATGTGGATGAACGGCTATTTTGAAAAAGAATTGAACATAACAACTTATTCCGAACCACAACATTTTGAATATAATGGAAAGAAATTTTACATTGGCCACGGCGATGGTTTAGGGCCTGGCGATAAAGGTTATAAATTCCTGAAAAAGATTTTCCGCAACAGATTTTGTAATTGGCTTTTCGGGCAGTTGCATCCTACATGGGGAATAGGACTGGCAAATTATTTCAGTAGAAAAAGCCGGCAAAAAACAGGTAATGCCGATGCGCAATGGCTCGGCGAAGAAAATGAATGGCTCGTGATTTATTGCAAAGAAATTTTGCAAAAAGAAAATATCAATTATTTTATATTCGGACACCGGCATTACCCGATAGACATTCCATTGAATTCAAAAAGCAGATACATCAATCTGGGCGACTGGATTACAAATTTCACTTATGCGGAATTTGACGGAAAGGATTTAATTTTAAAGAAATGGGAAGAATAAAAATTATATTGTCCGTTTCATTTTTCATGTTTTCCTTGTTTGCTTTATCTCAAACAAATTTATTGTTGAATATAGAACATGAAAGATCGATTCCCGGAAATTATTCCAAAATTTATGTTGATAATTTAGGCAATATATTTGCGATTGCCGACAATAATATTCAGATAAAAAAAATGTCTGCCAATGGTGATTCGCTGCAATTGTCCGACAAGCTAAACCAGTACGGAAATATTTATTCACTGGATGTTTCCAATCCTTTAAAGCTGTTGGTTTATTATAAAGATTTTACGACTGTATTGCAGCTTGACAGATTTCTGAATGCCGTGAATACAGTGGACTTCAGGCAAGCGGGCATTATGCAGGCAAGCGCTGTAGCGAGCAGTTACGACAGCAAAATCTGGGTATATGACGAACAGACGGCGCAAATAAAAAAAGTAGATGCAAACGGTGCAGTCTCATTTGCTTCAACAGATTTACGAACCGTATTTGACCAAGCGCCACAACCTTCGAAAATTATTGATAACAATGGGCAATTATATTTATATGATAAAAATACAGGCTGGCTGTTGTTTGATTATTACGGCGGCTTTAAACAAAAAATAGATTATGTAAATTGGGAAGATGTGGGCGTTACAAACAACATTCTTTTTGGGCGCACGAGCGATACGATCTGGATGTATAATCCCAAAAAAATTATTGCCCAAACATATATTGTATCGCTAAAAATGGAATGGGATAAAGTAAAGCAAATGATTATACAAAATAATAAAATGTATATTCTGAATAAGCAAGAGATTGCTATATATGATATTAAACAATAAAGCTGTAAGGACATGGCAAATGGAATATGGAATAAGATATTTTTGGACAATACAGTTCGCGACTGGATCATTACCGTTGCCATTATTTTATTGGCATTATTTTTCAGCAGAATTATTTCGCGATTGCTGGCAAATATTTGCGTAAAGATTTTTACAAAATTCAATCATAATAGTTATTCCGATATTTTTAAGAAGAACATCGTAGATCCGCTGAGCAAATATATCTTCTGGGCAGCTACCGTGTATGCTTTAGAAAGATTAAAATATCCTGATTTGTTCGAAGGGAATTTTTTCAAAACTCACTTCAGCAATGTCGTAGATGCCGTGAGCACAGGCTGGTTGGTTATTTGTTTTTTTAATTTAATCATTGGCATTACCATCTTTATTACTGCAATTTTAAAAACTCATGCCTCCGAAAGAAGCGACCGCTCTGCATTACAGATGATCTCATTATTATCCGATCTTGCGCGCGCCATATTAATCGTACTTTGCATTTTATGTATTCTTAAATTTTCTTTCAATTATTCGTTGGCGACGTTTGTTACGAGCCTAGGACTTGTTACAGCAGCGCTTGCTTTGGCGGCGAAAGAAAGCGTGGAAAATGTAATCTGTTCTTTCGTAATTTTCTTAGACAAACCATTTTTTGTTGGCGATTCGATTAAAGTAAACGACATTACAGGAACTGTGGAAAAAATAGGATTAAGAAGTACATTAATCAGAACAGATGCGAAGACTTTGATAAGCATGTCCAATTCAAGTGTAATCAGCAATGCATTGGAAAATACGAGCAACCAGACTTACAGAAGGCAAATACAAACATTAGAAGTAGACCTGGATACAAAGCCCGAAGATATAAAAAATATATGCGATAAAATACTTGAACTGCTGAATAAAAAATCATCTGAAAGCATTACTTTACCCACTGTTTATTTTAAAGAAACCGGTGTAAATTCTCATAAAATTTATATGGAATATTATGGATTAATGAATCTCACGCTTAAAGAATTCAGAGACAAAGTGCAACAGATAAATCTTGAAATTGTTGCACTTATTCAACAAACAGGTATTAAAATTATTAGAAGTAATTACAGATAAAATTATGCTTAAAAAATTTATTATTGTTTATGCTTTGCTTACATGTAGCATATCGGTATTTGCACAAGACACAACATCTTACGATGATCTACCGGAAGTATCACATATAAGATCGGATAACCGGAATGGAAATTATAAAACCAATCATTATTTTGTCGGTGGTAATCTGGTTGCAGGCTTTGGAGACGGAGGAGGTGCATTTGGTATCAATCCATCGATTGGTTACTCCATCAATCAATATGTGGATGTAGGGCTTGCATTAAATGCAGTTTACAATTATCAAAAGTTTTATGACAACAGCAAACAACATACCTGGAACTTAGGCGTAGCGCCGTTTGCAAGATTTTATCCTGTTCCGTTCCTATTTCTTGAAACATCTTTTGAAGACAATTATGTTCATTCGAAATTTTTTCCTGTTGATGAAAACGAATACAGCAGACATTGGAATGTACCGAGCCTGATCGGCTCTATCGGTTATGCGCAAAGAGTTTACGGTCAATCATATTTTTTCATGAGTATCGGAATGGATTTTTTAACAAATGTAAACTCACCGTATCGTGAACAATATTATGACGGCAACAATGTGTTGCGCTCTAAAACACAACCTATTATCCGTACAGGATTCGGCGTTAATCTCTGGTAAAGTTTCCGGTTTGAATTAAATCTTTTATTCCTGCAGTAAATCCGGCCTTCGTTCTTTGGTGCGTTCAATAGATTGTTGATAGCGCCATTCTTCTATTAATTTAGGATTTCCGCTTAACAGTACATCGGGTACTTGCCAGCCGCGAAATTCTGCAGGGCGCGTATAAACAGGCGGCGCTAAAAGATTATCCTGAAAAGAATCAGTAAGAGCGGAGGTTTCATCATTTAAAACGCCGGGCAATAATCTTCCTACAGCATCTACAACAATATTGGCAGCAAGTTCCCCTCCGCTGATAACAAAATCTCCAATAGAAATTTCTTTTGTTACAAAATGATCACGTATGCGCTGATCAATTCCTTTATAATGCCCGGAAATAATTAATATATTTTTTTTCAGAGAAAGTTGGTTCGCCATCGGCTGATTAAATTTTTCTCCGTCCGGTGTCATGTAAATTACTTCATCGTAAGTTTTTTCTTTTTGTAGATCCTCAATGGCATTTGCCAAAGGCTCGCACATCATTACCATTCCCGCGCCGCCGCCGAATTGATAATCGTCAACCTGACCATATTTATTGATTGCCCATTTACGAAGATTGTGTGTTTGCACCGTAAGCAAACCCTTATCCTGCGCGCGTTTCATGATGCTGTGCGACAATGGGCTTTCCATTAATTCCGGAACAACTGTGATAATGTCAATGTGCATTTTTATTTAATTGAGAATTGATAATGGACAATGGACAGAATAATTTATTTTACAATCGTTGTAAATTATCCATTGTTCATTTTCAATTTTATAAAGTTAATCTGTTCCTGTGTCAAATCTTTCAGCTTGATAAAATAGGCTGCACGATTGTAATTATACAGCAATAAAAAGGATTTTGTCTGTTGCACTTTTCCAAAGTCTTTCCATGCAAAAACGGATTCTATACCACCCCCGTTTACAATTACATTTTCATCCGAAAACTGATAATGAATTGCTTCTTGCAATGCCAGATTTGTTTTATATATTTTTTTCGATCGCAACCATATCAATACCGGAAATAATACGAGTGTGTATATGCTAAAACAAAGTAAAAACAATTGCACTTTACTGGTCAGCATATTGGGAATAAAAAACCGGATAATGGATAATATAAGCAACAAAATTCCCATCATCGTGATGATTTGATAGACTCTTTGCTTGTAGCTTAATTGCAAGAATAGTTTGCAGTATTCTTGTTGCGTGAGTTGTGTGGTGAGAGAAAAATTGTTCATTGATAAAAAATTAATCATAATGAAATCTGCATTGAAGAATAGTGCATTTTTGGTTCACACTTTTCTTCCCTTCGATTTTATAAACAAGCCGGTGCTCGCCTGTGATCCTGCGCGACCAAAATCCTTATTCAGAAGAATTCCCTAAAAACTCGTCGATATCTCTTCTTTGTTGTTTTGTCGGGCGGCCGATTTTACTTTGTCTTTTACCTGTGTGAAAACTTGCAGGCTGAAACTTCACTTTAGTTATATCTTCTTCGGGCGATATATCAAGATAATATTTTATTGCTTCGGAATACGCCACTCTGTTATGCAATAAACCTGTAACTTTTATTATCCATTTCTTAGATTCGGTTTTCACTTCATATTCTTCGCCCAAAGCCACCGGTTTCGAGGCTTTCACGTTGTTTCCATTCCATTTTACCTTACCGGAGTTGCACGCCTCCGTTGCCAAACTGCGTGTTTTGTACAAACGGATTGACCAGAGATATTTATCGATGCGTAATTTTTCTTCCATGATAATTTGATAACGCCTGAACGTCATTCCCGCACAAGCGATAATCTACTTTGTTCGGTTACAGCCGAACTTAAAAGACACCCCATGAAATCGCGCTTGTGATGAGATAGAGATTCCCGCCTGCGCGGGAATGACGTATTATCGTGTTCCATTTTTCTTCTCAAATTCAATACAATTACTTCTTCAGCTCCGCATAAAACTTGTGGAAATACGGTATGGTTTCTATGCCTTTATAAAAGTTTTCCAAGTTATATTTTTCGTTAGGACTATGCAAATTGTCGCTATCCAAACCGAATCCTAAAAATACCGTTTTGCACTTAAGAATACTTTCAAATAAAGACGTGATTGGAATGCTTCCACCGCCGCGAACCGGAATAGGCGCTTTACCGAACGTTGCTTCAATAGCTTTCTCTGCGGCTTTGTATTCGATGCTGTCTATCGGGGTTACATAAGGATTACCGCCATGATATACTTCCGCTTTTACAGTTACATAAGGTGGGGCAATTTTTTCAATATGCTTAACCAATAAATCTGTAATTTTATGATGATCCTGATTCGGTACCAAACGGCAACTTATTTTTGCATAAGCTTTAGAAGGTAATACTGTTTTTGAACCTTCACCGGTATAGCCGCCCCAAATTCCGTTCAGTTCAAGCGTTGGGCGCACACCTGTTCTTTCAATTGTTGTATAACCTTTTTCGCCCCATAATTCTTTCACGCCTAAGTCTTGCTCATATTCTTTTTCATTAAACGGAGCACTGTTTAATTTCTGGCGTTCTTCCTGAGACAATTCCTGCACATCATCATAAAAATTCGGAATGGTAATATGGTTATTCTCATCATGCAATGTGGAAATCATTCTCGCTAAAATTGTGATAGGATTTGCCACTGCACCGCCATACACGCCACTATGCAAATCACGGCTTGGCCCGGTAACTTCCACTTGAATATAGCTCAATCCGCGAACGCCAGTATCGATACTCGGTGTTTCAAGACTAAGCATCGAAGTATCTGAAATCAGCACTACATCAGCCTTTAGCAAGTCTTTATGTTCTTGTAAAAATTCTGCCAAATGATCCGAACCGATTTCTTCTTCTCCTTCAATAATAAATTTTATATTCAAAGGAACCGAATTGGTTTTTACCAAAGTTTCCAATGCTTTTACATGCATAAAAAATTGCCCTTTATCATCTGCCGAACCGCGTCCATAAATTTTTCCGTCTATAATCGTTGGCTCAAAAGGCGGATTTGTCCACAGCTCCAAAGGCTCAACAGGCTGCACATCATAATGTCCGTACACCAAAACAGTAGGATTGCTTTCATCAATTTTTATTTCGCCAAAAACAACAGGATGTCCTTTGGTAGGATATACTGCAACATTCTGTGCACCTGCTTTTTCCAAATGCGTTTTTACTTTATCGGCGCACGTTATCATATCGCTCTTATGTTCCGGTTGCGCACTAATGCTGGGTATACGGAGCAGTTCAAGCAACTCATCTAAAAAACGTTGTTTATTATCTTCCTGATAAGATTTCCATTCTTGCATATAAACAGATTTATAATTTAATAATTTAGTACGGGCGAAGGTAAGCATATAGAAGAATATTATAAATTCAATGAAAAATATTTAAAATAAGAAATAAGATTAAATAACTTTATCTTCAAAACCTGTATGCATAATAATTACCACAACAAGATTTTGAATAAAAACATTGTATAAATGAAATATCAGCTATTAGGTAAAAGCGGGCTAAAGGTGTCTGAGCTATGCCTCGGTACAATGGGCTTCGGCACAGAAGCAGGCTGGGGAGCAGATGAGGCAACGGCTTTTAAAATCATAGATAAATTCGCAGAAGAAGGCGGCAATTTTATTGATACTGCCAATATTTACAAACTTGGCACAAGCGAAAAGATCATTGGAAATTATATGCAGAACATTGGCGTGGACCGGGATTATTTTGCAATTGCTACCAAATACTCTTTGAAAGATAATGAAAGCAATCCGAATGCATCCGGCAATAATCGCAAAAATATGATGCGCTCCGTAGAAGCAAGCCTGAAGCGCTTGCAAACAGATTTTATCGATGTTCTTTATTTGCATATATGGGACGACCTTACGCCTATTGAAGAAATATTACGCGGATTAGATGATTTGATTTCACAAGGCAAAGTAAATTACATTGCCATCAGCGATACGCCGGCATGGGTTGTATCAAAAGGTAATACTTATGCCGAGTTGATGGGCTTAAATAAATTCATAGCGCTGCAAATAGAATACAGCCTTTTACAAAGAACGCCCGAAAGAGAATTAATCCCAATGGCAAAGCATTTTGGGATGACGCTTTTGCCATGGGCGCCGCTTGCAGGCGGAGCATTAACCGGAAAATACTTGCGTGGTGAGCAAGGAAGAATAAAACCGGAAAGCAAAAGATTAAACGACACAAGCACAACGATTACAAAAGAAGTCGTTGCCATTGCCGATGAAATAAATATATCTCCTTCCAACGTTGCACTTCAATGGATTAGGCAACAAGATATCCCTTCCATTCCTATAATAGGCGCAACGAAGCTATCTCAACTGGAAGATAATTTAAAAGTAACAGAAGTACTTTTATCGGACACACACGTAGAAAGGCTCAACCAAATCAGTAAAATAGAATTAGGATTTCCCGGCGATTTTTTTAAAGAAGCAGGAGTACGCCAAAATAATTTTGGAGGCTTTTATGATAAAATCAAAAAATCATAAATTGAATTATTAAAACAACGTAGAATATTACCATTAAAAATTTTAATCAGAAAAATATAACTTCTTATGCAGTCATTTGCAAACAATGCCTTAGCCCAATTCAGAAACAGGGTAGCAATTCGTTTTCAATTATACAACAGCTTATTTACTTCATTGCCGTTCCACAGAATTGAAAAGACAGGTGTATGGCTCTCTTTATTTTTAATACATTGCGAAGAAGGATATAAAAATTTAAAAAGCCCTGTAGAAATTATTGAAAGTTTCCTGTCTCAATATACAAATTATAAAGATGAGCGCGAACAGCTCGATATGCTTTTCCGTTTTATACAATACGCAGAGCGCCAGGTCGTACTTTTCGATGCTTTGGAAGACGCCTCATTTGAAGAAATTCATGATGTACAAGGGCAAGGTTCATTAAAGCAATTATTATCGCAAATGCGCCAATACGACAAGCAAGACGAACTTGAAAAGAAAATAAATGATTTTTCCGTAAGGCTTGTTCTTACCGCGCATCCTACACAATTCTATCCGGGCGAAGTATTAAGCATTATCAACGATCTTGCTGCTGCATTAAACACAGGTGATACGCCGCAGGTAAACGAATATTTAATGCAACTAGCAAAAACGCCTTTCTTAAAAAAGAAAAAACCCACACCTTATGATGAAGCGGTTAGCCTTATCTGGTATCTGGAAAATGTTTTTTATCCTGCAGCCGGGAAAATTGTAGCTTCTTTACAAACAGAATTTCCCGATCTGGATAATGATGAAAATGCCATCATACGCATGGGATTCTGGCCCGGCGGAGACAGAGACGGAAACCCTTACGTAAAAAGCGATACCACGGTTTCCGTGGCACAGCAATTACACAGATCAATCATTTACCGATATTATAAAGACATTCGCAAAATCAAGCACAGGCTTACGTTTAAAGGAATTGAAGATGATGTGGCAACGATCGAAAAAGCTTTTTATGGCGTTTTGTTCGAGAAAAGTTCTTACATTATTACAAAAGAATGGCTGCTGGAAGGCTTAAATAAACTCCGCAAAAAAATCATTGAGCAGCACAACGGACTTTTTGTACAAATAATAGACGAACTAATCGGGAAAGTAAAAATTTTCGGGATTCATTTTGCCACAATAGACATCAGGCAAGACAGTACAGTGCATCACAATTTAATGAAGCATCTCAGCGAAACTGAAAATGGATTACCCAAAAATTATGCAGCATCTTCAATAGAAGACAAGATAAAAATAATCGGAAAAATAAAGAAACCTGCAAATGAAAAGTTGATCAAAGAAGATATTTACAGAGACACGTTTGATTCCATGAAATCCATAAAAACCATCCAGAAAACAAATGGAGAATTTGGCTGTAACCGTTATATCATCAGTCATTGCACAAGTTTGCTCGATGTAATGGAAGTATTTGCGCTGTTAAAATTAAGCGGCTGGAAAGAAGATGAACTTACCTTAGATATACTTCCCTTATTTGAAACCATAGAAGATTTGCAATCTGCAGGTAAAGTAATGGAAGAACTATACAACAATGCACTTTACAGAAAACATTTAAACCTAAGAAACAATAAACAAACCATTATGCTCGGCTTTTCAGACGGCACTAAAGATGGTGGTTATTTAATGGCAAACTGGAGTATTTACAAAGCAAAAGAAGAACTTACGCGCGTCTCAAAAGAATATGACATAGATGTTATTTTCTTTGACGGAAGAGGCGGCCCTCCTGCACGCGGCGGCGGTAAAACACAAAAGTTTTATGCATCTATGGGCAGCAACATTGCCAATAAAGAAATCCAGCTTACCGTACAAGGACAAACAGTAAGTTCTAACTTCGGAACTATAGAATCTGCCAAGTACAATATTGAGCAATTGCTCAATGCAGGCATATCCAATGACGTTCTCAACTCACAGGAAGAAACACTTACAAAAGAAGAAGAAACCTTACTCGCAAAACTTTCCGAAGAAAGTTTGGAAGCATACAACGATTTAAAAAATGCTCCCCATTTCATGGAATACCTTTCCTATGCAAGCCCATTAAAATTCTACGGTTCGGCAAATATCGGCAGCCGCCCATCGAAAAGAAATGCTTCGTCAAAACTTACACTGAACGATTTGCGTGCCATCCCTTACGTAGGCGCGTGGAGCCAGTTAAAACAAAATGTTACAGGCTATTACGGCGTGGGCACAGCTTTGCAAAAGTTCGAGAAAGCAGGCAAATTCAAGGCGTTGAAAGATTTGTATAAAAACTCATTATTCTTCCGCACCATGATAGACAACAGTGAAATGTCCATGAAAAAATGCTTCTTTCCACTCACGCAATTTCATGCGAAACATCCCAAGTATGCAGAGCTATGGCAAAAAATTTATGATGAATATTTACTTACCGAAAAAATGGTATTACGCTTAAGCGGGCAAACGGAATTAATGAGCAATTATCCGGTAGAATCCATGTCCATACAAATGCGCGAAAGAATTGTATTGCCGCTTGTAACCATACAGCAATACGGTCTCGTAAAATACACGCAACTCGAACAGTCCGGCTCAAAAAGCAATCTTAAAGAAGTGTACGAAACATTGATTATGCGTTGCTCTTTCGGCATCATCAACGCCGGCAGAAATTCTGCGTAGGCATATATCGAGATTGCTTCGTTCCTTGCAATCATCAGTTAAATGCGGGCATTACGGAAAGCAAGTTACAAGCGAAGCAATCTCATTATTTTTCATACCAATGGAATAATGAATGTTTTTATTTTTCTTTTTTGGGCGTGCCCTGCGCCGCGGCAAGCGGCTTTATAAAATATACTGCGGCGCAGGTCGGGCTATGCAGGGCTTCGCTGCGCTACGGTGCTCCGTTGCACTCCGCACCACTCCGGCGTTGCGCGTATCATCAAATGTATTGCCTATTTCCACGCGCCACTCTGTCGCGCCCTTACTATCCCTCACGCGCTCCACGCCGTTACAATCATGCTTATATAAAAGCAATATTAAACAAAAGCATGCGATGTCTTTTTGTTTATTAAACATTCCAGTTTTTATATCATTCATTATAATGCTTCTATGCGGAAAAACAACGGCGCAGCAAATACAACCGGCAGCTTACCAAACAGAAAATTATTTACCATTATTACAAAATAAAAACGTAGGCGTATTTGCCAATCCAACTTCAGAAATCAAAGGCGTTTCGTTGATAGATTCATTACTATCGCTTGGCATACATGTTGCATGCGTATTTGCTCCCGAACACGGCTTTCGCGGCATTGAAGATGCAGGTGCAAAAATCAGTAATACAACCGATTCAAAAACCGGAATCAAAATCATATCATTATACGGCAGCAAAACAAAACCATCCGCTGAAGATGCAAAAAATATAGATATATTTTTATTCGATCTGCAAGATGTCGGCGCTCGTTTTTATACTTATTTGTCTTCATTGCAGCGCTTCATGGAAGCAGCCATTGATCTGCACAAACCATTAATAATCCTTGACCGTGCCAATCCAAACGGCTTTTATATAGACGGACCGGTTTTAAACCGAAAATACGCAAGCAATATAGGCGAGCAGCCAATTCCTGTAGTGTATGGAATGACTATCGGAGAATATGCAAAAATGTTACTCGGCGAGCATTGGCTTAAAACCAAAACAAGATATAACCCAAAGTCTGTGAATATTAAAATCATTCCTTGCAAAAATTATACGCATGGCAGCCGTTATGTATTGCCTGTAAAGCCGTCGCCGAATTTGCCATTTATGAGTTCGGTATATAAATATCCGTCCGTTTGCTTCTTTGAAGGAACCGTCCTGAGCGAAGGTCGTGGTACAAAATATCCGTTTGAAATATTAGGCCATCCGGATTTAGATTCATCCCTGTACAGCTTTATTCCCGAACCAACGCAAGGCGCTGCCTCATCAAAGTTCTACGGCAAAGTTTGTTACGGCTGGAATATTCATGATACTGTTTTTGGCAATCAATTGGAATTAAAATATTTATTGGCTGCTTATAAATTATTTCCCGATAAGCAGCATTTTTTTATAGGGCAGGAAAATGAGCCCACCACTATTTTCTTCAACAAACTCGCCGGTAACGATAAATTGATGATGCAAATCATAAGCGGTAAAACAGAAATTCAAATTCGCAAAAGCTGGCAAAAAGATTTGAAGAAGTTCAAACGCATACGGCAGAAATATTTGCTATATCCTTAAAGTAATTTTATCTCAAAAATTTCATCGCCTTCTTCCTTATCTTTGGTATCATGCAAATAACATTAAACAACATTATTCCGATTCCTTTAAAAGAAAACTTATCCAAACGTCCTTCGGATGTCTGGCATAGCAACATCACTTTTGAGCCGGAAAAAATTGTAAAAATTAAAGCGCCAAGTGGCACCGGAAAAACTACGCTGATTCATTATATCTACAAACTCCGTTCGGATTACGAAGGAAATATTTTGTGGGATAATAAAAATATTCAGCAAATAAAAGGAGATGAACTTGCCGCAAACCGGCAGCAAAATATCAGCGTTATTTTTCAGGATTTAAGATTATTTGAAAATCTTACCGCACGCGAAAACATTGAGCTGAACCGTGTATTACAAAAACCATTTTATGAATCTGGCAAGATTGATGAAATGGCAGAGCGATTGGGCGTATCACATATACTCAATCAACGCGCCGGCATTTGCAGCTATGGAGAGCAGCAGCGCATCGCTATTATCCGTGCGCTTATACAGCCATTTTCATTATTAATAATGGATGAGCCTTTCAGTCATTTAGATAATAATAATTCATATAAGGCCGCAGCGCTCATTAGCGAAGAATGTTCGCGGCGCAATGCAGGCATGGTATTGACAGACCTGGATGAAGATGATTATTTTAACTATACAATTAAACTGAATCTATAGCGGTAAATCTGCTAAATTGTTTATTACTCATTATTCATTACTCGCTACTCCTTATTCATTAATCATCCTTTCTTATTCCCAATTTTATGCTGAACGATTTATTAAATAAGATAATAAAAAAAAGTGCCGGGCGCCTGCGATATATTCTGGCAATGTTCGGTTTGGGAATTGCGCTAATGTTAATCTTAGCAGCAATACAGTTACAGGTCAATTACAATCAATTACTGCATGGAAATAATGTGCAGGATAGCATTGCCAATTTTTTGGTGGTAAATAAAATTGTGAATGACGAAACGCGCGGCAAAACACAGCTGAATGATAATGAAATTGACGATTTAAAGAAACAACCTTTTATAGATGCTGTCGGCGTTGTAACGCCCAGCCGCTTTAAAGTTTCTGCAAACGGCGGCACCAATTTGCCCTTTTATACCGACCTCTTTTTCGAAAGCGTACACGATAATTTTTTGGACGTTCATAGTGATGATTGGAAGTGGGACGATAATTCTCAGTTTATACCTATTGTGATTCCCAATATGTTTTTGGATCTATATAATTTCGGCTTTGCCAGCTCACAAAATTTACCGCAACTTTCGCAAGACCTTATCAAGAATATTCCCATACAATTAAGTATTCAAACGCCTTTGGGCGCTAAAAATTTTTATGCAAAAATTGTAGGTTTCAGCGACAGGATTTCTTCCATACTCGTGCCGCAGACATTTATGGATTGGGCAAATAAAAACTTCGCGACAGAAGCGCCCAAAGGCGCATCGCGCATCGTAATACGAACCAAAGATCCGAGTAATCCGCAATTGACTGATTATCTTCAAACACATCATCTGTCCACCGACACAGATAAAACACGCTTCAGTAAATACAGAAAAGTAGTTGCTTTTGTAGTGCGCATTTCATGGTTTACGGGCGTTGCCATGCTGGTGTTTGCATTGCTTGTATTCAGCTTGTTTATAGAATTAACGATTGCCAGCAGTAAAGAAGAAATAAAATTGCTGATAACTTTAGGCTCATCGCCAAAACAATTAAAGCGTTTTATGATGAAACAGCTTTTCCCGCTCAATATTGTGATCATGTTTTTGGTATTGATCATTCTATCCTTATTACAATTCGTATTATATAAATTTCTGGGCACGCAAAGCATGGAAATCAATCCCTATATTTCTTGGATAACGATTCTTTCTGCAGCAATTGTTTTATTTGTTCTTTGGCTTGTACATATAAGAACCATTGCGCGACAGATAAATGAATAATAAATGAAGTTGTTCAGACTTGATTAATTTCAAAGCATATTCGTAAAGGTTGCGCATATCCACAAGTTAGTGGTAATGCTAAAAGACACACAATAGACAATAATGATTAGTTTACAGACGGGAAAACCATTAGACATTTACTTACCGAATATTTATCGGTATATGGACAAAGAATTTATTGACTTATTTTTTGAAAAAGGTATTTTAAGACTAAGTTCATTCAAAAAATTCAGAGAATATCCAGACGAAATTCGTGGAGACAAAAATGAAGGAAGCGGAAGTATAACAGGAACAACTGATAAATCAGGCCTTCAATTTCACGTAATGTCAAATGTTGGGAGTGATGGATATATGCTTTGTGGCAGTATAATCGAGTCAGACTTAATAAGACAAACTTTCAAAACAGAAACCTGTTTTAGAATTGTAAAACCACTAGATTTTTCCGTTGCGGTCTCAAACGCAATTCTTGGCTTCAAGCAATCATTTCAAGGATTTTGCAACTATAGAGAACATAGAGTGATTAAGAAATTAATTCCAGGTATGGACATTAATGACTTTACTGGACCAGAAGGAACAATAATAATAGGCGGACAAAAAGGGAATGAAAGAACTAACGAAATTCTCGGTAATGGTATTGACCTAATGTTCCTGAAAGAAAAAAAATATCAAGACCAATGTGAATATCGGTTTGTTTGGACAATTAATACCCAATTTTTCAAAATGTATGACTATATTGATATTGAATGCAAGGAGGCAATACAATTTTGTGAAAGAGTTGAACAAGAATGATAGAAGCACATACCACTAACACAGGTTTTGGCGTCAGGCGGGCTGGCGTTCAAGCGTGAAAGTTCCTGCGGATTTTCCCTCCAGAAAGCCAAGTTCCGAACCATTGTTCAGACTTTAAAAAATTAAGATTATAATCCCAAAGGAATTATACATTTATATGAAATTTTAAACAACAAACGTTCGACCCCGACAGGGTCGAATATTATTTTAACGTATTCGCTTTAAATGTTTAAACGCTCCGGGTTCTTTTAGTACTCAAATTAAAAAGTCCAAATAATTTCAATAAGTATTTATTTACCGGACTTATTATAATTTGTTTTCCAATCACAACAAATCTATATATTTGAAAAATTAATCTATATTTTAAATACTAATTATAAATATGTCTCAAGACCTGACTTTAGCACAAATACAAGATTTTAAAGGAAAATATCCCAAACAGATTTGGTATATGTTTTTAGTGGAAATGTGGGAGCGATTCTGTTTCTATGGCATGCGCGGCGTACTCACCATTTTTATGGTAGATCAGGTGCGCGGAGGTTTGGGGCTTTCTGAAAAATCTGCCAATCTTCAATACGGAACAATTCAGGCTTTTGTATATGCGTTTACATTTTTAGGAGGGATGTTTGCAGATAAGGTTCTGGGGTTCAAGCGTTCGCTTGTGTTTGGTGCATTGGTAATGATTGTCGGCAATTTTATTATTGCGTCCAATCCACATAGTTTATTTTATTTAGGTATTACATGTAGCGTTATCGGCACCGGTTTTTTCAAACCTAATATTACTTCCATGGTAGGCTGGCTGTACAAAGATGGCGATGTGCGGCGCGATGCGGGTTTCAGCCTTTTTTATTCGGGCATTAATTTAGGCGCTTTACTTGGCGGTATTGTTTGCGTATATCTTGGCAAGTCTCCGGAGTTTGGTTGGTCATATGCTTTCATTGCTTCGGGAAGTGTGATGATTATCGGATTAATTACTTTTTTACTGACGAAAAAATTCATCAAACCCATTGGCAACAAACCAAATGCAAATGACAATTTACACATCGTAGATATTAACGATACATTGCAAAAGGTAGAAGTGGATACACCGGTTAAAAATACAAATTCTGTATGGAAAGAATACGCGGTGTATGCAGGCGGCATTATTGCTATTCCTATTATTTTGATATTAATTAAAAATGCAAGTTTTACATCTATCTTCATGTATGTGCTTGCGGCAGTCGCCATTGTTTATTTTTTGTTTGAGGTATTTCGCCAGAAAGAAGAAGGGGCAAAATCAAAATTGTTTGCGGCATTTATTTTTATCTTCTTCTATTTCGTTTTTGAAACTTTCTTTGAACAAGCAGGCGGTTCACTGGCAATATTTGCAGAAAAGAATTTATCACACACCATGTTCGGCTTTCTTAATCTCGATCCGAATATGGTAAACAATTCCGCCAATTCATTTTTCATCATTTTTCTTGGTCTGGTTGCCGGAATGGTTTGGATTTGGATGTCAAAAAGAAAAGCAGAACCGAATACAATCAACAAATTCGGCATCAGTTTTTTGTTTATGGCGGCTTCTTATTTCTTCTTTTTCTATTTAAGATTTACAGCAAACAACCAAGGCACTGAAGCATCGCTTGGCATGTTTACATTTGCTTATTTATTGATCTCCATTGCAGAAATTTGTCTGTCTCCGATTGGTATGTCGATAGTTACAAAATTATCTCCGAAAAAGCTGCAAGGCGTAATGATCGGCATGTGGTTTTTAGCAAGCGCTTATGGCCAATATGGTGCAGGATTATTAGGCGCCGCAATGTCTTCAGATAAAGCAGCTACAACCGATATGGACAGATTGATAGATTATACAGCCGGGTATAAACAAATGGCTTGGATATGCGTTGCAGCAGGCGTACTTTTAATTGCGTGCGCGCCATTCATTAGAAAGTTGATGAAAGGTGTAAGATAAAATGTTTATTTTTGCGAATGATTATTACAAGGAATGCAGTTCTTTTTATAGCTGCATTTTGCTTATATAGCAATATTTCTTTTTCACAGGATAGTTCATGGCTTAAAAAACTTATGCATCATTATTTATCCAACGAAAAAGATTCTGTAAGGAAAAATAATTTTTTCCTATTTCCTATCGGAGCGTATTCTCCCGAAATGGGCTTGGAATACGGTGTTACGGGCATATTTTCTTTTTATACTGATAAATTCGATCGGCAAACGCGCGTATCCACCTTAAACTTTCTGGTAACTCATACAACAAAAAATCAAACGGGCGTAAAAGCCATTGCCGATATCTGGAGCAAACAAAATAAATACCATTATTACACAGAATTTCGTTACAGAAATTATCCATACGATTTTTACGGAATTGGCAACAATACTTCATCCGAAAACAAAGATGAAGTAGATGAAAAGCGCGCAAAATTGATTTTGGCTGCGGATAAAAAAGTAGCAAAGAATTTTTATGTAGGTCTTCGCGCCGGTTATGAAGATTATACCTATCGCGACCTCACAGTCGGAGGAATTCTTACAACAGATAATTATTACGGAGCATCGGGCGGAAAGCAGATTTATTTTGGAGCAGGGCAAATGTTCGATTCGCGGAATAATGTTACTTACACCACAAAAGGTCTCTATGAATATTTATCATTCAACTACACGCCCGATTTATTTGGCGGACAAAATTTTCATGGAACTTTTTCCAACTTTGATGCCCGATATTTCATACCTGTGAGCCGGAGAGTAACGCTCGGCCTCAATAGTATTTATCAGGGAGTTTATTCCGAAAATATTCCGTTTTATTTATATCCGCAATTGGGAAGCTCCACCATTATGCGCGGATATTATCAAGGAAGGTTCAGGGATAAAAACTTGGCAGCGGCTCAAACAGAATTACGTTATCGATTTGTTCCGCGCTTTGCCGTTGTAGCTTTTGGCGGATATGGATCTGTATGGGGGCAAGATAATATATCGTTCCATTCTCTTAAACCGAATTATGGCGCCGGCATACGGTATTTCTTCGATTTGGCAAAAGACCTAACGCTTAGACTGGATTATGGTTTAGGCCAAAAATTACCTAACGGAAAAAGATTTTCAGGATATTATTTTTCTATGAGTGAGGCGTTTTAAGGAAAAAAGAAAAACTATATGGTTGCCTCCACTTTTACAGTCTCAACTTTTGCAATCGTTTTGCCCTTGTTATTTCTTGCCATCCGCGAAAAAACAGACAATTCACGGCTAAATATAAATTTTATCAACAGCAAAGTGTAAGAATTATGAGAAGCCAGATTATCATAATGCTTATTCGCTATCTTTTTAATCTTGGGTAAATTATGCCATGGGATAGAAGGAAAATCATGATGCTCATTATGATATCCCACATTTAAATTAAGAACATTCAAAGGGCCGTAATAACTTTTGGTTTCCTGATCGCCATCTGTCAAAAAATGTTCCTGCACCCAACGCGCTCCCAAAGGGTGCAACCCAACAGAAAAGAAAAAACTTGCTAACTGAAAAACAATTCCTTTCCATCCGCAGAAATAATATATTGCAGCAACATACACAATTTGTACCACCCAGTTCAGTACCATTTCTTTATCCCACAACTTTACTTCTTTATTCATTCTGCCCAAACGGCTGGCTTGCGCAATAGGATACAGCAGCAGCCACAATGCTTTTTTAACAGTAGAATTACCTACCAGTTTAGCTTCCCAATAGCTTGGCATATCAGCATCCAAAGCCTCAATTCCCTGAAAAGCATGATGTTTTAAATGATACTTTTTAAAAGATGCGGCACTTGCAAACAGCAAAGGAAGATTGGCGATAAAACTTGCAGCAGTATTTAACCATCTCTTCTTAAATAAAAGATTATGCGAACATTCGTGAATGCACACAAACAATGTATGACAAGCGAACGCACCTACAAAATACGCCAATACAAATACCAGCCACCAATAACTATCTCGCAAATAATACGCAAGAGCAGTCTGCAATCCCACGCACAATAATATAATCAACAAAGTATAAGGATTTCTCCCTATCAGTTCCCTGATTTCAGGATGTTCACTGATAATTTTTTTTGTACGCAATTTATGTGGCTCGCATTCTTCCGACCAACTGAACTTTTGTTTATGACTCATGGATTATTTTTACTGAGCAAAAAGAAAATAAATTATTAAAAACTACACATGGCAAACTCACTCAACAATAATAACGAATCTTTTTTATCCGTATTATTTTTTAAGACTAAAAATTTTAGAATTAACATAAACCAATACGAAATAATTTATTTTATACCGGGCGTGCCGCCAAGCGACTATCTGTTAAACTCACAAAAATAACAGCACTATGTCGCTTGCCGTCGGGCTATGCAGGGCTGCGCTTCGCTACGGTGCTCCATTTCACTCCGCACCGCTCCTTCGTCGCGCCCTTGCTATCCCTCACGCACTCAACGCAACTCATAAAATCTTCCGCCATACAATGCCTGAATAAATTAAATCCATTACACCCTTATTGTGAGGTACGAAGCAATCCATTCAATATAAAAATGAAATTATAAACAAGCAATATAACACACACCTTCACTAAAACAAGAAGCCCTTTATCGTCATTTCAGTTTTCGCAGCAATATCACATATAATAATTTTTGATTAAAACAACTTCCCAATACACATTGAGAAAATAATGTTCGCATAAAAATAATTACGATAAAAAAGGTTATACGAAATAGTTCGCATAACCTTTTTTCCAAACATAATATAACTAAAACTATACTAAATCAAACCTATCCAGATTCATTACTTTGTGCCATGTCGCAACAAAATCATTCACAAATTTTTCTTTAGCATCCGCGCTCCCATACACTTCCGCAATAGCTCTCAATTCAGAATTTGAACCAAAGATAAGATCGGCACGCGTAGCCGTCCATTTCAATTCTCCTGTAGATCTGTTACGCCCTTCGAATATTTCATTTGTATCATCAGCCGGTTTCCATTCGGTGTTCATATCAAGCAAATTCATAAAGAAATCGTTGGTAAGCGTTTCGGGATGTTTTGTAAATACTCCATAATCCGAACTGTTCCAATTACCTTTCAATACACGCAAGCCGCCTGCAAGTACAGTCATTTCAGGAGACGTAAGGGTAAGAATCTGTGCTTTATCAACCAACAAATCTTCTGTAGAAATGGCGTATTTTGTTTTACGGTAATTACGGAAACCATCAGCCAACGGCTCAAGATAGGCAAAAGATTCTACATCTGTTTGTTCTTGGGAAGCATCGGTTCTGCCCGGCGAAAAAGGAACATTAATTTCAAAACCTCCGTTTTTTGCCGCTTTCTCCACGGCTGCACAGCCGCCTAATACAATCACATCAGCCAAAGAAACTTTTTTACCGCCAGATTGGAAATCTTTTTGAATGCCCTCTAACTTAGACAACACTTCCGATAATTGTTCCGGATTATTCACTTCCCAATCTTTTTGTGGCGCTAAACGTATTCTTGCGCCATTAGCGCCTCCGCGTTTATCTCCTCCGCGAAAAGTGGAAGCCGAAGCCCAAGCTGTTTGTATCAATTGAGATATGGTCAATCCGGAATTAAGTATTTTATTTTTTAAAATAAAAACATCTTCACCGCTAATTAATTCATAATCTCTTGCCGGTAACGGATCTTGCCAAAGCAATTCTTCTTTAGGAACTTCCGGGCCGAGATACCTTACAACCGGCCCCATATCTCTGTGTGTAAGTTTAAACCACGCACGCGCAAAAGCATCTGCAAATTCACCAGGATGTTCATGATACCGCCTTGATATTTTTTCATACTCAGGATCAAATCTTAAAGAGAGGTCGGTAGTCAGCATCGTAGGTTTGCGCTTCTTAGCCGGATCGAACGGATCCGGTATAATATCTTCTGCATCCTTTGCTACCCACTGATGTGCGCCGCCGGGACTTTTGGTTAATTCCCATTCGAACCCGAAAAGATTTTCAAAAAAATTGTTGCTCCATTGCGTAGGCGTTGTAGTCCAGATTACCTCCAGCCCACTCGTAATGGCATCTGCGCCTTTACCGGTTGCATAACTATTGCTCCATCCCAATCCTTGCTCTTCAATGCCTGCCGCTTCGGGTTCTTTGCCAACATGATCTGCAGTTGCTGCTCCGTGCGTTTTCCCGAAGGTATGGCCCCCGGCAATTAATGCAACAGTTTCTTCATCGTTCATAGCCATTCGCTTAAACGTTTCGCGAATATCTTTCGCAGCCGCAATTGGGTCGGGATTTCCATCAGGGCCTTCCGGGTTTACATATATCAATCCCATGTGTGCCGCTGCAAGCGGGTCTTCTAAATCTCTTGAATGAATTTTGCGGACCTGGTCTTCATCTGATACTAATACGCCATGATTTTCCTGTGCGCCTTCAGAACCTTTTGAATAACGCTCATCATTTCCCAACCATATTTTTTCAGCGCCCCAATAAACATCTTCTTCCGGCTCCCAAACATCTTCTCTCCCACCACCAAAACCAAAAGTTTTAAATCCCATAGATTCCAATGCAACATTGCCGGCAAGTATCATTAAATCTGCCCACGATATTTTTTTCCCATATTTCTGTTTTATTGGCCAAAGTAATCTCCGCGCTTTGTCAAGGCTTACATTATCAGGCCAGCTGTTGAGAGGGGCAAATCGTTGCTGCCCGGCGCCGGCGCCACCACGACCATCTCCAACACGATAAGTGCCGGCACTATGCCATGCCATACGAATAAACAATCCGCCGTAATGGCCAAAATCTGCAGGCCACCAGTCCTGCGAATCTGTCATTAAAGTAAATAAATCTTTTTTCAGGGCTTCAAAATCGAGCATTTTAAATTCTTCCGCATAATTAAAATTTTTATCCATCGGATTAGAAAGGGAGGAATTTTGACGAAGGATATTCAGCCTTAAACGGTTTGGCCACCAATCGCGATTAGATGTTCCAAAACCGCCCGCTCCTACAGGTTTCTTTAGTGAACCGTTGTGAAAAGGACATTTGCTGATGTCGCTTGAATTGCTTTCCATTGTATTAAGTTTTGTTTAAGTTGAGCATTCAACTTTCAGATAAGTATTTTATATCTGTGGCAAATGCATATTAAAATTTGAATGGCTGTAGAAAATGAATGCATATGTGCTTGGTGCATTTTCATTTTTACTTCATAACAAATTTATTCATTTAATTAAATAGAAAATATTGATTATTCTTATTCTTTATTAAACAAAATCTATAAAGCAATTCATAGAAACATGGAATTAAGCTTTGTAAGCAATTACACTAATTTCAACATTTACATTTTTTGGCAATGTTTTTACGGCAACACATTCACGCGCAGGAGGATTTTCAGAAAAATATTGCGCATATATTTCATTTACCTGACCAAACAAACTCATATCACTTAAAAACACTGTTGCTTTTACAACATCGCTGAATGCATAACCTGCTTCATACAATATACTCTTAAGATTACTGAAAACGAGATGCGTTTCTTTTTCCAAGGATTCAATTTCCAATTGATTTGTTTCCGGATTAATAGCGATTTGTCCGCTTATAAACAGAAATCCATTTGCAATAATAGCCTGATTGTATGGGCCTACCGGCGCCGGAGCATTTGATGTGTTGATGATTTGCTTTGACATAAAATGGTTTTATAAAACTGAATTAAATAATTGCATGCAATATATTTCATCCGAAGAAAAAAATTGATAAAATAATGTTGCATGATTGCAAAAGAAAAATCCGGCCAGCACATGCCAACCGGATTTTTCTGTAAAATATTTGATATAAATTTTACCCCTTTTTATCTGTTGTAGAAATTGACAAACGATTTTCTGCGGTTGATTGATTCGTTAGTGAAGGCGGCATCAAATCAGGTAATTTTGTTTTCAAATCCGGCCATTCAAATGCAGCATTCAAAACGCGGGAAGACATTTTGTAATGTGCATCATCAGCAAAAATGCATACACAACTTCCGCCTTTGATGGTATTGATAATATCGTATTGTTGTCCGTAAGGAACAGCAGGGCAACCAAAACTTCTACCCACACCATTTTCATTTTCTTCCGCGCGCTGTTCGTTTACATAGCGGCTTCCGTGCATTACAATACTGCGGCGATATATATGATCGTTAATACCCGGCTCCACTCCTTTTAAATGCAAACTATATCCTGCTATTCCTCTGTATGGCTCGCCGGTAACAATGAATCCGAGAGAACTTTTGTGCGAATCATCCGAATTTGAAAAGCTGGTAGCAAATTCTTTTCCCGAGCGCGCACCGTGAGACACATAAGTATTGAAAATAACACGGCCTTTATTAAAATCTATTACATATAATCTTTTGCGTGTGCTGCTTTGCGTATAATCAACAATTGTCAAAAAATTATCTTTTTCCAGCATCCCTTTGCTTTTTAGATATTCATACCCTTTGAAAGCACTGAAAAACACTTCCTTCTCCAATCCGTATGTTGATAAATGTATTCTACTGTAAATTGAATCTGCATATCTATAAGCCTTTGCCTGAGCAATGGGTTTATTAGGCAAAAGGTTTGGAAAATTTTTATCTACAGGTAATCCTTTAGTACCGGATATCGGCGAAATAAAAGAGCATAGCCCAATGCTAAGCGTACACAAAAAGAGAAATTTTTTCACTATTTTAAAAAATACTTTTTAAATAAACAGATATGATGCCATTTATTTAAGATGAACAATAAGATTTTAAAACCTGCATCTCAGGTGATTGAAAACCTATGGAAGATGCTAAAACTCAAATGTAATTTTAGGAAAATTATTTTGAAACACCAAATATTTTTCCAAATATGCACTTCAGGACATTACAAAAATATGCCGATTTAATAAAAAAGCACACTAATAAAATCAATAAAAAATACTGACAAAAAGTTAAAAAAATTAGAGAAGATTATACTTTTCTTTCAGACAATTGCAAATTTCCTGAACGCTTGTTTTGAAATCGGTATATTCAAAACCGGGTAAAAATTTTAATAATTTACTGTTGTCGAATTGAATATTTTGCATTGCTATTCTTGCGGAATGCTTTGTAATCATTGAACTTTTGCCCGTTACAAAACTTTTTAAGCTGCTCAACCGCCAAACTATTCCGGAGAGAAAATGCGTTACCTTTTTATACGGCGGCCGTATCCCGAACGATTGTGCTATTGTTGAAAATAATTCTTTGTAAGAAATATTTATTCCGTTTATAATAAATCTCTGCCCTTGTATATCACTATTCATCAGCATAACGGCGGCGCAGGCAACGTCGCGGACATCCACAAAACCGTGGACCCCTGCGCTGTACCAGGGAAAGCCTTTATAGATGTTTTTAAAAATTTCCGTTGATCCTTTCTCCCAATCTCCGCAGCCCAAAACAATAGACGGATTGATAATAACCGAATCCAATCCTTCGCTAATGCCGCGCCACACTTCCATTTCCGCGTAATGTTTGCTTTTCCCGTAATCAGCAACATGCACATCTTTCCAAACGGTTTCTTCATCAGCCATTTTGTTGTCCTGCGACTCGCCGATAGCGGCGACAGAACTTACATATAGTAACCGATGTACGCCACAATTCAATGCAGCATTTACAACATTTGCCGTACCTTCTACATTGATTTGAAATATTTCTTTTTTCTTTTTAGGGTCGTAAGAAACCAATGCTGCACAATGATATATTTTATCGGCATTTGCACATATCTCTTCTAAAAAATTTGTATCGAGAATATCCCCGGCAATCCATTCAAAACGCTTATCGGCATCAGGCGGAATGTTTCTGCATACCGCTATTATCCTTGCCGGAGAATTGTATAACTCCTGTAAAATATGTGACCCCACAAGTCCGCTTGCGCCGGTGATTATGATAGTTTCTTGTTTCTGTGTAGGTTGCAAGATAGAATGAATATTTCTACAAAATAAAGGCTTTCATTTTCAAATGAACATAATTGAGATTAAAATTATGCTTTATCAATGCAGCATTTAATCGATCCACAAGTGCCAATTTGCTTTTACAAGTTCCTTGTATGAAATTGTAAAATCTATCGGAATAGCAATATTTGGCGTGGCATCGAGGTTAAAGTCCGGTTGTATAATAAAATTTTCCAACTGATAATTTTCCCCCTCTATTTCTTTTACAAAAAAGGAACTTAAAATATCTTTATTATACAAATCTTCTTTATCAATTTCGTGTATCAATAAATCGCCCTTTTTTATTGGCTGATGTTTTAATTTTACCCACATATTTTATTGATTTTTGTTATTTAAAAAATTAAAATTATACCAATATTCAAAATAATAAAATTATATTAATGGACGATCTCAATCCGTTCAAAGTAATTATTACAATTGGAATAGCTTCAACCTGCTGAAGCATAATTTTTATTTTACTATAATTGCTGCTGCAATTCCGCAAAATGCTTTTACAAGCATCAGCCCGTCTATAATTATCAAATAATATAAAATCGGCCTGCGGCGCTGCATGGAATAGGCTACTATCAGCAAGCAGACAAAGGGAATCGTATTTATCAATATTTTTTCAAAAGAAAAATGCATAATGCTACCAAAAGCCCATAAGGACAACAAGCCTATCAATGTTAAAGGCAGAAGTATATAAAAAATAGTTTTTCGCAAGCCCACACGCACAACAAATGTTTTTAATTTTTTGTTGGAATCATCGGCGTAATCTTTAATATCAAACATGATACAAAGCATAGATATAAACATCCAGTTTTTTACAAAAAACCATATAGACAAAAATGTGATTTGATAATGCCGGTTGATTTGCCATTTATAAAACATTACCGGATATACCGAAACAGCGGCAGCCCATACAAAACCTATCAGGAAAGGCTTTGCGATTCCACTCTTACGGATATTTATTTTTATAAAAGAAAAATAATCATTGCCGTAATATAATATTGCCACCAAAGGAACAATCAATAGTGCAACCCATTCATCCCACCGCAAAGTAAATATTTCATGAAATTCAATAATGGATAAATATAATGCCGACACAATCATAATGAGTATAAAGAATAGCTGCATTATACTCACTAACGAATAATTATCTTTATACCATTGCGTTCTTTTGTTGTAATATGGATGTATGGTTTCCTTTGTCTTTACAGTTCCAAAACGCATCTGGCCTAAATATGCATACGTGTAATATACAATTGTACCGCTTATTAATAAACAATAATACGCAGGCGTATTTAAAGGGACATTTTGCTGTAAAGACGCCTCCACAGATAATGCTGCTGCGCAAAAAGCATAAAAATAATTACCGAAAAATATAAACTCTAAAATTTTATCTGGCCTCAAAAACTACTGATTGAATTTATTTCCTGTTACTGTTAATAAATATTTATCACGAATATTTTACTTACTCATTACATCCAATATACATTTCTTAACTGTTTAATATCGTAATTTTGCAGGTTAAAGATATACAATATGCTAAATACAATACAATCGGCAATAGAAGATATAAAGCAAGGGAAATTAATCATAGTCGTAGATGATGAAGACCGTGAAAACGAAGGCGACTTTATTATTGCCGGGCAAAGCATCACGCCGGAAACCATCAACTTTATGAGTAAAGTAGGGCGCGGTTTGATATGTGCGCCCGTAAGCGAATCGCTTGCAGACAAATTAGACCTTGCTGCAATGGTTACCAACAATACTGCACTTCATGAAACGCAGTTTACCGTAAGCGTTGACTTATTGGGCAATGGCTGCACAACAGGTATCAGCGCACACGACAGAGCAAAAACAATTCTCGCACTTACAGATACTGATACCAAACCTTCTGATTTCGGGCGGCCCGGACATATATTTCCCTTACGCGCAAAAGATGGAGGCGTACTGAGAAGAGCCGGACATACAGAAGCCGCAGTAGATTTAGCAAGGCTTGCAGGCTTCGCTCCTGTTGGCGTATTGGTAGAAATAATGAACGATGACGGCACAATGGCACGTTTGCCCCAACTCGAAAAACTTGCAGAACAATACGGTTTAAAAATTATTACCATTAAAGATTTGATTGAATTCCGCATGAAAACGGATTCATTGATTCAGGAAATTGTTCGTGTTGATATGCCTACAAAATATGGTCATTTTAAACTCGTAGCTTTTAAGGAAAAAGAAAATAATGCTGAGCATCTTGCACTAATAAAAGGCAGTTGGAAAGAAGGCGAACCGGTGCTTACGAGAGTGCATTCAAGCTGCCTCACGGGAGATATTTTGGGCAGCATGCGTTGCGATTGCGGAGAACAATTACACGCCGCTATGCAAATGGTGGAAAAGGAAGGCAAAGGAATTGTTTTATATATGAATCAGGAAGGGCGAGGCATTGGATTAATTAATAAATTAAAAGCATATAAATTACAGGAAGAAGGTTTGGATACCGTAGAAGCCAATTTACAATTAGGATTTGAAGCAGATCAGAGGGATTATGGCGTAGGCGCTCAAATATTGAAATATTTAGGAGCAACAAGGCTTAAATTAATGAGCAATAATCCTCGTAAACGTGCAGGGCTTAATGGTTATGGAATTGAAATTGTTGAAGTAGTCCCGATCGAATCTGTTCCAAATATCCATAATGAAAAATATCTTACAACAAAACGCGATAAATTGGGGCATAATATTTTGAAATAAAGATTTTTTATAATTTTATTAAAAGGATAATCATTTATCCTATATCTTAGTATCATTAATTCAAATCTTAAAACAAATTAAAATGATTGCAAAAAAGTTAATGCCTGCATTATTCATTTCCGGGCTTGGTATTTTTTCTCTCTCAGCTTGTAAACACAAGCCGACTGATGCAGAAATTCAAACTACTGTACAAACCGCTATAGCCAACTATACCGGCATTTCGGCAGAAGTAAAAGACGGCATCGTTACATTAAGCGGAAGTGTAAGCAGCGCCGATGACAAAGCCAATATTGAAACCGCAGTAAACGGCTTAAAAGATAAAGGCATAAAAAGCCTTACGGATAATATCTCGGTAGCTCCGCCCCCTCCTGCACCTACTTTAGCATTATCTCCTGATGATTCATTGACGGCAGCAGTAAAAGACGCAACTAAAGATTTTCCAGGTATCAGTGCCACAGTAAGCGGCGGCGTAATTACGGTAACAGGGGAAGTAGAAAAAAGTCGTATTCTTACATTAAAGCAAGCGCTTGATGCATTGCATCCCAAGAAAACAAACTTATCTGCCGTTAAAGTAAAATAATTTTTAAATAATAAAACAATCAAGAATGTCAGCTCTTACAGATAAATATAAAGAACTTCTTGATGCGGCAAACGCATCGGGAATTACCGATTTACAAACAGCGGAAACAGATGGCGTTTTACATATTTCAGGCACTGCTCCAAATGCCGATGTAAAAAATAAATTATGGGATACTTATGGGAAAATTGATCCTAATTTCTTAACCGGCGATGTAGTATTGGACATCGATGTTTCTACTGCTGTTGCCGGCGCTAAAGTGAAAGTTACAACGCACGAAACTGCTTTAAATATTCGCAAAGGACCGGGGACAGACCAGCCAATTGTTGGCAAGGCTGCAAAGGATTCTATCATTACTTTGGTAGGCAAAGCTAATGACCAATGGTGGCTCGTTCGTACAGAGGACGGAGCTGAAGGATACAGCTATGCGCAATACCTTACTCCGCAATAGCACTTGTAATCGTACTTGCAAATAAAAACGCGTAATGCACAATTTTCATTATTGTTCATTACGCGTTTTGCATTTATTTCATTTTTTATATCAGTATACTACCCGTCATTTCTTTTGGAATATCAAGCCCTAAAATTTTCAGAATTGTGGGAGCTACATCGCCGAGCTTACCTGCTTTAACCTCGCCTTTAAAATCGTTGCTGATGATAAAATACGGCACTAAGTTAAGAGAGTGTTGTGTATTCGGGCTTCCGTCTTCATTTACCATATTATCGGCATTGCCGTGGTCGGCGGTAAGGAAGATAGTATAATCGTGCTTCAATGCTTCGGTTACAATTTCTTCCACGCATTTATCTACTGTTTCCGCTGCTTTTATCACTGCGCTGAAAACACCTGTGTGCCCTACCATATCTGTATTGGCAAAGTTTAAGCAAATAAAATCAGCCGTTTCATTTTCTATCTCGGGAATAATTTTTTCGGTCAGTTCATAAGCGCTCATTTCCGGCTGTAAATCATACGTTGCCACTTTTGGCGAAGGAGCCATAATTCTTTTTTCTCCTTCAAATTCTTTTTCTCTTCCGCCGCTGAAAAAGAAAGTTACGTGCGGATATTTTTCCGTTTCTGCAATACGGATTTGCTTTTTATGATTGGCTTCCAAAACTTCGCCTAAAGTCTTGGTAAGATTATCATTTTCAAAAATTACATGAACGTTTTTATAAGTTGCATCATATTCCGTCATTGTGGTATAATGCAAGTTGAATTTATGCATACCGAATTCCGGCACATCAATTTGTGTAAGCACTTGTGTAATTTCGCGGCAACGATCTGTACGGAAATTGAAACAAATTGCAACATCGCCATCTTTGATTTTACTGCCGGCATTATTTTTCAAAGACGCATTTACAATGGGTTTAATGAATTCATCAGTTACTTCTTCGGCATAAGATTTTTCAATGGATGCAAGCAGATCATCCGACTCTTCGCCGAGACCGTTTACCAAAGCATCGTACGCTAATTTTACGCGTTCCCAACGCTTATCTCTGTCCATTGCGTAATAACGCCCGGTAATAGTTGCTATTTGCCCAATGCCTGTTTCTTTCAAATGGTTCAGCAATTCTTCTATAAAACCTTTGCCGCTGTGCGGATCACAATCGCGGCCATCTGTAAAAGCATGAATAAATACGTTTGATAATCCCTGCTCCTTACATACATCGATAATCGCTTTCAAATGGTTGATATGGCTGTGAACACCGCCGTTGCTTACCAAACCGAGCAAATGCAATGGTTTATTATTCTCTTTTGCTGTGTTTATCGATTCGAGTAAAACAGGATTATTATGAAAAGTATTTTCACGAATGGCTACATTGATTCTTTGCAATTCCTGGTAAACAATTCTTCCCGCGCCCAGATTTAAGTGCCCGACCTCACTGTTGCCCATTTGCCCGTCAGGTAATCCTACAGATTCGCCGCAAGTAACCAATGTGGAATTGGGGTATTTTTTATACAACGAATCGACAAATGGCGTATCAGCATTTTGAATGGCATCGGTTTCCTTATTTTTTCCCAAACCCCAACCGTCCATGATGATAAGCATTGCTTTTTTTGACGACATATATTATTTTTTAATCTGAAGATTTAATTTAGGCGTGTAAAGTTAGTCATTTTTCAACCTCTTTCAATCAATAATCCTTTACATACATTCGCGCAATAATAATAAAATGATTAATTTGGCGCATAGTTTGTAACAATTATTATATTAAAAAATAAACAAATGAAATGAGCCATAAGAATTTTGCATCTCCAAAGCATGATTATTCTGGCGAATTCCACCTGACAATTAAAAAAAATAAATATAAACAGATGAAACATGTATTCATTTATTCAATAGTATCATTCATCTTATCGGCCTTTACCGTTGTTGCATCTACAGCTATTTCCGACATTATCAATGCATTCAAACAAGGAAACGCTACAGAAATAAGCAAATATTTGGAGAACTACGTGGATATTAAATTGCCGAATAAAGATGAAGCAAAAAACATAAGTAAAAACCAGGCTACACAAACATTGAAAGACTTTTATACCTCGAACAGCATCAACGGTTTCGAACTATCTTCACAAAGAGAACTCGGCGGCACAGGCTATCTTACCGGAAAAATAAAATCTGACAACAAAAGTTTCAGCATTACCGTAATGATTAAAACGAAAGACAACTTATCAAGCATTGTGTCTATAAGAATTAATTAGTTTTACTTTTGTAAATAAAATTAATTGTACGAATGGATTACATTGATTATTATAAAATTCTCGGTATTGATAAGAACGCTTCGGAAGCAGATATAAAAAAAGCTTACAGAAAACTGGCGAGGCAGTATCATCCGGATTTAAATCCGAATAATGATGAAGCCAAAAAAAAATTTCAGCAAATCAATGAAGCTAATGAAGTACTGAGCGATCCGGAGAAAAGAAAAAAATACGATCAATACGGAAAGGACTGGGCACATGCAGAAGCTTATGAAAATGCAAAGGCACAGCAGCAATCGCGTAGCTATCAAAGCGGACAAGGCGCATCGCAATTTGAAGGTTTTGGTAACGATGATTATGATTTTTCAGATTTCTTCTCTTCCATGTTCGGCGGACAATCTTCCGGAAGCCGTACCAAATCAAGGTTTCGAGGCCAGGATATTAATGCAACATCTACATTAAATTTGGAAGAAGCGTATAAAACGCATCAACAGGTATTTTCCGTTAATGGAAAAAATATTCGCATTACCATTCCCGCAGGCGTTGAAAACGGCCAGGCCATAAAGCTGAAAGGCCATGGCGGAGAAGGAATCAATGGCGGACCGGCAGGAGATTTGTACATTACTTTTAATATTCAGAATAATACTTCTTTTAAAAGAGATGGCAACGATTTATATAAAGATGTTGAATTGCCTTTATATAAAGCTGTTCTCGGTGGCGAGCAAATTATCGATACATTAGACGGAAAAGTGAAACTTAAAATTGCGCCTGATACCCAAAGCGGTACCAAAGTAAAGCTGAAAGGAAAAGGTTTTCCTGTATATAAAGAAGATGGGAAATTTGGCGATTTATTTATCACTTATCAAATCAAAATACCGACACATCTTTCCGACAAGGAAAAAGAATTGTTTAGCGAACTTTCTAAACTAAGGCCAAATGGATAATCAACATTTAATTCCCATTCATCATATCTGTACGCATTATCATGCAGAGATTTCGTTTTTTAACGCATTGCAAGATTATGGCTTGCTTGAATTTACCGAGCGAGAAGAGGATAAATATATCACTGAAGATCAGATAAAAGATATTGAACAAATGATACATCTGCATTATGATCTTGATATTAATATAGAAGGAATTGATGCAATACGGCATTTGATATACAGGATCAATAATATGCATGAGAAAATAACAGAACTCAAAAAAAGGCTGAGCAGATATGAATAAATCATAAAAAGTTGTCAACAAAGCGGACGGCAGATTCAAATCTTTCATTTCCTTGTCCGCTGACAATAGCAAAAGGTACGTTTTGATTAATCAAAATATCTTTGTAAATATTAAACAATTCTATCCGGTTTTTCTCATCGGGATATTCGCGCAATTCATCTTTAACCCAAGGAAGATCAGTATTGCAGAGCAAATACAAATCATATTTTCTTTCAACAATTTGTTCGAGAATGAAAGAATGACATTCACCAAACACATACTCGCACCAAACTTTCATTACATACATATCAGTATCAATGAATAAGAGTTGAGAAGACAGAAGATTTGAGTTGGAACTTTTTGTTCTACCTTCGACTTTCTTCATTTTGTCTTCTTCCAAAGCAATTTGTCCTTTAGCTATATCCAATAGATTTTCGTAGGAATAATTTGTACCATTCTTCAACAAATATTCTCTTGCATATTCGGGGCACCAAAGTGTATGATAATGATGCGCCAAAGCTTCGCAAAGGCTTGATTTTCCTGTACTTTCCGGACCTATGACAACGATTTTTTTCATCCGAATATTTTATTTTGTGCGCCAAGGGCAAACGCTTCCGTATGCAAGATTCAACTCAGCCTGTCTTTATGTTTATGAAAATTTATATGCTTCGTTTCAAGCATATTATTTATTATAATTCAGTTTATTCAAATACCTAAGCGCATAAAAAATGGTTGTTATATGCATTGCCTGTACAATTCTTTTTTCATCCATCAGTTGATATAATTCGTCAAAAGAATATTCAAGAACTTCTATTTCTTCGTTCTCATCTAAATGCTGTGCATTTACTTTTTTACCGCCGGTTGCCACAAACATGTGCATGAGATTGCTATTGGTAGAAGGATTTGCAGAAATTCTTCCCAACGCATGAACACTTTCAAAAGCATAACCGGTTTCTTCCATCAATTCACGGCGGACAGCATCTTCAAAATTTGCATCCGAATCATCAACACAACCGCCGGGCAATTCAATACCAACTTCGCCAAGCGCATGGCGGTATTGTTTCACCAAAATTATTTTATCGTCTTCGGTTACTGCAAATGCGGTTACCCATTCGGGAAATTCAAATACATAATATGGATCGATAATTTTGCCATCAGCCCGCTCGCAGCGGTCTTTTCGCGCTGTAAGCCAATTGTCTTTAAACAAATATTCTGAGGATAATGTTTTCCATTTAAGTTGTTCGTCTGTCATAATTTAAAATAAATTTTAATGGTCGTTTCCTTGATAAATCCACATCGATTCCGTTTCTCCCGCTTTTTTAAATCCACATTTTTTATAGAAATCAATAGCCTTTCCATCCGCCACTAAAATCTGTTGATGAAAGTTGCTATATTTTTCTTGAAATTTTTGCATAATTAATGAACCAATTCCTTTCCCTTGGTAATTAGGATGAATGATAAGATGAGGATAATATACAACCAAATATCCGTCGGATAAAGCATTTCCCAATCCTACTAATTTATCATTGTCCCATGCTGTTATTAATGAATGAGAATTCAATAATGCATTCAATAATTCATTTGGCTTTTCAGCAGATGACCAATAGTTCGCTTTGTAAATCTCGATTACATTATCTATTAAAATATCTTTCGTTTCTTTTATTTCAATCATAATTTCTACCAATTCATTCTTTCTCTTAATGCATTAATGTGCGCTGTGTGGTGCTTTCCGTGCCATGCATAATTGCCGAGCATAAACCAAAGTGTTACTTCTTTTTTCATTCCGGAATGATACATTTTTCTATTCCATTCATCTTCTTTCAAATCGCTCAAAGCCGCTATCCATCTTCGATGCAGCGCATACAACAATGTAATGGAAATATTTATGGGTAATGTTTTCACATCATCTAATTCTGCCCACAATTGTTCTTCATACGTTTTTATCGCAGGATTATCTTCCGTCAAAGCTAATTTGAAACGCACATAAGCGTTGATGTGGCTGTCCGCAATATGATGCACCAGTTGATGCACTGTCCAGCCGCCATCGCGATAAGGCGTTTGTAATTGTGCTTCATCCAGATTGATGATAGCATATTCCAACCGTTCGGGAAGCTGCTCAATATCTTCCAGCCATTTATTTTTCAATTCTTCCGAAAACGGCTGCGGGTCATAATTCCCGATGGGATAGCGAAGATCGTGCATTGTTTAATTGCTTTGTTGCTAAATTGTTTTGGGAAATAAAACGTTGATTTCTTATGAGAGTTATGATAATTAAGAATAATCTAATAATCCAAAACATCTTCCCAATTCCTCGTTCCGATTACTCCTCTCTCAAAGTCTTTCCTGTCAAATGCAGAAATACATCTTCAAGGTTTGCGAGTTTTACTTGCTTCGGACGCTCAAAGCCGGTTGCAACCAATTCATCAATCATATTATCCGGCGTATCAAGAGAAATGATTTTTCCCGAATCGATAATAGCAATTCTATCACAAAGAAATTCTGCTTCATCCATATAATGTGTTGTGATAATTACTGTGGTTCCTTTTTTTCTGATATCCAAAATCAGATCCCACAAATTGCGGCGCGCTTGCGGATCAAGCCCTGTCGTTGGTTCGTCCAGAAAAATTATTTTCGGCTGATTGATCAATGTAGTTGCGATAGAAAAACGTTGCTTTTGTCCGCCGCTCAATTCTTTGAATTTATTCTTTGCTTTATCGCGCAAATTCACTGAATCCAACAGTTCCAGCGAATCAACCTGTTTGTTATACAAGCCGGCAAACATCTGCACCAGTTCCGACAAAGACAATCCGGGATAATATCCTGCGGACTGTAACTGCACGCCAATAATTTTTTTTATATCATTCGGCTGTTTATCCAAATTCAGTCCGGCTACAAAAACCTCTCCGCTTGTTTTTTCACGAAGCGTTTCAATTATTTCAAGCGTTGTGGATTTACCTGCGCCGTTAGGCCCGAGCAAGCCGAAAATTTCGCCTTGCATCACATCAAAAGAAATTCCTTTCACGGCCTCAAAATCGCCGTATTTTTTAGTAAGATTTTTTACAGATATTATCGTGTTTTGCATATGCGCAAATTAAGGAATAAATGAGATAGCTATGGGTGGTTATTTATTTTATCCAATGGACTTTGTATAGATGATAAATTGCGGTCGGATACTTGTGTATAAATAAGTGTTGTTTTAATATCATTGTGCCCGAGCAATTTTTGTATAAAAGATATATCTGTGCCGGCTTCCAGCAAATGTGTAGCATAGCTGTGCCGAAGACTGTGAACGCCTACTTTCTTATTAATCTTTGCCTTTTGCATCGTTTTCTTAAAAATGATTTGCACGCTTCTCACGGAATAAGCGCCTCCGTACTGGCCTTCGAACAAATATTCTTTAGGCCTGTATTCTTTATAATATTGCCTTAATAAATCCAAAATAGAATTCGGCAGATTTACATATCTGTCTTTCTTCCCTTTACCGGCGTTTACCAACACTTGCATACGTTTACTGTCGATGTCGGTAATCTTAAGATGTACCAATTCACTTACGCGCAATCCCATGCCATAGCACAATTGCAACAAGAGTTTATGCTTATTATTTTCGACTGTATTCAGCATTTTTTTAATGTCGGCAGCCGATAAGGCTTTGGGCAAAATGCTCGGTTTTTTGGGTCTCGGAATTTCCATAAAAAATTTACTTCGATGCAATATTTGTTCGAAATAAAATTTAATGGCATTCATTCTGCTGTGAATTTGATTTTCTGAAAGTCTCAGCTTTTGCACACAATACAGGAAATAGCTCCGCAAACGCTCTTCGGTTAAATCATTGACAGGAAAAGATTTCAGCACTTTCAATAATTGTGCAAATTCAACGCTGTAAGTTCTAATTGTTTGATGGCTGTAGCCTTTAAGTTGCAATTGCTCCACATAGCGCAAGAAAGCAGGTTTATTTATATCGCTGATATTGCTTAATATGCTTTTGCCATAATTTTTTTGGAGAATATTGAACAAGTCACGGTAATGTGTTACATCCTGCAAATACCAACATTTTTTTGAATTGCTCCATTTAGGTTGAGATACTTGTTTCAGTTCCTCAATCAATAAAATATCGTATGGAAAAGATATCCAGATAACATCTTTATCATTATGGCTGCCCAATGTTGATTGATAATTTTTCGGGTTGAAACTCATAGCGTAAGTTTTATAGACTGATATTTCGTATATTGTATAATTTTATACAAATAAACAAATAATATTTTATAAAAATTATTCAGTCTGCGAAACTTGCTTACTCAATTGAGAAAGCTGTATATCAATCATAAATAAATAAATCATCATAAGTTAAGGAGATTGCAAAGTTTCGTATATTTGAGAGTTATGTGAGATGCGACAACGCACCTTCCACAACTTCCGACTTCATATAATCGATGAGTGTTTTGATTTTAATCTTTGTTATGTTTTTAGTATTTTCATTATGGACTAAAAACGCTTCCAAATTTCTAACCACATCCATCATTGTAACTAAATCGCCTTTATGTGCTTGATACTTGTACGCTTCTATATTTAACGATTGTGTGAATTGGCTTAACGACATATTGCCTGTTGCAACGTGATCAAGCATTTTTTTTATCTGTGCCTCTTTGAATATTGCCATTATTTATTAAATTTTCTTTGTTCTTTTTGATATTTTAAAATTTGTTGTACTTTTTTTGTCATCAAATCTTCAAGCGGATTTGACGGTTCAAAATCTTTTAATTTTGGTATAAAATGTTTCTCAATCATTTTTTCTATTTCAACCAACAGACTTCCGTTTATTCGTCCTGTTTGGGCGATATGTTCAAAATTTGCTCGGTTGACAGGTATTGATTGTATAAGTTCTTTTATGGTATTCATATTTTAATTTATATAGTTTACAAATGCACCTCACATAACATCGGTAACTGTTGCACAACTACCAATTAAATAAATTTTGATTCCATAATACCGTTTCAAAACGCATATACAGCCTTAATGCCGGAGTCTGTTTTTTATGGGTTGCTGATTTCATAAAGTTTTGGCACCCGCCTATTGGCCGGTATGGCTAACCTTAAGATCAAAAAATAAAATAAAAGGATTTCCCCTTCATTTTTTGCAGGGCTATTGCCATACTTTGTGGCAGGTTACGGGTGAACTTCAGGTATTTCTTCAGATTATAGCATAGCGCTGCCATTAATATGTGTTTGTTGGCCGCTTGCATGCCCCTCGCATTGATCCGTCGCATATTGTGATGGTTAATAAGTGTGCCAAGTACTGGTTCTACAGTGGAGCTTCGCCGCTTTACTAACCTGCGGTGATAAGCCCGATGCTCCCTAAGCTTTAAGTGCATCTTGTCATACAAGGGCTTGTATATAGAATTGTCTATCTTTTTAAATTTGGTAGCTTTTCCGCAGCACTCTGTGCGTAACGGACAGTTTTTACAATCTTTCTCGCTGCTGCGGTAGATATGTTTGCTGTAGCCTTTGCTGTCGGTCTTAGTGCCCTTAAATGTGAGGACGGCTTTGTGACCGGTGGTTTTTATACATTCGTATTGGTTCTTTTCTTTGTTATAAATGAACCCTTCCCGCAAGGGCTTGTATTGCCCGAAATTCGGTATCCACGCATCTATGTTTTTATCATCCAGATATTGCAAAGCTTCGCCGCTGCTGTAGCCGGCATCGGCTATCAGTTCTTCGAGCTGCATGCCGTTGCTTTCAAGATTGTGTATGGTTTGGTCAACAATTTCATGCAGGATAGCACTGTCTTTACTACCCGCCGTACTGGCGCAGGCACCAGTAATCACGTGGTGCGCATCATCTACTGCCAACTGTCCTGCATAATTGAGATGTCGGGCCTTGCCGGGCTTTACACTGATCTTTGCATCGGGGTCGGTTGGGCTGTAATGTGTATGATTGCTCGTGAATTTCGGGCGGATTTCATTGCCGTCTTCATCCACACGATCGCTTTTATTATTGCCGGGCATGCCTTTGTACGCTTCTTCTTTCCACTTATGATGACGGTCAACTAACTTTTTTCTTTCAGTCGTTACTTTGTATTCACTGTTCTCGTTAAGCTCGTTTACAAAAGCACTTGCATCTTCTACCACTTCTTTTTCTATCAAGCTGTCCATGGAGGCATTGGCTTTTATGAAGGCGCTGTCCACACATTGGCGCTTGCCTCGTATCATGCCTTTGTCTAAACATAGTTTCAATACTGTTTGAAACAAACTTAAAAACACTTCTTCGCCATACAGTTGCCTTGTGCGGCTAATGGTACTGTGCCAGGGTAGGTCTTCCCCTAAATCATATTGTAAGAACAAACGAACATCTAAGCAATTGGCACAATAACGCAGCAATGCACGGTCACTGTTGATATTGTTGAAATAGCCGACCAGCAATATTTTAAAAAAAACAACGGGATCGATACTCTCTTGTCCTTCCTGCCGTAGTATTTGGCAGTGGCTTTATAAATAAAGTGGAGATCCAGCTCCTTGCTGAGCTTTCTGTAAAAATTATCTTCGGGCACAAGTCGATCCAGACTTGTATTGTAGAATAGTTGTGGGGTGAGGTCCTTTTTGCCTTGCATAAAATTTATTCCGCAAAAAGCGTTCTTAATTTCTATCATTCACATAATGTGCATATCTTAGTTGTGCAACAGGCACATCGGTTTTGCGTTATTGCTTGCCAACGCACAAGGCAAACACACATAAGCAACGAACGCAAAGCCGTTTACCGTTATGTGCAACCTTAGACGACCAACATCACAACAATGACAGACAAAAAAATTGATATTGACAAAATGATGATTGACGAATGGCGACAACTTGGCTTCTATTACGACCGTGACGACAGAATTGACATAAATCAATGTAGATTTTACGGCAGTAAAAAAGGATTACAGAACTTTGTTTCTTTGCTTGACAAATACATAAACAATCCAGCTAACGACACTTTATCTGAACACGAGCATTACGGACCTTACAGTTATTTGAAAGTAATGACATGGAACAAACCGACAATAACAGCAGATTATATTGCGGGAACAATTCAAGATTTGAAAAAATTAAAAAATTTAATTTCAGAAAAACTTCAAAAAACTGAAGCAGGACAAACATTTAATATTGAAAAAGACTACGGACAAGACAATACAATTACCGTTAAGTTTTTTGTAATGGCTGACAACTTTGACCCTGTTTCAATGGACGAACTAATTGTTTCCGGACGACAAGAAATAGTAAATCAATCCCTACAAAAATAACATTGAACGAAAGAAGGGCAGCACATAACTCGGGTTTGGCGTCAGGCTGGCTGACGTTCAAGTGTGAAAGTTCCTTCGGACTTTCCCGCCCGAACGCCAAGCCCTGAAACGTTATAGGCAATTTTATGACAACAGTATCCGAAAAGACAAATAATAGATTTAAAGATGAAAATTATACTTTGAATAATTTTCAAAATGAAATATTTGTTGAATGCCCAAAATGTTCTAAAAGAGCTATTATAAGAAAGGAAACTCCATATTCTTATTTTTCTGAAAGAATTTTGTCTTGCCCTAACTGCCATTATTCTCAAAAAAGGTAGAAAAAAAACTTTTCGAGTTGAATTAAAATGTAATTGTTCAAACTGTTCAGAAGAAATTGAATTGTTAATACCAAATGTAATTGAGAAAAAAGAAAAGATTGCTATTAAATGCAAAAAGTGTGGTATTACTCAGGATTATGAACCAAGAAATATTGCTCAAGAATGGGTTTATACTGAAAATGGAAAAGCTACCGATGATTATTTTGGATTACCACTTTGGATAACTTCAAACTTTAAGGAAAACATTTTTTGGGCATATAATTATGAACATCTGAACTATCTGAAAAATTATATTTCTGCTGAAATTAGAGAAAGTAATAATCGTACTCATTGGACTATGATTGAAAAACTTCCGGTTTGGATGTCATCAAGTAAGAATCGAGAAAAACTTTTAAAAATAATTAAAGAATTAGAAGTCAAATAAAAACTGCCTATAACACGGGTAACTGTTGCACAACTAGCAATTAAATAAATTATGATTCCATAATACCGTTTCAAAACGCATATACAGCCTTAATGCCGGAGGCTATTTTTTATGGGTTGCTGATTTCATAAAGTTTTGGCACCCGCCTATTGGCCGGTATGGCTAACCTTAAGATCAAAAAAATAAAATAAAAGGATTTCCCCTTCATTTTTTGCAGGGCTATTGCCATACTTTGTGGCAGGTTACGGGTGAACTTCAGGTATTTCTTCAGATTATAGCATAGCGCTGCCATTAATATGTGTTTGTTGGCCGCTTGCATGCCCCTCGCATTGATCCGTCGCATATTGTGATGGTTAATAAGTGTGCCAAGTACTGGTTCTACAGTGGAGCTTCGCCGCTTTACTAACCTGCGGTGATAAGCCCGATGCTCCCTAAGCTTTAAGTGCATCTTGTCATACAAGGGCTTGTATATAGAATTGTCTATCTTTTTAAATTTGGTAGCTTTTCCGCAGCACTCTGTGCGTAACGGACAGTTTTTACAATCTTTCTCGCTGCTGCGGTAGATATGTTTGCTGTAGCCTTTGCTGTCGGTCTTAGTGCCCTTAAATGTGAGGACGGCTTTGTGACCGGTGGTTTTTATACATTCGTATTGGTTCTTTTCTTTGTTATAAATGAACCCTTCCCGCAAGGGCTTGTATTGCCCGAAATTCGGTATCCACGCATCTATGTTTTTATCATCCAGATATTGCAAAGCTTCGCCGCTGCTGTAGCCGGCATCGGCTATCAGTTCTTCGAGCTGCATGCCGTTGCTTTCAAGATTGTGTATGGTTTGGTCAACAATTTCATGCAGGATAGCACTGTCTTTACTACCCGCCGTACTGGCGCAGGCACCAGTAATCACGTGGTGCGCATCATCTACTGCCAACTGTCCTGCATAATTGAGATGTCGGGCCTTGCCGGGCTTTACACTGATCTTTGCATCGGGGTCGGTTGGGCTGTAATGTGTATGATTGCTCAGTGAATTTCGGGCGGATTTCATTGCCGTCTTCATCCACACGATCGCTTTTATTATTGCCGGGCATGCCTTTGTACGCTTCTTCTTTCCACTTATGATGACGGTCAACTAACTTTTTTCTTTCAGTCGTTACTTTGTATTCACTGTTCTCGTTAAGCTCGTTTACAAAAGCACTTGCATCTTCTACCACTTCTTTTTCTATCAAGCTGTCCATGGAGGCATTGGCTTTTATGAAGGCGCTGTCCACACATTGGCGCTTGCCTCGTATCATGCCTTTGTCTAAACATAGTTTCAATACTGTTTGAAACAAACTTAAAAACACTTCTTCGCCATACAGTTGCCTTGTGCGGCTAATGGTACTGTGCCAGGGTAGGTCTTCCCCTAAATCATATTGTAAGAACAAACGAACATCTAAGCAATTGGCACAATAACGCAGCAATGCACGGTCACTGTTGATATTGTTGAAATAGCCGACCAGCAATATTTTAAAAAAAACAACGGGATCGATACTCTCTTGTCCTTCCCTGCCGTAGTATTTTGCAGTGGCTTTATAAATAAAGTGGAGATCCAGCTCCTTGCTGAGCTTTCTGTAAAAATTATCTTCGGGCACAAGTCGATCCAGACTTGTATTGTAGAATAGTTGTGGGGTGAGGTTCTTTTTGCCTTGCATAAAATTTATTCCGCAAAAAGCGTTCTTAATTTCTATCATTCACATAATGTGCATATCTTAGTTGTGCAACAGGCACAAGGGTTTGGCGTCAGGCGGGGGTTTCGTTCTCCGTATGACAGTTTTTCGTAAATTTGAACATTGGTGCTTCGCAGGAAGTTTTGTGGGAAAAGTCCCCGCCTGCGCCAAGCCGCAAAACGTTATCGGCAACCCTGACAGACCACCGTGCAGACATCAACAGACGGACAAAAAACAGAAAAATTGCCAACGCATCGCAAAATTAAAAGAGGTGTTTGCCAACGCACAAGCCGACACAAAAACACCACATTTAATTTTGCCCCAACCAAGCCCACCCACCACCCAAACAAAATTGTAACTTTGCAAAATGGAAGATTTACAACAAATAACAGAATTTAAAACATCACCCGAATTAGTAGAAAAACTACAACAATACAGCATACAAAAGACTTACAAAGCGGGCGACATTATTCTAAACGAAAATGCACATATCCGTTCTATTCCGATTGTTACCAAAGGAACTTTGAAAGTTATCCGAACTGAAGAAGACGGCAGAGAAATTTTGCTTTACTACATCAAAGCGGGCGAAAGTTGCATTATGTCGTTTTTAGGCGGACTGCACAATGAAACAAGCAAAGTAAAAGCAGAAGTAGAAGACGATGCAGAAATACTTTTTTTGCCTATTGAAAAGGTATCGTTGTTCATTAAAGAATATCCGCAATGGCTGGATTATATTTTCCGTTTGTATCACAAACGTTTTGAAGAATTATTGGAAATTGTAAATGCCATTGCATTCAAAAAAGTTGATGAACGCTTATTGACTTTGTTACACAAAAAACAAGAACTCACAGGAAACAAAACTTTGAACATTACCCACGAACAATTAGCCAACGAGTTAGGAACAGCAAGAGTGGTTGTTTCACGATTATTAAAACAATTGGAAGAAAACGGAGTTGTTCAGCTCGGAAGAAACAAAATATCCCTTATGTAACCAAAGTAGCTGTACAGGTTTTTAGGTTGATACACCTTTGCTGCATCAATCTTAAAACAATGGATATAGCAGGTTATTTAGCTTCAATTTTTATAGGTATAGCATTAGGACTAATCGGTGGCGGTGGCAGTATTCTTACCGTTCCTGTTTTAGTTTATTTGTTCAGTATAGATACGGTTTTAGCAACCGCTTATTCCCTTTTTATTGTCGGCACAACAAGCGTTGTCGGTTCTTTTTCTTACTTCAAAAAAGGATTGGTTAATATCAAAACGGCAATTGTTTTTGGTATTCCGTCAATCATTTCCGTTTTTCTTACAAGAGCTTATATCGTTCCTGCGATTCCACAGGAAATTTTCAGCATCGAAAATTTTACCGTTACCAAAAGCATATTGCTGATGTTGCTTTTTGCCGTGCTGATGATTTTCGCTTCTTACAGTATGATTAAGAAAGATAAAAAGCAAGATGAAGAAACACCGCAAAAACAACAATTCAACTATCCTTTAATTTTCACACAGGGAATTTTTATTGGAGTTATTACAGGATTGATAGGTGCAGGTGGTGGCTTTCTGATTATTCCTGCATTGGTAAACTTGCTCAAATTGCCAATGAAAACAGCAGTAGGAACATCGTTGGTTATTATTTCAATCAATTCCTTAACGGGCTTTCTGTTTTCCTTATCCCATACATCCGTTCAATGGGATTTTCTATTGAGCATTGTCTTTATTGCCATAATCGGAATATTGATTGGTAGCTATCTCTCCACAAAGATAAAGGGGGAAAAATTGAAGCCTGCATTTGGTTGGTTTGTGCTGATAATGGGCATTTACATCATCATTAAAGAAACTTTATTGAAATAAATTTTGCTTGTGTAACCAATGTAACTGTACTCGAAAAAACTACTTCGCAATTTTGCACCATCAAACAATAAAAAAACAGAACAATGAAAGTAGAACAAATTTATACAGGGTGTTTGGCACAAGGTGCATATTACATCACTTCCAATGGCGAAGCTGCCATTATTGACCCATTGCGTGAAACGCAGCCCTATTTAGACCGTTTGGAAAAAGACGGTGTAAAGCTCAAATACATTTTTGAAACACATTTTCACGCAGACTTTGTAAGCGGACATTTGGATTTAAGCAGAAAAACAAATGCACCAATTGTTTACGGACCTAATGCAGCTTGTGAGTTTGAGTGTATTTCAGCAGAAGACAATCAAATTTTTGAATTGGGTAATGTAAAAATCAAAGTATTGCATACACCAGGGCATACAATGGAAAGTTCTTGCTTTCTGTTGATGGACGAAAACGGAAAAGAAACGGCTTTGTTCAGTGGCGATACGCTTTTCCTGGGTGATGTGGGCAGACCTGATTTGGCACAGAAAGCAGCGAATATGACACAGGAAGAATTGGCAGGATTGCTTTATGAAAGTTTGTATAACAAAATTCTGCCTTTGCCCGATGATATTACGGTTTATCCTGCACACGGTGCAGGTTCGGCTTGCGGAAAAAATATGATGAAAGAAACGGTGGACAGTTTGGGCAACCAAAAGAAAATGAATTACGCTTTGAACCAACCCAACAAAGAAGCATTTGTCAAAGCCGTTACAGACGGGCTACTTCCACCACCTGCCTACTTCGGTATGAATGTAGCAATGAACAAAAAAGGTTACGACAGCTTTGATGAAGTATTGAAACACGGAATAAAACCACTTTCAGTCAACGAATTTGAAGCAGCAGCCGAAAGCACAGGTGCGTTGATTTTAGACACACGAAGCGATAAGGATTTTGCAAAAGGTTTCATTCCGCAATCAATCAACATTGGTTTAAGTGGCGATTTTGCCCCTTGGGTGGGTGCGTTGATTGTAAATATAAAGCAACCTATTTTGTTGGTTACAGACAACGGCAAAGAGCAAGAAGCAGTAACACGATTGAGCCGTGTAGGGTTTGATAATGTGTTAGGATATTTAGCAGGTGGTTTTGATACTTGGAAAAATGCAGGGAAAGAAACCGACACCGTAAACCGTATAAGACCCGAACAATTTGCATCGGAGGTAAAAATTAGCAAACACAAAATTATTGATGTTCGCAAGGAAAGCGAATATGAAGCTGAACACATAGAAGAAGCATACAGTAAACCTTTGGCTTACGTCAATGATTGGGTTAAGGACATCAATCCGCAAGAGCATTTTTACTTGCATTGTGCAGGTGGTTATCGCAGTATGATTGCAGCGAGCATTTTACAGGCAAGAGGCTACAGAAACTTTACAGAAATTGAAGGAGGTTTCAATGCCATTGCAAAAACCAATGTTCCTAAAACCAACTTCGTATGTCAAAGCAAAGTGTTAAACTAATTTTCATCATAATAACAGTAATAGCAATGTTTGGAATTTTCAAAAATATGTTTGCACCAACAGACAACAGCGGATTGAAAGAAGCCGTAAAAAATGGTGCGTTTTTAGTGGATGTTCACACACCTGCCGAATTTTCGGCAGGTAGCGTAAAAGGTGCAGTAAACATTCCGTTGGACAAAGTGCCAAGTCAATTATCCAAATTCAAAAACAAGAAAAGCATCGTTGTTTTTTGCAGAAGTGGCAGCCGCAGCAGTCAGGCAAAAAGCACTTTGGAACAAAACGGTTTTCAAAATGTAATCAATGGCGGAACGTGGCAAAATGTAAATGAACTAACTAAACAATAAGAACAATGAAAAAGAATATGGGAACAACAGACAAATCAATACGCATACTTATTGCGGTTGTAATTGGCATTTTGTATTTCACAAATACCATTTCAGGAACATTGACAATCGTGTTGGGTATTTTAGCCGTAGTGTTTTTGATCACTTCGTTCATCAGTTTTTGTCCGTTGTATCTGCCTTTCGGAATTAACACTTTTAAAAAGAAAAAGCAATGACACACAACATAGAAGTAGAAAATATAAAATGCGGTGGCTGTATGAACAGCATTAAAACCGCTTTGCTAAAAATTGACGGTGTGCAAAATGTAAGCATTGACAAAGACACCGAAATAGTAACCATTTACGGCACAACAGACAAAAATATTTTAGTGCAGGAACTTTCAAAATTGGGTTATCCCGAAAAAGGAAACAACACGATTTTGAAACAAGCAAAATCATACATCAGTTGTGCAATTGGAAAAATGAATTAACAATGAAAAACTATTTAAAAACTTGGGATTTTATGCGTGTGTTGCGTTTAGCAATGGGCATATTCATTATTGTTCAAGGCATTTCAACAAAAGAATGGTTGTTTGTCGGAGCAGGTGTTTTGTTTTCGCTAATGCCAATAATGAATATTGGTTGTTGTGGTGCTTCGGGTTGTAATACGCCTATTCGCAAAAGCAACAGAAATGTAGAAGATGTAAGCTATGAAGAAATTCGCTAAAAAACATTTACTCACAATCATTGGTCTGTTTGTTGATGCAACGGCAGGATATTTTTATTGGCAACAGGTGGTTTGCAGTTCGGGAAGTTGTGCAATCACTTCAAACCCGACTAGCAGCACCATTTACGGCTCAATTATGGGCGGTCTTTTATTCTCAATGTTTCAAAAGACAATAAAAAAACAGTATGACATTTCAGGAAATAATAAATCAGGATAAACCTGTATTGGTGGACTTCTTTGCCACTTGGTGCAGTCCGTGCAAAATGATGTTGCCCATTTTAGACGATGTAAAAAATCGTGTTGGTGAAAATGCAAGCATCATCAAAATTGATGTGGACAAAAACCAACAAGTCGCAGCAGCTTATCAGGTGCGTGGTGTGCCAACACTTATTTTATTCAAAAACGGAAAACCGCTTTGGCGACAATCGGGAGTAGTTCCTGCAAACGAATTGGAAAAATTGATTAACGAAAACAAGTAAAATAAAAATGATAGAATTTATAAAACAGCCTTGGGCTTGGTATGTAGCGGGACCGTTAATCGGTTTAACTGTTCCTGCACTTTTAATTATTGGCAACAAATCTTTCGGCATCAGTTCATCACTTCGCCACGTTTGTGCTTCGTGTATGCCTGCCAACATTCCATTTTTTAAATACGATTGGAAAAAAGAAGTGTGGAATTTGTTTTTTGTGTTCGGCATTTTTTTAGGCGGAGCAATAGCAATAAACCTTTTATCAAATGCCAATCCTGTTGAAGTCAATCCAAAATTAGCAACAGAATTAGCAGGTTACGGCATTACAAATTTCAACAACCTTGTACCAAAAGACATCATAAATTGGCAATCGCTGTTTACGCTGAAAGGATTTTTACTTATGGTTGTCGGTGGTTTTTTAGTGGGTTTCGGCACACGTTACGCAGGTGGTTGCACAAGCGGACACGCCATTATGGGATTGTCCAATTTACAACTTCCGTCATTGATTGCGACCATTAGTTTTATGATTGGCGGTTTCATTATGGCTAATCTCATTTTACCTTTTATTCTTTCACTTTAACTAAAACAGAAATGCAACAAAATACAGATATAGAAAAAGATTTACAACTTCGTGAATTAGACGCAATGTGCGTAAACGAAAGTCGTTTGGAACACAAGTGGTATCACAATTTGAAATACTTAATCGTAGGAATTTTATTCGGAATTGTGTTTGTAAAAGCAGAAATTGTAAGTTGGTTTCGCATACAAGAAATGTTTCGTTTACAGTCGTTTCATATGTATGGAATAATCGGGAGTGCCATTGTTGTCGGTATGATTTCCGTTTTCCTGATTAAGAAATTCAACATCAAAACCATTTATGGCGAACCAATTAAAATTTCACCCAAAGAATTTAATAAAGGACAAATCTATGGCGGTTTAATTTTTGGTTTGGGTTGGGCAATTACGGGAGCTTGCCCCGGTCCGTTGTTTGCACAAATCGGAACAGGTGCAACCGTTATTGCCGTTACGCTTTTGAGTGCCATTGCAGGCACTTGGGTTTACGGATATTTCAGAGAAAAACTTCCACACTAAAAAACATCTATGAATTGGTTAAAAAAATTGCTGACGACAGCAATATGGATTTCTATTGTCCAGACTTCACAGGCACAACAACATTACAATGCTTGGTTTCGCAGCACTTTGAGTATTCCTGTTGGCAAGAAATTCAAAATAGACAACGAGTTTCAGCACAGACGACAAAACGGATTTGACAATGCAAACTTGTTTGACAGAAACTTGATGTTTACTTACAGAAGTTGGGTGCATTATCAACACAATGAAGATGTAAAGGTTTCCGTATCGCCTTTCGCTTATTTTTCTCATTACAGGATTATTCAAAACAAGACAGACGAAATCGCACAACCTAATAATGAAATTCGTTTTTCGGCAGCAGTTGAACTACAACACATAATTGTAAAAAAGTTTTACGTTGTGGACAGGACAGCGATTGAATACCGAATGTTTGACAACAATCAATCTGACATCACACGACTAAGAAACCGTTTTGGCTTTCGTTACGACTTTATAGACAAAATAAAACTTTCAGTTTTTGATGAATTACTTTTTAATCTTTCAGGCACAACACAACATCATTTCTTTGACCACGACAGAATTGGACTAAACCTTGAATACACAGTTTTACCTTATCTGAAATTTGATATCGGTTATATCCACATTGCCCGACTGCCTTTGACAGGCACAACCAAACTACACGAAAATAACATCTTTCTGAACTTGACTTATCAGTTACACAAACGGACAAAGACAACCAAAGTCCACGCTATTGGGTAGCACATTTGCATTTTCGCAACCGCACAAACCCAACAGAAAAATGCAAAAGAGCTACCCAAGCCAACGCACCGACAACACCCGACCCGACAGACAAATAACGGACGAAAGAATGGGCAGCCAATAACAGCAGTAACTGTTGCACAACTACCAATTAAATAAATTTTGATTCCATAATACCGTTTCAAAACGCATATACAGCCTTAATGCCGGAGTCTGTTTTTTATGGGTTGCTGATTTCATAAAGTTTTGGCACCCGCCTATTGGCCGGTATGGCTAACCTTAAGATCAAAAAAATAAAATAAAAGGATTTCCCCTTCATTTTTTGCAGGGCTATTGCCATACTTTGTGGCAGGTTACGGGTGAACTTCAGGTATTTCTTCAGATTATAGCATAGCGCTGCCATTAATATGTGTTTGTTGGCCGCTTGCATGCCCCTCGCATTGATCCGTCGCATATTGTGATGGTTAATAAGTGTGCCAAGTACTGGTTCTACAGTGGAGCTTCGCCGCTTTACTAACCTGCGGTGATAAGCCCGATGCTCCCTAAGCTTTAAGTGCATCTTGTCATACAAGGGCTTGTATATAGAATTGTCTATCTTTTTAAATTTGGTAGCTTTTCCGCAGCACTCTGTGCGTAACGGACAGTTTTTACAATCTTTCTCGCTGCTGCGGTAGATATGTTTGCTGTAGCCTTTGCTGTCGGTCTTAGTGCCCTTAAATGTGAGGACGGCTTTGTGACCGGTGGTTTTTATACATTCGTATTGGTTCTTTTCTTTGTTATAAATGAACCCTTCCCGCAAGGGCTTGTATTGCCCGAAATTCGGTATCCACGCATCTATGTTTTTATCATCCAGATATTGCAAAGCTTCGCCGCTGCTGTAGCCGGCATCGGCTATCAGTTCTTCGAGCTGCATGCCGTTGCTTTCAAGATTGTGTATGGTTTGGTCAACAATTTCATGCAGGATAGCACTGTCTTTACTACCCGCCGTACTGGCGCAGGCACCAGTAATCACGTGGTGCGCATCATCTACTGCCAACTGTCCTGCATAATTGAGATGTCGGGCCTTGCCGGGCTTTACACTGATCTTTGCATCGGGGTCGGTTGGGCTGTAATGTGTATGATTGCTCAGGAATTTCGGGCGGATTTCATTGCCGTCTTCATCCACACGATCGCTTTTATTATTGCCGGGCATGCCTTTGTACGCTTCTTCTTTCCACTTATGATGACGGTCAACTAACTTTTTTCTTTCAGTCGTTACTTTGTATTCACTGTTCTCGTTAAGCTCGTTTACAAAAGCACTTGCATCTTCTACCACTTCTTTTTCTATCAAGCTGTCCATGGAGGCATTGGCTTTTATGAAGGCGCTGTCCACACATTGGCGCTTGCCTCGTATCATGCCTTTGTCTAAACATAGTTTCAATACTGTTTGAAACAAACTTAAAAACACTTCTTCGCCATACAGTTGCCTTGTGCGGCTAATGGTACTGTGCCAGGGTAGGTCTTCCCCTAAATCATATTGTAAGAACAAACGAACATCTAAGCAATTGGCACAATAACGCAGCAATGCACGGTCACTGTTGATATTGTTGAAATAGCCGACCAGCAATATTTTAAAAAAAACAACGGGATCGATACTCTCTTGTCCTTCCCTGCCGTAGTATTTTGCAGTGGCTTTATAAATAAAGTGGAGATCCAGCTCCTTGCTGAGCTTTCTGTAAAAATTATCTTCGGGCACAAGTCGATCCAGACTTGTATTGTAGAATAGTTGTGGGGTGAGGTTCTTTTTGCCTTGCATAAAATTTATTCCGCAAAAAGCGTTCTTAATTTCTATCATTCACATAATGTGCATATCTTAGTTGTGCAACAGGCACAGCGGTTTGGCGTTATGGCGACTGACGTTCACACATGAAAGTTCCTGCGGACTTTCACGCCCAAACACCAAAACGTTACCTGCAACCCTAAAAACCGAAGCTATCATTATATTTGACAAATGTTTGATTTTAGATTAAAAGTATTTCATACGGTTGCAAAACGGCTCAACTTTACAAAAGCTGCAGAAGAACTTTTTATTACACAACCTGCCGTAACAAAACATATTCAGGAAGTTGAAAGTTTTTACAAATGCAAACTGTTTGAACGAAACGGAACGAAAATAAAGCTGACAGTTGCCGGTGCTACGTTATTAAACTACACCGAAAGTATTTTTAATATTTACCGGGACATTGAATTTGATTTGGCGGCACTAAACGAAAGTGTGAAAGGCTCTATTAAATTAGGTGCAAGCACTACTGTTGCTCAATACGTTTTGCCTAAATATCTTGCGTTATTCAAACAGAAGTTTCCCGACATTCACATTGAACTCACGGACGGAAACACGGAACATATCGAAAGCCTGTTAGTGGACAATAAAATTGATTTAGGCATTGTTGAAGGACAATCCAAACGCCAAAATATAAAATACATACCGTTCATTAAAGACGAAATTGTGCTTTGCACAAGCATCACAAATAAGGCAATCAAAAAATCAACAATCACATTAAACGAATTGCAAAAGTTGCCATTGGTTGTGCGTGAACAAGGTTCGGGTTCTTTGGAAGTCATTGTTGCAGCTTTGAAAAAAGTGAACGTGAAGTTTTCGCAACTGAATATTGAACTAATTTTAGAAAGTAGTGAAAGTATTAAATCTTATCTATTTCATTCAAACGCTTTTGCATTTTTATCTGTTCATTCCATATTCAAAGAACTAAAAAATAATGAACTAAAAATCATAGATATAGAAGATTTGAGCATTGAACGGTATTTTTATTTCATTATCCAACAAGGCGGCTCAAATTACTTGCAAGAATTATTTTTGAAATTTATGAGCCGTGATAACTTTAAGTTATAGAAGATTGCTAATAATCATTTCCCTGTCGTGCTAATGTTGCTGAATATTGCACCGAAATAATTTTTAGTGCAATGAAAAACATCAGGAATAATAATTCAGAACAGAATAACACTACAAGAAAAGTAATTTTTCTCTTAACGCTTATATGTTGCCTATCGCCTTTCGTATCACCGCCAATTGCTTTGTTCTTAGGCATAATGATAGCACAATTTGTCGGACATCCCTATTTGCATCTTAATCATAAAGCCACGCATTTATTATTGCAGATTTCCGTAGTAGGATTAGGTTTCGGAATGAATGTAAGCACGGCATTAAAAGCGGGAAAAGACGGAATCTTATTTACAGTTGTTTCCATTATCGGCACACTTATTTTGGGCTATTCGTTGGGTAAATTTTTGAAGATAAATAATAAAACATCTTTTCTTATTTCTGTGGGAACAGCAATATGTGGGGGAAGTGCTATTGCTGCGGTTTCGCCTGTTATCAAAGCAGAAGAAAAACAAATAAGCGTAGCTTTGGGAACTGTTTTTATACTCAATTCCATTGCCCTTTTTTTATTTCCTTTTATTGGCGGACAATTACATCTTTCGCAATCGCAATTCGGTTTATGGTGTGCTATTGCTATTCACGACACAAGTTCTGTTGTAGGTGCCGCAAGCAAGTATGGAAACGAAGCTATGCAAATTGCCACAACCGTTAAGCTGGCAAGAGCATTGTGGATTATTCCCGTAGCTTTTTTAAGTGGATTTCTTTTTAAATCAGAAGACAAAAAAATTAAAATTCCTTATTTCATTGGGTTATTCGTTTTTGCTATTATTATAAATACATACGTTCCTTTTGTGCAAAAAATCAGTAGTTCTATTGTGCAGATTTCTAAATCAGGACTAACAGCTACACTTTTTCTAATTGGCTGTGGACTATCTAAAAAAACATTAGCTTCCGTAGGACTAAACCCAATTTTACAAGGATTGACATTGTGGCTTGTAATTTCTTTGGCAACGCTATTAACGATACTTTATTTGTAGAGTCTGACAGACAAAGGGCAGCAGGTAACATCGGTAACTGTTGCGCAAGATACATCGGTTTGGCGAAATGGCGGGCTGACGTGGAAAAATTCAACTGCAGTTTTTCAATTGAACTTTTAACCCCAATAATTTATTTCGGAAGGATAAGATTTATTGAAATATTGGACTTCCAATATGAGCCTATAGCTGTAATTGAATAAATTGATATTTATTTAAACCTACTTGCCCAACTTCGTTAAAATCTCCTTCATCAATTCCGTCTTTTCTTTTTCACTGGCAAGAAGACGTTCGAATAATTCCATTATTTTTTCTATAGGGTTAATGTTGAACGTAGGATAATAGTTATAACCATTTGATTGGTCATTGAAAGTATTTGATATAATATTTACCACGCTTTCTTCGTCAAATTTTTTAATAGCTTCCGCAGGTACTTTCAGAATCTTAGCAACCTGTTCCAAAATATCCGGTTCAATTGTTTCTTTTGATTCCAACAACGAAACTTTTTTCTGATTCCAATCATCGCCCAATTCATAAGCCAAAGCATCCTGTTTGATACCAAGCATTTCACGAAAACGCTTTACGTTCCTACCCTGATGAATTGTTTTCGCCGATTCTTCTTTTGTATTCATAGAAACAAAATTAAGTTTTTAAACGATAATTGTTATTCATCCGTATTCGCATTTTCAAGATAAAATATTCCTGTAGCGGAATAACTTATACTGTTGCGGAATAGAACAGTTTCACAAACCTGCATTGCTTTGGATAAACAAAACCTTATCCAATGGCAATTTATAAAAAAACGAAGAAACAGCATTCTGAAATTATCGGAATTCCGAGCAAAGTTTATACAGTGCGTTTTCCAAACCAGCCTTTTGTTTTAACGAAAGAACAATTTTATGATCAGGTAAACGGAAACAGTTTCAAGAAAAAAAGATGGGATTATTTATCGCTTGATTTTGTTTCATATAAAGAAAATTGCCTGCAACTCAAAGCTGATCACGGCTATTGGACAGCTGTTCTTGATTTTCTGATTTCGTCCGAAAATTTGCGAGTAACCTGCAATTGCGGAAATCAGTCGGAAGAATTATGTGTACACGCTTTTAAAACGATTGATAAAATAATTGATTACTACGGCGAAGAATATTTTGCAGATTTTCGTCCGGACAGTAATATGGAAATTGCCGACAAGTACCCTAAATTTTTTGAGAAAAGAAATTTTGGCATTCAGAAAAATTATACGCCAAAAAAAATACTAGGAAATGTATATCGCTTTTCAAGTGACGATTCGGATGAATATTTTAAAATCTTAGACAATCTGCCAGAAACTGAACCAAAAGGTAAAAATTCAGTAAATACACAAATCATCTATACAATCATGTATCCGCCAAGAAGTGGATTTGAAACACCGACATTTTTATTGCCGAATTTAGCCGTCAAAAATAATGCAGGAACAGACGTAAAATCTTTCGGAAAATTTTTAAGCGGTACAGATAAAAGTTATGAACCGGTTCTTTCCGAAAACGAAAAAATGCTGAATAGCTACTGCTATGAAATATGGAAGATTGCGGAATACACCAACCGTTTTGTTCTTGAAAATAAAGACAACAATTGTGAAAAATTGCAAGCGATGTTGAATATTTGGGAAAAGGCTTTGCCAAATTTAAAAAGGCAGGAATACGTTTTTTGTTTTCCGTTTTTTAGAAAGCGTATTTTAAAAGCAAAGCCTTATCTAAAATACATGAAACGGATAAAAGTCCAACAGGAAATACCAACATTACATTTTCAACTCACAGACAAAGGTGCGTTTTATCAATTGATTATTAAAGTCAACATAGGTGCCAAATCATATGTACAATTCGATTCGGAAGCGACCTTCTTTATTGTTGTAGAGGATAATTTTTATCTGGCATCTTCTATCCGAGATGTTGGCATATTACAATGGATGAATGAAGCAAAAAATAAGATAACCATCTTCAAAGAACACTTTCAGGAGTTCGAACAATCTTGTCTCAATCCGCTACGCAAATTTTATTCAGTGAAACAGTTATAATACGTTTTTTATTCACGTTTCAATCCGAATTACTATGGAAACCGTAACCACACAGTTTATTACCAATAATATTTTTCTTGGAAACTGTAAGCAAGAAGAAGAAATACAAAATTGGAAAGAAAATTTAGCCGCTATAGTTCGGCAAATTCCGAACGGTGAAAATGAACTAAAACCTGTTATACAATTTCTTGTTGCCGTTTTACAACCCTCGAGAATCTACAGAATTAATCATCCGAGTATAGAAATCGATTCGAAAAAGTATATCGATTTAATGATTGTTCTTCCGACATCCAGTCAAAAATCCTTTATTGAATTAGAACCGGTTTTAGAAATACCATATGTAAATAATGAATTGGTTTCTTGTTCCCTGCATAATGAAGGCAACTTGAAAGAAAATCTTTCTCGTGGTCATATTTTTTATTCGCTGCATTGCATGAATGAAAATATTGTTTATGATAATAGTAAGACAGAATATCCGGTGCCAACTTTACTTACAATAAATGAGATGAAGCAACAAATAAAAGAGGGATTCCAACAAGATATCCAAAAAGCAATAAATTTCAGAGAGGCAGCCGAACTATTAATGGAAAATAAATCCTCTCAAATCGTAGCGTTCTTTCTTCATCAATCCATTGAGTTAACTTATAGAAATGTCTTAAAACATTTGGAGGGATATGACAAAAAAACACATTCATTACAAGCTTTGAGAAAATACATTCGCCGGAGCGCTCCACAACTATATACTATTTTTAATGATGATACACAAGAGAAAAAACAAATGAACGAAATATTGGAGGATGCATATATAAGCGCCAGATATAATAGTGATTTTAATATCGAGGATACTATAATATCAAACATATTAAATCAAGTAACCCTACTACAAGATTGCTCAGTTAGCTTAATAGAAAAACAAACAATACAATCTGTAAATACATAGCTGAATGGTTAATTATCCTATCCATTTGAGCATTATATGAAAAATAAAACTACCCAAGCATCTATTGACTTTTTATCTGAGATTCAAAGGGCTATTAATTATGAAGAAATGGCTTATGAACAAAGAGCAGAATTATCTAAAAAGCACATCTGTTTTTGTCTTCATCAATCTATAGAATTTACTTTTAAAAGTATATCAAAATATTTAAGAGGATATGTTACCAAAACACATTCTCTATACATGCTAAATGAAAATATTCGAGAATGCGCTCCGCAATTTTATAAAATATTTTCAGAGGACCGATATTTACTGATTCTATTAGATAAACTATATTCAAACTCACAATTCAGTCTGGATGACTTGGTCATTTCAGAAGAAATATTATTAAATTTATTTGTTAAGGTTGCTTTATTGCATGAAGCATCAAATAATTTAATCAACATATAGAAATCAGGGTGTAAAATTGGGTGTAAATAATAAAAGGAATTGATAATCAATTCCTTTCGTGAACCATATTGGACTTAACTTAGAGCATTTAGAGACTGATTTGCTTCGAATAATTGATATTAAAGGTTTGTAATTATTATTCTTACATATTCCTAGTTCGTTGAAAAAGAATTGATATTTTGTCTATTCATTTTCTTTGCGCTATTAATGCCCTAATTGCCCTTTTAATGCGTGATTTGGCCAATTTATTGCTCTATAAAGGCGTGAAAGTAAAACTGTGGATAATAACCTCAACATTATTGCCATCTGACGGAGCTAATCCGTCATATAACCACAAGTTCATATGAATGGGCATAGCCAATGTACTGATGGCAGTTCCCGGCTTGGTAAAAGTCGCTGTCTGAAACTGATTGGTGTCACCATTTTGAAACCCGTATAAACTCTGGAATTTAACAGAATCACTTGTTCTTTTAAATCTATGGGTTGTGTAGTCTCCTCCAGGTGTTGTGAAAGATGCCGTGTAAACCCCCTTTCCTATTGTATCGCCAGTTGCCGGCCATATTGTATAATTAAGATTATCCCATGCCGAGTCACCCCAACGTGCAATTTCTATATCCATTTCATCATGACCATCATTACCCGAATAATCATATATACCAAAGACAATATTTTTATCAAAGCTGCCTATAGCACCTTCTACTTGCCATTGGTAAGTCCCATACCCAAAACTTTGCTGTGAATATACTTCTGCACACTCCCAGTGACCGGTTACAGAGTCATAAGCAATTTTAAGATGAAGATAGCCGTTGACATCAACCCATGCATATGAATCGTTCCAATAATTGGGTCCGGGAGCAACTTGTCCTGATGGAGCACTAATATTCCAAGTATATCCGGAAAAGGATAAGGTCGTACTTGTTGAACTTGTAGCATTGTCCACTGAAGCGACGGCAACTTTAGCTTTGTTGTTTAGGATTGAATTGTTTTTATTACATGCCACAAAAGCTGTAAATTGTAATAATGATAATAAAATAATGAAGCCTCTTTTCATCTGTTTGAATTTTATTGTTTTTTAATTGTGGGATGGAATTTCGCCAAAATAATAATCACCTTGAGTAATACAAAGTTCTCATGACTCATTTCATACTTCTTTTTTAATTATCTAACTTTATTTTTGAGCATTATAAATTGCAGACAATAATGAATGCGCTCCTTGCACATCGTAATCCTCAGCCCACAGATAACATCCTTTGAAACCATCAGTTTTTGCGTATGCAGCTTTTTGAGTTACTAACGGAACACCGTTAAAATATACCCCATATGCCATATTTGTTTCTTCTTTGTTATATGCTGATGAATCAAAGGCAAGAATATCGCTATAGGTAACATAGCTATACGATCCCCAACTAAGATTGTGTCCGTTGGCATCTAATTGATCGTATCGCATTCCGAAAGCCGGAATACCTATTACAATCTTATTGGCAGGCAAGTGATTGGCTGTCCAGATCTCTGCAGAAGACACCATGAAATCATAGCTTGAAGATTGACCGATAGGGTCTAAGCCCGGAGTTACATGCATATTATCTTCAAACGCATGAATATTGACCCAGTCGGCACCGGAAAGATCGGGATATCCCCAATGTTGGTAATTGACTGTAGCTGTTACGGTAATGATTGAATTTGGCGGAAGTGCTGCTCTTAGCTCGGACATAAACGGACCGATAGCTTGTAAATAATCAGGCGTTGCATCGGAATTTACATCACTCATCATAATATCCACACCATCCATTCTTTTTTGTACAACATAATTCGCCACTTCCTGTACAAGCAACTTTCGCTTGGTAGCATCAATGATGGCACTCCCAAAATCATTAACTTCATAAATGGCCCAACCGTCAATTCCAGATAACCTTCCGCTGATGCCCATTAGTATTGGCACACCATTAATATGTGCTTTTGCAACCAATTCATTCGCCGCTTGATTTACTTCTCCTGCTGAAACATCCAACCCACCATCGGGCGAAACAAGCCCTACTTTATAAGCAACATGTGTAACAATATTCCAATTGATATTAGCAGCAGTGCCTGCGCTGGTCAGGTAAGCCATGGTAATATTGGTATAAGGTTTAAATGTGTATTTACTAGGATTAACTAACACACTCGTTTGCCTGCTTGAGGTATCACCATTATATGTAACTACTAGTTTAATAGAAAACTCTCCGCCTGTTTTTGGACAAAAGCTGAAAGCCGTATCTGTGGATGCCAGAGAATCATTAACAAACCACTTAATCTGTACTTTATTAACAGGCGTATATTGCAGGTCTATGAATTTTGCTGTATCTCCTTCATTGATGATGCTTGAGCTTGAAAAAACGCGACCATTATCAAATATTCTTGGATAAATGGGGTATTCTTTTTCTTGTTTTGTTGCCATATCTTTTCCACATTCTGCGAATATGGTTAACATCAATAACAATGTCAGCAATTCGATGCAGTGTTTTGAAAAAATTATATACTTTTTTTGTAACATGGTAAATATTTATTTTTGAGGAGCAATAGTATTATCAATAATATTAAGTAATGAATTGTTGCCGGTAGCATCTTGCATCAATTGCCATATCATCACACCACCGATGTCTTTCATGGCAAGTTCTGTTTTCTTTTTTATTGTATTTGATCCGTTATAATAAATAATTCCGCCATTTGATACCTTTATTTCATCTTTATTGTCGGCGCCAGGATATTGCGCTACTAGTTCGAAAAAAGAAATGGAAGGAGGCACTCCGTTTCCGAAACCATATCCATAAAAAGGCAGACCCAAATTGAGCTTGTTTGCACTAATATCGCGAGTCTTATTCCAGTAGAGAATATCGGAGACCGCCATATCGTATGGCGAATGTTGCCCCACATTGGAAGGATTCCATGGACCAGTTTTATCGTAAGACATAATATTGACAAAATCGAATAGCGACAAAGCTTTGTCTGAATATTCATCTTTATAAGCTGTTGCAACGCTGGCAGTCAATAATTTTTTTCTAAATTTTAATACTCCGGAAAGTTCGATAATAAAGGAAGTATAGTTGCTGTCAATCCTTTCCCCTTCCAAGTCAACATCAATACCATCAAAGCCATTGCTTACAAGCATATCTACTATTTTGCCAAGAAATACGGTTCGCATAGTATCGGACAATAATTGTGTGTAGAACGCCGGAGCATTGCCGCCGCCAAGTGAAGCCAACACTTGTACATTTTTGGCATGTGCCTGCATTATTACATCCGGAAGATGAGGAATAGATACAAAATTTCCAGTTGAATCAGGATTAAGAAAGGCAATGTTCAGGTAATTTATTTTACTGAAATCAAACTCCGATGCTTTTTCGTTTGTAATATCATCAGTTAATATATAACCGATTACTCTGAAATCTTTTTTGGGAAAAGATGCAGCTTCTCCTTTGTTACAATTTATAAAGAATAAAAGAATTGTTACTAATATACCGTTTTTGCCAATATTTCTCATCTCAATCCGATTTTATATAATTATTGTTTATCCCACCAAACCCTTGCAGTCCAACTATCCGTTCCTCCCAAAGTTTTTACAGCTTCGGCCAGGTTTTGTGCATTCTGTTCTGTTTCCGACAAAGGATATACAAATCTTCTTGGAATAGTATCTGTCTGCGATTCAGTAGTGATCGCCGGCGTTAATTGAGGAAATCCTGTCCTGCGCCAGTTAGCATAAGCTTCCGGTCCATTGAGTAATAACGTAACCCAGAGTTGCGTGTCTATTTGCTGTAGTTCTTTGCCGGGAGTCAGCGGATTGCTATTTTGAAACGACTGAATCTGTGCATCGGAGATAACAGGTCCACCATTGAAAAGAGATAATTGGCGGCAAGCTGCCGCCATACCGTTGTGATAAAGCGTTTGAGCATCTGCACCAAAATTGAGATTCCAACGCATGGCTGCTTCTGCCAGCAAAAATTCTACCTCTGCATATGTGAGATGTAGATATGGTGCATCGTTAGTAATCAGCCAGTCGGCTAATTGTACTTTTTGTGAATTGCTCGGCACAGCAGTCATACCATAGCCCGGAATATTTATGTTAATGGGGTTAAGGTAATCATCATATACATAATGTCCCGGGTCAATACCAATCACCCCTATTCTTGAAGTTATAGAATCTGTAATATCCACACGAGCGGAAAGTGCATCGGCAGAATTTACAGCCCAATATGCTCGTGCAATATATTGAAGTCTTGGATCTAAAGTTGATTTCATTTCATTAATCAACGTATTACAAATACGCGGACGGCCATCATCGGGATATTGATTAATCGCTGCTGAAACAGCATTGCCACGGATTTCGGTACTATATGTGGTTTGTACATTTTGGTGCTTCATCAAACATATATCGCTATTGCTTGTGAATAAGCCTGCATTATAAGCTTTCATTACTTCTGTTTGCGCCTTATCAGGATCGACTTTACTCAAACGCATTGCAAGCCGCAGATGCAGCGAATTGGCAAACTTTTTCCATTCGGTCACATTTCCGTTATAATAAAGGTCTTGCGTTACGGCATCTTTAGAAGGGTTTAATTCTGCAACCGCAGAGTCCAGTTCCGCAAAGAAATTGTCGTATATAGATTCTTGCGAATCAAATTTTGGCTTCACTGTTCCATTAATATATCCGTCTCCGGCTTCGGAATAAGGAATGTCGCCATACAAATCCGTAATCCTCGAAAAAACATACACTTTCATGATCCTGCATATTGCATTCAGGTTGGTCTTTTCTGAATCGCCGGTTGTGCGGGAAATCGCATCTACAATACTTAATACATCATCGGGATAGCCGATTTCCCATAGCTCTGACATATATGGCCTATCGTAAACATATTCAAAACCATACCGATTGTAATAAGCGCCACCGATCTGTTGGACAAGAGGCATCGTCATAATAATTGTAGTACGCTCATTGATCGTAAGATCTCCGGAATATCTTAATTGCACATACGAAAGCAAATAAGACGGATCAAGGCTGCTCGATTTTGTGGGGTCTTCATTCAAGTTCCCGAATTTGTTACAGGATGACATTAGAGCCAATAACATCAGTAATAAAAAAATCTGCTGTTTAATTAAATATTTTTTCATCTTTATCAATATGTAATAATTGAATATTAAAATTTAATGTTGATATTAATTCCCCAGCTTTTTCTTGATGGCAGGGAACCGTATTCCAGGCCTTGGCCGTTGCCGTTGTCATAATTCGAATCCGGATCAACATTCGGTACATCTTTATGAATGATAAAAGGATTACGGCTGACTACTGCAACAGACATATCCTTAATCTTCCATTTTGATAACAGCTTTTTTGGAAGTTGATAGTTAAATGTTATTTCACGCATCTTTATATAACTCGCATTATAAATAAATGGCGTAGCGATACCGTTTCCATCGCTATAAAAATTTGCCCAATAAATAGACGGGTCGATGGCTGTTGTATTTTTTGTATAGACAGGATTACCACTGGCATCTGTTCCTGTTTGTACTACACCTTGCGGTACATAACCTCGCACTTTTCCGGCAGCAGCCCATTGAGCAGCAGTCATACCGGCCGACTGGCGTTCTTCTTCAGACTGAATCCACTCAGCTCTACCAGTTAAGGTGGTGGCGCTGGAACCTCTGATTACATCAAACAAATTCGTCATGGAAAATAATTTTGCTCCTTGTTTCACATCCAGAACCATTGTCAATCCAAAATTTTTATAATAGAAAGAATTGACAAGACCGCCTGTCCAGCTCCATGTACCTTTCCCCAAAACAGTACGGCTATCACTCTGCATAGGCGCTAATGTTGTAGGATTGAGAATGATATTGCCTTGAGGATCTCTTTGATAATCGTAGCCCAAGATAGCTCCATAAGGTTGTCCCGGCATAGCTACTATCGAAACGCCCAGCCAGCGGGCATCCGATAAAGTAAGATACGGAACACCTGATGCAAGCGATTCAACGGTATTGGTATTCTTCGCATAATTGACAGACAAATCCCATGTAAAATCTTTTCCTACAATAGGCTTGCCATTGAGTTGTATTTCTACTCCTTTGTTACCTACATCACCTGCATTGATAATCTGTTGTGCAAAACCTGAAGAATAAGGCGAAGCCACTAAATTAATTTGGTTTTTCGATTTAGAAGTATAATAGGTAGCGTCTAACCCCAATCGATCTTGAAAAAATTTCAACTCTGTTCCTGTTTCAAAAGAAGTCGTTTGAGTCGGTTTCAGGTTTTTATTAGGAAGCGTTGTCGTAGCAATTTCTCCCAATGACTGACTATTGAATGATTGAGGATAAAGTGTATAATATAAGTTTAGTTGATAAGGATCGGTATCTGTACCTACTTCTGCGCCTGATACTCTTATCTTGCCGTAAGATAATACCGATTTTTTCATCTTGAAAGCATCGGTAAATACAAAACTGGCCGATACGGAAGGATAAGTATAAGTATTGTTATTTTCGGGCAATGTCGAGGATGCGTCTCTTCTTAATGTTGCATCTAAATAAAGCCAATTCTTATAAGCTCCGGAAAATAATCCGTAAAACGAATTGATCTGTTTAGCGGCACTGCTTGCTATGATACTTTTCTCGGAGAAACTATTAGGACTAACAACATCAGTGATTGTCATATTAACATATTGCCCGGTAGTTCCGTAATTATTTGATTTTAAAATACTGCCGCCTATCCTTGCAGAAAGCCAAAAACTTGAAACTTGCTTTTGTGCTGTAAGCAAAAAGTCCCATTGTGTTGTAGATATTTTTCGATTAATATTGTCCAGTTCTCCGGTAAGAGCTTCTGGTGTGGAGATGGGACTGTATTTGTTATATTCAAAATAAGTAAAGTCGGTAGAGCCTCTGCCCATCAGGTTCAACCAACTTGTAAAAGTATATGTTGCCGTTAGATTCCCGATAATCCTGTTCTTAGTGGTTTCATTTTTCATTTCGTTTATAACCCAATACGGATCAAGATGATATTGACCGCCGCCCCACTCTACATAATGACCTTCTGCATCTTTATAATTATTCTTAAAATAAGCCTGATCAACATTGTTAGCCAATCCTAAAAAATTGTTCCCGATGTTGCCCGGATCATCCGCCAGAGAAGGACGATTTACCACATCTTCATTCATGTACATTAAATTAGCTTGCAGGTTAATCCTATTCCCGAATTTTGAATTGCCGGAAAAATTGAATGTATTTCTTCTCATGTGACTGCCGGGTAAAATATCGTTATTGTGAAGATCTGAAGCCGAAAGGCGAAAGCCTGATATATCATTAGAATTGGCAAAAGAAAGTGTATTTGTATAAGTGCTTCCCAAGCGGAAGAAATCCTGAATATTGTTTTTTACTAATGAATATGGACGATATACTCCATCGAAACCGATAACCTGTAAATTAGGATCTAATCGCGGGCCGAAATTGGTAAATAATGTATTCTGCGCTTGTGCAGCATCCGTAACTAATTGCTCTGCTGTACCCTGACCATAAATGTATTGATTACCTGTTGCATGTGTTAATTGATTTTCAATAGAAGTAGTACTGTTCAATTCAATGCCCAGATCTTTTTTATTTGTTCCTTTTTTAGTCGTAATCAAGATAACGCCGTTTGCAGCGCGGCTCCCGTATAATGCGGCCGCTGAAGCGCCTTTTAATACACTTATCTTATCCACATCGTCTGGATTGATAGCAGAAATAGCATCACCGAAATCTTGTCCGCTCGCATATTGGCTACTTCCGGCCGAACCGTAATTGGAATTATCAATCGGTACACCATCAACTACATATAAAGGTTGATTATTTCCTGTAATACTGGTATTTCCTCTAATGATTACACGAGACGCACCTGCAGGACCGCCTGCTCCCTCCGTAATAATTAATCCAGGCACACGACCTTCCAAAGAATTTATGACATTGGGTTGACGTGCTTTTTTAATATCATCTCCATCTACTTCGGAATAGGAATACCCCAATGCTCTTTCTTCGCGCTTGATGCCAAGAGCGGTTACTACCACAGTATTCAACTCATTGCTTTCAGGCTTTAATGTAATATTTACATTGGTTTTATTTTCACTTGCCGTCAAATAAAAATCAGTATAGCCAATTGACTTAAATGTAATGACATCTCCATTCAATACAGAAATAATAAACTTTCCGCTTACCGTTGTAGAAGTCATTTTTTTAGTTCTCGAATTGAGAATAGTAACGCCGGATAAAGGAGAATTATTTTCATCATATACATTGCCTGAGATTAGCAATTTCTGTGTGTCTTCTTTCTCTTGAATAGCTTGTAGAAAAATATCATTCCCGTCAATTTTATAATTAGTATTTATTTGCCCGGACAATGCTCCTACTACCTGTTCAATATTTTTATTTCTGATATCAAGCGTTACTTTATTACTTAAATCAATGTCTTTGGGATTGTAGGAAAAATGTGTATGAGTTGCTTGTTGTATCTGTGTTATTACAGAAGACAAAGGAGTATTTCGCCATGTAAAAGAATACAACTTCTGCCCGGATGTTTGTGAATAACTTTCCACAGAAATTGTGAAACATAACAATAAGATAGATACCCCAATCAGCAAACGATTAGAGTATGCTTTGCAGCATAGCTTTTTTTGCACGTTAAAGTTATTTAGTAAGTAATCAAATGACTGTTAAAAAAACAATGTTATGTTGTTCTTATCTTGCTTATAAGTAAAGTGATTCGCAAAGGCAATAGCATCAATGACTTTAATCGGATTCTCATCACTAAACTCTCCTGTGAACGAAATCTTCTTCGCAGCTAATTTCGAAATAATAATATTGATACCGTATATTTCCTTGAATTTTTCTGTAATATCATTAATATCTGAATTGGAGAATACCAATCTTCGCTGCAACCACGTATTCATAGCTGCTGTATCGAAACTTGATTTTCTAAATGACAGCTGACCATCAGATAAAGTGGCTTGTTCACCAGGCGTTAAAGTAACATTCTCAATATTCTTTGAATGCGTGCTTTGAACCTTTACCTTCCCCTTCTCCAGCATGATATTTTCCGTTGATTCGGATTGATAACTCCGTACTTTAAATTCAGTACCTAAAGCAGTAGTCGTTGTTTTTTCCGTTATTACCGTAAAAGGTTTCGCATGATTTTTTTCTACCTGAAAAAAAGCTTCGCCAGTTAAATAAACATTCCTATCCTTTTTATTATAATCATCAGCAATCTTTAATACACTTGAACCATTCATCGTAACAATAGTTCCGTCTGAAAGTTGAACTTTTTTACGTTCATCAGAATTTGTTTCTGCAATAACACGATAGCTTGAATTACGCACTTGTTCATAAAGAACAATTCCTTGCGGAGCAGAATGGTTTTGACGTGTAAAATAAATTCCCACAAAAAGAAGCAATACCGCTGCTGCAACACTCGACCAAATCCATACTTTTTTTAACAACGGCTTCTTAACTTTTACTGGCGTTTCCTCTTGTTCATCCAAAGCATTAATGGCGGCTCTTAGTTTTTGGAATTGAACCGCCTTTTCATCGTCGGTTATTTTAACGCCTAATAAAAAACATATTTTTTTTGCTTTTTCAAGATTATCTTTTAAGAGAGGATTTTCTTTAATAATGTTTTGCCAACGTACAACATCATTATCATTTGTATTGAAACAATAGTTTATGAAACTTTCATCCATTAAAAGATTTTCTATTTCAAATATAGAATTATCCATCTCGTTGCATGATTTATATTATAGTGTATCGAATTAGTAATTTTTACTAATGTTTTTGAAAAAAAAATTAAAAAAAAATATAAAATAATATTTTCGCTTAAAATTATGGTATAAAGAATTTCCCTCAAAATAAGTTATATGCCCACAAACTTAGAAAAAGACTGGCACCTGCTTGCGGAAGGAAACGGAGAAGGACTTCACAACTGTTTTAATTTTTTTTACGATGATTTGTACCGTTTAGGATTTTCCATATATAAAAATCCTGAATTGGTAAAAGAGGCAATCAACAATCTGTTTATTGAACTTTGGAAAATCAGACATAAACTCACCTATGTTCAAAATATACAAGCTTACGTAATTGGTATATACAAAAATATTCTTTACAAAACTTACTCTTACAATAAATCTGTTATAAAAATTGACGAGCAACATTTTTCTATATCGAATATAACTGAACAATCGTACGAAACAATACTCATAATGCAACAACAAGACAAAGATTTGAAAAAGCGACTTGAGAATGCATTAAACACTTTATCTGAACGTCAAAAGCAACTTATTAAAATGCGTTATTTTGATCAAATAAGTATTGAGAAAATAGCTGTCGAAACCGGGCTAACAGAGCGTACTATTTATAATACGATGCATAGTGCTATAAAAAATCTAAAAGACATACTTATCCTATATCCGATTGCAATGGGTGTGTGGTGGCTTATTATTCGGTAAAGAATTCTTTGCTTTATCCTTCGCTTTATGCATATACGACATTATTTTCTTTATCATTAAAAATACTTTTTCCTAATATCATTTCTAATGGTATGCTGCTTTGCTATGGACAAGTTTTTATATTGTAAATACTCTAAAAAGCAGTGAGTTTAGAATTTAGAGCTCGAGCTTATATAGGCATTTATAACTTTGACATGGTTTTGGGGAAAGTATTTTTGCTCCTAAATTGGATTTTTCTTTCTGTTTTTCATAAATACTTCTACATTGTTTCTCATCTATTGCTCGTTGTATGCAATGGGAACGTATATATCGACGAATCAGAAATTAAAGCGATGGTGAGAATTCTAAACAATCACTAAAAGTTTTCAATTGATAAAGAATGAAAATGCGTTAATTTAAAAACTGAAATATGGTTTTGGGACTCGAACTCCTACAAATCCAAATAAATCAATCAGTTGAGATATGAAAAGCGGACGAGGTAAACATATTTATTCTGTACTACAAAATAAATCGAACCCAACGGCTAAACCAAGCAATTGAGCTTATCATATTGATTGACAAACAATTAAGTGGCAAAAAAAATGGTACAAGTCTCGAAAAAATGACTTGTACCAAGAGGTGATCCCGTTGGGACTCGAACCCAAGACCCCAACATTAAAAGTGTTGTGCTCTACCAACTGAGCTACGAGATCTTTCCAACATTTGTATTCGAATATTGCATTCGTTTTTCAAATGGAGTGCAAAAATAATAGAATTAAACATATAATCAAACTTTTCAAATAATTAAATTTTAAATTTTATTGCCGCTACTTTATTCTTTGAGTTGATTATATTTGTTCGTAACTGAGCAATTATTTTCATGAATATATTTTCAACGGTTTTAATCAGCTTTGATTGGAAGCAATTATTAAACCCCGAGTTTTACATTTTCCCGGGAAGCCTTTGGCTTATCATATTCATTATTTTTGCTGAAACGGGATTGTTTGTAGGTTTCTTTTTGCCGGGCGATTCTTTGTTGTTTGTTGCCGGAATTTTCAGCGAAAAACTGATTCAATCTTCTGCGATTGATTTTCACAATCCACATATAAATTTAATAGAATTAATTATTTTAATTTTTATTGCCGGCGTTTTGGGAAATACAGCCGGCTATTGGTTTGGGAAAAAAAGCGGACCACTTTTGTTTAAGAAAAAAGATACCTGGTATTTTAAGCAAAAACATTTAATTCAAGCGCACGATTTTTTTGAAAAACGCGGCGGTACGGCACTTATCTTTGCAAGATTTTTGCCTATTGTTCGAACATTTGCCCCGATAATTGCAGGCGTTGTAAATATGAGCGGGAGAAAATTTATTTTATATAATATTATCGGATCGTTTGCTTGGACGGCACTGATGATTGCAAGTGGCCATTATCTTGATAAATTTATAAAAGATAAATATGGTTTTGAATTAACCGATCACCTGGAAGTGATTGTTATCGGCTTAGTGATTATAACAACTCTACCGATTATTATTAAGATAATGAGGGGTACGAAGAAAAAATCGTTATAAGAAAATATTATTCATTCCATATTTTCCAATTTTCCTCAGCTTGAAATACAAGCATATCGTATCCGTTTTGAATTGTTGCATTTTTTTCTTTTCCTAATGAAAGAAATTTTGTTAACGGAGGATTGTAGACCATGTCAAACAAATAATGTTGCTGAGTAATAAATTGATAAGGCAGCAAAGGTGCTTCATCGGTATTAGGAAAAGTGCCGAGCGGCGTACAATTGACGATGACAGTATATTCTTCTAAAATAGCCTGGTTCAATTCATCATAAGAAAAATTATTCGCCGTTTTGTTTCTTGATACGAATTTATATTCGATACCCAGTTTTTTCAGTACAAATTCCACAGCAGCAGCGGCGCCTCCGGTTCCGAGAATAAGCGCTTTCGTATGATGTGTGCTTAAGTGTTGTGTAAACGATTTTTCAAATCCTATTACATCCGTATTATAGCCGTAAAGTTTTCCGTCTATGATACGTACGCAATTACAAGCACCTGTTTCTTTTACGTCATCGGAACTTTCGTACAAATAGTGAATAATACTTTTTTTGTAAGGAAGCGTAATGCAAAAACCTTTCAGTTCTTTATCCTTAATTAATTCTTCAACGGCACTAATATCGGGCATTTCGAATTTTTCGAATATACTGTCTGCAATATGATCGTCAATAAATTTTTGCGAAAAATATTTTTGTGAAAAAGAATGCGATAGCGGAAAGCCTATGATACCAAATTTTTGCATAATAGGTTAATAAGTTCGTTTATTATTATCATCTAAAAATAGATGAAATGTATCGCTTCGAAGGCCAATGCGCATAGTTTCAAGCGGGATTATTTCAATCGGTGCAATGTTTCCCAGATTTACATTACAGCCTATCAGTTGAATAAAATACAATTGCTGATTTTTTTGCGGCGCTTCCCAGATTATTTTTTCTTTTGGTATTTTAGTCAGTATTTCATTTACAAGGCCTTGCCTTACTTCGCCGCTATCTCTGTAAAGGCCTACGTTTCCCGCTTCCCGCGCTTCGGCAATTACGTACGATGCGCCTGCATTCAACTCATCTTGCATTAATTGGATCCATTTATAAGGAGCCATGATATTGGTGGCGTCTTTACTGCCCACTTCGCTCAAAATGGTTGCGTGTTTCGTAAGCTTTTCAATATAGCCGCATTTTTCTGCGTGCGGAATTGTGATGGATCCGTCACTAACTTCCATATATTTTATTCCATAATCTCTGCACAGGTTTATATAGTCTTCGATTTGATTCCTTACAAGAAACGCTTCGAATAAAGTGCCGCCGAAATATACCGGTATGTTATTGGATTGATATAGATCTATTTTTTCTTGCAGATTCGGCGTTACGATAGAGGTTCCGAAACCGAGCTTTACAATATCGATATAATCTTTTCCCACACTTAACAGGTTTCTGGCTTCTTCTATACTGAGTCCTTTGTCCATTACCATTGTTATACCAAATTGCCGCGGAGACTGAGTTCGCTCAGGCATAAAAGATAAACTAAAATTCATTCTTATATTTTTTATTTTCGGCAGAATGAAACTTATACTTTACTTACACATCACAAAATGTTTCGTTTCATTCCCACGTGGATTGTTTTATTTCAATTCTAAAAACAACTTCGATAGCATTATGTTATTAAAAATCTGCTATGCGCGATCCCTGTTTTCACTTCCCATGTATTTTTTTCAATCTACAACAACACGGGAAAATGATAAACTTTATAGTGCATTTTTTCATTTATAATTATTATTGTTTTTTACTTATTTTTCGGAATTGCGTGAGCAAGTCTACAACCCGATGGTTTTGCAAAATAAAGGGATTGAGTTCTAAAACTTTTTTAAATAATCTTGGAGATTGATGTAAAGCAGATTCAAGGTATATTAAAGCGTCTTCCATATCGCCGGTGGCAAACAGGGCAAATGCATGATAAAATAAAAACAGAGGTTTATCGCCGGTGTTTTCATAAGCGTTTAAAGATTGCTCGGCCGCAGATACATAATCTTCTGCATAATACAGGCAGCGTATTAAATATGCCCAGCCTGTCATGCTTTTAGGACGATGTTTTACTACCACGCCAAATACATGTATGGCTTCCGCATATTCTTCCATATTCATTAAGCACTCTCCTTTTACCAATTCATATTCGTAAGATGTTTGGTTAAATGTAAGTGCAGTATCTATCGATTTTAAAGCTTGCTGCCATTGCATTTCGTCCATATATGTCAATGCAATTTTGTAATACAGCTTGCTTTCTGTAGGGCTTAAATGCACAGCTTTTCTGTAATAATAACGGGCATGCTCGCCATTGTTCATTTTGTGGTAGCAGTAGCCGATCGCTTCATATATTACAGATTCGGGCCGGCTGAGTTCCAGGGATTTTTTTAATACATCAATTGCCTCTTTGTATTTTCTTAAACGCATAAAGGCATCACCCATATTGCGGTAAGCATAATCAAATTTTTCATTGATGGCTACAGCATATTTATAAGCATCTACCGCCTTTTCATACAATTTCAATCCCTGATAAGCCGCTCCAAGATTGAACCATGCCAATTCGTTATACGGATAAGCATCAATTATTTTATGGTGTATTGTAATGCTTTCTTCGTTCCTGCCCGTAAAATCAGTCCAAAAACAAATTTTGTAAAGTGCTTCTTCGTTGTTCGGTTCAATATCCAAAATCAGTTTAAGGCAATCAAATACTTTTTCGAAAATTTCATAATCGTCAAATACATCAGTGAGTTCCAGCAGCATATCCACACATTCTTCTCCTTCGAATTTACGCAATGCATTTTCCATTTCCTGAAATGCATCTTCTTCCTTTTGCAAGCCCAAATATGCATCTATTTTCAGGATTGTATTATTCACATCATGATTATCGAAAGCTTCGGCATGTTCAAGTGTTATTAACGCTTCATCAAACTTTCTATCCAAAATTTGATAATCCGCTTTTTTGACTAATAACGACGAAGAAAAAGGATAATAAGTAAGCGCGATTTCTGTGGCTTCGGCCGCTTTTTTGACTGATTGCGTTTCATCCAAATATTCAATAATGTCTAAAAAAACGTCTTCATCCAAAAATGCACTTGACTTTCCTGACCGGATTTCTTCGTACATTTTCAGCCAATCGTCGAACATTTTTTTGTCTTCACTGTAATTTTCTTCTGCCATAGTTGAAAATTTATCGTCTAAAGTAAGTTTGTATTCCCAATTCCCCAACAAAATATATTCATTCATTTAAAAATCTGCATAAATAAATTATTTAATATTCCGATAACAAGGAATATGCACAGTTGTTAATAAATCGAATATATTTTTGTAAAAAATATTTTTGATAAATATTAACACTCGTTGTACCTTTGCGGAAATGAATAAAAGAATTTTAAATATGAAAGTGCTTATAATGCTGATATTTTCTATCGGCACGCTAAGTTCTTTTGCTTCTTTTAGCATTGCAAACGATTTGAATTTCGATAAAATAAAAGACAAAGAAAAAGGAAAAGCCAAAGAAGAAAAATACAGTTTAAGAAATATTCACAGGCCGGCTTCTTTCTTTTCTTTATCATCCGGAAACGATCTTTCCAAGATAAATACGAATTTTACTTTTTTCCCTGAAAATTTGCCGATTATAAATAATAATACGACTGAACAAAACAATTCGTCTGAAAATGAATTACAGGTAAATTCTCTTTTACGTATCAATACAGGCAATTCAATAGTTGTATATCCTTTCAACATCAAGGTTAAGTCTACTCCTTTAGGCTTGTTCAAAACGCCTTCTGCTCCTACAAGATAAATTATTTTTAAAAAATAATTAGCTTGTTTCTTTCTCATAAAAAAAATTTCGTTTACTTTTGCAGTCCTTTCACGCGAAACCGGTAAATGGTAACCCGTTTTCAAACGATTATTGAATAAGTTTTTAAATAATTTTAAAAGATGAAACAAACATTTCAACCGCATAACCGCCGCCGCAAATCCGTTCACGGATTCCGTAAACGTATGGAAACAGCTAACGGTCGCAAAGTGTTGGCTTCCAGAAGAGCAAAAGGCCGCAAGAAATTAACGGTTTCCGATGAAAGGAAATTGAAATAACAACACTAATTTTATTGTTTATAAAAAAGCATCGTAACATCCGCTTACGATGCTTTTTACTTTAGAAGAATTCTTCTTACATGATAAAGAGAAATACAATATCCGCAAACGAAAAACTAAAAAGCCGCAAAGCGATAGAACAAATATTCGCTGCCCGCCAAAGTTTTTCGGCAGATACTGTGCGGGTGTTTTATCTTTTAACGGATGAAGAATGCGGAATTGTAAAAGCAGGATTTGGCGCAAGTAAAAAATACCTCAAACATGCCGTGAAAAGAAACCGCGCAAAACGATTAATGCGCGAAGCCTACCGCACACAAAAGCATACGATTACGGAAGCAGTAAATAATCAGGAAAAATCGCTTTATGTATTTTTTCTGTTTAGTAAAAACGAATTAATAAATTATTCTGAAATGCAAAACACAATTAGCGTTATTTTGCAGCGATTAGAAAAAATCATTCAGAAAAATTTGACAGAAAAACTGTAGACCATCAATAAAATTCTTCAGATATTAAGCTATCCTTTCATCGGATTGATAAAAATTTATCAACTTGTTGTCTCTCCGTACTTACCCGCAAGTTGCCGCTTCACGCCTACTTGTTCTCAGTACGGAATAGAAGCGTTTAAAAAATACGGATTGCTTAAAGGCTTTTGGCTTACGGCGAAAAGAATTATCCGCTGCAGGCCGCACGGAGGAAGCGGTTACGATCCCGTTCCATAATCATTCATTTTAAACTAAAAAAATATGCGTATAGGAATTGTTTGCTATCCTACTTTTGGCGGTAGCGGCGTACTTGCCACAGAATTGGGGAAAGCGCTGGCGCAAAAAGGTCATCAGGTACATTTTATTACTTACAGCCAGCCCGTTCGTTTACTTGAATTTAATGCCAATATATTTTATCACGAAGTGCGGGTTCCTGAATATCCGTTATTTGATTATCCGCCATACGAACTGGCTTTATCAAGTACTTTGGTGGATGTAATTATACGTTATGATTTGGATTTGCTTCACGTGCATTATGCCATTCCACATGCATCTGCGGCTTATATGGCAAAGAAAATTGTGCAGGAAAAGATTAATCGTAATGTGCCGTTTATTACTACTTTACACGGGACCGATATCACTTTAGTAGGGAAAGATGAAACATATGAACCTGTGGTAACTTTTTCCATCAATAAAAGCGACACTATTACTGCCGTGTCTCAAAACCTGAAAGATGAAACATACAAAAATTTTGACATAAAAAAAGAAATCCAGGTAGTGTACAATTTCGTGGATGTAAAACGGTTCAACAAAAAACCTTTTGATGCTTTTAAGCAGGCAGTTGCGCCGAACGGCGAAAAAATAATTGTACATGCTTCCAATTTCAGAAAGGTAAAACGCGTACAAGATGTTGTAAAAATTTTTGCAGAAATAAGGAAGAAAGTAGATTGTAAATTATTGATGGTCGGCGATGGCCCGGAAAGGCCGAAATGCGAAGAATGGATCAAAAATGAAGGCTTGAAAAATGATGTGCGTTTTTTTGGCAGGCAGGAACAGATAGAAGAAGTATTAGCAGTCTGTGATTTATTTCTTTTACCCTCTGATTATGAAAGTTTCGGGCTCGCAGCATTAGAAGCAATGGCTGCTCATGTACCTGTTTTAAGCAGCAATGCCGGCGGTTTGCCAGAAGTAAACATTGATGGCGTTACGGGGTTTTTATTTAATGTAGGAGATATTGAAGAAGCATCCCGGCGCGGAATAGAATTATTATCTGACGAAGCGATGCTGGAACAATTTAAAAATCAGGCTTATGAACACGCATTAAAATTCGATATTCATAACATTGTTCCGATATACGAAAAAATTTATTCTAAATATTGCAGAATGGATTGCGATGAGCAATGATGAAATAATAACTTTTTACAAAAAATTTTATATTCGCTTTTACCGATTTCACTTTCAATCATAGCTGAAATTCGTTACCTTTGCAAATTGCTTTTTAAGCAATTTTTATCGGATAAAACGCATCAATCTTGGCCTTATCTTCTTTTATTAAATATATATACAACAACGGAACGGATGAAGTAATCAGACGTGGGAAACATATTTTTACTTCGGGAAATATTCAAATGGCTCAACACGACGAGCTTGCTGCATCAATACGTTTCCGGGTTAAAGATGATATGTACGCAACATGGTATTACGTGCATGTTTCGCATTACAAAGATGAAAAAGAAATCATGTTGCGATGCAACTGCTCTTATAATCTGAGCGATATATGTAAACATGAGGCGGCAGTACTCTTTCAGCTTCAGCAAATGAGCGACCGTAACCTGCTCGGTGAAATAAAAACGCATTTCAACCAGCGGCATACGACCTTGCACATGAAAAAACTTGATTTGCACTTGATTCGCATATTTACTTCACCCGAAAATTTTCAGTTTGCGGAAGAATTTTTACGGAATCATAAAGCCGTTGTATTAGAAGCCAAAAATGAAAAAGTGATTGCCGAAGTTGCAATCTCGGACAATGAAAAACATCAGGTAATTATTCAAAAAAATAAAGAAAAAAATTTCGATACGGGTTGTGATTGCGATGATGAAACAAATAAGCCTTTGTGCAAGCACAAAACTATAGTTTTATTGCAGTTGCTCGACCGGCACGGCGCTAATTATTTCGATTCCATACGAAACTGGGACAGGGAAAAGAATCAATTGCTCGGATTGTACGGCTTTTCATTGGATGATGATTTGAAAAATAAATTTGAGTTTACTTACAAAGACGGTAAACCTTTTCTAAGAGTGCTGGACCCATCCATTAAAAGAGTTGCGGCAGCCAATAGTTACACTTCGCAACC
>JAPWKH010000015.1 GCA_028283605.1 Arachidicoccus sp. | reverse complement strand
AGTTATACAAGTTATGTTTGATGCTGATATCAATCAATTACGCAAAATAAACCATAAATAAATACACATGAAAAAAATACTTTCATCCATTGGAATGTTAGTTTCCTTAATCATTATTTTTACAAGCTGCTCTTCAACATCACATGTAGTAGAAGGCGTACAGCTAAACGGTACTTATAAAGGCGATGTGCGTGTAACCGGCGTAGATACTCGTTCTACAACGCACAAAGAAACCTTCAATGATGCCGGGAATACTTCGGCAACCATTCTTACAAAGTAAAATTAGAAACAATCCGTTTTTGACGATGTTACTCCCAACTGTTTCATAGGAAGTGAATGGGTTTTGCCGCATAATGGAAATGGAACTTATACCATTCCGCAAAAATGGCGATTGCTATGCCGGTACAAGAAACATTGCTTGGTCTGTACGTACAGATGAAAAACAAGCAAAAAATATTTCAGTTGAAAATATTAAATGGACAAAAGGCGAAGAAAGTTACCGAAGGATATATTCTCAATTTTACAAGCACTTCGCAAACAGGGTTTACATTAATGTCTCCGGTTACTGTAGATGGTAAAACAGCGTATGTTTATTACGATTTTGTAAGAGAAATAAAACGCAAAGCGAATGAATTTTTTATGATTGATTTTAATAGACGGAATATTATTAAGTTTGATAAACTGATAAATTAATATGAAAATACTGCATACTGAGATTTACCGTTTCAGCATTCCGATGGAGCCATTTGTAATAGCAACAGGAACGATGGATTATGCACAAAATGTTTTTATAAGAATTCAGACCGATAAAGGATTTTACGGTGTCGGCGAATGCTCGGCCTTCCCGATGATAGTTGGTGAAACACAGGACACTTGTCTTGTATTGGCAAAAGAATTTGCCCGGCTTTGGAAAGGAAAAAACCCTTTGGAGATTGACGAAAGATTGCAGGAATTGGATTTGTTTATTGCAAAGAATACTACGATAAAAAGCGCATTTGATATGGCTTTATACGATATTGCCGCCAAAGCTAAAGAGATGCCGCTTTACAAATTTCTCGGAGGAGAACCAAAACCAATTACCACAGATATTACAGTAGGAATTGCTGATGCGGAAACTATGGCCGCTCAGGCATTAGCTTTCAAAAATAATGGCGCAGCAATCTTAAAAGTAAAACTTGGAAAAAAGCCTGCGGATGATATCGAAAGAATAAAAGCAATACGACAAGCTGTCGGTTTTGATATTCCCATACGGATAGATGCCAATCAGGGCTGGAATTTTAATGATGCCGTTTTTGTATTGAAAGAATTGGAAAGTATGAATATAGAATTTTGCGAACAGCCCATGAGAGGATATGATGATAAGTTTTTGCCGGAATTAAGAAAAACAACTTCTATAAAAATAATGGCAGATGAAAGCTGTTATAATCATTATGATGCAATACGATTGGCAGAAGCCAAAGCGTGTGATTATATCAATATAAAATTCTCCAAATCCGGCGGTATTGCAGAAGCCAAGCGCATTCAAGATGTTGCACAAAAATATCATATCCCTTGTATGATGGGCGGAATGCTGGAAAGCCGTATAGCTTTATCGGCAAAAGTTCATTTTGTATATGCATCGAAAAACATACAATTCTACGATATGGACACATGTATGCTTGGGCAGCTCGAAGATCCTGTAACCGGAGGCGTGCAATTCAATAAATATGATATTTCCATTCCGCTCTTGCCGGGAATTGGTGCGGATGCTGATGAAACATTTTTAAAAAAATGCGAAAAATGGATTATTTAAAAAAATGTAGGAATTTTGCAACCGATTATGACTGATAAAATAAATACGGATTACAGCCCGGCCATTCAACATAATGAATCTGCACTATGGAAGAAGAACGATACGCTTCCGGTTATGGAAGCATTTTACACCATTCAGGGCGAAGGGTTTTATCAAGGAAGAGCGGCTTATTTTATTCGTTTGGGCGGCTGTGATGTAGGTTGCGTTTGGTGCGATGTAAAAGAAAGCTGGGATGCGAATAAGCATGCTCAAAAAAGTATTGAGGAATTAACTTCAGATGCATTACTTGCCGTAAACGGGCATGTCGGAAACGCAATCATTGTAATTACAGGCGGCGAACCATTAATGTATGATTTAAATGAATTGACAGATGCTTTGCATAATGCAGGATTTCAAATAAATATAGAAACTTCCGGCGCTTATCCTCTAAGCGGAAATATAGACTGGATATGCCTTTCTCCCAAAAAATTTAAAGCGCCTTTGCCGGAAGTAATTTCGCAGGCAAATGAATTAAAAGTAATTATTTACAACAAATCCGATTTTGTTTGGGCAGAGCAATATGCAAACCAATGCAATGCAAATTGTAAGTTGTATTTGCAGCCGGAATGGTCAAAAGAGAAACAAATGCTTCCTTTGATTATCGATTATATCAAAGCAAATCCTAAATGGGAATTAAGCGTACAGATTCATAAATATATCAATGTACCATGATTTATTAATTACTTCTGATAGCCGCTACAGGATTTAACCTTGCCGCCACAGAAGCAGGAATAATGCCGGCAATTACGCCCAGCAAAATACAAATAGTCAGTGCGAGTAATATAATACTTCCTGCAATAAATATCGGGAAAGGAAAAATAGCAGAAAGAATAAGCGTAAGCAACCATACAAGCAATAAACCAATGGCACCGCCCAAAACACAAAGAAATGCGCTTTCTATCAGAAATTCGGATAAGATGGTAAAATTCTTTGCGCCGATTGCTTTTTTTAATCCTATCTGAGCACGGCGCTCACGTACGGATACAAACATAATATTTGCAATACCAAAACCGCCAACCAAAAGAGAAAGCCCGGCAATCGCCCAACCCGCAATATTTAATACGCCGAATACGCTATCTACCTGATCGCGCGCCATATTAATATCATTTAAGGCAAAATTATTATCCTGTGTAGGATTGAGCCTTCGCACTTGTCGCATCAGCCCGCGAAGTTCATCTATTAAAACAGTATTATCTATGCCATTTTTTGCCCTGACAATTATCTGCGGGCGCAATTTATCCACATCATACAAGGTAGCAAAAAACCTGTATGAAGAAATGATGGATTCATCAAAGTCGAAAATATTCACAATAGATTGGCCTTCTTTTTCTATCACGCCAATAACCATTACACTCTTATTATTAAACCGGATTTGTTTTCCGACAGCATAGTCGGACGATCCGAATAGTTGTATCGCTACCTCATTTCCTATAACACATACAGGAATGCCTGATGTGAACTCATTTCCTGAAATATATCGTCCTGCAGATAGTTTTACATTTTGGATAGTATTAAATTCTTCAGTCGTTCCATATACATTACCATTGTAAACATTATCATTATAATGCATATCCGCTGAAGTATTATTCAAATAATACATATCGGAAGCATATTTGGAATTTTTTCTCAAAAATTGATATTCGCTATATTTAACTTCCGGCCTGTTGATAAATTTCCACCAGGGATAATCACTTGAATTAATAAACTCCCATTTACCTACCTGTACTGTATTGGAGCTCAAAGAACTCATATCGGATTGGATTTTTGCCTTCAGGCTATATATCAATGACATGACGCCAATAATACAAAATATACCGATAGTAACTCCGAATAAAGAAAGAAATGTACGCAGTTTATTAATTCTTAGCTCTTGCATAGCCATAAGAAAACTGTTCCATAATATGCGTAATATTTTTTTCATAATCTACTCAAACCTACAATAAAATATACATCCAAAAAATAAAAGGATCCTTTTTTATACAGAAGGGAAAAATGATATTTGTATGGTATTTATTAAAGAATATTTGGAGATCATATATTCAAAGATTACTTTTGCACTCCCGTTACAAGCTATGTTGAAATTTCGGGGCGTAGCGTAGCCCGGTATCGCGCCTGGTTTGGGACCAGGAGGTCGTAGGTTCGAATCCTGCCGCCCCGACAAAAAGACATTTCAGATTGTATCAAAGCCCGCAAAATTCAATTTTTGCGGGCTTTTTCGTTTATTTTCCTATCATTTTTCATCAAAATGCAGCATAATTTCTGTGAGCTATTCAGTGAGTAAATTTTGGCACCGGGTTTGTACTCACTGAATTGCCTATAAGCAATTGACTATCAAATATTTGTATCACACCAACCGGTAAAATACGACACTTTTTGATAGAATGCGAAATGGACGGGTACCTGTGGGGCTTGAAAAAATGTGATGTAAGAACTCAAATCATTTCAAAAACTATTAAAAACAATGTTGTATGGAACAAACACACACATTCGGGATTGACTTCCTGGTAAGGAAGGTAAAAGGCGATCCCACAAAAGTATTTATCTACGCAAGGGTTACTATTGACGGTGAACATTCGGAAATCTCAACCAAACAAATGATCAGCGCTGTCACTTTGGTTGCAGTCCGCTTGTTACGTGTTACGATTACAAACGATGCTGATTTATACAGAAAAAAATGGTCTTTCGTTTTTTTATGCCTCTTCTTCATAATAAATCTTATAGAACTTTCTACCTTTTTCGTCAACACCCTGCTCTATCAGTTCGCGGTTGCCGTGAATATAAATGTGGAAATTCTTATCGAGTTTTAATACGCTTTTATATGAACGGTTCTGCCGTTTTACTGCGGCATCCGATATGGTAAAGCTATCAGCTATTTCTATGTCTCTTTCTTTTTCGTATTGTTCTTTGTATTTGTTGAAACCTTCGATGTATTCGGGATATTCCAATACTTCGTTTTTGAATTCTTCGATCTCGAAGTTTTCTTTCTCTTTAAAGAATTTTATGGATCGGTTCAGGAAATCTGCCTGATCGGCTTTGGTTACGTTGTATTCTTCGGGCAGTTGTTTAACGATATAGTCTTTGTATAATGAAAGCGTGTTTTCTGTATTGAAATATTTATCCTGCCGTTGGCGGATGTGCAGAAAATCATCTGTCCAATAATGTGCTTCGGCTCCTTTGTTGGTATTGTCCACTATGGATACGATATACCCGTTTTCTTTTTCGGTCTTGAAGATGATGCAGCCTTTGTCGAGTTTGTTGATATTAATACCTTGTTCGCTTTCGATTTGAAAACCTTCCTCTTTTGGATATACTTTCAGAAAGGTGTCTTTGTTTTCGGACTTGAACAAACCTACAGCATCCATTCTTTCGCCGTTGAATGCGGTATCTTTAAAATAAACAACATAAAACTCCCCGCCTTTTATTTTGGGGTGTGTGCTTTGGTTGTATAAATGTTTGGCGAGATTGACGGATTGTTCGTGCAAGACTTCGGAATTGCCAAAAATCGCAGATACATAAGTGATATACTTCGTTCAACGATAAATCCGTATCGTGATGAAAGCAATAATATTCTTCCGATTTGAAAGAGGAGAGAAAATACGTATGTAATATTTCTGAAAGATCTTCATTGATTTTTACCTCTGCTTTTGATAAAGAGAGCGGATCGGTTTCTTTGTTGCCGACCTTATGTACAGAAAGGTTTAATTCCACAATTGATTTTTCGCTAAAGAAAGTATTTTTTCATTGGTAAACCAAATTGTTGGAAGCGGGATATTGCAAATCCCGAATAACGAGGATATTTTATTCTTCAATTATCTGCTCAATAAAATCAGACAAATTAGGAATGAGAGATAACATCCCAAACAATATCGTAATCCACACCAAAATAATCATGGATCAGTTGATGCCTTGTTCCGATAATTTTTCGCCATTCGATTTCGGAATGTTCGGTTTTAAAATCGGGGCCAAGTTTGTTACTTGTTTCACCAGATATTGATTACAAATTAATGGTTTATCAAATCCCATTTACTACATTAATATCTTCTTCCTGTGATTTAATCCCCATTCATAGAGATCCTGAACAATCTGTTTTAAGGTTTTAGCATAAGGTGTTGCGGCGTATTCTATTCTCACAGGATAATCATCAGCAACAGAATCGCTTGATCAACTGGTGTTGTTCCAATTCTTTTTAACTCCTTGGCAAGAACCTTAGGCGTTATTTTAGGTACCGTGTCATCTATCTCTTTATATTTTTATTTCCCTCTAAAATGGAGACTATGATTAATATTTTCCATTTACCACTGATAACATCCAGCGTATCGCGTATAGCTAGCATTTGTGCTGACAATCATTATAATGTTCTTTATTCGCAAAAGTAAATGCTTTCCTAAAGGGAAAGCACTTCCTAAAGGAAAGTAAATTTACAATAACTTTGCCTAATTCCAAGGAATCAAGCTTAATTCTTAAAAAATAAGGAATTAAAACAATGATTAAAATGAATTCAGAAACACTTTTCTCTCCATTTCAAAACCAAAGTTTAAATTTAAAAAACAGATTTGTTATGGCCCCCATGACCCGCTCCCGAACTGGGACCAAGGCATCCCTACAGCAATG
>JAPWKH010000002.1 GCA_028283605.1 Arachidicoccus sp. | reverse complement strand
CTTGGCGCTTCCACGCGGAGCGGCATTGCTTTTATAAAATGTTTAAAAGCTTATGCGCTTGTCAATGGCCGTGAGTACGTGACAGAAGATGATTTCCAGGAATTGGCACACCCTGTACTCGATCATCGCATTACTTATCGCAATAAAGAAGCTAAATCAAGGCTTTTGTCTTTAATGATAGAGGACGAATTAAACCGATTAAGTAAGTTGAAAATTCGTTGATCATTATGCTAAATATGACGTGCAATAATCTGCATCAAACTTAGCTATACGGAATAAAATATATTTTGAATTAGTTTTTAAAATAATAAATCACAAGAATGAGAAGAATATCTGTGGTAATTGCAATCTTAAAACTGTTACCCTGGAATGTAGCTTTTACACAACCAAAAATTCCTCATCCCAACATGCAATGGTGGCAAGATGCTAAGTTTGGGCTCTTTCTGCATTGGGGTTTATATTCCGTTGCAGGCGGTGACTGGAACGGCCATGCTTACAAAGGGAATGAGCACTTCATGTTATACGAAAAAATTCCATGGAAAGTTTATGGAAGCACGCTGGCGCCACAATTCAATCCCGTAAAATTTGATGCAGATGCTTGGGTAAAAATGGCAAAAAATGCCGGCATGAAATATATCGTTATTACTGCAAAACATCACGAAGGGTTTGCAATGTTTAATTCTCAGTCGAGTGATTACAATATCGTAAAGATGACACCTTGGGGAAAAGAGAAAAGACCCGATGAAAATGCTTGCGGCAGCTTGTAAAAAAGAAGGTATTCGACTTTGTTTTTATTATTCGCTCGGGCGCGATTGGCAAGATCCTGATGTGCCTACCAACTGGCCGGTAAAAGGCGGAAGAAGCAATACCTGAGATTTTCCCGACGAAGACAAAAAAGATTTTACGAAATATTTTCATCGGAAAGTATTACCGCAAATTCGTGAATTACTTACACAATACGGCCCTGTTGGTGTGCTATGGTTTGATACGCCGGAATTAATTCCAAAAAATGAAAGTGAAGAATTGAAAGAATTAATACACAGCCTTCAGCCGAATTGTATTGTGAACAGCCGTATCGGAAACGGATTTGGAGACTATAATGTTTTGGAACAATCTATTAATAACAAAATCAATTTACAGCCATGGGAATCGTGCGTAACAATCAGCAAAGGATGGGGTTATAATAAATACGATTCTTCCTGGAAAAGCCCGGACTTGCTTGTACGCCAATTAATAGAAACCGTAAGTGCCGGAGGAAATTATTTATTAAATGTAAGCCCGACAGGAGAAGGAGAAATATTGACACAGGCGAGAGAAAGATTGGCTGCTATCGGTAAATGGATGAATATTAACGGGGATGCAATTTATAATACAAAACCTTGGAAAACTGCATCGGAAGATATTACTCCTGAAAATACCAAAGACACGCTCGTAAAAGCAAATACGCATGCAACGAAAAATACTATGGCTGATGTAATGAATGATAATACTTCCAAAAAAATATTTCCCGAAGTAAGATTCACAGCAAAAAATGATACTGTCTTTGTTTTTGCAGCTGATATAAAAGAGAATAAAATTGCATTACACACTTTTGGGAAAAACAATTTCAAAACCATTCATGAAATAAAACTGCTTGGATCTTCCAAAGTGGTTAATTGGACACAAAATGAAGATGCCTTAATTATCGATACGTCCAAACCTTTGACGAAAGATATTCATATATCTGTATTCAGGATTTTATAATTAAAGTATATTTATAAAAAATATTTGTAGACATTCATATTCTTAACATGCCCAATTATTGCCAAAATTAATTGACTATGGAAGAACAAAAGAATATTCATTTAAAAAAGGAATTGTCTTCTATTCATTTGTGGGCTATTGGTGTTGGCTTAGTTATTTCGGGAGAATATTTTGGTTGGAATTACGGTTGGGGTGTAGCCGGAACGCTTGGAATGCTCATTGCTACACTGCTGATTACACTGCTGTATTTTACATTTATATTTAGCTTTACAGAATTAACTGTAAGTATTCCGAATGCCGGCGGTCCTTTTACATACGCGTTCAAAGCATTCGGGCCATGGAGCGCATTATTTGCCGGCTATGCTACCTTGATAGAATTTTTATTTGCTACACCTGCCGTAGCGCTTGCGTTAGGAAGTTATGTTCATTTTTTACATCCCGCGTTACCGGTCATGTCAGTATCTGTAATAGCCTACGTTATTTTTACAATTATTAATATGTTAGGCGTTAAGGAAGCTGCATGGTTTTCTCTGATAATGACTATTTTGGCCATTATTGAATTGCTTGTTTTTATGGGAATTGTAACTCCGCATTTTCAAGCTGATATTTTTCTGAAAGATGCCATGCCCTTCGGATGGAAAGGCGTGTTCGCTGCATTGCCATTTGCAATATGGTTATATGTATGTTTGGAAGGCATTGCCATGGTTTCCGAAGAAGCAAAACCAAGTAAAGGAGTAATTGCGAAAGGTTATATTTCTGCATTGCTAACCTTATGCGTTTTAGCCATTGGCGTAATGCTTACAGTTGGCGGAATTGCTCCATGGCAAAATTTGGATAAATTGGATTATCCGCTTCCAGAGTCTATCGGCATTGTTTTAGGTAAGAATAATAAATGGACAAAGATATTTGCAGGCGTAGGATTGTTTGGGCTTATTGCTTCTTTTCATGGAATCATTATAAGCTACTCAAGGCAAATATTTGCTTTGGCACGAAGTGGATATTTACCAAGTATTATGTCCCGGGTTTCTCATAAAAAAAAGGTACCACATTGGGCGCTTGTGTTTGGCGGTTTGATAGGCCTTATTGCTCTTTACTTTTTTAACACGAGTGATTTGGTAATTATAGCAACGATCGGAGCGATTGTAATGTACATCATCAGTATGCTTGCCTTATTTAGATTAAGAAAAATTGCACCGGAAATGGAGCGGCCATTCAAAGCTCCTTTATATCCTTATGTTCCCGTCATTGCGCTATTATTATCTATTGTAGCTTTGTTGTCTATGATAGTAGCTTACCCAAAATTATTTATCCTGTTTATTATAGGATTTATAATTGTTGCGATAGTATTTTATTTTACAGGCGCTCATAAAAAAGTTGAATTACTATGATTTTATATTTATGATTTTCCGTCACACGATAGGGCTTAATAATTATGTCTTCAAAGATTTAAAAGATGTTTTGGCAAAGGCAACTTTACCCAAATCAGGAGATCAGTTGGCAGGTTTGTCAGCATCTTCCAATGAAGAACGTGTAGCGGCTATGATGGTGTTGGCAGATATTCCTTTAAAATATTTTCTTGAAGAATTAGTTATTCCCTACGAAGAAGATGAAGTTTCAAGATTAATCATAGACCGGCATAATGCAAAAGCATTTGAAACGATAAGCCATTTTACAGTCGGAGAATTTAGAGACTGGCTATTGGGCGATTTTGCAACGAAGGAAATGCTCTCTACAATACAGTCCGGACTAACTCCCGAAATGGTATCAGCCGTTTCAAAATTAATGCGCAATCAGGATCTGATACTTGTATCGCAAAAATGTGAAGTGATTACAAAATTCAGAAATACAATCGGATTGAAAGGAAGGCTGTCTACAAGGCTGCAACCCAATCATCCTACAGATAATTTGGAGGGAATAGCAGCGAGCATTGTAGACGGTTTGATGTATGGAAGCGGCGACGCCGTTATAGGCATCAATCCAGCAACAGACAGCCCAAAGATTACAAGGGATATTTTATTTATGATAGATAATATTCGTCAAAAATTTCAAATACCTATTCAGAGTTGTGTATTGTCGCACATTACAACTACGATAGCATTAATTGAACAACATCAGCCAGTAGATCTCGTATTCCAATCCATTGCGGGTACTCAAAAGGCGAATGAAAGTTTCGGTATTAATCTTTCCATTTTGCAGGAAGGTTATGAAGCCGGTCTTTCTTTGAATCGCGGAACTGTTGGAAATAATTTAATGTATTTTGAAACCGGGCAGGGGAGTGCGCTTTCTGCCAATGCAAATTTTGGTGTTGATCAGCAGACATGTGAATGCCGCGCTTATGCAGTTGCAAGACAATTTAATCCTTTGTTATTAAATTCAGTAGTTGGGTTTATCGGCCCGGAATATTTATACGATGGCAAACAAATAATACGCGCCGGACTGGAAGATCATTTTTGCGGTAAATTATCAGGCATTCCAATGGGCATGGATATTTGCTATACAAATCATGCAGAAGCAGACCAGGATGATATGGATAATTTAATGACTTTGCTCGGTGTTGCCGGCATTAATTTTATCATGGGAATTCCCGGCTCGGACGATATTATGCTGAACTATCAAACCACTTCGTTTCACGATGCATTGTATCTTAGAAAAGCGTTGGGCTTAAAGCCTGCGCCCGAATTTGAGCAATGGTTGTTGGAAAGAGGAATATTGGATGAAAATTATAACCGGCCAACTTCACTCTCTTTAAAGAGTAATGAAATATTTAAAGCGTTGCTATAATTCATGGAAAAACAAAAGGATAATTGGGATAAGCTTAAACAATATACCGATGCAAGAATTGCATTGGGAAGAGTAGGAGTTTCCATTCCTTTAGCCGAAAGCCTGCAATTCAAACTGGCTCATGCACATGCCAAAGATGCCGTATATGCAGAGCTGAAAATAGATGAATTAATAAAAGGAATTGAATCACTTCAATTAAAACATTACGTTGTTCAATCTCAGGCTGATAACAGATCTGTTTATTTGCAACGGCCTGATCTTGGCAGAAAATTAAATCAGGTTTCTTATGATCTTTTAAAGAATGAAACGATTCCGGATTACGATATTAGTATAATCATTTCGGATGGTTTGGCAGCAAATGCAGTGAATGAAAATGCGCTTCCATTAATAGAAAAGTTGGTTGTTCTTTTTAAAAAAAATTATTACAATCTTTCTCCTGTCATTATTGCAAAGCAGGCAAGAGTAGCCATCGGCGATAGCATAGGATATTTATTACGTTCAAAAATGGTTATCAATTTAATTGGCGAACGTCCCGGACTAAGCGCTACCAACAGCATGGGCGCTTATTTGACTTATAATCCTGTGGTAGGTCTTACGGATGAAAGAAGAAATTGTATATCTAATATTCGCCCGCAAGGTCTGAATGTTGAACTTGCAGCCGATAAAATATTTTATTTTGTAAAAGAGTCTTTCCGGCTAAAAATAAGCGGAATAAATATAAAGGATAATGAGCAAAAGAAATTAGTATAAACACCTTTAATAATTTTACTTATCCATCTTTCCTACACTCAATTGCTCAGGCAATAATATCCATTCAAAATGGTCTTTCTTTATTAAATCATTGGCTGCTTTTGGCCCCCAAGTTCCCGGCTTATAAGTTTTTAAATCTCTTAAAGGATTCTTCTTCCATGCATCCAAAATAGGCATTACTACTTTCCATGCATTTTCTATCTGATCGGCACGCATAAAAAGTGTTGCATCTCCTTTCAGCACATCTAAAAGCAAATCTTCATACGCTTCCGGTACAGCTTCTGTGTAAGATTCACGATAAGTAAAATCCATTTCAACCGCTTTCAGTTTCAGATCTACGCCGGGTACTTTACTTTCGAACAGCAAACTTATTTCCTGCTCAGGTTGTATGCTGAATATGAGTCGGTTTGGTTCTTTGTCATCCTTAAAAATTTTATGCGGCGAATCTTTGAATTGAATTACTATTACTGAAGCTTGTTTTGCTAGGCTTTTGCCTGTTCTTAAATAAAAAGGAACACCTTTCCATCTTAGGTTATCTATAAAAAACTTACCGGCCACAAAAGTTTCTGTTGTCGAATTTTTTGAAACATCTTTTTCCTGTTTATATCCCACTTGATGAATATTATTAAACTCGCCGGCAGTATATTGCGCACGAACAAAATTCTTAAAGACATCTTCCTGCTTGTATTTTCGAATGGCTTTTAATACATCTACTTTGGCATTGCGAACAGTTTCGGGTTCATAGTTTGCAGGGCATTCCATAGCAACTACGCAAAGCAATTGTAACAAATGATTTTGTATCATATCGCGCAAAGCGCCGGCTCCGTCATAATAACCGCCGCGGTTTCCTACGCTCACTTCTTCTGCAACAGTTATCTGAACATAATCCACGTGCCTGTTGTTCCACAAAGGATCAAATACATTATTGGCGAAGCGGAATGCCATAATATTTTGTACAGTTTCTTTTCCGAGATAATGATCTATGCGGAATATTTGTTTTTCAGAAAATCTTTTCAGTAAAAAAGCATTGAGATGCTGCGCCGATTTAAGATCTGTGCCAAAAGGTTTTTCGATAATAATTCTGTCATGCTTTGGTTCGGGAAGTAATTTAAGCTTGCTTAATGAATCGGCAATTGTTTCAATAAATTTCGGTGAAACGGAAAAGTAACAGATACGTTCTGCACGTGTTTTAAATTTTTTATCATTGTCGGAAAATGTTTTTTCAAGTTCTTTAAAAATATCCGTCTTGGTAAAATCGCCTTGCATATATTGAATATTTTTTGAAAAGGCTTCCCACTTTTTTTTATCTGCTTTTCCGCTGCGCGAAAAATTATTAATGCCTTGCAGTATATGTGTTTTATAATTTTCGTTGTCATTGGGCAAATAATCAATTCCGTAAATTGAAAATTGCTTCGGTAAAAATCCGTAGATGTATAGATTGTATAATGCCGGGTATAATTTTCGCCATGCCAGATCTCCATTGCCGCCAAAAATTATAATGTTTGCAGAGTTCGCCGGTTGTTGTGCCATTGTTGTATCGGTTGAAATATTATTAATAATAAAACTATTGCCTAAAAGTAATATATACAACGATAAAAACGAGCTATTTAAGATTTAAAAAATCATAAATATTATTTTTCAAAAACTATCCTGTAAAATAAAAAATCTCCGCCGGAAAAACCGACGGAGATTTATCTGTATAAAATATTCTCTTTTTTATTACCAGCCGCCGCCCACGCTTTTGTACAAAGCTACAGTTGCTATCAATTGCTGGCAATGTGTAGAAGCTAAGTCCAGCTTGGCTTGCAGCGAACTGTTTTGCGCGGTAATTACTTCCAGATAATTTGCCAAGCCGCTTTTATACAACATGTTCGCATGCTTAATGGCGCTGTCCAAAGTATATACCTGTGATGTGATGATTTTTTCTTGTGTACCAAGTTTATCAATTTGTACCAAAGCGTCTGACACATCTGTAACGGCGCCTAATACAGATTGGCGAAACTTAATCACAGCTTGTTCTCTGTTGATCTTTGCTACTTCAAGATTTGTTTTATTCTCTCTGTGATTTAAAATAGGCTGCGCAATTGTGCCTGTAACAACGCCGAATAAAGAAGCGGGAATATTAAACCAATTACCGGTTTTCAAAGATTCCCAGCCGGCGCTTGCCGTTATGTTGAGATTGGGATACATATTTGCCTGCGCAATGCCGGTTTGTTCATTCGCTATCATTATATCAATTTCTGCGGAACGCACATCAGGCCTGTGACTTACAACGCCCGCAGGAATACCGGCTTGCAATTGTTGTGGAAATGCAATTTCGGATAATGATGTTTGTCTTTCAACGCCTTTAGGATATTGGCCGGTTAATTCGTTCAGAGCATTTTCCTGTAAAGCAATTTGTTGCTCCAATTGCGGAATTAAAACTGCAACCGTTTGTCTTTGCGATTCTGTTTGTTCTATGGATAATTGTGTATTCTCTCCGGCATCTTTCAAAAGCTGCGTGAGTCTTAATGTGCTGTCTGCAAGTTGCATATTGGATTTTGCGATACGCAGCTGCTCATCCAACATCAACAGATTATAGTATCCATCGGCAATATCGGCGATTAATTGTGTTTGCACAGTTTTCTTAGCTTCATAAGTTTGCAGATATTGCAAGTATGCCGTTTTTTGCTTGCTGCGTATTTTTCCCCATATATCCGCTTCCCATCCGAGGTTTAAGCCAAGAATATAATCTTCATAATGCCTGCTTCCGGTGAGGTCTGCAAAACTTCCGTTCAAACTATTTTCTGAAGGGCGGTTGTATTGCCCGCTTGCAGTAGCATTCAAAGTAGGCAATTGCAATGTTTTTGCCTGACGCAATTGTTGCTGCGCAGATTCTATTCTTTTTACCGCAAGTTGTAAATTATAATTATACGCTATACCTTTTTCAATCAGGGATTTTAAAGTATCATCGGTAAAAAAGTTTTGCCACGAAATATTTGCAATACTTGCCGTATCGCTGTATGCGACAGTATTGTATTGAACAGGCAATTGCAAGTCGGGCTGCTTATATTGTTTTGTAACATTACAAGACATCAATACAAATATCCCGAGCGACAGATAAAATTTATTTATATTATTCTTCATTATTAAATTAATTATTTATCAAAAGATAAAATGATATCAATCCGTTATTTCCAATTTTTTTACTTCCTTCTGACCTGAAATTTTTTCTTGTAAGTATTGGAATATTACGAATAATACCGGGATAATAAAGATACCGAGCAATACGCCGGTAAGCATACCGCCCACAGCGCTCCATCCGATGGAATGATTGCCCTGCGCAGATGCGCCTTTCGTAAAAATCAGCGGAAGCATACCCACTACAAATGCAAAGGATGTCATCAAAATAGGGCGGAGACGAAGCTGTGCTCCTTCCAGTGCGGAGCGTACTAGTGTGGTTCCGGACTTTCGCCGGAGCAAAGCAAATTCTATTATAAGAATTGCATTTTTTGCCAACAACCCAATCAGCATAATCATACCAATCTGCACATACACGTTGCTGGTTAAGCCCGCAAAACCTATGAATAAATAAACTCCCAAAATACCTGTAGGCACTGTAAGAATTACGGCCAAAGGCAGTATATAACTTTCGTATTGCGCAGCCAATAAAAAATAAACAAATAGTACGCTAAGAAGAAATATAAATGCGGTTTGATTTCCGGCGCGGATTTCTTCTCTTGTCATTCCTGTAAATTCATAAGCATAGCCTTTTGGCAACATGGTTTTCGATACTTCCTCAATGGCTTTGATTACATCGCCTGTGCTATAGCCCGGCTTTGGCGTAGCATTGATGGTAACTGCATTATACAAATTATTCCTTGTTACTGTTTCCGGACCGTAAACGCGTTTGAGTTTAGCAACCGTAGTTGCCGGAACCATTCCACCAACATTGTTTTTTACAAAAATTCCGTTTAATGAATTTTCATCCATACGGTAAGGAATATCCGCTTGTGCCATTACGCGATAATATTTTCCAAAACGGTTAAAGTCTGATACGAAACTACTGCCGTAATAAATTTGCAAAGTGTTGAGCAAATCGCTGATGGATACGCCTAATTGCTTTGCTTTTATATTATCTATTTCGATGGAATATTGCGGATTGGAAGTATTAAACGTAGTGAATGCAGTAGCTACTTCTTTTCTTTGAGTTAATGCGCCAACAAATCCCCATGCAGTAGCGGATAATTTATCCAGCGTGCCGCTTGCTCTGTCCTGCAACATCATCTCTACACCGCTTACATTTCCAAAACCTTGAACAGTAGGGAAATTAACGAAGAATGTTAAGGCGTCATGTACCTGGCTTGTTTTGCCTATCAGCCTGCCTGTGATAGCTGCGGGATCTGTTACATCTCCTCTTTCTTTCTGCGGCTTTAAACGGACGAATATAGCGGCATTAGGAGAAGCGGATGCATTCGTAACAAAGTTGAAACCATTTACCGCCCATATATCGCTTGCTGCTCCGTCGGCCATTGTAATTTTGCTTACCTGATCGGTAGCATTCATGGTTCTGCTCAGTGAGCTTCCACCGGGTGTCTGTGAAATAGCAATAATAAATCCCTGATCTTCTTCGGGAATAAAACCTGTTGGTGTTCTTTTAATTAAGAATACAGAGGCTACAGCTACAATCACAAGCCCAAGTATGGCAACCCATTTATTTTTTATTAAAAATTGTATGCTTCTAACATACCTTTTGGTCATAGCTGTAAAGCCTGCATTGAAACCGGAGAAAAACCGCGCTCCGAAACTTCTTTTTTCACTTGCCTCATTTGCATATTGATTCTTTAAAAATAATGCACACAAAGCAGGCGTAAGCGTCAATGCGTTTACTGCCGATATTATAATTGCTATGGCAAGAGTGAAAGCAAATTGTTTATAAAACACGCCGGCCGGGCCTTGTACAAAACTCACGGGAATAAATACAGCAGCCATAACCAGCGTAATAGATATAATAGCACTCGAAATATTGCTCATGGTTTTAATGGTAGCTTCCCGCGCAGGCAAATGGTCGTGTTCCATTGTTGAGTGCACGGCTTCTACTACCACAATAGCATCATCCACTACAATTCCTATCGCCAATACTAAGGCAAATAATGTAAGAAGATTAATACTAAAGCCAATCAGTTGCAAGAAAAAGAATGTGCCGATAATGGCAACAGGTACGGCTATTACCGGAATCAGCGTAGAGCGTAAATCCTGTAAGAAAATGAATACAACTATAGCCACTAAAATAAATGCGACGATCAAAGTTTCTTTCACCTGATGTATAGAAGCATCCAGAAATTCTTTTGCATTATACATGATTTTGAACTTCATGCCGGTGGGCAAGTTTCTGTCAAATTCATTTATTTCTTTTTCCAGTTCGGTAAGAATTTCATTGGCGTTAGATCCGGGTGTTTGTAAAACTGCAAAACCCGATGCAGGCTTGCCATTCAATACATTTGTTGCCGTATAAGTATAAGCGCCGAATTCAATACGAGCAACATCTTTCAGGCGAAGTATAGAGCCATCATTGTTTGCTTTAATGACCATGTTTTCATAATCTTCATTTTTGTTTACTTTACCCTTGTACTTAATGATGTACTCAAAAGATTCTTTACTGCTTTGGCCTAAACGACCGGGCGCCGCTTCAACATTTTGGTCTTTAATGGCATTTACTACATCCTGCGGCGAAAGACTGTTGGCAGCAAGCCGGTCAGGTTTCAGCCAGATACGCATGGAGTAATCTCTGGTGTCAAAAGGCTGTACCTGTGCTACGCCGGGAATACGCTGCAGCTGCGGAATTACATTTATTTTTAAATAATTATTCAAAAATGTTTCATCATACTTAGAAGTGTCTTCTGCATACAGCCCTACAAACATCAGGAAGCCGTTTTGCACTTTTTGTGTGGAAACGCCGGCTTGTATTACTTCGGGAGGCAATTGGCTGTTGGCTTTTGATACGCGGTTCTGAACGTTTACCGCAGCAATATCCGGATCGGTGCCTTGTTTAAAATATACAGTCAGTGAATAACTTCCGTCGTTGCTTGAATTGGAAGTCATGTAGCTCATGTTTTCTACGCCGTTTACCGCTTCTTCAATCGGCGTGGCAACAGTACGGGCAACTACTTCGCCGTTTGCTCCGGGATAAGATGCGCTTACCAATACGCTTGGCGGCGCAATTTCGGGAAACAAAGTAGTAGGTAAGGAAAATAAGGATAAGCTGCCAAGTATAACTAAGATAATAGATATAACTGTAGATAACACCGGGCGCTCTATAAATCTTTTAAGCATTGATAATTTTTTTATCTATTAATAGATTAAATCAAAAGTTCTTTATAGAAAAATCAACAGTAAAAAAGAAGAAATTCTTTTTATTACTGCAATGGTTTTTCTTTTAATAAACTATCTGTGGAAACCATTTGCGGCTGGATTGCCATTCCGTCTTTTAAGCCGCCGGTTAATAATGTAGATTGAGATGAAAGTATAATCTTATCGCCGGCTTTTACACCATCAGAAACCAAGTAATAATTTACCGTTCTGTCTGCAATAGTAATTGGCTTGGTAACAACCTTATTACTGTCTGCAATGGTATATACAAATACTTTATCCTGCAATTCAAATGTAGCTTCCTGCGGTACTACCAAAGCATTTTGGTACGCATTCGGAATTCTTATTTTGCCGGTGTTGCCGCTTCTCAATAAACCATGGTCATTTGGAAAAGTAGCCCGGAATGAGATAGCTCCTACGGATTTATCAAACTGGCCTTCTACAATTTCTATCTTACCTTTTTGCGGATAAATACTGTCATCTGCAAGCACAAGTTCCACAGGAGGAATTTGCTTTACCTTATCAGAAATTGTAGCGCCCGGATATTTATCTGCGAAATGAAGAAAATCCGTTTCGCCCATAGAAAAATATACATATACATCTTTCGTTTGAGAAAGCACAGTTAGTGCATCAGGCGATGTGCTTCCAACAAGGCTCCCTGTTTTATAAGGTATACGGCCAATGTAACCATTCGCAGGCGCTTCGATCGTAGTATATCCTACATTAATACTTGCGGAAGACTCTGCTGCTTTTGCTTGCGCTACATTTGCCTTTGCCTGATCATAAGCAGCTTGTGCAGATTTTAACTGAACATCGGATACCACATTATTGCTGACCAATGGCAATAATTTATCCACATTGATTTTCGCATTTTCCAATGCAGCTTGTGCGGCAAGCAGATTGGCATGCGCACTGTTTTGCTGTTCGCTGTAAGGCCTGCTGTCTATCCTGAAAAGGATTTGCCCTTTATGAACATAAGCGCCTTCGTCCACATAAATATTTGTCAATATACCGGATACCTGTGGCCTTATTTCAATATCCTTGCTTCCTTCAACGGAGGCAGTAAAATCCTGGTATGTGTTGGCATCCATATTTGACAAAGTGATTACCGGTAATGCCGGCGGCGGCATAGCGCCTTGAGCACCTTGCGGATTTTTGGATCCGCAACTCAACAGCGTAAATAAAATAAGCGATAAAGTAGATAACTTTAAGATGTTAGCAGCTTTATAGAAATTTAAAATGTGCTTCAATTGCATATTGTATTTTTTTTGAGATAAAATAGGACCTTTTATTTTTTCGGAATAAAAGAGTACTGAAATTCAGAAATTAAAAATGGGTGTACGATTACGATAAGTTATTGTTATGTATTCATTGTATTTGATTCTCCGGATATTTTCATCGGCTTGGCTCTACATTTGTTAAATGCGGGAGTCGAGAATGTTTGTGCTGTGATTGATTGTTGAATGCTTGTTAATTAATTAATAGTTTGTATTTCTTATAAATTCTTGAGGAATGAGGCAACGGTATCTTCCATTACTTTTTTATTCATGGTATCTCCTATATCATTATTGCGCATAAACCTTATGGAAATAAGTCCGTGTAATACCGACCAAAAAGCAAATTTTTTAAAATGAAAATCATCCATATTGGAGTTTCTGCTTTTCATTATTTTCTCCACCGCGCCGGCGATACAATTCTTAAATGCAAATATTTCTTCCGGCGGCTTGCCAGATGTGCAGCAGGACGGCATTCCTAAACCAAACATCAGCATATAATATTCTTTGTTCCGAAATGCAAAATTCCAATAAGTTTCCGCATACGCTTTTAATTGATCTTTTGGGTCGGTATACTTTTTCCCTGCTTTCGTAAGTAAATTTTGCAAGTGGCGAAAGCCTTCCAAAGATATTTCCGATAAAATGGCTTCTTTATTTTCAAAATGAGAATAAATAACCGGCACGCTATACTCAATGGCATCTGCTATTTTTCGAATGGAAAGGGCTTCCCAACCTTCTTCTTTTACAATGTTCCAGGCAGTTTCGAGGATTGCCACTTTCAGGTTTTTCTTGTGTCTTATTTTTCTTTCGGTAATGCCCATTTCGATGATATATTTCCTAACACCGTTAGCAAAAGTAATATCGTTTTTATTTTCTGCAAAATAAATTTCGGTAAATGATCGAAAAAGGAAGATGTTTGGGAATTAATCACTGCTCAAATTTTTTTAAGTAATAAATCAATTTATCTTTGCGCCATGCAATTATTAGACGGAAAAATCGTTTCAAAAGCGGTAAAAGAACAACTCAAACAACAAGTCGAAAGATTAATCAGCGAAGGAAACCGTGCGCCGCATCTCGCAGCCATTCTTGTGGGTACAAACGGCGCCAGCGAAACCTATGTGGCAAGCAAAGTAAAAAACTGTGCAGAAATTGGTTTTCAATCTACGTTGATACGTTTGGACGAAAATGTAGATGAACAAACGTTGCTTGACGAAATTATTAAGCTGAATAATGATGAAAACATCGATGGCATTTTGGTGCAGCTTCCTTTGCCAAAACATATCAGCGAGCAAAAAGTAATTGCTGCAATCAATCCCGAAAAAGACGTGGACGGTTTTCATCCGATAAGCGCGGGAAATTTGATGTTAGGTATTCCGTCGTTCATTCCGGCAACGCCTTATGGTATTATGCTTATGCTGGAACATTATAATATTGAAACAAAAGGAAAACACGCCGTTGTGATTGGTCGCAGCAATATCGTTGGCCGGCCGATGAGTATTTTGCTCAGCACAAATACGCCTTACGGAAATTGTACCGTTACGCTTTGCCATTCTCATACAAAAAATTTAAAAGAGATTTGTTTGCAGGCGGATATTATTGTTGCCGCTTTAGGCAAGCCTGAATTTCTTAAAGCAGATATGGTAAGAGACGGCGCCATTATTATTGATGTTGGCATTACGCGCGTGGAAGACGCTTCAAAGAAATCCGGTTATAGTATTAAAGGTGACGTGGCTTTTGATGAAGTTGCACCGAAAGCATCTTTTATTACGCCTGTACCCGGCGGCGTAGGATTGATGACTATTGCGGGATTGTTGAAAAATACTATGCGTGCATATCATAACAGAAAGAAGTAAAAATTTCGTTACTTTAATCTTTTGCTTATGCAATCTAACGATGCCGATAATACCATTTTTTACCATGCAGCAGCTTTCGTAAATTATACCGACAGGCATTTATTCCTTACCGGCAAAGCCGGAACAGGCAAAACTACTTTTCTAAAATACATCAAAGAAAATTGCAGGAAAAAACTCGCCATCGTTGCGCCTACAGGCGTTGCAGCCATCAATGCGGGCGGCGTTACAATACATTCATTATTTCAGCTGCCATTTGGAATGTATATTCCTTCGGTAGAATTTTCCAATCATTTTTCGGCAGAAACAAATGTTTACAATAAGGTGCAGCTTCTTCAAAAGCTGAAATTAAATCGTGCCAAAAGAGAAATATTGCAAGAGCTTGAACTGCTGATTATAGATGAAGTATCCATGCTTCGCTGTGATACGCTGGACGCAATGGATGAGATTTTGCGTCATATACGCAAACAGCCGAATAAACCTTTCGGAAATGTACAGGTTCTTTTCATCGGCGATTTGTATCAACTGCCTCCCGTGGTAAAATATGAAGAAAATGCTTTGCTGAAACAATATTATGCCACGCCGTTTTTCTTCAGTGCATGCGTGCTTCGCACAGCGCCGCTGGTATATCTTGAACTGGAAAAAGTGTATCGTCAAAGTGATGAACGCTTTGTATCGTTGCTCAACAGGATAAGAGAAAATTGTATTGACGAAAATGATTTGGCAGCGATTAACCGGTTTTACAATCCTGAGTTTACTCCTGCAGGAAACGATAATTATATAACACTTACTTCGCACAACGGCATTGCAGCAAACATCAATCAACGCGCATTGGAAAAATTGCCGCACAAGCTGTATGAATTTGGCGCTTCAGTTGAAGGCGAATTTCCGGAAAGAATGTATCCAAACGATAAAACGCTTTTGCTGAAAGAAGGCGCACAAGTCATGTTTATCAAAAACGATAAAGGAGATGAAAGAAAATATTTTAATGGAAAAATCGGTATTGTAGAAAAAATAGATAAGGATAAAAATATTTGGATCCGCTTTCCCGAAGAAGAAGATTTGTTCGAACTGAGAAAAGAAGAATGGAAAAATATACAATACAAATATAACAATGCAACAGATAAAATTGATGATGAAGAAATAGGCGCTTTTGTGCAATATCCTGTTCGATTGGCTTGGGCAATTACCATTCATAAAAGTCAGGGATTAACTTTTGATAAAGCTGTAATAGACGCCGGCGCAGCATTTGCCGCAGGCCAGGTGTATGTTGCGTTTAGCCGTTTGCGCAGTACGGAAGGTTTGGTATTGCGTTCCAAAATTTATCGATCAGCTGTGTATACTGACGAGCAGATTTTGTCTTTTTCCGGCAATGCAGTTAAAGAAGATGAACTCAAAAATTTATTGAATGAATCTCAGGTAAATTATATTCATCATTCGATTTTACAAGCTTTTGACTGGGAAAAATTGCGCCAGAGTTGGAATGAATTTATTGCAGAGCAAACGCAAAAATTATTCAAAGAAGAAGCCGTTTCCGAAGATTTTATGCATGCGCTTTCGGATAAGATTCAAGCTCAATCACAAACGGCGCATACCTTTGTAAAGCAATTGGAAATGCTTTTAGTGCAAGCGGCGGATAATGGTTATACATTGTTGAAACAAAGGCTGGATAAGGCTTGTGGGTGGTTTGGTGTTTCTTTGGAAAACGAATTAATTCGCCCCGTCAAAGAAGAAATATTACGATTGAAAGAACAACGGAATATAAAAAAATCATTATCCGTTTTATCGAATCTTCTTATTTCATTTGAAAGAAAAAAACAGGAATTGCAGCATATTGTAAGTGTAGTACAAACAATGTGCGAAACGCAAAACATCGGCGATTGGCTGGAACGGTTGAACAAAAAAGAGGAAAATGCCAAAGCTGAAATTGATGAAAAATTTTTTCCAAATAAAAAACTGCAAAAGGGAGAAACTTATAATATTACTTTGAATTTGTATCAGCAAGGAAAAACGGTTGATGAAATATCGAAAGAACGAAACCTCGCCAAAAGCACGATAGAAGGGCATTTGGTAAGATTTATCGAAACAGGAGAAGTAAATGTTTTTGATTTTATGAAAGAAGATGAATTTCTTATAATCAACCAATACATGGAAACAAATCCGCAAGCGCTTTCATCAGAAATATACATATCGCTGGGCGAAAAATATTCTTATACGCAGTTAAGAGCCGCAGCTGCTTACAGAAAAAAACTTGAAAAAGATGGAAAAGTAAAACAGGGCGAAGAAGATAAATTGTCTTAGTAGCAACAATGAATCTTTATTAAATAAAATCAATCATTTCCCACAACAATATTTTCTTCTTTAAGTAATGGCTGTTGGTGCATGCGCAAATAAATATTCGCAACGGCGCTCACATCTTTAGCGCAATATTTTGCTATCCGCGGCAAGTCTTTTTCCTCGTAGAAAACACGTGTTACATCTTTTCCGGCAATGTCATTTTTAGGCGTGGGTACATTCAGCGTATAAGCCAATAAATCGAGCGAAATATAATTTTTATAATCGCCGAATTTCCAAACCTGCATGGTATCAAACATGGAAACTTCCCATGGTTTTGCGCCGGAATGCGGCAAAAAATCAGGCAATGCAATCTGATGAATTATTAGCCGGCGGCAAATGTAAGGAATATCAAATTCACGGATATTATGACCCGCAAACCGGAAATTTTTGTGCTTGTCTTTAAATTTTTTAGCCGTTTCAATAAACGTATTCAATAAATTTTTTTCTTCCTCACCGAAAATGTTTTTAATTTTAAGAGCCGGTTCTTTATTTTCGTTTATGAAAAAATATCCCATTGATATGCAAACGATTTTGCCAAATTCTGCGAGTATGCCTGCTTTTTCATTATATAAATCGCTTGCATTTTCTATTTCTGGCATAGTTTTAGCCATTTTTTCACAAAACAATTGTTGCCCTTTGACGGGCAATTTTGAGAAATCCGGAACTTGCGGTACTGTTTCAATATCAATAAAAAGCAATTGAAACATTGCATTTAAGGGCATCGGAATATATTTCACTAAAGATAACAAAAAAAATATGGCATATACAAATTATCCATCGGCGAATCCACAGCCTTCACAAGAGCCTAATCAAAATGAAAATAAGGATAGTATGAAGAAATGGATTTACGGTATTTTAGTAGCTGCATTACTGGGAACTTGGGGCTATTTAATTTACAGTAAAATAGAATCCAAACAGGAAATTGCAGGTTTGCATGTACAGCAACAGGTTGCCGATTCTTCGCGCAATGCAATACAAATAGAATATAACGATGCATTGCGAAGAATGGATTCCTTATCCGGAAGCAACACACAATTGCAGGGAAATCTGGCGCAACAAAAAGACGAAATAGATAAACTGAAATCGCAAATTGAACAAATAAGAAAAGAAGATAACGGCGATCTTACAAGGGCGAAAAAACTAATCGATGAACTCAACGGCAAAATAAATGATTTGTCTGCACAGGTTGCTCAATTAAAACGAGAAAATGCAACACTCACAGCAAGCAATCAAACGCTTACCTCACAACGTGATACGTTGATAACACAAAACAAAGTAGTCTCCGATAGTTTGCAAAAGACAGCAGCCGAGAATCAAAGGATAGTGGATGAAGCCTCTACATTGCACGCTTCCGGTTTTACTATTGCAGCATTGCAGATAAAAGGCGATAAAGAAGAAGCAACGACAAAAGCAAAAAAAGCCGACTTGCTGCGCATATCTTTTACAATAGATGAAAATAAAATTGCCTCTACAGGGCCGAAAGATTTATATGTAATCGTAACAGGCCCCGACGGACATGTGATTTCTGTTCCGTCACAGGGAAGCGGCACGTTTAATACAAGAGAAGACGGACAAAAAGTGTACACGAATTTGCAAACAATCAATTATACACAAGGAAAAAGGCTGCCGGTTTCTTTTGATTGGAAATTGGATAACACCAAGTTCCAGCCCGGTTCGTATAAAATAGAAGTTTATAACAACGGATACAAAATCGGTGAAGGAACTGAAACGTTGAAAAAATCAGGCTTTCTGGGATTATAGAATTTAAGAGCAAAATGTTTAGAATAAAAATGTCCGAATTTTTTTTCGGACATTTTATTTTTGATAAATGAACAACGGCAAATACACTATAAAGCCCATCGAAGAAAAAGATAATAAAGCATTAGCTAAACTAATACGGACTACGTTGGAAGAATATGCCATACCGCAGTGCGGCACAGTTTACAGCGATCCAACCACAGATGATTTGTTTGCATTATTTCAGACTGTCGGTTCTATTTTCTACGTAGCGTTTATGAATAATGAAGTTGTCGGCTGTTGCGGAATATATCCTACGGAAGGGTTGCCGCAAGGCTGCGCCGAATTGGTAAAATTTTATGTGGGTGAAAACACACGCGGCTTGGGCATAGGAAAAATATTGATGCTGCAATCCATCGAATTCGCAAAACAAGCAGGTTACCGACAATTATATCTTGAAAGTTTTCCAAATTTTACTACTGCAATTGCCATGTATAAAAAAAACGGGTTTAAAAATATAGAACATTCTCTCGGCAACTCCGGGCATACTTCCTGCAATGTATGGATGTTGATGGATGTGTAATATCAGATGCTTAAATTAACAAAAGTTAAACTATTTATATAGTTTCTTTATAGAGAATTCATTCTCTATTTAAACTTTTACATCATCATTCTATGCCTATGCAATACCTTTATAACAACCTGAAATATGCATTGGCATTGATATTTAGCATATCGGTAATTGTAACTTTTTCTCAGGATATAAAAAAAATCTATGCTGATCCTGCAACTGCTCCCGGCATAAAAGCTTCTAAATTTATTGAAAGTATTGATTTCATTCCTTTAGAAACAACTAAGGAATCGAAGTATGATAATTTATCTCAGTTGAATATCTGCAAGAATAATTTTGTTGTTTTTGATAATAATACAATTTACATTTTTGATAAAAAAGGGAAGTTTCTTTATAAATTTAAAAACGCCTCTAAAAAATATATAATTAAAGACGTACAATATGTGGCATCTAAAAATGCCTTATTAATAAGAAGTGCGAATAAAAATTTTACAATTTCCGAAAGCAAAGCGCTTCAGCTCATAGACCGGTGGAAAAGAAAAAATATTTCTAAATATGTTTTATTGCAATGGCTGTATTTGGATCACGATTTTAAAACGGAAACTATACCCACGCCATCTTTTGCACTAAATAATGTAATTTATTTCAATGGTAGTTTCCTGCTTAGAAATCACATTTTTAATAAGTATAGAAAAGATACGATACAATATAGAATTGTTCAGTATGATTCAAATTATTCACAAAAGCATTCCTACTTTCCTTATTTGAATATTCCCGATATTTTCCCTTATTATTACCGGTATATTATTCCTGTATCCTCCACGCTTAGCGACAGTACTGAGTTAATACAATTAGATTTTAGTAATACGATATACACATTACATTCCGATACAATTGAAGAAAAATATTGTTTTATAATGCCAATGACCAATACAATACAACCTAATTATAATTCTCTTAGTTTTAGAAACAATATAGATTTTGAAAAATTCAAAGAAAAAAATTCAAATGCAACAGCATTTTTTTATAGTATAACAGAGCATGGCAAATACTTATTTTTTTCTACTTGCTCTTTAAAGTATAGCAATAAAAATTTTCTATTCTATCAAAATATTTTATACAGTCTGAATAATTTAACAACCGACAGCAGCATTTATAACCTTCCCCCTAACCTGTTTACGAATATTTCTCAGCAAGACAAAGATTACATTTACACTACTGCATCCGCATCCATACTGGTACAACAAAAAAAGAATCTATTGGCTCAAAATAATATTTCGCGGGCATTCAGAGAATACTTATCAAAATTAGATGAGAATGGCAACAACATTATTATACGAATCAAACTGAAATAAAACGTATGGCAAAATTTTTACTCCTCATTATTTCGATTTGTATTCTGTATTCCCAAACAATCGCGCAGCAAAAAAACGGCACAATAAAAGGTATTATTTACGATTCTGTAAATGATGTTCCGCTAAGCTCGGCATCTGTAATATTTTATAAAAAAGCAGATTCTTCACTACAAGGCTTTCAAATTACGGATTACAAAGGCGAATTTTCCGTGACGCAGCTTCCCGTAAAAACGCCGATGTATTTTGTGGTAACATTTACCGGATATAATTCTTATGCAGGCAATGTACAGCTTGATTCAAGCAATGCTGTACTGGATTTGCAAACAATCAATCTGAAAACGTTGGATTCTACTGGGCTTGCCGATGTAGTTGTTAAATCGGTAGCGCCGATAAAAATGAATGGAGATACGTTGGAAATAAATCCGGATGCTTTTAAATTAGATTCCAATGCTGTGGTGGAAGACATGTTGCTGCGAGTGCCCGGAATGGTTGTTTGGTCGGACGGAACAATTACCATGAACGGCAAAAAAATAGAGAAATTATTGGTGGACGGCAAACCTTTTTTCAACGGACGAACCGATATTGCTACACAAAACCTTCCTAAAGATGCGATAGAAAAAATTCAGCTATATGAACAAAAAGATCCGAATAAAATTGAGGGAGTTGATAACGGCAAGAAAGACTCTCTCTACAGTATGAACATACAATTAAAAGCCGATAAGAAAAAAGGGATATTCGGAAAAGTAGGTGCGGGATACGGAACGGATAAAAGATATGACGCTTCCGGCGTGTTACAAGGCTATGATCCGAAAAATCAAGTAGGCATTGCAATAGGAGCCGATAATACTAATAAATCAACCGGTATTGGAGCAGATGCGTTTTTGCAAAATACATTCAAGCAGAGTTTTATGTTTTACCGTTACGGAGATCCTGAGGTAAGTGGAATTAAAAAAAATATGTGGGGAACAGCTAAGTTTCAGCACAGCTTTAATGAAACCGATAACGGACAATATTACAGCAGGCTTTCGGGAGATTATTCTTATACCAATACCGATCTGAATAATATCAACAAAACAGACCAAACTTCAAATCTTATTACATACAACCAGCGTAGCATAGCCAATTCTCAATCAGATAATTCAACGGGTACGCACGCAGCCAATTTTTTATATGAAAGAAGAAGCAAATTTGCAGATTTCATAAGTATAAATACAAGTGCCAATCATTCCAATTCCGATAACAATAGTACTTCCGTAAATAATGTTTATAGAAACGATACGGCAATCAGTTTTAATGATGTCAAAAATTATTCCAAGAGCAGCAGCAACAGCGTTAATATGACTGCTATGATTAACAGCAATGGGTTTATCAATCCGGACAATTTAAAAAGCTATTCGGTATTTGTAAATGCAGGCTATAATGATAACAATACTTTTACGCATACGGATAATGTTTTTACATCTTATATAGATTCTATTCCGTCAAGTACCATCATAAGAAATTATAATAACAAATCCGACAATTTTAATGCATCTGCATCTTTAAGGTATAACTCTTTACGGCAATTGATATTCGGGATTTATAATCTATACAATATCGATATTGGGTTAAACAACACGATCAATTTCTCGAAAAGTACGCAAAACAGCAGAGTTCAGGATTTCGATTCACTCACAAAAAAATATATTACCAACGATTACCTTACCAATAACAATACGTTGAATAATTTCGAATATACGCCGGGATTATATTTATCTAAAAGCATTAATAAATATGTAAACGGAAAATATTATTCATATTTGTTTGTAATGGCTTCTATTGATCATCAATGGATAAATCAAAACAACACTTCTACACTTTTATACAGGAATATAAATAAGAATTATCAAATGTGGGTGCCGGGCGTTAATATGAATTTTTCTTACGAAAAATCTAATCAATATCGTATATACAGTTACATGTATGGCAGCATTAATCCAAATCTTCCGGGTATTGATCAGCTTGTTCCTATTATTGATACAACCAACCGATATAACGTTACAGTAGGAAATCCTTTATTGAAGGTGGGCAGAAGGTTGTCGGCAAATTACAACATCAATATTGACAGAGCGAAACCTTCGGCAAAGAGTGATTATGGAATTTCTTTAAATATGAGTTACAATTCTACGCACAATGCCGTAATAGACAGCACGGTATATGATGCATCGGGAAAAAGTATAGTATATCTTTTAAACGGTAACGGGCAGAATGATTTTAATTTAAACGGCGATATTCATTTCTCCACGAAGTTTAAAACCAAATACCAGCTTCAGGCCAAATATTCTCCTACATATACTGAAAATAATTCCCCTGCATTTATCAACGGCGCAGCCTCTGCTTCGCACAACACAACTTTCGGAAATACTTTAAGTGCAAGCTTTATCGTCATTGATAAATTTAATACAACCATAGCGCAAAGCATTACTATGAATAAAAACAATCAGGCAGGTGCATTGAATATTTCCCCCACTATTAAAAATTATACTACCAGCATAGATGCGTCCTATTATCTTACAAAAAAATGGGTACTTTCCTCAAACCTGAATTATCAGTCAAATAGAGCTCAGACCAACGGATCCAACGCTGCGCTTTGGAATGCGACTACAACATATCGGCTTATGAAAGATAAAGCGGAAATAAAATTTACTGCATTTGATATTTTAAGGCAAAACAAAAATATCACCAACTTCTTAAATCAAAATAGCGTAGGAACTACTGTTACCAACGGTTTGCGGCAATATTTCATGCTTTCGTTTTCTTTTTATCCGAGAAAGTTCGGAGGAAATAATAATTCGAATGGTTCAATGATGATTATTCGTAATTAGAACAGAGAATATTAATCTACACTTCCTGTGATAATATTTTCTATCACAGTATCGTATTTGTTTTTCCAATCGGCAATATTTCCCCAGCTGTTTCCATCAACAATTATTTCGGAAGAAGTAACTGTTCCGAACTTTGTAAATAACGTATTTGATTGTTTTAATTCATTTTCTAAATCATTTGTTTTATCCACTGCAATGCTTACTACAACCCGGCTTTGCGCTTCGCCAAACCAATAAGCATCTTTTCTTAGAGAAGAATTATTTGCAACATTAAATCCAAGCTCGCGATTAAATCCTTTTTCTAACAAAGTAGTAATTAAACCACCTTCGCTGATGTCGTGCGCACTTTTAATGATTTTATTTTTGATAAATGAACAACGGCAAATTCACTATAAAGCGCATCAAAGAAAAAGATAATAAAGCTTTAGCTAAACTAATACGGACTACGCTGGAAGAATATGCCATACTGCAGTGCGGCACAGTTTACAGCGATCCAACCACAGATGATTTGTTTGCATTATTTCAAACACCCGGTTCTATTTTCTACGTAGCGTTAATGAATAATGAAGTTGTCGGCTGTTGCGGTATTTATCCCACCGAAGGCTTGCCGAACGGCTGCGCCGAATTGGTAAAATTTTATGTTGGTGGAAACACGCGGGGCTTGGGCATAGGAAAAACATTGATGCTGCAATCCATTGAATTTGCGAAGCAAACAGGCTACCAACAATTGTATCTTGAAAGCTTTCCAAATTTTACTACTGCAATTGCGATGTATAAAAAAACGGGTTTAAAAATATAGAACATTCTCTCGGCAACTCCGGGCATACTTCCTGCAATGTATGGATGTTGATGGATTTATAGTTTTTATTCTTCGCAAAAAATCACAGTAAGAATGATTGCGCATAACTTTGCTTAATTTATTATTTTAACAAAGGCATTAATCTTTTTATCATTGTTGAGTCGACGTTATTGATACTTTGTTTATCTATCGAGCCGTTGAGCGTGTGAACATTACAGCTATCCAAAAAAGCAATCTTGGATTTACTATCTGCATACAACCAAAGATTGTCCACAGAAACATTTGTACCAAATATCACGGATGAATGCACAGCATTGACAGTTATATTTTTGAAATTACTTTCAGTATTGGAATTATCAAAATTATTCTGAATCGGACTACCATAAGCAATTATTTCTTGTTTTATATTTCCCAATCCGAGCAATGAGTTGTCATTAAGATTTATGTTTATCGAAGTATTTGCAGAAGAATCTATTTTAATTTCCGTTCTTTCTGCCGTGATATTATCTAAAGATGGCAGGAATAAGTCTACATTACGAATAGCCATCCAAGCAACGTCATTTTTATGCGCAGCCTGCATACCTGGCGAATGAACCGTAAACCGTTGTATATACAATGTATCGTTTTTGATGTCCACACCGATGCTGTCAAAAAGACCTTCGCCATTTGAATCATCATAGAACAAATATTTTCCCGAAGATGATGGATGAATGGTACAAATAAAATCATAGCCATCGGGAAATGGATGATTTATAATCTTTACCGCTTTATAATTTCCGATAGAGCCTTGCTGAAAAGATTCCTCCGACGGATATAAGCCAATCGTATATTTCCCTTGTTTCACAACGCTGCGCAAGGCAAAAGACGTGAACAACGGAACAAGAAAAACCACTATCAAAAACCCCAATAAAAGTTTATTGCTCGTTTTCATTTTTATATGATTAATTATTTTGAAGAATATTGTTTTTTAAATTTTTCATACTTCGTTTTTAAATCTTCCGGCTCCACGCCCAGCATATACATCGTTCTGAAAATATTTGGTAGTTCTTTTTCCGTAAATTCCTGCTTTCTGTACGCGATGGCGTTCTTCAATCCGTCGGGAGAAATAAAATAACCGATGCCACGTTTGTCGTAAATAATTTCCTGCTGCTTTAAAAAATCGTAAGTACGCGCAACCGTATTGGGATTCACTTCCAGCTGAACCGCCATTTCCCGCACGCTCGGTATTTTGTCTTCGGCTTTCCATTCTTTCAGCAACAGCCTTTCGCAGATGTAATCGGCTATTTGCAGGTAAATGGCTTGACCGCTGTTATTAAATTGCATAGTATAATTTCTTTGTTCTTAAATTTCTTTCTCTTTCAACTTGAACCACGTAACCAACCAAAAAAACGGTGCCCATATAAATTTTGCCAGAAAAATAATAGTGTCCGAAGCGAAACGACTTATTGAATACTCATGATAAACATTACCTTCGTTAGAATAACTCCTCGCATTAATAATATTAAAACTCAAACTGTTTTTACTGAACGAAGCCGACAAGTATTGCATAAAAAATATAAACCCGATAATCAGCAAAGCGCCGATAGCAGTAGTCAACACAAAGGAAAATCTTTTGATACCAACGGAACCTAACAAATAAAAAGCCTGCACAGCAAAAAAGGCATAAGTAAAAACAGTTACTTCATCATTAATATCATCGTCATTCCAATTAATTGTTTCATAATGATATTTAAAAGGGTCATGTTTTATCAAACCTTTTATATAAGCGACTGCACCTTGAGATACTACAAAATAAAAGAGCGTGTATATGATTGTAAAAACAATAAGATTGTAAAAAATAGCACACACCAATTTCTCTCCATGACTTGCAGGCAGCGTAAGCCAATAAATGCCTTTATCTTTATTGCTTAACATACCAAAAGAATAATTTGCGAACACGCCGCCTGCTATGTACAAGCCAATTAAATATAGATTAAATAAAGTTTCCTCTTTGTATGTATTTCCGCCTATCTGCGTCCACAAAAACATAACAATTGCCAACAATCCGAGCAAAGCTAAAGTACCATACAGATACAACTTTACGTTTTCCGAAAATTGCTTTTGTACCAGCAACAGCAATCTTTTAAAACTGAATCGGTTATTCATAATATAGATTTTAAATTTTGGATGAATGAGTAAATATTTGCCGAACCATTTGCGGATTTGTAACCACAGCTTTATATAATAATTCTAAATCTACTTTCGTGCTTTCATCGTCATCATTCGGAATTACCAACGCCGAACCCGAAAGCGTTTGTTCTTCGTATAAAATATTCGACATATTGTTTTTATCCTGCGAAAATTTAAACGCCAGCTTGGATGATATTTCATCAATAGACTGACTGAAAAGGATTTTCCCTTCATCCACAATCGTTACAAAGTCTATCAGCGTTTCCAAATCTTTTACCTGGTGTGTGCTGATGATGATACATTTATTTTCATTCACGGCGCCTGCCAATACTTTCCGGAATTGCGTTTTACTCAAAATATCCAATCCGTTCGACGGTTCATCCATCAGTAACAACGAAGTATTGCAAGCCAATGCAAAAGCAATCAATACTTTTTTCTTTTGTCCATAACTCATTTGCTGCAATGTGTTTTGAACAGGCACATCAAATTCTTTCAGGTAATTTTCAAATTCCCTCTGACTGAACTTTGCATAAAACGGCGCATTGCAACGAACATATTTTTGAATGGAAACATCGGGCAGGTAAAATTCTTCAGGAACAATAAATACATCTTGTAAAAATGCAGGCTTTCTTTCAGCCGGATTAAATCCCAAAACATCTATCGTGCCTGCATCAGGAAAAAGCAATCCGCAAATGCAGCGCAACAAGGTAGATTTACCCGTTCCGTTTTTGCCCAGCAATCCGTAAACATATCCCGCCTGAAACGAAAGGCTGATGCCGTCGTACACCTTTTTCTTTTTATAAGCGAAATGCAGATTTTGAATATCAATCATAATTATTGTTTTAGTGTACTATTTAAGTAGTACAGTACAAAAATGAATAATTATTTTGAACCGACCAAATTTTATTTAAAAAAATATATTACTGCCCACTTTTCTCTTTCAGAAAATAAAAACAGCTCGTGATTACGAGCCGTCATAAACATACTTATTGCTGAAGTTGAAGTAATAAGACAGATATTAATTCTTTCCTGTGATAATATTTTCTATCACAGTATCGTATTTATTTTTCCAATCGGCAATATTTCCCCAGCTGTTTCCATCAACAATTATTTCGGAAGAAGTAACAGTTCCGAGCTTTGTAAATATCGTATTTGATTGTTTTAGTTCATTTTCTAAATCATTTGTTTTATCCTCTGAAACGCTTACTACGACACGGCTTTGCGCTTCGCCAAACCAATAAGCATCTTTTCTTAGAGAAGAATTATTTGCAACATCAAAGCCAAGCTCGCAATTAAATCCTTTTTCTAACAAAGTAGTAATTAAACCACCTTCGCTGATGTCGTGCGCACTTTTAATGATTTTATTTTTGATAAGAGAAGCAACAGCTTGATGTACTTTCAATTCTTCGTCAATATCAAATGCAGGAACATTGGAATATTCCACGCTTTTTATTTTATGTATATACTCCGAAGAACCAATATCGTTTTTGCTTTCGCCGATTAAATAAATTACATCGCCTGCTTCCTTAAAATCGAGCGTCATTTTATTATTAATATCATCCAAGATGCCCACCATTCCGATGGTTGGTGTGGGATAAACAGCGCCTGTAGGATTTTGGTTATAGAAACTTACATTTCCGCCGGTAACGGGTGTGTTGAATTTTCTGCAAGCTTCGCCCATTCCTTTCACGGCTTCTACAAATTGATAATACACTTCCGGATTATATGGGTTTCCGAAGTTTAAACAGTTGGTAACGCCGATTGGTTCGCCACCACTGCATACAATATTACGCGCAGCTTCTGCCACCGCAATTTGCGCACCAATATTCGGATTAGCAAAAACATATCTACCGTTACAATCCGTTGTTACCGCTAACGCCTTTCCTGTGCCTTTAGCCAATACAACCGCTGCATCGCTTGGAGCGTTGGTTTGCGTATTGGCTGCGCCAACCATGCTGTCGTATTGAACAGTAATCCATTTTTTATTAGCGATATTTGGTAACGTAATAATTTTTTCCGCAACGGTTTTCAATTCCTCATTATCCTTAATATCCTCAATATCAGATATTTTAAAATCCGCAATAAGAGATAAATATTTCGGTTCTTTAAACTCTCGTGTGTATTGTGGTGCGCCGCCGCCAAGCACCAATTCTTCTGCAGGAACTTCGGCTTCCAATTCGCCGTTCATGTAGAATTTCAGCAAGCCGTCATCCGTTACATAACCGATTTCGCTGCAAGGCAAATCCCATTTTTCAAACACATCCAAAATAGCTTGCTCTTTTCCTTTTTCTGCAACTAACAACATTCTTTCCTGGCTTTCGCTCAGTAATAATTCCCAAGCTTTCATGTTCTGCTGTCGAGTAGGCACTTTATCCAAATCAATATGCATTCCGGCTTTTCCTTTCGCGCTCATTTCGGCAGTTGAACAAATAATGCCTGCTGCGCCCATATCCTGCATGCCTACAACTGCACCGGTTTCAATCACTTCAAGGCAAGCTTCCAATAATTTCTTTTCTTGGAAAGGATCGCCAACTTGCACCGCAGGCAATTCTTCCACACTTTCTTCCGTAATATTAGCGGAAGCAAAACTCGCGCCTCCGATACCGTCTTTTCCTGTTGCGCTGCCGACGAAGAAAACAGGATTGCATTTTACATTTCCTGAAGTCGCACTTACTGTTTTTCCTGCTTTCACAATGCCGACACTCATTGCATTAACCAATGGATTGGTATGATAACAATCTTCAAAATACACTTCACCAGCAACCGTAGGAACACCAAAGCAATTGCCGTAATGGCCGATACCATGCACGATGCCTGCCATTAAGCGTTGCGTTTTTTTATCTTCCAACTTGCCGAAACGCAAACTGTTTAAAGATGCAATCGGCCTTGCGCCCATCGTAAAAATATCGCGCTGAATGCCACCCACACCAGTCGCCGCACCTTGAAAAGGTTCGATCGCGCTGGGATGATTATGACTCTCAATTTTAAACACCACGCCGTAGCCGTTGCCCATATCCATCAGGCCGGCGTTTTCTTCGCCTGCGGCAACGAGCATTCTGCCGCCGTCGCGCGGTAAGGTTTTCAGCCATTTGATAGAATTTTTATAACTGCAATGTTCGCTCCACATAGCGCTGAAAATGCAGAGTTCGGTAAAGTTTGGTGTGCGACCGAGCTTCTGTTTTATGAGTTCAAATTCTTCTGCTGTTAAACGTAATTCCTCGGCATGTTTTACTGTAATTTCCATTGAGATGTTTTGTATTTGCGCTGCGAAATTAAGATAAATGAATAAAGGAATAAAAACATTGCATGATGAATTGTATATAAAAGCGAATGACTAAGAAAAATAAGATTATTATATTCTATTTGATGTACAATTTATGTGTTATACAATAGTCCATAAGACTTTGGCAATAGAATTGTTTTCGCATGCAAAAAAATTGAATTTGCTTATTAAAATATTTCTCATTTTTTTACGCTTGTAAAATTTTCCCTGTCGGAAACGGGATTAAATAATTCTATCGCGCAGCGTTTTCATTTGCCAGATACTCCAGCAACAATGCATCGTTATACGCCGGGCAATAATGGTAGTACAACAGCAATCTTCTCTGCGTGAAAAATTTCTTTATGCCATAATTCAGATACGAAGGAATATTCCCTATGAAAAAAGGATAATTGTTTTCTTCGATTTGCTGAATAAGAATATCTCGGCTGGGTAAATTTATCTGCGGCATTTTTTCTCCGAAACGACACAGCGCATTCGCACAAATTATTTTTACTAAAAGATTATCGGTTGAATTAAATTGGTAATAACATTCTTGTACCAATTCCGGTTTCAGCTCTTCCAGTTCATTAATCTTTTTTATCTGCATCAATCTTGCGAAATGATAAAGCAGGATTGGCGTTTTGCCGTAGTAAGGCGATACATACAAAGAATGATAAATATAATCTTTGTTCCTAATGGTTTGCACAATCAACTGTAAAGAAGAAGAATCCGCATGCGTCCAGTTCAGGTTGTAGGTCTGCACAAAAGTCAGAATATTGCTCAGGACTGAAACATCGAAAACTACCGGAAATTTTTTTCCAAACCATGCGGAATAGGCGTTGTATTTGCGGTATTTTTTGGGAGATGTTTTTATTTTTCTTTCAGGGAAATGAACAAAACTTTGCATCAATTGGTGTAAGGCTTCTGCAGAGTCTGTAGAAAATATCAATTGCGACAATGAAGTATCGTCCATATCGTCCGGTACAACGGCATCTTTTTTTATCAAAGGAATCCACCAGGAATAGGGAAATTTATAAACAGAATCTTTCAGCCAAAAGTTATAAGTATTTCTTGTTTTATTCTTAAAGCGGAGATAAATTTTGGAAGAACGCGCTAATAACTTATCAGCTAAAATTTGTTGCTCGGCATTTAATTTGGGTTTTAATTTTTGCAGTGAAATGTCGATAAGTACATTGTAAAAAACGGTAATATCTTTTTTCTTTCTGCTGAATTTTTGTTTATTATTAATAAAAGAAGGATAGCTGCCCCACAGAAAAAAATTGTCTTCTTTTACTTGCAGCGAATCCAATCGGTTTAATACAAATGAGATATCGGCTTGTTGGGCAATTGCAGATGTGCCGAAAAACACGATGGAAAAAAATAATATTTTTAGATTAAACAACATTTAAAAACAAATATATAAAGGCTGCTTAAATAGATTATCATTCATTTTGTTACATTTGCGCACTTTAGGTTTAGCCGAATTATGCAATCATACAAACAAAATATTGATTTATCCAATTTGCCGCGGCATATAGCCATCATTATGGATGGCAACGGGCGCTGGGCAAAAGAAAAAGGCGAAGACAGGCTATACGGTCATTTTCATGGTGTAAACAGCGTGCGTTCAGTAGCGGAAGGCGCTTCCGAGCTGGGTGTAGAATTTCTTACATTATATGCTTTTTCTACCGAAAACTGGGACAGGCCGCAGGAAGAAGTAAACGGCCTGATGGAATTACTCATACAAACTATCCGCAAGGAAGTACCTGTTTTGAATAAGAATAATATCCGTCTTAGTGTAATCGGCGATTTATCTATGTTGCCGAACGATGCGCAGGCCGAAATGGAAGAGGCGCTGAAAGAAACTTCCAAAAACATTGGATTGAATTTGGTGCTGGCATTGAGTTATAGCAGCCGTTGGGAGCTTGTAAACGCGGTAAAAAAAATAGCTGAAGATATTGAATCCGGCAAACTAAAAGCAAATGACATTAACCAATCTGTATTGGAATCATATTTGGCAACCAGCAATATACCCGATCCGGAATTAATGATAAGAACAGGCGGCGAACATAGAATCAGTAATTTTTTATTGTATCAATCCGCTTATACCGAATTGTATTTTACAGATTTAAAGTGGCCGGATTTTGATAAAGAAAAGCTGTTTGAAGCCATTTGCGATTTTCAGAACCGCGAAAGGCGTTTCGGTAAAACCGGCGAGCAAATCAAACAGAATAAATAAGTGTTTTCTTTATTTAATTAGCAGTATTTAAATAAGAAAATTATTATATCAAATTTTATAAAATATATTTATTTAACAAAGACTTTTGAATATTACCGCTAATTTGCCGCGCTGATATTTTTGATATTTTCAATTAAAGGAGATAACGCTTAAATAAAATATATTTAACAAGAGCAATAAAAAATTTTAATGCATAAACCGAGTTTTTTTATAAGCGTTCTACTCATTTTTCTTATTTGTGGGAAAGTAAAAGCGCAGATTTCTACTGCCGATACTTCCGGAAAACAAGTATTGGCATCTTCCAATGAAGCTTTGCAGACAGTAATGGATCAGGCAAACCCTCAGCGGTACAAAGTGGCCGGCATTACGGTTACCGGTAATAAAACTTTCGATACCAATTTATTGCTATCAGTTTCGAGCATCAATGTGGGTTCTTTTATTACAATTCCCGGTGGCGATGAATTGGGAAACGCAATCCACAGGCTTTGGTTGCAAACTTATTTCAGTGAAATTACCTATTATCTTGTAGCAATAAAAGGCAATGAAATTTATTTAGAACTGAATGTGGTAGAAAGGCCTAAAATCACGAGGCTTTATTTTAAAGGAATAAGCAAAAGCAATGCAGACGATTTAAAAGGAAAAAGCGGAATTGTATTGGGGCATGCTTTTACCGATAATATGAAATTGAATGCGATCGATGCTATTCGTAAATACTACGGAGAGAAAGGATTTAAGCGCGTAGATATTGATGTAGAAGAGAAAATCGACTCCAACTATTCTAATGCAGTTACCGTATATTTCACAATACACAAAGGCACAAAAGTAAAAATAAACGATGTCTCATTTTTTGGTAATGACAATCTCGCTACCGGAAAATTAAGAAGGCAAATGAAGGATACTAAAGTAATGTCCCGGATGACTTTGTATCCGCCACACGATAAATTTGATACAACAGGCTGGGGAAAGCCAACCAATTACCCTTTCAAAAATTATTTAGAAGATCATGGGTATTTGTCATACAGCAGAACCCGTGAAGTATTAAGTCCGTATTTACATATAAGTCCGTTTTCTTCCTCAAAATTTGATCAGAAAAAATACGAAGATGATAAGCGAAAAGTTGTAACCTTTTACAATTCGCGCGGCTATCGCGACGCAGAAATCTTGAAAGATTCCGTCTACTATAATTCCAAAGGGAATATTAATGTTGCATTAAAAGTAAAAGAAGGAGATAAATACTACTTCGGAAATGTAACGTGGATTGGTAATACAATCTATAGCGATTCTATATTAAATTCTGTTTTGGATATTCAAAAAGGGCAGGTTTACAATATTGATTTACTGAATAGTAAATTGGGGTTAGGAGCCGGAGCGCCCCAAGCTTTAAGTGTAAAAGATTTGTATTTGGATAACGGCTATCTTTTTGCAGATGTAAGCCCTACGGAAACGCGCGTTTATAATGATACGATAGATTATGTGATTCATATTCAGGAAGGCCCTATTGCTACCGTAAAAAAAGTAGATATTTCCGGAAATGATAAAACCAATGAACACGTAATAAGAAGAGCATTGGAATCTCATCCCGGCGATGTATTTAGCAAGAGCGAACTTATGCAGTCAATTGCAAAGCTGAGTATGCTGAAATTTTTTGATGAGCAAAAAATTGCGCCAACTCCTATCCCGAATCAGGCAGATGGAACGGTAGATATCAGCTGGAGCCTTGCGGAAAAATCTGCGGATCAATTGCAGTTAAGTGCAGGCTTTGGTGGTGGGATAGGTATTACAGGTACTTTAGGCGTTACATTTAATAATTTTTCCGTAAAAAATATTTTTAATAAAAAAGGATGGGATCCATTACCGACCGGCGATGGACAAACATTATCCGTAAATTATCAAAGCAGCGGGCGTGCTTATAATTCTGAAAATATTCAGTTTGTAGAGCCATGGCTGGGCGGTAAAAAACAAAACGGGTTAAGTATTGGCCTTAATCATTCCAAATTCAGAAACGGGTATAATTATGCTACCGGAAAATGGGATAAGCTTGCAGATACTTCCTCTTTTTCTACTACAGGTATTACCATTGGCTATAGTAAGATATTAAGATGGCCCGATCCTTATTTTCAGTTGGGATTTTCTATAAACTATACGCAATATCATTTGCGTAATTATCAAATAGCATATCAGGGTGGATTTGAAAATTTCAGAAATGGATTTTCTAATGATATCAACCTGCGCATCACTCTTGGCAGAAATAATTTAAACAGCGCTCAATATCCTACTACCGGCTCAAACATATCGGCTTTTGCGCAACTTACACCGCCATATTCCTTAATGGGCTATGATGAAGCTACATCGCCCGATCCGGCGAAAAAATATAAATACATAGAATATCAGAAATACAGATTTACCGGAGACTGGTATGTGCCGATAGGTCCGCCGCACGGCGATGATCATAAACAATTTGTATTTCGCGTAGCGGTAAAGATGGGCTTTGTAGGAAAATACAATTCAAATCCTAATGTTACTTTATCTCCATTCCAGCGTTTCCAGTTGGGAGATGCCGGTATGAGTAATACATACAGCTTCCTTGGTTACGACATTATTGCACAACGCGGCTATCCCGTATATGATAATCCCGATCCGAGTAAAAATCCGGATCAATCAGGTGCAACAGATTACTTTACCATATTCAATAAATACACAATGGAACTGCGCTATCCGCTTACATTAAGCCAAAGCAGTACCATTTTCGGATTGGTTTTTGCGGAAGCTGCAAACGGATGGTATTCATTCCACGATTATAATCCTTTTCAACTTCGCCGTTCCGTGGGTATAGGTGCAAGATTTTATTTACCAATGTTCGGATTGCTTGGATTTGATTATGGTATAGGCCTGGATAGATTACACTCCGGGCAAGGAATTGGAAAAGCCGGAAGGTTTACCTTTATGCTCGGTTATGAACCGGATTAAAAGATGCTATGGAAATATAATTATTTGCAATGGACATGAAAGTGAAACTTTATACTTTATGCTCGCGAAATAGGCAATCTCAATCCGAAACGGTTATTCGTATGAATAAAGAGTTTTTATTTCATCCTTACACGTCTTCTTTATATAAGGGAAAAAGTAAAAACGGAATTCATATATTTTTTACTTTTTGTTTTTTACTTTTTGCTTTCTGTACAGCCGCACAACGCTATGCTGTTGTAGATGTACAGTACATCAAGAGTCAGTGGCCGGAATATCATAAGGCCGATACCACTGTGAAGCTCGAAGCATTTAAATGGGAAAAAATTGTAGACAGCGCAAAATTGTATGCAGACTCTCTGGCACATAGGTTTGATGCGGAGCAATACATGCTGAACGACGAATTAAAACAAAAACGTAAAATTGAAGTGGATAATGCGAATAAAAGAGTTATTTATTTAAATACCCATTATTTCGGATATCAGGGCGAATTATTCAAGGAGCGCGAAAGATTGATACAACCATTGCAAAACAAATTGTACAATACTATTCAGCGAATGGCGCTTAGTTCCGGATGGGATTATGTTTTAGATAAAAGCGCCGGAACCGGCTTGTTGTATTCAGATCCGAAACTGGATAAAAGTGATCTTATATTAAAAGAATTGGGGCTTGCAACAAAATAAAATTGGCAGAATAATTTAAGTTCATATATTTACACGCATTTTTAAAAAACAGCTTTAATAAAAAATAAAAACAGAATGAGAAAGGTTATTTTTTCTTTATTGGTAATAATTGCTGGTTTTGTCGCGGGCAAAGCAAGTGCGCAAACAACAGGCACAAAAATAGGCTATTTTGATTCAGAGCAAATGGCCAATCTTATGCCCGAAATGAAAACGGTACAAACAAAAATTCAGGCATTTCAAAGAGATAGTTTGGGAACGCAAAAAGATCAGTTGGATACATTGTTCAACAATGCACAAAATACTTATAAAAATGATTCATTAGCAAAAAAATCTGCTTCTATATTGGGCTATGACAGACAAAAATTGCAGGAATTATACAGCCAGGAAATACAATGGTCGCAATATCAACAACAAGCTACACAAAATAAATACTATGAATTAGCAGGGCCAACTTTCCAGAAAGTTCATGATGCTTTGGAAAAAGCAGCAAAAGAAAATCATGTAACAACAGTAGTTAAAATAGATGCGCTTGAATGGATTGATGATAAACAAGTAATAAATATGTTTATTCCTGTTGCGAAGATATTGGGTGTAACATTACCAAATCAAAATACAACATCGCCGAACGCAAGTACTCCGGCAGCCGGAAAATAATTTCAATATAATTTATATTAACAAAAAAGAGAGCCTAATTTTAGAGGTTCTCTTTTTCTTTTTTATTAACGTTAAATTCATTTACGGAAGAAAATTATTGTATAAATTGTGGTATAATTTTTAAATCTAAAAACAATTTAATATGAGCAACGACTTAGTTACCAACGAACAACAAGAAACTCCGGAAGGTAAAAGTTTTTTTGACAAAGCAAAAGAATCATTGTCGCATTTGAAAGAGAAAGCGGAAGATCTTACAGATAAAATAAGCGATAAGGCCGGCGATCTTTGGGATGCAACCAAAGAAAAAACAAGTGAAGCATGGGATAAAACAAAAGAAATAGCTTCCGATGTTTCAGACAAAGCAAGCGATGCCTGGGAAAAAACAAAAGATAAAACTGCGGAAGTATATAACGATGCAAAAGATAAATTAGCCGATACAATTAAAGACGAAGAAAAAACTGTTTAATTTATATTTTCATAAGTGCAAGTCAAGTAAGTGATGCAATATTGCGTTTTTGATAAGTTCGGCAGTATTGCGCGCATGCAATTTCATAAGTAAGTTTTTACGATGCGTATCTACGGTAGCGGTGCTGATAAATAATTTTTGCGCCGCTTCATTATTCGTCAGCCCTTCTGCTATCAGTTGCAGCACTTCTTGTTCTCTTCGCGTAAGCACAATATTGGATTCATCGGGCTTTCTTAATGATAAGGCTGCTTCGTGGCTTAAGTATTCCTTTCCTTTGAGTACTGTATGGATGGCGTGCATCAGTTCTTCGCGAGTGGCATTTTTTAAAATATACCCCGATGCGCCATTTTCCATCATTTTACTAATAAAGCTGTGTTGGTTAAAAGTGCTGAGCGCAATTATAAAAACCGAGGGATATTTTTCCCTTATTTCTTTACACAATTCAATACCGCTTTTGCCGGGCAAATTAATATCCATCAATATTACATCGGGCAGGCGTTGTTTCAAAAAAGCAAGACAGGAATCTGCTGTTGTAGCATGGCCACACCATTCTATTTCCTTTTCGTTCTGCAACAGCGAATGGATACCTTCTATTATCATATAATGGTCATCTACTATAAATACTTTTGTTTTCACTCTGCTGTTTTTATTATTTATTTAATTGTCAGATGTATCGGGCTAAAACAATTATTTCGTTTGAGTGCGAATGCATATGCTTTTGGCTCATTTTACGCAGTATGTAATTCTATTAATACAGAAGTTCCTTTTCCTTTACCCGATTGCACATCCAGCTTTCCTTTAAGATAATCAATACGGCTTTGTATATTGCTCCAGCCAATACCTTTTGTACTTTTTAATACGGCAGTATCAAATCCTTTACCGTCGTCTTCTATGGTAACGGAAATATCTGTTCCCGTTTTTGTAATTTGTACAATGGCATTTTTTGCGGATGCATGTTTGATGGTATTATTGAGCAATTCCTGTACAATACGATAAATGGTAATTGCCGTCGTTTGTTCAATTTCCGCATTGTCCAAGCCCATTGACAAATAATTTACGTGCAAAGCGCCGCTTTGATTTACATCGTTACAAAAATCTTTCAGCGCCGTATCCAACCCGAATTTTACCAATGCTTCGGGCATCATATTGTGTGCCACGCGGCGCATTTCCTGTATTGAGCTGTCCAGCATATCCATGCTGCGTTCAAATGCCAGTGCATTGTTGGGCGTCATTATTAAGTTGCCTTTCATATTTTGAAATGAGTATTTAATACCGCTGAGCATTCCGCCAAGTCCATCGTGCAAATCTTTCGCAAGCCTTGTACGTTCCTGTTCTTCGCCTTTTAATACGGCTTCGGTAGCGGTAAATTGTTTTTCAGTTTCCAGTTCATTGATGCGCGCTTGCTGCAACTGCTGGCGATGATGATAGTTGCGATAAATGAGTAACAATATAATCAACAATGCAACTGCGCCACCAATGAGAAAATAATTAAGCGTGGTTTTTTGTTTTATTGATGCTTGTTGAAATTTTATTTGTGCTTCTTTTTTTTCGGTTTGATATTTTGCTTCAATATCTTCTGCATAACTGCTCAATTCTTTCCGATTAGCAATGTTTTTCATAGAATCATTTTTGAAACTATAACTCTCTGCTTCTTTTATTTTGTTTTGGACGTAATAAAGTTTTGAATAAGTAAAATATAAGTTTTCCAGTGCTTCGCTACTGCTTTCTTTGTTTGCAATTGCAATTCCACTATCCAATTCGCCTTTCGCTGCATCATACTTTCCTTCCATCATCAAACCCATCGCTTCTGCATTTTGTATTTCTGCAATAACCTTGTCGTCGGGCATTTGAGCGGCATATTTGTTCAGTTCTGCCGTATATTTTTCCAAATCTTCCGTATTACCGTTTTTGAAAGAATTGTAAGAAAGATTAATTAATGAGTAGGTTGTATTTAATATATCTTTTTCTTTTTTGGCAAGCGCGAGTTGTTCTTTCAAGATAATAATTGCACTATCTAATTTATTTAAATCGGTATAAGAAGCCGACATATTATTCATTCCCATCATAACGACATATTTGTTTCCAAATTGCCCCCCAAATTTTACTGCCTGCTTTGCATAAATAATGGATTGCTCCGGCTGTTTAAGATAATAATAGGTTGCAGATGCAGTAAGGTAGCGGACAGGGAAGCTTGTGCTATCTTTCATTTTTTCGGATAAGTCCAGGCATTTTAATACACAATCAACGGCATCTTTGTATTTACCAAAGTGGTTGTAAATAGCTGCAAGATTGTTGTAAGTTTGTGCCAGCAGTCCTTGATCGTTGGTACTTTCTGCAACTTTTTTATTAGCCATAGTATACTCAATTGCTTTTTTATAATCATTGTTATTATAGTAATATTCGGCAAATCTTGTATTGATAAAGCGGGCGTATGCTGTAGTTTTCAATTCCTTTGCAAGCGCATTTGCAGTATTCAGGTAATAAAAAGAGCTGTCAAAGTTTTGGTGGGCATACAGCTTTTGAATTTTAAGCAATAGCGCAATCCTATTAGTGTCGTTTTTAGCGGCAGGCAGCAGTTTTAGCAAGCTATCCTTGTTCAACATTTGTGTTCGTGCACATAAGCCCGCCAGCAGTGCTATGAGTAGTATAAGCAATCGTGGTTTCATTCCTAAATTTAATATCTTTCTTATTTGTTACAAAAAAACGTTATTGACATACATTTCTTTCTCCCCATTTTCCATGATTTTTTCGGATTTAAAAATCCCCTTTTTAAGGGATATAAGCTCATTGCAATGCATTCTACTTTCACATCGCTAAAATTTATTAAAAAGTAACAAAGATTTTTCCATATGAAAAAGTATTTGATCCGCGCGGTTTTGATATGCATAGTACTTGCCTATCCTGCGATGTCCATGTCGCAGCAAAAAAACAAAAAGTCAAAGTCCGACAATGAAGATATGCAACAACAAATGCAGGAACTGCAAAAGCAAATGGACAATGCAGACCCCGAAACCAAAGCGGCAATGGAAAAAATGGGTCTGGGCAATCTCACGAAAAACCTGCAACAAGCCACGCAGAATGCAGCTTCGATGAAAGGCAATCCCGAAGATTATCAGACAGACAGAATACTTGACAAGCCATTATCCAAAACCATTCCTGCAACTCCCTCAAGCAAAGCCGAACTGGTTTCATACATCAATCAGTTTAAAACAACAGCAGAAGCCGCATTAGTCCCCGACATAAAAGCGAAAGTTTCTCAATACCTCAACAAAGGTCGTCAAACAGGTTACGCTGCGCTTACTTTCTGGATGGGAAAACGCACTGATGCAGCCATTTATCTGATGATTAACGCCTGCGCTTCTGCGCCGGATGATGCGCTTTTGCTCAACAATTTTGCCGCCGCGCTTACCATGAGCGGCTATGCCAATAAAGCATTGCCCATTTTAAATTATATACAAAAAACTTATCCTAATAGTCCAACCTTGCTCAACAATATCGGGCAGGCATATCTTAGTCTTGGTTACACAGACAAAGCCAAACCGTTTCTAACGCAGGCATTGAGCAAAGATAAAAATCCTGAAGCTGCTCATTCGCTTGCTGTAATGGCTAAACAGCAAGGCAATACGGCTGAATGTGCAGGCTATGCCGAAGATGCAATAGCTTCTGCCATCGCAGGCTCGGATGAAATAAATATACTTCACGAATATGAACCTGAAAAAAACTTGGCAGACTTCATCAGACCACGCTTCCAAAAATATTACACAGACCAATCCATTACCAAAAGATTTGTACCGCCTGCAATTCCTGCATCTTACACTCAATACGCAGCAACATGGACGGAAGTAGAAACTTTTTTCAAAAATCTGGATGTTACGAAAGATGAAGCAAACACACAAGCAAGCGAACTTTTGGCTAAATATCAGCAACAACGGCAGCAAAATGTAACGCAAATGCGCCAAGACGTAACAAGTATGGGAAATCTCGCAGTCAGCGGTACAAACACCACAGGCGCGGGAATCGCATTTCTGTCAAAATATCATCATCCGCTGCAAATACTTGCAGGCATTATGCTTGGCGATATTGACAATCCTCAATACAGCACTTCCTATGCCACTCGTTTGCAAAGAGAAAAAGACAGCAGGCAAGAAAAACTAATCCAATTAGAAAACTCTTTAAAAGACATAGATAAACAAATAAGTGCTATCGGAAAGCAAAGAAGTACATTAAAAACCGGGGAAGGACAACCAGACAATAAATTAGATGAAGAACTTGAAAAACAACAATGCACGCTCAGTGTAAAACGGGTAAATACAAAAGCTGCGGGTGAGGCTGAAATAAACAATACTTATATGCATAACACCGAAGATTTGCTGAACCAGGAGTTAAAGGAAAAAGCATTTTGGACAACAATTTACGCCTATCCCAACGACCCTACGAGTTCAGTATATCAGGTGTATGCCCAATATCTTGTAGCAATAGACGCTTTCCGCAGCCTGTATCCAAGTTTTGAAAATCCGGCGGTGCCTCCATGTGAAAATGATACGACTACCTCGCCTGATATAACAGGCCAATTGCAACGATGGGAAGCCGACCATTGCAACCTGAATATTGAGATAGATGCGAAATTATCAACATGGCACATGACCTGTACTGAAAATAAAATTACACTCAAATTTCCGAATGGCCTCGGAGGTGAATGGGATTCAAAATTAGATCCCGTAACATGGGCATCAACAGCACACAGCATTTCCGTAACAGCCGGCGCATCCAAAGAGTTCGGCGGAAAAGGCGTAAGCGGCGAAATAGGCGCAGAAGGAAAATTAACTTTAAAGTTAGACGGCGGCTTAAATCCGACTGATTTCATTGTTTCAGGCACAGCAAGCGCAGGCGTGAATGGTCCCGGTGGAATCGGTAAGTCTGTAGATTTAGGAAATGCAGAAATCAGCCTCAGCAGCGGCTTCAACAGCGCAAGCATAGTGCCTGATATGGTAAGCAAATTTTTTGGAAACTAATCAATTAGTCTTATGAATAAAAATAATGAATGATGAAAAAGTTTTTTATAATAATCGCAATTTTTACAACCTCAATTGCTCATTCACAGCGCAGCGATATAGAACTTGCCAGAGATTCCGTATTAGGGTGGAAGTATCTGACGCCGCCATTTAAAGCGCAAACGTATAAGCCTGTAAAAGACCGGTATTCAGATGATACTTATACCGTTTGGCAACAGCAAATCGGCGATACGCTGGCTCAATGGGTAATGAAATCGTACCTGCCGCGTGGGCTTGTAATGCGTGGATTAGGCAAAAATTATAGTGGGCAGATAATAGCTGCCGGGACACATAGTTATGGTATTGGTTTGGGCGCTTTCAGTGCGCGATTTGTAGATGGCGCTATTAATTTACATTGCTGTGAAATAGCGTGGGGAACGCTTAGCATGTATTTTAACGGATTTCCCGGCAACTATGCTTCAGGATTTAACCCCGAAGGCTTGTATTTTTTTATAGAAAAAGAGCGCTTCAATAACGAGAATTTTAACGAAAGCGATGCTACATTAAAAGGCGAAGGCATAGATAAAAGAATACAACCTGACTTGTATCCTTACCGTACTTATGTTCATCACTATCACAACGATGGCAAGCAGATTACCGAATTACAAATCGTTATTCCCAAAAATGGCGAATGGCCATTTAAACCTGTATTAGTAAAAGACGCGGTAAAGTATATAGATGAACAGTTGGCAAAATATCCCGGCATTTTAAAAGACCAATACGTTGCTGCCGATGTTAAAGATGCTGAAGAGCGTTTAAAGCCATATTACAATCAGCAGGCAATTAGCGGTGGCTTGTCGTTATTGGATGATGATAATGGTCATGCAATCATCAACCCAAGAAGTATTATGAATGGCGAGGAAGAGCACTTACTCGATAAATACACGCTCGTATCTGCAACGCAACAGGTAATTGACCAATCCAAAACGGATAAGCCGTTGTGGTTGTACATCACGCTGCCTGAAATAACAGGCTGCCTTTCAGATTCTACGATGAAAAACGGCAATCAATATCTTACTTATTCCTTTTTACGCAATTTCAATTTCGATTATGTGTATAATTGGCTGTCCAATCCTGATAAAGTAAGAGGTATCGCTTATACGCCTTTGCATGAACCAAAAAAATCTTTCAACAACATAGCTGCACCTGCAAATGTATCGGCAACAACAGCCGCAAAACGCAAAGACCCTTACACTATTTTGTATGAAGATTTTGAAGGCTATCCTACCGGAACTTTTTCTGCAACAGGCTGGCATACTTATGGACACGATGGAAACGAATATAAAAATGCTACACTGAAAACGATTGACGGGAAGCCCGGCAAATGGATATCCATTCCCGGTGCATTTACTTTCTTTCCCGATTTTCCCAAGTTACTCCCAAGCAGCTTTACAGTGAATTACGATGTAATTTTTGGCAAGGACATCAGCAACAAAAGGTCGTCATTTGTTTTTAGATTAGAAACTTATGAGGATGACCTGAAGAAACATAATGAGATAGACCTGAGCGATGTGAACCGCGACGGATTTGAATTTGCCATAGCACAAAGTGGAGAAATCGAATATGGAAAAAATTTTCAAGAAATCAGTTATGTAAAACCGAATGAAAGAGGAGGCATTCCTGAATTAAAAAACGATGAAGTTACACATATTACCGTGTCTGTTAAAGGCGCGGCAGTAGCTGTATCTGTAAACGGGAAACAAGTGATGCAAGATAACAGCGTTCTTTCCGCCGGATATACATTTAAAAGATATGGATGGTATTCAGGAGACGCAAGCATCGGCCTCAGCAATATTTATATCAAAAGTGATACACCGATAAGCAAGTAGAATAAAAGAAATACAACACATATTTTATCAAAAAATCAATATTCTTAATTTCTAAAAATAAAATTCCTTATGAAAAATTTATTTCTTCTTACAGCACTCATTGCAGCAAGTATCTCGGTAAATGCACAGGTACAAACTGTAACACCTTCTTCAATAAAAAACAAACTGTAATCACTTCCAAATCTGCCGTTACAGTTAAGCCGGCTGCATCTGTGATTGAATCGGCGCCTGCGTCAAACATCAGCGTGAAAACCACTACAAGCTCAACGCCTTCAACCAAGGCGGCAACTGCTTCGCAACAATCTTCAACCACAACAAATTTATGCGGATGGCCCGCTCATCAGGAATCTACTTTGGGAGTTCTTACCTGCTATAATGCGTACTATATTACTGGCATAACAGTAAAAATATATACTGGCAGCGACAACAAAGAACATGCCGCAACAGTAAATGTAGATATGTATTATCCCAATGCCGGTAAAGATTTTAATGAACCGGCAGGCACGCCGGAAGTTATATTTGCAAGTACCAATGGCCCAAGTGATACTGAGGCTTCCGCAAAAACAGATAAAATTCTTGACAAGGTTTTTCATCCTGTAAAAAAGGAAAAAAATCAAAAAAGAAAGGAGACAGCGCACCGCCGCAAGAAAATCAGCCGGCTGCCGCAATACCAAGCGATACATCAGCCGCTCCTTTGGTACAAAACGGGAATAATTAAAATCCCTTTTTTCAGGGATAGGAATTGTCTGCAAGTGTTTTCAGTTTTGCTTAAACAAAAAATCTTATCGTATGAAACAACAACTTCTCTTCATTATGCTTGTTGCAGCAACAGGCTTATGCACAAACGCCAATGCAAAAATCTGGCGCGTAAACAACAATGCCGGCGTTATCGCCGATTTTACTTCTTTCAACGCTGCAGTAACAAGCGCTTCGGTAGTAAATGGCGATACGCTTCACTTTGAAGCAAGCGCCACAAGCTATGGCGATGCAGTTTTAACCAAACGCCTTGTGCTTCTCGGAACAGGTTATTTTCTTAGCGGAAGCAACAGCAATGCAGGCTTGCAGGCGAACACGAACGCCGCACAATTGGGTGGGATTAACATTGATACGCTCGGTTCAGGTTCGATTATTGATGGGTTACAAGTTTTATATATAGCTAATCGTCAAAATCAAGGCTACGGAGCAGACAATATTACCATTACACGCTGTTATATTGCCAACTCAAGCTTTTACGACCAGTGTTGCGGCACACAATCGGCAAGTAATACGAATGACGGATGGAAGATAAATAAATGCTATATAAACAACATAAATGCTTCCGCAGCAAGCAGGCATAACTGGGATGTGGAAAATAATATTTTCACAAGTGCTGTCGATTTGAGTAATGCCGCCAATGCAGGCAATGTAGTGCGCAACAATGTATTCAGGGGCTCTGTAAATGTGTACAATGGTTATTTTGCGAATAATATTATTGTTAATACAACAATTACACTTACCAATACTGTAGCAAAAAATAATCTTGTTGAAGGGCAACCGTCAAGTTTTTCAAGCTATCAAGGTACAAACGGCAACAGCTGGAATTACAATGATGCTCAGCTATTTCAAGGCATAACCAGCAACAGCACAGACGGACAATGGCGCTTGGCAACAAGCTCTCCCGCTATTAGTGCAGGGCTTACTGTTGGTTCTGTAACCACACCCGATTGCGGAGCATTCGGCGGTCCGGACCCATACATACTTTCCGGTATTCCGCCAATACCCACTATTTACACTTTAACTGTTCCAGCAAGTATTCCTACAGGTGCAACAAGCATGACTGTTACATTCAGCACCAAGAGTAATCCATAAATTTTTTCACGGCATTTTTTTTCATTAAAAAAATAAAAATTAAACCGATGAAAAAATATTTATTGGTTATGCTGCTGCTTTTTATTATAAAAGCATCGGCACAAGATGATCCCGATTATCCATCCTCGCCATCTGCATCCAATATTATAGCCGCAGAATATTTTATTGATGCAGACCCCGGCTTTGGAAATGCAACATCCATCAGTGCTACAGCAGGTTTGAATTTGAGCAATGTGAGCGCATCTATTAATACATCAGGCTTAAGCAATGGTGTGCATCGTATCTATTTACGCAGCAAAAATGCAAACGGACAATGGAGTATTACCAACGTACAAAGCTTTATCGTTGATTATAATCCCGATTACCCCGCCGCACCTGCGGCAGCACAAAACATTACAGCCGCAGAATATTTTATTGATGCAGACCCCGGCTTTGGAAACGCAACATCTATCAGCATTACACAGGGATTGGACTTAAATAATGTTGTGGCAAGTATTAATACATCAAGTTTAAGCAATGGTATGCATCATATCTATTTACGCAGTAAAAATGCATACGGACAATGGAGCATTACCAACGTACAAAGCTTTATTGTTGATTACGATCCCGCTTATCCTACTGCGCCTACGGCAGCACAAAACATTACAGCTGCAGAATATTTTGTAGATGCCGACCCCGGCTTTGGAAACGCAACTCCCATCAGCATTACACCGGGATTAAATTTGAGTAATATTACTGCAAGCATCAATACATTAGGCTTGAGCAATGGCGTGCATCGTGCATATCTCCGTACGCGCAGCGCAGACGGTAAATGGAGTATTGTAAATGAAAAAGATTTTACAATTGATATTGACCCTGCTTACCCCGGCGCGCCACACACGCCCGGCAATATTAAGTATGTTGAATATTTCTTCGATACCGACCCCGGATTTGGTAACGCAAATTCCGTAAGCATCACGCCGGGTGTGAATTTGAACAACATTAGTTTCAATGCCAATACATCTTCTTTAGCAGATGGGAACCATGTTTTATATATACGCAGCTTGGACGATTGGAGTATTACTTCTGCCAATAATTTTGTTGTAGGCAGTGTTACGCCGTTGCATCTTTTATCATTCATTGCGCAAATAAATAGGGATAAAATAACGCTTCTTTGGAAAACAGAAAATGAAATAAATACATCTCATTTCGATATTGAAAGAAGCGCAGATGGTACAAGTTTTGAATCAATTGGGAATGTGTCGGCTTCTAATACCGCAGGCGGGCACAGTTATAATTTTGACGATTCACATCCACTGAACGGCATAAGTTATTATCGCTTGAATGAGGTAGATATTGATGGCAAATCAATCTTAAGCCAAATTGTTCAAGTAAATACAATAACACAAACAAACGGAATAACAATATCTCCTAATCCTGCCCGAAATATTATTACAATTAGAAATTTGAAAACAGAAGATATTACTTCCTTGCGCGTAATAACATTGAACGGAAATGAAGTGATGCGTTTTAGTCCTATAAGCACGTTGCAATACGATGTATCGCGGCTTAGTGCAGGAATTTATTATTTAAGAATAATTAAAAAAAATGGAGCTATTCAATCGGTTTCTTTTATAAAACAATAATACATTCCTTTAATTATAAGGCATGCTGTAAATCATACAGCATGCCTTATAATGATAAGATCTTTTGTAATATTTCCTAATCAAATTACCCTTTTGCAGCTGCCTTATTCAGATTATCCAAAACAGGCGTTTCAACTGCATTGATTAATGTATGTTTTATATCGTTTTGCTGTTCAAATATTTCAATTTTATTTTTTCCTTTATTTAACCAGCAACCCGGCACATATAATGTTTGCTGCGGGCCGATTTTCCAATAGCGGCCAAGATTGTGCCCGTTGATAAATACTATTCCTTTACCCCAATCTTTCATATCTAAAAATGTATCGCCTGTTGCGTTGAGAGAAAATTTACCGCTATAGATGACGGGAACGCCTGTAGTATAGTTATTCTTTTCCTTCGATAAGTCGGGTATTGCATCAAAAGGGAATTTATACATTTTCCAATTTCCGGTAATTGCGGTTTCGTTTATTTTTACAGGAGAAATAATTCCTTTTAAATTATGTACTATTTCGGATCCGTAATTAATTCTTCCCATATTCTCGACAAAAATGCTCAGCGTAGCATTTTCGGGAATATTTATATCTAAAGAATATACATTGGATTGGCGGTTCAATTCTCCGACTTTTTTATTATTGATAAAAACCAGCGCATAATCCCGAAGTCCTTTTAAATCCAGCTTTCCGCTAACGGCTTTATTAAAATGTTTTTGGTACAAAACATATCCGTATCCCTGATTCAGATCTTCAAATGTCATCGGCGTATCACAGGTTACCGGTTTCATTTTCAGAACCAGATTGCTGAACACATCTACCGTTTTATCCAACTGAATATTGTTGATTGATATAATAGCAGGCATTGCCGGAAGATTGGGAATATTATAATCTGCATATTTTTTCATGAGGTCACGTAGCATTGTAAATTTAGGCGTTGCGCGGCCATCTTCGCTTATAGGCGCATCGTAATCATAGCTTGTAAGATCAGGCTGAATGTGATGTTTTCCATCATAATTTGCTCCGCTTGTAAAGCCGAAATTTGTACCTCCGAAAATCATGTAATAGCTGAAAGAGATTTTGTTTTTTAGGAATTTTTCCGTTTGATTTATTGTTTCCTGCGGAGCAACTTTTACAAAACGTTCTCCCCAATGATCCAGCCATCCGGGATAAAATTCAGATACCATGTAAGGGCCTTCTCCATTATGAAAAAGATTTACATATTTCTTCAATGTATCTACATTATCTTCGCCATTCCCGCATGGAAGTGCATCAGATACGCTGCCGCCGTTGAATAAACCGGTTGCATCTGCTGTAAAGAAAGGAACATCAAATCCATTAGCGATGAGTTGTTGCTTTATAGCCTCGCTGTATTTTTTGTGTTGTTCCAACGGAATATCTTTTCTCTGTGATACATACGAGCCAAATTCATTCTCTGCCTGAACCATAATAATCGGGCCGCCATGCGTTATTTGTAAATCTTTAAGTTGATTGGCAATATGATGTATATAAGTGTTGCAGCTGTCTAAAAATGGTTGGTTGTAAGTGCGTACTTCCATATTCTTTACTTTTTGCAGCCACCAAGGATAACCGCCAAATTCCCATTCTGCACATACATACGGGCCTGGTCGCAGTATTACAAATAAGCCTGTTTCCTGAGCGGTTTTTACAAATTTTGCAAGATCGCGATCGCCTTTAAAATCCCAAACTCCCGGTGCCGTTTCGTGATAATTCCAAAATACATACGTCGTAACGGCATTCATACCCATTGCCTTTATCATTTCCAAACGCTGCCTCCAATATTGGTGCGGTACGCGCGGATAATGCATTTCTCCGGAATGGATTTCAACAGGTTTGCCGTCATAAACAAAAGAGCCGTTTTTAATCTCAAAAGTATGTTTTGCAGTTTGGGCATGAATATTTATTACCGAGGAAAGAGAGATAAGAGCCAACACTATAAATTTCATCTATTTGTTTTTATTTTTTTAATTGTCAGATGGAATTGACCAAATAATCATTGCTTTGGGTATACAAAGTTATTACGGCTCATTTCATATTTCTATTTTTCTTTGTGAATATAAGACATACTTTTTTGAATAAGGCAACGCAAACGTTGTACAATAATCATTATCATTCAATAAAAAGAGACCGCCCTTCTGATTCCTGGCAGTCTCTTTGTATAATTTATACTAAGAAAGTATTTTTTAATAATCACCGAAAGCTGTTATAGGCAACTGATTCAATGCGCTTGCCAATTGTTCGTCATTGGGAGCTGTGCCATGCCATTCGTGGTGACCTTCCATAAAATCAACGCCTTTGCCCATAACACTTTTCAACAGAATTGCAACAGGTTTGCCGGGTTGAGCAATTTGTTTAGCATGATTCAGTGTTTTTATTATTGCTTCAATGTCGTTGCCTTCTTCCAATATTAATACCTGCCATTTGAAGGCTTCCAGCTTTGCTTTTAAATCGCCCAGATCCATTACCTCTTTTGTAGGACCATCAATTTGCTGTCCGTTCCAGTCGATAGTCAAAATCAACTTTTGAATATCCAAATTTGGTGCAGACATGAATGCTTCCCAATTTTGCCCTTCATTCAATTCCCCGTCGCCGGTAAGTACGTAAACATAGCTGTCGTCTCCATTCGCCTTTTTTGCCAATGCAGCGCCAACTGCAACACTTGTCCCCTGACCCAAAGAACCGCTCGCAATACGTATGCCGGGAAGATGCTCGTGTGTAGTGGGATGACCTTGCAAGCGGGAATTTAATTTACGGAATGTTCCCAATTCTTTCACATCAAAATATCCTGCGCGCGCCAATGTAGAATAAAATACAGGTGAAATATGACCGTTGGAAAGAAAGAAAATATCTTCGCCAATGCCATTGATATCAAAACCATCTTTCCTTTTCATTATATCGAAATACAATGCTACAAAAAAATCCGTACAGCCGAGCGAACCGCCGGGATGCCCGCTTTGTACGCCGTGAACCATTCTGAGAATATCTCTTCTGATTTGTGTTGCTAATGTTTTTAATTCTTGAATATCTGCCATTTCTGTTTTACTTTTTAAAGTTGTGGGGTCAAAGATAGACGATTTTATTTTTTTTATCGCTTGTCTTAATAAAGTATTCTTTAAATTTTATTGATTATTCCATACGTTATTGTTTCTGTTAATATCCGGCAAAATCTGTTGCGGATCTATAACTATTGATTTTAAAGGCGATTTTGAATTATACTTGAATGTCCATTTGCTTCCGCGAGACCAAATATCAATCGGAAGTTTTACAATGGAAGAATCTCCGTTTTCCTCGTTAATTTTAATGGAAACAGGCAATGCCATTTTTTTCAAATTTTTAATTGTAATTAATGCGCCTTCGGAAGCATTTCCATTTATATAATTTACTCCCCCAACTGCTTGGTCTAAAGTATATGTTTGAAAAAACCATTCTTTCCAGAACCAACCCAAATCTTCGCCTGTAGCATTATTCATGAACCTGAAAAAATCATCCGGCTGCGGATGTTTAAATGCCCAGGTGCTTACATAATTTTTAAAAGCGTAATCAAACCGTTCACTATCGAGGACATAATTTCTCAAAATATTCAAAGCAAAAGAAGTTTTGTAATAATATTCTCCCATCGTCTTATCGCTCGTAGCATCCGGCGGCAACATTAAAGCTTCGGAATTCGGGCTCGACATGCTCATTATCATATAGTTGTTCATTCCGTTTTCCTGTCTTTTGTTATAATATTCGCCATTATGAAACCATTTTGTAGCATAGCCATTGATGAATGTATTGAATCCTTCATCCTGCCACATAAATCTTCTTTCATTTGAACCTACAATCATCGGAAACCAATTGTGTCCAATCTCATGGGTTACATCACCCCAGAGGCTGTTATTTTTTATTTTATAACTACAAAAGATAATACCTGGATATTCCATACCAAGAGCAATACCTGCTACGACAGAAGCACTGTTCCAAGGATATTCGAAATACGTTTTGGAATAAAATTCTATGCTTTGTTTCAAATATTGAGTACCTCTTCCATAAGCCTGGTAGCCGGCGCTTTCTATCGGATAAACAGCCATTGAAATTCCTTTTCTTCCGGAAGGAAAATTTATCCTCGCCGCATCCCAGATAAAAGCTTTTGATGCAGCCCAGGAAACATCTCGCGAATTAGTCATTTTATAATGCCATGTAAGTGTTCCGGAAGTTTTAGGTCTTGCAGAAGCTTTTCCTATTTCATCTGCCGACACGATAAATACTGTGCTGTCGCTGCTTTTAGCTTTATTCAACCGGGCAATTTCTTCCGAAGTCAACACTTCCTGCGGATTTTGCAGATCGCCCGAACCGTTTACGATCATATCTGCCGGCAAAGTGACATAATAATCATAATTGCCGTATTCGCAATAAAATTCTCCGGCGCCCATATATGGCAAAGTATTCCAGCCCATTACATCATCATACACGCACATGCGCGGATACCATTGCGCAATCTGATAAACCACGCCGTTTTTTGTATATAATCTTCCCATTCTGTCTGCACCGTATTCAGGAATTGCAAAAGAGAAATTTATTTTTATGCTCACTTTATCGCCACCGGGTTTCATAACAAAGGGTAGACGAACCTGCATGCGCGTATCTGTAATAATAGGTTTAATGTCGTAAGATTTTCCCTTATAAGTAACAGTAACGGATTTTATTTGCTCTCCACCGCGTGTAAATCCGTGCATGTCAAATCTGCCACCACTTACCGTAACGGTTGCAATGCCGCGCGAACGTGGATCGAATAAATTTTGATCTACCTGCAACCAGAGAAATTTTAATGAATCTGGGCTGTTATTTGTGTAATCAATTATAACGTCGCCTGATACAGTTGTATCCGGCGCTTCGGTAAGTGTGGCATGTATCAGGTAGCTTGCCGAGTTTTGCCAGTATTTCGGGCCGGGTGTACCGTCTGCGCTGCGATATTCATTTCCGTTTTTTGTAAAGAAATCCGGACTGAATAAATCGTGCTGATTATATTCGGATGAATCCTGCGCATAGCTTTTTATCAGGCAACACGAAATAATTGCCAATGAGAGTAAACAAATTTTTTTCATTCGAGATATTTATTTTTTATTGAAATAATCGCGCATTAGAGCCTGATGATTGTGCGCGCGTGTTTCTGAAATTTTACGCCGCTAATGTAATAAAATAATGTGATGAAGGAAACATGAAAAATAACCATTTACCGGTTTACCATTATTTTAAAATTCAATAAACACGGTGTAAGACGATTGGGCAATGCATAAGTATTGTTGTCAAAACTTTTGAGTAATGTGTGGCTGAAAATTATCCGTTGTCCAATACTTTCTGCAATTCAATTTTCAACTTAGGCAACTCTTTTGTGAGCGATTGCCAAACAACTTCTATATCCACGCCAAAATAATCATGTGCAATATAATTTCTGAATCGTCTGACTCCATTCCAATTTATTTCGGAAAATTCTTTCTGCAGTTCCGTGCTTATTCTGTTACAGGCTTCAGCAATAACTACAAAATTCATCAAAACAGCGTCGTAAGTTTTACTGTCTCCCAAAAGCTCATCATAGGATAGAATATTTTTGGTATATTCTTCAATATGATTGATGGCATACAAACAATCTTCGATATTTGCTTCGTCGTTTTCACGCATATATTGTTTGGCTTAGTATGCGCTTTTTAAAATGTGGTTTAAGTGAGCGAGGATTAGCTAAATCGATTTTTTTATTAAATAAATTACTTAAATAATAGCGTAAAGATTCTTTTGTTTCGATATAATTTTGAGAGAATAAAAATTCTACTACAAAATCTATATCGCTACTCGGTGTCGCTTCATTGCGCGCATAAGAGCCAAATAAACCAATTTCTTTTACATGAAATTTTTCTTGTAAAAAAGACTTTTGTTCTTTTAAAGTATTTAATATTTCGGCTCTGTTCAGCATTGCAACTACAAAATTAGAAAAAATATCAATGCGTTTTTTCCTAATCTTCTTACCAATTCAACATTATCTTAAAGTTCAGCAGGCGCGGCGTAAGGCGATTGGGCAATGCATAAGTATTGTTGTCAAAACTTTTGAGTAATGTATAACTGATTGTATTGTCTTTATTAATCAGATTAAATACTTCCAAACTCGCCCATATATTTTTCACACCAAGGAAAGGAGACCGACTTCGCTGCTTTCTTTCAGCATCGAGCAATAATGCGCTGAAACCCATATCTACACGTAAGTACGATGGAATTTCCAATGCGTTTCTGTAACGCGTGCTGCCTGTAATGTTGTAAGGCAAATTTGTTCCGAATATTGTATTGAGATATACTTTAAAGTTTTTATTCTGCGGCAGATAATCCTGAAAAAACATGCCGAAAGTTACGAGCCTGTCCGTTGGCCTTCTTATCCAACCGACCGAATGTGCAGCACTGTCGGCTACAGTTTTATCTTGCGAAGAAGAAGTAATTACCTGCCCCTCGGCGTTTAAGTAATCGGTATAATTTAATCCATTTATATTTTCTTTTGTACGCATGATGCCGAGACTTATCCAGCTGTCGGCATCTTTTACAAGTTGTGCAAATAATCGCGTTTCAATACCGTAAGCATACGCTTTTGCATTATTATTCGCATAGTACTGGATGCTTACATTGTTGATATCATAAGGATCTACATCCCACATATTTTTGTAATAAGCTTCCGTTACCCAACGCGCGGGTCGATTGAAAACCTGTAAGCTGTAATCCGCGCCAACAGTTACCTGCCAGCTTTTCTGCGCTTTCAGTTGTGTGTTCACATCGCCGTTCAATCCGATCATTTCTCGGTAAAACAGAGGTTGGTCGTAAATGCCGCCTGATGCTTTAAATATTACATCGCGCTGCCAGTTTTTCGGCTTAAAAGAAAACCCTATACGCGGCGATACAAGAAATTCTTTATTCATATTATTATAATTAAATCTTGCGCCTACCTGCAAGGCATAAGCTGAAGAATCGTTGAACAAAATATTATCCTGTACAAAGCCGCTAAAGCGTGTGATGTTCAAATGTTCATCGTTTTGCAATACATTGCTTAATTGCAATTCATCGCCGCCGTAAGGCAAAGTATAACCTGCGGAATCACTGCGTGTCCATTGATTCATAAGGCTTGTAACATTTTGCCGTTCGGCTTTCAATCCCCATTGTACAAAATTTTTGCCGCCGTTGTAGCTTCCCAAATGCTGTGCCGACCACAGATGTATGTTGAGATTGTTCCTTGCATAATTTTGCGTAATTCCTTCGCCCAATAAATTATCCGGATCGGTATCAATATTGCCGTTGCCGTCGCGATTACCGAAGATATAAGAGCCGGTTATATCTGTATTTTGTTTTTCATTATCGCCGAAATAGCTGAATAAATATTTTAAATTAAGTTTCTTATTCGGTTTATGAATAAACGTCAGGCCTGCAAAAGCAGTTGTGTATTTATCTTTCTCGGAGCCTGTAAAATCAATATCCGCTCCATAATCCGCAGCATACAAAGGCGAGAACACGCTTGCAGTTAATTGTTCTGATTGAGGATAAAATGTAAATTTTGTTTTTGAATAATTGCCCAACAATTCAATACTGAATTTATTGCTGAACGAATAAGTAAGCAGTGCCTGTGCATCGGAAGATGAAGGAATATAATTGCCTTGGGTAGGTTGGCTTTTGGTAACATTCCTGTTGTCGCGCGTGCGTGCGCCTATCACATAAGTGAACTTTTTATTTTTGCTTAACCCTTCAAAGCTCAGGCCTTGTTCCAGTAAACTCACATAAGCCTGACCGTGATTTTCTGCAGGATGAATGTATGTTACATCCAGAACAGAACTCATTTTATCGCCATATTTTGTCTGAAATCCGCCCGTAAAGAAATCTACATTTTGCGTAAGCGTAGGATTGATAAAACTCAAACCTTCCTGTTGCCCGCTGCTGACCAAAAACGGACGATAAATTTCGTAACCGTTTACATAAACAAGATTCTCATCGAAGTTGCCGCCGCGCACGGAATATTGCGAAGTCAGTTCATTATTGCTGCCTACCAATGTTTTTATCAATCCTTCAATTCCATTGACAGGAGAAGGATTAATCATCGCTTTTTCAGGGCTGATAACAATTAAACCCGCCTGTTCTCTTTCTTTTTGTGAAGAAACATTTACATCTGCTAAAGTGGTTGTTTTTTCAAGTAATACGATTTCTGCCTGAAGCGTTTGATTTTTTTCTGCGAAAAATATTTTTTTGTAACCTGAATAATTTGCAGCCGAAAACTCAACTGTAACAGGCGTTTCGGAGGGAATGCTTAATTTGAAACAGCCACTGTCATTACTGTGTACGCCAGTTGGATTATTGGAAATATGAACAAAAATATTTTCAAGCGGATGATATTTTTCATCTAATATTTTTCCTGAAATAAATGCATTATTCTCCTGTGCAAAAAGTTTTGCAGAAAGCAGGCAATTCAGGAGAAAATAAAAAATGAATGTAAATTTTTTCAAAAAGTAAAATATAATTCGGGTTAAAAATAGATATTTATTTGAAAGGTAATATTACTTTTTACATAACGCATTATGCTGATAAATATTTCTTAAGTTTATAAGAATCAAACTAAATTCAATAATTTTTTTATTTTGAATGAATAATTTTTTTCGGCTGATTACAATAGTGGTTCTATATTAAAACTCTGAAACAGAAAATTAATATCTTTGCAAAATGGCAAAAAACTGCAATATCCGCGTTGCCGTACTGGATATGAATAACGGCATGAAAAACCAAGGGCTGCGATGCATTTTGGAAATATTGAACAGCTATTTCAAGTCAAAAAATATAGCTTTCGATATCCGGGTTTTTGATGTAAGACAGAAAGACGAAATTCCCGACATATCTTTTGATGTATATATATCAAGCGGTGGACCGGGCTCCCCATTTGACGAAGAAGGCTGGACATGGGAGCAAAAATTTTTCTTATTGATCAATCAGTTATATAAACATAATGAGAAAGCGGACAATGACACAAAAAAGCACGTTTTCTTCATTTGTCATTCTTTTCAACTGGCTTGCCGATTTTTTAAAATTGGCAAGGTATGCAGGCGCAAATCCACTTCCTTCGGCGTATTTCCTGTACACAAAATCTGGGGCGGTTTTGAAGAATCGTTATTTGAGCAACTGCCCGATCCGTTCTATGCAGTAGACAGCCGTGATTTTCAGGTTATTGAACCCGATTTTGATCAATTAAAATCTATAGGCGCAACCATATTGGCAATTGAAAAAGAAAGGCCGCATGTGCCTTTGGAACGTGCAATTATGGCGATAAGATTTTCTCCGGAAATGATTGGCACACAGTTTCACCCGGAAGCAGACGCCAATAGTATGCGCGACCATTTGCTGCAAGACATTAATAAAGAACGTGTAATAAACGAACACGGCGCAGCAAAATATTACGATATGCTTGATAAACTGGAAGATGAAGATAAAATTTTACTGACACAAAAAATCATCTTGCCGGCATTCTTGGATAAGGCTTTGGAAAAACATTTTGTATTTACTATCGAATAATTTATACTAACTATTCCTCTCCTAAATATTTTCCGATCTCAGTAGACTAAAATAATAAGGCATTCATAAAAGAATGCCTTATTATTATTGAAAAGGGTTGGTTGGCCTTATCTTCTTCCACCGCCGCGTGAGCCTCCGCCTGAAAAACTTCTGCTTGGAGCAGAGTAACTCCTGCTTGGCGCGGAATAGCTTCTGCTCGGAGCCGAATAGCTTCTGCTTTGCGGAGAATAAGAATTTGAAGATGGCGCTGAATAAGATCTGATATTTCTGTTTGAAAAACTACGATTGGCATTCTCAGAAACAGCCCTGCTTGCATACATTCTCTGGCCTCTTGTATTTGCTACATTAAGTTCAGATCTATTTGCTGAGCTTCTTAAAGAAGAAGTATTTGTCCGAAAAGAACTGCTTCTTACAGATGATGTGTTTGCAGAGGTATTTGCTCTGGTAAAATTCACATGCCGGTTAACTACATAAGGAGAATACCCCCATCCGTGGCCATAATATCCAGTATTCCAATATCCCCAAGGATAATAGCCCGGCCAGCCGAAATAACCGCCCCATCCGGTATAAATGCTTCCCCAACCATAGAAACCTCCCCAACCATATCCTACTCCGATTCCCCAGAAAGGATCGGCCCAGCCCCATCCGGCATAGATTCCTAATCCCCAATACGGATTACCTGCATAAAAGTTACTGTTGAAATAGGCAGGGTTGTAAACATAACCGTCATCATAAGCGCCGCTGTTATAATCGATAGCCGGCTCTTTGCTTGCAGATGTATCTGCATCCCAGTCATCTGAATATCCATCATTAGATTGCTGATCATCATACTGCTGGCGATAATCATATTGTTGAGAGTTGCTTTGAGGATAATTGGCTGCTACCTGATTTTGCGGAGCAGTAGGATATACAACCGTACAACTTCCCATTACGAGTGATAGAATGCCAATACCTAAAATTTTATGTTTCATTTTTTTACTATTTAAAAATAATTGCTCATCTATAACGCTTCGATAATCCGTTTTGTTACATGTTGCGAATACAATCTGTAACAAAGTTATGCTTTTTAAAACAAGTATATTCTTTGACGATTTGAATTATAAATATTTAAATTAAAAAAGTTAATGAATGGTTAATTATTGCCAGAAATTAAACTCTTCTTTATTATAAAATAATTAGTAAGTAGATCAAGTCTTTGTATCTTTGTGTTGAACATCTTTAAATATTTGTGCAATGATTAAAACAGGTAGTCCGATAATCAGTATATATACAGAAATGACACCGAATCCGGCAACGATGAAATTTGTTGCAAATAAATTATTATATCCGGGCAAGAGCATCGATTTTCAGGATGAGACAACAGCGAATCCATCTCCTTTGGCTAAAGAATTATTCAGTTTTCCTTTTATAAAAAGTGTCTTCATTGCAAGTAATTTTGTAACGCTTACCAAGACCAATGATGTGGATGACTGGCAAGAAGTAATTCCGCAAATAAAACAATTTTTAAAAGATTATTTAGAAAGCGGTGCGGTAATAGTTAATGAAGATGAGGTTTCTAAAATAATTCCGGAATCTAGCAATACGGTAAGCCTGGATGATGATGATGTAGTAAAAAGAATTAAAGAATTGCTGGATAATTATGTACGGCCGGCAGTTGAAATGGATGGTGGCGCAATACAATACAAAAGCTATAACGAGGGCATCGTGAACCTTATGTTACAAGGAAGTTGCAGCGGTTGCCCATCTTCCATGATTACCCTTAAGGCAGGCATTGAAGGCATGATGAAAAGAATGATTCCCGAAGTAAAAGAAGTGATTGCTGAAGCGGAATAATCGGCCCCGGCCTTTTTAATGATTTTTGAAAACAGTTTTGAATTATAAATTTTGCGCACAAGCAAAGAGGTGTTTTTGAAATACTTTTAAATGTTTTACGGAATTATTAAAGGATTACAGTTTTAAGATGAATAAGTTAAGAATGGATATTTTTTATTGATATTCCTTATAATCAAATCGCCTCAATTTTTTAGTAGTCGCCGCAATCAATCCGACAACACCTAAGGTAAGGCATCCGCCTACAATAATGGCGCGAACCGTTCCCAGCCAGTGGGCCATTATGCCGCTTTCAAAATCACCGAGCTCATTTGAAGAGCTGACGAACATGGTGTTTACCGAAGCTACGCGCCCGCGCATTTCTTCAGGCGTTACCAATTGTAAAATAGTTCCGCGTACTACTACACTTACGGCATCAAACATTCCTGTAAGTATTAAAGCAACTGTTGATAAAATTATTTCATGAGATAATCCGAAGGCAATTGTTGCTGCTCCAAAACCGGCGCAGCACCATAATAATTTTTTACCGGGTTGCGTATTTAAAGGCAGATAAACAAGTATTATTAAAGTGAGTATGGAACCTATTCCAGGTGCAGCGCGAAGAATGCCATATTCAATTTCCGTCATTTTATAAATATCCACAAACGCCGGCAATAAAGCAATGGCGCCGCCAAACAGAACGGTAAACATATCTAATGCTTGTGCGCCAAGCAATGCTTTTGTATTCCATATAAATTTTACGCCAAGTGAAAGGCTTTGGCTTATGGTTTCTTTTTTTTCCTTTTTTACAAAAGGCCGTGCTTTTACGAGAATAACAAGAACAATTAAAATCAATTCCATAAAAAATATAAAGCACATAGATCCTGTAACCGCCGGTATTGCACGTACTACACCCGCAGTAACCGGAGAATTTCTTTTTATAATTAAACTCATTAAAGCATCAATGACGCCGAAAGAAAGCGGTCCTAATACCGTACCAATTTTAAAAGCCAAACTACTCCAACTTGTAGCGTTTGTATAATGTTCGCGCGGTATTACCAAGCCAAGCAATGCAAATAACGATGGCGCAAGAAATGCGCGCAAAACCCCGCCTAAAAAAATCAGTGAAAAAATACAGTTCAATGTCCAGTTCAATCCCAAATGATTCAAAGATGTATTTGTAGAAAGTAGCGATAAGCCGCCGCCAAGGCAAACATATCCTATGGCGCAAATCAGCAACATTTTTTTCTTCTCACGCATATCTACGATATATCCCGATATAAGTGAAAATAAAATTGCAGGAATCACTTCTGCCAATCCAATTAAGCCCATCTTCAGATTACTTCCCGTAATCTGATAGACCCAAAAGTAAAGCGCGGTAGATTGCAGGTTCAGAACAAAAAATATTCCGAAACGGAACAGCAATAAACATAAAAATTCTTTGTTTCTTAAAACAGGATTTTTATCTAAAAAAGAAAGCGAATCGTCTTTTGTCATAAAAAAATTATGGTAGTGAAATTCTGTGAATACCTTTACCGTAAATATTATTTAATGCATCGAGAACAACTTGCACATGCCTTTTGTCTTCTAAAAAATTGGCATTGGATGCATCAATAAATAAGGTAGGTAAATTTTGCTGTTGAATATAATTTAAATAAGTTTCCTGAATGCTTTGTAAATAATCGTCGGATATTTGCTGCTCGTAATTTCTTTGCCTCTTTTTAATATTTTCCTGCAATTTCTCAACAGGCGCATGCAGATAAATCAATATTTCCGGTAAGACCAATTGCTGTAAAATAATATCAAACAATCTTTGATACAATTTAAATTCTTCGTCAGATAAATTTACTCTTGCGAAAAGAAGGCATTTGGTAAATAAATAATCCGATACGGTTGTTGTACGAAACATATCCGGCTGCAATATTTCTTTCAGTTGCTTAAATCGCTCCGCCATAAAAAACAGCTCTAATGGAAAAGCAAACTGTGCGGGATTTTCATAAAATTTCGGCAAAAAAGGATTATCGGAAAAGGCTTCCAAAATCAACCGCGCCTGTAGCCGCTCTGCCAAAATATTAGCCAATGTGGTTTTGCCGGCGCCGATATTGCCTTCGATCGTTATGAATTTATATTGCATGTAAGAAAAGCAAAAATAAAAATTATAACAATTGAAAAAGTCTTTCCTAAAACTTAAGAATATTGCAAGCCGGAAGTATTACTTTATCGTACTTTTGCAAATTAAATTTTTGTAAAATGCAATTAAAAGAAGTTGATGTTGTAGAAAACATCAGCCCCGAAGAATTTAAAACAAAATATTATAATACCCGTACGCCTTTGGTAATTCGTGGCTTGGCAAAACAATGGCCTGCTTACAAAAAATGGAACTGGGACTATTTTAAGGAAGCCGTTGGCAGTAAGGAAGTTGGTATTTACAACAATATTAAAAGCGATGCTTATACACCTATTAATAAGGCAGATGATTATATAAAATTCGGCGATTATATAGATATGATCCGGAAAGGACCTGCACAATGGAGAATATTTTTATTCAATATTTTCAGTCATGCGCCGCAGTTATCCAAAGATTTTATCTGGCCTGTGCATTTGATGAAAGGATTTGTAAAACGCGCGCCGATGCTGTTCACCGGAGGTGAAGGCGCTGTTACGCACATGCACTTTGATATAGATTTGAGCCATATTCTGCACACTCAATTTATAGGAAGAAAGAGGATTTTACTTTTCCCTTATGAAGAACAACATAAGCTCTACCGTAAACCTTATGAAGTACTGAGCCTGGCAGATTATACCAATTATTATGTCGAAGAAAAAAGCAAACTTGATTTACAAAAATTTCCGGCAATAGACAAAGCGGAAGGCTTTGAAACCATTTTGGAACATGGCGATACGCTTTATATGCCTGCCGCTTATTGGCATCACATGGAATATTTGGAAAGCGGTTTTGCCATGAGCTTGCGCGCACTTAACAATTCTTTCAGCGGAAAAATGAAAGGCGTCTGGAATATAGTAGGTATGCGCAATATAGATACGCTTATGAAAAAATACCGCCCAAAAGAATGGTATGAATGGAAGCATAAAAAAATATTTGAGAATGCCGCAAAGGAGTTGGTATAAAAGAATATTATTTTATAAAAACTAAATTTAAAGCCACTTAAGTAATGCTGTTTTAAGTGGCTTTTTTGAATGCTTATCATTAAAGAAAAATCTTTTCTTCATTATACTTCAAAAAAACATTTCCAATCCTAATGTAAAAAAAATAATTTTACATATAAGAAAATAAATACATGGCAACAGCTAAACCTATTGTGACGACTGCATTCAATTACGAGCCTCTTGAAGAAACGCTTGACATCAAAAGTAAAAGCAAGCAGCTTGCTATCGGCATACCGAATGAATCTCTTTCGCAGGAAAACAGAATTGCATTGATTCCCGAAGCCGTAAATGTTTTAGTAAGCAACGGGCATTCTGTAACTGTCGAATCCAAAGCCGGCATAGGAAGCCGCTTCAGCGATAAAGATTATAGCGAAGCAGGAGCAAAAATAGTCTATAACAGAGAGGAAGTTTACAGCCAGCCTGTTATCATAAAAAGTGCATCTATTTCATTGAACGATACGCCTTATTTTCAAAAAGACCAGACAATTATTTCGCCTCTGAATTTTTCTTTATTAAAGAAAGAAATATTGGAAGAGCTGGTTAAGAAAAAAATTACGGCGCTTGGTTTTGAATTGTTGAAAGATGATAGCGGCACTTTCCCGATTGTAAGAAGCATGAGTGAGATTGCCGGCAGTGCAGCCATGTTATTCGCAGGCCAGTATTTAGCTTCGTCAAATAAAGGGAAAGGCGTATTATTAGGCGGTATCAGCGGGATTCCGCCAACCAAAGTAATTATTATCGGTGCAGGCGTAGTGGGAGAGTCAGCTACACGTTCGGCGCTCGCGATGGGCGCTTCAGTCAAAGTTTTTGATAATAATGTTTATCGGCTGAAAAGACTACAAAATAATCTTGGCTTTCCAGTATGGACAAGCGTGATAGAACCGAATATTCTTGCTAAACAGATCAAAACATGTGAAGTAGCGGTAGGCGCTTTGAGCAGTGAAAAAGGACGCGTGCCCGTTGTAGTTACAGAGGCTATGGTGTCGCGGATGCGACCAGGAAGTATAATTATTGATGTATGCATAGATCGCGGCGGCTGCTTTGAAACGAGTGAACTTACTACGCAGGAAAAACCCACTTTTCGTAAGTATGATGTAATTCATTATTGCGTGCCCAATATTGCCAGTTCATTTGCAAGGACAGCAAGCCATGCCATCAGCAATGTGTTGATGCCATTGACTTTGAAGATTGCAGATAATGGCGGACTGGATGCCATGCTGTGGCACAATTTTAATTTGCGTAATGGCATTTATATCTACAAAGGACATATCACAAATATTTACTTAAGTGAACGGTATGATTTAAAATATACCGACCTCAATCTATTACTTGCAACAAGCAAAAGATAGCAGAAGAATTTCTAAAACATGTATGAAAAAACTGCAAAAGGTAATACTGCCTTTTATCATCATTACTGTATTATTCGTAATATGCTTTACGTTTCTGAATTGGTTTTTGATTATCAGAAACAAAATGTTTGATGTTTCACAAAGGTTTGTAGCTACAGATTTAGCATTTGTTTTCGCGTGGATTCCTATCTTGATTTGGCTGAGAAAATACATTGCCAAACTTCATATTCCTAAAGTAAATAATTATTATTTTTTATTCTTTTGGCAGCTTCTTGCAGCTGTATTGATGATGTTTTGTGCAAAATATTCTCAACAATTATTGCTCATAAAACTTCACGGATATAAAGCTGTAACATATCCTCAGGAAAGTGATAAGTATGAAAACACGGATTATTTTTTCATACAAAAATATTTTCTCGATACGGCAGTTCATCCTGCGTTCAGAACGGTAGTGCAGGACAATGTTTCTGCAGACTCTGCCGATCTTACTATCTGCATTTGCAGCCCGATGTATAAAAATTCAAATGATACCGTTAACCATTTAGCTGACTATTGGCTGGCTGTGCAATATGTAAAAAAAGTAAGCAGCAATATCAGCGAAGAATCTGTGCCTTTTCTTTTAAAAGATTATGATAAAGAATGCGAAAAATTATTTCAAAAAGAAATTCGTTCCGGGATCGGTTTTTATGAAAGAATAGATAATAAATCTTATCTGTCCGAAGCCTTGGACGATGCTGCTGACAAAGCGCATTTAGATGTTACCGGGTCAGACAGGATTTTTTTTATTCCGCATGCGGAATCGTACAGAAGTACGGTTGCTGTTGCACAGGTAAAAATTGCTTATATATTTTTTGCTTCGGTTATAATATGGATACTGGCAGTAGCTTTTGTTTCGTTTAAAGAAAATATTACCGAAAATAATCCGGAAAGTGATTATCTGCCTTACCCTGAAAGAAAAAATTATGTAGCCCGGTTTTTCGAATTTATTTACATTAAGGAAAACTATGTAGCTACTCCCTGGATTTTGTACCTCAATAGCTTTATGTTTGTTGCCGTGCTGTTTTCTTTTACAGGCTTCTTTTCGTTTCCTGTTTATATACTGTACAACTATGGAGGCAATTTAGGATTTGTTACTATTAACGGGCATCAATACTGGAGATTGTTTACTTACGGATTTATACATCAGGGATTGTTTCATTTTGTGAGTAATATGTTTTTCCTTGTGATCATAGGAAAATCTTTGGAGGCAATGATAGGAAAAACCAAAATGATTTTATTATATGGCGCAGCACTTATCTTTTCCGGAATGGTAAGTGCATATCATAATTGGAATAGCGTGGCTGTTGGCGCTTCTGGCGCAATTATGGGACTATTCAGCGCGTTTTATGTATTAGTACTCACGAAATCAACCCAACAAAAAATATCTGCGTTATTCATTTGGGCACTGGGTATTTATATAATTATAAATTTTTCATTGGGTTTTACAGTAAAAGGAATCGATAATGCTGCACATATAGGCGGACTGATTGCAGGTATAATAATCGGAACAATTTATCTCCCTTTTGTGCGAAAGAAAAATAAACAGCCGAAAAATAATGAACAAAATGCTTTTATAAAAGATATTTTGCCTCAACAAGAAAGTAATCTTAACCACGCTGCTCACGGAACAGAAAATACCGATTCCATTTACTGATTAATAAAATAATTCCGAATTGTTCTAAGGAAGATATTCCTAAATGAAAATAATTAAACTTCACATCAAAAAACACCTACTTATATTTTAACCATAATGGGGGTATAACATATAAATTAATTTGTTGCTTGCAAAAATTTCCCGATTTCGTAAATGTATTAATAATTGACGTGATAATTTCGCCCTTCAATTGTGAGCAAAAATTATGTGTAAAGTTTTATTTATTGTAGGAGGCTTTGTCTTAGCTAATATATTTTATGTCCATGCGCAGTCGGATACAACGCATCAGGATTTAAGTTCTTTGAATAAACAGGCTAAAGGTTATTTACTTACACCTGCTCAAAAATTGGTAGCAAGCTCCGGAGAAGATCTATTAACAGGCGGCAATGCAAAAAATTCGCAAACCGTCATTTCCGGTTATGGTGAGGCAACTTATCAACACGATTTCAAATATAAAAACTCCACGATCAATTTAGCGCGTGCTGTGCTTTTTGTAGGACACCAATTCAATAAAAGAATTTCATTTTTCTCTGAGCTGGAAGTAGAAAATGATAAAGTAGAAGGCGGCGGAACAAAAGGCGAAGTTGGCATGGAACAGGCATATTTGAAATTTACTTTAAACCCAAGACAATACATTGTTGCAGGACTGTTTTTGCCGAGAATTGGTATAACGAATGAAAATCATTTGCCAGTAAATTTTTATGGAACAGAACGCCCGTTAGTAGAACAATTAATTATTCCGACTACGTGGCGCGAGATTGGTATTGGTTTGTATGGACAAACGGCTACACTTCCATTGGCATATAGTGTTGCTTTGGTTAGCGGATTAAATTCAGAAAATTTTACCCATGGAACTGGCTTTGCAGGTGGACAAAGCGACGGGCAATTGGCAACCGGCGACAATCTTGCACTAACGGCTTCTTTACGTGCGTTTGCCGGCGATTTCCAGTTTCAGGTTTCGGGATATATGGGTGGAACAACAGGAATAGGCGCGTATCAGGCGGATAGTTTGGGTTTGAAATCGGGAATGTTCGGCAATCCTTTGTATTTAGGAGAAGCAGACATTCAATACAACAACGCCGGATTCTCCGCAAAAGCATTAGGGACTTATGTTTCTTTACCAAATGCTTCTGATATAAATTCAGCTTTTGGGAGTAATGTTTCAAAAGCCATGTATGGTGCATATGCAGAATTGGCATACGATCTCTTGCACAATTCCGGTTCCAAGCATCAATTAGTAGCTTTCGGGAGATACGAAAATTTAGACATGAACAACAAAATTCCACAAAATGGAATTGATGACCCTACGTTAAAACAATGGCATATAATTGCAGGGTTGAATTATTTTCCAATACCTAATATTGTAATCAAAGCCGATGTGCGCTTTACACATACCGGACCTCAAAATGAAAGTTTGATAATTAATCCGCCCTCTGTAATGCAGCCTTATCAACGCAACAATCAATTCTTGAATATTGGACTGGGATATGCCTTTTAAATACACAATTGTATGGAAAGAAGATATTTTTTGAAAAAGGCTTGTGGTACATGTGCAGCAATGAGTATTGGAACATTATTATTGAGTTCTGTTTTAGAATCCTGCAAAACAGTTTCATTAAGCCTCTATAAGACCGGTTCAGAGAAAGGATGGGCAACCGTTCCTCTACTAAATTTTTCTGATACGGATTTTAAATTGGTACGTGTAAACAATTACAATTTTGATATAGCCATATTGAAGCAAAAAACAGGAGATTACGATGCGATATTATTAATGTGTACACACGCTGGTCAGGCGCTTACAAAAGCAGGTAACGGTTACTTCTGCACATTGCATGGAAGTAGGTTTTCACAAAGTGGAGAAGTGCTGAAAGGCCCGGCAACAGATCCTTTACAGCATCTTCCCATAAAAATAGTTGACCAAAATTTATTAGTTAAACTGGATTCAAATTATTATTCATCTTAAAAAATTTTTCAAAAAACATTAAAAAAAGTATGAAAAAGAAAATTTTATTTATAACTGCCATAGCAATTATTGGATTATCTTCTTGCTCTAAAGACGACAATAGTAGTAATGAAAATATTTCGGATGTATCTACTCAAGCCCTTAAGGATTTCGTTAATGTATTAGGAGAACCTTTATATGCAGATTTTGTTACTAAAGCAACTGCGTTGAATGATGCTGTAGTAGCTTTAGTAGCAAATCCAACTGCCGCAAATCAAACAGCAGCACAAAATGCGTGGGTAGCAACACGTGTAATTTGGGAACAAAGCGAGGGTTTTTTGATAGGCCCTGTAGAGGATGATAATTATGATCCCAATATGGATACTTGGCCAACAGACAAAAACTCAATTGATTCAATGTTGAATAAAAATCCTAATATGGATGATTCATTTTTAGACAATGTTGACGATGCTTTGAAAGGTTTTCACCCATTAGAATATTATTTGTGGGATTTTAAACCTGAAACATATACTGATGCTCAAAAAAATTATATGACAGCTTTAGCTGCAAATATTTTAGATAACACAAAAGCTTTAGAAGCGAGTTGGACTACCGGAGGTTATGGAAATGAAATAATAAATGCCGGACAATCTAGCAGTTCTTTTACTAGCAAAGAGAATGCTTTAGAAACAATTGCAAATTCATTAATAGATATTTGTAGTGAAGTGGGTGAAAGTAAAATGCCTGAACCCTTTAATGCGCAAGACTCAACTTTAACAGAATCTCCTTATTCACATAATTCAGTAGCTGATTTTAAAAATAATATTCAAGGCGCATTTAATAGTTATAAATGCTCTTATAATGGAACCACAGGAAAAAGTTTGAGTGACATAGTTCAGATTAATAATAAAAGCCTTGATAACAAAATTAGACAAGCGTTTACTAATGCGATTAGTTCTTTTAGTGCTTTAGATAATACTACATTTGAATTAGCTATATACAATAGCAGATCTGCTGTTCAAAATATAATAGATCAAATAGAAACATTGCAAACACTTTTGAGCAATGAATTAATCCCATATGTACAGCAATACATAAAAGATTAAATATTTACAAGTATAAACAAAACATAAAGAGATAATTTAAGTAAATTATCTCTTTATAAGTATTAAATTCTATTCAAATAAAATGAAGAAGTTGTGTGTGATGTGTTTTATATGCATAATTGTTTCTGTAGGGATATTTTGTCGAAAAGCAGAAAACTTTCCAGAATCAAACTATAATACACAATTATCAGGTGGAGCAGCAACAACTTTTCTTTCTAATTCACAATCATTTGGTGATCCTGTTTCCGGATTAGGAACTTATTACGCGTATGTACAAAGTGTAGGAGATAATATTTTTAGTCAAACATTTGTATCTGCCCCGGCAGAACATTTTGGTGGCCTCGGTACTATTTATAATAATGTATCTTGCGTATCCTGCCATCATAACGATGGTAAAGGAACACCAACTTTGGGCGATGTTAATTCATCATTGCTCACAAGAATCAGTATTCCGGGAACTGATGAAAATGGAGGGCCTTTGGCTGCTCCCGGATTTGGATTACAATTGCAGGATAAATCTAATAATGGCTCTCCTGAAGCAAAAGTAACAATCAGTTATACTGAAATTCCTTTTACTTTCCCGGATGGAGAAACGGCATCTTTAAGAAAACCAACTTATACAGTTACCAATCCATACATTGCATTGCCGGCGAATTATATGATTTCCGTAAGGCTTGCGCCACCAGTATTCGGTTTGGGGTTATTGGAGTTAATTCCTGAAGCTACTATTTTGTCAAATGCCGATCCCGATGATGCTAATAATGATGGCATAAGTGGTAAAGCAAATTATGTTTATAATCCTTATACAAAGAAAAAAGAATTAGGTCGATTTGGACTAAAAGCAAATACATCAACTATACAAGTACAGGTTGCATCTGCATTTCAGCAAGATATAGGAATTACTAGTTATATTTTTCCGCAAGAAAGCAGTTACGGGCAGTCACAATATGATTCTCGTGATGACGATCCCGAAATTACAGATAGCATTTTGAATGCAACCGTATTTTATTCAAGAACATTAGCAGTACCTGCGAGAAGAAATGTGAATGATAGTATTTGTCTAGAAGGAGAAAAGATTTTTAAACAAATTCAATGTAGCTCTTGCCACGCACAAAGTATAAGAACTGGAGTTGATGTAAGGTTGCCAATGTTGAGCAATCAATTAATCCATCCTTATACCGATTTACTTTTACACGATATGGGAGATAGTTTGGCTGATGGTAGACCAGATTATCTTGCAACCGGTAACGAATGGCGTACGATGCCCTTGTGGGGTATTGGACTTTTCCAAAAAGTGAATGGTGTAGGCAAAGATTTTTATTTACACGATGGAAGGGCAAGAACTGTTACAGAAGCAATCTTATGGCATGGAGGTGAAGCAGAGAAATCAAAACAACAATTTGTACATCTTTCTAAAAGCGATCGCACAGCGCTGCTAAAATTTTTGGCCTCTTTGTAAAAAATTTTCATTGGAGTTACAGTAAAAGGAGTCGATATTTTTCTCTTCGATTCCTTTTACTGATTAATAAAATAATTCCTAACGGTAATAATACGGACGAGGCCTATAATGGTGGTGATGATAATAATGCCCGTCATAACCGTAACCATATCCTACCGGTTCTTCCACATAACACGCGCTGAAACTCAACGCAATTATTGCTGCGGCAATAATTATTTTACCTTGTTTCAAATACTTATTCATTCTTTACTTTTTTGGTATTTAAAAATTGTTTGATAAATAAGAACAATGTGATTTAATAAAGTTTAAACAAATGATATAAAATAGTAGAATAACATAGATTGCTCGCATGGACAAATTCGGCATGCGTATAAAAAAGTTCTCAAACGTCATTCTCGCGAAAGCGGGAATCTTTATTTTCGCTGCCGCGAAAATTCTTTTTCAATTGAAAGATAAATGAATTGCGGTGGTAACTGGAATAGAGATTTCCGCTTTCGCGGAAATGAAGGTTCGTTGATCTATTATTAGTAATGTGGACAAAGTGTAATATTCTATAAAGAAATAAAAAACTTGCTTGAGAAATTCCGCCATAAAGTTAACTTCGGTTAAGCGCAGCATTCGGGATACTTTTTTTTGAATATAATAAAGTGTAATTTTGCTTTACAAAAGGCAGATTTGTTTATTGTTCAGCCTTTAAAAGAACTAATAAACGTTGCGAATTTCTTATAGCAAAAATTCCCCCGAACGTTTTATTAGTTTAATCAAAAAGCAGAAATTATTTATTATTCAATAATTTTTACTTTTTATTTTTCATTATTAAGAAGATGGATATAAAAAAAGAATTGGAAAAACGCATCCTTGTCATTGATGGCGCAATGGGCACGATGATTCAACGTTATAAATTGCAGGAAGAAGATTATCGCGGCGAACGCTTTAAAGACTGGCATACAGATGTAAAAGGCAACAACGATTTGCTTAGCCTTACGCAGCCGGAGATTATTAAAGAAATTCATTTACAATATCTCGAGGCAGGCGCGGATATTATCGAAACGAATACTTTCAGCAGCACTGCTATTGCACAAGCAGATTACGATATGCAATCACTGGCTTACGAACTGAATGTTGCTTCCGCGAAATGTGCGAGACAGGCAATTGAAGAATACAATTCAAAAGCCAAAAGTCAAAAGTCAAAATTTATTGCCGGCGCTATTGGTCCGCTAAATAAAACTTTATCGCTTTCTCCTGATGTAAACAATCCGGGTTATCGTGCTGTTACTTTCGATGAAGTTGCAAATGCTTACTACGAGCAGGTTTCGGGTCTTGTAGACGGTGGTGTTGATTTATTATTGATTGAAACAATCTTCGATACGCTCAATGCGAAAGCGGCGATTTACGCAATTAAAAAATATTTCCACGAAACAGGGAAACCCGAATTGCCGATTATGATTTCGGGTACAATTACCGATGCGAGTGGTAGAACGTTGAGTGGGCAAACATTGGAAGCATTTTATGTTTCTGTAAATCACGCTAATCCGTTAAGTGTGGGATTAAATTGTGCTTTAGGTGCCGCAGAAATGCGCCCGCATATTGCGGAGTTGAGCGAATTGGCGAGCTGTTATACATCGGCATATCCAAATGCAGGTTTGCCTAATGCAATGGGAGAATATGATGAGCAACCGCATGAAACGGCACATTTCTTAGAAGACTGGGCGAAGCAAGGCTTTGTGAATATCGTCGGCGGATGTTGCGGTACAACGCCTGATCATATCAAACATATTGCAGATGCCGTGAAGAATATTGCACCGAGAAAGTTGCAGGAAATTGCGAATGCATTTTCAATTAATGATCTACAAGCAAATGCAACATGAAAAGAATGTTTCAGTTTATTAAAACATTTTTATTTGTCATAAATATCATTCTTGCAATTGCTTTTTTATTTGCTGCATTTGCCGGTAAAATCAATCCGAATCATTTTGGATTTGCATATTTATTGGTTCTTTTATTTCCTGTTTTTTTACTGATAAATTCTTTGTTTTTTGTTTGGTGGCTATTAATAAAACCTAAACGCATCCTGATTTCCGGCGTAGCAATATTGATTTCTTCAGGTTCTGTTTTCCATTTTTTTTCATTTCATTTTTTTTCAAAATTTAATGAGAATAAACCGGCAGACAATATTAGAATCGCCACATGGAATATTAATTATCTTAGCGGTGGGCATGACGAATGTATTGCACAAATAAAAGAGCTCAATCCGGATATACTTTGCCTTCAGGAATTTGTTTCGAAATATAAAAATAAAGATATTCCCGACAACATTTACATGATAACAACGGCAGCATCGTTGAAATATCATTATACTTTTTATGACGATAAATTAGGTGCGGGAAATTATAACGGCAATATTATTTTTAGTAAATATCCGATTATTGATAGTGGGAATTATTTGTATTCTGAAGAAATAAGAGATTACTTAGATTATATCGATATTAGTATTAATAATAGAATGGTAAGAATTTATACAACACATCTTCAATCCAACTTTTTTAATCCGTCTGACAGAGAAAAAATTGAAGAAGTAAAAAGAAATAAAGGAAATGTTCTGAATAATGGATTTTTTATTATTGATAGGCTGATTAAGTCCGAAAAAATGCGAAGCATTCAGGTTGATAAAGCGAAAGCGCTGATTGCTCAAAGTCCTTATCCCACGCTGTTTTGCGGCGACTGCAACGATGTGCCTAATTCTTATACATACGAAAATATAAAAGGCAACATGCAAGATGTATTTATAAAAAAGGGTTTTGGAATTGGAAGAACTTATAATGCAATTGCTCCGACTTTGCGCATTGATTATATTTTTGCAGATAAAAATTTTTCCGTGCAACAAGTAAAAAGATTTGTGAATAATAATTCAGATCATTATATGCTGGTTGCAGATTTAAAACTTAAAAATTAGTTTTTAATTATATAAATGATAAAACCTTACTTATACTTATCGGGTCTTGAGCCTTTGGTCGTGCGGCCGGAATCTAATTTTGTGAATATCGGTGAGCGCACAAATGTTACAGGTTCCAAGAAGTTTGCGCGGTTGATTCGTGAAGAAAAATACGAAGAAGCATTAAGCGTTGCACGCCAGCAAGTGGAAAGCGGTGCGCAAGTTATCGACATCAATATGGATGACGCGCTACTTGACGGAGAACATGCAATGACTACTTTTTTAAATCTTGTACAAGCAGAACCAGAAATTGCGAAAGTTCCCATCATGATTGATTCTTCCAAGTTTCACATCATTGAGGCAGGATTAAAATGTGTACAGGGAAAGTGCATCGTCAATTCCATTTCCATGAAAGAAGGCGTGGGAAAATTTATTCAGCAAGCGCATATATGCCGCAGCTTTGGTGCGGCGGTCGTGGTCATGGCTTTTGATGAAAACGGACAGGCAGATACTTTGCAAAGGCGCGTAGATATTTGTTCCAAGGCGTATGAAATTCTCACGAAGCAAATCGGTTTTCCGCCGCAGGATATTATTTTCGACCTCAACATTTTCGCGGTTGCAACAGGTCTTGAAGAACATAATAATTATGCCGTTGATTTTATCGAAGCGTGTAAAATTATCAAGCAAAAATTTCCTTTGGTTAAGATAAGCGGCGGTGTCAGCAACTTATCTTTTTCTTTTCGCGGCAACGAAACCGTGCGCGAAGCCATGCACAGCGTGTTCTTGTATTATGCCACAAAAGCGGGTATGGACATGGGTATTGTGAATGCGGGACAATTGGTGGTGTACGATGAGATAGAACCGCAGTTGCGACAGCTTTGTGAAGATGTTATCCTAAATAAAAATAATGAAGACAATGGCGCAACCGAAAAATTAATCGCTTTTGCAGAAACCGTAAAAGCCAAAGGAAAAGAAATTAAAAAAGATGACGCTTGGCGTAGCACTTCTGTGGAAGAGCGTTTGAAACACGCGCTGGTAAACGGTATCACAGATTATATTGATGAAGACACAGAAGAAGCTCGACAGAAATATCCGAAGCCTTTGGACGTAATTGAAGGTCCTTTAATGGCAGGAATGGATGTTGTCGGCGATTTGTTCGGAAGCGGAAAAATGTTTTTGCCGCAGGTTGTGAAAAGCGCAAGAGTGATGAAGAAAAGTGTTGCGGTTTTAACGCCTTATATTGAAGAAGAAAAAAAGAATAACCCTCTTTCTGAAAGCGGGGCTGCTCGCGTTTTATTAGCAACGGTCAAAGGAGATGTTCACGACATCGGGAAAAATATTGTAGGTGTTGTGCTGGGTTGTAACGGCTATGACATTATCGATTTGGGAGTGATGGTTCCGACGGATAAAATTTTGGAAACCGCCGTGAAGGAGAAGGTTGCGATGATTGGTTTGAGCGGATTGATTACGCCATCTTTGGATGAAATGGTAAACGTTGCACGCGAAATGAAACGTCGCAATATGCACTTGCCTTTGCTGATTGGCGGTGCGACCACTTCGCGGATGCACACGGCTGTAAAAATTGCGCCTGAATATGAACATGGTGTAGTGCATTGCCTGGATGCTTCGCGGAGCGTATCGGTTGTGGGTTCGCTGTTAAATGAAACGCAGAAAGAAGTTTTTCTGAAAGAAACGAAAGAAGAATACACTAAACTTAAAACACAGTTTGAAAATAAAAAACCGACAAAAGAATATCTCGCTTTTAAAGATGCACAAGCGAATGCCGTGAAAATCGATTGGCAAAATTATCAGCCTGTTGCGCCGAGTTTCATCGGAACGAAAGTTTTTAAGAATTATGATTTGCGGGAAATTCGTCAATACATCGATTGGAAACCTTTCTTCATCAGTTGGGAATTGCACAGCAATTCTCCGAACATCTTGACAGATAATGTTGTCGGCAAAGAAGCCACAAAATTATTCAACGAAGCCAATGCCATGTTGGATAAAATTATCGAAGAAAATTGGCTGCAAGCCAATGGAGTCTTGGGTTTTATGCACGCCGATAAAATTGCGCCGGATTCTGTTGAGGTATATTTTGATAAAGAAAAAACGCGGTTGGAATTTCTTCGTCAGCAAATAAAAAAGGCGGCAAATCAGCCCAATAATTCATTGTCGGATTTCATTTCCCCTTTAGGGGATAAAGGGGCTGATTATCTCGGCGCTTTTGCCGTAACTATTCAGGGCATTGAAAAGCATATTGAACGGTTTACGGCTGAGCAAGACGATTATAATAAAATCATGCTGCAAGCCTTGAGCGACAGGCTGGTTGAGGCTTTCGCAGAATTGCTGCATAAAAAAACAAGAACAGATTTTTGGGGTTATGTAAAAGACGAAGACTTATCAAGTGAAGATTTGATTAAAGAAAAATACATCGGTATTCGTCCTGCACCGGGTTATCCTGCGTGCCCCGACCACACTGAAAAATACAAGCTGTTCGATTTGTTGAATGTTACCGAAAATATCGGCATTGAATTGACGGAATCTTTGGCAATGTATCCCGCATCGAGCGTTTGCGGCTGGTATTTTGCGCATCCAGAAAGCAAATATTTCGGCGTGGGGAAAATTTTGCAAGATCAATACGAAGATTATAAGCAGCGCAAAAATTGGGACGATGAAACTGCGCAAAAATGGCTAAGGCCTGTGATGGAATAACTTTTATTCAATTTGTCATTCTTTTGGCATTTTTTTAAAACATCTTCAAATTATATGTTCAACTAAAAATTGAGCGCATTTTTTGCTATTTTTATATTATGGAAAATGAACTGAGCAATACCGAAATCGATGAAATGCTTTCCTTTGAAGATTTTAAAAATTCGGTTTTAAACGATTATAAATCAGTTGTGCAAAGCCGGGAAGCAAGTCTGTTAGGACGAAAAGAAGTGTTAACCGGCAAAGCTAAATTCGGCATTTTCGGCGATGGGAAAGAAGTGGCACAAGTCGCAGCCGCACGTTTTTTTCAAAACGGAGACTGGCGCTCCGGTTATTATCGCGACCAGACATTTGCTTTCGCTGCCGGCATCGGAACCATTGAGCAGTTTTTTTCGCAACTATATGCAGATACCGATAGAAACAATGAACCGTTAAGCGGCGGTCGGAATATGGTTGGGCATTTTACTTCTGCCAATGTAGATGAAAATGGTAACTGGTTGCCGCTTATAAATATAAAAAATTCCGCGACCGATTTTGCGCCCACAGCTGGTCAAATGCCACGCGCTTTGGGTCTTGCATTTGCTTCCAAGCAATTCAGAAATAATACTTCATTGAAGGGCGAAAAATATAAATCATTATCCAAAAATGGCAATGAAGTTTGCTTTGCAACAATCGGTGATGCCGCAACCTCCGAAGGGCATTTTTGGGAAATCATTAATGCCGCAGGCGTTTTACAAGTACCTTTGGCTGTTTTCGTTTGGGACGATGGCTATGGAATTTCTGTTCCTAAAGAAATTCAAACCACCAAGGCTTCCGTTTCCGAAGCATTAAAAGGGTTTCAAAAAGAAGATGGCACAAACGGCATAGATATTTATCAGCTGAAAGGCTGGGATTATGCAGAATTGTGCGAAACCTTAGAACATGCTATTGATAAAATAAGGCAAACGCATACGCCTGCCGTTTTTCATATTACAGAACTTACGCAGCCGCAAGGGCATTCAACATCGGGAAGCCATGAACGATATAAATCGCAAGGCCGTTTGCAATGGGAGCGCGATTTTGATTGTGTCAAAAAGATGAAAGAATGGATTCTGGAAACAGGAATTGCCAACGATGAAGAATTAATCGCTATTCAACAGGAAGCTAAAAAATTTGTAAGGGAATGCAGAAACAGCGCATGGGAAAAATACATCAATCCTTTAATTGAAGAAAGAGATAACGCTGCCCGGTTAATCAAAAATATGCAAGCGGCGCCTCAGTTAAAATCCCGCGCAGATAAATTGGCAGACGAATTATTAAGCATTAAAGAACCACTTCGAAAAGATATTCTTTCCTTTATATCGCAAACGCTGGAATTGCTGAATTATAATAAAAATATTGCAGCTTCTTTAATAGATTATTATCAATCAAAAAAAGAAGAATGGAATGTTTTGTATGATAAATATCAATACGACAACGGCCCTAAATCTGCCGAAAATATTCCCGAAGTTAAAGCTGAATTTTCAGAAAATTCGCCTTTGGTAAACGGCTATGAAATATTAAATAAATATTTTGATCAATTATTTGCAAACAATTCGTCTGTAATTGCATTCGGGGAAGATTTAGGAAAAATAGGGGATGTAAATCAAGGATTTGCCGGCTTGCAAAACAAATACGGCGAAAACAGAATTTTCGATACTGGTATAAGAGAATTATCCATTATGGGAAAAGGTATTGGTCTTGCATTGCGTGGTTTACGGCCGATTGCCGAAGTACAATATCTCGATTATTTGTTGTATGCATTGGAACCTTTAAGTGATGACATTGCTTCCCTGCATTATCGTACTGCAGGCAAACAAAGTTGCCCGATCATTGTACGCACGCGCGGTCATCGTTTGGAAGGCATTTTCCACAGCGGCTCTCCAATGGGCACGATCATTAATTCACTCAGAGGCTTTTATATATGCGTTCCGCGCAATATGACACAAGCGGCCGGGATGTATAATACTTTGCTGCAGACTATCACGCCTTCGTTGATTATTGAAAGCCTCAATGGCTATCGGTTAAAAGAAAAACTGCCGGATAATTTATCATCGTTTACCGTTCCGCTCGGCGTACCCGAAATTATTCGTGAAGGAAAAGATATTACCATTGTTTCTTATGGTTCGGTTTTACGCATTATTGCAGAAGCTGCAGAACGGCTACAAAGCATGAATATTTCCTGCGAAATAATTGATGTGCAAACGTTGTTGCCATTCGATATTCATCAAATGATTAAAAAATCATTGAAAAAAACGAATCGAATTTTATTTGTTGACGAAGACGTTCCGGGCGGAGCAGCCGCATATATGTTCAATAAAGTAATGGAAGAACAGGACGGTTACAAACTGCTGGACGCTGCACCGCGAACGATTACAGGAAAAAATCACAAGCCCGCTTATGGAAGCGATGGCGACTATTTCAGCAAGCCGAATGCGGAACAGATAATTGATACGGTAAGAGAAATGGTAACAGAATAATCATTATTCAATATTCTTCATTCTTTTTTAATACAATCGTTTAATAATTCCAGATATTATTCTTCTTATGCAAAAAATAATTCTTTCTCTTGCGTTTTGTTTACATGCATTTATTTGTATTTCTCAAGAATATATTCCGTCGAAAGAAAATATAGAAGCAAGAAAAATATTTCAGGATAATAAATTCGGCATGTTCATTCACTGGGGTTTATATAGCGAGCTTGGCCGCGCAGAATGGGTAATGAACGTAGATAAAATTCGTGTAAATGATTATGCCAAACTGGTAGATTTTTTTAATCCGATATATTTCAATGCACATGATTGGGTAGCCGCAGCAAAAAACGCCGGCATGAAATACATTACGTTGGTAACGCGCCATCATGACGGGTTCAGCATGTGGGATACAAAATATTCCGATTACAATATCATGCATACACCTTTTCATCGCGATATTGTCAAGGAAATTGCTGACGAATGTCATAAACAAGGTTTAAAAATCGTTTTTTACTATTCACTGCTCGATTGGCGTAGAAATGATTATTCTTATTGGACAGGAAGAACAGGTAAAGAAACGGGAAGAACTGTACATGGCAATTGGCTCGATTATATTCAATTTATGAAAAACCAATTAACCGAATTGCTAACCAATTATGGAGAAGTCAGCGGCATTTGGTTCGACGGTTATTGGGACCAGATGCAGGAAGAAGGCAAAAACAGAAGTGATTCCGTTTATGTAGATTGGCATATTCGCGAAATATATGATTTGATACATAAATTACAGCCGCAATGCCTGGTTGGCAACAATCATCACATGACGCCGATAGCCGGAGAAGATTTTCAAATGTTTGAACGTGATATTCCCGGGCAGAATACAGGCGGATTGAGTTTTCAAAAAGCTTCGCAATTACCTTTGGAAACCTGTTCCACGCTTAATGATTCATGGGGATTTAACTTAAAAGACAACCATTATAAAACGCTTAAAGAATTTGTAGATTTATTGGTAAATGATGCAGGCGTAAACGCAAATTTATTAATGAATATCGGCCCGATGCCAAACGGTAAAATAGCACAGCCATTTCTGAATGTGATGGATAGTATGGGAAGCTGGATAAAAATATATGGAGAAAGTATTTACGGTACGCGCGGAGGTTATTTGACATTGCAAGATTGGGGTACAATAACGCAAAAAGATAATAAAGTGTATGTCCATATTTTGCACAATTCGTTGGATGTTAAACTGGAAAACTTTCCTTATGGCAAAATAAAAAAAGCCTATTTGCTGAAAGATAACTCGCCCGTACAAATACTTTTGGACAACAAAACTGTGCATTTTAAAACAATTCCTACAGTAACCGCTCAAGAGCCAGATGCAGTTATAGTTTTAGAAATCAAGTAATTCTAAGTGAATATTTTAAGAATAATCGAAGAAAGCAACCACGTCTTTCCGGAGAAAGCAGGAAGCTCAATAAAATAGAAAAAATTACCGCCGTTACGGCAATAGCGGCGAAAGGTTCATTAATTTTTTAATCAATATCAATTTAAAAGGCATTACTTGTACTTAGTAAAATCAAATTTTTTATTGAGGAATTTATATCCGCATCGAATCTGGAAGAAAGATACGGAAGGAAAAAAAATTCTATACCTGACCTTCGATGACGGGCCGCATGAAACTGCTACTTTGTATGCGCTGGATCAATTGAAACAATACAATGCAAAAGCTACATTTTTTTGTATCGGAAAAAATGTAATGGAATATCCGGAGATTTATCAAAAAATTTTAGATGAAGGGCATTCTGTTGGAAACCACACTTATAATCATCTGAACGGCTGGAAGACAGATACAGATATTTATCTGAAAAATATTCGTGAAGCGCAAAAAATAATTTCTTCCAATTTATTCCGGCCACCTTACGGAAGAATGAAGAGGGAACAGGAAAAAGTGTTATTAAAATCAAGTCCCGATTATAAAATTATAATGTGGGATGTGCTTAGCGGCGATTTTGATAAAAATATTACAGGAGAAAAATGCCGGGAAAATATTTTAAAAAATGCAGAAAATGGCTCTGTGATTGTATTTCATGACAGTGAAAAAGCTTTTGAAAGAATGAAATATGCGCTGCCTGAAACTTTACTTTATTTTTCTGGAAAAGGATTTGTATTTGAGCGCTTATAAAAAAACCCGATGCTTTATGCATCAGGTTGCTTATAAAAATTGTTATCTTTAAAATTCGTTTCAGTATTTATTTACGTTCAAAATCTGTGCTGTAATTGATATCATCATTTGCAGAATTAATGTTGATAGTATATTTTCCGTAAGGAGATTTTGAGAAATCAAATACTTTATTTATTACGCTTTGATTATCTTTATAAGAATAAACCAAATAATTGTCTTTATCATAAACATCGATTTCTACATGTGAATTTGACGGGTTTGGAACATAAACCTGCATTTTGTTTTCTTCTTTTTTAAAGATTGGTTTTAAAACAAGTTTATAATTGTTCTTCACATTTATAGTTGTATCATTTTTAGATACAAGTGTAGTTTCTGCATAGTGGTCATTTTCCACTTTAATAAAATACTTACCTGCGGGTAAATTTGTGAAATCGAACGAACGCGAATTTTTTATATCAGTATAATTGCATAAAATATTGCCGTTATAATCCATTATAGAAACTTGCATATTTTCTGCTTTATTAAAATCGATTGTTACAACTTCTCCTTCATTTTTTGTAACACTTACTGTGTAATCGATCATTTTCTCATTTGCTGCTGAAGCGGTAAAAGAACCTGCAATTACCAACATCAAATAAATTACTAAATTTTTCATGATCTTAAATTTTATTATTATTACCTAAATTGACAATACAAATGTAGAACCGTATTTATCGTAAAAAAACAAAAGAATATTCCAAAAACTATGTAATTTTGTCCTGTAACTGTTAGTTTTTACTAAAATCAAATAAAATAATACATTCAATTGTTAGTATATAATTTGTATTAAATAAAAATTAATTTGTTCATTATTGCTATAAATAATCATATTATCAATTAATATGAAATTTATTATACATTATTTAATTATATAATTTGTTGTAATGAAATATTCTTTTAATCCTATTTTCGAAAATATCGAACCCGGTTTTGGAAATTCCTTTGTGTATAAAAAATATACGGAAGATCTGCAAAACGATTATGAATCGGTTTGGCATTATCATCCCGAACTGGAATTGGTATATATTAATAATGGCGCCGGTAAAAGACAAATAGGAAGCCATCTATCGCACTACAGAAACGGAGATTTAATATTAGTAGGTTCAAATCTTCCGCATTGCGGGTTTACGGGAACATTAAAAAAAGACCAAAGCGAAACGGTAATACAATGGAAGATTGATGCTTTCGGGGCAGGGTTGTTTAATATTCCGGAAATGAAATCCGTAAAGCAACTTTTTGAAAATGCAAAAGGCGGAATAATTTTTCATGGAGAAGACAAGCGAATTATCGGAGCTAAAATTGAAAGTATTGAAGAGCATGATAATTGCGGCAAACTGATTGGATTGCTGGATGTACTTCGTATGATGGCGGTTTCCGAAAATTATACAATACTTAATGCCGCGGGTTTTTGGCTGGAAGCCAAAGTGGAAGATCATAACAGGATCAATAGTGTATTTAATTATGTCAAAGAAAACTTCAGGCAACAAATATCCCTTGATGAGATTGCCGGCCATATAAGCATGACGCCATCAGCTTTTTGCAAGTATTTTAAAAAAGTAACAAGAAAAACTTTTGTGGAATTTGTAAATGAATACCGGCTTATACACGCTGCGAAACTTTTACACGAAAGTAATCTCGGCGTTTCAGATATTTGCTATGAATGCGGCTTTAATAATTACAGCCATTTTACCAAAAAATTCAAAGAGATGTCCGGTAAAACACCGCTGCATTATAGAAATGAGTGGAAATATGTATTAAACAATAATTAGCTTGCGGCCGGTTTCAAAATTTTGATTTTCATATCTATCATCCGCATAGCTTTTCTTTGCATAAAATTAGTTGAAATGAAGCCGGCTTTGATAAAAGTGAACATTGCGGTTTTTCTCTGGGGATTTACCGGCGTGCTTGGGCGCGCTATAAGCCTGAATGAAGGATGGCTGGTCTGGTGGCGAATGTTGCTCACGGTGATCTCTATGTGGATATTCTTTTCTCTCTTGAAAAAAACTAGAAAAATTAACCATAAGGCAATTTCTTTCTATAGGTGGCATTGGTGTATTACTGGCATTGCACTGGCTATGCTTTTATGGAAGCATAAAATACAGCAATGTATCCATTTCGCTTACCTGCCTTTCTTCTTCTGCGTTTGCCTCGGCAATATTGGAGCCGATGTTTTTCGGGAAAAAAATTAATCCCAAAGAATTATTATATGGCACTCTCACAATAGCAGGGATTGTACTTGTGTACTATGGGAATATGCACTTTTCTGCCGGCGTTTATATAGGTCTTGCTGCTATGCTGCTGAGTGTTTTGGTTTCTCTTTTCAGCAAAAGAATAGTCAATGATTACAAGCCGGAAACTTTTGTGTTGTATCAGTTAACGGGCGGTTTTATAGGGCTGAGTTTATTGATGCCGGTGTACCATCATTTATTTCCTGCGGAAAATATAATTCCTCAAAAGTTTGATTGGCTGTGGTTGTTGCTTTTAGCATGGGTATGCACTATATTTACTTTTGTGCTTTATACAGATTCGCTGAAATCCATAAGCGCCTTTACGGCAAACATTACACTTACGTTAGAACCTGTATATGGTATTATTCTGGCTTTCATATTATATAAAGAAAACAAGGATTTATCAAGCGTTTTTTACATAGGATTTATTTGCATATTGCTTGCGGTAATCTTACAAACACGCAGTATTACGCGCAAACCACAAGACAAAATGCTTCAGGAATAAAGTTATCTTTGAATCATGCTTACTTCGCAAACCGGAAATTCATTTTCACATAAATTACTACACTGGCATAAGCATTTTAATAAAAGGGAAATGCCCTGGAAGGGCGAAAAAGATCCTTATAAAATTTGGCTAAGCGAAGTAATTCTTCAGCAGACAAGAGTTGAACAGGGAAGAAATTATTACGAAAAAATTCTTCGGCGTTTTCCCTCCGTTTGCGATCTTGCAAAAGCCGATGATAATGAAGTTTTTAAGCTTTGGGAAGGTTTGGGGTATTACAACCGTTGTAAAAATCTTCTGTTTACGGCAAGGTATATTTGCTATAATTTAAATGGTATTTTTCCTGATAATTACGAAGATGTTTTAATGCTTAAAGGAGTGGGAAGTTATACTGCCTCTGCAATTTGTTCATTTGCATACAATCAGCCTTATGCAGTGGTAGATGGCAATGTATTTCGCGTATTGTCGCGCATATATGGAGTGGAAACGGCCATTGATTCAAATGAAGGAAAGAATGTATTTACAGAACTGGCTGAAAAAAATCTGCTGCCGGGGAAAGCCAACTTGTATAATCAGGCAATTATGGACTTTGGCGCTACGGTTTGTAAGCCGGTAAATCCACAGTGCGCTGTTTGTTGCATGAATACTATTTGCAATGCATATCTGAGCGGGCGCGTAAGCCTTTTGCCTGTAAAAGAGAAAGTATTGCAAAAGAAAACACGTCATTTTACATGGTTTGTATTGCGCGTAAAAGATAAATATTTTATTCATCAACGAACCGCTAATGATATATGGCAAAATCTGCATGAATTTTATTTATTGGAAACAGATAATAAACCTCATTGGGGCGAAGATTCTGTTACCGATTTCTGTAATAATCAGTTTTCCGTTATTCCTTCCAAGATAAATATATCGCATGTTTATTCCCAGCAGTTGACTCATCAGACTATAAAGGCCGTATTTATAGAAATCTTTTTGGATAAAAAGCCGGCAAGCATAATGCATTCTTCTTGGATCGATAAAAAAGAGATAAGGCAATATGCATTTCCGAAAATTATAAATGATTTTTTAAGCGGGAAATAATTAACAAATTTTATTTTTCTAAAGCGGATAATATTTTTAATTTTGAACTGTAATAATTTTTGTTACAGTATGAGTAATACGAAGTTTGCAACTTATTTACATATATTAACTTTAATGGCAAAGGAGGGCGATATTTATTTATCATCGGAATATTTGTCATCAAGCATTAATATACATCCGGTAATAATAAGGAAAAATTTATCGGAATTGCGCAGCAGCGGTTTAATAGAAAGTAAAGAAGGAAAAACCGGAGGAAGCAAACTGGCGCGGCCTGCAAAGAAAATAAAATTATCTGAGATATATAATCTTGTCAATGACAATTCCGCTTTAGGAAAATCCAATACGCCAAATCCGGCATGTAATGTTGGCAAACAAATCAATAAGCATTTAGAACAACTGTACGAAACAGTAGACAAAAAAATAATTAAAGCATTGGGAAAAGAATCCTTGCAGGATTTTGCCAATAAATTCAAATAATTTTTTAACCATAACTGTAATATTATTTATTACAGTTTAATTTTTTATTAATAAAAAGTAAATAGATGAAAGTTGCACTTATAGGAACAACCGGTTTTGTAGGCAAAGCCATCCTGAAAGAATTACTATCGCGCGGTCATCAGATATTAGGCATTGCGCGTAAACCAGAAGATGTAGAAGAAGCCAATCCGAATTTAACACTGGATAGTTTAGATATAAAAAATGAAGAAGCTTTATCTGCCGGATTAAAAGGATATGATGCTGTTATCAGCGCATTCAATGCAGGATGGACAAATCCTAATTTTTATGGTGATTTTATCGCTGGTTCAAAAGCCATTGAAGCAGCTGTTGAAAAATCGGATGTGAAAAGGTTGATTGTTATCGGCGGGGCCGGAAGTTTGTATGTCGGTAATGTTCAATTAGTGGATACGCCGCAATTTCCAAAAGAATATTATACGGGCGCATCTGCAGCAAGAGATTATCTCAATATTTTAAAAGAAAATAAGGTTTTGGACTGGACATTTTTCAGCCCTGCTATTGAAATGAATCAGCAATCTTCAGGAACAAGAACAGGAAAATACCGCACAGGATTGGACAATCCCGTATTCGATGAAAAAGGGCGAAGTATATTGTCGGTCGAAGATTTAGCGGTAGCCATCGTAGATGAGTTGGAAAATCCAAAGCATATTAAAGAAAGGTTCACGGCGGCTTATTAGAAGCTCGGATCAAATTCACAAATGTGAATAAATAATTTTTTCTTTTTATTTTAGTATGTTTACCATACCTTTGCATGTCTATGTGCATAGTCGTTTTGGGTTTTTCAGTTTTTTGGGAAAATGAATTAAATACAGTAGGTAATTAAATAGCTGTACGCATTCTTTCAGGATGTGGTACGGCATTTTTATTTTACTAATATAATTTATTGAAAATAAGCTGCTTATCCAAAAATAAAGAAAGTATATCTCTTTTCAAATTTGAAATAATAACATGGCAATCAAAAAAGACAATCGTACAAAAGCGAGCTTTTCCAAAATTACTATTGGATTGGCTTCTCCCGACAGCATTCTTGAGCGCAGCTACGGTGAAGTACTAAAGCCCGAAACAATTAATTATCGTACATACAAACCCGAACGCGATGGTTTGTTTTGTGAAAGAATTTTCGGGCCGGTAAAAGATTATGAATGTGCCTGCGGAAAATATAAACGTATTCGTTACAAAGGAATTGTTTGTGATCGTTGCGGCGTGGAAGTAACAGAGAAAAAGGTGCGCCGCGAGCGCATGGGTCATATCAAACTGGTTGTGCCAATTGTGCATATTTGGTATTTCAAGAGCTTGCCTAATAAAATAGGATATTTATTGGGAATGAGTTCAAAGAAACTGGAAACAATTGTATATTATGAAAGATATGCAATCATTCAGCCCGGAATACATGCCGATAAATATCAAGCGGGTGATTTGTTGTCTGAAGAAGAATACCTTGATATACTTGATACCTTACCAAAGGATAATCAGTATCTTCCTAATGAAGATCCGCAAAAATTTGTTGCAAAAATGGGAGCGGAAGCTGTCTCCGATTTATTGGCACAATTAGATTTGGATAGTTTAAGTTTTGATTTGCGTAATGCGGCAGCTAATGAAACATCACAGCAGCGCCGCGCGGATGCATTAAAGAGATTGAGCGTTGTAGAATCTTTCCGCGATGCCGCTACCCGTATTACTAATCGTCCGGAATGGATGGTTATGCAATATATTCCCGTAATACCGCCTGAACTTCGTCCGTTGGTTCCTTTGGATGGTGGACGTTTTGCATCTTCTGATTTGAACGATTTGTATCGCCGTGTCATTATCCGCAACAATCGTTTGAAAAGATTGATGGAAATCAAAGCGCCGGAAGTTATTTTGCGCAATGAAAAGCGCATGTTGCAGGAAGCTGTGGATTCTCTTTTCGATAATTCACGTAAATCAAACGCTGTAAAAGCAGAAGGCGGTCGCGCTTTGAAATCCCTTTCCGATGTTTTAAAAGGAAAGCAAGGCCGTTTCCGTCAAAACTTACTTGGTAAACGTGTGGATTATTCCGGTCGTTCTGTAATCGTAGTTGGCCCTGAATTGAAAATGCACGAATGCGGACTTCCAAAAGATATGGCTGCTGAATTATTCAAGCCATTTATCATCCGCAAACTTATTGAAAGAGGCATCGTAAAAACAGTAAAATCAGCCAAAAAATTAGTTGATAAAAAAGAAGCAATCGTTTGGGATATTCTTGAAAATATTTTGAAAGGACATCCTGTAATGCTTAACCGTGCCCCAACGCTTCACAGATTGTCTATTCAGGCATTTCAGCCTAAAATGATCGAAGGAAAAGCTATACAATTGCACCCATTGGTAACTGCTGCGTTCAACGCCGATTTCGATGGTGACCAAATGGCTGTTCATGTACCTTTGAGCAATGCGGCAATTTTGGAGGCGCAATTATTAATGCTGGCTTCTCATAATATTTTGAACCCGCAAAACGGTACCCCAATCACACTTCCGTCGCAAGACATGGTGTTGGGATTATATTATATTACAAAAGGAAAAAAATCTACCGAAACCGAAAAGGTAAAAGGAGAAGGCAAGATTTTCTATAATGCAGATGAAGTTATTATTGCTTTCAACGAAGGCCGCGTAGAATTACATGCAGCAATTAAAGTAAAAGCAAATGTTCGCCAAAAGAATGGTGACCTTAAGAAACAGCTCGTAGAAACAACAGTTGGCCGCGTACTTTTCAACCAATTTGTACCTGAAAAAGTAGGTTATATAAATGCACTTCTTACAAAGAAATCTTTAAGAGAAATTATCGGTGAAATTATCAATATTACCGATGTACCTGCTACTGCTAAGTTTTTGGACGATATTAAGCAATTAGGTTTCCGCATGGCATTTAAAGGAGGTCTGTCATTTTCCATTAATGATTTGATAGTGCCAGATTTAAGAAATGAATTGCTGCAACGCGCGAAAGAAGAAGTGGACGAAGTATGGGAAAATTATAACATGGGATTAATTACCAATAACGAGCGTTATAATCAGGTAATTGATATTTGGTCTCGCGTGGATACCCGTTTGACGGAAACACTTATACGCGAAATGCAAACTGATAAACAAGGGTTCAATTCTGTTTATATGATGCTGGATTCCGGTGCGCGTGGATCTAAGCAACAGGTAAAACAATTGGCCGGTATTCGCGGACTGATGGCTAAACCAAGAAAATCAGGAAGCACAGGCTCGGAAATTATCGAAAATCCGATCCTTTCCAACTTTAAAGGCGGACTGAATGTATTGGATTACTTCATTTCAACACATGGTGCTCGTAAAGGGTTGGCCGATACTGCATTGAAAACAGCAGATGCGGGTTATTTAACACGTCGTTTGGTGGATGTTTCCCAAGATGTGGTAATTACTGAAGAAGATTGTGGCACATTGCGCGGTATTGCAACATCTGCTTTAAAAGATAATGAAGAAATTATTTCACCACTATCTGACAGAATTGAAGGCAGAACTTCTTTGCACGATGTGTATAATCCTGTAACAAACGAATTAATAATAAAAGCCGGAGAAGAAATTACTTACAACAAAGCAATAGAAATCGAAGAATCCGGAGTTGAAACAGTAGAAATACGTTCCGTACTTACTTGCGAAGCGAAGAAAGGTGTTTGCGTGAAATGCTACGGTAAAAATCTCGCAACGGGTTATCTTGCACAAAGAGGCGATTCTGTAGGAATTATTGCAGCGCAGTCAATTGGCGAGCCTGGTACACAGCTTACATTACGTACTTTCCACGTGGGTGGTATTGCAGGTTCATCTTCTGTAGAATCTTCTTTGGTAGCACGTTTTGACGGTACAATACAATTTGACGGATTGCGTACAGTAAATACTGAAAACAATGAAGGCAAAAAAGTTGAAATTGTTATTGGCCGTACAGGCGAAATTCGTGTATCGGATGTTGAAAACGACAGATTGCTGAATACTTTGAATATTCCTTATGGCGCAACACTGAATGTAAAGAACGGACAAAAGATTAAGAAAGGCGATATAATTTGTACCTGGGATCCGTTTAACAATGTAGTGGTTGCAGAGCAGGCAGGTACTGTGGAATTTGACAGCATCTTAGATGGCATTACATACCGTGAAGAATCTGACGAACAAACAGGCCACCGCGAAAAAGTAGTTATTGAAACAAAAGATAAGACTAAACTTCCTGCAATAATTGTAGCCGGAAAAGATAATAAATCATACAACTTGCCTACCGGAAGCCGCCTTTCTGTTGAAGAAGGAGATACCGTGAAAGCAGGCCAGGTAATTGTAAAAATTCCTCGTACGCTTCGTAAAGGCGGAGATATTACGGGAGGTTTGCCGCGTGTAACCGAATTATTCGAAGCGCGTAATCCAAGCAATCCTGCAGTGGTTGCAGAAATTGATGGTGTAGTTTCTTTCGGAAACATCAAACGCGGTAACAGAGAAATTATCATAGAGGCGAAAGACGGCATTATTAAAAAATACCTTGTTCCATTAACTCGCCAGATATTGGTACAGGACGGCGATTTCGTAAAAGCCGGAACTGCTTTATCTGACGGACAAATTGCTCCATTCGATATTCTTTCTATCAAAGGCCCTTATGCGGTTCAGGAATATGTGGTAAATGAAATTCAGGAAGTATATCGTTTGCAAGGCGTAAAAATCAATGACAAGCATATCGAGGTAATCGTTCGTCAAATGATGAAAAAAGTAGAAATCGTAGATGCCGGCGATACAAGATTCCTGGAAGGGGATTTGGAAGACCGTTTCGATTTCAATGAAGAAAACGATAGAATTTTTGATAAAAAAGTAGTAGTTGATCCGGGAGAAAGTGCAAAATTTAAATCCGGACAAATTGTAAGTGTGCGTGAATTCAGAGAAGAAAATTCTACACTTCGCCGAAATGATCAGAAGTTAATTGAAGTACGCGATGCAAAACCTGCAACGGCACAACCGGTATTGCTGGGTATTACCAAAGCATCATTAGGTGTTCCAAGCTGGATTTCTGCAGCATCGTTCCAGGAAACTACAAAAGTATTAAGCTCTGCAGCTATTCAGGGAAAATCGGATAATATGTCCGGTTTGAAAGAAAACGTAATTACAGGTCATTTAATTCCTGCCGGAACAGGATTGCGTGAATTTGAAAACCTGATTGTAGGAAGCAAGGAAGAATATGAATTGTTAACTACAGCACGTGAAGCAATGTCTTTTGATGAAGAAGAATAGTTTATATTTTCATGAAATACATAAAAAATCCGCTTCAAATTTATTGAAGCGGATTTTTTATTTGTGTAGTAACGTGACTTCTATGAAAAGACGCCAGACTTTTCATATTAAACATAAAGATTTAAATTATTTATCATAAAATATAATTAAATTTGTTATATCAAAAACTGGATTATGATAAAGGCAATATTATTATCAATTGTTTTTACCGTTTCTCTATTTTATTTATCGGCTCAATCTATATACGTATCTAATGCGTGTATCAGCGGTGAATTGATTTTATCAAAAACAGATGATGTCAACGGCAAGCCTGCTTATGAAACCACAGGAACAGTAGATGGTATATCCGGTACTGATGTTAGCATCAGCTGGTTGGGAGACCCGGACAATTTATGGGTGCTATCTTTTGACGGACAGCCTTATTTTTACAGTAGCTATACCGGAAATACTGTCCCTACAACATCTTCCGCCACCTGGCAAGCTGTAGATGGAACTTCCTGTAGTGGCAGCGAACAGCTCATTATTTCAAATACTTCCACACTTCCTGTTACGATAGGCTACTTCAGTGGTGTTATAGAAAACAGCGCTGCCGTATTATCCTGGAATACTTATTCTGAAATCAATAATAAAGGATTCACTATACAGCGAAGTGACAATGGATATTCCTGGTTAAACATAGGATTTAAGGAGGGTGCTCTCCATAGCAATACCGAAAAAAAATACAGCTATACAGATCTTTCGTTTTCCGGTTCACAATATTACAGATTACAACAAGAGGATATAGAAGGCAATAAAAGTTACAGTAAAACAATTTCTCTTTCTACCTCGGATGCTGAAAATTATAAGATTAAAAATAATCCCAGCAAGGCTATTTTTGTCATTAGTATTCCATCCGGAAAGGATATAACAGTAAGTGTATATAATACAAGAGGAGCGAAGGTTTTTAACCAAAAAGTAAAATCAGGCAACGTTCCGATTAATCTCAGCGGAAACAGTGCGGGCATTTATTTTCTTCACGTTGTAAACGATGGTAAATTATCCACCTCCAAGCTCATAAAAGAATAATCATCCATGCACTCGCAAGAACCAATACCCAATCCTTCTGTTTTTAATAGCCGAAGGCAATTTATAGGAAGTATGTCAATTTTTAGCCACCGGTTGTTTAATGCTGCCGGCTATAAAATTTTTATACGGGAAAGGAAAACCAGAAGATGAGTTGGAGAAGCTATGGAAAAGTTTTTGCGATCAATATATTGTGTCTTCAAGCTCGATGACAACCTCTCTTACAACATCTGGTCTAATTCCCTGTTGGGGGCATCGCCATATTTACGGAGAGGCGATGCTATTGAAAGAAGAACATGTAATTGCAAGGCCCGTATGGATATATTGGGATGGGGTGAACACCTGCAAACCCAGTGATTTACTCGTAACCATTTATGATATGCATGATAGAGGTACTACCTGTATCACTACGCTCAACCGATATGAACTGATAGCTTTGACGCATCCAACTATGCGCAGCGCAATAAAACATACCGGCCTAAAAAATTTATTACAGGTGAAGACTCCTTATGAACTTGCTAAAATTAATATTGATGAGAGCGGAAGAGTCTCTCTGTCATCAACTATAGCCACCATTCATGCCAACGTATATAAAAATATTATTTAAAAAATAAAAATAAAAACTATGCCTTCGGATCCTTTTCTTGGAGAAATTTTTATGGCGGGATTTAACTTTGCGCCTGCCGGATATCAATCTTGTAATGGAAGTTTACTTTCAATCAGTTCATATGCGGCTCTATTTGCTTTGCTAGGCACCACTTTCGGAGGAAATGGCTCCACAAATTTTGGTATACCTAACCTACAAGGAAGGGTCCCTATTGGGATGGGAACCGGCAGTGGGCTAAGTTCCCGTACATTAGGAGAAATGGCAGGAACTGAAAGCGTGACATTAGCGCTTAGCGAAATGCCCGCACACACCCATACGGTAAATGCCAACACCGGCGCAGGGACTACCTCTTCGCCACAAGGCGCTTTATGGGCCAATACAGGTGCATTGGATAAAGAATATACTACCAGCACTGCTAATGCTACCATGAGTACACAGGCATTATCTGCTGCTGGAGGCAGCCAGCCGCACTCCAATATGCAGCCTTATATTGTTTTAAATTTTTACATTGCTACTGCCGGCATATTCCCCAGCCGATCTTAATCATGGACTATTTACATTGGTGGACATCTTTGGAAGTACAATGGCAGCGAGCCTTTGGCGAAGTTTTTTTTATGCACTCCACTATTCCGAGCGAGGAGGAAGCAGAAAGGCTTTTTTCCACAGAAGTTCTCAGATTCGCCGGGCCGGGGGCTGCCTACGCCAACATGGATTTCCAGCTCCATAATTTATCCGGATTACGCGCGTTGAAGCAATTAAAAATACTCGTTGTCACCCACCATGATATTCGCACTCTGGATGATTTGAAAGATATTACAGGCCTGAAAAGCTTATTTATATTTAATAACGTAATCGATTCTTTGAAAGGTATTGAACAGATGAAAGATCTTGAACAATTATATGCTCATTGTAACCATATCCATAATTTACAACCTGTCTCCGGGTTAACTAACCTGAGAGAACTCTATGTACACTACAACCAACTTGAAAACCTATCCGGTTTAACAGCAGAACATTCGGAAAAATTACACACATTTTATTGCAAGCCGAATGATAAGCTAAAACAGAAAGAACTCATACACACAGAAATAAACCTAGGCATTCGCTGTAAAAGCCTATAGGGCATCTACATTAGTCACTTCAGATCAGAAACTATATTGTAAATTGGCAATTGATAATTGGGAATTAAGATTGCGTGAAGCTCAATTCCCGCTTAAATTTTTCCGCTGCCGGTTCTATAGCGTATAGTTCTTTGTACGTATCTGCGGCACGGGTAGCCATAGTTTGCCTTTCTAAAGCGGATTTTTCTATCCATTGCTTTAAAGCAGCGAATACAGATTCGTAGGTGTCTTTGCTTACCAAACCTCCTCCTCCTTTTTTTATCTCCCTCCAGATATTGACTTTATCGGTAATAATTACAGGTTTTCCGCACGCCAGGGCTTCAACAATGGCAATACCAAAGTTTTCCTGATGACTGGGGAGAATAAATGCTTCGCAACCATAAAACGCTGCCCATTTATCCTTTCCTTTCAGCATGCCGGGAAAAAGTATGCTTGTGCATGTCTCCGCCAATTGTGCCAGCTGTTTTCCATACGCCGTATCGAGACCGGGACCGGCTATGACCAATTGCGGTAAATCGGGTATGGTTGTCTTTAGTTCCATATAGGCGCGGATTAATAAGTCCGTCCCTTTTTTTGGATGAATACGGCTTAAGAAAAGAAAGTATGGTTTCTGCGCAGGCTTGTGTTCAATCAGTTCCTCCGTATAAGGCGGCGGCGGTTTGACGCCATAGCCTATATTGATTTCTTTTTTTGGATGATAGCCGGGAAAAGTAGTCCGTGCGAGTAATAACTCCTCTTCGCAGGTAAATAAAAGACCGTCTGCACCATTGACGACTTTCTGTTCGAAGAGGCGCCATACAATAGTATTTCTCAGCGCTTTCAATTTTCTTTCGGGCGCCTGCTGAAACCAGGGATCCAGCATACCATGCGGCATCACATATAATTCAGGTGCAATGCCCTTGCTTTTCCTTTTGTATCTACGCCATGACAAATATGTGCCGTAGCTGTTGTATAGCCAAAGCCCGTGAATAATTACCACATCATATTTGCCCAGATATGTTTCCAGCCATTTATTGAGAGCGGATGTATATTGATAAGGATTTTTAGCTTCCCCTAATGCGTGTATCGTCAGTGACTCCTCGTGTAGAAATGTGTCGGAAGGATTGTCGAAGGTAACTATCTCGTTGGCAATACCGAGCTTCTCCAGTGCAGGAACCATATTTCTGATTCCCTGCGATGGACCACCGTTTGCCGGATTCATGGATGTGATGACACGAAGGATGCGCATGGTATTATTGGTATCTCCTTCCAAATAACATATTGTTTATATTATCGGGAATTATATTGATAAAATGTTGTAAACCAAAATATGTTACTGCATTTAAAAGAGATTTATGTTTCTTCCTAAAATAAAATTTATTTTAGGATTGCTTCCGAGCGGTGCATATAACCTTTTAAAACGCTTGGCTATTGTGGTATTGTTTAATCTTTCTCTGCAAATCGGATTCTTTTCCCCTGCGCCTACAGGAACTTTGGTAGAATAAATTTTTATATTTTTTTTCAAAGCCCTTAATCCATAATCCACGTCGCCTAAATCGTGACAGTAATAGGGATCGAGATTGCCGAGCATGTGATATATTTCTTTAGAAACTAAAACGATATTTCCGTTTAAATAGGTAATCGGTTTTGATTCTCCTGCAGGATTTACGAGATTTTTATTTGCATCATAGCCTCCGTATAAAATTTCAGATTTGTCTATGGATTCAATGATTCCTGAAACAATAATCCGGTTATTGAATTTATAATAAGTTTCAAAAATTTCTTCCAAGAAATTATTATATAAATATACATCGTCATTTAGCCATAGATAAAATTCATAATCCTTTTCTGCAGCAGTTGCCCAAGCTAAATGCATTACCTCTGTTCCAAAAAAGATTTCCATTTCCCTTAATAACATTGACCTCAGGGAAAAGATGTTTGACTTCCTCTGCGGTATTATCTGTACTGCCATCATCTACAAGGTAAACATCAAATGCATAAGAACCAGCAAATATTCTTTGTAAGCATTTAATTGTTTTATCTTTTCGATTAAAACATGTTAATAAAACGGCAATGTTATTGTTCATTTCTACTTATATTTTCGAAAATTCGCATTTTATCTTTCGCGACTAATTTAGCCGGAGAGCCTGCAATTACCGAATATGGAGCCAAGGCTGAATAATCTTTGTTACACAAACTATTTGCAGCTACCGTAAGATATTCATTTGTTTTTGTTCCTTTCATTACGGAAACCCTGTTGCCGAACCAATTATAGGAAGCAATAAATACTTTTTCGGTTTTATTGGTTAACAGCCCGCTATTTACTTCTTTCAAATCGTGGAAATTTGTATCGAATATCTGGCATTCCCAACTAAAATCCAATTCATCGCCAAACCATATTTCATTTTCTGAGAATATTTTTGACAATGCGCCGATACGGCTGTTATGCCCAAAACTCACTTTTGCATTTTTTTCGACTCGCAAGAGTGCTCCGTGGCCTATTTCGGCTGTGCCGTTAAAAACTACCAAGCCTTTTATATCTAATATCGTTTGATGCTTTGAGAACATTTCCGAACCACGACCTCCTATTTTTATCATTCCTCTGCGGAGTGTCCGGGTATTTATATTTATTTTTCCGGATATATTGACAAACCTTATTTTATAATAAAAATCAAACGGCAACTTTATAGCCTGCGCAAAGGGCAGCATTTTGAAATTAAAATATAAAATAGCCCACCAATTATGAGCAAATAATTTTGTCATTATAATTTTTAATTTAGATAAAAATAGATAAAGTAATATTGTAACATATTACCAATATGTTGCATTTTCTATTTTGTCTGCTGTGGACGGAGTATTCTCTGGAAGTGGGCGAATCCAAAATTCATTATAAAGGGATTGATATGGTTTAGACATTAAACCTTCATATTGTTTAAACTCTTCTATTCCATAGTTTGGATTATCCCATCGTTTACCCTTGATGCCAAATATCAGTTGCAACCCTCCACCTAAATGAACTGCTTTTTTGCCCATTCTTTTAATATGTGCTGCTAAAGGAAGGCCGTAAGCCCCGCAACCCAACAAACAAATATCAAAATCTATTTTTTCTATTTTTTCTTTCATGAAATTCAAGGCTTCAAACCAATCATTAAACGGGACTTTCATCTCAGCAGCAGATTGAATAGGCTTGAAAGTAATAAGTTGAAAATCTGGTAAAATATTTTTATTCTCAAAAAGTTTATCTCGCCTATTATATTGATATTTTATTGATTCTTCAAACGGATGGATTACTAAGACTTTTTTATTTTTTAATGCAATTGTCCAAGGATTATCCACAAAAAAGGGATACAATGTTTCAAGATGTAATCTTTGAACTGTTGGATTTAGTGGCATAAATTTTTCGTAATATTGAAAAGAACCCAGTATATCTATAAATGGAATATCCTCTAAATATCTTTCTGCAAATTTCGTTGCTGTTTCTTTGCCTTGAGGAAAAACACCTGCATTAACTTCTAAAAATTTGAAATGTTCAGAATACCACCATGGCGTGTGTGTATTGTCGGAAATATATTTCCAAATTTTTCTATAATAAGGTTTAGTACTTATAATGCACAAATAATTATTTACTGCATTAAGTTCAACAGTTCCAAAACGGCTTATCATTAATGGGCCATTATGCATTAAACTTTCATATATAATTTGATTAGAGTGCTGTCTATTTATTTCACAAGAAAGATTAGCGAATTTGCCACGCATAATTAATCGATAGCTTTTTCTAATAAAGCGCACTAATATATCTTTTGGTTCCATTATTTTTTCTAAATATTGTTTGAAGAAATAATTTCATTTCCTTTTCAGAAAGATTTCGTAAAGTAGTATTTAATGCTATGCCTATAGTTATCATCAAAAAAAGTGTATTATTGTCATATTCTTGTGAATCAGAAATAAATGAAAATATTCCCTTATAAGCAATCCATAAACCAATTGCTTTTATAAACCAATTATTCGATTTCTTTATCGCTAAATAAGCTGCATATGTTATCAATAAAAAATATAAACAGCTAGAAAAAATTCCCCCCCATTGAATAAAGTTAAGCATTCCCGATTCAGTTTGTGGTCTTCCTCCTTGATAAATTTTATCAAAATTAGCGTAAGAAATACTAGTTAAGGAAGAATGAGTCTTACCGTTTCCGCCTAATCCAAAAAAGTATGAATTTTGGTTTTTTAATTCAATAAAAACATCTGAATATATTGTAGTCCGCGAATCCACAAGTAGTTCTTGTTCATTATTAGAAGAATTTTTAATTGATGCCGAAGAGGATAAGCTATCATTCATAGCAAAAATGTTAAAAATTCCTGTAATTCCAAGTATAATTAAGACAATCGGCGACACAAGTAAAATAATTCTTATATAATTAAAAAGTCTATTAGTAATTTTTGTAGATATACCTATTTTTTTAAATAAAAAAGTAAAAGAAATTAAATACGCAACAATAATATTTATCATATTAGCTCTTGAAGTTAAATCAAAAAAAAAGCTTATTATTGAAATGGTAATTATAATTAATTTATGTTTTTTACTCAAATATGGACTTAAAATAATAAAAATATAAATTGGACTAACAACATCAATAAATGAAAAGCCTGCCGCAAGATTATGAAAAAATAGAAAAATTAGAGAAAATGGAAGTATTATGTAATAAAATTTTTTTAAAAATATTTGTAAAATTACGGGACGTTGAACCCAATATATAATATAGGGATATAAAAGTGTCAAGGGTACAGTTCCTACCAGAAATAAACCCAGATCGTATTTAGATTCAATATTAAAAATTCCTCTAATAAGTATTATTAGATTAGAAAATAAAAATAAGTTTAAATATATATTATGCCTAATATCAGTATTAAACAAGACCTTATAATTGTAAATCATCAGGAAGATTAATGGATAACAACATGCTATAGTTACAATTGCAATCTTACCAGGAAATAATAACATAACTAATGCAGGCATAAAAAAAGAATATATTACCCATTTAGCAGATTTGACAAATATTTTAGAAGATTTATTATACATCTATATTATTTCGAAATTCTTTTAAATTATTTAAAATATCAGAATACCTTTTCCCATACGCTTCCCATGACATATTTTCAATATCATCATGTGCATAATTTCTTTCTCCTTGCTGAGTTTTAGCTATCTTTAAAGCATCATTAATACAATTAATAATCTCTTCTTTTGTATTATCTTTTGTTTCAATAATCCACTTTTTGTCTGTCAGGAGATTCCTAAGATCCCGACCCCCAGTATTTTTTGTGCATACAACCGGCAAGCCGCATGCTATAGCTTGTGCCTGTACCATCGCCAAGCCCTCTGTCCTTGAAAGTAAAATAAAAATCCTTGCCTTGGAATAGTAGTTTATTAAATTAAGCTGATTCACAGAATCAACATGCGTAAAATTTGATAACGCCGGAAAAGTAAGATCAACTATCGAACCTACATGCAGAAAAGTATAAGGGCCATCTTTTAAAACATTTACAATAATATCGCACCCTTTTCTATAACTCCAGCCTCCTACAAAAATTATATCAAAGGGATCTTTTTTTAGAACAGTCGAATGAAAAGAATGCAAATCAACCCCATACGGATTGATAATAAAGTTTTCCAACTTGTAGCCATGCAATAAAAAACTTTCCAATACATGCTCTGAGGCTATAGAAATTTTATCTACACAATTATATCCCTTTATACTGCGGTCTATAATCCATTTTTTAAAGCTATGCTTATCGGAGTTTTCTGTAATCTTTTTATTTTCTTCAATAATGTGTTTGCTGCCCCATTCCAATATAGTTAAAGCATTGTATTTTGATTTCGCTGCTTTAAATGATTTATAATAAACAGTTCCTAAAGCAATATAAACATCGCAGCGAGGTATGAAAAAGCTCATATAATAATCTAAAACCAAATTTTGCATCCGAATAGCCCAGTGCGCACGTTTTGAAAATTTAACTAAAAACAATAAAGGGGACATTATCACAAGTAGGGATTTAGTGTTTTTCTTTTCCAATCCAAACTTTTGCTGCCTTTTAGCCGACAAATAAGAATAAAATTTCACGTCATGACCTTGGAGCGCCAATGTTTTAGCGAGGTCTAATAAGTGAAACCTGTGAGATGCCGCTATAATAATTTTCATTCAAATTTTATTTTTAATAATTTATATCCTGAAAGAATATCAATTTTTAAACTTTTAATTTCAATTTTAAGAATGTGATGAGTTCTATAAAATCTTCACGTATAAATTGGAAAAAATTTCTTTTAGGCATGTGCAATAGCTTTTTTGCTA
>JAPWKH010000001.1 GCA_028283605.1 Arachidicoccus sp. | reverse complement strand
TTCCTTGGGACGATCGTCATCCGGGCGTGTGGGCAGGCAATCGTTGACAGGCCGGGGAGGCGGTGATTGTTCGATCGCCGCCGCTGCCGCCTAAAGCTCATTGGGTATTGTCCTTACAGAGTCGGGGAGCCAGGTGAGCCGCCCGTCACGTGCCAGGCGATAACGCCTGAGGTCCCTGGCCAAAATGAGCTCGCCACTGAAGCTCTGCTGCGCCTCAGCGTGGATGTCCTCGATCGAGGGGCTGCTTGTCGGTGTGAGCATACGACCGATCCCATTGAGCCGGGACGACCTGATGTGATGCCTATCCGAAAACCTCTTGAAAAAAGCCCCGGGGGCGGGGCCTCACCCCTCCTGATTACGATGAGTATGGAAGCGAACCAAAGCAGGAGGAGGGAGGGCAGGGAACACCGTAAGCTTGAGATATTCGGCGTCTTTGACGGCTCGCACTGGATATTCTTAACGGCCGTTGTCAGTCGAAAGCACCGTTCAACACCTCGTAGATCAGGCCGGTTGCCAATGCAACCAGGATCAAGTCAGTGCCAGCCTGCTGCCACTCGTATCCATCGTAGCGAGGCAGTTGGCCGAGTAATCGACCGTCCAGCTTTTTCGCAATGCCCGGTGGAAGAGGTTTGCCTCTAGCGAGGTTCTTCTGAATACCTGGAGGCAGAGCAGGGCCGGGCGCCCAGTAATCTCTTGCTCCACCCACGATCCGCAGAACACTCCCTCGATTGACGCTTGGGCCTTGGCCCCAACCATCATTACCGGTATTTTTGCCTTTGTTGCCCTGATTTCCCTGTTTGCCATTGCCTTGGCTGTGTCCTTTGCCTTGACCATTTCCGTTGCCAGGATCATCTTACTGAACGCGCTCCTAAGTTGGCTAATAGTTTATCCGATCCGTCGCAACTCGAAAGTCAGAGGGTAGATCAAAGGGTACCGATTGACAGTTTTGGTGATATTAATATACTTATAAATCCTGCGCTTGAGGCTTATCAGTATGCAAAAATTGACAGCCTGTATCGCCAGATACGATTTTCCTACAAGCAGGCACCACAGCTGGTCGTTTTTTCCGCAGAAAATGACTGGGCAAGAAAGTCTTTCTTCCCTATCGCACGTGGGCTAACTCGGCCATTTCGGCCTCCTTTCAGAAAGTATCAAGATGGACTATATGGACAGGCACTAGGGGAGTTCGCAGCCCAGCAGACCCATGAAATGAAATTGACGCCCGGCGTGCCGGACTCTTTATCTAATAAGGACTACAGTGATGGTCCAAAGATCTCGCAATTTGATTTCACAAATAATTTGTCATTTTCCAACGTCAGCCTAAGCAGACTTCCGAAGTTTAACATTGACAACAGCCCCGTCGCCGTCGTGTACGTAAAAGACAAAATAATTGATGGACATAATGAGATATTCAAAAAAGAGTTTGTCGATTTTTTGACGAAGTATATTGACTTTGTTGAAGGGAAGAATCTTGCTCTTAGGAAGGAGCGTTGGGAGGAGCGCCGCCAGAGGCTAAAGATCCAACAAAATTCATTTTCGACAGTGAGAGATGACGCCCTCTCGAACGGTGGTACACCATCCGATTAGCTACTGGATAGTAGCTACGGGCCTGTTAATCTAGGATACAGGGAGTATCACATGGCGAGTGACGCAAAGGATTTTCATATTGAAGAGTTCAAGCAGATTAAATCAGAAATCAGTATTTTACTGAATCGTATTGAAGCGCTCATAAAATTCGCTTTGTTTGGCGGTGTCGCGATTTACGCTTGGGTTCTTACCAATTTTCCTGGCGATACTGCCGCGAATACTATCAGAAAAAATTTGAAGGTGATTGAGTTCGCTGCGTGCTTGCCACCGGCGGTGCTGATATTTTCAGCAAGTCTCTTGGTTATTCTATATTCATATAAATAATATGGGAGAATACCTGCGTCGCCTTGAAACATTGCTTGGTTATGCATGTTATGGCTGGGAGGGGTATTGGTCTTTTAAGACGCGCTATACGACCGGGGCGTTGTTTCTATTCTTTGCTGCTCTTCTAATTGTGGAGTTCGGTATAACTATTTATTTAATGTTTTATGTATGATTTTTGTTCGGGTGTGGCTGTTGGCTTGTTGCTTTCAGTCGGCAAAAAATTGGTGGTTCGTATTAAAGAACAGGAAGGTGGGATAGCTATTCTCTCCTAATTTCACACTCTTAAAGAATAACCCGCCGGTTGCTACCGCGAACTCGCAGCATGGCAGACTGGATAAACAGCCGCTTATGGCCGATATCCGTCGGTTGAAAGAAGCCGGCTAGAACAGCATGCTTTCGCCTTCGCTAATTTCGCGAAACGGTCTCCACTCAACGATACTCGCTTCGCGCAAATAGCCCTGAGGCAGCTACCGATCTATAGCGGTTTCTCACCGAGGGCAGCAATTGGCCGATTCTGTTGAAAAAGTCGTCGACTCACGAAAAGCATTATGCCTCCCCATGCCTGCATGATGGCTTTTTGGTATGATCAGTCTTTCCCACGGCTTGAATTAAGGCACTGAAGCGCGGAAAAAACGCTGTCCAGCTTTCGGCCAACTGAATGCGTGCGATATGGAAAGGAGCGATGGAGTGAGTATTTCGGGAGGAGTTGCCAGCGGCGTTGTTCGTAGCTTTAAAGTCCATAGCATACGGGCAAGCTCTCATCGACCGGTGGGAACAAAAGGACCCACCGGTTCCTGACATCGAACCCGAACGACGAAAACCGGTCAGCCTGAGCACCCTGGTCCCCCCAGCAAAGGTCGAGTTTGTCGGGATGCTCCTTTGGAGTTGGTGGTGCACGGTCGTGAAAGCCATGTTGCTAATTGGGCGTCACTTTACGAAGAAGGGCATCGCCAAGTTCAGGGGCACTCAGAACAGTCGATAGAACGCTCCGATTTGGGCATATCTCGCAAAAATAAAATTTGCCATTCACACAATTGCTAATGCACAAGGAGTGCAAGGATGAAGATCGCTCTTTGGTCCTACGTGAGGGGGCTCGCCTCAGGAATGATTATCGCTGGTGTGCTGGCTGGGTGTAGCACCGGTAGTGCTCGCGATTAAAACGGGCAACCGGTTGCGGATGTTTTTGGGGCTTTCACGAACGGCGAAATCCGCTTGCGTTGAGGACTTAGTTGCTCCGGATCGAAAGGCTCGATAAGTACACGATGGGCCGCGCTATACCAAAAACAGGCTTGGCGCGATCTAGCCATTGAAGTGGCGGAACTCAATTTTGCAAGCGATCATGAGTACTTCTATCTGGGGCGCTCAGCCGAGGGCTTGGGTTATTACCAGGCAGCGCAGACCTATTACCTACTCGCAAAAAACACCACGTTCAAATGTGAGAGCTACACCTGCAAGGACATTGGAGTGGCTGAGGAGGTCGAGCGCGGCCTGGAGCGCGTCGACGCCGCTGTTGAATCGCATACCTTGACTGCTTTGCCTGCGCTTGAGCCGATCAGCACGCCGTCGTCTTCGACTCCTCCCGCAAGCAACGTATTACCGTCACCCAACTCCGGTCTTGGTGTCCACAGTAAGGAACAAGTAGCCGTTTCCTACATGAACGACACGGGTGATACAGTTTATAACCTTGATCATCACTTCAGGTCGGATCAGAAAGGTGGTGCCAGCGGCGTACTGACGCTTGGTGCGGCTGGCCAGCCGGGCACCATAGGGTATGGGTTATTGGTACAGATCGGTTATGTCTCAAGCCAAAGCTACAAGTACCGCACCGCGCGGGATGATTCGGGCAATCAGCTGGAGTACTCGCCGTTTGTGGACGAGGTGATATCGTGCAAAGGCTCTAAGTGCGTGCGAAACCAAATAGCGCGAATCCCATTGTCGCGTTCCTACCTCGAAGCGCGTGCAAAGACGGGCCTGAAGATTCATTAAGAGGGCAAAGGCGGGGCGCAATCCCTCGAAGTCCCAGCGTTAGTGGTCGCTCAATTCTTAGGCTCAGTACCGTAATAGCGGTAATCGCGTGGTGGGATGCTCCCATCCCCTTCGCATTTGCCAGCCAACCGTTATTCTTGCAGCTTGGGTAGCGGTGGCGCCGGATCATAAGAAATGCAGGTCAAGCTTGGGTAAATCCTAAAAAGTGATGATCCTCCGCATTCCGAGGCGGCTGTCCAGAAACTATTGCATGATGCCGGATCCAAGGAAGCTATCCGTTGTTCAGCAGCCTGTCCGGGGTGCCTGATTGACGAGGAAAGCCCGTCTGGATGTCGACGTGAGAGTCTGCTGTTGGCCGTTTTTTGCCTGTCGCCAAGGGCAGTAAACGGCCAGAAGCGGTCATTCGCTAGCTCGGTGTCGGAGGGACCTGCGTTCAGGATCAGGCTTGCTAGAGCTTTATGTGTCCACTTATCAACCTCGAAGCAGGGCCCCCATTTAAATGACACCAAATAACATTTCCATACTTCGACATATTGGCTTAAAAAACGTTAACACCTACGAAAAAATAGTTATTCCGTTAGGAGGGACTACTGGAATTCGGAGTGACCACTTTCTTTTTCCTGGCAGTCTTTGGCTGCGAAGACGATACACTCGATACGGCGTCCTCCACCTCGGACTTTTTCTGTTCCTGCTTAAGCTTGAACGACTGCCGATCATAGTCCGCTAAGAATGAGACTCCCGCCTTGGTAATTGCGTATCTTCGGTATTGAACACCCGCAACCTTTTCATTTTCAACAAGCCCATGAACCTGTAGCTTTGGACACACATTAAAGTAAAAGAACCCTTCTACGTCGCCTCCCTTGGCCGCATTTGTTACACCATTTATTATAGTATCCCGATTATTAACGAATATATCAAATAGATCATTACTAGCTGCCTTGCCATTGTTTATCTTGGCAGGAATCTTTATGTCAATAGTCTTCAATATACTTGCTATTTCTTCGAAGTCATCTGCTTGATTAGGGCGGCCAGATCTGGCTTTTTTCTCTAACTCTGCCAAAGTCTCTTTAAGCTTCTGATTTTCATCAGAAAGTTTTTTTATTTCTTCAAACAAAGGCTTTGTGTCAACAATCTCGTCAGCCTGAACCCAACCTTTTAACTCCCTACTGGAGGCAAAATCCGAAAGGCTTTCATGTACCGACAACCTAATGTCTTTTGAATCATCAAAAAATGACGAAATATTACTTAATACTTTAGCCCTAAACAGCTTCAGCGCTTGCGGATTGTCTTTTTCGAGAAAAGCAGTACCGCTTAGCTTTACTTTTGACTCAAGGGACGACTCTGTAATGACTACGGCAAAAAGGGGCTTTCCTTGTTCTACGGCATAATCATACTCTAGCTCAGTGTAGCTAATGCCAGAAATGGGCTCTATTGAACCGTAACGCCCGCCCAGTATCAACATGTACACATCAGATTCGTCTATCCACTTCTTGATTGTATCCATTTGAGACTTGTCGCCAGATGTAAACAATTCCATACCAGCTGGAATGTGTCCAGCTTTTAAAATCGCACTCACAGCGGATTGTCTTTCGATTATGAGATCTGTGAAAGTACTTGATACGAAAACCTGTAGCTTCCTCTTCATTAGCTTTTCATCCATGTAGGTAGAATAAATTTCCGGGTCAAAGCTACAATTTTGCCATCTAGGCGTCTACTGTTATTTCTCATGCTTTCCCGTGAATCATTTAGCATTTGAACAGCTCTCTAGAGCGGCTGCTTTGGGTCGATTCTGTTGAAAAAGTCGGTTGTCCCTCACCTCAGAACCTATCCACCACGTTGCGTGGCTTTTTCGTTCTGCGTTGATCGTTGCAGCTTGGTCGGTGGGTTGATTTGAGGTTTTTTGCTGTTTCCGGGCGTACCTATCCCGTGGCCGGCGGCCCTTGTGAGGTCAGTTTTGCCAGTCTTCTTAGATTCTGTACCGCAGCCGCCAAGGTAAATTCGTCGTTCGCACCGGTCATTCCTCGTAGTCGCAACCGATCCAGTTTCAGGATTCGTTTGAGGTGAGCGAACAACATTTCGACCTTCTTACGTTCGTGGCGAGAGCACTCGTATTGAGGTGTCTTGGCGATTCGCCGCGCTACATCGCGGGCTGCTTCATGGACGCTGCGTGCGATTTTTCTAAATGAAGTGTTCGGGCAGCAGCGCTCTTTCATTGAGCATGTAGCACAGTCGGTTTGCCGGGATCGGAAGATGATGGTGTCGGCTTTCGTGACATGTGAGCGCTGGTTCTTGAAGGCCCGCCACTCGCTACGCAGGGCATTCCCCCGCGGGGCAACGATTTTCCTGCACATCTTCATTCCATTGAAAATCGCTGATCGAGAGGCTGTCGTTCTTACGCTCGGTTTTGTCCCATACCGGCACATGTGGCTCGATGTCTTTTTCGTCCACCATCCAGGCCAGCATCGGTGCGGTTCCATAAGCGGTATCGCCGATGAGCCGATCCGGCTTGATATCGAAGTGTTCTTCGACCCGCTCAATCATGGTCTTGGTACTCTCGACCTCGACGGTTCGATGCGCTGGCGTCGGCTCCACGTCCATGATCACGCCATGCTCGACATCAATCAGATAGTTCGTCGAGTAGGCGAAAAACGCTGGGCCTCCTGGCGCTGCGGTCCAACGAGAAAGTGGATCAGTCAATGACAGGCGCTTGGGCAGTGCTCCGGCCAAAGCTTCTTTATCCAGCGCTTCAAGGCACTCACGCACGGCGCGAGTACTCAGCGACGGATCGCGCCAGTTAATCTCTTCGTTGCCGGGTACGCCACGTTGCCGACTGGCATCTGCCTTGATGATGCTGGCATCGACAGCAAACCCCTCGCCCTTGACCAGCCCTGCGTCCATGCAGCGACGCAGCACCTCGTTGAATAGCCAGCGAAACAGCGAGCTGTCACGAAAACGACCGTGGCGGTTCTTGGAAAACGTAGAGTGATTGGGGACTTCGTCTTCGAGGCTCAAGCGACAGAACCAGCGATACGCCAGGTTCAAATGAGCCTCCTCGCACAACCGACGTTCGGAGCGAATGCCGTAGCAGTAGCCCACCACCAACAGGCGAATCATCAGTTCGGGATCAATCGATGGGCGCCCGATTGGGCTATAAAAATCGGCGAGATAATGGCGCAGATCGCTAAGATCGAGGCATCGATCAATGCTGCGCAGGAGGTGATTGGCTGGGATGTGATCTTCAATGTTGAACGAGTAAAACAGTCTCTCTTGTCCGTTCGACAGTTGTCCCATCATGCTGCGAATCCTCCCGCTGGCCGATGACCTGATTTTGCCGCAGGCTAGGCAGGAGATCTACTTTTTCAACAGAATTGGCCGATATCTGCCGGTTGAAGAAAATTGGCTAGACCAGCATGCCTTCACCCTTGGCTAACTTCGCGAAGCGGTCCACGCCCTACGAAACCCGCTTCGTGGAATTGGCCCAGAGGCACCTACCGACCTGAAGCTGCTGGCCTGCAGCGGCAAAAATAAGACCGAAGTGTATGCATTTAGGGTGGATACTCAATCCGCCTCATTACCCCCGTGGTGGTCGCGAATGACCGCCATGGTGTCGAATGTATCCACTGCTAAACCTGCTCAGGAGAACAACGCTTGACCTTCAGGCGACTGTACAGTTGCCAATCGGACGCGATGGTAGCGGTCATATCGGATCAAAAATTTAGCGCCGCCGTTACAAAGCTTGCAGACACCGTCGAACAGCGTCAGGGTTTTACTAGGTGCGGGGTAAAACGAATCAGAGGGGGCACTACTGCGGCCTCTGCGCAGCGGCAATTGGGGGTCATCGTATGGCGGGGTCGCTATGCAACGAAATGGTCATTATCGAATAGCCCTAACGCGAAGAGTGAGCGGCTGTACAACAGCGGATTATCGCTAGATTCTGCCAGCGTTCATTTGCCAGACTGGCATATTCATACGGATTTTGATTGGAGCTGTAAATGGCAAGACACAGACCGGCAAGCGAGGGGGGCTATCAGCGCGGTGAAGAGACCCGTGCTGCCATTCTTCTGGCCGCCGTCGCAGTGTTCGGAGAACGTGGGTACGAGAGAGCCTCCACCCGTGACATCGCCAAGGCTGCCGGGGTCAACCCGCCTTCCATTCAGTACTACTTCGATAGCAAGGAAGGCGTGTATATCCAGTGCGTCGAGCATCTGATTACGCTGCTCTGGCAGAAGATGGGCGCGGCAGTTGACGCCGCCGAACAAAGGAAATGTATTCGTTGCAGAAACAGAAGAAGAAGCTTTACAATTGTCAATTGTCAATTCCCAATTAACAAATAATAACGCCAAACTCACTCGCGACAACGACGTTCTCGACACTTGGTTTTCATCCGGGCTTTGGCCGATGGAAGTGTTTAACGGGATTTCCAATCCGAATAATGAAGAACTGAAATATTATTATCCCACTTCTGTCCTTGTAACCGGGCAGGATATTATTTTCTTTTGGGTTGCACGTATGGTAATGGCAGGATTGGAATATGAAAAAACAATTCCTTTCCATGATGTATATTTTACCGGAATGGTGCGAGATAAGCAAGGAAGAAAGTGATGTCCAAATCGCTCGGCAATTCTCCGGATTTATTAAACCTGATTGACACCTACGGCGTTGATGCTGTGCGTTTCGGCATTATGATTTCTTCGCCTGCCGGTAATGATTTATTATTTGATGAAGCTGCTTTGGAGCAAGGAAGAAATTAACAATAAGTTTGGAATGCATTGAAATTGGTAAAAATGTGGGAAGAAAAATCGACAATGGACAATTGGAAAATTGAAAATGATTTTTCCATTACATGGTTTGAAAGTGACTAAACGAAGTTAAAAACGAAGTTGCTCAATTACACGCGCAATTCAGGCTGAGCGAAGGTTTAAAGACTATTTATTCCTTGATCTGGGATGATTTTTGTTCATGGTATCTGGAATGGGTAAAGCCAAATTTCGGAGAAAATATTTCGAAAGAAATTTTCGATAAAACAGTTTTCTTCTTTGAAGAATTGCTCCAACCCTTGCATCCTTATATGCCATTTATTACAGAAGAAATTTATCATTTATTAAAAGAACAAAAAGAAGATTTATGCGTAAAACAATTTGATTCAATCGGCAATTCAGGATAAGAAGATTTTGCAACAAGGCGAGTTGTTAAAGACAATTATTTCTTCCATTCGCGATGTTCGCAACAAGAACAATGTAAAGCCGAAAGAAACAATTGTTTTGCAAATCCAAACGGAAAACAAAAAATTCTTACATAAGTATTTTATCTATTTTACAAAAACAAATAAACGCTGAAAGTATTGGATTTACAGATGTTTCGATAGATAATAATGTTGTTGTAAATTTAGAGAAAGATAAATTCTTTATTCAGTTAAATCAACAAATCGATAAAGAAGCATTGAAAAATGATTTACTAAAAGACTTGGAATATCAGCAAAAATTTCTTGATTCAGTTTTGGAAAAATTAAGCAACGAACGCTTTGTACAAAATGCAAAACCTGAAATTGTTGCAATAGAAAAAAAGAAAACAATCCGATGCGGAAGCAAGGATCAAAACAATTAAAGAAAGTTTAGCGAGTCTGGTAAATATTATTTTCTGAAGAATATTCTATAGGCACGCCTTTAAAAATCAAAATTGGCGCGCAGCTGGTTTTCTTAATAATTTCTGTACGGCGTTTTAATATCGTCGGGAAAATTGGCAAAGAAAGCAAATGACGGCACGTGTTGGCAGCTGCATTGCATATTTAATTTTAATGGAATTGTACCAAGTGCACAACCGGCGCATGATAAGACTTCTACAGCTTTGAGCATTACTTCATTTAATTTACTGGTAGCAATGCGCCGCTTTTTACATTCGCAAACATCCAATGCTATTTCAATCGTTTTTAGAATGCGCGTTTTTTCTTCTGCTGAAATAAAAATTGCAGGTACATCTGTGAAAGGCGAGCTATTCTTTTCTTCAATTCATTTTCATAATCGCGTGCAGTATTGGTTGATTTATCTGCAACAAGATCCCATTTATTTACCAACAAAACAATTCCTTTTCCCTTTCGTACGGCAAGACTGAAAATATTAATATCCTGTGCAGTGATTCCTTTTTCCGCATCCAAAACCAACAGGCAAGTATCCGCTTCGTCCATCGCTTTAATGGCGCGTATTACAGAGTAAAATTCAAGATCGTCCTTCTCTTTGTTTTTCTTACGAATTCCGGCTGTATCAATCAGCATAAAATCTTTCTGAAACAATTTATAACGCGTATGAATGGTATCTCTCGTGGTTCCTGCGATATTGCTTACAATAGTGCGGTCTTGCCCTGTCAATGCGTTCAATAAAGAAGACTTGCCTACATTCGGCTGCCCGATTATTGCAATCTTTGGCAACTCGCTTGTTTCATCAACATATTCATTATCTGGCTGAATCAAAGCAGCAATGGCATCAAGCAATTCACCAGAGCCGCTTCCGCTGATACTGCTTATAAAAAAAACATTATCAAATCCGAGTATATAAAATTCGCTTGCCTCCAAAAGGCGGTTGTTATTATCTACTTTATTTACAGCAAGGAAAACGGGTTTGGCAGATCTGCGCAGCAAGTTAGCCACAGCTTCATCAGCATCGGTAAGACCGGCAGCCGCATCTGTCATAAAAATAACGGCGTCTGCTTCTTCAACTGCCGTGTGAACCTGCTTTGCTATTTCTATTTCAAAAATATCTTCAGAATCGCTTACAAAACCTCCGGTATCAATTACATTAAAAGTTTTGCCGTTCCAGTCCGTAATGCCGTATTGCCTGTCGCGCGTTACGCCGCTTACATCATCAACAATAGCTTTTCTTTCTTCCAACAAACGATTGAAAAAAGTACTCTTCCCAACATTCGGCCTTCCCACAATTGCAACAGTAAAACCCATATTTTAATTTATAATATTTTGATGTAAGATTTATGATTTCTCAACTGCAAAGTTACATCGGTTATTTTGTATGCCGAAATGAAATAACAAATGCGTACGACAGATGTATTGATCGATTTATTTCTTGCGCATTGATTACAGTATAAGTTAAATTTGTCTTTTCATTACCTATGCTCTCAAATTATTTATGAGTAAACAAATTTATTTCAGCAGTCTGCTTCTTTTATTTTTTATTAAAACATTTGCTCAGCAAGTACGCCCGGAAACTTCCGCTTCCATATATCGCGATATTGAAACGATACAACATTTGCCCAAAGTTTTATATATAGCCGCCCATCCCGATGATGAAAATACAGGATTGCTTACTTGGTTGGTAAATGGCGCTCAGGTTCAAACAGCTTATTTGTCGCTTACGCGCGGAGATGGCGGACAAAATATTTTGGGGAATGAACAAGGCGCCGCGCTCGGCCTTATCCGCACACATGAACTTCTTGATGCGCGAGCATTGGATGGGGCACAACAATTTTTCAGCCGTGCCATCGATTTTGGATTTTCAAAAAATTGGCAAGATACTTATGCGCAATGGAACGTGGACAGTATTGTGAATGATGTGGTTTGGGTAATAAGAAAATACAGGCCTGATATAATTATCTGCCGCTTTCCGCCAAATACAATGGCGGGCCACGGACAACATGCTGCTTCTGCTATTGCAGCAGCAAAAGCATTTGATTTGTCGGGAGATAAAAATGCTTTCCCGCAACAATTAAAATATGTAAAACCATGGCAACCGAAAAGACTGTTGTGGAATGCATATAATTCAGATAATACAGCAAGCAATAATCTACTTCAATTAATCATTGGAGAATACGATTCGAATTTGGGAATGGGCTATGGAGAACTTGCAGGCAAAAGCCGCAGCATGCATAAAAGCCAGGGAGAAGGCACGCCGGCTGTTGCAGGAATAAAATCGGAATATTTCAGTTTGGTAAAAGGCGAACCTGCAACGCATTCTTTATTTGACGGACTGGACACTTCATGGACAAGCATACAATTGCCTGAGATAGACCATACGATAAGCCAAATACTTTCTTCCTTCAATTTTAACCGGCCAGATGAAAGCCTGCCATCTTTATTGAAAATACGTACAATATTATTGCAACATACAGACAAAGAAATTGTAAATGATAAGTTGCAAATATTAGACAAAGTAATTTTATCCTGTGCGGGTTTTATGGCTGAAGCCGTTACAGATCAACCGCAGGCAATAGCAGGCAATTCATATAACTTCAGGCTGAATGCAATCGCTCGATCTTCATTGCCTGTAATACTTGAATCCGTTCAATGGCTAAATGAAAAAGAAACGATAGAAAAAGTTTTAAGCAATGATATACAAGAAGGTTTCAGCCGTAATATTACCATTCCGCAGGACGCGCATATAACAGAACCTTACTGGCTTTCCAATGCGCCGGCAACGCCGGTTGAGTTCAGCGTTCCCAATGATACGCTTATCGGTTATCCCGAAGCGCCATCAGCATTAAACGCAATAGCAGAGATAAAAATAGGAGATCAACATTTTACAGTCACGCTGCCTTTATCGTACAAAAAATTAGATCCTGTTAAAGGCGATGTAATAGAGCAGCTGCGCATCGTTCCTGCAATGAATATAAGCTTCCAAAATCGGATTTATTTTTTGAAGGACAATGAAGATTCCTTACATGTAAATATACGTTTCCAGAACAATGGGGACAAGGATTTATCCGGCGGCACACTGACTTTAAAAAAAGGCAATAAAATCCTTTCTACGTTTAAGAATATTTCATTCTCATCGCTCATTGATATAAAAAGTTTTTCAATAAAAAAATCTTTGCTTGCTATTGATTCATCAAGCATAGGACTATCGGCGGTTTATAACAAAGACGGAAAAGATTATGATAAAGAGCAGCACATCATCTCTTATCCACATATTCCTACGTTGCAATATTTTACACCGGCAAACGCAACAATTTTACAAGCCGATATGAAAATCACGGCAAAGAAAATCGGTTATATACCCGGCGCGGGAGATTTTTTTCCGCAATTTTTAAACGAGGCAGGTTTGGATATAGAAATATTGAAACCGGAAGATATTTTAGATAGCAATAAACTGAATACATTTGATGCAATCGTTACAGGTGTGCGTATCGTGAATGTTCAAAAGCAGTTTCCTTTGTGGTATCCTTATCTGATGAATTATATCAAACAGGGCGGCACATTGATTATGCAATATCAAAGATTGGAAAATTTAAGCCTGCGTAATTTTGGCCCGTATCCATTTACTGTTGAAAACAAAAGAGTAACTGAAGAAAACAGCGATGTAAAATTTTTGCATCCGGAAGACAGACTGATGAATTATCCAAATAAAATAACACCGGACGATTTCAAAGGCTGGGTGCAGGAACGCGGGGCTTATTTTGCAGGAACATGGGACAATAATTATACACCGCTGTTTGAGATGCATGATACAAATGAAGCACCACTGCAAGGCTCTACTATTTATGCGCGATACGGTAAAGGATGTTATATTTATACTTCATTGTCATTTTTCAGGCAATTGCCATTAGGAAATATGGGTGCGGTAAGATTGTTTTATAATTTTTTATCGGCGGGTAAGTAATATTTCACGCAGAGGGCACAGAGAAAGGAGGTACGGAGGATGTGAATATGTGATGAATAAAATTTTAAGAGTAATCGTAAATAAATGACGGAGTATTTTTAACCGCAAAGGGCACAAAGAATTTCGCAAAAAATACAAAGAAATCTTGGCGAATAATGTCTTTAGTCGTATAAGATTAAGTACGAGTATTGTTTGGAATTTATATAATAAAGAACACCTCTGACGTCATTCCCGCGAAAGCGGGAAACAACGTTCGGCGTAGCCAATCTCTTGGCAAGAGACAGTAAGTAGTAAAGCAAGAGATAACGAATTGAAAATCGACGAAGTCAAAAAAGTTCGGCATGACGTAGAAGGATATTCATTTTAATATCAGAAGTAATAGTACATCGGGCATTAAGGATTATACTATTAAAAAGTTTAAACACATTTACTATGCTTGTATATTACAGATGTTCTTTTGAATCGCGTTGAGCGCGTGAGCTACATGGAGGGTGCGCGGTAGCGCAGTGCACAGCACCGAGCGAACAGCGAGCCCGTAATACAGCGACCCGAGCGGCAAATAGAAGAGATCAGATGTGCGGGACACGCCATAAAATTTGAAGATGCAGCGAGGGGCACGCCATAGAAGTAATAAGTTATATGTTGTATGTAATAAGTAAAAAACGATGATATTGAAACATAAAAAAATCAACTGGAATTTTTGGTATTGTTTACTTGCAATTTCTTTAGCGTTGCAGATCGCATTTTATTATTTATTTACAGAATACTGGGCATGAATATTATCGACTGGATTGTAATGATATCCGTGCTGGTACTGATGCTGGCGTACGGCGTGTATGTATCTTACGGTAAAAAAAGCAGGCAGACTTATTTGAAAGGCGGTAACCAAACACCATGGTATTTGGTGCTGATTGGCGTGATGGCGACACAGGCAAGCGCAATTACTTTTGTGGCGGAACCGGGACAGTCTTATACCGATGGTATGCGTTTTGTGCAATATTATTTCGGGATGCCGCTTGCAATGATTGTGATATGTATTACGTTCATTCCCATTTTTCAAAAGCTGAATGTTTATACAGCTTATCAGTATCTGGAACATCGTTTTGATAAGCGTACAAGAGCGCTTACTTCTTTTCTTTTTTTGTTGTCGCGAGGATTGGCTACCGGTGTAAGTATTTATGCTCCGAGCATTATTTTGTCGAGCATACTAAACTGGAATATTTATTTAACCAACGTTTTGATGGGAGGAATTCTACTGATTTATACTTATATCGGCGGAGCCAAAGCCGTAGCACAAACACAGAAAATACAATTCCTGATCATACTTGCTTCTATGGCGTTTGCGGGATTTCTGGCAGTAAAAAATTTGCCCGGCGCAAGCTTCGGAGATGCATTGTATCTGGCAGGGAAGGCAGGCAAACTAAATGTGATCAATACAAAATTTGACTGGAAAGATAAATACAATATCTGGAGCGGATTAATTGGCGGCTTCTTTCTCGCATTGTCTTATTTTGGTACGGATCAAAGCCAGGTGGGACGATATATTTCTGCAAAAGATACTACCAACAGCCGCATGGGATTGTTGCTGAACGGCATCGTAAAAATACCAATGCAATTTGCCATATTACTGATAGGCGCATTGCTATTTACATTGTATTCATTAAAATCCGGACCGGTATATTTTAATGAAAATGCTTATGAGGAATTAAAAGTTATTTCGCCTGCCGAAGCAAATGCAATAGAAACCGAACATATACAATTGGAAAAGCAACTTCAAAATGAATCGAAATATCTCTTGCAGCTTAGAAAACAACATACATCAAAAGAGGTTGAGAGCAGCGCGATAACATCTTATAAAACAACACAACAACAATTAAGGGCTTTACACCTAAGAACTCAGGACGCTATCAATAAAGAAAACCTTAGCCCGGAGAAAACAGATACGAATTATATCTTTTTGTATTTTGTAAAACATTCTTTGCCCGTAGGATTGATAGGATTATTATTTGCTGCAATATTCCTCGCCGATTGGGGCTCTACTTCCGCAGCATTAAATTCTCTTGCCGTATCGTCGCTGATAGATGTGCATCTTTTATTATTCAATAAAAAAAATATTAGTGATAAAATGCAATTGAAATATGGAAGAATACATACGCTTTTCTGGGGAATATTCTGCATACTTGTAGCTTTTATTGCTTCAAAAATGGGTTCGCTTATAGAAGCGGTAAATGTGTTGGGATCATTATTTTACGGAACAATACTCGGCATTTTCTTAACGGCTTTTTACTTAAAACATATTTCTTCCAAGGCTATTTTCCCTGCTATAATTATTGCACAGATTATCGTTCTGATTGTATTCTATTTAAAGATTGTTTCTTTTCTTTGGCTAAATGTTATCGGTACATTTTCAGTAATTATTTTTGCTTGGGTTTTAAATAAATTTATGTTTCGAAAAGCGTAATTATTTGTTTGTGTAAGAAACTTATTTATTATAATTATTAATAAAAAAATGAAAATATTCAAATTCGGTGGTGCGAGCGTACAGGATGTTGATCATATAAAACATGTTGCAAGAATTATAGAACAATACAAAGATGAAAAATTGTTGATCGTAGTGTCTGCTATGGGCAAAACAACAAATGCTTTGGAAAAAGTTGCCGAAGCATTTTATGAAGGAAGAAAAGACGATGCGCTGCGTTTGTTCAGTGAAATTAAAAAGCAACATATTACGATTGCGAAATATTTATTGGTACTTACTTTCAATGATTGTATTGCACGCATGGCAGATTTGTTTACGGAAATTGAATGGCTGCTGCACGACAAACCTGTACGCGAATACAATTATTACTACGACCAAATAGTAAGTATCGGAGAACTGTTAAGCACATCTATAGTAAGCGCTTATCTGAACGAAGTAAAAATCGATAATGCATGGATAGATGTAAGAGATATTTTGCGTACGGATAATCATTTCCGCGAAGCGATTGTTGATTGGGAATACACTTCAAAAACCGCTGAAACGCTGATGCTTCCATTGTTTGACCAACATCCTATTTTACTTACGCAAGGTTTTATCGGTTGTACTTCCGATAATGAAAGTACAACGCTCGGCCGCGAAGGCAGCGATTTTAGCGCAGCTATATTTGCCAATATTTTTAATGCGGAAAACTTAACAATCTGGAAAGATGTGGAAGGTGTGATGAATGCCGATCCAAAAATTTTCCCGGAAGCCGTTTACATTTCTCATCTTAATTATGAGGAAGTAATAGAAATGGCATATTACGGCGCGCAGGTAATTCACCCTAAAACGATCAAGCCTTTACAGAACAAAAATATTCCCTTACATGTAAAGTGTTTTTTGGATACAGCGTTGCCCGGAACGGTAATAGATAATCAAAAGCCGGCTTCTCTCCCGCCTGTTATTATTCTGAAAAGCAATCAGGCATTGCTTTCTTTACAAACGCACGATTTTTCTTTTATTGAAGAAGAGCCTATACGGAGGTTGTATAAAATTTTTAATAAAAAGAAAATAAAACCAAATCTTATCCTGACAGGAGCTATCGGACTGCAAATTGTTGTAGATGATATTCCGGAAAAAATAGAAGCATTTGGCGCGGAAGCAAGCGAAACTTTTGAGTTAAATGTTACCAAAGGTTTTCATTTACTTACGATAAGGCATTACAATGATGAAGCGCTTGAAAAATATTTATCGGGTAAAAGAAAATTTCTTGTGCAACAGGATCAAACTACTTTACAGGCGCTTTATTATTGATTAATTTTATTTGTCATATAAAAATCAATCGGTAAATTCGGAAAAAATTACTTAGCCATGAATACCCAAAATTCTTTTTTAGGAAATGAAGAAATACCTCCATACGTTCCTTCAAGTGATGAAAAAACATGGGGAATGCTTGCACATCTGATAACGATTATCAGTTCCTTTATTGCTCCGTTAATAATTTATTTGATTAAAAAAGACGAATCTGAATTTGTCTCTTATCAGGCAAAGGAATCTTTGAATTTTCAAATAACTTTATTGCTTATCTACATTATTTTATTTATTACCGTAATAGGAATTTTCCTCATGTGGATAGTAGGTATAATAAATTTAGTATTAGTAATTGTTGCCGGTATCCGCGCTTCGGAAGGAAAATTATACCGTTATCCTTTTAATATTCGATTTATAAAATAGTGGATTGTTTGGATTTGCAGTATTCTGTATCTCAAATAATTGCATAAAAAAGGTCCGTGGTGGAAACCACAGACCGTCTTCGATTGCTTGCCATATGAAAAAAAGGTAAAACTAAATTTATTATTAGACTATGAAACTTGCACAAAGTTAAATTCGCAAATGTTATTTTTCCCTTAATGATGTGTGAAGTTTACTCTAAAGAACTGCTTGAATTATTTCTACTAATTGATAAACCAAAGCTACAATAAAATTTATCTACTTAATTCACTTTTGAGCTCATAAAAGATATTAAACGATTGTTTTAACTCGAAAATTACAAACTAATGTTTGGAATTTAATATCTTATATTCTTTCAATGCTGCCTCTAAACAATCCATTGATTTCTCTATATCTTCCACATTGAGTACGTATGCCAAACGCACTTCATCTTCTCCCAATCCTTTTGTAGCATAGAAACCCGGCGCCGGCGCCATCATTACCGTTTGTCCGTTATAGGAAAAATCTTCCAACAGCCATTGACAAAAATCTTCAGCACTCTGAACAGGCAGCTTTGCCATGGCATAAAATGCTCCGCCGGGATTGGGGCAATACACACCATCAATTGCATTTAATCTTTTTACCAAAACATCTCTTCTTCGCCGGTATTCTTCCTTAGTTTCATTAAAATAATCTTCAGGCAAGTCTGTTGCAGCCTCGCCTAATACCTGTTCGAGCGTAGGCGGACTTAATCTTGCTTGCGCAAATTTTAGTACAGTCTGTAATAAAATTTTATTGCGTGTAACAAATGCGCCTATGCGCGCCCCGCATGCGCTGTAGCGTTTACTGATTGTATCCATCAATACCACATTTTCATCTACACCTTCTAATTGCAGCGCAGAAAAATGAGTGCCTTCGTAACAAAATTCACGATATGCTTCGTCAGAAAACAAATACAAATTGTGTTTAAGAACAATATCTTTCAGCGTTTCCATTTCTTCTTTGCTGTATAAATAACCTGTGGGATTATTTGGATTGCAAATGATAATGGCTTTGGTTTTTGCAGTAATTAATTTTTCAAAATCTGCCACCGGCGGCAATGCAAAACCTGTTTCAATCGAAGATGGCACAGGCACCACTTTTACTCCGGCTTCCATAGCGAAACCATTGTAATTTGCATAAAAAGGTTCGGGAATAATTACTTCATCGCCCGCATCGAAACATGCAAGAAACCCGAATAAAATAGCTTCCGATCCGCCGGTAGTAATTAAAATTTGGGAATAATCAACTTCGATTTCTACTCTTTGATAATATTGCGCAAGCTTTTTTCTATAGCTTTCATTGCCCGCGCTGTGGCTGTATTCCAATACACGCATGTGTGCATCCGCAACAGCTTGCATAATGCTTGGCGGCGTAGTAATATCTGGCTGGCCGATATTCAAATGATATACTTTTATACCTCTTGCTTTTGCCGCTTCCGCATAGGGAACGAGTTTACGTATCGGCGATTCCGGCATTTCCGTACCGCGCTTACTAATAGTTAATTGAGACATATGATTATGGATAATAAATATTGAATATCGGCTTGAAATAACAACTAATTAATTGGCTAAATAATCATTAATAGTTTTTAATTAATGCCAATCTTTTTTTCGATAAGATAATTGTTCCTGTCGGCGGCATTGCGTGTAATTAATTCTCCGATAAATCCTGCGAGGAAAAGCTGCATACCGATAATCATCACCGTTAAACCGATAAAGAATAAAGGGCTGTTGCTTAATCCCGCCCGCACATTTATCAACTTCATCACGATAAGATATACGCTGATAAAAAAACCAATAAGAAAACACAAACTGCCGTATAATCCAAAAAAGTGCATCGGGCGTTTCCCGAAGCGGCTTATAAACGAAATGGTTCCTAAATCGAGAAATCCATTGACGAATCTGCTCCAACCAAACTTAGTAACGCCATATTTGCGCGCACGATGTTCCACCGGCTTCTCTCCTATTTTTCTGAAGCCTGCCCACTTTGCCAGCACAGGAATATAACGGTGCATTTCGCCATACACTTCTATGCTTTTTACAACTTTATTTTTATAAGCTTTTAATCCGCAATTGAAATCGTGCAATTGTATGCCGGAACTTTTTCTGGCTGTTGCATTAAACAATTTTGAAGGAAGGTTTTTGGTCAGTTTATTATCATATCTTTTTTTCTTCCAGCCGCTTACCAAATCATGGCCGTCTTCTACGATCATTCTTCTCAGTTCGGGAATTTCATCAGGGCTGTCCTGCATATCGGCATCCATCGTTATTACGATCTCTCCTTTTGCAGCTTTAAATCCTTCGTTCAAAGCAGCGGATTTGCCGTAATTGCGCTGAAATTTTATTCCTTTAAAATTGGTATTTATTTTTGCAATGTCCTGAACGACTTGCCAACTATCGTCGGTGCTCCCATCATCAACCATAATCACTTCGTAAGAAAAATTATTCTCTTTCATTACTCTTGTAATCCATTCGCTCAGCTCAGGCAAAGATTCTTCTTCATTATACAAAGGGACAACAACAGTAATATCTAATTTATCGGGATTGTGCATGAATGAAAAATAAAATTCAAAAATAAAAATTATTGCCCAAAAGGATTGTTTGCCTGCGGATTTTTCTTGGCAACAGCAGCGCCTATTAATGAGCCTATTAAAGAAAGAATCATATCAACAATGATTACGCCGCCGGTAGCAAATAACATCATATATTTTCTGGTAAACTCCATGCCTTTATCAATATCTGATTGCGAATATCCTTTCTTTAAAGCGGCGGCTGTTTGTTGCTGTATCAGTTCTTCCGTAAGATTGGGGAAAATAAATTTAAACGCCAATATTGTCCACAGCAAAAGTATGAGCGTATATGCGGCTCCGGTTTTAAAGCCGAAAGCAAAAAGATTTCCGAATGTTACATTGCCGTTGAGCGATTTTGAATATTGTATGCAAACAATTACAAGCCCTATGATGACAATGAAATATTGAACGGAACTTAATGCCCCATTCGACATTGTTTTAGTAAAATAAAGTACAACCCAGTAAATAATGGATATAAGCGCAATAATAATTGCATTCGTCCATATTAATGACTTTTTCTTTTCCATACGACATTGTTTTATTAATTGATAAATAAATTATTTTTCGAAATCGTTGCAATTACTTTCCCTTTCAATTCTTTCCCGAATAAAGGCGAATTATAAGACTTGCTTTTATTATTTTCTTTTGTAAGAATTGTTTTGCCATTCGGATTGAATAGAGTAAGATTTGCCTCCGCACCTTCTGCAATGATTGATTTTTCCAAACCGAAAATATTTGCCGGATTTGTATATAAGAGTTCCGTAATTTTTTCGGGAGATATTTCCGGCAATGATTCCTGCAGCAAACCATACACGGTTTGCAAACCGGTCATGCCTGTTTTTGCGTATTCAAATTCTACATTTTTTTCATCGCTGTGCAACGGAAAATGGTGCGAAGCTATTGCATCAATCGTTCCGTTTACAACGGCGTTTCTCAATGCATCCCTGTCTTGTTTAGTGCGCAGCGGCGGCATTGTTTTTAAATTTGTATCATACGATAATAAATCATCTTCCGTAAAATACAATTGATAAGGTGCTATACTGCAAGTGATGGATAATCCTTCGGCTTTTGCTTTTGCAATCAGTTCAATGCTCTTGGCGGTTGATACGCCGGTAATGTGCAATTTGCTGTTTGTATATTTTAATAATTCTATATCTCTTTGAATCAATAATTCTTCCGCAACAGCAGGAATGCCGGGCAAACCCAAACGTGTCGAAACAATTCCTTCATTGATTAAACCAAACGTTCCGATAGAATTGTCAAATGGTTGTTGTATTAAAATTCCATCAAAAGCTTTTACATATTGCAAGGCTTTTAAAAACAAACCCGGCGACTGCACAGGATTTAATCCGTCGGAAAATGCAACAGCGCCCGCATTGCGCATATCATACATTTCAGATAAATCTTTTCCTTCTGCATGTTGCGTAATGGCTCCGACAGGAAATATTTGTACAGGCAGCGATTTCGATTTTTCCACAATATAACTTACCTGCGCTTTATTATCTATTACAGGCTGTGTATTAGCTACGGTAAAAACTTTTGTAAAACCTCCTGCAATTGCAGCATCTGCGCCACTCTCTAGCGTTTCACGATATTCCTTGCCGGGATCAGAAAAATGAGAAAAAATATCTATCCAGCCATTTGAAATATAATAGTTTTTACAATCTATTTCAGGATTCCCCTTTGACGGAATATTATTTTCAATTTTATGAATGATTCCGTTCTGAATCGCAATATCTTTTGTTTGTAAATGAAAAGAAGATGAGGCGTCTATAATCGTTACATCTTTTAAGAGGATATTCATATCTGCTTTCCGGAATTTGCCGCAAGATAACAAAAAGTAAAACGCCAACATTGATTCTTTCAATGTCTAAGACTAAAAATAATAATCTAACTTAACGTGAAATTCACATAAAATTCATTTCTTCGTAAAAATAATTGTGATTTTATCACTAAAATCAAAACCAAATAGATGAGTAAATTGAAAGTAACCGTAATGCTGAGTTCTTTAATCATGCTGATGTATGCATGTACCAAAGAATCAGATATCCGGTTCAGTAACCAGCCAACCAACAGCAATACCGATACAGTGTACGGAAGCGATCCGTCAAAAAAAAATTATGACCTTACAGAAAATTTTGAATATGGTATAAAGGCAGCATATAATTCTCCACCCGATACAGCTACTTTATCTACCGGTATCTGGACATTAACGGATGCACTTCTTAACAATTCAACCTCCGATGCAAAAGATGGAAGCTGGTCTGCGAGAATAGAAAGCACCGGAACAATTACGACCAATTTTAATATAAACGGCTTGCAGACATTATATATATCATCTGCATTATTCACAGGCGATGCCGCATCGGCTTATACATTGCAAATAAGCACAGACAGTGGGCAGACATTTTCAACATTTGGAAGTGCTATTAATGTAACAACGACTACATTACATAAAGATTCGTTTGCCGTTAATTCAACTGTGCCTGTAAGAATAAGAATTGTAAAATCATCCTCGGGAAAAAGGATTAATATTGACGATATAGAATTTAAAGGAACAGGCAATCCGGGATTTTCGATAGATACAAGTTCTGGAGTAACACCGCCATCCAACTATGACGATGATACAACACCGAGATATGTAGTAGTAACAGCGAATGATGTAGTACAACCGCTTACGGGCGATAATTCGAATATATTGTTAGGGAATCCTTCCAATGCAGATTCCACTCCTTCCAATACTGAAAATCATTTATTTGATCAGCATTATTATATAGAATCTTACTCTATGTCTCAAGGCAAACCAAACTGGACCGCTTGGCATCTTGGCAACGAAGATATAGGTTCGGCCGGCCGGGGTAATGATTTTGCAGGATGGGCAGGACTACCTTCGGGATGGTATCAAGTACGCTCAAACGATTACACCAGTTCCGGATATGACAGAGGCCACAACTGCCCCAGCGCAGACCGAACCTCAACAACAGACGCAAATGATGCAACATTTTTAATGACGAATATGATGCCGCAAGCAGCGAATAATAACCAGGGGCCATGGGAACATCTGGAAGATACAATTCGTACTTATGTATCTAACGGAAATGAAGCATATATTTATTGCGGTTCTTATGGAAATTCCAAAACTATCGATAACGGGCATGTAACAGTACCGACAAATACATGGAAAGTCGCAGTTGTTATTTCGAAAGGTAATTCTGATATAAGCAGAATTTCTTCTACCGCCAGATTATTTGTTGTAGATATGCCAAACACAAATAATGTAGTTAAAAATTCAAGCTGGAAGCTATATATTACCACCGTTGCAAATATTGAAAAAGCTACCGGCTACAGCTTCTTCACAAACATTACGGATGAAAATATAAGAAGTGCATTAAAAACCAAAAACGGAGACGGCAATTAATTGTTCGTTGTTTGTTATTCCGAATTGTTAAATCTGTTACAATAAGAGTTTCAATGTAATTAAATCATCGAAACTCTTTTCATTTGTTTCAATTTTTGTTTAATACCAATTAGCCATTAATAATTTATGAAGCAGCTCGCCCCACGCAAGCGTGAAAATTTTATCAATAGATGCCGCATTGAAAACTGACAGAGTCAAAGCATGAAGCGAATTTATTTATGACCATTTATGATTTTTAAATTTTATAATCCCTAATTATTCAAAGTTCTATCTTCAACTTTCGTAATTTCGCATCACTAAAAAATAATGGTATGCTAAAAGGATTATTGGATTTACACAACTTATTGCGCTGGGCAATTTTGATTCTTTTGCTGATCAATATCGTTCGGCATTACACAAGCATTAATAAACCATTTTCCACTAGCGATAAAAAGCTCGGGCTTTGGCTGATGATCTGCGCGCATATTACATTTGTAGTGGGAATTGTGTTACTGATAATTGATTTAAAAAATCTTCCTTCCGGCATATCCGTTATGCAAAATTCGGCATTAAGGAAGCAATATGTTGAACATCCTTTCGCAATGCTTATAGCAATTGTATTGATTACAATAGGCAGAGGTGTTTTCAGAAAAAATATTACCGAAGCTTCTAAACATAAAAGAGCAGCCAACTTATTTTTGGCTTCGCTAATCATTATTCTTGCGATGATTCCCTGGGACAAAGCATTGATTCCCGGAATGTAATTTCAGAAACCCGGAATAAAAATAATGAAAGATTTCAAAGACTTGCGGATTGTGTTTATGGGAACACCTGAATTTGCAGTTGCTTCTTTAGATGCACTGTTAAAGGCCGGCGCAAATATAGTAGGTGTAATTACTGCACCTGATAAAGCTTCCGGAAGAGGATTACATATTTCGCAAAGCCCTGTAAAAAAATTCGCGGTAGAAAACAATCTCCATTTACTGCAACCCGATAAGCTCAAGAATGAAGTTTTTATTGAAGAATTAAAATCCCTACATGCCGATATTCAGGTGGTAGTCGCCTTCCGTATGTTGCCGGAAGTTGTGTGGAATATGCCACCGATGGGAACGATCAATTTGCATGGCTCTTTGTTGCCGCAATATCGTGGCGCTGCGCCAATTAACTGGGCTGTAATTAATGGCGAAAAAGAAACAGGCGTTACCACATTTAAATTGCAGCACGCCATTGATACCGGCAATATTTTATTGCAAAAAAAATTTCCGATAGAAGAAAATGATACTGCCGGAACAGTTCACGATAAAATGAAATTAATCGGTGCTGAACTTTTGGTGGAAACAATTAAAGGATTGGCAACAGGAAATATAACCGAAAAAAAGCAAACCGATATTGCCGAAGATAACCTGAAAACTGCACCAAAAATATTTACCGAAACCTGTTTGATAAACTTTGATAAATCTGTTGGGGAAATATACAATCTCATTCGCGGACTTTCTCCGTTTCCGGCTGCTTTTACAAAGCTGAAAGAAAAAATATTGAAAATATATTTTGCAGAAAAAGAAACAATTCAACACAATGAACCGCCAGGTAAAATAATTTCCGACAATAAAACATTTCTCAAAATTGCCTGCAGCAATGGATATATCAGTTTAAAAGATGTACAGATAGAGGGGAAGAAAAAGATTGAATATCCAAGATTTTTTAAGAGGTTACAAAATAGAATCAAACTAAGTTTTCATCTTCAAATTACTTTAAAACGAAAGAGCCGCAACTAATGTGCGGCTCTTGTAATAAGCAGTTCGAGTGAGTAATTAATTATTATGCTGTCTGTACTATAGAAGGAGGATCTAAATATTTTTCATCGTGCTGAGAGGCATCAAGCCCTATTTCTTCTTCCTCAACCGTTACTCGGAGCGGCAATATAAAATTGATAAATTTAAATATAAGAAACGATACGATGAAACTGTAAAGAACCACAATTACTATCGCTTTTAATTCTGTAAAAAAGAAACTTGCATTTCCGTAAAACAACCCATCAGCACCGGCAGCATTTACTGTTTTGGTAGCAAATATACCGGTCAAAATCATACCCACAATTCCACCCACGCCATGACAAGGAAACACATCCAATGTATCGTCTACATTAGATTTGGATTTAAAATGCACAGCTAAGTTAGAAATAATAGATGCCAGCACACCGATGAAAATACTTTGAGGAATGGCAACATATCCCGCTCCGGGCGTAATAGCAACCAAGCCAACAACAGCGCCGATACAAAATCCAAGCACAGAAGGTTTTTTTCCTCTTACTACATCAAAAAACATCCAAGACAATCCTGCACCTGCAGCAGCAGTATTTGTAGTAGCGAATGCAGAAACTGCCAACGGACCTGCCGAACCTGCGGAACCGGCATTAAATCCAAACCAGCCAAACCATAATAAACCTGTTCCGATCAATACATAAGGAATATTTGCCGGAGGTGTTTCGATATGATCTATATGCGCGCGCCTGCGTTTCAGTACCATTGCACCGGCCAATGCCGCACAACCTGCGGAAATATGCACCACCGTTCCGCCCGCAAAATCAAGCGCTCCCATTTTGGCCAAAAATCCTTCGGGATGCCAGCTCCAGTGAGCCAATGGAGCATATACCAACAAACTAAATAATACAATAAATAAAATATATGAAGTAAATTTAATTCTTTCTGCCACTGCGCCAACAACCAATCCCGGCGTGATAACAGCGAACATTAACTGAAATACAGAAAATAAAGTAAGAGGAATGGTTGGCATGCCACCCCAAGGCTCGCCCGAAGCCACACTTTTAAAGAAAAAATAAGTAGAAGGCGATCCTATTATTCCATGAACAGAGTTTCCAAAACAAAGGCTAAAGCCAATTACTACCCACAATACGCCAACGATACCGGCAGCCACAACGCTTTTAATCATTGTAGAAAGTATGTTTTTTCTATTTACCATACCTCCGTAAAAGAATGCAAGACCGGGCGTCATTAAAAAAACCAGTGCGGAAGAAATTAACATCCATGTAATATCTGCGCCATTATATTTAGATACATCAAATTTACTTACATAAGATGGAATAAATAATGAACCGATAGCCACAATTACTAATAATAAAAACGGCGCAACTTGCTTAAAAGATGTTTTTTGCATAACAAAAGAAAATTGATTAAATTATAATTTAATATTTAATAATTTCCCAAAATTAATATAAATAGAAGAAAAAATTATCTGCTTATTATATATTTCATTTTATAATACAATGTAAAAAACATGCGCCGAAGAATATTTTAATTTTATTGGAGATCATTACTTAATTGACGCATTTTTTCCTCCATGTCTTTTTGTTGCGCTTTCCATTCCGGATTATCGAATATTTTTTTACGATAAATTTCTGCATCTTTTCTTAATTGTTCTGCCTGTCGTTGCAATGCTTCAGACTGTGCTTTCCAGACTTTGTCGTTGATTTGTTTTTGTAAACCTTTCATTTGTTTCCGCAATTGTTTATAATTATCCTGCTGTCCGTTCCATTGTACGGTATCTATTCTTTTACTCCACAAATCAGATTGTTGCCTTAATCTGTCGGCATTTGCCATCAATTCTTCAGTGCTTTTTTCCCATTGTTTACTGTTATAAAAATTACTGATTTTTTCTGCGTTTCGCTGCAATTCTTTTTGGTATTTTTTCCATTTAGGGCTCTTGTAAAATTCACTGATTTTCGAAGTTTTTTCTTCCATCTGTTTCTGGAATTTTTTCCATTCTCTGCTGTTATAAAAATCATGAATCTTTGCGATCCTCATACTATCAATAGCCGGCGGCGAATCTATTTCCTGTTGTACGGAATAAGGTAATGTATGCGCTGCGGGCGGCGGCGGCGGCGGCATTTTAACTAAAGATTCATTCTTAGCTTTTGGCGGCATAGGAGGAACGGGAGGTGCAGGCAAAACTTCCGGTTTAATAGAAATGATGGGTGTATCAATATTATAAAGATTGGGTGGCAATGTCAATGAGCTTTTTACAATATTATTCTGCATATTCTTTGCCTGTGGTTTTGGAGATAACCATGCGATAGAAACAATTCCCATCGATACAATCAGTACACTGATAATTTTTTGCTTTGCATTCATAGTATTATTTTTTTTAATGGTAAAGTTTTTTATTCTGTTCAGCAGCCTGTATTTACCGCCGCTTACGGCTTGAGCGAGTAAAGGTTTTGCAGTATTTTCTATGGATAATAATGCGCGAGCGTAAATAACCGGAGCCGCATATTCTACCACTATTTCGTCGCATGCTTTTTCCCTTTCCTCACGGATTATTTTTGATAGCAGCCACACAAATGGATTGAAAAATAAAACTGTTTCTATTATAGTTTGCAACAGGTTGAATAAGTAATCTTTCCTGCTGATATGTGCCAGCTCGTGTATTAATATAGCTTCAGTTTCTTCTATGGATAAATTATTTAAAAATGCAACAGGCAATAATATGACAGGCTTTAAAAATCCAATCATCGCAGGCACTTGGATATGATCCGAAAGAAAGATTTTAAATTTATCGGAAATATTAAGCTGATGAGCCATTTGCCTGACACGTGTTTCTAAATTCTCCCCAATTCTTTTTAAACCTTTTGATTTGAGAAAAACAATTTTCCTGTATTGATAAATTAACCTTATTCCGAAAAACAAAAATACCTGTAAAATAAATCAAGACAATAAACGGCAATAAATGTTCTATATAAGAAGAACCGTTTTGTTGAATAATATTTTCCTTTAACGGAATATTCATGGACTTGTGAAAACCAACATCAATGAATACCGCATTGCTTGCTGCAATTGATTGTTGAATATTGTACTGCCGCACCAAAGCAAATACAAATGATATACCTGTTGCACATAATGCAGAATAAGCAATGATGTATTTGATTCTCGCAGCCGCATTTCTTATTACATATAATACAAAAATCGTAAGCATACACAACATGAATGCCTGCCACAAACTATGCAGCAAACTCCATCCTAAAGATTTGAAACCGGGAGATGACAGAAAATGTATAATATACATGGCCTTACATGTTTAATGTTTGAACTTTATTTCTTCTTATCGGCGCTTTCATCCAATTGACTCAAATAGGTTTTTATCTCGTCCAGTTCTTCTTTTGACGGGCGATGATTTCCCAATGCATGCATTACCAATTGTGCCGCCGAACCCTTGAACAAATTTTTGATAATCTTTCCTACCGCTTGCTGCTTACTGGATTTTTCAGAAATGGCCGCTTTGTATATATGCGTTTTCGAAGATTCATTGCGGGTAAGCAATCCTTTTTCATACATAATCTGCATTATTTTCAATGTAGTGGTATAACTTTTTTGTTTAGGCGCTCCTATTATTTCATGTATGTCTCTTACAGAGCTCGGGCCGGATTGCCACAACACGTGTAGTATTTCCTGCTCTCCTTCGGTAAGTTTTATTTCTTTTGCCATTAGTGAATATTGTTTTTAAGTACGAATAATTTCGTAGAACGAAACTACGATTTTATTCGTAGTAACAAAATTTATTTTAGTATTAATATTTTGCTAAAGATTTATACATGCATGTTAAACCTAAAATTTCCTTTGCCTTCTTTATCTTTTCATTTAATTTCGCCCCTATTTAAATGAAAATGAAATGTCCGAACAAACTGATAAGATTTTACAAGACGCCGAATCGGCCATGAAAAAATCGATATTGCATCTTGAAACAGAATTGACTCGCATACGCGCAGGCAAGGCCAATCCTTCTATGCTGGACGGCGTAATGGTTGAATATTACGGAAATCCGACTCCCGTAAATCAGGTAGCCAACGTAAGCCTTTTGGATGCACGCACTATAACCATTCAACCATGGGAAAAAAATATGCTGGCGCCAATTGAACGCGCTATTATGGCTGCAAACATTGGCATCACGCCGCAAAACGATGGCGTACAAATTCGCCTTTTCCTTCCTCCGCTTACGGAAGAACGCAGAAAAGAGTTATTTAAAAAAGCAACCGCCGAAGGCGAAGCGGAAAAGTAAGCATTAGAAATATTCGCCGCGAGGCTATTGAACAAACCAAGAAATTGCAAAAAGACGGATTAAGTGAGGACGAGGCGAAAGGCATTGAAAAAGAAATACAGGAAATAACGGATAAATTTATTGTGCTTGTTGACAAGCATCTCGAAACAAAAGAAAAAGAAATGATGGCGATTTAAGAATAATGAATATGTTTTAACAATAAAAAATATTCATTTTTCATTAATATAAAAGTATGGATAATCTAATCGATCAGCTTAATAAATATAAAGAAGAAATTGCCGCTTCCAATGCCACAAATGCAGATGAAGTTGAAAATTTCCGTATAAAATACCTCGGCACAAAAGGCTTATTAAAATCTGTAATGGGCGAAATGAAAAACGTACCTAATGATCAAAAAAAGCAAGCCGGGCAATTGCTGAATGAGTTCAAGCAATTTGTAGAAGCAAAATATGAAACATTAAAAGCACAATTTTCCGGCAGTCATTCTCATTCGGAAAATATCGATTTATCCTTGCCGGGTAACTACATCAAAATAGGAAGCAGGCATCCTTTAAGTATCACGCGAAACAGGATTGTATCTATTTTTAAAAGGTTGGGATTTGCTTTGGCAGAAGGTCCGGATATCGAAGACGATTGGCACAATTTCGGTGCTATGAATTTGCCCGAAGATCATCCTGCCCGCGATATGCAAGACACTTTTTATATTCATCAAAACCCTTCGTGGCTGTTGCGTACGCACACAAGTAGCGTACAAGCCCGTGTAATGGAAACACAAAAACCACCAATTCGCGTAATATGTCCCGGCCGCGTTTATCGTAATGAAACAATCAGCGCGCGCGCACATTGTTTTTTTCATCAGGTAGAAGGTTTGTATATAGATGAAAATGTAAGTTTTGCAGACTTGAAGCAAACGCTTTATTTCTTTGTTCAGGAAATGTTTGGCAAAGAAGTTAAAGTGCGTTTTCGCCCGAGTTATTTTCCTTTCACAGAGCCAAGCGCAGAGATGGACATCAGTTGTTTGATTTGTGGCGGAAAAGGTTGTAATGTTTGTAAACATACAGGTTGGGTAGAAATTCTCGGCAGTGGAATGGTGCATCCTAAAGTGTTGGAAAACTTTGGCATCGACAGTACAAAATACACAGGATTTGCATTTGGAATGGGCGTGGAACGAATTACTCAATTGAAATACCGTGTGAATGATTTACGGCTTTATTCCCAAAACGATATTCGGTTTTTGCAACAATTTACCGGAGCCGTTTAGCTTTATTTTAGATAAATCTAAAACGGTGGAAACATTTTTCCGTATTATATCTTGCTGTATAAAAAAAGATTAAGCATTTTTCCGTAACTGCTGAAGAGTGGCTTGAAAATCTTTATGCAGTGGCGCTTCGAAAGAATAAGGAATATCTTTTACAACAAATTTTATTCTAAAAGAATGCAGTGCAAGTCTTGCCAGCAAAGGCTTTTCATCAAACTCGTTTTTGGATAATTTATATCTTTTTTTAATTTCTGAAAGACACAAAGGCTTGCCATCGCCATATAATTCATCACAAACAAGATAAGAACCAATGTGCTTCAAATGTACTCTTATCTGATGTGTTCTTCCTGTACGAATTTGAAATTCTACTAACGAATAATTTTTAAAATTTTCTACAACTTTATAATCGGTTACAGATGTTTTGCCTTTCACATTTGTAGTCATCAAACCTTTTTTCGCCGGATGTTCCGCAATTGCTGCTTCTATAGTTCCAGACTCAGCATATAGATTTCCTTTTACCAAACCGATATAAAATTTTTCTACTTCCCTGCCTTCGAATAATTGCGAAAGCATTTTATGCATATCTGCATTTTTTGCAAATACAATTAACCCGCTGGTAAATTTATCCAGGCGGTGTACGGTAAGAATATCTCCGTATTTTTCTTTCAGAATATCCTTTAAGGAAGGTTCGGATTGCATTCTGTCCGGTACGCTTAACAGTCCCGAAGGTTTGTTGATAACAACAAAATCTTCATTCTCAAAAATAATATCCAACTTCATTAATCTGCCGGTTCGGTTTTATTTATCGATTTTTTCTTCTGTACGGAAGCATTCATATATTTCAGTAAACGAATTTCTTTTTCCGACAAGTAGCGCCATCTGCCGCGTTCTACATTTTTCTTTGTAAGATTGGCAAACATCACTCTGTCCAGTTTTTTTACTTCGTATCCAAGATGTTCAAATATACGGCGCACAATTCGGTTGCGGCCGCTGTGAATCTCAACACCTACAAGGCTTTTGTCATTGCCGCCGACATAGCCGATTGCATCTGCTTTTATAAATCCGTCTTCGAGTTCAATACCATTTGCTATTTGTTCGGCATCTTTCTTCTGCAAAGGTTTATCAAGCCCTACTTCATATATCTTTTTAATTTGAAAAGAAGGATGTGTGAGTTTTTGTGACAATTCGCCGTCGTTGGTTAATAGCAATACGCCCGTTGTATTCCTGTCTAACCGGCCAATCGGATAAATTCTTTTAATATCCTCCACACCTTTCAATAAATCCAAAACTGTCTTTCTCCCTTTGTCATCTTTAGTAGTTGTGATATGGTCTTTCGGCTTGTTCATCAGAATATAAATCAGCTTCCTTTGCAATTCAATTTTCTTCCCCTTTAATACTATATTGTCTGTTTCTGAAACTTTAAACGCAGGCTCGAATACAGTATCGTTATTCACTTTTACAAATCCCTGTTTTACCAATTCAGCCGCTTCTCTCCTGCCGCAAATACCAGCATGTGCAATAAATTTATTCAATGGCATTTGCTCGGATACTGCATTTTCATTTTTTACAAAACGCTCATTCTTAGTTCCGTAATTTTTTGTTTTCTTTAATGTTTCATTCTTCACAAATCCTTGCTGCGATTGGCTTTCGGGAGATGATACAAAAGAATTGCTTTTTTTATTATTGAAAGAATCCGCCTTGCGATAATTGCCGCCGGAAGAATATTCTTTTTTCTTAAACTTATCTTTTGCATAATGATCATTTACCGGAAATGATGAAGGATCGTCCAATTTTTCGCCGCGAAGCTTAGCTGCTTTTATCCTTCTGCGCTCTTCGCCTTCCGCACGCATTTCGGCTTTAATTTTTCTTTTCTCCTGGCGATGTTCTTCTTTGATTTTGGCAGGCGATTTCGGATTGATAAATTTTTCAAATGCTTGTTTGCCCATCGTATGAATTATGAATTGTGTGATTTATGAATTATGAAATGAGCCATAAGAATTTTGCATACCCAACAAAGCAATGATTATTTTAGAAAATTCCATCTGACCATTATAAAATAAAAATAAACAGATGAGAACAAAGTGCAAAGCGATTATTAATTATAAAAAAACTGGCTGTAATTATCTATTAATTTCCTTTATTTGCCAATTGACCGCAAGCGGCATCAATATCTTTTCCGCGGCTGCGCCTTAGGCGAGCATTAACTTTATTTGCTTCGAGATATTGCATAAACGCTTCTACTTTATCATCCTCTGGTTTTGAAAAATTGCTTGCATCAATAGGATTATACTCAATCAGATTAATTAAATCTGCAGGTACACGGCGATATATTTTTACAAGTTCCTCCGCATCTTTCAGGCTGTCGTTGAAATTCTGGAATAAAATATATTCAAAAGTTACGGATTGCTTTGTTTTTTTATAATAATAATTCAGCGCTTCTATAAGTGCAGCAATATTGTTGCTTTCATTTACCGGCATTATCTCATTGCGCTTTTTATCGTTAGCGGCGTGCAGAGAAAGCGCCAGTTTAAATCTCACATTGTCATCTCCGAGTTTCTTTATCATTTTTGCAACACCGGCTGTTGAAACCGTGATACGGCGCTGGCTCATACCTAAGCCGTCTTCTGCAGAAATACGTTCTATCGCTTTCAGTACATTGCTGTAATTGAGCAATGGCTCGCCCATTCCCATGAAAACAATATTGGATAGTTTTTGATTGTATGTTTCAATACTTTGCTTGTTGATGAGCATTACCTGATCGTAGATTTCATCGTAAGATAAATTACGCACGCGTGCCATATATCCTGTTGCGCAAAATTTACAGGTAAGGCTGCAACCTATTTGTGAAGAAACGCAAGCAGTTTTTCTTTCTTCCGTAGGAATTAAAACGCCCTCAATCAGATGGTTGTCGAAAGTTTTAAAACGTGATTTTATAGTTCCGTCGGCGCTATACTGAATTGTGTCGATGGAAATTGCCGGCAATGAAAAATGTTCTGACAAACGGCCGCGCAATTCTTTACTCACATTCAGCATATCATCAAAATTGTTCGCACCTTTTAGCCAAATCCACTCGTATACTTGCTTGGCGCGAAATTTCTTTTCGCCGTTATCAGCAAAATATTGCTCCAGCATCGGTAAACTGAGATGACGTATATTTTGCTTTACAGAATTTTCCATGCTGCAAAGGTAATGAGTTATTTGCGGAAAGAGAGATTATAAAAGCATTAGGTAATGCTTTCTTCGATTATTAATTTTTTTTACCGGGGTTATTTACCTGCACGGGAGGCTTGCCTTGTATGTTAAATTGCTTGCTTTTATTCGGATTGCCATTTACCGGCGATGGATACTGTTTTCCTTGATCAGAAAATTTTTTAGGCTTGTTTTTTGATTTATGTTTTTTCTCTATTTTTTCGAGCGAGCTCAGGCTTATTTGCCCTACCACATCTACAAAGCTCGGCTCTATTTCTTTCACCTTGCCAACCAATTCTACTGCCTCGAGCTTTTCCGGCCTTTCTCCTTTACGGTTCAGCGATAAGATTTCTCTTACCCGATGTATCGTAAGCGGATATTGCTTGCTGCTATCGGATAAAGTGTACCACATTAAATTTTTAAAAATATCTTTTTTTACCAAGACTGCTTTGCCCCTTTGAATTTCTAACGTTTCTGCATCATTAGGAAAGCCTTGTAAGGCATCGAGATAAGTATCCAGTTCGTAATTTAGACAGCATTTTAATCTGCCGCATTGCCCGCTTAATTTTGTTTGATTGATGGATAAATTCTGATAACGGGCTGCAGTTGTATTTACGCTTTTAAAATCGGTAAGCCATGTGCTGCAACAAAGCTCGCGCCCGCAACTGCCAATTCCGCCCACCTTGCCTGCTTCCTGTCTGATGCCAATCTGGCGCATTTCTACTTTTAGCTTAAATTCAGTCGCGAAAAGCCTTATCATTTCGCGGAAATCTACGCGATCATCTGCAGTATAAAAGAAGGTTGCTTTTTTTCCATCTGCCTGAATTTCTATTTCAGAGAGTTTCATTTGCAGTTTAAGACTGTTCGCTATTTCGCGCGAGCGCATCAATATATTTTGTTCTTTGGCTTTATTTTGCTTAAAGAGCTCTATATCTTTTTCGGTGCTTTTGCGAAGTATTTTTTTGAATTCGGCTGTATATTCGTTTACTCCTTTTTTCTTCATTTGCATACGAACCAATTCGCCGGAAAGGCTCACTTCTCCCACATCAAAACCACTTACACCTTCTACCGTTACCAATTCGCCTTTTGAAAAATATTGCAAAGTATTATTACGGAAAAAATCTTTCCTGCTTCCATTCTTAAAGATGAGTTCAACAATACGACACGCGTCGTCAGAATTATCTATAGGTAAATTTTGGAGCCAATCGTAAACGTTCATCCGGTTACAGCTTCCGGTGCCGCAATCGCCATTGCTTTTGCAACCGGACGGAGTTCCCGTGCCGCAATTTCCACATCCCATTGTAGTGAATATATTTTGATTTCACGAAGCAGAATGCGCTTCGCGAAAAGTGAAGTAAAAAATATTTGTTTGTTCTGTCGCAACATATTTAACGTATAAAATTCCGACTATTTCGTCAAAATTAATGTTTTATGCTGAATAATGTATCTCAATTTAATGCTAAGGGCATGAAACAGCATTTTTGCATTCGCATTTCTTTCTATATAATAGATGGCTTTATCAAGTTCTTCTATTATTTTTTCCTGCTGGCTTATAGAAGCAATTTTATTTAATCGTTCAGCAAAGTCTTTATCCTGAGAAGAAATATTTACATTCTCATTTCCCAATATCCTTAATCGGATACTTTGCGCCAACGATTGGTTGAAATATTGCAGAAACTGTTTCTGTTTTTCCCGGCCTTGTTTATTTATTTCTTCAATCAGTTTAGTAATTGCCGGATGGCCGCCTTTTAAAATAGCATTCAGCCAGTCCCGCAGATATTGCTGCCAGTCGCTCACGGAATGTTGCAGCAATTGCAACGCATTTCTATAATTACCTTCGGACAAATTGGCAATATCAAGTGCATTGTCGTCAAATAACCCTGCACCTTTAATCAACGCTGTTTGTACGTCTTTTGTGTCGGGCAACGGAATTTTTACAAGTTGTACTCTACTGCGAATTGTGGAAAGAATTTCCTCTTCATTTTCCGCAACGAGTATGAAAATGGTCTTGGCGGGAGGTTCTTCAATCAGTTTCAATAATTTGTTTCCTTCTTTTCCCAAATATTCAGGCAACCATAAAATGAGGATTTTGTATTCGCTTTCGTAGCTTTTCAGAGAAAATTTACGGATAATATCGTTGCATTCTTCGGCCGTGATATTCCCTTGCTTATTTTCCGCGCCGATACATTGCAGCCAGTCAAAAGCATTACCATAAGGATAGTTTTTTAAAAATTCCCGCCACTCGGTTATATAGTCATTGCTCACGGGTTTTGTACCGGTTTTTTTAGGAATTACCGGAAAAGAAAAATGAATATCCGGATGTATGAATTCCGCTGCTTTTTTGCATGCTGCACATTTGCCGCAAGCCTCGTTTTGCTGCTTGTCTTCGCAAATGACATATTGTGCAAATGCAACAGCTAAGGGAAGATTACCCGAACCCTCTTTCCCCAGAAATAAAAGTCCATGGCTGATACGATTGTCATGAACCATATCCACCAATTTTTGTTTTATATTTTGCAGGCCAATTATATTGCTGAATTGCATAATGGCGAAGATAAGTAAACCAAATTTTCATTAAAAAATAAATTAGTTACTTATTTTTGCGCGCGTTATTATTTTCAATTGTTTAAGACAAATGATTGTGATTGATAACATTTTAAATAAAAAGAATTACTTATTTTTTATTTTGGCATGATTTTGTTGATACAATTTCTGCATTAAAAAATCCATTTTTTAAACACTTAAAAACTAAAACAGATGAAAAAATTATTATTCTTATTTTTTACGGGAGTTGCCGGAGTTTTTAGCGTCGCGCACGGGCAAATTTCCAAAGGGAATGTAATGGTAGGTACAGATTTAGGCAGCGGAATTTCAGGTATCGGGAACAGCAGTTTATTCGGGGCAAATTTTAATCTTAATTCCGGTTCAGGATGGAATATTGGCATTAGCCCGAAAATAGGATATTTTGTAAATGATAATTTATTGATTGGCGGTGTTGTAAATTTGGGTTATGATAAAGCAAAAAATGTAGGTGATATTTCAGGGGCAAAAACTACGGTTTACGGAATTCAAGCTTTGGGTCGTTATTATATAAGTCCCGGAGAACATGGCATTGATAATCTTCTCAAACATGGCCGTTTCTTTTTTGAAGCGAACGCGGGTTTTGCAGGTGTTAATGTAAAACCGGGAAATACAACCAATGGCTTTGCTTTTGGATTTGGTCCAGGCTACTCCTATTTTATAACTCCGAATGTTGCCTTGGAAGGATTAATTAAATACAACGGATTAGCCGGAGGCGGTAATACAAATTACCAAAATTCATTAGGCATTAACTTTGGCTTACAAGTATTCTTACCTTCTTCAAGAATTAGAAGCGCTGTTAAAAATCCTTCACAGCTATAATATTTTTTTATATATTGAAAAAAGCACGGTAAAATTTATCGTGCTTTTTTCGTAAAATAATGTATCTTGGTATATTCTTTCCATATTTAAAAAACATAGTTTATGATCAAATTACAAGTTATAGGAAATTTAGGAAGAGATTGTACGGTAAATACGGTAAACGGAAGAACCGTTATTAACTTCAGCGTTGCCCATACTGAAAAATTTAAAGATTCGAATTCAGGAGAAACAAAATCGCGCACTACATGGATTGAATGCGCCTATTGGACAGACAGAACAGCCATTGCACCTTATTTAAAAAAAGGACAAATTGTGTATGTGGAAGGCACGCCCGATACAAGATTATACCAAACGCAGGACGGAACGAGTAAGTCATCGCTTACGCTCAGGATTTCAAATGTGCAGTTATTAGGATCGAGAAGCAGTACAGAAGAAGGAGGCACACATGCCGCAAGCAATGGCACACATGCACCGGAAGTAGCTGCCTCACCGGATTTTGAATCCAATGACGATTTGCCTTTTTAAGATCAATTCGATATCAGACTCTCCTTAAAAATCAATTCAAATATTATCCTTCGGGATAATATTTTTTTTATTGTCAAATCAATAAAATTTTCTTCGGACCCAACTTCAAAATCTATTCAAATTTACATTGTAACTTTGGGAAACATAATTAAATTATGGGCAGCAAAATAGAAGTTTCGGTTCTGGATTTAGCGTTTGTTATAGAAGGCAGCAGCGTTCAGGAAAGCCTTCATCGCAGTCTTGATCTGGCACGCCATGCAGAGCAAATGGGATATAAAAGATTTTGGCTGGCAGAGCACCATAATATGGAAAGCATTGCAAGTTCCGCAACTTCCGTACTAATAGGTTATGTTGCACAAGGAACTCAAAATATAAGAGTAGGCTCCGGAGGCGTTATGCTGCCGAATCACAGTTCGTTGATTGTTGCTGAGCAATTCGGCACATTAGAAACTTTGTACCCGAATAGAATTGATTTGGGCGTTGGCCGCGCTCCCGGCACAGACGGCATTACAGCTATGGCAATCGGCAGAAATCCGATGACAATTAATGAAACTTTTCCGCAACAAATTAAAGAATTGCAACTGTATTTTTCTGCTGAGAATAAAAACGGAAAAGTACGTGCCATGCCGGGAGAAGGATTGGATATTCCGATTTACATTCTCGGTTCAAGTACAGACAGCGCATGGCTTGCAGCCAAATACGGATTGCCTTATGCATTTGCCGGTCATTTTGCACCTGCACAAATGCAAAAGGCATTTACTATTTATAAAGAAAATTATCAGCCTTCCGATAAATTTCCAAAGCCATATACCATTGCCGCCATTAATGTGATAGCTGCCGATAGTAATGAAAAAGCACACTTGATTGCTACAAGCCTTTTTCAGGCATTCAGAAATATATTGAATAATGACAGAAAACCATTACAGCCACCGGTAAAAGATTTTGAAAAGCAGCTTTCCCCTCCTGAGATTTCGGGGCTTAACCAGATGTTGTCGCTTACCTTTATCGGAGATAAAAATTCTTTGTTTAGCAGATTGCAAGAATTTTTAAAGGAATATAATGCCGATGAAATTATAGCAGTTTCACACATCTACGATCACCAAGAGAGATTAAAATCTTATCGTATTTTAAAGGAAGTGATTGATAAAATAAATACGATTTGATATATAATGATAAATTTATCTTCGACATTTGCAGTATCAAAACCCTAACAGCGAATTTTTAATTCGCATATAATGTGCATTAAAAATGCACACATAATGGTTTGCGATTGTAAAACACAAACAAGAAGAATAAATTAATCTGTGGCTTTAGTTTCATTTTGCAACTTTAATTCTTTATCCAAAATGAAAGAAAACAATTCTTTCTGCTCATCAAATTTTTTGTATTTATCTTCAAATATCAACAAGTCATTTAATTTTAAATTCAATTTATATCTTAAGTTAATAAAGTTTAAAACTTCATGTTCTTTCCATAAATGAATACCATTGTACTGAAGAGGACCACTATAAATCGTAGTTATTATTCTAAATTTATCAGAAGTTATTATTATGTCTTGAGCTTCTTGATCATTTTGAGTATAGCCTGTTTTAAAATTTAAATAAAACCCATTATCCACTAAATATTCTCTTGCAAAAACATTCATACCATTTTTAGATATTAATAATTTCCAAAAATGATGATGATTAAAAATATATTTTGTAGTATCCTCCCTATTTCTACATACTAGATTTAGACTCTTAATAGTGTCAACATTAATTCCCTTTTCAACATTATTAATTTTAATGAAAAAAATCGAATCTGGCTCATCATTGTTAAATGTATATTTATTACTAATTTCAGATTGAGCCATTGATAGTTTAAATGATCCTTTTACAGTGTCATTATTATTTGTAATGATATAGCTATTCTTTTGCACGCTGCACGATATTTCAATTAGGCAAACGAAACAAAAAAAAATAATAGAAAAAGAAGGTTTTAGAAACATAAATAAATAAGATTTTGCTTTGGGAAAATAATGGACAATTTAACCTTCATTAAGGTTATTCGCACAAAAAAAGTATTATACTCTAAAAATAACTGCTATATTAAAAAAAATATTTTATATAAGAATCAAGATGTTTACCCTTGCTCTTCGACATTTGCAATGTCGAAACCCTGTCAGCGAATTTTTAATTCGCATATAATGTGCATTAAAAATGCACACATAATAGTTTGCGATTGTAAAACACAAACAGCAAGAATTATTATTCTATAACATTTTCATTATCATTTCTTCAAAGTTAAAAAATATTTCTTACTTGATTTTTAAATCCGCAAATTTTCAAATTGTGCTAACTTCGTTTTATGCCTTTCGAATTACATTCCGAATATCAGCCTTCCGGTGATCAGCCTTCTGCAATACAACAATTAACAGAGGGATTAAATAATGGTGAGCAATTTCAGACTTTGCTCGGCGTTACGGGTTCGGGCAAAACGTTTACGATGGCGAATGTGATTCAAAACGTTCAGCGTCCCACGCTTGTTCTAACGCACAACAAAACTCTGGTAGCTCAATTGTATGGCGAGTTCAAGCAATTTTTTCCCAACAATGCTGTCGGTTATTTCGTAAGCTATTACGATTATTACCAGCCCGAAGCTTATATGCCGGTGAGCAACACGTATATCGAAAAAGATTTGAGTATTAATGAGGAATTAGACAAACTTCGTTTACAGGCTACTGCGCAACTCTTAAGCGGAAGGCGCGATATTATTGTGGTTGCGAGTGTGAGCTGTATTTACGGTATCGGCAATCCTGCGGAATTTGAAAATGGTATCATACGAATCCACAAAGGTCAAGCCATTTCGCGGCAAGGATTTTTACATTCTTTAGTCAATTCATTATACAACAGAACACAAGTCGATTTTGTGCGCGGCAGTTTCCGTGTGAAAGGCGATACGGTTGATATTAATTTGCCTTATATGGACTTTGGCTATAGAATTACTTTTTTCGATGATTATATAGAAAGCATCGAAACGATAGATGTAATCACAAACATGCGCATTGCACGCGTAGATAATGCAGCCATTTTTCCTGCGAATTTGTATTTAGCTCCGCGCGATATGATGCAGCAAATTACGTATGAGATTCAGGATGAAATGCAGGCGCAGGTAGATTATTTTACCAAACAAAACAAATTGATCGAAGCGCAACGCATTAAAGAACGTGTGGAATACGATCTGGAAATGATGCGCGAGTTAGGCTATTGCAACGGAATAGAAAACTATTCAAGGTTTTTTGACAGGCGCGCACCCGGATCACGGCCATTCTGTTTGTTAGATTATTTCCCTAAAGATTTTATTTGTGTGTTGGATGAAAGCCATGTCACCGTTCCGCAAATCGGCGGCATGTTCGGCGGCGACAGAAGCCGCAAATTAACTTTGGTGGAATATGGTTTTCGATTGCCGAGTGCAATAGATAATCGCCCTTTGAGCTTTAATGAATTTGAAAACCTTATCGGTCAAACAATATTCGTTTCGGCTACGCCGGGAGATTTTGAATTGGAGAAAACAGGCGGCGTTGTAGTGGAGCAAATTGTTCGGCCCACAGGCTTGTTAGATCCGCCTATTGAAGTGCGGCCCAGCATTAATCAGATTGATGATTTGTTGGATGAAATTGATAAGCAAGTAAAAAAAGGTGGACGTGTTTTGGTAACAACATTAACAAAACGAATGGCGGAAGAGATGGATAAATATTTGCAAAAAATAAATATCAGCTCAAAATACATTCACAGTGATGTAGATACTTTGGAACGCGTGGAAATATTGCGCCAGCTGCGATTGGGCGAGATTGATGTACTCGTTGGCGTGAACCTTTTGCGAGAAGGATTGGATTTGCCGGAAGTAACCTTAGTCGCTATTTTAGATGCGGACAAAGAAGGCTTTTTAAGAAACGAAAAATCGCTTACGCAAACCGCAGGCCGCGCCGCGCGCAACGCAGAAGGCAAAGTAATTTTTTACGCAGATAAGATGACGATGAGCATGCAGCGCACGATTGATGAAACAAATCGCCGCCGTGAAAAACAGATTGCTTACAACACTGAACACAACATTACTCCTACCACAGTAACCAAAAGCAAGGAACAGGTTTTTGCGCAAACTTCTGTTCTCGACATCAAAGGTTTTGATGAACATAAATCTTATGCGATAAGTTATGATGAAGACATTGTACAAAAACAAGTCGCTGAAGAATCAACGGCATACAAGCCGAAAAAAACTATTCCGCAAATGGAAAAAGAAATAACGCAAACCAAAAAGAAAATGGAAAAAGCAGCAAAGGATTTAGACTTTATGGAAGCTGCAAAACTGCGTGATGAAATGATTGCGATGCAGCAAGAATTAGAGAGGATGAAATAGGTTTATATTTTATGGAGAGTATCTCACAAAGTGTGTAATTAAAAAATCGGGGGTTGAAAATTTAGTGTGCTAAATTTTCAATCTATTACCAAAGATAATTAAGAACTGGTTCAGGACAATTCCCCAATTATGAATAGGCATTGTCCTTTTTTTTGACACTTCCCTGAGGGCGAGATAAACGGATTTCATCACGGCGTCATCCGTAGGAAAAGAAAGTTTGTTTTTGGTGTATTTCCGGATTTTGCCGTTGAGATTTTCAATCAGGTTGGTTGTGTAAATAATCTGCCTGATTTACTCATACATTTTTAATTTTTTTTATTGCATTCGTGAATGCTTCGCATTTCAATGGGAAAGTCAAAAAATACTGTCAGCTCGTCCCAATTATCGCGCCATGATTTGATGGCATAAGCATACTTGCTTTTCCATTTCTGCTCAAAATCATCCAATGCTGCAAGGGCTGCATTCTTAGTCGGAGCAGTATAAATGGCTTTCAAATCTTTTGCAAATTCCTTTTTGTCTTTCCATACCACGTAACGCATGGAATTGCGAATTTGATGTACCACACAGATTTGTGTGGACGATTCAGGAAACACGCTGCGGATGGTACTTGTAAATCCGTTAAGGTTATCCGTCGCCGTGATAAAGATGTCCTGCACGCCGCGCGACTTGAGGTCGGTCAGCACACTGAGCCAATAGGCGGATGTCTCGTTCTTGCCCAGCCACATGCCTAAGACTTCATTATTGCCGTCAATCCTGAGCCCTACGGCGATATAGACAGTTTTGTTGATGACTTTGCTGTTTTCCCCTACCTTGAAAACAATACCGTCCATCCAGACGATAAGATATGCATTTTCCAACGGACGGTTCTGCCAGGCTGTAATATCTTCCGCAATACGCGATGTAATACGGCTCACTGTGCTTGCAGATACATCGAAGTTGTAAATATCTTTGACGTGTTCCTGTATATCTGATACACTCATGCCTTTGGCGTACATCGATACAATGATTTCTTCCAGGCCTTCCAGCATGTTTTCACGCTTGGGAACCAACATGGGATTGAACGAGGCATCTCTGTCGCGCGGAACTTGTATCTCCATTTCCCCGTAACTTGTTTTGACGTTCTTTTTCCCGTAACCGTTGCGGTTGTTGTCGCTTTGTCCTTGCCGGTGTTTCTCGTAACCGAGATGGTCGTCAACTTCTCCTTCGAGCATTTGCTCTATTGCCCGTTTTTGAATACTGCTTAAAAACTCATTGAGCTGTTCGCCGCTCTTGAACTGTTTTAAAAATTCATCCGATAAAAAATCTTCTGTTTGCACTGTCATGATATTGTATGTTTAAAATTAAAAAATCGAGACCTTTTGACCTCGATTTTTTAATTACACACTTTTGGAGACAGTGTCTTTTGTATTGGGAAAATACATTTTATGGTCATCTTTATTTGTGTTGAACAATTTAAACACTTCTTTTAACTTGCAACTTGGGTTTATTAATACATCATCACGGATTTGTTTAAAGATGCTTTCCGCTTCAGCAATCATTTTGCCCGTCTCCCTCTTATTGCCTCTTCTTCATTTGATAATTCATGCTTCATTTGTATCACAATAATATTTGAAGATTAATTATGCAACCTTTACCCGATATTTTGACAGATCCAGTCGGTTTAAAGCCGCCGTATTATATCCGTTTGGATAAATTCTTCATTAGCTTAATCCGTGATGAAAGGGATTTGCCTTTTATTTATTTTACGGTTAGCATTATCTTATTCCTTATTCCGTATGCCACGTTATTGTTCAGTCGCATGTGGGTCGGTTCGAATTGGTTAATTGCTGCCATATTTTACATGTTACTTAATGCAGCCTTTTTTATTGGCCGTTTTTCGCTAATGTTTCATTGCACCGCCCACCGGACTTTGTTTAAAAAACAATATAATTATTTAAACTACTTACTACCTTATGTAATCGCTCCTTTTTTCGGGCATATGGCTGATACCTACTATGCCCATCACATAGGTATGCACCATCCGGAAAACAACCTCAAAGACGACGAAAGCTCGACCATGTCTTATCAGCGGGATTCTTTGAAAAATTTCCTGTTGTATTTGTCAAAATTTCTCGTCCGGGGACTGTGGGATCTCGCGTTTTACTTCAAAAAGAAAAACCGGAAAAATTTGATGTACAGTGCCCTGCGTGGAGAAATTCTGTTTATTGTTTTGTGTTCGGTTTTATGCTGCTTTAATTGGAAGGCTACCTTATGTGTTTTTATTTTCCCCTATTTTTTTTACCGGATGATCGCTATGCTCGGCAACTGGGCGCAGCATGCTTTTATTGATCGGGCAGATCCCGGAAATGCTTATAAAAACAGCATGAATTGTATCAACAGTAAATATAATTGGATATGCTGGAACGACGGGTACCATATATCACACCATTTAAAACAAACGATGCACTGGTCGGAACACCCGGCTTATTTTCAAAAGACAATCGACAAGTATATAGATAATAATGCAGTTGTATTCAGTAAGATAGATATCATGATGGTTGCAATGCTTTTACTTGCAAAGAGATATGATTTACTGGCAAAGAATTTTGTGAACATCGGGAATCGATTTACATCGGAGGAGACCGTTATTGCGTTTTTAAAAGAAAGAACTGCACGATTTTCCTGATGATTAAAAAAGGCTTATCGCAAGCGGTCGTAAGAGGCGTCGCAGCATTGTCAGAGACACGTGTATGAAAAGAAAAGTTTTAAGAAATCCCTTCAAGCCACCGGAGAAAATCGGATGCATTTGCCTTGCTGATCACGATCGTTTCGGGTGTTTGTACAACAAGTTTGGCAAGAAGCTTTCTGGAGAAAAATCTTTCTACATTTACAATTGAATGCCGGTTGATAATAAATTGCCGGTTGGCGCGATAAAAGAGCTCCGGATCAAGCATTCTTTCCAGTTCGTCAAGTGTCGACGTGATAAAATATTGATGATTTCCGGTTGTCCCGATTTGTACGATTGTATTTTCCAGATACAGATAGGCAATATCATTTACTGGAAAAGGAATGATGTATCCTCGTTGCTCAACGAGGATAGTCTTTTTGTAAGCGTATTTTAATCGCTCACCAAGTTGTTGAACAGAGCGAGCGGCCACTGAGGGTTCAAAGGCAGACTTCAGCCGGTGATATTTCTCCATTGCTTTTGCAACAGCTTCCTCGGTGATGGGTTTTAATAAATAACTGACAGCATTTGTGTCGAAAGCCTCAAGCATATATTCATCGTAAGCGGTGCAAAAAATAACCGGCTTCTTTAAAGGAACTTCTCGATAGATTTCAAAACACATCCCGTCGGCCAATTGGATGTCGGAAAAGATCAGATCCGGTAAGTTATTTCCTTTCAAAAACGATATGCTTGCTTCTACCGAATCGAGTATTGCCAGCACGGTATTAGAAGCATCCATACTGAGCAATATTTTTTCCAGTTCTTTTGCGGCATTTATTTCGTCTTCTATGATCAAAATCTTCATTTCTGTATCGGCAACTTTATGGTGAACATTGTTGAGTTTTTCTCAATTAGGATATCTTGGGAAAATAAAAGTTGATAACGGGTCATTAAATTATTTAACCCGACCCCAGTTGAATAACGTTGCGCCGTTTTCGGGGAATGACTGTTACAAATAACGATATATAACGGATCGTTCGATATCCGAATATTTAATGGCTTATTAACCGATGCCACGTTATGCTTAATGGCGTTTTCCAGCAAAAGTTGTAAGGTAAGCGGTGGTATCTTGGTTTGCATTAATTTTTCTTCAACATCGATATGTATGTCAACGGCCTCCCCCATTCGAGTTTTTATAATGTACAGGTAAGAGGTAATAAAACTTAATTCCTTCTCCAAGGCAACAAGGTTCAGTTTGTTATGTACCAACATATACCTGTAAACATCTGCAAGTTGGGAGACATATATTTTCACCTGTTTATCCTGTGTAATGGCGCTTAACGTGTTTAATGTATTAAACAAAAAGTGAGGGCTCATCTGCTCTTTTAAGTTGGAGAGGTCGGCTTCCAGCCGGGCTTGTTTAAGTTTCTCAATTTCCAAACTGCGCCTTTGGCTTTCGCTGAATAACTTTAAATAAAAGACGACAAAGAATTGTATGGCGCTTATCAGTAAACACCTTAATACTACCAGATACCAGTTCAGATCCTCTTTGGCTATGGCGAAAGGAGAGCTTCTGACAAATTTGCCAAAAACATAATCAAGCAAAACCGAAACGAGAAATATGCTTATTGCAACAAATATAATCTTGCATAAATAAGCTGCGTAACGCAAATTATTTCCCGCCGAAGCAAATTTCCGACTCAGCCAAAGATGTAGAAAAAAAGCAAGTACCCCGCCCGTGAAAGTATACCTGATCGTACGTACAGCTAAAAATAAACCGCCTGATTGTACGTCATCCGCGGTTAATTTGATCGGTAATACAGCAAGGGCTATTCCAAGCGGAATAATGATACCCGGTATTCGAAATCGTTTCGACATGTTACAAAGTTAGCAAACTGAAACTCTTTCCGTTTCAAAAAACCGGATGAGGCGGGCAATTTTGCCGTTAAGATGATTGAAGTGTCGACTTACCATTTATCTACCAAGTTGTCTTCATTTTGTATTAATAGGATACCGAAAAATAATACAGACCGATTTTTGACGGAGCAATTTTTTTGTATTATTTTTGGCCTGTATTATAAATCATATTGGGATATCCTACGCATTATATATTCGTATTAAGGAAAGCCAGCAAGAGCTGAGAAAATTTTTAAAGGATTCTTCTGAGATGATGCAGCCATTATAGTCCGGAACTAAATCCTGCAGAGCAAATATGGCAACATATTAAAAGAAAATTTACAAACAGGCATTTTAATTCCTTATCCGAAATCAGCGACTTCTTTTCCCAAACCATCAAAAAAATTACCCTAGATATAATTCTACCTGTTCATTCAGGTATATTGCTTTTGACTCTTTTTGGTCTATTTAGTATGACATTATCTAATTATTAATAAAAGATTCAATAATTACTATATTTATAGAATCTTTTACCCTGATTGTATCAATTAGAATTTCCATCCGTATTTACTTGAAACTTCATCTAATTGATTTCTACCAACTTGATCATCATTTTCTACTCTTTTTTAAAATTGCTTGAGGGAATCATAATTTGGATGGTAAGGTATTGTTTTTATATTTTGCGCATATACGGAAGATATACAATTAAAAAAAATAGAAAAATAACAACAAAATATTTTTGCTGGAATAGATAACCATATTAATTATTGTTTAATTCATTATGGATTTCCGTTAAAGTAATATCATAAGGATAGTTAACATAAAACATATTGTCTTCAATTAATCTATATCTTGCTCTTCGACATTGCAATATCGAAGCTCTATCAGGGAATTATTAATTCGTATATTAATGTGCATTAAAAATACACAGATAATCGTTCGCGATTGCAAATAACGAATAGCAAGAGTAATAATTTACCGATGCCTTAAACACCAGTAACAACAATGAGTTTATTTCTAGGAAAATTTACGTCAATGTTTTTCAGATTATGCGTGCGTTCACATTTCACAAAAATATCATTCGCCTCAATTTTTTATTCGTAGAAGTTTTCTTAACTATATCGCCAAGATACTTAGAATTGGCAAGTAATTTTATTTTTAAAAAGTTATTTTTCTGAAATTACAATCCTGAATTTATTTTTATATACAACATATCCGTTGCTTTGAATATAAGGTTGCACAGCAGCTAAAATTGTTTCATGAACTTTTTCATATCCCGCATGTTCAATGGCTTTGACTGCAGGTCCTGCGGAGAGCAAACCCTTTAATGCCGTTTCGGTATCAGGATAGTCCCAAGTACTTTCCACATCTTTGTTGTCTATAATTTTTAGCCCGATTTCTTCCAAAATATTTTCAAGTAAATTCTTTTCGGTTAATGCAAAAGGTCCTCCTGCACCGGGCGGCGGAGGCGGCAATAAACTTCTTACGGCTTTTAAATATGAAGCAGCTTCGCAGTCTTCTTTATTACCCCAAATCATTACAACTAATTTGCCATTTTCTTTTAAAACACGTTTTGCTTCGGCCAAAGCAGCTTTTACATTGGCTGCATATTGAAATGAATTGAAACCACTGACGATATCAAAAGTGTTATCGTCAAAAGGCAATGCTTCCATTTCTCCTGTCAAAAATTTTATAGAAGGATTGCGCAGTTTTGCTTCTTCGATTAATTGTGCTGTTGCATCAAATCCGAGTATTTCTGCACCTGATTTCGCTGCAAGATTTGCAAACAATCCAGAGCCGCAGCCTATGTCTAAAAATTTTTCGGAAAGTTTTGGTTGAAGAAAGTGAAGAACATATTCATAACCAGCTTTGCCGGTCGCTTCTTGAATTGTTGCCCAATCTTTGGAACGTTGTCCCCAAAGATGGCTTTGTATTGCTTGTGAGCCCATGACCTTTATTTTCTTGATTAAATAAATTTGGGAAATGCATTTTCTATTTCATAGAAAGACCAATCGTTATGTAAATATAATTATTTATTTATGTCCTCTATAATTTGGTTAGTTGATTTTTATTTTCTATTCCTGCTCTTCGACATTTGCAGTGTAGAAGCTCTATCAGTGAATTTTGATTCGCATATAATGTGCATTAAAAAAGCACAAATAATAATTCGCGATTGCAAATCACGATCAGCAAGTGTGCAAGATTCCAAAAAGTAAAATTATTTCAACTTATTTTTTCAGTTTTTCTTCATATAACTTTATCCACTCTGCTACAGTCATTTTCTTTACCAGTTCTGTAAAAAAGCCGAAAGGAATTTTATCGATCTTTTTAAATCGCATGCACCCTTTACCCATATCCAATTTTTCGGAAGAATATTTTGAATAATTTTCTTCGACCCATTTCAATATTTTTTCATCCAGATAAATTGCCATGTGATAAAAAGCAATGTAATTTTTTTGTGATGCAATATTAATAAAAGGCAACGGCAGCTTCGGATTACAGTGATATCCGTCATTGTAAATAGAATGCGGCACCACATAGCCGATCATTCCATAATTCATTTCTTCGTGAAAACCATGCGGCAAATTTTCCAACAAAATTTCTCTTAATTTTTTCATAGCGAATTGCCTGTCTTTCGGCAAATCATTTATGTATTCATTCACACTGTTTGCTTTTGACTGCATAAATCATTTTTTTAAAAGAGAAAAATTGAATGCGGCTTTTCGAAAGATGTATCACACAACAAATTTATTAAGTTTTCCTACAACACTTGATCCCATTTTTCATCAATCGGAATTTTTAAAAGCAATATATTTGATAAAGAACGAAATAATATTACAGCAGTACAATTAGCATACGCAATGATCGATATATCTTCTGAAATAATTTACACTACGGCACGCAGCGGTGGCAAAGGCGGACAAAACGTAAACAAAGTAGAAACCATGGTAGAAGCAAGATGGCATATAAATACTTCATCTTTGGTGAACGAAGAACAAAAGCAAATATTGCAGACAAAACTATCCGCAAAAATTAATAAACAAGGATTTCTTTTAATGAAATCGCAAGAAGCCAGAACGCAATTATCCAACAAGGAAATTGTAACCCATAAATTAAATGAAATCGTCAATAAATCGCTGATAAAAAAGAAAACACGGCTTGCCACTAAATCATCGGCAATGGCAAAAGAAAAACGCCTCGAAAGCAAAAAAATACATTCAATCCGCAAACAACAACGCGGCAAATCAAACTGGGATTAAAAGTATTATCCGCCAGTTTGCCGGCATAATATTCAAAATTTATATAATCCTAAATATTATTTCCATATTAGTAAATCGGGCAAATGACAATTTCCTATATTTGACCCCCTCGAAGAATATATTTTTTCGACGAATTACAATATTGTGAAAATTAAAATAATAAAAGGTATATGAAAATTTTAGTAGCAGTCAGCAAAGCGCCTGACACTACATCCAAAGTATCTTTCAAAGACGGAGATACAAAATTCAATGAAGATGGCGTGCAATGGATCATCAATCCATATGATGAATGGTATTCATTGGTACGCGCCGTTGAATTAAAGGAAGCCGATCCGCAAACTGTCATTCATCTTGTAACTGTTGGAGATGCAAGTAATGATGCCATTTTGCGCAAAGCGCTGGCGCTTGGCGGCGATGAGGCTATTCGTATAAATGCCGATGCAAGTGATAGTTACAATACAGCAGCACAAATTGCAGAAGTGGCAAAGCAAGGAAATTATGATCTGATATTTACCGGCAAAGAAACGATCGATTATAATGCAATGGCTGTAGGTTCCATGATTGCCGGATTGCTTGATCTGCCTTATGTTTCAGCTGTTGCAAAATTTGATTTGCAAGGCAATGATGCTATCGCAATACACGAGATTGAAGGCGGTGAAGAAACAGTACAAATTACATTGCCGGCAGTTATAAGCAGCACAAAAGGCATGGCGAAACAACGTATTCCAAATATGCGCGGAATTATGGCTGCACGCAGTAAACCGATAAAAGTTGTTGAGCCGATCGCAAGCGATAATTTAACTGAAATTGTTCAATACGAATTGCCGCCTGCAAAGGAAAGTGTAAAACTGATTGATGCAAATAATGTAGAAGAATTAGTCCGCATATTGCACGAAGATGTGAAGGTTATTTAATCGATTGTTTACTCAAATAAAAATAAAATGTCTGTTTTAATATACATAGATCATTCCGAAGGAAACATAAAAAAGAGCTCGCTCGAAGCGCTGTCTTACGGAGCGGCCTTGGCAAAAAAATTAAATACAACTGCCGAAGCGATATTGCTCGGTACTGTAAAAGAAGGACTTGATATTGCCGGTAGATATGGCATAACAAAAGTTTACCACGCAGCAGACCAAGCGTATAATAATTATGATGCGCAAGTACTTACAAAAGCATTATTACCGACCGCCAATAATGCGGAAGTGATTGTATTTGCACAAAGCGCATTGGGCGATGCCATTGCTCCACGCCTTGCAGCTGTGTTGAATGCAGGATTGGTTTCCGGTGCAGTAGCGCTGCCTGAAACGGAGAACGGATTTGTTGTGAAAAAATCTGTTTTTTCAGGAAAGGCATTTGCCAAAGTAAAAATCAATTCCGGTAAAAAAGTAATTACACTTAAAGCCAACAGTTTCGGTGTCAAAGAAAGGGAGCCTGCGAATGCAGAAATTATAAACATATCTGCGGCTTCTTCCGAAAGTAAAATAAAAACAATCAAGATTGAGAAAATAGAAGGCGAAATACCTTTAACAGAAGCTGAAATTGTTGTAAGCGGCGGCCGCGGTTTGAAGGGCCCGGAAAATTGGTATCTGATTACAGATCTTGCTCATTCTTTGCATGGCGCTATTGCATGCAGCCGCCCTGTTGCCGATGACGGCTGGCGTCCGCATCATGAACATGTAGGCCAAACCGGCGTACAAATTGCACCGAATTTATATATAGCTATCGGTATTTCGGGCGCTATACAACATTTGGGCGGCGTGAACCGCAGCAAGACTATTGTAGTAATAAATAAAGATGCTGAAGCGCCGTTTTTTAAAGCTGCAGACTACGGAATTGTTGGTGATGCATTTGAAGTAGTTCCTAAACTGATTGAGGCGGTAAAAAAATTGAAGTCTGAAAATTAGCATTCCAAAAACAAAAAACAGTTTGTTTATTTATGAATAGTCATAAAAGATAGACTGTTTTTTTTATTTATATGAAATAAGCCATAAGAACGTTGCACACATAAAGCAATGATTATTCGGCGCATTCTATCTGACAATTAAAAAAATAAAGATGAGCAGATGAATAAAATTTTCCGTGATGATGTATCTGCCGGCGTTGAGCGCGTGAGGGATAGTAAGTCTGCGACAGAGCAGCGTGTGCAGACACACGCTGCGGCGGAAGCAGTGCGCAGCGCAGCGTAGTACCGCAGCGAAGCGTAGCCCTGCATAGCCCGACGTTAAGCGGATGAATTTGAAAATGTTTTTGTAACGGACAGGCAGCTTGGCGGCACGCCCAAGTAATAAAAATACAATTGAAACGTTTAGCATATATTCATTGACGAAGAATGCAGATTAACCCTAAATATAAAAGGCTTCTTAATTATGTATTTGGGCCGATATTGTTTGTGATATTGGCATTTTCCATTTATCATAAAATTACATCGCAGCACGATCTGGAGAACGAATGGAACAGCATCAGCGAAACGATGACGCATAACAGATATTTGCTGCTGGTAATGCTTTTGCTGATGTGTATGAACTGGAGCGTTGAGGCGCGTAAGTGGCAATTGCTGATAAAACCTGTGCAGGATGTAAGTATTTTTACGGGTTTTAAGGCCGTGTTGTCGGGATTATCTTTTTCGTTGTTTATACCGAATGGCGCGGGAGAATATCTTGGAAGAATGTTGTACCTGAATGATGGTAACAGGCTGCGTTCGGTAGCTGTGAGCTTTGTTGGAAGTTTAAGCCAGGTATTGGTTACATTGATTATCGGTGTGATAGGATTGCATTATCTTTTGTCGGAAGCGCCGGCTTTCGGTGCGCAGACAATAGGCTTGTCTAAATTCTGGCTGACGGCATTGCTGTATGCTGTTTATATTTTCATCATTTTCTTTTTATTGCTTTATTTTAAAATTTCTTTAGTTGTAACATGGTTTGAGAGAATTCCGTTTGTACATAAGCACCGTGTATTTGTAAATAGCCTTGAGCAGTTTGATAATCCTTTATTAATACGGATCTTGCTGTTATCATTTGTACGATATATTATTTTTATAGCGCAGTATATGCTGATGTTTTATTTGTGCGATGTGCAAATTTCTGCGATGATGACGATAAGCGCCGTGAGTGTTTTGTTTTTGCTATTAGCGATCATACCTACTATTCCAATTGCAGAACTTGGCGTGCGCGGTGAAATCAGTATTAAAATCTTTGGGCTGCTTACGCAAAATACGTTGGGTGTAATAACGGCAGCAGCATTGATCTGGCTGATAAATATTATTATTCCTTCGTTATTTGGCAGCTTATTTGTTTTAGGATTAAGAATATTTAAAAAGAAGATGTAGAATAATCAGGAAATTGTTATTTTTCAATTGAAAAGTGGAAACATGCAAAGAATAATTTTATTGTTGCTGATTTTTTGTGCGACTTCATTCAGACAAATAGAACCAACGGATGGGCTGTGCAATATCCGCAATACATCTTTTAAAGAAGGAGAATCATTGACGCTATCAGTGTATTATGCTGTTGCGGGTATATATGTAAAAGCGGGCACAGCCATTGTAAATACTTCATTGACTACTTTAAATGACAAACCGGTATATCATATAACGGCAATCGGTACTACAAATTCTTCCTATAACTGGATATTCAAAGTAGAAGACAGATATGAGTCTTACATAGATACAAGCACCATGCAACCTGCAAAATTTGTACGACGCGTACATGAAGGAAGCTATAAGAGAAATGAAGATATAGCATTTAACAGAACCACCAATACAGCAGTAACCAACAAAGGCGTTTATAAAATGCCGGAATGTGTGCAGGATGTAATAAGCGCGGTATTTAATGCCAGAAGCCTCGATTACAGCAAATATAAAATTAACGAGCAGATACCTTTCAAAATGTTCTTGAGCAATGAATTGTATAATCTTTATATCCGCTACATGGGCAAAGAAACAGTAAAAACAAGATACGGCACGTTTAATGCAATAAAACTGAAACCATTACTTATTAAAGGTGAAATGTTTAAAGGCGGAGAAAAAATGACCCTTTGGATAAGTGACGACCCCAATCATATTCCGCTACGTGTAGAAAGCCCAATTGCCGTAGGCTCTATTAAAGTTGATCTTACCGATTATCGTAATCTCCGGTATCCGTTAAGTTCGAGGATAAAATAATTTTTTAGAATAAAATACTTTGAATTTTCGCGGCAGCGAAAATAAAGATTCCCACTTTCGCGAGAATGACGTTTAAGAACTTTATACGCATTCTGAATTTGTACATAAGACCAATCTATTTTATTCTATAAATCATTTATCTTCCGAATTTAAAATATGATGTCAGTAAATGTTTTTTATTTTTTAAGAATGCGGAAATCATTTCCATTCCTATCACTGAAAATGTGATACCATTTCCACCAAAGCCCAGCACAAAATATGTATTCGGAAAATTGCTATGTGCACCAATATACGGAAGCCCGTCTTCCGTTTCGCCAAAGGTACCGGCCCAAATAAAATCAGTTCTGAAATTGTATTCCGGCAACATTTTCTTTAATTTCCCCTCTAACTTTTTTGCTTTTTTATTTAATAAGGAATCACGTTTTTTTGTATTAACGAAATCTTCATCTTCTCCTCCTATTAGCAGCCGCCCGTCATCTGTGGTACGCATATAATTATACGGATCTGCCGTATTCCAAAACAAAGTATCGTTTAAGATTGATTGTTCTTTTTTTTGCTCACCTACTATGGCATATGTAGACAGCAGTTTTACAAAATTTTCTTTAATAATTTCCGTGCTCTCAAAGCCATTACAATAAATCAGTTTTTTTGCTTTAATGGTATTGCCATATTCTGTTGTAATAATAACTTCGTTTCTTTTATACGCTGTATGTTGTACATTGGTTTTATCAAATATCTTCAGACCTCTTTTATAATTATAATACAAAATATCATGAGCTAGCGTATATGCATCAATACTTCCTCCCTGGTGTGATAATATGCCGCCGTAAGAATTCTCAATAAGATATTTGTTTTTAACCTCGTCTGCTTCCATCCATTCAACAGGAAAATCATATTTTTTTCTTGCTTCAAATTCTTTTTTCAATTCGTCAACATCTTTTTTGAGTGCAGCGAAATAAAGAGAATCCTTCTTCTTAAAACCGCAACCTGATTTTATTTGCGTTGCTATTTTTTCAAGATCATCAATGGAGCGAAAACAAGCGCGGTAACTTTCTACTGCGCCCTTCTCTCCTATCTTTTTCAATCAGTTCATACAGCGGCACATCTATCTCGTATTGCAGCATTGATGTTGTTGCAGATGTACTTCCATTGGCAATTTCACGCCGGTCAATGATTGTGGTTTTATATCCGTCTCTGATACATTGATGCGCAATGAGGCTTCCGGTAATACCTGATCCAATTATTAATACATCTGTTTCTATGTTTTCTTTCAGGGAAGGATATGAATGTAATATGCCATTCTTAACAAGCCAAAAAGGCTCGCTCGATTTTAGTTTCATCTGTTTATTTTTTATTCTTGCTCAAACTCTCTTGCATTTGCTACTTTTGCGGGGATATATTCGGGCAGTTTATCGCCTAATAATTTTCCCCAAGGTTTCAGTCCGTCGATCCTGTCAAAAATTATTTTAAGAACTGCAACAAAAGGTATAGATAAAAACATCCCGCTTACGCCCCACAAAGTTCCGCCCAGCAATACAATGATGACGGACATTAAAGCATTAACAGATACTTTGGAAGAAACTATTCTCGGCACCAGAATATTATTATCTATAAACTGGATCAGCATGTATGCCGCTACAATTAATATTGGTGTAGAAAAACCATCTTTTGTAGCTATGGAAATAAGCACCGGAAGCGCAATAGCAATTATGCCGCCCAAATAAGGAACTAAGTTGAGCAATGCTCCGATTGTGCCCAAAAGTATTGCATATTTTACGCCCAATATCAACAGCGCAACGCTATTCAATACCGCAACAATACAGGTTTCTATCAGCAAACCAACGATATAGCTTTGAATAGCTGATTTTGTTTCCTGCAAAATTTCTTCCACTCTACTTGAATCATCATCTTCAAAAACTTCGTACATAAAGTTTAAGAGAAGCGGCTTATAAAACAATAATAAAAATACATACAACGGAATCAATACAAAATAACTCAGTATGCCGAAAACAGTATTGATAGTTTGTCCTATAACGGCTTTGCTGTTATTGACCGCTTCATTTACCATTTTCATTTGCTTCTCTGTAGATACGCCAAACCTTTCTGAGAGCCATGTTTGCAGCTGATGAAAAAGAGATAAAGATTTTTGTTTCAGCTGCGGAATCATTTCATCGAACTGCATAATTTGTGAAGACAGGAAAAAGAATAAACCGGCAACTACAATTACTGCGAGGAGTATTACCAGGATAATCGAGATTATTTTATTTATTTTTTTCTTTAATAAAAAATTATAAACCGGATTAAGCAATACTGCAACCAACGCCGCAAAAGCAAACGGCATTAAAATATCTTGCAACAAATACAGGATATAAAAGAAAAGATATAATCCAATAATGATTAAAGGCGCTTTAATAAAAAACGGATAATGACGGTTGTTGTTATCTCGTGTTTTTTCAAAATGGAACAATCCCATATTGATATATGTTTAAAAGGTTAGCTATATACAAATGTAAGGAATATTGTGTTTGAAATAAAAAATGCCGTCTTCTTTCAAAGACGGCGAAAATAAAATTTAGGAAGTATGCAATTACTTATAAAGTCGTTCCGATGAAGTGACTATTTATTTACTTTATCGGTAATGGCAACAATTGGTTTTCCGATGCACCCACTCGGCATTTGGATGTGAAGCAGTGCGGCAACTGTTGGCGCAATATCTGTCATATAAACGGTTTCATTGCTTTCGCCATGCGGAATTTTCCATCCGTAAAAAAGCAATGGAATGTGCGTATCATAAGGATTCCATGCGCTATGCGTTGTTCCGGTTTTATATTCATCCGGCAGCCAATTTGCCTGAAATATTATTTTTACTTCACCGCTTCTTTGCTTACAATATCCGTTAATAATCATATCACGGATCCGTTGCGGTATCGGCGCCGTTGCAGCGTGCTCTTCATCAACTGCATATAAAATACCGTCCTGGCCTTCAAGGAAATTAATTGCAGTTTGCTTTATTTGCTGTTTATCAAGTTTCAGAGAATCTATCCGACGTTCATCAAACGATACTTCATCATCATCTATTCCTATTGCTAAACTATCCGTATTAAATTTTTGCTTTAATGCATTGTTGATTTTATATCTTTCGAATTCGCTGTTTTCATCGAATAAACCGGAAGGAATATTATTTACCTGAAGGAAGCCTTCGGATTGGGAAGCTCCATGATCTGCCGAAATAAATAAGAGATAATTGTCTGTACCGACTTTACTGTCGAGATAAGATAAAAAATCGCCCAAATCCTTATCAAACCTCAAATAAGTATCTTCTATTTCTATAGAATTAGTTCCCGTCATGTGTCCTACATAATCGGTAGATGCGCAATTAATGGTAAGAAAATCGGTAGCATCCCGTTGCCCCAATTCCTCGCCTTCTATTGCAGCTTTAGCAAATTGTAATGTAAGTGTATTGCCAAAAGGCGTATTCCTGAAACTGCTCTTATCGGCAGCATATGCTGTTTTTAAATTAAAAGAAAAGGTTGGCTTTTGTGCGCCTTTCAGCATTCCTTCCCAGCTTTCATTATCGCCGGTACTTTCGGTATAATCTTTAATCGGATACAATGTATTCCATCCATCTTTCAAAAATTTATCTACGTTCTTTTCTTTATTAAAATCATTTACCCATTTCGGTAATTTCTGCATATAGTAAGAACTCGTGATAAAACCGGCTGATTCATCATCGAACCAAAATGCGCCATTTGCCGTATGCCCGGCAGGTAAAATTGAGGCTCTGTCTTTCAGTGATACACCAATTACTTTCGATTGAAAATTGGTTGCAAGCCGCAACTCATCTGTAACAGTAGTGACCCATAAATTGCGCGGCGACATTTTACCATCAATGCTTGCAGCGCCTACGCTTACTACCGTAGAATCATCTGTACAATAAATTCTTTGCCTTGTTTTCTGATCAATCCAATCGTTGCCGGCAATGCCATCTATTGAAGGAATCGATCCGGAAAAAATAGTCGAATGCCCAACGGCAGTTTGTGAGGGCAAATGATTAATCAAAGTATTGCTGCAACTAAAGCCATGTTTCAGCAATCGCTTAAACCCGGTATTACCGTATTTATCGTAATACCTGTATAAATAATCCCAGCGCATTTGATCTATAACAATGCCTATAACCAATTTCGGACGTGGAAGCTGAGACTGTTTTTGATGACAAGAAAATAACAAAATAATTGATGACAAAAAGAATAAACAAACCTTCTTCATACCAGATGCTGTTTAAAATAAATTAAACGGCAAGGTAGAATAATTCAAAACGCTGTATATTAAGAAATAGTAAAGTCTGGTGTAGTTTAGTTATTTACTTTATTGGTAATGGCAACAATTGGTTTGCCGATACACCCGCTCGGGATTTGTATATGAAGCAGTGCGGCAACTGTAGGCGCAATATCTGTCATATAAACGGTTTCATTGCTTTCGCCATGTGGAATTTTCCATCCGTAAAAAAGCAATGGAATGTGCGTATCATAAGGATTCCACAAGCCGTGTGTAGTGCCGGTTTTATAGCCGCCGGGCAAAAATCCCGATTGAAGAATAATTTTTATATCGCCCGTTCTTTGACGATTATATCCGTTTACGATCATCTCTCGGATCGGTTGCGGCACAGTCGCAGTTGCTGCTTTCTCATTATCTACGGCATATAAAACGGAAGGTTGCTGTTGCAAAAAATCAATAGCGGCTTCTTTAATCTTCGCTTTATCCAATCCTTTTGTTTTAATTAAATTATTATCAAAAGATACAGCATCATTCTCTATGCCTAATACCAATTTTTCTTCCCCAAATTTGCTTTTCAGAAAATGATTTAAATCAGCCTTAAGATTATTTGAGAAGCCGGTTGGCATTTTATTTGCTTCCATGAAGCCTTCGGAATGTGCGCCTCCATGATCGGCAGAAAGAAATATCATGTAATTTCCTTTGCCTACTTTATTATCCAAATAATTAAAAAAGTTTCCCAAATCTTTATCCAGTCTTAAATATACATCTTCCACTTCAATGGCATTAGGGCCAAATTGGTGGCCGGCATAATCGGTCGATGCGCAGTTAATCGTAAGAAAATCCGTCTGATTTCCCTGACCTAATTTTTCGCCTTCAACAGCAGCTTCAGCGAATTGTAAAGTAAGTGTATTTCCAAATGGTGTAGCACGTAAACTTCCTTTATTGCCTGCATAAATTTTCTTTAAATCATAAGGAAATACAGGAGCCGATACATTTTTATATTTCCCTTCCCAAGCTGCATCATCTACTGTACTTTCTGTATATTGATCAATTGGCAACAATGTATTCCAGCCGTTTGAAATCAGTTTGTCTATATGTTTATCTGCATTAAAATTGCCTACCCATTCGGGCAAATCTTTTCTGTAATAAGAACTTGTGATAAAATTTCCAGAAGCATCATCCAGCCAATAAGCTCCTGTAGGATTGTGTCCCGCAGGGAGAATGGAAGCCCTGTCTTTTAATGATACTCCTATTACTTTAGATTGAAAATTTGTAGCCAGGCGAAGCTCATCCGTAACAGTCGTAACCCATAAATTGCGTGGCGACATTTTACCTGCATTGCCCGCTGCTCCTATTGTTGATACAGTTGAGTCATCAGTACAATAAGTTTCTTTTCCTGTGGACTGAATGCGCCAATCGTTGCCTGCAATACCATCTATTGAAGGAACAGAACCGGTAAAAATAGTTGTATGGCCAACCGCTGTATATGATGGAAGATAATTTATCAATGTATTACCACAGCTGAATCCTTCTCCTATTAATCGCTTGAATCCATCATTCCCGAATTTATTGTAATACCGGTACAAATAATCCCAGCGCATTTGATCTACCACAATGCCTACAACAAGTTTTGGCCTTTGCAACTGAGCAAATGATAAGATTGCAAATAAAATAAACAGACAACTTAAATTTAATTTTTTCATAATCAGGTTCATTGATATTCTTAAATAGTACATAACAAAAAGGAGCATTAAAGATAATAACATGGAAGATAAGTCTTACAAAGAATTTAATTATGTACAATTGAATATCTTTGAAAATATTATAAAAAATTATACGCATACATGAAGTCAATTCTTTTTATAGACCGGGACGGTACCATTATTAATGAAGCTCCGCCTACTTATCAAATAGACAGTTTTGAGAAACTCGAATTTTATCCTGAAGTGTTTCAATATTTATCGCGCATTGCAGAGGAACTCGATTTCGAACTGATCATGGTAAGCAATCAAGATGGTTTGGGAACAGAATCTTTTCCTGAAGAAACTTTTTGGCCTGTGCAAAATTTCATCCTTAATACTTTAAAAAATGAAGGCATCTCTTTTTCAAACATTCTTATAGATAAAACTTTTAAAAAGGATAATTTGCCAACACGAAAACCCGGAACTGCCTTGCTGACGAATTATATTAATAATCCTGATTATGATTTACCAAATTCTTATGTAATCGGCGACAGAGTTACGGATGTACAATTAGCCAAAAACTTAGGCAGCAAAGCGATATGGCTGAATAATGATGAAACACTTGGCGCAAGCGAAATCAATGATATAGAAAGCTTGAAAGAATCCATCGCTTTGGAAACAAAATCATGGAAACAGATATATGAATTTTTAAAATTAAAAACACGTACTGTACATCATGAGCGCAATACGAACGAAACAAAAATTTCGGTTGATCTTAAATTTGGACGGAACCGGAAAAGCCAATATTCATACGGGTTTAGGCTTCTTCGATCATATGCTGGAACAAATTGCAAGACATGGAAATATTGATTTATCCATCGTTACACAAGGCGATTTGCATATTGACGAACATCATACGATTGAAGATACAGGCATTGCTTTAGGAGAAGCGTTTGCAAAAGTTTTAGTTGATAAACGCGGCATGGAACGTTATGGCTTTGCGTTGCCGATGGATGAAGCCGAAGCAAAAGTATTGATAGACTTCGGAGGAAGAAACTGGATTGTTTGGAATACAGAATTTAAGCGCGAGAAAGTGGGCGATATGCCTACGGAAATGTTCTTTCATTTCTTTAAATCATTCAGCGATGCGGCAAAATGCAATTTGAATATAGAATGCAAAGGAGATAATGAACATCATAAAATAGAAGCTATTTTTAAAGCATTTGCGAAAGCTATTAAAATGGCTGTGAAGCGCGATCCGCTGAGCGATGCGCTGCCAAGTACAAAAGGTGTTTTATAAATAAATAAGAATGAATAATTATCAATATACTGTTACAGAAAGATTTTTGAGATATGTACAAATCGATACGCAAAGTAATCCCGAGAGCACATCGTTTCCATCAACGGAGAAACAAAAAATTTTAAGCAACTTATTAGTAGATGAATTACAGCAAATCGGTTTGAAGGATGCACACGTTGATGTGCATGGTTACGTATATGCAACCGTTCCATCCACCAGTAAAAAAAATGTTCCGGTTATTTGTTTTTGTTCACATGTAGATACTGCGCCTGATTGTTCGGGAACAAATGTAAAACCCATTATTCATCAGCATTTCAGCGGACAGGAAATAATTCTTCCTGATGATGAAACACAAATTATTACAACAGAAAAATATCCTTATTTAAAAAACTTTATCGGTAAAAATATTATCACCGCAAGCGGAAAAACATTGCTCGGCGCTGACGATAAAAGCGGCGTTGCCATTATCATGGACTTGGCAAATTATCTTCAACAGCATAAAGAAATTTTGCACGGCGAAATAAAAATTTTATTTACACCTGATGAAGAAACCGGTCGCGGTACGGAAAAACTTGACATGAAAAAATTGGGCGCAGATTTTGGCTATACTTTAGATGGTGGAGAATGCGGGACGTACGAAGATGAAACTTTTAGCGCCGATGCAGCGATTATTACGATTAATGGCGTGATAGCACATCCAGGATATGCAAAGGGGAAATTGATTAATGCGATAAAAATTGCTGGCGAGATTTTAGATGCATTGCCAAAGAATGAATGGAGCCCTGAAACAACGAATGGCAGAGAGGGATTTGTTCACCCTGTAAAAATTTCGGGCATTGCAGAAAAAGCAAGTATTGATTTTATAGTAAGGGATTTTGTTACTGATATGCTTACAAAGCATGAAGAGAGATTAAAAAATATTGCTCAAATCATTATCGATAAATATCCCGGCGTTACAATGGAATTTGCTGTAAAAGAGCAATACCGCAATATGAAAGATGTATTGATAAATTACCCGCAAGTTGCCGAAAATGTACAGCTGGCTTATGAAAGAAGTGGTTTGGTTTTGCGCAATGAACCTATTCGTGGCGGCACAGACGGAAGCCGTTTAAGTTATATGGGATTGCCTTGCGCGAATATTTTTACAGGTATGCAGGCAATTCATAGTAAACATGAATGGATTGCCCAAGAAGACATGGAAAAATCCGTAGAAGTGTTGATAAATCTTGTACAAGTTTGGGAAGAAAAATCTTAATTGTGAAATAGCAATTATATTTGCACCCGAAGGTCTCGTAGTACAATGGATAGTATATGAGTTTCCGAAGCTCCGGATACAGGTTCGATTCCTGTCGAGACCACAAATAATATTTATAATTTATTGTAAATATTTATTTTTAGTTACATTTTCACTTACAGTTTTAGAATTATTCTTAAAACATAATCACTGTCTCAATTACTTTAGACTACTGCAGTTCGCCACTAATAGTGGACTAAAAATCTGTCAGTATTTTTTATTGTTTTTTGTTGTTTAATAATTGTTCCATTTGACAAGGTGTTCTGTATCCGATGGCAGAATTTAATCTTTGCTTATTGTACCAAACTTCTATGTATTCAAATATAGCCAACTTAGCAGCTCCGATATTTGCAAAAGTATGCTGATAAACCCAATTCTGTTTTCAATGTTTTGAAAAATGATTCTGCCACAGCATTATCCCAACAGTTTCCCTTACGGCTCATGCTCTGGATGATATTGGGACATAATTTAACAGCGTTGTAAATTCCCTACAGGCATATTGTATGCCTCTGCCTGAATGAAACAACAAGGCTTGCTTTTCTATTTTCCTGTTTTGAAAAGCCATTCTTAAAGCAGCTATGCTCGTTTCATTTGCCGGCATAGTTTGACCCATTCTCAGCCTATAATCTTATGGCCTGCCAAATCCATTACAATTGTCAGATACAGCCATCCTTCTGCTGTTTTTATATAGGTTAAACCACCCACCCATTTATGTCCTATAGTTTGGGCGGTAAAATCACGACAAAGGATATTTTCACTAATAGCATAACCATGATCGCTATCGGTGGTGGTGTGGCAATATTTCTTGCCAACGGATGGATCGCAACCCCATTTGATGCATATATTTAGCTACTGTTTTGTTGGTGATAACAATCCCTTCATTGCGCAATTGCGCTGCGATACCTGGGCTGCCATAGCGCCTGCGGCTATCTTCATATATCTTGTTTATCTTTTCTTTCATGGATAATTGCCTTGACCTCCTGATACTTTGTGGACTGAGCAGCCATTTGTAATAACAGCTTTTGCTTACCTGTAAAACTTTACACATCTTCACCACGCTAAATGTTTGTCTATGACTTGTTATAAACTCATAACGGCTGCGCTTTATTTGGCAAAGATGGATACCGCCTTTTTTAGGATGGCATGTTCCTCCTCTAACTCCTTTAATTGTCTTTGTAATTTACGGATCTGCTGTTGCTCCTCGCTGAGCTATTCTATCTTCTGGGAAACACTGCCTTGATTTTTAAAGATTCCCCGCCATTTACTCAACAAATCAGCATTTATACCCAATTCTTCGACTGCTGCTTTTACACTGACTTTGGCTGCTGGCAGTTCTATCGCCATACGTTTGAACCTTTCATTAAATTCTCTTTTTTACATAGTATATCAAATTTAAGGCTTCTTTAAATCTGACAAATTTAATGGCTACTATATGGGCAGAATTCCAGTATTCATTTGGGCTTATCAGTGGAGATTACCGTGCATTAAGAGACGGATTGATAGGCGCAGCAGCCGGAGCAGCGGCAGGTGGTTTTAGCGGCGTTTTGTATATTGCCGATTATGGCAATAACAGAATCCGTAAAATTGAGACGGAATAATAAATGGCAAATTCCAATACCTCTATATTCTTTATATTTGGCAATAACCATACGTGTAAATACATGAAGAGAATTATAATCCTGTGTGCTTGTTTTATAAGTTTAGTACCGTCTTTTGCGCAAAAGATGCAGGAGTCAAGGCAGAGTCCGTCGTATAGTGTAAACGTTTTTCTGGGCACGTCCGGCGACCACGGGCAATTATCTCCTGCTGCGAGTGCGCCGTTCAGCATGCTAAGTATCGTACCACAAACCTATCCGGATATCCATACGGGATATGAATATTATGCCAAAGAATTTCTCGGCTTTGCTCATACCTGCATAGAAGGTGTAGGCTGTCGTGGCAGTGGCGGTAACATTCTTGTAAAACCTTTCCTTAGTTCCGATTATAAAAATTGTTTGTTGGAAAAAACATCTCAATCTGCAAGCCCGGGCTATTATCATGTAAGCTTTTCAAACGGCATAGACGCATCGTTTGCCGTAAACGGGCGCTATGGCATTCATCAATATACATTTCCGGAAGGGAAAAAAGGGCTATACATTGATCTTGCGCATACGCTCGCCAACGGTTTTGTTGAGGAAGAGCATAATACATCTACAGACACATTAAGCGGATGGGTGGATGCAGGCACGACATGCAGTGCGGGAAAATACAGGATGTATTATTATTTATATATTGATAAGAATGTTTCATGGAAAAAGGTTTCTGATCATGAATTGGTTGCCGAACTGCCCGATGATGCAACCTCCGTGCAATTACGAATCGGGTTGTCCTCTGTTAATGAGGATTATGCAAAAGCTGCAATTGGTAAAGACAAATTCGATGCATTAAAAATTAAAGGAAGTAATATTTGGAACAATATACTCGGGCGCATAAAAGTATCGGGCAACAAGGAAAGGGAATCATTATTGTATTCTTTATTATACAGGGTGGTGCAGTCGCCTTACCGCATTTCAGAACATGATGGTCACTACAGGGCAACTAATGGCACAGAACAAACCTCTTCCGACACATTGTATAACGGCTGGTCAGTGTGGGACAATTACGGAACGCAACTGCCGCTGCTGTCTTTGCTGTATCCGGAAAAATATAAAGGCATGGTGCAATCGCTTTCAAATTTGTACCGTTTCGGAAAAAAAGATTATGCCACTCAGCACGAACCGTCCAATACCGTTCGCACGGAACATACGATCGTTGTACTGCTGGACGCCTATAGGAAAGGTTATACTGTTGATTTTGCAGGAATTTTAGATTCTTTAAAAAATGAAATTGACCGTCTTGATTTCTCTCATCCCGATAAAGCATTGGAATCGAGTTACGATGTATGGGCATTTTCTGAAATACTTTCCATTCTCGGCAAAAAAGATTTAAGTAACCAATACAAACAAAAAGCATTGGAGTATAAAAACTATTGGAATAAAGATTTTAAAGATCTCACGAAAAGGGATGTCGACAGGATGCAGGCGCGCGGGATGTACCAGGGAACTATATGGCAATATCGCTGGCTTGTGCCTTACGATATTGCCGGACTAAAGGAACTGGCAGGAGGCGAAGAAGCGTTTATCAAACAATTAAACACGTTCTTCGGCAAAGATTATTACAGTCATGCCAACGAGCCCGATATTAAAGCCCCTGTACTCTACGATGCAACCGGCGAGTCATGGAAATCGCAATATTTGATGCATAAAATCGCAGTAGATACAATGATCCAATATTACTTCAATGATAATGCAAGAGGTATTGACCCTTATATCGGACAGGTTTATAAAAATAAGCCGCAGGCATTGCTGCAGACAATGGATGACGATGCCGGAGCAATGTCTTCCTGGTTTGTGTTCAGTGCCTGCGGGCTGTTTCCCGCATGTGTCGGATATCCGGTTTATTATTTAAATGTTCCGTTATTTAAGACAGTTATTTTTAATCTGCCCAATGGAAAAAGATTTACGATAAAGACGGAAAACCTATCCGACAATGCATGTTTTATACAAAGCATCCGCTTCAACGGCAAAGTTTGGAATAAAAATTACATTACACAGCAACAAATCACGGCGGGTGGAGAGATTATCATTCATGCATCGGACAAACCTGCAAAAGACCCAAAACCTGAAATATGGGTCAGCGAACTAAAAACTAAAAACTAAACGCAGATGAAGATTCTAATAAACAGCTTTGTATTTATGGGTACGGCAATTCTTTCATTTTGTTATAATACATACGCTCAACGGGCACAAACAACGTTACCCGACTGGGCATTGGGGTCATTCAGCAGACCCGAACCGACAGGCGCCATATTGCTGCCCGATTCGAATGCAGTTTTTACGGATTCTGTCACCAACAAAGAAGTACATTGGTGAACGAATGCTACATTTAACCCCGCGGCCGTTGTCAAAGGCAATAGAATATTTGTCTTGTTCCGTGCGGAAGATAATCTGGGCGAAGCCAGAATTGGCAGGCATACTTCACGGATAGGGATTGCTGAAAGCAAAGACGGCATTCATATGCAGGCATATGCTGCGCCCGTGCTTTATCCCGGCAACGACGACCAAGCTGCATTCGATCATCCCGGCGGATGTGAAGACCCGAGAATCGTGCAAATCGAAGACGGCACTTATATTTTGACATACACTGCATGGAACAATAAGACTCCGAGATTATCCATCGCCGTATCGAAAGATTTAATTCATTGGAATAAATACGGCCCGGCATTTAAGGATGCCTGGAACGGCAAATTTGCAAACATTGCTTCCAAGTCGGCCTCAATTGTTACACAAATAAAAAACGGGAAGCAAATTGCCGTAAAAATCAACGGCAAATATTTGATGTATTGGGGAGAGCATTTCGTGAACCTCGCCACTTCTGAAGATTTGATACATTGGCAGCCGATGCTTAATAAATTGGGTGGTTTACTCAAACTCATACAGCCTCGCGCAAGATATTTCGACAGTCAGCTTACTGAATGCGGTCCGCCCGCCGTTCTTACCAAAAAAGGAATTGTATTATTGTATAACGGGAAGAACGAAAAAGGTAATATGGGGGATACGTCTTATGCTGTAGACAGCTATTGTGCCGGTCAAGTATTGTTTGATCGAAAGTCGCCTACAAAAGTGAAAGCGCGATTGGATAAGCCATTTCTCTATCCCACGGAACCGTATGAAAGGACGGGACAATATACAGCCGGAACGGTCTTCATCGAAGGAATGGTGTATTTTAAAAATAAATGGTTCTTGTATTATGGCTGTGCCGATTCAAGAGTAGGTGTGGCGGTGTACAATGTGCATTAATTAAGTATATGAGTTTAGACATTGGATGAACACATAATTATCGTCCTACTTTTCCATTATCTTCCAAAACGAGAGTCTTGTTGTTATATCCTACTAATATTGACTCATTAATTGAAAACAATAAACTACTTATAGAAAATAATTAATTCTCCGGTTTAATAAATTTGATATTCATCCATATTCGATAATCATTCATAAAAAATGAAAAAAGTATATTGAGCTATCCTATTAAGTTCCTAATTAAAACATTTATGATCTATTGTTCAGTGCCATATCCTTTATATCATGCAACAAAAATAATAAGTCATCTTTTTATTATTTCTTTCTATGCTTGAAATGGGAAATATTGCCGGCATTGTCTATAACGAGATATAAACGTTTTTTTAATTTTTACAACCGATATAATTATATATTTTTTCCCGTAATAAGAAAAGTCGGCGCTTTGAAAAATTTAAAGCTGGAAATTTTCTTATATGATAAATAAAAATTATTCTATTAAGAAGTTGTTTAAGTTAATTATACACATTGAGGCTTCTCTAAAAAAAGAAGCCGCCCTTTTCAGGACAGCTTCCTCATTTTGCCCTCACGCGCGTGTGTACGGATAGATGTGCAGATATGCGCTTTCAGGTATTGTAATGCGCAAAACATTAAAGAAGTATTTGTATAATTCTAAATGTGAAGTTTTTTGAATAATTAAAATATAAAATTCTTCTTTGGAAATTATTTTTATACTATTTAATTTTAATTTCTAAAACCCTTCAATATGGAAACTTCTTTATTCATTACCACCATTATGGTACTTATTAATGTATTCTATTATCGTTTTACTAAGAAATACAAAGGAATGAAATAAATATTTGTTTGTAGTAAAATTGTTACATTCTATAAAAATGTAACAATCTATTTTTGCATTGAATTAGATACTAATCTTTGAAACACCCAATAGCCCCTCATCAACATGAGGGCTTTTTTATTTTATTCTTCAATCTCTAAATTAACATTAAGCTGTATGGAACATTCTTGGTTGCTGTAGCACCTTGCTTCAAAATAATTTATTATGAAATACATTACAGTAACAAACAGTAATGACAATTCTAAAATCTTAATCAATCCGGAATACATTGTTTCGATTATTGAGGCAACTGAAACAGATTCCAAATCTATTGTACATTTAATAAGAGATACCTACCATGTCGCTGAATCAAAAGAAGAATTATTGGCACTGTTAGAGTAAGGCGCGATATTGTAAGAGCAACCTGTTACCAGTTTTTTTAAGATTAAATAAGGAGAAAAGACCATAACATTCAATGTCTGACGGTCTTTTCGGCTTCTATTCACTACATTCTTTCAAGGCTGCTTCGGCTTCTTCTTTGCCCCACTTTGGTAAGAAATCTTCTGAAGTTTTTTGTGCGGAAAATAAATCTACAGATTTTTGAAATATAGGTTTTGCTGCTGCTTTGCCTCCGCCAAATGTTTCAGGTGTGTGAAATACGGTTTGAGCTTTCATGAAATAAATACGTGGATTTGCTGAATCTTGCGCTACCGCTTGCTGATAATATTTTTCCATTGCACCGGCTGCCGTCATATAACGTGATTGCGGATCGACGGTCATCTTCATTATTTCGCAATAATAGTGCAGAGTGCTTAGCTCCGAGTTTTTGTTGATGACTTCGGCTTTGGATAATAACGTATCTACTTTTATTCCTGCTGCGTCTTTGTCGGCTTTTGGATCTTGCATGGCTCCATTTAGCTGCGCCAATGCGGCATAATAGTACGGCTGCCATTGTGTTTTTTCTACAGTGGCAATTCGTTCGAATGCTGCGGAAACGCTGAGCAGATCGGCAGGTGTTTTCGAATTCTTTAATAGTTCAAGATTTGATTTCATGGCGGCGACATATTTTTCAGATTGTGCAAATGTTGCCGAAAGGCTGATGAACAGTAAGGTTGAGAGAATTAGCTTTTTCATTTGTTTAGATTTTTTTGTAATGAATTTTTGTTTAATTGCTGTATAAATAAATTATTGGCGACTGATTTTGCGTTGAGCGCGTGAAGGATAGTAAGGGCGCGAGGAACGAGCGGTGCGTAGTGAAACGAAGCACCGTAGCGAAGCGCAGCCCTGAATAGCCTGACGGCAAGCGACAACGTGCAACTACTTGAATATTTATAAATAGTCGCTTGGCGGCACGCCCAAAATAAAATAATATTTAGGTTACATATTGTCATTGATAGTTTGTTGTGAACGGTCTACTCCCCAACTGAAGAAAACACCTAAGAAAAAGAATTGCCGTGCCGAGGGCAGAATGGGCGTTTTGTAAGAGCCGTCATAGGAATAATTGTATCCGTAAATTTGTTTTAATCCCAATATATTGTTTGCCGATGCTACGATTACAATACTGCATTTGGACTTTGGCTTTCCTAAATTCGGGAGGTAATCTACACTTAAAGAAAGGTTGTTGTAATCCATCGTAGTTCCTCTGTCCGTAATATTGTACCCACCTTGATTATTTGGATAAAAATTGTAGTATGGCCTTCCAGTTGCAAATGAATAAGTAAGGTTTACCTGTGTTTTTAGCGGCAAAATAAAAGTGTTTAATACTGCCGAAAAATTGTGCGGCGTTGTAAACGAAGGGTGCAACTGTTCGGGATATGTGAGGTATTCGCGCTTGGTATCAATGTACGAATAGCTGATTCTGTAACCGAAATTTTTAATTGTTTTTGTGTCTTTCCAAAACATGTCGATGCCTTTTGCATAGCCGTAGCCGTTGTTGTTGTAAGTAAATTGCCCTTCGGGTTTTGAAACTGTTTTTATTAGGTTATCGTATTTTTTATAGTATGCTTCTACTCTTATCATTCTGTTGAAATTGCCTTTTTGATAATTTAAAATATAGTGTGTTGCTTTTAAATAATCCATGTTCTGATTGTATAGCAAATACATATCATCGGGCTTCTGATAAAAGATGCCGTAGGCCGCTGACATTTGTCCATCGTTACCAAGCTTGTATGCCAATGCTGCACGGGGAACAATATTATTTTTGTTGAGTAATGCGGAACGCTCAGCTCTTCCGCCAACTTGTAAAGTAAATTGCTCAGTGAAATAAATATCTGACTCTGCAAACAATGCAGCATAATTATCATTGAGATTTAGAGGAATATCGGAATAAATGTTTTGATAGTGCATATTGGAATGCTGATAATTATATTCCGTACCGAAACGCACAGCATTTAAATGTGAAAACTTTTTTTCAAATACAAGATGCGACTGTAAATAATCTGAAGTATTTACATAATGAAATGTTTTTAAGTTCATCCAGAAAATATTGTTGCTGTAAATTATCGGCTGATTACTTGCGCTTACAAGTTGCGCTTTTACATTATCATTATTAATAGCAAAACTGTTTGACCAATACATTTTCCAGCGGTGTCCCAGATTTTCTGTCCAGTAAATATTATTGTACCAGTTCGTACTCTTTACATCAAACTGGTCTTTTGTATTAAGGCTGTCATAATCCTGCTGACGCATGCCAACGCGATTAAATCCGAATGATGAATAATATTTTATCATGCCGCCCCATTTGGTTTTCATGCGAAAATTAAAATCGGCTGTATGATATTTAGGTGCACTGAAAAAATCGGGCTTGGTTTTTACTACATCGAAATACAAAGAAACATCCGTATAGCTGTAATTAAATCCGTATGAAGATTTTTTATCTTTTGCCAAATGCTGCATACTTCCTCCGAGAAATAATGGCGATACATTCAAATCCACTTCTGACTTTTCGGGAAAATCTGTTGTATTCATTAATAATACAGAAGATAAAGCGTTGCCGTATAAAGCCGAATAACCGCCTGTGCTGAACAACATACCGCTAAACAAAAACGGATTGAAACGCCCACGCTGCGCGATTTGCGGAGGGCCTTTGAAATACGGATTGGGAATGACTGCACCATCAATAAATTGTTTAGTTTCCGTACCGTCTCCGCCACGGACAAACAAACCTTCCTGCTCTCCGATTTGCTGCACGCCCGGTAATGTACGGAATGCAGTACTTATGTCGCCATTAGTTGCCGTAGTTACCACGTCCAGCGCTTTCATCACAACACCCCGTTGTTTATCGCCGGCAGAGAATGCGCCTGCAGTAACTGTTACTGCAGTAAGTTCGTTGAATTTTACATTCAATACAATATTTGCAGTAATGGTTTCGCCACTTATAATAATTACTTTTTGATAATCTTCATAGCCTGTGCAAGTGATTATTAAAGTATCGTTTCCTTTTTCTGTTGTGGTAAATTTATAATTGCCAAGACTGTCAGTGATACCGCCATCGTAAGAATTCTTTATGGAAATACTTGCATTACGAACAGGCTTCATCTTATTGTCTTTAACCCAACCTTGAATAATGGTTTGAGAAAAAGAAATAAATGATGAGACAATAAAAATCAGTATTAAAATTATTTTTTTCATAAACGGCTCAAGTCAATAAATTGAATTTGTAATACAAAGTTTATTTTCAAAAAAATCTTATCAATAGTTTTGCGATGAACGAACAATAAGCATCGGTAAAGAATTATTTCTTTGGCTTTAAATAATCTTTCAATGCTTCAACATATTCTTCAAATGCCTTCACTCCTTTCTTGGTAATCTTACAAATGGTCAACGGATATTTTCCCCTGAAAGTTTTTCGTATAGTAATATACTCTGCGTCTGCAAGCTTTTGTAATTGCACACTTAGATTGCCGGCTGTTGCACCTGTTTTTTCTTTTATCTCACCAAATTCAGCTTCCGTTGCTCCAACCAATAAACTGATAACAGCCAATCTCAATTCGGAATGCAGCAATGGATCTAAGGCTCTAAACATTCGCTTCTTTTTTTGCTTTTCTCCACAATAAATATCCGGGAACAAGATAACCAAGGAACATAATGAATACCGTAAGAATCACTCGCTCAATTTCTGCAGGAAAATACCACCAAACAATAGCGCCAAGCCAAAAAACAAATGCACCTGCATACAATGACCAAAATTTATAAATGCCGCCTGAGGCAAACATGCAAAGCCCAATCATGCAATAAATAAATGGCGGTCCGTCAGCCTTATATTTATAGCACAAAAACATAAGCAGTAAAAAGGAAATGCCGAACGCAATCCAAAGTTTTCCGTTTATTGAATCAAGCCTTGTGAAGACCCTCTTTTTAGGAGCAGCAAAAGCATAAAAAAGAAATGTAAAAAGCATTCCTACAACAATGGATATCATCCATATATAATTCGAATAATATTTTTGAAAATAATGGCTGGTAATATAGTCGCCAACAACCATTAAAATAATCCAAACACCCCAAAACAGTAAAGCAAATCCGTTATTACAAAAACGATTACGTGCATCGGCAAGCATCTTCTCAATTATCTGAAGGCTTTGTTCGGGAGATATTTCTTTTTCTTCCATTGAATAAATTTTTTATTATTTATAAACTTAATACAAAAGTAAAGTAGTTTATAATATAAACCAAATTTATTTAAAAATGCATCTTCTTTTATATTATTACAAATCATTTATATTGCAATAAATAATGTTCCATGGGCAAAAGTAAAAATCGATTGACTTACTACATCTTAGCGGCAATGGTTATTGGCGCGTGTATTGGCTATGCCGCATATCTTTATTTACCGAAAGAAAAAATTCCCGCTTTCGCGGAATATGCCAATTTGCTTACAACAGTATTTTTAAGATTGGTACAAATGATTATTGCACCATTGGTATTTTGTACGCTCACAGTTGGCATTGCAAAACTCGGCGATATAAAAGCCGTCGGCCGCGTTGGCGGTAAAGCTATGCTATGGTTCATTGCTGCTTCTGTAACAAGTTTGTTCGTTGGTTTGCTGATAGTGCATATCGGTCATCCCGGAACGGAAATTGTTTTAAACACACAGGCTTCAAAAGATACGCATGATATTGTTGCCAACACGAAAGGGTTTTCCGCAGTTAATTTCTTTACACATCTCATTCCCAAAAGTTTGATACAGGCAATGTCTGAAAACGAAGTATTACAAATTGTAATCTTCTCAGTATTTCTCGGTATTGCATTGGCTTCGATGGGCAATGCATCCAAATCTTTGATTAAAGCACTGGAAACATTATCGCATGCCATTATCAAAATGGTAAGTTATATTATGTATGTTGCGCCGATAGGCGTTCTTGGCTCGCTTGCAGCTACAATGGCGCAGAACGGCCCGTCTGTATTTAAGTTTTACGGCGGATATTTATTATGGTTTCTGGTCGCCGTAATCCTGCTTTGGGCTATCATGTTTCTTGCCGGATTTATTATCCTGAAGAAAAAATTATTCCCTTTGCTAAAGCATATTCTTCAACCGATGTTTATTGCCTTCAGCACTACGAGCAGCGAAGCAGTATTTCCCGTACTTACAGAAGAACTGGAAAAATACGGTTGTAACGAAAAGATTGTATCATTCGTACTACCGCTTGGCTATTCATTCAATCTTGACGGCAGTATGATTTATATGACATTTGCAAGTATTGCCATATCGCAGGCTTATCAAATTCATATTGATACGGGTACACAAATTACTATGTTATTTGTGCTAATGCTTACCAGCAAAGGCATTGCAGGCGTACCACGCGCAGCGCTTGTAGTAGTTGCAGCCACTTGCGGCATGTTTAAAATTCCGCCGGAAGGTATAGCACTACTATTGCCTATCGATCATTTTTGTGACATGTTCAGAACCATGACCAATGTTGTAGGAAATGCTTTGTCCACTTCGGTGGTAAGCAAATGGGAAAAAGCATTGAAGGTTTCAGAAAGCTGATGCCGTATATTTTGTTAAGGTTAAAATATGTCATACGCGTAAAATAATTTGAGTTGTATATTGCATTTCCAAAAAATAGGAACCATTAGAATTAAAAACAATTTTACGAATGAAACATTTACCATTAAATAATAAGCTTTTTATTGAGAACCGAAAACGCTTTGCAAAAGAAATGAAAAGCAACAGCATTGCGGTTTTCAACAGCAATGATGAAGTTATCACCAATGGGGACGCATTATATAAATTTGTTCAGAACAGCAATCTGTATTGGCTTACAGGCATCGATCAGGAAGATACTATGCTGATTTTATTCCCAGATAATATTGATAAAAAATACAGAGAAGTACTGGTGCTTGTACGCCCCAATACATTGAAAGAAAAATGGGACGGGCATCGCTTACGCATAGATGAGGCGCAAAAAATTTCAGGTATAGAAACTATTGTATGGCTGGACAGTCTGGATGCATTGCTGCAATCATGGATCCACAATGCCGATAATATTTATCTGGATACAGATGAAAATGACAGAAAGCCTTTTCATTACGAAACGCGCGAATACAAGTATATACGGCAAATGAAGAAGCGCTATCCTTTACACAAATACTATCGCGCAGCTAAGATTGCAAAAGAATTGCGCGCCGTAAAATCGCCTTATGAAATTGAAGTAATGCAGCAGGCTGTGGACATTACCGAAAAAGCATTTAGAAGAGTAATGCAATTTGTAAAACCCGGCGTATATGAATATGAAATCGAAGCCGAGATAATACATGAATTTTTGCGCAACAGAGCTTCCGGCGAAGGCTACGGAACCATCATAGCAAGCGGAGACAGAGCGCGCACTTTACATTATGTTTATAATAATGAAGAATGCAAAGACGGCGAGCTGATATTGATGGATTTTGGTGCACGATACGGCGGCTACAATGCCGACCTTACACGAACCATTCCTGTAAACGGAAAATTTACCAAGCGCCAGAAAGAAATATACAATGCCTGCCTTCATTTGCACCATTATGCTGCAAGCATTTTAAAACCCGGAATTTCGGTAAATGTTTATCATGAAAAAATAGGCGACGAAGCCACTAAAATTTTTAATAAAATCGGGTTGCTGTCTGCATCGGAAATTAAAAACGAAGACAAGGAAAACCGTGCTTATCGCAAATATTTATACCACGGCGTATCGCATCATTTAGGAATTGATGTGCATGATTATGGAACGAGGACAGAGCCGTTAAAAGAAGGCATGCTATTGACGATTGAGCCGGGAATTTATATTGAAGAAGAACATATAGGTATCCGCATAGAAAATAATTATTGGCTTACTAAAAACGGCAATAAGGATTTGATGAAGAATTTTCCAATTACAGCCGAAGAAATTGAAGCTGCCATGAAGAAGTAGGAAAAATCATTTTTATTTAGGAATCGTATAAGGCTTCCGGTAAGTCTTGAAAGTAAAATAGCCAAGCATTTTCCTGATTTTATATTTACGGATAATATTCAACGGCTTCTTATTTAAATAACTTTTGTCTTTATGCAAAAAATAAATACATGCATCTATAACGCGCTCACTTGATTTGCCATCCTTGTAAGGATGATTTTCATCTGCTATTTTTTTTATTGCATCGATATTTTTTTGCGGATAAGTAAGCGCATAATCAAATGCATTTTCTATCTCTGCAACTTCCGAAATATTTATATAAGCATCAAGGGGCCTGTTGTGCCTGAAAGTTACAATAGGTTTCTCTGTAAGCATAAATTCCTGAATAGCCGATGTGCTGTCCGCAAAAAGAATATCTGCTTTTTTAAATAAGGGTATTAAATCTGTCGTATCGATAAATTCAAAATTTTCATTGTTCAAAGCATTCCATTTTGTAACAATATCTTTGGATAACTTAGGATGCAAAACGCATAAAAATTTATACTTCCCTTTTTGAGATAATCTTTTTATTTCTTCATATACATCGTCTTTCAAGGCTAAACTTAATCGCTCGGTAAAAGTGGAAGCAATCATTATAACCGGAATTTCATTTATTATTTTTGTTGTGTCTTGAAATAACGGATCCATTTTTGACCAGCCTGTTTCTATTACATCAAAATGCGGATGTTTCTTTTGCAACGCTTTAAATTTTTCCGTAGTAGAAGGTCCCTGGGTACAATATAAATCAAAAAAACCGCGAATATTAAAATGATCATTGATACTTCTTTTATCCGAATTGAACCCGTGAAAAAGTTGCACTTTTAGCCCGGAAATAAAATCCGGTGCGTAATCTGCAATGACTAAAACTATATGCGGTTTATAAGCCACAGCATCTTCAATTTTATAGATGAGAGCACTTGCAGACGGTATGCTTTTTTTTGTTTCTTCGATATAAGTAACCCATTTTACTTCATATCCTCTTTTCAATATCTCTAGCTCCAACGGCAATGCGATGGGCATTCCATAACTGTAAGAAAGAAAAATGAGAAATTTATATTGCATAAATTTAGTTTTTGCCTTCGAAATTAAGAACGAGGTGTTAAATAAAACAATTTCATTTTTATGTTTTTAAATTTAGAGCCTGTCTAAAATTACTAAAAATGTTTATCTGAAATTTCGACCGAAGAGAGAAATGACGTTGCTATCGTTTCTATTACTATCAAAATTGATGATAATATGAAGAAAATAAAGAATTCTATGACCGTCATTTCGAGGAAGGAACGACCGAGAAATCTCAATATGGTATTTCAATTTTTTAAATTTAAACAGGCTCTTAATTCTTTACATTTTCTGAGATTGATTTTATATTAATTTCGCCCAAACAGAATTATGAAAAAGACCATTTTATTTGGATATCCTGAAGATTATTATATATCTGAGCTTATCCGAGAAAATATACGTTACAGCCTTGCCGGAGAAAAGTACGAAATAATAGATATAGCTTTTTCTAAAAAATTTAAATACAAAAACTTCGGGCAGAGATTGAATAATTTTTTAAGAAAAACGTTTTTACGAGATAAAACGTATAAAGTTAATCTCAAATTTTCAATCCACGAAAAAGAAATATCATATAAATTAAAGAAATTCACAGAAGTAGATTATATATTTCTAATAAGGCCTGATGTTTATCCTGAATATTTCATAAAAAAACTTAGACAATTATCTAAAAAAATGATTGCTTATCAATGGGATGGTTTAAATAGATTCCCATTAACTTATAAAATAATTCATTATTTTGATAGGTTCTTTGTATTTGACCCAAAAGACATAGACCATTCGTGCAAAAATTTATTTTTTATTACAAACTTTTATTTCGACTTACCGAGATTTTTAGATATAAAAGATATTCCACAAAAAAATGAATTATATTATATAGGTACATTTGACAAAAGAAGAATAAAGGAAACAGAACAATTCATATATAAAACGAAGGATATTCCTATCAATAAAAATGTTCTGATTCGTTTACCTAAACACAGGCTTAACTATGCAAAAAAATCAACATATGGAATTCAATTTTTGATGAACGAAATTGTATCATTTGAAAAAAATATACAAATGGCAAAAAGTGCAAAAGTTTTACTTGAATTCGTAAATATAAGTTTTCATAAAGGCTTAACTTTTCGAGCGTTAGAAGCATTATGTTTTGATAAGAAATTAATAACAAACAATCCGGAGATTGTACATTACGATTTTTATAAGAAAGAAAATATTTTTATCATAGGACAGGATGACGATTTGCAATTGGAGAATTTTATCAATTCTTCTTATGTTGCGATTGCACCATCCATCAAAGAAAAATATTCTTTCACTAACTGGATCAAATATATATTGGATATACCTCCATATTCACCCATAACTCCACCAACAATTTATTAATATCAATCATTCTTTAAAAATGACAATCTCAGGTTTTACCATTATACGCAATGCTGTTCAATACGATTTTCCTGTTGTGGAATGCATCCGTTCCGTTCTTGATTTGGTGGATGAATTTGTAATTGCATTGGGCAACAGTTCCGACAACACAGAAGAATTAATTAATTCCATTAAATCGCCTAAAATCAAAATCATTAAAACAGATTGGGATACTAATACCTATTATAAAGAAGGCCAGGTATATGCACACCAAACCGATATTGCTTTACGTGCCTGCAAAGGAGATTGGTGTTTCTATCTTCAGGCAGATGAAGTATTGCACGAAGCAGGTATTCCAATTATTAAAGCGGCTTGCGAGAAATATCTGAACAATAAAAACGTGGACGGCTTTTTGCTGAATTATGTATGGCTATATGGTTCTTATAAAAAATATATAGATTCCATGCATATTGCTTATCCAAAAGAAATCAGGATTGTAAGAAATAATCCGGAGATACACTCCTGGCGTGATGCGCAGTCTTTCCGCATTATTCCGAATTTCGATTATAAAGATTATTATCAAAAAGAAAATACACGAAAGCTGCATTGTATTGATTTGAACGCAAAGTTGTTTCATTACACTTATGTGCGCGACCCTAAAATACTGGTGGCTAAAAAAACAGAACAGATATCCATGCACGCAGGCACACAGGTATCGGAATTAAAACAATATTACGACTATGGGAACATATCTGTATTCCCTGATTTTAAAGGCTCCCACCCTGCCGTGATGACTGAACGGATGAAGAATATCAATTGGGAAAGTTTATTGCGATACACCGGCGAACCACCAAAAATTTTCGGAAGGAAAAGAAAATTAAAATACAGAATACTCAATTTTATTGAAAATAAAATCTTAGGTGGCAGAATGCTTTTCGGCTGGAAAAATCATATTACCATCGGCAAGTTCGGTTGGTAAGAATAGATTATCAAGAAGCCTAAATCGGGTTTACAACTTTGTTATAAATAAAAAAATATCCGTCATTAAAACGGATATTTTTTTATAATATTAATGTCAGATAACTGTTGCTATTTTTTTAGATACATTACTTCTTTTACCAATTTTACTGTTCTTTCTATGTTTGGCAAATAAGCATCGATCAGCGTTGGCGAATAGTGCATAGGCGCGTCTGCGCTGGTAATGCGGCGTATCGGTGCATCGAGATAATCAAAACCTTCTTTTTGGATACGATAAGTTATTTCTGAACTTACGGATGCAAATGGCCATTGTTCTTCCACAATTACGAGACGATTCGTTTTTTTCACACTTTCTAAGATAGTATGCCAGTCTAACGGACGAATCGTACGCAGATCAATCACTTCAGCGCTGATACCTTCTTTTTCTAATTCGGCAGCAGCCCCTAAGGCCACTTTCATCATTTTACTAAAGGAAACAATGGTTATATCTTTCCCCGGTTTTTTAATATCAGCCTTGCCTATTTCTATATAATATTCTTCTTCAGGTACTTCGCATTTATCACCATACATTACTTCACTTTCCATAAACATTATCGGATCCTGTTCGTATCTGATGGCTTGCTTTAATAATCCTTTACCGTCGTAACCGTTGGAAATGGAAACAACTTTAATACCGGGAATATTGGCATACAAAGATTCAAATGCTGTAGAATGTTGAGCGCCTAATTGCCCTGCGCTTCCGTTTGGCCCGCGAAATACAATGGGACAACCAATCTGGCCACCACTCATTGCCAACATTTTAGAGGCAGTGTTTAATATTTGATCCAAGGCCAAAACGGCGAAATTCCAGGTCATGAATTCAACGATTGGTAATAATCCGTTTTGATCGATGCATAGGAGCTCTCTTTGGCGGTCCCAAGTTTCCCTGAAGAAGAAGATCTTTCCGTCACGAAACACGACACCGGTCGTTGCTGGAAGTCCTCCAGTTACAAGCTTCCAGGCGGAGGGTTCATCTCGAAGCGTTCGGTAGACGTCGCTCTTAAACCCTCCACTTGTCTCGTAGACGTGGAGGGCCCCCAAATTCACTTCGTCTCCGAGAAGAATCAACTTGCTGAGGCTTGATCGCGGCACAGAGAAGATCACAGGGTCATGCCCCGTTGTCAGCCCAAATACATGCCGGCGGATAGCATGCACGTTGCTCGAACTCGCTCCCGCACCGTCGAGAGAGTAGTAAAAGCCTGTATTGTCACGGAAGAACTCAATGCCCCGCGAACGAGCCATGGGAAGAAAATCCGGCAGAACCGTGGCACAATCCACATCGAGGAAATGCATCTCCTTCGCATCCGATCCTCCGTTGGCGCATGCAAACGCAAGCAGCGAGCCATTGTCGCTGACGCGATGGATGAGAACTGACGACATCGGCCCACGTTCTGAGGGATCAATAAGCACTTGCGTTCCCGTCTTATCGAGGTAAGACATGCAGATGCACGGCTGCTCCTGCCCCACGTTGCGCCGGCGAAAAAAAATACGACTGCCCACGCCGATAGGCTGCGAAACTTCCTCTCGGTCGAGCAAGACCCGGACGCGCTCGCGCAGCCATTCGACACCCTCGCAGGCAGAAAAGTAGGCATCCGATTGCTCACGCTGTACATCCAGCCATTCTTGTGTGAGCGGCGAGTCCCGATCCTCGAGCCACCGATACGGATCGCTGACGGGAACTCCATGCAGGACGTCCACAACGTCTTGACGCTGAAACTCATGCATACACCCATTGCTCCTTCCCACGCAGTTCTCCTCCGGCCTTGACGATTCGCCTTAGGATGTTCGCAAAGTATTTCCTAAAGCCAGGTTCCCCGGAGCGTGCCAGCAAAGACTGAGGGCCGCGCGCGCTGAGATACGCATAGGGAGCGATCACAGGAGCGAGGGTCAAGGCACCTGAGATTTGCCCTTCGGAAAGGAGCGCGGTCCACTCCGCCACATAAGTCTCTTGGAACACTCGCCCCAGTGCCGGCAAGCGTCTGGACAGGTAGGTATGCAAGTGTTGAAACGTGAGGAACGGGTTTCCCCAATATGCGTGACACCAATCCGTAAAGGCAGCCCTCGTTCCATCGAAGAGGATGTTCGCGAGCTTCATGTCGTTATTGTTGATTGCGTCCGGGATCTCAAGATGTTGGGCGGTGCTCAATGCAGCCTCGATGACGGCCTCCGCTCGGGCCACCATGTCGATGGATACTTCGCCACCAGCCACTAAAGAGCTTTCCGTAGCAAGCGTCTTTCCGCACGCCATGAAGGCAGGCAGGTAACTCCGCAACGTTTCAACTCGCTGATCGCCACAGCCGGCATAAGCAAACACCTGTCCTCGACCCAAGGTCGCCTGCTGAAGCCGCGCCAGGCTTTGCGCGACCAATGCGATTGTTCCGGCTTCAACCGAGTCGTCGAGCGATGTTCCTACCTCTTCCATCGCCCATGCGTTCCATCCTTCATGCACCGCGACAATCGAGGGGAGCGACGATGGACAACATTCGAAGAGCCGCTGGGTAATGGCGAATTCATGACGGTTCGGCTCTCCTGTCGCTTTCACCCAATACGCGGGCCCCGCCTTCGTCCCAAGCCGGAGGAGCATGAATCCCGCGCCCCCATTGAGTTGGCGGGTTGTCCCATCGAACTCGATCACCGGGTCGGACAAGCTGGCACGAACCCATTGTCTTGCCTCTTCCACCCATCCCACATAGCCAATAGAAGAACGGCGCTCCGACATCTTCGTCAACCCGTCCCTGACTGGCTGCGGCAGCCATGTCCCATCCGACGCGCCACGACCAATTAGCGTCATCGACGCATGATCCTGGGAGCCGTCCCAAGCGAGAACCTCTGCAATCGCCGTATGCGGTCCTTCATCTGTAGAGCGCAGAATTTCGACAACCACAGCTTGGACTTGCCATTCGTCCGAGAGATATTGCGTAATCTCCTGGGCAGGCCGAAACGAAGCCTGCACGTTCACCAAAGGAAGCTGGAACAGACCTCCACGCCTGACGGCCAGCAATCGTTCGGCACCCGGCAAGACGAGCGCCACCCGGTACGGCACTTTCTCAAATTCGCTCTGCAAGGATTGAGTCATCTTCAGCGCCCTCTCAACAGCCACGTCGCTAAGGGCGAAGTAGGTGCTGTGCCCGCAGTTCACTCAAGAATCGTTCCACTCCGGGAGCCACTGCATCCGGACTCATATTCGTCTCCACCGCAAGCGCCTGAACGACGTCTTCGAACGAGTGTCCCTTCTGCAGCCGTTCCCAGATGAATCCCCCGGTTGTATTGAGGACGGTGATTTGGTCTCGCGACACATCCATAACGGAAGTTGCATCACGACCTACAGCGGTTGGAAATTGCTCGACAGAGATCGGCATGGACGAACCTCTTAATGCGCCGTTCTCGCTTCACGAACCAAGCGAGAACGGCGATGAAGTATCGTAAGAATGCTCTCGTCCATTGCGCGCGTACAAGGTCCAACTGGCCCATTATTTTGGTGGCCCAAGCGGGCCACGATCAACGACTCTTCAGCTCCCGTTCTCAAGCAAACAGAGCCTGGCTGTACGGTGCGTTAAGTCTGTTCGATTCGTGGCACCGAAGCGCTCGAACAGTCCACTAAGAGTGCGCTTCACGGTTCGGGAGCTCATTCGCAGTTCGCGCGCCATCTGATTATTCGTTTTCCCCTGGACCAGCATGGCTAGGACCTTCGTCTCTCGCGGGCTCACGAGAGCCGGTTGCACCCTGTTTTGCGCCACTGAGCCTTCGAGCGGTTCATGCGCTACCGTTCGGGACGGAACCGCAGAAAGAAGCCGCAGGAAAAAATCCGCGCGACACGTGATGAGTCGGGGTTTGAACCGCAGAATCTCATTCCGGATCTCTTCGAGGTCGAAGCTCGGAAGGAACGCCACCTCGGTACTATCGGCGTGATTGAGCGTTGTCCGCGCGTCGACCGGGCTACAGGCAAACAAGAGGATTCGCATCCGATGTTTGGACGCTGGAGCGTCGATGATTTTCCTGGCACGCTCGCGGATCGGCTTCTTCGGATCGCCGGAAGCAGATGCCTTGCGCTTCAACTGCGTCATCTCCAGTCAGCTCCGCAGGCCGCCTCACATAGGAAGCAAAATCAATAGAAGCAGCATAGGCAGGATTCTGGGCTGTGCAACCTTTTTCTCCGAGCGTGGCGAATCCGCACGAGGCGTATCCGATTCCCTGGTGAGATCGCTGCCGTACTTTCATCGAGTTAGTTACGACCCCTGGATTGTTGGATCGATTTCCCTGGCGCCGAACGCTCCATCCCGTGGCGTGAAGGCAACAGCTGGTTTGCAGCGAGAGCCCAGAAGCGGCGACTCTCAATCCGTAGACGACTTGAACGTCGAAGCCACAATTTTCAGCCTTGTCATCTTTTCCGAAAGGGTCGATGGCGGTACCCCCAAGAGCGACGCGGCCCCCGCAGGTCCGGCGACACGCCCGCGGGTTTGTGCCAACGCCCGCTCGATCAGGGCGCGTTCAAAGTGAGCGACTCTTTCCTCCAGCGTGCCGGAAGCTCCATCGGATAAAGACGGGACGCCAAACAGAAGCTCTTCGTCAATGAGCAGCTCGTCCCCCGGAGAAATGACCACCGACATCTCGATCACGTTCCGCAGTTCGCGGATATTCCCAGGCCACCCGTACCCCATCAACATTTCCATGGAGCGCTTCTGAATGTTACGGATGCTTTTGCCATGACGGGCCGCCAGGGCTCTTACGAAATGTTCCACCAGCAAGGGAATGTCCTCGACACGTTCCCTCAAAGGTGGAACTTCGATGCGAAATCCGTTGAGCCGGAAGAACAGGTCTTGCCGGAATGCTCCCGCTTGGATCGCGGCAGGAAGGTCACGGTTCGTCGCCACGATGATCCTTGCATCCATCGGAATCAACTTCCCTCCGCCTCCGAGCCGCTCGAACGACCGTTCTTCGAGGACCCGAAGGAGGACGGCCTGCTCCTCGACCGAGAGCTCGGCTATCTCATCGAGAAACAGCGTCCCTCCGGCAGCCAGCTCGAACTGCCCGAGACGTTGCCTGTCCGCTCCAGTAAAGGCTCCTTTTTCGTGTCCGAAGAGCTCTGAGGCCATCAGGCTCGCTGGTAGAGAGGCACAGTTGAATGCGCGAAATGGCATCGCCGCGCGCTTCGAGTTCTCATGGATCGCTTGTGCTACCAGCTCTTTTCCTGTACCGGTCTCTCCCGTGATGAGCACCGTCACATCGGTCACAGCGACTAGCGCGACCTTATTGAGGACACGGCGTAGAGCACTCGACTGGCCCACGATCCTATCGAACTTCGTCTTCTGAATCTCCGCGATCTCATTTTGGAGAGCTCGATTCTGCTCTTGCAGCGAGATATTCTCGTGCCGCAGCTTCTCCTGCAGGGCTTTGTTCTCCTCAAGCAACCGGCAGTTCTCATCGAGCGATTCCCGTAGCCTCGTCTCGGCGGCTTTCCGTTCGGTGACGTTCTGAGCGACGATCGCCCACAGTGTTGCTCCGCCCGGCTCCATCGGCGGAATAGCAAACGACGTGTAATAGAGGTGGACCGCAGTTCCATTCCCAGTGAGTGGATATCTCATCTCGAGACAGAAATGGCTCTCTTCGCTCTCCTGGGCTTTGATGAACGCATCCGTGCGGCGACGGGGTAGAGAGTTCCACACCTCATCAGGAACCCTCGGCTGTGCAACCTCGCCCTTCGCTTCCAGCCCCAGGAGCCTCTTGCCGGCGGGGTTAACAAAGGTGAGGTTCCCGGATTCATCGGCTACTCCAATGAACTCGGGAGATCGCGCCACGAGCATCGACAGCATTTGTCGCTCGGCTTCATGTGCATTCCGCTCCGTATCGTCGAGAATGAAACCGACCATTCCCACAAACTCCCCATCAGATCCTTCCAGAGGAGTCAGCCAGATTGTTGCGGGAAATTGCGCGCCGTTACGCCGCACCCGCTGTACTTCGCGGCCAACGACTGGCTTTCCCTCACGAAGGGTCTCTTCCAACTCTCTCCAAGTCTCTAGCTGGTCCTCGGGTAACGGTGCATGAGTACCGCGAAGTTCGCCGGGACCATACCCGATCATCGTTTCGTACGCTGGATTACAACGAACGACGATACGATCCGGTCCAAATAGGACAACGCCAAAAGGAGCAGCATCGAGGATCGTCTTCGATTCAGTATTCACGCGAAGTAGCTCGTCTGTTCTCGCCTTTACTGCATCCTCCAACACTGTGCTGTTGCGCAGGAGCATTGACTCGAGGCGTCGACGAGAGTCGACAAAGGCCCGAATCCACCAGGAGAAGACGACATAGATGCACAATCCTGGCCAATCATAAACAACTAGCCCCTGCCAACCGTGCTCGGAAGTAAAGAATTCCCCGAGGAGGCACCCCGTCGAGAGCACAAACGCTGCGATCCCTGGCCCTTCGCCGCCGTACCAAAACGTTACGGCGATCGCAGCGAGATAGACCAGCATAAAGGGGCGGCGCACCGGGAAATGCTGGAAGATTAACAATGCCCCAAGAGCAATTCCGACAGTGGCAATCGCTAGTGCATGGCGCAGAAATCGCGTCAACATGGATGCCCGCTTCGGACACGCCGTCATAACACCTGCTCCTCAAGCCCCTCGGTCCTCGCGGACTTTAGGCGGTTTTTTCATTTCGCACAGACAAGGGATTTGCGATCTTGAGTGGTTCAAGTGGAAGACAATACAATGTTTAGCGTCGGCGCAGTTCTCTGCCGCTTCTGCGCTCGGACGTCCGTATCCATCTACGATTCAAAGCGCAGCCGTTCGTCCTCATCTAGCGAACGACGCCTCCGTGGATTGCAAGAACAAGAGTTGCTCGTCGCCGGTCCATCGGTAAAGGGCGTATCGCTCAATACGACTTCACTGTGTAGCGAGGGCCTGATGAACAACCTGGATAGACATCAATCCTTCTCCGACGGCCGAAGCGACACGCTTGATGCTCTCCGCACAAACATCCCGATCGCGAAGATACCCGGTACGAGAATCAACAGAACTTTCACGTTCCCTCCTTGGTATCATTATTCGCTTCATTTATTGAATGCACAAGGCGTACTTGTCAAGGGTGATGGCGCGGAGCCGCGTTCTCAAGTACCACTTCACTAATGCCTGCAACGAGCACTCAACCGTCGTATTACGAAGACAGGATGAGCATCACTAATGCTGTAGGTGGGAACTTATCCCTAACCAACGACGTTACAGCTGAGTCTTATAAAGACGTTCCTTCAAATTGTCCCGCCTTCGGCACTCAACTCGGTCTGGCTGGTCCCTCGAGGGCGGAGGCGCCTTGACTGATTAACAT
>JAPWKH010000014.1 GCA_028283605.1 Arachidicoccus sp. | reverse complement strand
AAAGGGGTAAGTGAATAAGAAGTTGTGCCGCCTGGAATTGCAAAATAATAAACACTAATGCCACTTAAATTTATGATGCTACCCTTCAATGGAGCGGAAGATTGTTCAAGTTGAATATTAAGTGACGATCCGCTTTTAATTGGATTTGGATATACATTAAAAGTGGATGCCGAATTATAAGTTATTTGAAATGCCCTGATACTTGAATAACTCATTGTTCCATCCGCATCCGTTTGAGCTAAACGATAATAACTTTTACCAGATAATGGATTATTATCAGTAAAGGAATAATCATGTGCTATTGCAGATGTGCCGCTACCATTTATGGTGCTTATAGTGGCGAATATGGATGCATCTTTAGATCGTTGGATAGAAAAATAAGCATTATTTATTTCTGAGCTGGTTGTCCATTTTACTAAAGCAGTTTTTTGTGCTGTTTTTGATACTGTAAATGAAGATAATGTTATCGGAGTTGTGCTTTGATATTCATAAGCACCAATATCTATAGTGCTTCCATTGATGCGTGCATTCCCGGCAAGGTCTACATTATATGTAGTTTCATCATATAAACTATTATTTCCTGCATTTATAGCAGGGCTTGTGCTTTGCAGTGTAAAATTTGCATTTGCCGAATCCGCAAAAAGAGGATCCGATGTAACAATATTACCAGCATCTGAACTAGTACCGCCTTCTACTATACTATATGAAAAAGAATAGGTTCCTGATGAATACATAATATAAGGATCCCATAATATTGAATTGTTAACAACAACACTACCAGAAGAAGAGGTATATAAATCGTAGGCACCTGAATAATTTCCGTAAGCAGTACAGTTGATGAATGTTGTCGTTTTGCCTGAACCGTAAGTCCAAGTAATATTTCCATAGGAAGCTGTGGCTTTATTGTTGAAAAATAATGAGTTATAAAAATAAACAGTTGCAGTATTATATAAAGTCGCATATTTACATGTGTTTCCCGATATAATACAATTATAAATATAGGTATTCCCATATGCTGTATATAAGGCTCCGCCATAACCTGTAGCAGTATTGTTAGATAAAGTGCAATTATATATAGTCACTTTTGATGATGAATAACTCCCATTATAAATGCCAGCCCCATAAGAACATGAATTATTTGTTATAATACAATTTGATATGGTAGGTGTAATAGTAGCCCCATATACATAAATACCTCCTCCATAAGCACTAGCCCCAGACCCTTTAGTAATAGTAAACCCATCTAATGTAGCCGATGTTGAAATATACACAACTGTACTTCCATTTCCTGCAAGAGTGGTAAGATTTTTACTTATATTGCGTTGTGAGCGATCTGTCTCTGAACCAGCAAAACCTCCGTACAAACCAATGCTTTTAGATAAACCAAAATACGAAGAAGGCGTATATGTTCCTGCTTCCACCCAAATTTCATCACCAGCAGATGCCGCGGTTATTACGGATGATATAGAGGATGAAGCATTCTCCCATGAGGAGCCATCCCCCGTACCTGTAGTGGTAACATAATACACAGTCGCCATACAAACATTGCTGCATAACAGTAAAATAGAAAAAAGTAATACAGTGTTTAACTTTTTCATATATGAAAAATTTTATAAATTAAAAAATAAATAAGCAAAAGATTTAGAATAATAGTTTCGGCTCGCAATAAATTTTTCTATTTTTAAATAAATAGTAACGAATTATTTATGCATCAAATTTGTAAACTGCACAGTCATGGTATATGTACCAGTCTCGATAATTTGCCATTTCATTCCCCATATACAATATAAACTGCCTGCCGGAATGTTTGAATTATCTCCTGAATAAGAATATACTAAATAGAAATACATAGTATAAGATGTGCTATAAGGAAAAGGAGTGATATAATAGTCGATATTGTATGCAGAATCATCATATGAAACGGGATGTATTTTAGAATAATATTCTAAACTAGGATAGGTTGCACTTGTTTTAGAATAGTACCTTACTTCACCAATTGAAGGATCAAATGGCACACCATTTTTATCTAAAACTTTTACATGTAAAATATGTCCTGTAGGAGAGGTTCTTTCTAAAGAAATAGTTGGAGCAGTATTTGAAGGTTTTGTATAAGCACTCGTATTATATGGACTTATTGCATAATGTGCCACATAAGTACTGGATGATGTTAAAGTCCAGCAATCACTAATATCGAGATCTTTAACATGTAAAGTGCCAAATTTCTTATACGTTTTAGTTCCCCAAATATTAGTAGCCTGAATATCAAAAGTGTAATCGCCCAAAGGTATAAATGCAGATGCGGCATTAGCATGCCATGCTCCAGTTTTTTCATTAAACGATATGGGTTGTAGATTTACAGAATCTCTTTTGCTGTTTATTAATTCTTCTGTGGTATCGGTAGCCCATTTATAGCTTTGTCCGTCTTTCCAAGTCATTACCGGATAATAAAGAAAAAAGCTATCGGATACTGGATTGCCTACACTATCTACAAGATTAGAATATCTATAATTTAGAGGAGCTGTGGACCCATCCGGATTTATCACATCAGAATTCGAAGAAGTTGCACCTCTTGCTATAGTTGCTGTCGAATTGATATATCTCATGCTATCGCTTAGATAACCATTTTCAATTTTTCGACAACTTATACAAAGGAATATCACGTAATAAAAGAGAATGCTTATTATTCTATTTTTCATAAATAATGAATTTGAGAATTTGATTTAATCGAATAAAGTATAAGAGTTGGGTAATACCTGTATCACACCTGTATTCGTAATTATATCTGTTGTTTGAAATTGTACACTACTTCCGGAAGAGGAAGGATACACTTTCTTAAAAAACAAATAAGAAACGCTATTGAAATAATAATAGAAATCCACGTCTCCGGAAATAGATGATAGATACACATAATAAGAAGCAGAATCTGTAGAGTTCTCATTGTAATAATACCTCCCTCCAGTAGCAACTGAGTCTCGCATAATTTTATTCGGAAATAAATATCTAGTTATATTGATTTTAAAAGTATCTATGTCTATACTATCTGTTGTAAAAGGATCGGAACTTACGCGGGTTAAATCAGTTTCCTTATTAGTCAAATAAGCATCTACACTATAATTAGTCAAAGCAAAAAAAGTTTGCCCCGAACTATCTATCAATGATTTAATACCTGCACGATCGATAAGCTTAACAAGAGAGTCAAAAATACCCGGCTTGGATTTTAAATATTCATAAGTTGTCATATCTACCTTTTGTGAAGCTGCTGTACCGTTTACATAATCTTTGTTACATGAAAAGCAGATACACAGGATACATATAAAACAAAAGAATATTGTAAGTTGATATTGAATTTTCATTATTAAATATGTTTAAATTTTACCTAAGTAATAATTGTTTTGTACTAAATATGGATTGTTTAAAAACAGATTTGGATAAATGGGCAAATAATACCCACCTTCATCATATATACTGGAGGTCATCCATGAAGTAAAATAGCTACTGTAACTTGAACCAAAAGCTTTTGTCCTTATCATATCATTAAATAATGTTCCTTCAAAGAAGCATTCTTTCACTCTTTCTGTCATATAATATTTTATCATGGTAACATATACATTTGATGTGGGCAATGTAAGGGCGGTAGAATATCCGTTCCGCTTCCTATTAGCATTTAATATATCTAATGCCGATGCATAATCTCCATTATAAATATCAACTTCTGCTTTTAATAATTTTAAGGCTTCTAACCGATACACAACCATGTTATTGTTTACTACCACTGTAGTAGTGCTAGTTGAAGAAGGATAAGTAAGTGTGCTGTATTTTAAAGGTACTAAACGATAAGTACTAGTTCTTTTATCATAGTAAAATCCATGTTTATATCTTATATCTACCAGTGTATCAGCCGCAGAAAAAATAGTTCCCAATAAGCCTGGATTATAATAGAAATATGGAGAAGTAGTAAGTGTAGGTGCATAGGGAGTACCTTGTAAAAAACTGAGAGCATAATGGTATTGAGTACCTTCATTATCAGTCGAAAGCATATTAATTTCGAATATGCTTTCTTTTGAATTACCTGCATAAGCAGAAAGGTAGTTAGCCGTATCAATTAACGTATATTGATTACTATTTATAACAGTGTCAATATAAGCACCTGCTTTATTTATTAAAGTTAGATCGTTCGCTGTAGATGATAATTCGTGTACAGTTCCTTCCCATAAATATAGATTTGCTAGCAGCGCATATACACTTCCTTTCGTAGCTCTTACAGCTAATTGAGAAGAAGAATATGAACTTGGCCAGTCTAATTTATCTACCGCTGATAAACAATCGCTCTCGACTAAAGAGAGTACAGAATCTTTGTTAGTACGCGGAAGTTGAAGAGCATTTAATACATCATCATAATAAGTAGTTACTAATGGAACATCCCCCCAATATTGAACCATAGTAAAATATGTATATGCTCTTATAAAGAGAGCCTCTCCTAAAATTTTATTCCTGTATGCTACCGGATCAGATGCCTCACTGAGCTGTGCATCTGTCATTGTTGCCACCTTTTCTAAAATCAGATTACAATCTGCAATAGTTTGATAATCTTTGGTCCAATCTCCGAAACCTAAATTATAATCACTTGAATACATAGAAGATGTTCCTATATAAGACATTCCATACGAGGCAGGAGATCCTGTTGAGGTAATATATGATCCACATCTTAAATCTTGCAAAACATAGTGTTTCATAGAACGCCCACTATATAAGGTACCCACAGTATTACCTGGTTGAGTAAGAGACACACGTAATAATGAATATGCACCCGCTATTGCAGTTTCACAATCCGTAACGCTTTGCCAGTAATTATCATTAGTAGGTCCGGAAGTAGGGAGGGTTTGTAAAAACTTTTTGCAAGAACTATTAGCGATTATAAGTAATATAGAAAAAATTAAACAATGTATATTTTTCATATATAATATTTTAAAAATTAATATTTAATCCTAAGGTGAATTTTCTTGGAACGGCATATCCACCCCCAGTATATTCTCCATAAGCATTTACATTTTCCGGATCTGGGACACTTTTGGCAGCTTTCCATAACCAGACATTATCGAGGTTCATATATAAGCGAGCTGAAGATATATTTGCTTTCTTTATAAAACTGAATTCCTTATTGAAATTATATCCAAGACTAACCGTTTTCAATCTAATGAAATTCCCATTTTCAAGAAAGAAAGTAGAAGCAGATGTATAGTAATAATTACGGTTAAGAATATCGAATTTTGGAAAAGAGGCTTTATCTCCAGGCTTCATCCACATATTTAGTTTTTTTAAATCTTCGATACCGTACTCTGCTAATGTTCCAATGGTACTAATATTATACATTTCATTAGCTAAAGCTTTATTTAAAATATCTCTTCCGAATACGTATATGAAATTCATACTCAATGCCCAGTTTTTGTATGTAAAATCATTAATAAACCCTCCGGTAAATTTTGGATTTGGATTGCCGGCCCGTATCTTGTCCGGATTGTAGCCAGTTCCTATAAAAATATTAATATAATAATCACCATCCTGATCAATAATTCTCATATCTCCTGCATCATATGCATATAGAGCTTTTAATTTTGATCCGGTTAGAGGATTAACAGGCACATCATCATCGGTAGAGTAAACTCCTTTTGCTTGATATAAATAGAATGTATTAATAGGAGCCCCTCTTGAATTTACATGGGTTTGTTCAAAATCATTTGAACTACCAAAATAGACATCGCGACCATCATTCGGCAAGGTCATTATTTTGTTGCTATTTAATGTAACGTTTAAAGTGGTTCGCCATTGAAATTTACTTTTGGGAGAAAAATTTATACTTGTAATAGAAATATCCATACCTCTGTTACGCGTGCCGGCGGCATTAGTATTAGCTGTAGTAAAACCAGTAGTAACGGGCAATTTGATGTAATAAAATTGGCTAGTTCCGTCTTTATTATAAAAATCTATACTGGAACTAATCCTGCTATTAAGCAATTCAAAATCAATACCGAAATCCACTTCTGATGTTTTTTCCCAAGTGAGATTGGGTTGGGAAGAAGATGAAAAATTAGGAGTAATAGTTGTAACTCCATTGTAAGTAGACACTTTTGAGCTACTTGCATAATTGGCGCTCCCTACTGTGAATGTGTTATATTGCAAATAATTTTTATTAGGCTCATTACCACTCATACCATAGGTTGCTCTGAGTTTTAAAAAATTAAAAACATTCTGATTTTTCATAAACGGTTCATCTGATACAATCCAACCTGCTGACGCAGCAGGATAAAACGCCCAAGTACTATTATCACCAAAACGAGAAGATCCGTCACGACGGCCACTAAGGGTTACATAATACCTCTTGTTAAACCCATAAATAAGCCGAGAATAAAAAGATGCAGAACTATAAACTGTATGAGATGTTGAAGATGTTGTATTCAGTTGCGTATAACCATTTACTACTTCAACTTCATCATTTGATCCCCCGGTAGCTGAAATAGAAGTCGTTCTATTAGTTGTATATAATATATCATTACCTGCAACTAATGTTATATTGTGTTTAGATTTATTAAAATCTTCCGAAAATGTTAGATAATTTGAAACTGAAAATCTATCCAGATCATATTCATAGTTATATGCAGTAGTTCCATTACCTCCCGTCATTGCGTCGGTTCGATATTGATCTCTTCTTGAATTCGTTCCAACATATGACTCTCTTGATGTAATCTGAAAATATTTATTAAACTTATATCCCATCTGCCAATAAAATGTTAGTATTTTATCGATATTTACATCCATTTTCTTAGGATAGGATCCTATGATTGTACTAATAACAGATTTGTCTATATTATATAATGAAGAAGGCATTAATCCATATAATAAAGTACTTGTTGAGCTGCTCTCGCTATTAGTAAGCCTGTAAGAAGTGGAATAGGCAGTAGATCCATTTCCTCTGCCTCTGCTTGAGTACGTAATAGACATGGATGGAGAGAAAGTAAATTTTCCATTTTTACTCTTGCCGTTCAAACTTATTTTTGCTGAATAACGTTGAAAATCCGATGATCTTATTATTCCTTGTTCCGCATAATTATTAAAGCTAATTCTATAATTGGCATCAGGTCGTCCTCCATTAATGTTAATCCCTGTATTCCTTATTATACCTTCTCTATAATTTTCACCTTGCCAATCGATAGCACCGTTATATTGTGGATTTAGACTATCTGTCAATACTGCAGGAAGATCAGAAATGCTATTTAAATTATCTCTATAAATAGATTGTAAAGCGGCAAGCTTTTGTTGTCGCTCTGTTGTACCAACTGCCATTTGTCTCAAAGTAGGCTTTTCAGTATATCCTACATAATTATCTAAATTAACTTTTAATTCTCCTTGTTTGCCTGCTTTTGTAGTAATGATAATTACACCATTTGCTCCCCGAGACCCATAAATGGCCGTAGCTGACGCATCTTTGAGTACATCAATTGACTCAATATCATTAAGATCAAACATTGCTAAAAAATCCGTTCCTGTTGCACCACCTGAAGTTTGTGGTTGTTCTACACCATCTATAACGTACAATGGAACACTCGTAGCATTCAATTCATCATAATCGTAACTTACTTTAGAATTTCCTCTTATAACTATTGAAGGAGAAACGCCGGGCTCTCCCGTATTATTTTGAACATTCAATCCCGCAATGCGACCTTGAAGAGCTTGCTCTATACTCGCCATAGGTAGATCGGCAATCGCTTCTCCTTTTAGGCTGCTGACAGCTCCTGTAACCTCTCTTCTTCTTACTGCTTGATACCCGACTATAACTACATCATTTAAAGACTTATCCTGAGCTATCATATTTATAGTGATTATATTTTTACCTGTAAAGTCAATAACATAATCTTGATTCTGGTAGCCTATGTGCGAAATATGTAATGTATATTTGCCAAAAGGAATATCTTTAAAAGCGAATGTGCCACGCCCGTCGGTTATTACAGTTTTTTTACCTGGAGACAAGATTATAGTTGCATCGCTTATAAATTCACTTGTTGTAGATATTACTACGCCTCTTAATATATGAGAAGAGTCGATAAGATTCTCTTTAGCATTTTGTACTTTGGGTATGATGACAATATTTTTGCCTTGTGTTATTACATAAGATAAGGTTTGACCCTTAAATAGTTCATCCAATGCTTGCTTAAGCGGAATTTCTTTGAAATTCACACTTACCTGTTTACCACGTGAAAGCACACTCTGTGACCATAGAATGTTGTATCCTGTTTGCCGATGTATTTCTTTCAATACAAAAGAAATATCTGCTTTATCCTTTGATAAAGTTACCTGTTGTGAGAGCCCATGGGCACAAACATGCAAGATAGATACAGTGATAAGAAGGGCAGTTAGTTTCATGGTCCGAATAAATTCACGAACACAATATACCCACGTACATAAAATTTGTGAAGAAATTTTATACATTTGTCGAATCTTGTTAGAATGATAAATTTTGGTTTAACGCATCAATTTTTTCTTTTAACCAGAAATTATGTCAGGAGTGTTTGCAGCACTCCTGATTTTTCTTATATCAAAATTAGGTTGTAAACATTCAGAATTTGTTTTATTGAGTTATTAATACTTTGTTACCTTCTATTTTATAATTAAATTCACCGGCCTCTTTTAACATCGACAGCACTTCAGATATGTTCACAAATCGAGTTATGCTTCCATCGAAAATTTGTTGAGCAAGAAGTGGATTTGTGAACACTACTTCAACATTATACCATCTGGATAATGCTCGCATTATACTTCCCAAATTTTCGCTGTCGAACATAAAATAACCGTTTTTCCATGCGATTACTGGTTCTGGGTCAATTTTTTTAATTTTTATATTTCCATTGGTATTAATAGATTGCTCGTTTGGAGATAATATTGTATTTCCGGTTTGCGAAGCTACATTTACAGAACCTTCTAATAAGGTTGTCCGAATATTCTCCTCATCTTCATATGATTTAATATTGAAGTGTGTTCCAAGCACAGTTACTTGTTGGTTTTTAGTAATTACAGTAAATGGCATTGAAGCATTTTTAGCCACTTCAAAATACCCCTCACCAGTTAATTCAACTATTCTTTTTTGGCCTGAAAATGTAACCGGATATTTTAGCGATGATTGTGCATTAAGCCAAACATGCGTTCCATCGGGTAATATTATTTGAAATTGTTCATGTTTGGCAGTATTTAGAATATTATAAGAAATAGCTGCATCTTTAATTGCTAATGTATCTGATTTGTAAACAATTTCACCGCTTTTAGTTTTACTGATAATAACACCAGCCTCACTTGCAAGACTTCCCTGTAATGAGTCTGCTAATATTATTTTTTCCCCGTTGGCTAATGTAAGGGTAGCTGTATTTGTTCCAGGACTTGCATCTTGAATATGTTCTAATACTTTTGATACAGTTTTTTGGTTTGGTCGAGTTATCAATAATCCTATTCCAATACATATAAGCATTGATGCAGCTATAGCTATCCCTCTTATTACTTTCTTTTTCCTATAAAAATATTGTTTGCCTTCCTTCTTTAGAACAATATCCATTATTCTTTTTAGTACAACATCATTTTTACCTATATCATCCATTTGTACATAAGCAGAATTGCTGTATGCTTCTGTCAATAATTCATCTAATATAGGCTTATAAAAATCATTATCTATGACAGATATTAGTTCTGCAGATTCGGCAACAGAAATAGTGTCATTTAAATAAAATTTAAACAATACCCTAAGGTGTTCTTCTGTCATTTATATATGGCTGTAATATTAACAATATTATTCCCATATATAGACGAAATTAAACCCTTACATAAGACAATATAATAAAGATTTTTTTATAATTATTTTCCGAGCTTATGAATAATTGCAAACGCTGCGAGCGTTAATGTTATATTTTCAGGAGAGGCTTCAACAAATTGTCGAATAATATTTAATGCTCTTACTATATACGTTTTTGAGGAGGTCGCGGATATGCCCAATTTATTTGCTATTTGGTCATGAGTAAGCCCTTCTTTTCTACTCAATATAAATACTTGTTTCATTTTACCTTTTAGGCTATCGATTGCATTTTCAAAAGATTTTTCTAATTCTTTAAACTCTAATCGACATTGAGCATTCTCATTATTATCTACAAAATATTGAATTAATGATTCAATATTTTCTTCATTAAATACTTTTTTACGTAAAAAATCAATTATATAATTTCTCGACAATGTATATAAATATGCTTTAATATTTTTTACATTTATAAGAGTATTTCTATTTTCCCATACTTTTATAAATATTTCTTGTGAAAGATCTAGAGCAGTATTATGGCACTTGGTAAGTCGCAAACTCGTGCCATATACTTGTGGCCAATGTGCATGAAAAAGCTGTTCAAAAGCTTCTTTATTGCCTGATGCAATCAATTCCAAAAATGATATATCCTCAGCAACATCATTGTTCATAAATGAATATTTAAGCCGTTTTAAAAATATAAAGAGTTAAAGAATATGTAACGTATTTTTATCAAAATTATTATTTTTTATCAATTTAAGATTTTATTTCTCATATTTAAAAGCTGTATTATATATCATAAAATGAGGCAATATCTTTAAATTATTATTACATAGTAAATTCAGCATTAGTTTTGTATCTTATTGTATTCTATCGAGGAGTCCCGTGTTGTTAATTTGCAGGATTTATATAATGTTGCGGTAATATTAAATGAAGCCTATCTTTGGGAGTGGTTTTGATATTTTACAGCAGATGACCAACCCCTTTTCAGGGTTGACATTATATAACCTGCACATGGCAAATAGGCTGTAGAGCAACAAATTAGTCGGTTAGAGGCTTTTTCTCATCTTTACTTCTCTCAGTATGAAAAAAATTGTGGCAGATATAGTTAAATCAGAATAAACCGTCATAAATCAGTGTAAATAAAAAGTTCTTCAGGAGTATATCCAAATTTCCTTCTGATACTTTTGGCCTGTGCCCATTTCTTTTCTATTGGATTAAGGTCGGGGCTGTAAGGTGGGAGAAACTCCAAAATATGTCCTTGCTTTTGCACAGCCCGCAAAGCATCATCCCGCTTGTGAAATGTTGCATTGTCAAGTACAATAACCGAGTTTGGAGCAATAGCAGGTAATAATTGCTGTGTAAGCCAGCCATAGAATACATCGGCATCTATGTTACAATCAAATAAACATACATTGAGTAGCTTGAAGTTTGTTATCGCTCCGATAGCGTTTAGCCTTCCTCTTGCGTGCCAGTCTTTACAGCCATAACATTTCTTCCCTTTTTGGCTGTAGCCATTTCCTCTGGGCGCATCTACCGAAAACCCACTTTCATCTAAATAAACAACAGGTCTTTTTTTCGATCCGCTCATAGCGCAATATTTAAGTTGGAAGATAAGCCTGAGAGTTCATCTGCTTTGGGATGAAACAGCGTTTTTTTTACAACTGATTCCCAAACGCTTTAGGGCATAAAATATCGTGCTTTGCCCTACCCCAAACTTCCTCGCTCTCTCATATTGATAATGATCCGGATGTTGCTCAACATCTTTTTCGCAATGCTTCCATATCTATTTTTGTTGAAGGTTTGTTCCGCTTTGTTTTAGGATTTATACATTTTTGCCATCTAAACAACGTCCTTATGGGAATACCAAATCTTTCTGCAGTTTCTTGAAATGTGAGATTTTCCTGACGCTTAATCTTAAATAATTGTTTGCGGAAATCTATAGAATACGACATAATACAAAAATACAAATAATATGACAAATTATTATGATTTAACTATAAAATAAAAAGGTTTGAGACATTTATCCCAAACCTTTATTATCTAATGTAAAATCCTTAAACTAACTAATTATTCTCGGGTCTTAAACTTCTTACCGTTTTACCTGCCTGCCATAATTCGCTTTCACGAAGCTCTTTCAATTCTTCATTTAGTTTTTCGCGATAATCGGGTTGAGAATTGCTGTCGATAGAACGCTTAGATTCTTTACCGGTTGCTACGCTTTCATATAATTCGGTAAAGACCGGCAATGTAGCATCGCGGAATTTTTTCCACCAATCCAACGCGCCGCGTTGTGCTGTTGTTGAACAGTTCGCATACATCCAATCCATCCCGTTCTCCGCAACCAACGGCATCAATGACTGTGTCAATTCTTCTACTGTTTCGTTGAATGCCTCAGAAGGCGTATGACCTTTGTCGCGCAATACCTGATATTGTGCAGCAAAAATTCCCTGTATTGCACCCATCAAAGTTCCGCGTTCGCCGGTTAAATCGCTGAATACTTCTTTTCTGAAATCGGTTTCGAACAAATAACCGCTTCCTACTGCAATGCCTAAAGCAATTACTCTGTCTTTCGCTTTGCCTGTGGCATCCTGGAAAATTGCGAACGAACTGTTCAAGCCGCGGCCTTGCAAAAACATTCTGCGTAAAGATGTTCCCGAGCCTTTTGGTGCAACTAAGAATACATCAACATCTGCAGGCGGAATAATGCCTGTTTGCTCGTTGAATGTAATACCGAAACCGTGAGAGAAATACAAAGCTTTCCCGGCAGTCAAATGCTTTTTTACGGTAGGCCACAATTCGATTTGGGCAGCATCGCTCAATAGGTAACAGATGATTGTTCCTTTTTCCAATGCTTCTTCTATTTCGAATAAAGTTTGTCCTTCAACAAATCCGTCAGCGATAGCTTTATCCCATGTTTTTGAGTTTTTTCTTTGACCAACGATTACATTGATACCGTTATCTCTTTGATTCAATGCTTGTCCCGGTCCTTGAACACCGTAACCGATAACTGCTACTGTTTCATTCTGTAATACTTCCTGTGCTTTCGCAAGCGGAAATTCTTCGCGTGTTACTACATTTTCTTCAACACCGCCGAAATTTAATTTTGCCATTGTTTGTTTTTTAATTAAGATTTATTGTTTTTGAATATGGTTTAAAAAGTAATCGATTATAAATTATTTACTAATCTTTTTTGAGCCAAAGCGTATCCGTAATGCAACGATTCGTGCGATTGAATGCAAGCCAAAACTTCTTCAAATGTATTCATTTCAAATCCGTACGTTTGAGTTGAAAAAGGAATTACTTTGTCAAAATAATTCTTTTTTTCATTTTCTTCTATTAGATCCAAAGTTGAGTATAACAGTTCTTTTAATTCTTCAATTTCTTCTTGTGTAATAAAACTTTCCGGCCTTGTTCCGCTTTTGAATTTTTCTTGGAAGCTTACTTCAAAATCGACTTGTACGCCGGAGCGAACGTACGCTAATAATTGCGTGGAAACAATAATGTGACCGAAATTCCATATAATATTATTATTAAATCCTGTCGGTATTTTATTAAGTTGTTCAATGGTTAAACCGTCAAGTAATTTTAAAAATAATTCTCTGTTTTTTCTGATATATTTTATAGAATACTGCATTGTGAAATCTTAAAGCTAGAACAAATTACATCGTAAATACTTCGCTTTGTTTATTTAAAAATTCGTTTTCGATAACCGCTTCTGAAGGTTCTCTGTTTTCGAATTCTTTTAATTTATTGTGAAACCCTTCGCTATCTTTGATAATAGCTACGCGTGCGCTGCGTACAAATTCAATCAATCCATAGGGCGCTAACGCTTCGAGTAATCCATCGATTTCTTCACGATGACCAACAGTTTCAAACACTGTATAATCACTGCGAATAACAACAGCCTGCGCACCATATTCGCGTAAAAGCCGCTCCACTTTTGCTTTTTCGGAAATCACATCGGTAGGCACTTTGTATAAAGCCAACTCCTGCCAAATAACTTCTTCATTGGTATTGTAATAAACTTTCAATACTTCGATTTGCTTTTCAATTTGTCTTGCAAGTTTTCTAACTACATCTTCGGCTTCGTTGATAACGATGGTAAAGCGAGAGATGCCTTCAATTTCCGTAGGAGAAACATTAAGACTCTCGACATTGATTTTTCTGCGCGAAAACATGATGGCAATGCGGTTGAGCAAGCCGATTTGGTTTTCGGTATATACAGATATTGTGAATTCTTGTTTGTTCATTTTATTTGGTAATAAGTTCTGAGTAATACGTGATATGTTTATAATAGAGAATAATGTTCTACTTCCGGAAATGGATCATAGTAATGATGTAACAATCTCTTCCATTCCTGATAAGCTTCACTTTTTCTGAAACCTTCCGTATGATTTTCTAATGTTTGCCATTTTACGGTAAGCAAAAATTTATCTTCATGCTCAACACATTTTTGTAGTTCATGAGAAATATATCCTTCGCTTGCAGTAATGATTGACGCTGCTTTCGCGAAAGATTTTAAATATTCTTCCGATTGATTTTGCTTAATATTTAATATGGCTATTTCCGTTATCATTTTTATTAAATCATCATTACTTTAATCTGATCTCACTTACGCTGCAACCTTGCGGTACCATTGGAAATACATTATTTTCTTTCCCAACCATTACTTCCAAAAGATAAGAACCCTTATAACTCAACATTTCTTGTAACGAACTTTCCAAATCTTCTCTCTTGTCGATTCTTTTGCCTGCAATGCCGTAACCTTTCGCAACTGTTATATAATCGGGCGAAGTAATGTTTACGAAAGAATATCTTCTGTCGTTAAATAATTCCTGCCATTGACGCACCATTCCTAAAAACTGATTGTTTAAAATAAGAATTTTTACATCTGCACCGAATTGCATAATTGTTCCCAACTCTTGTATCGTCATTTGAAAGCCACCGTCGCCGCTGATTGAAACAACTGTTCTTTCTGGTGCACCGTATTTTGCACCAATAGCTGCGGGCAAACCAAAACCCATTGTTCCCAATCCGCCGGAAGTAATATTGCTGCGCGAATTTTTAAACTTCGCATAGCGGCAAGCTACCATTTGATGCTGCCCTACATCGGTTACAATTATTGCATCTTCATTCGTCAATTTATTCAACACTTTAATCACCTCGCCCATCGACATAATTTCTGTGGACGGATTTAATTCTTCGTTGATAACTTGTTTTATTTCTTCTTGTTCCAAATCACGAAAACGCTGCAGCCATGCCGTGTGTTCTGTTTTATTGATTAATTCGGTAAGCAAAGGCAATGTTTCTTTACAATCGCCCCAAACAGGAACAGTTGTTTTCACGTTCTTATCAATTTCAGCAGGGTCAATATCCAGATGAATAATTTTTGCCTGCTTCGCATATTTATCCAATCTCCCGGTAACGCGATCATCGAAGCGCATACCAATAGCTATTAACACATCGCATTCATTCGTCAAAACATTCGGTGCATAATTGCCATGCATACCCAGCATTCCCACATTTAACGGATGATCGGAAGGAATAGCGCTTTCGCCCATAATGGTAAATGCAGAAGGAAGACCGGCTTTCTCAATAAATGTTTGAAATTCTTTTTCTGCTTCGCCTAAAATAATTCCTTGTCCAAATAATACGAATGGTTTCTTTGCTTCATTAATAAGTTTTGCCGCTTCAGCAATAAATTTTTTTCTCACTTTCGGCTTTGGCAAATAACTGCGAATATGATTGCAAGGAATGTAACCTTTGTAATCGAATTTTTCGACTTGTGCATTTTTGGTAATATCTACCAACACTGGGCCGGGACGGCCGGAACGCGCGATGTAAAAGGCTTTCGCCAAAACACTTGGAATTTCCGACGCTTCCGTTACCTGATAATTCCATTTGGTAACCGGCGTTGTTATGTTTATCACATCTGTTTCCTGAAAAGCATCCGTACCCAAAAGATGAGCAAATACTTGTCCTGTTATACATACCAATGGCGTACTGTCGATCATTGCATCTGCAATGCCCGTAACCAGATTGGTTGCGCCAGGGCCGCTTGTTGCAAATACTACACCGACTTCTCCGGATGCACGTGCAAAGCCTTGTGCAGCGTGGATTCCGCCTTGTTCGTGACGCACCAGTATGTGCTCAAGCTTATCTTTATAATCATATAGCGCATCGTATATAGGCATGATAGCGCCGCCGGGATAACCGAAAACTGTTTTTACATTTTCCGCAATCAATGCTTCCAAAACGGCTTGACTGCCGCTGAGCGAAACCTTTGCGGGCTGCGGCTTTTCAGCTGTTGTTTCTTTTGTAATATCTAAAGTTTCCATATTGAATCAATGTATTTTTTGAAAATATTAATCCTCATCCGTTACACAACCTTCGCTTGCTGATTTTACGAATTTTGCATATTTATACAACACACCATTTCTTGCTTTCGGTTCAGGCTTTTTCCATGCAGCTCTTCGTTTTGCAATTTCTTCTTCCGATACTTTTAAAGTGATTGTATTTTTTGTGGCATCTATTTCAATGATATCATCATCATTAACCAAGCCAATTAATCCGCCTTCAACAGCTTCCGGCGTAATATGCCCTACAACAAAACCGTGCGTACCGCCGCTGAAACGCCCGTCTGTAATCAATGCTACTGATTTACCCAAACCTGAACCAATGATGGCGCTGGTAGGTTTCAGCATTTCCGGCATTCCGGGCGCGCCTTTCGGTCCGATATTTTTTATTACAACTACATCGCCTGCGCGAACGCGTCCGCTTGAAAGCCCTTGTATTAAATCATGTTCGCCGTCGAATACTCGCGCAGTTCCTTCAAAGCGCTCTCCTTCTTTACCGGTAATTTTTGCAACGCTTCCTTTTTCTGCAAGATTGCCGTACAATATTTGTAAGTGACCGGTTTTCTTGATAGGATTTTCCAAAGGTTGCACTATTTTTTGTTCATTAAAATCCAAGTCTTTTGCTTCTTCCAAATTCTCCGCAACTGTTTTTCCTGTTACAGTTAAGCAATCTCCATGCAGTAAACCATTCTTCCATAAATATTTCATCACTGCCGGAATACCACCGTATTGATGCAAATCTTCCATAAGGTATTTGCCGCTTGGCTTAAAGTCTGCCAACATAGGAATTTTATCGCTGATTTTCTGAAAGTCATCAATCTTGAAATCTACACCTGCCGCTTTTGCAACAGCCAATAAATGCAATACCGCATTTGTGCTTCCGCCCAATACCATGATAACGGTTACAGCATTTTCAAATGCTTTACGGGTCATAATATCTTTAGGCTTAATATCTTTTTCCAACAAAAGCCGTATGGCTTTGCCTGCTGCAATACATTCATTTTGCTTATCTTCACTTAGTGCAGGATTGGAGGAAGAATAAGGCAAACTCATTCCTAATGCTTCGGCAGCGCTTGCCATTGTATTAGCAGTGTACATGCCACCGCAAGCGCCGGCGCCGGGACAGGAATTGCGAATAATTCCTTTAAAATCTTCCTGACTAATGTTGCCTGCAATCTTTTGTCCTAAAGCTTCAAATGCAGATACTATATTTAAATCATGTTTATCTTTATAATGTCCGGTTGCAATGGTGCCTCCGTACAACATAATAGAAGGCCTGTTTAAACGCGCCATCGCCATCAATGAACCAGGCATATTTTTATCGCAGCCGGGAATGGTAATAAGTCCGTCATAGTATTGTGCGCCTGCAACAGTTTCTATGCTGTCTGCGATTAAGTCGCGGCTTACGAGGCTGTATCGCATGCCGGGCGTGCCGTTGCTCATGCCATCACTTACACCAATTGTATAAAAACGAAGTCCCAATAAACCTTCCGTATCATTCACACTTTCACGCACTTTAGTTGCCAAGTCATTTAGATGCATATTGCACGGATTACCGTCCCATCCCATGCTTACAATTCCGATCTGCGCTTTGTTGAAATCTTCATCAGTAAACCCAATTGCATAATATTGTGCGTGCGCGCCAGGCTGTGTTTCATCCTGCGTAAGCGTTTTGGAATATTTGTTTAATTCGCTCATTTCATATTTTTTATTTGAATAGTAATCTTTTAAAACAAAAAACCACTTCGTTTCGGAAGTGGTTTTCAAAACTTTATTTTGAATGTTTACAAAATAAAACCACTTCCTGATGAAGGAATAATGACAACCACCGCTATAATTAGGATGACTGATATACTGATTTTATTTTTTACACTTTTGTCCATGATCTTTACGAGACGTCAAATGTAGAAAATAATATTTTTTAAAGAACTATTTATTTTAATCTGATAAATCCGTCATAAAATACATTCTTTTATTTTCTACCGTCTACGCGTCAAATGTATTTATACAATTTTTTTTATTCAAATTAAAATGTAATGGCTTTTACGCTGATGAACATTTAGTAAATTTTATGAAACTCAATAATAATGAAGGTTTCAGCAAATTAATATTACAATACCCAATAGCGTTTCAATGATTAAATAATTGTTGATTTTCCTAATTCAACGTATTTTTTATTGATTTCAGCCGGAGATTTTTGTTCTACAAAATCTTTGATCAAATCACCGATTACGCTTGTTGCATAGTTATTAGTCGGGTCAATATCCTGTGTTACAAAACCGTTTGCCAATGTCCATGCAACAGCCTTGCGGACTAAAGTAGCTTCTTCGCTCATACCAAAATATTCAAGCATCATAGCAGCCGAAAGTATTGATCCGATTGGGTTCGCGATGTCTTTTCCTGCCGCTTGCGGATATGAACCGTGAATCGGCTCGAACAAGGCAGTTCCCGTACCGATGGACGAAGACGGCAACAAGCCAAGAGAACCACTAAGTACACTTGCTTCGTCGCTGATGATATCGCCAAACATATTTTCTGTTAATATAACATCAAATTGCTTCGGATTTACGATGATTTGCATCGAAGCATTATCTACGAACATATAATCAACTGCAACATCATTGTATTGCTGTGAAATTTCTTGCACTACTTTGCGCCATAACCGTGATGTTTCTAAAACATTGGCTTTATCGACCAACGTTATTTTTTTCTTTCTTTTCTGTGCTAATTGAAAGGCAAGGTGCGTGATGCGTTCAATCTCTTCTTTTGAATATGCACACAAATCTGAAGCGAAAGTTTTTTCATCGTTGATTTTCTTTTCGCCGAAATAAATGCCACCCGTGAGTTCACGAAAAATAACAAAATCTGCACCTTCCATTCTTTCCGGTTTCAATGGAGATAAATGATTTAATGCAGGATAAGCATTGATGGGACGTAGGTTTGCAAACAACTGTAATGACTTACGAAGCTTTAGTAAGCCTTGTTCGGGACGCACTTTAGCAGTTGGGTCGTTGTCGTATTTCGGATGCCCAATTGCTCCAAATAATACAGCATCGCTTTTCAATGCACTTTCTATAGTTGCATCCGGTAAAGGATTTCCTGTTTCATCAATGGCAATAGCTCCCATCAATTGAGGATCGTAATTAAATTTATGCCCGAATTGCTCCGCAATTGCATTTAATATTTTAATTGATTGCTGCGTAACTTCTGGCCCAATGCCATCGCCAAAAATTACTGTTATGTTCTTTTCCATTTTATTGAGTTAATTGTGTTGAATGTTTTTTATTGAAAAAATAAATTTTTTGATTCCCATTTTCTAATTCCAAAACCTGTGTTACACAATTTGGAATTTCATTTTCATAATGACTGATGTACACAACGCTCGTATCTGTCCGTTCACAAATATCATCTACCAATTTCACAAATGCTTCTGTTTGAAATTCGTCCAACCCCTGACAAGGTTCGTCGAAAATCAAGAGCGGCGGATTTTTGATAAAGGCACGGATTAATAAAAATAAGCGTTGCATTCCCGAAGAAACATTTGCTAAACGTTTTTGCGCCAAATCCGCTACGTTCAAGGCTTTCATCCAATCGTTGATATGATTGATCTGCTCCTGCGACAATTTTTTATACAAGCCTATGGTATCAAAATAGCCTGATGCCACCGTATCGAAACAAGAAATGTTCTTGTCGAAAAATGCATATAACTCAGGTGAAACAAAACCAATATTTTTCTTAATATCCCAAATGCTTTCGCCCGAACCTCTACGTTTATCGAACAAATAAATTTCATTCGCATAAGCCTGCGGATTATCGCCGGAAACCAAACTCATTAGAGTTGATTTGCCCGCGCCATTTTTGCCTTTCAACAACCAACGCTCTCCTCTCTTTACCTGCCAGTTAATATTATTTAAGATTGTTCTTTCACCATATTTTACCGTAGCATTTTTTATTAAAATTGCATTCTCAAAATTCCAATTATTGTGTTGCAGAGGCAAAGATGAACTATCAAAGAAATATGTGGCGGCCTGATGCGTGGCAACAAAATTTTCTTTCTTGATAAAAGTTTTTTGCCTGCCATTTTCCAATTCCAAAACATGTGTAACGCAATCGGGAAAATGATGATGTGCACCCGCAATAATAATAAATTTCGTTCCCTTTTCAGAAACGTTACTTAAAATATCGTTTAGTTTTTTTCTACTTGCAACATCTAACCCTATAAACGGTTCATCCAAAATCATCAATTGTGCCGGGTTCAGCAGAGCCTTGATTAATTGGAAACGTTTGTGTTCCCCGCTTGATAATTGAAGTAATGGCTTGTTTTTCAAATAAGCAATGGATAATTCATTTAGCAAAAAATCTACTCTTTGTTCATCATCCAATATAAATTTCAATTCTTCCAAAACCGTATAACTGTCTTCATTGTCAGAACTATTATATCGTTGCTGGTAATAACCATCAATTGTATTACTTCTATTTTTTATAGAATAGCGTTGCTCAACATACACGGCTTTCGCAAGTAAATTATTTTCTTTATTATATACAATTTTTAAATCACCTGTAATAAATAATTGACCACAAAAAGCCTTTGCAAGAGAAGTTTTGCCACTTCCCGATGGGCCTGTAATTACAAGGTTTTCATTATCTTTTAAAGAAAATAATATATCCTTTATTTCAAAATTATTTTGCTTTACGGTGATATAATTGGCTATTATTTGCACTATTATTACTCTATTATTTTTTTAATTTCTTTTAATAATTCAGGAAAAGACACATACCCATCATCTGCCATAAAATGTCCTGCATTGGGAACGCTGATTAGCGGTGCTTTTATATCCTTAGCCAACTTTTCTGAAAGTTGAAATGGAACAATGTAATCTTCAGGAGAAGCAAATACAATACGTTTCGAAACGTTGGCAATGATTTTTTCATAAACTATATCATTGTCAATAAAATTATCAAGATCAGGCATACCTTTCAGTTTCTCATCAAAACCTGATACTCCAATAAAACCGCCAATCTTAGCATTTGTTTTATTTATAAATAATAAAGTAGCTATGCAGCCCAAACTGTGCGCAACAATAAAAGTGTTTCTACCTATAATAATGTTTTTTTGCAAATAACTTACCCACTCATCTTTCAAAGGATTTTCAGAATTGGGCATAGAAAGAATAATTGCAGTAATATTTCTTTTTCCCAATTCATTTTTTAGCCAGCCAAACCAATGATGATCTGCGGAAGCTTTGTATCCATGAATGATATATACTAATTTCATTAGACTTTATTTTTTTCAAATGCTTCTATTTCTTCACGCATATTCAGCAAGTAATCAATATCATCAAAGCCATTCAACAAACAAGTCTTTTTGTACTGATTAATATCAAAACTTTCCTGATCGCCTGTAGCAACGATTTTGATGTATTGCTCTTCAAGATTGATTTCAATGGCTGCGTTTGTGTCTTTATGAATAGCGTCGAATAATTTTTGTAAAAAATCTTCGCTCACTTGCACAGGCAACAAGAAATTATTTAATGCATTGTTTTTAAAGATGTCTGCGAAAAAGCTCGAAACGACTGCATCGAAGCCGTAATCTTTAATTGCCCAAGCAGCATGTTCGCGTGAAGAACCGCAACCGAAATTTTTTCCAGCAACAAGAATTTTGCCTGAATAAATTTTATTGTTCAATGCAAAATCTTTCACAGGTTTTGTTTCATCATCGTTTTCGTAACGCCAGTCACGAAACAAATTTTTTCCAAAACCTTCGCGTGTAGTAGCTTTCAGAAAACGCGCAGGAATAATTTGGTCTGTATCGATATTTTCCAGTTCAATAGGAACTGCCGCTGACTGAATAATTTTTCTTTCGGACTGAAACTTTGCCGCGCCTGCTTTCTTTTTATCTTCTTCGAGATTTACTATAATGCCCATAATAGTTTATTATTTATATAATGTCTGATTTTAAAAAATCCACTTATAACCTAAAACTTAACTTTTATTATTTTTTTGCGGCAAAAACCACAAAGTTGAAATATTGATAAAAACAATTTGCCTCAAGAAAACCAGCTCCCCTTAGCCAATCTAATTGTGTTTTCAACGGCGCCATAATATCGAGCGATACTCTTTTAAAAGTATTCTGTTTATCTTCTTCACTCAACGGTGCGTTCAATACATGATTGCGCCATTTTTCTGTATAAATTCTTTCAGCAAATTCTGTTGCTCCTTTCACTTGGTCTGCGTTGATGAAGATTCCGTTTATTTTTAACGCATAATAAATTTTTTCGAACAACAGCTTCTTCAAGTTGTGTTTTAAGTGATGAATTGCCAAACCTGAAACGACTAAATCATAATGATTATCTTCAAATTCTACAGTTGAAAAATCTGCTTGCAGGTAATGAATCTTATCATTTCCTTTAAACCTGTCTTTTGCTTTATTCAACATATCTTCTGAAAAATCTACAAGCGTAATTTCGGCATCGGGATATTTCTCTGCGAAGAAAGCGCTCATCAATCCTGTGCCCGCACCAATGTCTAAAATGTTTTTTACATCCTTTGCTTCATTGGATAATTCCAATGCGATACCATAGAAATCGTCAAAGCAAGGAATGAGTAAAGGTCTTTGCTTATCGTATTTTTCAGATACTGCATCGAATGATTGTGCTATCTTATTCATTTATAATTTGTGAATTATGAATTATGATTTGCTTTTTTTGCTTTTGTGGTTTTACTGATTGCTACAAAAATTGCCGTAAGTTCATTTGCTTCCTTTATTAAATTTTTAATCATTGAATTTTTATCAATCAATTTTACTTCGTGAATAATTTCTAAACAATACAACGATTCATCTGCTTCTTCAATAATTATCGCAACTTTATTAATAAAATCGTCTGTTGATTTTGCTCTTGGCAATGTTCTGTACATTAATCTGAAACGCTTGTGTTCGTTTTTGCAATTCTATTTTATCCACGACATCGTTTGATTAAATCACAAATCATAAATCCAAAATCATAAATCAAAAGAGTTCCCTCACATCGCTTATAACACCTGTAATTGCTGCGGCTGCGGCTGTAAGCGGACTTGCGAGCATGGTTCTTGCGTTTGGCCCTTGTCTTCCTTCAAAGTTTCTGTTGGATGTAGAAATGCAATATTTTCCTGCCGGAATTTTATCTTCATTCATGCCCAAACATGCACTACAACCAGGTTGACGCAATTGAAAGCCTGCTTCTTCAAATATTTTATCAATACCTTCTTCTTTTGCCTGCGCTTCCACTTGCTTGCTGCCCGGAACAATCCAAACGGTAACATCGTCTGATTTCTTCTTGCCTTTTACAAATGCCGCAACTTGTCTTAAATCCTCAATACGGCTATTGGTACAGCTTCCGATAAATACATAATCAACTTTATGTCCTTTGATTTTTTCGCCTGCATGCAACCCCATGTAATGAATGGACTTTTCAAATGAAGGCTTATCGCGTTCATCAATAGTGGAAAACTCCGGCACTTGTCCGCTTACGCCGATGCCCATTCCCGGATTCGTTCCGTAAGTAATCATCGGTTCGATGTCCTCTGCTTTGAAATGATACTCTTTATCGAATGTTGCTTCATCATCGGAATACAATGTTTTCCAAAACGCTAATTTCTTTTCCCATTCTTCGCCTTTGGGTGCAAACTCACGACCTTTGATATAATCAAAAGTAATTTCATCGGGTGCAATCATTCCGCAACGTGCGCCCATTTCGATGCTCATGTTGCAAATCGTCATACGAGCTTCCATGCTCAACGAACGAATGGCAGAACCCGCAAACTCAACGGCATAACCTGTTGCGCCGCTTGCAGAAATTTGTGCTATAACATATAAAACAATGTCTTTTGATGTAACGCCTTTATGCAATTCCCCATCAACGCTTATACGCATCAATTTCGGATGGCTTTGCAGCAAGCATTGCGTTGCCATTACCATTTCCACTTCGCTTGTTCCAATGCCGAATGCAATGCTTCCAAATGCGCCATGCGTTGATGTGTGGCTATCGCCGCAAACATACGTGCTGCCCGGTTGTGTAACACCGAGTTCGGGACCAATCACATGAACGATGCCTTGATATGGATGTCCCAAACCGTATAATTCAACGCCGAATTTTTCGCAATTATCTTTCAATGTTTGCACTTGTATTCTTGAAAGTTCTTCTTTAATCGGTAATTCCTGATGCAATGTAGGAACATTGTGATCGGCGGTTGCTACGATTTGTTTTGGTCGAAACAAAGGCAGACCACGCTTTTCCAGACCTTTGAACGCTTGCGGACTTGTAACTTCATGAATAAAGTGCGTATCAATATACAAGACCGAAGGACCACCTTCGATTTCTTTTACAATATGCTTTTCCCAAATTTTGTCGAATAATGTTTTTGCCATATCACTTTTTTTAAATAAAAAATACTCAATAATAAATATTCAATATTCATTTTATTGAGAGTTCTCTTTTTTTTGACTTTATAATATTTTGTCTTGCCGTATTAATGCTTTTTGAGCTGATAGCGATTAATTCTTCATTTTCTTTCATCACTTCACTTGGTCTTGTGATAGGTTTAATCATCTCTTTTCTTAAAATTAATTTTAAACAAACTCTTGTTTCTTTTAATTCTTTTAAAGCGATTTTCATTTTATGAATAAAATCATCTCTTGATTCAGCTGCCTGCGCTTCGCCGTAAAGCAAAGCCGGAGCAAGCCCGCAACGCACTAATTGATTTGCGATATAGATTCCTGCCCGCGTGTTTGGCAATGCTTCGACAATATCAATTATCCTTGATGCAAAATCTATTAATCTATCTTCTAAATCAAAAACACGCTCGTTCATTATTGAATATTGTCTGTTGAATATTGCTTATTGAATATTCCCGCAAGCTCCTGCAAATCTTCATCGCCTACTTCTTTTTTCGCATCAGCTACTTCAAGGAAACGCGCGTATAATTCGTCTACTTCATCTCTTGTAAAATCAAATCCTAATTTGCGGAAACGAAATGCCAGTGCGCTTCTTCCGCTGCGGGCAGTTAAAACAATTTTGGAAATATCTGCGCCAACTTCTATTGGATCGATGATTTCGTAAGTGGTTGCTTCTTTCAAAAATCCATCCTGATGAATGCCGGATGAGTGCGAAAAAGCATTATCGCCAACAATCGCTTTATTCGGTTGTACAGGCATACGCATTGTGTCGGAAACCAGCTTGCTTAATGAAAGTAATTTTGTAGAATCGATGCTTGTGTTAAAACCAATTTCCGGATGTTTCTTAATTGCCATTGCAACTTCTTCCAGAGAAGTGTTTCCTGCGCGTTCGCCCAATCCGTTGATGGTACATTCAATCTGTCTTGCACCTGCAATTGCACCTGAGAGCGAGTTTGCGGTTGCCAAGCCCAAATCGTTATGACAATGACAAGAGATGATGGCTTTGTCGATGTCTTTTACATTATTTACTAAATAAGCAATTTTATCTCCGTATTGATGCGGCAAACAAAAACCTGTAGTATCAGGAATATTCACAACTGTTGCGCCTGCGGCAATTACGGCTTCGATGAGTTGTGCCAAAAAAACTAAATCTGCACGTCCTGCATCTTCCGCATAAAATTCTACATCGGGAACAAAGTTGCGTGCAAATTTTACGGCTGCAATTGCGCGTTCAATAATGTTTTCGCGCGTGGTATTGAACTTGTATTTAATATGATTGTCGCTCGCGCCAATGCCTGTATGAATGCGCGGGCGAACGGCTTTTTTTAATGCTTCGGCAGCTACTTCAATGTCTTTTGGAACTGCGCGCGTGAGTCCGCAAACAGTAGCGTTTTTGACGACTTTGGAAATTTCTTCGACGGATTGAAAATCGCCGGGACTTGAGATCGGAAATCCTGCTTCGATAATATCTACGCCAAGCTCTTCGAGCTTAATGGCGAGCTTTACTTTTTCATCTGGATTAAGTTTACAGCCCGGAACTTGTTCGCCATCGCGGAGTGTAGTATCGAAAATATAAATTTTTTCTTCTGACATATTGTATAAGTTAATAAATGAATGGTGAAAACTTCATTGTTGGATAATGTATAATATATTTAATGAACTTAGCATTGCGGCAGCGCGCGAGGGATAGTAAGGGTGCGACGAAGGAGCAGCGCGAAGTGTAACGGAGCGCCGTAGCGAAGCGCAGCCCTGAATAGCCCGACCCGGAGGGACGCGTCCAAAAGAGAAAAGAAACATATGAATCGTTCATTGAAATGCGGATATTTAAATACACTAAATTAATACAAACAATTGTGAGTATATTTGAGTGTTTTATTTATTCTTTCAAATGTATCTTGCATATTGTTGTAATGCAAATCAAAAAGGGTGGTGTTTTACGCCAGTAAATGGCAATTGTTTTGTATGAAATGCAGTAGCAGCAATAGTTTCAAGAAATTTAAATTACAATGCCCAACAAGAGTTCGGACGAATTATTTCAACTGATAAAATCTTTGGAAAAGAGTGAAAAGAGAAATTTTAAGCTCTTTATTAAGCGCATGTCGGGCGATGATGATTTGAAAATAGTGCAGCTTTTTGATGCGATTGATAAGGCGGATGAGTATGATGAAGAAATTTTGCTGAAGAGAAACAGGTCTATCAAAAAGCAGCAGCTTTCTAATATGAAAGCGCATTTGTATAAACAAATTTTGGCATCGCTCCGTATGCTGAATGATGATAAGAATGTGGAAATGCAGATCAACGAATGGATGGCTTATGCACGTATTCTTTACAGCAAAGGATTGTATATGCAAAGCCTGAAAACGATAGAAAGGATAAAGCAAATATCGGCCGTTCATCAACAAAATACTTCCCTGTTGCTTGCTTTGGAACTTGAGAAAAAAATTGAGCTGTTGCACATTACGAGAAGCATGCGCGATAAAGCAGAGCTACTTTCGGAAGAAGTGGACAATACAAACAGGCATATAGAATTGCAGAATAAATTGTCCAATTTAGCATTGGAATTGTACGGATGGTATATCCGCCTGGGGCATGTTCGCGATGAGAAAGATATTACTGCAATAGAACTTTTCTTTAAAACCAACTTGCCGAATGTAAAAGGATTGGAACTCTCTTTTTATGAAAAAATGTATTTGTACCAAGCTTATTCGTGGTACAATTTTATTTTACAAAACTTGCCGATGTATTACCGTTATACACAAAAATGGGTAAACGTTTTTGTGGAAAATCCGGCAATGCAAAAGGTAGAACCTGTGCTTTACATAAAGGGATTGCATAACTTATTGAGCGCGCATTTTGATACCAATAATTTTGAAAAATTCAACGAAGTATTAGAACAGTTTGAAGCCTTCAGCGAAACGAAGCTGGCTGAAAGCAGCGCCAACATTCGCGTTCAGGTGTTTATGTATTTATATACCGCGAAAATAAATAAGTATTTTTTGGAAGGAAGGTTTTCCGAAGGAATAAAAATTGTTCCTTACATCGAAGAAAAACTGAGGGAATACAAATTGCATTTGGATATGCACCGCGTACTTGTTTTCTATTACAAAATCGCATGCCTGTATTTCGGAAGCGGAGATAATGAAAAAGCGATTGATTATCTTCATAAAATCATTCATCAAAAATCTGATTTAAGAACAGATTTGCAATGTTATGCGCGACTGCTTCATTTGATAGCGCATTATGAACTGGGCAATTATGATTTGCTGGAATATCTGCTAAAATCTGTGTATCGGTTCATGGCTAAAATGAAGAACCTGAGCATAGTGGAAGAAGCCATATTTTCTTTCTTAAAGAAATCGTTCAAACTGTCGCCGGCAAAGGTTTTGGCAGAATTTAAAAAACTGAAAACAGAGCTGGAAAAATTAGAAAATAATCCGCTGGAAACACGTTCGTTTCTTTATCTTGATATTAAAGGCTGGCTTGAAAGCAAAATAAGAAATGTGCCTGTGCAGGAAGTGATAAGGGAAAGGTTTTTGCAAACCAAACACTAACTTATGAATAATAAATACGCATTAATTACAGGAGCAAGTGGCGGCATTGGAAAAGCCATTGCTTATGAGCTTGCGAAACGCGGTAGGAATTTACTTTTAGTTGCGCGAAAAGAAAATGAATTATCAACAATAGCTAAAGATATAAGTACGAAATACAGTGTAGATGCGGAGTTTATAGCAATTGATCTTACCTCAGAAAATGCAGTACAAAAAATATACGATTGGACTCTACAAAATAATTGGCAAATAAATATGCTTGTGAATAATGCAGGTTACGGGCTTTGGGGAAACTTTGAAGATTTGCCGTTTGCCGACCAGCAAAATATGTTACAGTTAAATGTAGAAATTCCTGTAGCGCTTGCGTATAAATTTATTCCGCATTTGAGACAACAAACACCATCTTACATTTTAAATATTGCCAGCACGGCAGCTTATCAGGCAATACCTACGTTAAGCCTTTATGCTGCATCAAAAGCTTTTGTATTGGTTTTCACAAGAAGCCTGCGCTTGGAATTAAAGAAAAAAAATATTATAGTGAGTTGCTGCTCTCCGGGCCCGGTTGCCACAGGCTTTATTGAACGCGCAGGAATGCAGGCCATCGCAAAAGCCGCCGAAAAATTTGAAATGCAACCTGAGGAAGTTGCAAAAATTGCCATAGATGGATTACTTAAAGGCAAGGCAGAAATTATACCCGGCTTTACGAATAAATTTTCCGCAAAAAGCGCTTCAATATTGCCTAAACGATTCATAGAATATATCTCCTCCAGCCTTTACAAAAAATAATTTTTGAAAATAAACAGAAAAAAATTTGTCAGATAAAATAATTAATATACTTTTATCCTACCAAAATGATAGACTAATAGAATGCTATTAAACTACACCATATTATTCCTGACAAGAAACGCCTGTCCGTGTTTATGGACAAGCTGTTGCTGTAAATAACACAAACTATCACCGGGGCAAATGCTTGCGCCTCTATATCCAAAAAAACATATTAAAAAACGTACAAAAAAGAAGACCACTATGCCTTATGCTTATCCTACTTTTCATTTATCAGACACGTTATCTCCAAATCAATACGAATTTTTCAGAGAAAAAGGGTTTATACATTTCAAGAATTTTCTTGCGACCCACGAAGTGGAAGCTATCATTAAAGCTTCAGAAGATGTACAGCGGGCTTGGCTCGCTGACGGAGTGGAAAAAATAAACGGTGTTCCTATCAAATACGGAAAAGATGTAGACGGCAAACCCATCGTACAAAGGTTTGCATTCATCAATCAACATGCTTCATTGCTTGCCAATATCCTTACCGATGAAAGGATACAGGCGCTTCGCTTTTTTATAGGATTTGATGCGCGTATCGGCACGCACGAAAAAGACGGCATGGTGTTCAACCATTATATCAATAGTGAGCATAGTAAGTTTACCAAAATGGGTTGGCATACCGATGGCTTGCGCGATATTTTTCTGGGCAAAAAATTAAATCCTATGCTCAACATCGGACTGCATTTAAATACGCAAACCATTGAAAATGGCGGCTTGCGAATTATTCCCGGCACACACAGACAAAATTTGTTTCAATTTCTCTTCAGGAAAAAATATTTTCTGGATAATAATCCGGACAAAAATGAAGTTGCCATTCTGCCGGAAGCCGGAGATTTAACTGTTCACGACGGAAGGTTGTGGCATCGTGTTGCGCAGTCTTCGCTAAGAGGCGAGGCAAGCAGGAGGCGCGTAATATATTTCCCGATTATTGCGGGAGAATACAAACCAAAAACCGAAGAAAGCGCAACACCTTTTTATCAAAGGCTTGCATGGGTTGTAAAATAAGATTTAAAAGATTAGCTATACTCATTCTATATTCCACCTCAATGGCACGTAGTCTGCACGCGCCATTTTTATTTAGGTGAAGAAATGTAGCAAGAAGTAAGAAAAATCATTCAATCACTCACTTTCTTTATTGTTGAGATATGGCTTCCTGTAATTTTCTATAAATTGTTTTTTGGAATCATGGTAAGAACTTACGGCGCCAAAGACATTCATCATTTTGATATAGCACCAGGCAAAATCTATCTGATATTTTAAAAATCCGGAACGTGCGCTGCCCGGATAAAGATGATGATTATTATGCCATTCACCGGCAACAAAACCCGGCCAAATTTGATTGATGGACATATCTTCCGTATTATAATCAACACCTTCTCTCCTTTTATCTTTTCCTTTACCGTGGCCTTCATAGTTAAACGTTCGCACACCCAACGCCCATAAAAAAGCACCGGCAAAAATGGCAATCGCAAAATGATGCCCTCCTATCAGATAAAAAACGCCGTACCAGAAAACCCAGTTAAGGCAAGTAAATAAAATAGTATAAAACGGCTTGGCAAATGAACCCCATTTGAGATAAGCCTTATAGCTGTTGGATTTCACGCCGGTATGACGCATCAGTTTTTGTACATTATGAAACTCATCTTCTGTTAAATTTTTTGCAATCGGCTGATGATTTGTGTCTGCCAAAAAGCAATACAGAAATCCACCGGAAGCATTGTAAGGATCGCCGGGCATATCGGAAACCGCATGATGCACATGATGAGAGATTACATAAATTTCTTCGGGAATAATTTTTATAACAAGATTCTGCGTTACTACTTTCCAAAACTTATTTCGAAAAGTATATGCGCCATGCGTGCAGTAGCGATGATACCAAATAGTGCCGTGCGTTCCCATCAGCACCATGCTGTACAAAAATACAAATACAAGTTGCCATGCATTAAAATGCAAACTTTGATGAATAATGAAGAAAATAAAAAACGGAAAGAAACACAGCAACGAAATCCATGAGAAAAACGGCAGCCAGTTTTTACGGCTCTTAAATACATTTGTTCTTTTGAAAAATTCCTGAATAATTTGTTTGTTCGATGGCTTGTAAAGATTTCCATAATTATCTGTCCAGCCATAAGAAGGCGGGTCTAATACTTTTTTAATAAATGACATTTAATGGTTTTAAAGATGATGCGTTTGTGAAAAAGAGTAAAAATCAAGGCCATTTATTATATTGAATATTTTTTAAAACAGTAAAGTAATTTTTCGCAAGCATATATTTTATATGACTTGTTCAAGATATGACGAATTATTCATTAATAACAATTAACAAGTATTATTAACGCGCTTTTACAAGTTGAATTTATTAGTCATTTGTAATTATTTCACGCTTAATCTACATTATTTGTATAGCCATGTTCAAAATTGCACCTTTGTAAAAACAAAAAAGGAGAAACAAACCATGGCAATAACAATATTACATAAAGCAAATGAAAGAGGCCATGCCGATCATGGCTGGCTTGATACTTATCATAGTTTCAGTTTTGCGAATTTTTATGACCCACAAAAAATACATTTCGGTGCATTGCGTGTGTTAAACGACGACTTTGTGGCAGGCGGTATGGGCTTTGGCATGCATCCGCACGATAATATGGAAATCATCACTATTCCGTTGGAGGGCGATTTGGAACATCGTGACAGCATGGGCAATGTAGGCGTAATTAAACATGGCGATATTCAGGTTATGAGCGCAGGTACAGGCATTCGTCATAGTGAATATAATAAGAATAAAGACATACCTGTAAAACTCTTCCAAATCTGGATTTTTCCGAATAAGAAAAATGTAACGCCGCGTTATGATCAGATTACGCTTGATGTAAATGAAAGGCATAATAAACTACAACAAATAGTATCCCCAAATGCTGATGATGCGGGCGTTTGGATTCATCAGGATGCATGGCTGCATATCGGTAGTTTCGATAAAGATTTTTCTACAGTGTATAATTTGAAGAAGCAAGGAAATGGCGTATATGCTTTCGTAGTAAAAGGAAGTTTTGATGTAAACGGAGAAGAACTGAATGAAAGGGATGGTTTGGGAATTAAAGATGCCGATAAAATCACAATCACTTCAAAAACACAGGACGCAGAAATATTATTAATAGAAGTTCCGATGCAATTGTAATAACCATTTCATCTGTTCAGGAAAGCCTTGCAAAAAAATTGCAAGGCTTTCTTTTTGTTATAAATAAAAGATTTAAATTATTCTTGCCTTACATTTGCGAATCACAAAAATATTGCGTTATAATATGATTTTACCCAGCTTAACTATTGCTCCGGCAGGCCAAAAAGGAAGAGGTGTATTTGCAACCAAAAATATTGCGAAAGGAACAGTTATAGAAATATCGCCGGTAATTGTATTATCTGTAAAAGACCGTGCGATTATCGAACAATCTGTTCTTACCAATTATATTTTCGAATGGGGCAACTCTAAGCGCAAAGCCATTCTGGCGCTTGGTTACATATCCATGTACAATCACAGTTATGATGCCAACTGCGAATATGAGATGGATTATGATGAAGATATAATGACCATCACAACTGTGAAGCCGGTAAAAAAAGGAGAAGAATTATGCATTAATTACAACGGAGTTCCGGATAAGAAAGATGAAGTATGGTTTCATCATCTTATAAAAGACGTGCAATAAATTATCTGCGATAATAACTCCTAATTTTTTTATAAAATAAAAGTCTATAAATTTTGTAGGCTTTTATTTTTTCCTTTTCTTTGCACTCATTCTAATTAAACCATTTAATTATTTATATTCTTATTTAATGTTGTATTTATTCGACCGATGTTGATGATTTAAAAATTCCGTGTTGCAGATTCAGTGAATTCAGGCAACAAATTCCCGGTTGTTTTTATTTAAAAAATTTATACAAAAAATGAAAAAGCTAATATTGCTTACGGGCATCATTTTGCCTATACTGTTGCACGCACAATTAAATGGCTCTGCTATATTGAGCGGGAAAATAGTCAATGAAAATAACGAAGGCATTCCTAATGCATCTATAAATATTAAGGGCGGCAAAAAAGGAACAATTGCAGATTCAGCAGGAAAATTTTCTTTGGTCATCAATCAAAAACTTCCGTTCACGATTGTGATTTCATCAATAGGTTTTACCCCTCAGGAAATAACTATTAAAAATTATACGGATAATCTTTCAGTTAAACTACAATCGCAAACTTATATTGCGAATGAAGTAGTTGTAACGGCAAGCCGAAAGGAAGAAAAGCTGATGCAATCTCCGGTTGCCATTGAAAAACTAAGCCTGAAAGCCTTGAAAGAATCTCCCGCTCCGGATTTTTATAGCGGATTGGCGAATGTGAAAGGCGTGCAAATGATTACTTCAAGCATAGCTTTTCAGGTTCCGAACACGCGCGGTTTTAATAATCCGAACAACTTCCGCTTTGTACAACTGGACGATGGTATAGATATTCAATCCGCCACATTGGGTGTGCCGTTAGGCAATGCCATCGGGCCTACCGAATTGGACATAGAAAGTGTAGAAATTACGCCCGGCGCGGCTTCGGCGTTGTATGGCGCAAATGCCATTAACGGATTGTCAAATCTCATAACCAAAAATCCTTTTCAATACCAAGGCTTGAGTATTTATGCAAAGGGCGGCATCAATCATATATCAGAAACAGGATTTAATACAAAAGCTTTAGGCGAGTTTGCATTGCGCTACGCGAAAGCATTCAACAATAAATTCGCTTTCAAAGTAAATGTTGGCTATTTCAGAGCAACAGACTGGGCTTCTTATTCACGCAATGATCAAAACACAGCAGCCAATCCCGGTTTTCCGGAATTTACGCCCGGCGAAAATAATCCTGCATGGGACGCATGGAATAAATACGGCGATGAAAGCAATAATAATGTTACTGTAAAATTGGGTAACGATCCACTAATTCCTCAGGAATTTCGCAGTAAGCAATTTGCCGTAAGAAGAACAGGTTATTGGGAGACAGACTTAACTGACCCTGTTTCTACAAACATCAAAGCAGATGCAAGTTTGAATTATCGTATCAATCCCAATACCGAACTTTCTTATTCTTATCGTTACGGAAGATTGGACGGAACTTTCCAAAGAGGTAATAAAATCCGTTTGGATAATGCACATGTTCAAAACCATAAGATTGAATTGAAAGGCCGCGATTTCGATATTAAAGCGTATGCTTCTTTGGAAAATACAGGCAACTCATACAATATAAAACCTTTGGCAGATAATCTGGATTTAGATCATTTATCCAATAGCGCGTGGGGTCAAAAATATGGCGCTGCATTGGCACAGCAATTAGAAAATGGCGCTGATATTATTGCCGCAAACCAAGCGGCTCGCGCAGCTGCAGATGCCGGAAGAGTTGAACCCGGAACCCCCGCATTTAAAGCTTTAAAAAATACGATTATCCATATAAACGATTGGGACAATCCAAATATGAGCCCTGTTCCTGCGCACGCTCCCGCTACAGGCGGCGCCTGGCTGCACCAAATGAGCACTACCTACAACGTAGACGGACAATGGGATTTAACAAGGTATGTAAAAGTGGTCGATGTATTGGTGGGCGCTGATTTCAGAGAATATGTAATAAAGCCCGATGGCAATAACTTCGTAGATTTTTCACGTCCCGATTCTGTAAGAAACTTGCCGGTATCTGTAAATGGTGTTGTGCCTGATTCAAGTGATTTCGGTAAAAATGTTTTGTATAAAAAATACGGCGCTTTCATACAAGGCACTAAAACATTTTTGGATGAAAAATTAAAATTAACTGCTTCGTTGCGTGTAGATAGAAATCCATATTTCCCTACCAAGTTTAATCCCAGAGTAGCTGCAGTTTATACATTAGCCAAAAATCACAATTTCAGAATCTCTTTCCAAAACGGTTATAGGTTTCCATCCTTATTCGAAGCAGTATCTTTTGTAAACAACGGCGGCGTGCGCCGTGTAGGCGGCTTGCCTTTTATAGCGAATGGTTTGGGTTATTTGGATAATTCTTATACGCTGTCTTCTATTACAAAATTCAATACAAAAGTAAATCAAGATGTAAATGCAGATCCTACGCTTACTCAAAACCAGGCAGCATTAAACAATAAAAATTTGCTGGTTCCTACAGCTCTTAGTCCTACAAAACCTGAACACATCAATTCATTTGAATTTGGTTACAAAAGCAGTTTATTGGAGAATAAATTGTTTATAGATTTCGATGCATATTCCAATGTTTACGATGGTTTTCTTGGACAAGTAGATGTGTATGTCCCTGAAAAAAATACCATAAAAATAGGAACCGATCAGGCAGTATTGGATATGCTTTCTACCAATTCGGCAAAGCAAACGAGATACAGGGTTTATACCAATGCGAAGAACAAATACAACAGCTATGGAAGTTCACTGGGTGTATCGTATAACTTTTATCGGTCCTATACTTTATCAGGCAATATCAATTATAACAACATAAGCAACAATAAAAATACAGATGTATTTGTAACCGGTTTTAACACGCCGAAATGGGCTACCAATTTGTCTTTTGGCAATAGAGAAGTGGTAAGAAACCTTGGATTTAATATTGTATGGCATTGGCAAACTTCTTACTTATGGCAAAGTCCGTTGGCAAACGGAACGGTTCCTGCAGCTCAAAACATAGATGCACAGGTAAGTTTGCGCGTTCCCGCTTATAAAGCTGTTATCAAGCTTGGCGGCACAGATCTTTTAAACCATAAGTATATTCAATATGCCGCAGGCCCTACATTAAGCGCATTATACTATATATCATTTACATTTGATGGTTTGTTGAGCAAGTAAAATTCAGACTATAAAAATTTCTTAACCGCTAAAGCGCATGATAACAAGTGTTCTTTAGCGTTTTTTGCTTGATATTCGTTGTAACTTTGCACCGCAAATTCAAGCGATTTTATATGAAGGGAATCGAAACTTCTGAAAATAAAAGCTCAACCCGTCTTACAATTGTAGGTTATGTATTATTTACATTTTTAGGATATGTGTGCATAGGGCTGCCATTAGCGGTATTACCTATTTTTGTAACTAAAGGTTTGGGTTACAGTGCAATTGTTGCAGGTATAGTTATCAGCTTACAATATGTTACAACTTTTATCACACGTGGCTTATCGGGAAATCTGATCGATAAATACGGCCCGAAACAATCGGTATTTACCAGCATGATTTGTTTTATGCTGAATGGCGCTTTATTATACATTACTTATTTATGCAGGCATCATACTGCGATAAGTCTTTGGGTATTGATTGCCGGCAGGTTAATTACCGGGTGCGCAGAAGGATTTATCGGTGCTTCACCGATTACATGGGCAATGACGGATGTCGGGAAAAAATATACGGCTACTATCATTTCGTACAACGGTATTGCATCTTATGGCGCTTTAGCGGTAGGTGCGCCATTAGGTGTATTACTGAATCAGGCATTTGGATTAGATGCTATTTCTTTACTGATTCTTTTACTCGGTATTTCAGGCTACACAATTGCCCGGAGTAAAAAGAATATTGTATTGAAAAAAGAGCCGGGTAATACGCCGCATATTTCTTTTTTATCCGTATTAAAAAAAGTGTCCCCTTATGGAATTGGTTTATTGACAGCCGGCATGGGTTTCGGTACCATTTCCAATTTTATTACTTTATACTACGATCATTTTCATTGGAGCGATGCTGCTCTGTGTCTTTCGGTTTTTAGTATTTTATTCATCACGGGAAGATTATTTTTCTCCAACGCTATTGATAAATACGGCGGCATTAAAGTAGCCATCGGTTGCCTTATATGTGAAACTATCGGCTTATTTATCTTATCCGTATTATATCTTCCGGCTTATGCATTGATAGGCGCAGCTATTACCGGGCTTGGATTTTCATTAGTATTTCCTGCGCTCGGCACAGAAGCTGTAAAATTATTTTCTGATGAACGAAGCGGCGCTGCCATAGCAGCTTACGGTTTGTTTATCGATATTTCGTTAGGTATTACCGGACCTGTAATCGGAGGCGTAATCCAGACTTTTGGAATACAATATATATTTGCTTTCTCCACAGGAATCGTTTTTATTGGTTTGCTTATATGTACTTATCTGAATAAAGAGTTACCCCGTGCGGTGGTAAAAGGCATTTAGATTAATCCTAACTTTATCAATCATCGGACTAAACTACGCTTATACATTTCTATAAGCGTGAAAAATATCATGTTCCCTTCTCGTCGATAAAAATTTACAGCTATATGTAATACATTCTCACATTAATATATTATCTTCCTTAAAAATATGCTGTAATGAAATGAACCATAGTAAATATGGTTGTTTCCAACCTGCAATTGAAAAATAATAAAAAATATACAGATGAAAAGATTTGTTTTTTATACTTCCGTAATAATATGTGTTGTATTATTTCATTCGTGCAAACCTAATAAAAGCGACGATGAAGGGCTTTCATCTTTCAACAAAGACAGCATACTAGAGCACATAAAAGTATTGGCTTCGGATTCGTTTCAAGGACGCAAACCTTTTACCATCGGCGAAACAAAAACGATCGATTATATACAAACACAATTTAAAAATTTAGGGCTGGAACCCGGTAATGGCAATAGTTATTTGCAAGATGTTCCTTTGGTAAATATTACCGCAACTCCCGATCCTACCATGAAAGTGCAATCGGCCAAAGGCAATTTTGAACTGAAAAATCAAAGCGATTTTGTAGTATTTACCGAGAAAACAGATTCTGTTATTTCATTAAATAATGACGAAATAATTTTTGCCGGGTACGGCGTAGTAGCTCCTGAATACAATTGGAATGACTATGCAAATATTGATGTAAAAGGGAAAGTTGTATTGGTCATGGTAAATGATCCGGGCTTTGGAGTGGATACAACCATCTTCAAAGGCAAAACAGAAACATACTATGGAAGATGGACATATAAATACGAAGAAGCTGCAAGACAAGGCGCCAAAGCTTGTTTTATTATTCACAATACGGAATCGGCCTCTTATCCTTTCAGTGTAATACAAAATTCCAATACAGGATCTAAATTGTTTTTGGATGAGCAAAACAAACGGCACTTAGCATTGAACGGATGGTTGTCCGCTGATGGCGCCAAAAAATTGTTGGCCGCTGCCGGCAAGGATACATCGCTGTTGGTAAGCGCCAATAAAAGAGATTTTAAAGCCGTTGCATTAAACGAAAAATTATCCTTGAATGTAAAAGTGAAAACGGAACGCAATGTATCCCACAATCTAATTGCAAAAATTACCGGCAGCAAACGGCCCGATGAATATATTATTTACACTGCGCATTGGGATCATTTCGGTATCGGCAACAAAGATGAAAAAGGAGACAGCATATACAATGGCGCTTTAGACAATGCGAGCGGCACGGCGGGTTTACTTGAAATAGCCAGAGCATTTAAAAGTTTAAAAGAAAAGCCGGAACGCACTATTGTATTTTTAGCCGTGACGGCAGAAGAGCAAGGTTTATTGGGCGCTGCTTATTATGCGGCACATCCGGTTTATCCCTTAAACAAAACGGTTGCAGATTTGAATATGGATGTTATAAATGCTTTTGAAAAAACCAAGGATATTGTAATAACCGGTGCAGGGCAAAATGATTTGGAAGACTATGTTGCAGAGGTTGCCAAAAAACAAAACCGATATTTGGCTCAGGAAGCTCATCCCGAAGCAGGGCATTATTTCCGGTCTGATCATTTCAGTTTTGCGAAAGTAGGCGTACCTGCTTTAGATGCGAAAAGCGGCATTGATGTAATAGGCAAAGGCAAAGAATATGGCAAGCATCTGGAAGATGATTATACTGCCAACCGCTATCACCGTCCCAGCGACGAATACAATCCTTCGTGGACTTTTGAAGGCGGAATTGAAGATTTACAAATGCTCTTTTTAATAGGAAAAAAATTAGCCAACGAAAGCACATTCCCTCAATGGAAACAAGGTTCTGAATTCAAAGCTATAAGAGACAGGAGATGAAAGGAGTTTTACATAGCTATTTTTCTGATGTACGGGAGTATCTCTAATAAGTATATAATTAAAAAGTCGAGGATTGAAAATTTAGTGTGTTAAATTTTTAATCTGCTACCTGAACAGCGGAACAATACAATGACATGTTTGAAGAAGATTTTACTTTCTGCAAGAATCAGTACAAACACCTGTGAAGGCGAAACAATTTGTAGTGATGCGTCATATTCTTACTTTGAAAAATTATCCAACAGAATTTATCAACAGTCATATAAACAATGGATTCGTTGCAGACTTAAGCACTTTTATTGAATCGAGTAAAATTCATTATTGGATATATCAGAAATATCCCGACATTCAATATTAGGAACTCAAGGATTTTAAGTAATAAATTAGGATATGTAAACACAAAAGAGTGTCTGGAGTTTGATGCGGGGAAATTTATTTAAGAGTGGTCTTTTGTTATGTTAATGCAGGTAATATCTTGAGGAATATTGTATAGCTCTATTTACTTCTAGCATCTTTATAACAAATAAAAATCTTGTTTCTGTTATAAGAAGATTAATTCATCGCAATAATGAGAATTTTGGTGCTTATCCTACTGCCTGCTTATTTACCTATCAATAATTAATATTAGTTAGGAAATACTTACTTTACACTCTCAAAATTCAGAGAAAGATTTATAAATTGTATGTGTAAATTTTTTGCTTTTGTTGCTTCTGTCTTTTTTTTAATTACAAGTTCTAAGGCTCAGAACGATTCTTTGTCTCTAACAAATATTGACGTAACTGAAGGATTGTCCAACAACTCCGTTACTTGTTTACTACAGGACAAATATGGCTTTATGTGGATGGGAACTTACGATGGACTTAACAGGTATGATAGTTATGAATTTAAAGTTTTTCGCAACAAATGGCAAGATTCTACTTCACTGATTAATAATCATATTGTTGCGTTAAAAGAAAACAACGCCCACTCTATTTGGGTAGGCACACTCAAAGGATTAAGCCTATTTGATTACAATAATCTCCAATTTCATAGGGTTTATTATTTGCCTTTTGGCGAGAAAAAGGCACGCGAGATAGATTCACGGGTAAAAGAAATAGAAGTTGATGAAAATGGAAATGCCTTTATTGCAACGGAAGACAACGGGTTGCTTGTATTGAGAAAAAGTAAAACTATTTTTGAACAAATTGCTTTTAATCATTTAGTGAAGTATAATGCATCTGCTATTTGTCTATATAAAGATAATATGTTGCTGTTATTTATCAAGAATAAAGGTTTATATATATTTAATCTTGCAGATAATTCCATAAGATTACTCTCTGACAATATTAATGATGCAACAAAACTGCTTTATCTATCTAAACAAAACAATCTTTTAATAGGGACAGAGAACGGACTTTTTGAATACAGTATTACTACTAATCAAATATCATATCCTTATCTAAAATTTACACATAGTAATATCACAAATTTGTTACAAGATAAAGGAGGTAATATCTGGATATCCACAGATGGCGATGGCTTGGCCGAAGTTTGCGCAAACGGGAATAAAGTTTGTTCTATCGTGCAAAGCGAAGATAACAATCTTAAAAGCAATGCAGTTTACGCAGTATATGAAGACAACAACCATAGAAAATGGATAGCAACATTAAGGGGCGGCGTCAGCATTATAAACGAAAAGCCCGATTTATTTCATACGATAAAACGAGATCTCTTTGCAAAGAACACGCTTGTGAGCAATTTCGCTCTTTCTTTTTGTGAAGACGAAAAAAACAATATCTGGATCGGAACCGACGGCGGCGGGCTGAGTTATTGGAATCCTGCAACGAATACATTTACCAATTATACGCACCACCCAAACAACCCCAAATCTCTCTCGAGCAACTATGTGGTAAGTATTTTGCGTGATTATAAGAACAGGCTTTGGGTGGCATCATTCAGTGGCGGAATAGATTTGTTCAATAGAGTTACAAACGACTTCATTCATTATCCCTGTTATAATCCGATAAGAAGAAAATACAATATCAACTTGTGGAAACTTTATGAAGATTCGCATCATCATATATGGGCAGGTAGCACCAAAGACGATGCACTTTTTCTTTTTAATGAATCGAAAAATGAATTTGAATTATTTGATAATTCACTTACCAATATTCATACATTGTACGAAGATTCAAAAAGCAATCTGTGGGCAGGTAATTACAATCAGCTCATAAAAATAGATACACTTTACAAGCATCATTTATATATAAACACCGACTATCCCGTACGTGCAATTATTGAAGATAAAAATCATCAATTATGGGTAGGCACAGAAGGCGGCGGCTTAATGTTGTACAATGCAGCAAACAAAACATTTAAACATTATACAGAAGCCGATGGATTGCAAAGCAATTCCGTACTTAATATTATAGAAGATGCAGAAGGAAACTTGTGGTGTAGCACTTTTAACGGACTATCCAAACTTGATATTCTGACACATTCATTTACAAATTTCAGTGCAAATGATGGGTTGCAAAGCAACCAATTCAATTATAATGCCGCACTTAAGTTAAGTGATGGAGAGCTTTTGTTTGGTGGCGTCGGCGGCTTCAATAAATTTAATCCCGAAGCGATCAAAAAAATCATTGTGCATCCGCCATTATTAATAACCGATTTTAAGATTAATGATGTACCTATCGAAAATACGCCTTATTTAAAGTATGGCTATACCCCTGTCGATGTGGAATCCGTCAGTATTCCGTTTAATAAAGCTACGTTGTCAATCAGTTTCGCGGGTCTGGGTTATTCAGCGCCGGGCAGCCTAGTATATTCTTATTTTCTGGAAGGATGGGACAAAAATTGGAGTTATGTCAGTAAGACTCGTATTGCTAATTATTCACGTTTATACGAAGGCAATTATACTTTACATATCAAAGCTACAAATGTTGATGGGAGCTGGAGCGGCAAGGAAAGAATCATTCATATAAAAATTCTTCCGCCGTGGTACCGTACGTGGTGGGCATATTTTTTATATACATTGGCATTTGCTTCCGCCATTTATTTTTATTTAAAATACAAGCAACGACAGACCAAACTTGAATACGAGATGAAACTTACGCGCATGAATGCCGAAGCGGAAAAAGAATTGACCGAAAGAAAGATATCATTCTTTACCAATATCTCTCATGAATTCCGCACCATGCTTACGCTTATCATCAATCCGGTCAAGGAAATGATGAGGAATGTGGACGAGGATAATCATCCGGAAGAAATTAAAACCGTATATAAAAACTCCAGGAGAATGCTTTCTTTGGCCGGCCAGTTGCTGATGTTCAGAAAAGCCGATGTGGAACAAATCGAATTGGATGTACGAAAAATTAATCTGTCTCACTTGACAAAAGAAGTATATGACAGTTTTGCTTATCAGGCGAGAATAAAAAATATTAACTATAAACTTAGTTGTGAAAATGAATGCATATTTGTTTACGGCGATTATGAAAAATTAGAAATAGCGCTCTTCAATTTGCTATCCAATGCCATGAAATACACTCCGGAAAAAGGCCGCATCGAATTAAAGATCGAAGAGTCAGATGAAACGGTAAAAATTTTAATCGCAGATTCAGGTCAAGGTATCCCTAAAGAAACGGGCGAAAAAGTATTTAAAAAATATTACCAGATTCATTCACTGGAAAGCCACGCCAGAACAGGTTTCGGTATCGGATTATTTTTGGTAAAGGATTTTATCGACAAGCATCAAGGGCAAATAAGTTTCACAAGCGAAATAGGAAAAGGCACGACTTTTACCATTGAATTAAAAAAGGGGAAAGCGCATTTCGGGAATATTCAGATCGTCGAAAGTGAAACAACAGAAAAAGGTATTATGGAAGATATATTGCCGGAGGATGAATTGACGGAAGCGATAAAAGTAGGTGTTGTTCCCGACAAGCTTCCGGAACAAAATGAATTGCTTGTAATCAAAAAGAAAATATTAATAGCAGATGATAATGAAGAAATAAGAAATTATGTAAAAACGATATTTGAAAAAGACTTTAAAATAATCGAAGCCGATAACGGAAAAATTGTCGTAGAAAAAATCAAAAAGTATCTTCCTGATTTGGTCATTTTGGATTTGGTAATGCCGGGCATGTATGGCGATGAAATTTGTGGTTTAATTAAGAATGACGAAAATTTCAGCCATATTCCGGTCATCATGCTTACGGCCGAAGTTTCTTCGGAAGTTAAATTGAGATGCGTGGAATCCGGCGCGGATGATTATATTATCAAGCCTTTTGAAAAAGAATTGCTTATTGCACGGGTTAATAACCTTTTGAAAATCAAAAACAACCTGCAAAAATATTTTTATAACGAAATCACCTTACAGCAAAATAATCAATACATCTCTCCAGAAGACAAGGAATTTTTAGATAAATGTATATTTTTTGTCGAAGAGCATCTGGACGATGACCAGTTTGAAATTAAAAAACTGGCAGATGAAATGTACATGAGCCATTCAAACTTGTATAAAAAGATACATCATATCTCCGGTTATTCTGTCAGTGGTTTTGTAAGATTCGTTCGTTTGAGAAAAGCAGCAGAGCTTTTCATAAATACTACTAATAATGTAAATGAAACCGCAATTATGGTCGGTTTTAACGATGTGAAATATTTCCGCACCCAATTTCAGAAACTTTTCGGGCTACCCCCCTCGGCCTATATTAAAAAGTATAGAAAGCCTTTTCAAAAATCTTTTTCGTTAGGAGACAGTGTTTCTAAATAGAAGTTTAATCTTTCTTGAGATATAGTTAAATCAGAATAAACCGTCATAAATCAGTGTAAATAAAAAGTTCTTCAGGAGTATATCCAAATTTCCTTCTGATACTTTTGGCCTGTGCCCATTTCTTTTCTATTGGATTAAGGTCGGGGCTGTAAAGTGGGAGAAACTCCAAAATATGTCCTTGCTTTTGCACAGCCCGCAAAGCATCATCCCGCTTGTGAAATGTTGCATTGTCAAGTACAATAACCGAGTTTGGAGCAATAGCAGGTAATAATTGCTGTGTAAGCCAGCCATAGAATACATCGGCATCTATGTTACAATCAAATAAACATACATTGAGTAGCTTGAAGTTTGTTATCGCTCCGATAGCGTTTAGCCTTCCTCTTGCGTGCCAGCCTTTACAGCCATAACATTTCTTCCCTTTTTGACTGTAGCCATTTCCTCTGGGCGCATCTGCCGAAAACCCACTTTCATCTAAATAAACAACAGGTCTTTTTTCGATCCGCTCATAGCGCAATAATTTAAGTTGGAAGATAAGCCTGGAGAGTTCATCTGCTTTGGGATGAAACAGCGTTTTTTTTACAACTGATTCCCAAACGCTTTAGGGCATAAAATATCGTGCTTTGTCCCACCCCAAACTTCCTCGCTCTCTCATATTGATAATGATCCGGATGTTGCTCAACATCTTTTCGCAATGCCTCCATATCTATTTTTGTTGAAGGTTTGTTCCGCTTTGTTTTAGGATTTATACATTTTTGCCATCTAAACAACGTCCTTATGGGAATACCAAATCTTTCTGCAGTTTCTTGAAATGTGAGCTTTTCCTGACGCTTAATCTTAAATAATTGTTTGCGGAAATCTATAGAATACGACATAATACAAAAATACAAAGAATATAACAAATTATTATGATTTAACTATATAATTAACATTTCCCCCTTTATTCTTAATAAATCCTAAAAATTACCTCCTTTTTTACCGTTTTTACCCCGATTCAGGCTATCGGGAATGTGTTATTTTGTACTAACGTTAGTAATGATTCAAAAAATTTAAAACAAATAAAAACATTTTATGCTTCAAATGAAAAAAAACAACGGCAGTGCGCATCATCCGAAAAACTGATTGTTTACAATATTATTAATGATTTTTAAACCTGTTATATGATTAAAATTACATTTTCACTTTTTCACTTCTTTTACAGGCAGCAGTTTATAGCTTTGCCCCGAAAAGTCGTATGTGCATGGATGTTCTTTGCACTTGTGCTGCTTCCTGCCATGACATTTGCTCAAAATCGGCATCTGGTAAAAGGCACTGTTACTAATTCAAAAAGTATAGCCCTTCCCGGTGTAAGCGTAACGATCAGCGGACAAAATGTTGGTACTGTAACCGACAGTGCCGGAAATTATGAAATTCAAGCAGCACCGATAAACACGCTACGATTCTCTGCTATCGGATATCATATACGGGAAATTACCGTAGGGGAAAAGGCAATCATAGATATATCACTGAACGAAAGCGATCTTCCCTCCTTAAACGATATAGTTGTAGTCGGCTACGGTAGTCAGAAAAAAGTTAACGTAACAGGGGCCATTAGTACTGTGGATATGAAACAACTCGCCAATCGCCCTGTTCAAAATATGGCGCAAGCACTGGAAGGGGTGGCACCTGGTTTAAATATTTCGCAAAACAATGGTTCACTTGAATCCTCTCCTACTATAAATATTCGGGGAACGGGTACAATAGGGACTTCTTCCTCAGCCCCCTTAGTTCTTATTGATGGAATGGAGGCCTCCATTACTGCAATTAATCCGCAAGATGTTGAAAGTATTTCGGTGCTGAAGGATGCGAGCGCTTCGGCTATTTACGGCAGCCGCGCTGCATTCGGTGTGATACTTATTACCACAAAAAAAGGAAGCGTGGGAAAGATCAGAGTAAATTATAACGATAATTTTAATTCTTCCCGTCCTGTGTTGTTGCCGCAACAAATGGATTCTTACACTTGGGCGCTTTACATTAATGCCGCGAATGTAAACGGCGGAAGTTCTGCTTTTTTTGGAGCGGACCAGCTTCAGCGGATACAGGATTATCAGTCAGGTAAAATAACGACGAGTATTATACCTGACCCCAACAATCCTTCACACTGGGGCGATGGTTATGCAACGGGAAATGCCAATGTAAATTGGTATAAGGCCATGTACCGAGACCAGTCTTTTTCGCAAGAGCATAATATCAGCGTTAGCGGCGGAAATCAAAATACTACATATTATGTTTCCGGCAATTACATGGGCAAGAAAGGGTTGATGCAGTTCAATCAGGATTTTTATGACCGGTACGGCGTTACAGCAAAAATCAATACAAAGATCAGCGATTACGTTTCTGCAAGTTACAGCAACCGATACCTGCACGAGAGTTACCAAAGGCCTTCTGCCCTGACGACGACTTTCTATCAAGATTTGGCAAGACAGGGTTGGCCAACTTTACCGCTTTACGATCCTAACGGTTTTTTATACAGCTCGCCTTCTCCAGCCTTAGCTATGGCCCAAGGCGGTAAGGATAACACACAAACCGATTGGGACTATCAGCAATTGCAATTAACGATTGAGCCTTTGAAAGGATGGAAAATATATGCCATAGGCGATTATCGTTCGCAAATAATTTTCCATCATTGGGATTCTCAACAATTATATAATCATGATGTAAATAGTGTGCCTTATCTCTATTCTACCAGTTCAAATGTGTATGAATATGGGTATAAAGAAGATTATTTTAATACTAATTTTTATTCGGAATATAACAAGAGTTTTAATGACAAACATAATTTTAAAATTATGGGAGGCTTCCAATCCGAGTCAACTAAATACAGGGATGTAAGCGCTCAACGTGATGGAATCATTGTGCCCGCAATTTCGACGATAAATACGACATCCGGAACAGATCCCAATGGGGTAGCAATCTCCCCTGCTGTTACAGGACAATATCAGGCATGGGCAACTGCCGGTTTTTTTGGCCGCCTAAATTATGACTATATGGGAAAATATCTGTTTGAAGGCGATATTCGCTATGACGGTTCCTCCCGTTTCCGCTCAAATGACAGATGGATTTTGTCTCCATCCTTTTCTGTAGGATGGAATGTAGCTAAAGAATATTTTTGGAAAAAATATGAAAATATTTTAAACACTTTTAAGATCAGGGCCTCTTATGGCAAATTGGGAAATGAGAATACCAATGATTGGTACCCCACTTATGTTACCATGCCGGTCGGAACAGCAAACGGAAGCTGGCTTGTAAATGGTGCCAGACCGAATACAGCAAATGCTCCGGGGCTTGTAAGTTCTACCCTTACCTGGGAGAGTATTAAAAGTTCCAATTTAGGATTAGATATAGGAATGTTCAATAATCGGCTTACAGGTTCTTTTGATTACTTTATCAGAAAAACGCTGAACATGGTAGGGCCTGCACCAAAATTACCTGCCATACTTGGAACCGCCGTCCCTCAGACAAACAATACAAATTTAAAAACTTATGGTTTTGAAGCTCAAATTGCATGGGGAGATCACTTGAAGAACGGGCTTAGTTACAATTTTGGTCTTCAGCTTTCAGATAATCAAACGATCGTTACAAAATATCCAAACCCCGACGAATTCCTGACTACTTATTTGCAAGGTCGCAAGTTGGGCGAGATATGGGGCTACACTACAATCGGGATTGCCAAGACACAGGCAGAAATGGACACGCATTTGGCTACTTTGGATGGCGGACAAAATTCTCTGGGTTCGAAATGGGCAGCCGGCGATATAATGTATAAAGATTACAATAAAGACGGGAAATTAAACACCGGCGACGGCACAGTAAAAAATCCTGGCGATATGCACGTAATAGGTAATAATACCCCCCGGTATATGTTTGGATTTACAGCAAATGCGAGCTGGAAGGGCTTTGACATCAATATGTTTTTGCAGGGCGTAATGAAAAGAGATTACTGGCAGGGAAGTCCTTTTTTCTGGGGAGTAACGGGATCCGGCCAATGGTGGGCAGACGGATTTGTACAGCATGAAAACTATTTTCGTAATGATCCCGATGATCCGCTTGGCGAAAACCTGAACGCTTATTACCCACGCCCATTGTTTGATAATAAAAATGAGCAAGTACAAACCCGCTATTTACAAAATGCCGCTTATATACGTTTGAAAAACCTGCAGATCGGTTACACTTTGCCGGTTTCATTGGTAAAAAAATGGAGCATAGAAAGCGTTCGTTTTTATATATCTGGGGAAAATTTATGGACAGGAACAAAAATGGCAAAAATGTTCGACCCGGAAACTGTTGACGGAGGCTCCGGTGGAGATGTTTATCCGTTACAAAAAGTATTTTCCGGAGGTTTAAGTGTTACATTCTAAAAAAATAAAAACTAAACAGATGAAATGTTTTAATAAAATAACCAGCTTATTGTTACCGGTTATGACGATTACTTTAGTCGCAATATCATCCTGCAAAAAGTTCCTTGATAAGGCTCCATTGTCGAACATAACGCCACAGGATTACCTCAATGATGAGTCCCAGCTAGCGGCTTATGCAATCCGACAATATCAGGATCCTAGTGATCCCGGTAATTCTAATAATATATTGCCGGCAATAAGTAATTACTCATTCGGCACTTTTGGTATCGATGCAAATACAGATAATATGTCCGGAATGAGCATGGATAATAAATATGCGCCCGGTTTATGGCTAGTAGGCGCTACCGGAGGCGATTGGAGTTTTAGTAATATCTACAACATAAATTATTTTCTGGAAACCGTTTTGCCTAGATGGGCAGCCGGGCAAATTACCGGCGATGCAGATAATATTAAACATTATATCGGCGAAATCTATTTTTTGCGCGCTTATGAATATTTTAAAAAGTTACAGGCATTGGGCGATTTTCCGATTGTAAGGACTACTTTAACCGATAATAAGGATATTCTGACTGAAGAAAGTAAACGGCAGCCAAGTACGGAAGTAGCCCGTTTTATACTTTCGGATCTAGACTCTGCCATTATGTTACTAAAAGATGTAGCGCCCGACGGGAATAAAAACAGAATATCTAAAGCCTGTGCCGAATTGATTAAATCCCGCGTTGCTTTATATGAAGGAACCTGGCTGAAATATTTTAAGGGAACGGCTTTTGTGCCTAATGGGCCTAACTGGCCCGGAGCGGGCAAAGATTACAATGCGAACTATCAATTTCAGTCTGGCAGTATTGATAATGAAATTCAATATTTTCTTGGAGAGGCAATGTCATCTGCAAAACTGGTAGCCGATGCGGTACCGTTGGTGCAAAATACGGGCATCATACAATCTCCCAACAACGAAAATCCATATTTCAGCATGTTTGGCGCCGTAGATATGTCGGGTTACAGCGAAGTGCTGCTTTGGCAACAATACAGCAAAGCGCTTGGCATCACTCATAATGTTCAGGTGTATGAAGAATTGGGAAACGATGGCGTGGGAACTACACGGAGCATGGTAGAAAGTTTTTTGATGGCTAACGGATTGCCGATTTATGCATCCGGCAGCGGATATGAAGGAGATGACTCCATCCCATCGGTAAGAGCCGACAGGGATGACAGGCTGCAATTATTCTTAAAGCAGCCGGGACAAGTCAATGTTTTATTAAATACAACAGCGGATCATGCAACGGTAATTGAACCTATTCCCGAAATATGGGTATCGAGCGCCGAATCGAAATACACTACCGGTTACGCGATCAGGAAAGGGCTTAATTATGATGGCGTCCATGCTTCAAATGGAAATGGATATACAGGCTGCATTATTTTCAGAGCGACGGAAGCTTACCTGAACTATATAGAAGCCGAGTATGAAAAAAATGGCACTTTAGACGCAGACGCGAGAAATTATTGGACTCAAATAAGATCAAGGGCAAAAGTTAGTACCGATATTGATAAAACAGTCGCTGCTACCGTTATGTCCAAGGAAACCGGCGATTGGGGCGCATATTCGGCAGGTTCTTTAGTAAGCCCTACATTGTACAACATACGTAGGGAGCGCCGGGATGAATTAATGGCTGAAGGGCTGCGATTCATGGATTTAAAACGTTGGCGGTCTTTAGATCAATTAATTACAACTCCAGCCCATATTGAAGGATTCAAACTATGGGGGCCAATGAAAAACTGGTACACAAGTTCTGAACTCGTTTATGGCGCTCAAAATTCCAATGCTGTGGTGTCTGACCCGGCACTTAGTCTTTATTTAAGGCCTTATGAAATACTCGGAAATTCAACAGGCTACAGCGGAGTGAAATGGACAATGGCACATTATCTAAATCCTATCGCTGCTGAACACTTTACTATAACATCGCAAAACGGCGAGCTTTCAACATCGACCATTTATCAGAATCCCGGATGGTCCATGAAGGCCGGAACAGGAGCGACTAATTAAGATGTTTAATTAAAGCAAATTAAATTTCTTCCAGGTAAAATCATGGGTATAATTAGTAAAATACAGGAAGGCTAATAAGTAAGGTAATTTTAATTTTGAATAATGTTAAACAGAAATATTATTTTATTTTTTGCCTTATTGTTTACCATCATTATTTATTCTTTTAATCGCGTTAATCATGGTGGATATAAGCTTGTATGGGCTGATGAATTCAACAAAGACGGTGCGCCCGATTCTTCGGTATGGGGCTTTGAAAAAGGATTTGTACGCAATCATGAAAATCAATGGTATCAGCCGCAAAATGCAAGGTGCGAAAACGGTAAATTGATAATAGAGGCGAAGCGTGTGCATCTGAAAAACCCTTCTTACAAAGAAGGAAGCAACAATTGGAAAACCAGTAGCGAATGGATAAATTATACATCTGCGAGCCTCAATACGCGCGGACATAAAAGCTGGCAATACGGCAGGTTTGTAATGCGCGCAAGGTTCGATACTTCAGGCGGGTTGTGGCCCGCGTTTTGGACGCTCGGCGTAAGCAAACCATGGCCCTCGAACGGAGAAATTGATATTATGGAATATTACCGTCAGCATCTTTTGGCAAACATTGCGTGCGGAACAAATAAGCCTTCCGTTGCCAAATGGTACAGCAAGAAAAAACTAATCAGCTCATTCAATACAAAAGACTGGAGCAGCAAATTTCATATCTGGCGAATGGATTGGGATAAGAAAGAAATTAAATTGTATGTAGATGATTTTTTAATGAACGAAACACCGTTGGAAAGTTTGTATAATCCAGACGGAAGTAATCCATTTATGCAACCGCATTATATTTTGCTGAATCTTGCAATTGGCGGTGACAATGGCGGAACTCCCGAAAGCACTGAATTTCCAAAGCGATATGAAATAGATTATGTCAGAGTTTATCAAAAAGAATAAGTCTTATTTATCTCTTAGTAGGCTGTTTTGAGGATTTTTTATTACTGCATTTAATTATAATGGAACATTTTTTATAAAATTTTATATATGAAACACATTGGTTCTATTCTGCTTTCTGTAATAATCATTATTACGAATAAGTTATCAGCCCAAAATCATACAACAAAGAAATTATCATCTTTTGAAGTCGGTAACGTTTGGCTCGATACCAACGGCGACACCATCAATGCGCATGGCGGAAACATAATGCATTACAACAAAACATATTATTGGTTTGGCGAGAAAAGAAATGCGTATCAGTCATTGGGCGTGAATGTGTATTCTTCCAAAGACCTGTATAACTGGAAGCCCGAAGGGCTTGCGCTGGCGCATTCCGATGATACCACGAGCGATATTGCCTGGGGCGGCATTATGGAACGTCCAAAAGTGGTTTTTAATAAAAAGACTAAAAAGTTCGTTATGTGGTTTCATGTGGAAGTGAGAGGCAAAGGCTATGGCGCGGCAAAAGTGGGTGTTGCCGTGAGCGATCGCATCACAGGACCTTACAAATTTGTAAATAGTTTTCGTCCAAACGGCAATATGTCAAGAGATATGACGGTGTATGTGGACGAAGACGGGAGCGCCTATGAAATTTATTCGTCCAGAGAAAATTATGATATGCGCATTGTAAAACTGACCGATGATTATCTAAACGTAACTACAAAAGATTCGCTGCTGTTTTCCGCACACCGCGAGGCGCCGGCTGTTTTTAAATACAACAAAAAATATTATCTTATCACAAGCGCTTGTACAGGCTGGGCGCCGAACGAAGCCGTATCGCGCGTTGCGGATAGCTTGTACGGCGAATGGAAAGCTATCGGTAATCCGATGCGTGGCAAGGACAATAAAACAACTTTCGGTGGTCAGCCCGCATTCATACTTCCGCTTCCGCACAAAGAAAATAAGTTCATTTATGTAGGCGATAAATGGAATCCGCAAAACCTTGAAGACAGCAGGTATCAGTTTCTTCCGATAGAAATTTCCGGCGATGATGTCCACATTGATTGGCTTGATACGTGGAATCTTGATGTCTTTGATAAGTAGTAAATCTGTTCCTCGTCTTTCTAAAAATCGGTCATGAAAAAAATCCTTTTTGCATTTACATTTTGTTCAATAATTGTTCTTAGCTATTCACAGGAAACAGCAACAATTTCTGCAAATATTGATGGCGCAAAAACTATCATCAATCGTAACATTTACGGAATGTTTTCCGAGCATCTCGGACGTGGTATTTATGATGGTTTGTGGACGGATAGTGCTGTTACCGTGAAAAAACAAGACCGTATTCGTTTGGATGTTGTAGATGCGCTGCGCGAAATTAAGATTCCGAATCTGCGTTGGCCCGGCGGCTGTTTTGCAGATGAATATCATTGGCAGGACGGCGTTGGCGAACCATCCAAAAGACCGAAAATGGTCAATACCAATTGGGGTGGCGTTACGGAAGATAACAGCTTTGGCACGCATGAATTTCTGGAGCTATGCAGCTTGTTGAATACGCAGCCATACATCACGGGAAATTTAGGCAGCGGCACGGTGCAGGAAATGTCGCAATGGGTGGAATACCTGAATTTCGACGGCATCAGCCCGATGACGGAATTGAGAAAAAAGAATGGAAGAACCGAACCCTGGAATGGACAGTTTTTCGGTGTCGGCAATGAAAGCTGGGGTTGCGGCGGCAATATGACACCCGAATATTATGCCGATTTGTTTCGTCGCTATGCAACATTTACCAAGAACTATAAAAACGCGCCGCTGAAAAGAATTGCAAGCGGCCCAATGCCGATGATTATCATTGGACAGATGTGCTGATGAGAGAAATTCCGCACAACATGATGTGGGGGCTAAGTTTGCATTATTACACCATACCGACAGGCAATTGGAGCAAGAAAGGCTCTGCCACTGCGTTTGATGAAAAGGAATATTTCAATACCATGAAAAATTGTTTGAAGATGGAAGAATTGATTACAAAACATTCCGCTATCATGGATAAGTACGACCCCCAGAAGAAAGTCGCCTTGGTTGTTGATGAATGGGGCGTGTGGACAGACCCTGAACCCGGAACAAATCCGTCTTTTCTGTATCAGCAAAACAGTCTGCGCGATGCGTTGATTGCTGCAACGACATTGAACATTTTCAACAATCATGCGGACAGGGTACGGATGGCAAACCTTGCGCAAACCGTGAATGTATTGCAATCTTTGATTCTCACAAAAGGCAATGCGATGTTGCTCACGCCTACTTATTATGTGTTTGATTTGTACAAAGTTCATCAGGATGCAAAGCTGATTCCGTTACAATTTTCCGCGCCTGAATATAAATCAGGTAATGACAGCATTGCCGCCATAAATGCTTCAGCTTCGCTCGATTCAACAGGAACTATCAATATCACATTTGTAAATTTAGATGCAACGCATGATATAACCGTAAGCACAAATATTGACGGCAAAAGTTATAATTCCATCAAAGGGCAAATTCTTTCTTCCGATAAATTAGCCGATATCAACGATTTTACCGATAAAAATAAAGTAATAACTAAATCATTCGTTGTATCGAAAAAACAAGGCAATCAACTGAATGTTACGTTGCCTAAGCACAGCATTGTTTTGCTGAGCTTGAAATAAAAGATAATCGACAAGAGCCGATAGAATATTTGTGTGAAGCGAGGACGCTTCATGCAGCGACGATTGCTTGCCATTTATAAATGGATACTAAAATGAATAAAAAAACAGGAATAATCATTTTATTATTGTTGTATTGCGGCGTTTCTTTTGCACAAGCGCCGTTGCTCACGGATGTTCCGAACCGCCGCGCCACAAGCCTTGACGGCAAATGGCAATACATTATAGACCCTTATGAAACGGGATTTTATGATTATCGTTATAAAGAATTATCTGAAAATAATCCTGCGGCATATTGGAACTCTGATGAACCTAAAAACAAGACCGACCTTGTAGAATTTGGATATAACGATAAATATAGTTTAAGCGTTCCCGGCGACTGGAATCACCAAGACAGGCAATTCGTTTATTACGAAGGAACGGTGTGGTACAAAAAATCTTTTGATTATAAAAAGCGCGCAAAAAATGATAAAGTGTTTTTGTATTTCGGCGCGGTTAATTATCGTGCCGATGTTTACCTCAACGGAAAAAAGTTAGGCGCGCATGAAGGTGGTTTCACACCTTTTGATTTTGAAATTCCGGACAATATTCTGAAAGAAAAAAATAATCATCTCATCGTCCGCGTAAACAATGTGCGGCATAAAGATGACGTGCCGACTTTGAATACAGATTGGTGGAATTATGGCGGCATCACTCGCAGCGTATTGTTGATTGAAGAGCCGCAAACTTATGTGCAGGATTTTTTTATTCATCTTAAAAAAGAAAAACCGGGGAGCATTCCTTCAACTAAAAATGCAGAAGTCGAAGGTTGGATAGCCTTAAACAAAATTCCCGAAAATGCAGAGAGCATCACGGTTTCCATTCCAGAACTGAACTTTAAAAAGCAATTTATTACAACAGCGCAAAAAACAAATATCAATTTCACGCTTCCGAAAATTAAACTTTGGTCTCCGGAAAATCCGAAACTGTATGAAGTGATTATATCAACCAAAACTGATACACTGAAAGACAAAATCGGTTTCCGAACAATTGAAGCATACAACAAGCAAATCTTATTAAACGGCAAACCTGTTTTCCTGCGCGGCATTGCTATTCACGAAGAAATTCCGCAGGATGTTCGCAGAGCTTGGAGCAAAGAAGATGCGGAATATTTGTTGCATCAGGCAAAAGAATTGAACTGCAACATGGTTCGTCTTGCACATTATCCGCACGATGAAACAATGACAAGGCTTGCCGATTCTTTGGGCATGCTTGTTTGGTCGGAAATTCCCGTCTATTGGACGATAGATTTTTCCAGCAAAGACGTGTATCAAAAAGCCGAAACGCAGTTACACGAAATGATTACGCGCGACCACAATCGCGCAAGCGTCATTGTTTGGTCTGTTGGCAATGAAACGCCCGTGAGTGAAGCGCGGACAAACTTTATGCACTCATTAATTAATCATGCGCATAGTTTGGATAGCACGCGCATGGTATCTGCCGCGTTGGAAGTGAATTATAATTCGGGAAAAAATATCAATGAAATTGACGACCCGCTTGGACAATATGTAGACTTGGTTTCGTTCAACGAATATCTTGGCTGGTATGGCGGAACACCGGATAAATGCAGAACAACAAATTGGACTACGCCTTACGAAAAGCCTTTATTCATCAGCGAAACGGGCGCGGGCGCGAAGTATGGTTTTCATGCCGATTCGCTGACACGGTTTAGTGAAGAATATCAGGCATGGTATTATAAAGAGCAAATTAATATGTTGAGGCGTATGCCTAATAATTGGGTTGGCATGTCGCCTTGGATAATGGCGGATTTTCGTTCGCCCAAGCGCAACAATCCTTTGTATCAGGAAGGCTGGAATCGCAAAGGTTTGTATGATGATAAAGGCAACAAGAAAAAGGCATTTTATATTCTTCAAAATTTTTATAAAGACATTCAATTACACGGCAAACCGCAATAAATAAAACTAACTATGAAGCTAAGACAAATCAATCATCTTGTATCAATACTTGTTATTTATTATGGTTTATGTTGCTCATTTCAGTCATGCAAAGAACAGCATAGTTTCGCTTTAAGCGATTCGGCATTTTTATTAGACGGCAAACCTTTTCAAATCATTTCCGGCGAAATGCACTATCCGCGCATTCCGCGCGAAGCATGGCGCGCGCGCATGAAAGCGGCAAAAGCAATGGGATTGAATACCATCAGCACGTATGTGTTCTGGAATGTGAACGAGCCGGAAAAAGGCAAGTTCGATTTTACAGGTAATAATGATATCGCCGCTTTTGTGAAAGCCGCGCAGGACGAGGATTTGTGGGTCATTCTTCGTCCAAGTCCGTATGTGTGTGCCGAGTGGGAATTTGGCGGTTACCCGTATTGGCTGCAAAATGAAAAAGGATTGGTGGTGCGCAGCAAGGAAAAGCGATATCTGAAAGAATATAAAAAATATATCAATGAAGTAGGCAAGCAACTCGCGCCTTTGCAAATCAATCATGGCGGAAATATTTTAATGGTGCAAATTGAAAATGAATACGGCTCTTACGGCAGCGACAAGGATTATCTTGCCTTAAATGAAAAAATGTTTCGCGATGCAGGCTTTGACGGATTACTTTATACTTGCGACCCGCCAGCCGATATGTCAAAAGGATATTTGCCGGGATTGCTTCCCGGTATGAATGCATTGGATAATCCTGCTGCTGTGAAAGACAGCATCAACAAATATCATGACGGCAAAGGTCCATACTTAATTTCAGAATGGTATCCTGCATGGTTTGACTGGTGGGGAACACAGCATCATACTGTGCCTGCGGAAGAGTATGCAAAGCGGCTCGATGCGGTATTGAGTGCGGGGTTGTCTATTAATATGTATATGTTTCATGGCGGCACTACGAGAGGATTTATGAATGGTGCGAATGACAAAGATACAACGCCCTTTGAGCCACAGGTAAGCAGCTATGATTACGATGCGCCGCTGGATGAAGCAGGAAATCCTACGGCAAAGTTTTGGGCATTTCGTTCCATAATCGAAAAGCATTTGCCGAAGGGCGAAACATTGCCGCCTGTATCTGCCATTAAGCCGACGAAGGGAATCAATAATATTCATTTTGACAGTGCTGTTTCCATTCTAAATATTCTTCCAAAAGCAGTGGAAAGCGTGCATCCGTTGACGTTTGAAGATTTGCATCAGGCTTACGGATTTGTATTGTACAGAACAATTATCGAAGGTGGGAAAAGCGGTTTACTGAAGATAAAAGACTTGCGCGATTACGCTGTCATCATGATTAACGGCAAGCGCAAAGGCTTGCCGGACAGGCGTTTCAGGAAAGACAGTTTGCAAATATCTTTTCCCGCAGGAAAAGATACGTTGGATATTTTAGTAGAAAATTTAGGACGAATAAATTTCGGTCCTAATCTTTTACACAATCTTAAAGGCATTACACAAGCTGTCTTGTTCGACGGAAAGGAACTGATTAATTGGCAACAATATTCGCTTCCCTTCAGCGATATTCATTCCGTTCATTTCAACAACAATTTTACAGAAAGCAATGCTCCTGTTTTACGCAAAGGTTCATTTGATTTGGACAGCGTTGACGATACTTATCTGGATATGACGAATTGGGGCAAAGGCGTTGTGTGGGTAAATGGTCATAATCTCGGTCGTTATTGGTATGTGGGTCCGCAGCAAACGATTTATCTTCCTGCGGAATGGCTGAAAAAGGGAAATAATGAAATTGAAGTGCTGGAATTATTAAAGCCCGAACAAAATAAATTAAATGGAATTAAAACGCCTGTATTAAACAAATTGCAATAAAATTTTAGCCTATCTAAATTAAAAAATTAGTTATATAATGAAGAAATTATTTTTAAATAAAATCGCTTTGGCAACGGCTATTTTTATAAGCCTTTTTTCCAATGGCTTTGCGCAGTCCAACGACCACATTTTTCCTGCGGCTGCGGCAGCAAAGCCATATATCAATTTTGATTCACGCGGATTTATCATTAAGGGCAAAAGAACATTTCTGGCTTCTGCAGGATTAGAATATGCACGCATTCCACATGAATTGTGGCATGATAGATTATTACGATTAAAGAGAGCAGGGTTTGATTGCATTGAAATTTATACATTCTGGAATTTTCATGAGCCGGAAGAAGGAAAATTCGATTTCAGCGGCGACCATGATTTGAATGCTTTTTTACAAGAAGTACATAAGTTGGATATGTACGCAATAGTAAGAGTTGGTCCATATTATTGTGCCGAGTGGGATTTAGGCGGTTATCCTCACTGGCTGAAGTTCAAGCCTGGCGTGGTTGTACGTTCCCCGAATGCGGAATTTGAGAAATATGTCGACAGGTTCTTTGCAAAGCTCATTCCAATTGTTGCAAAAAATCAAATCAATCATGGCGGCGCTGTTGTATTGGTTCAATTGGAGAATGAACATCCTTTATCATGGGGAACTTATATTCCTAATGAATATTTTGAGCATTTGCAAAAAACGGCGCTTTCATTAGGTTTGGAAGTCCCGTATTTTTTCAGCGGATTGAATCATGGCAGCGACCCTGCAGGAAAGAAAATGAACTTGGATGATTCGGCTCGACCTAATCCTTGGTTTACAACAGAATTTTGGAGCGTTTGGTATAATCTTTATGGTTCAACTCAGAGAGACGCCGATGAGTATGGCAATAGAACGTGGAAAATAATATCCCATGGTGGTAATGGATATAATTACTACATGGCACACGGCGGTACAAACTTTGGCTATACCAACGGTCATGAAGATGCTGCTTCTTATGACTATGGAGCGGCGGTTGGACAAACCGGAGATTTGCGTCCAATTTATTATCAATTCAAACGGAATGCGCTATTTGCAAGAAGTTTTCAGGATATTTTAGAAAACAGTATAGGAACGGATTCGCTGTCAGGAGATTTCGCAATAAATAAGTCTGTCATTACAAATACACGTGCAAGCAATGCAGGCGATATTATTTTCCTTGAAAATCCCGATAGCATAAACACAATAACTCAAGTGAAAATAAATAATCAGCTATTGCCATCGAACGGAACATTGATACTTAATCGTTGGGAATTTATACCGATAATTCATAATTTTTCTTTGACAAAAAATGTTTCTATTAACTGGGCAGTTACGAGAATACTGGGCATTCAACAAGAAGGAAATACAAAAACAATTGTTGTATACGGGCAATCAAATTCCGCAGGAGAGATATGGTTTTCTGTAAATGGAAATGCAATTGTAAAAGAAGGAAATAATGCATTCGAAAAAGAAAATAATATATTAAAACTAAAGTGGTCGTTTCATGCCAAAAAACCTATTGAATATAGTTTCAAAGACGACAATATAACCATTCGTGTGCTCACGTTGAATGCAGAACTTTCAGACCATACTTGGTTTATCGATGAAAATAGGCTTAATAAAATTATTGTAGGACCTCAATACATTGGTGACATACAAATGGCAGAAAAACATTTGCAATTTGAAACAGAACAGTTTTGGAATCGTGGTGATATTGAAAAACAAGTTTGGGTATACGGTGATAAAGCAACCGTAAACTTACAGAATATTTTCCCTGCCATCAATCATACAGCGGAATTAAGTCTCTCAACTTGGCAGGCTAAAGACGCTTCCGCACCTGCGCAACCCGGTTTTGATGATAGTAAATGGCTCACAAACCAAAACCCGCTCGAAATGGGAGCTGACGGAGACTTGAGTGAAGATGCATGGTATAGAACAAATTTTGATGTAGATTCTACTGGAGAGTATAAGTTGAATATTGAAAAAGGGGGTAATCGTTTTATCGTTTTTGTTGATGGGGAAAAGGTGACAGCAGGCGGATTGAAAAATCTTTCGTTTGTAACAACTGCCGGGCATCATCAATTAACAATTTATACGGCGCATGATGGAAGAGACAAATTGTACAATTTTACGCGGGAACTTGCAAAGGCAAATCCAAAAGGCATTGCAGGGAAAATAACGCTTGACGGCAATAAAGAATTTAAATTGTTGAATTGGAAACTAAAAGGCGGCCCTGGAGAATTTGCTTCAACCGACGGATGGAAGTCGGTTTCCTCTTCCGACACCTTTGACAGACCGACATTTTTTAAAAATTATTTTGAAATGAAAAATTCAAACTCGAATGAGCATCCAATTTGGCGAGTTACCATTGATGGGCTCTCGCACGGCTTCATCTGGGTGAATGGACACAATTTAGGCGCATTTCCAGAAACAGTACCTATCAATAGTTTATATATTCCTGAAGCATGGCTGAAAGAAGGCAGCAACGAAGTTGTAATTTATGATGAATATGGCGCAAAGCCCGATGATGTAAAAATTCAGGCAGAACAGGCATCAAGTCGAAATATAAATGAAATATATTTAAAATAAGCTAATTGTATAATTTTCATGTATAGAATTTTAAACGATGGTAACAATACAGATCTTCTTGTGATTTTTTACCGCTGTACGTGTATTTATTACATGTTCGAATTTGCTATTTCTCAACAGATTTAGGTATTGAAGAATTAATGAAACACCAAGTCGTGCAAACTTATTTTGCAGACAATACTTTATTTGCGGACAAAGAAGTAAATCTGGCAAACAGCGATTCTATATTCAGAACTCACCTAAAGAAACATGGACCTGATAAAAGAGTTCGAACAAGCTGTTTCGGAAAACTTCTAACCGGCTTTCAAGATTATCTTCTTCATAAAGCTTCCGGAAAGGTATTAGAAGAAAAACATTTATCTATTGAGAAAATCAGGTTCAAAGAATGGGGTACTTTTTAAATATTCCATTCCGTGAGATAAATATTCCGGAAATAGAAAAAACTGCTTTTTTCGATTGGCTTAAAAAAGCAAACGATACAAAAAATAATGGGCTATATGTTAATTGATCAGATGCCTCAAATTTTAACAGCCCAAATAAAGTTACCAAAGACTAATTTGAAACAGCATTAAGTTATGCCAATGCTATTTTAAAGTAAACAAAAGTCATTAAAAGTTTAGAAGACGATGAGTTTTTTGAGAGACGGGCAGCATTAGCATAAAGCAGCTTAAAACCGATATAACAAGCCTGATGATCGATAGCGGAAACCAGAAAGCTTTTGCCAGTGTAGCAATAAAGTTCATCGGCAGTCATGTGTTCGGCAGAAGGATTCCTTTAACGTCAAAGGCGATTGTTTCAGGTTTGCCACCAAGTTGAACGGTATGAATAACTTTTCATTATTAGGGTCAATTACGGAAAGACTACTGCTTTTACCGTTGACGTGTAGCATATAGTTAAATCAGAATAACCCGTCATAAATCAGTGTAAATAAAAAGTTCTTCAGGAGTACATCCAAATTTCCTTCTGATACTTTTGGCCTGTGCCCATTTCTTTTCTATTGGATTAAGGTCGGGGCTGTAAGGTGGAAGAAACTCCAAAATATGTCCTTGCTTTTGCACAGCCCGCAAAGCATCATCCCGCTTGTGAAATGTTGCATTGTCAAGTACAATAACCGAGTTTGGAGCAATAGCAGGTAATAATTGCTGTGTAAGCCAGCCATAGAATACATCGGCATCTATGTTACAATCAAATAAACATACATTGAGTAGCTTGAAGTTTGTTATCGCTCCGATAGCGTTTAGCCTTCCTCTTGCGTGCCAGTCTTTACAGCCATAACATTTCTTTCCTTTTTGACTGTAGCCATTTCCTCTGGGCGCATCTGCCGAAAACCCACTTTCATCTAAATAAACAACAGGTCTTTTTTCGATCCGCTCATAGCGCAATAATTTAAGTTGGAAGATAAGCCTGGAGAGTTCATCTGCTTTGGGATGAAACAGCGTTTTTTTTACAACTGATTCCCAAACGCTTTAGGGCATAAAATATCGTGCTTTGCCCTACCCCAAACTTCCTCGCTCTCTCATATTGATAATGATCCGGATGTTGCTCAACATCTTTTCGCAATGCTTCCATATCTATTTTTGTTGAAGGTTTGTTCCGCTTTGTTTTAGGATTTATACATTTTTGCCATCTAAACAACGTCCTTATGGGAATACCAAATCTTTCTGCAGTTTCTTGAAATGTGAGATTTTCCTGACGCTTAATCTTAAATAATTGTTTGCGGAAATCTATAGAATACGACATAATACAAAAATACAAATAATGTGACAAATTATTATGATTTAACTATAGCCAACACGCGTGATATTGACTACATCGTCAACAAATACGACATTGATATTCTTATCAGCAATGCGGGCATTATGGAAGGCGGCCCTATTGCCGAACAACCTTTGGATTTAATCCGCTATATGCTTGATGTCAATGTTTTCGGCGGATTACAATTAGCACAAGGTTTTATCAAAAAATGGGTAGACCAAAAGAAAGCGGCCAAAATTGTATTCACTATTTCTATGGGCGGACTTTGGACGGTTCCTTACGTTGCAGCATATTGCTCATCCAAACATGCAATGGAAGCCATTGCCGAAGGCTTGAAAACAGAGCTGGCTGATTTCAATATTAAGATTGCTAAATGTAATCCTGGTGTATTCGGTGCGGGTTTTAACGATCGCGGTGTGGATTCTATTTTTCGCTGGTATGATCCGAAGAAAAACTTCACATCGTCTGCGGCATTTGCCGGAGCAGCGGACTCGCTGAAACATCAGTTAGACCCGCAATCAATGGCTGAATGTATTGTAAACGTTGCATTGGATGATCATTCCAACTTCAGAAATGTCCATCCGAAAGAAACAGAAGATCATATTTGACAAACTGGTTTATTCCTGTGCATTTGAAAAATACAGAGGGTATGAAGAGTTATACCCGAGCATTTTTTAGGGTTTCAGTTATCGGGCGAAACCCATGCTTCTTATGCAGATGGAAATATCGTCATCAGAGAAAATACTATCGTATAGGTTAGGAAAAATCAGTTGATACGTACAATTAAGTACCCTTCAAAATCGGGTAAATATCAATTTATTTCTATCACTTTGGATGCCGAGACACTTCGTCAGTATGCATTAGAGAACAAAATTGTCATTGACAGTCGACACGGCACAAAAGAGAAGTTATTTTTTGAACCCGACGATTTTTTGAATGCTTATTTTCTTTCCCTCAGTCCTTATATCAACAAAACAAAAGAAGCTACGCCCAAACTTGCAAACTTAAAAATAAGAGAAGCTATTGAATTGTTGCTTCAAAGCAATTCTGCTTTAAAGAACGTCTTATTTGATTTTTCTGAACCATATAAAATGGATTTGGAAGAATTCATGAACCAAAATTATATGTTCAATGTTCCTATAGAGGAATTTGCAAAACTTACGGGGAGAAGCATATCGTCTTTTAAAAGAGACTTTGCCAAGGTTTTCAATACTACGCCTAAACAATGGTTGAGGGAAAGACGGCTTGACGAAGCAATGTACCGCATCAAACAGAAAAAGGAAAAACCAGCAAATTTTTATATTGATTTAGGCTTTGAGAATTTATCTCATTTTTATTTTTCTTTTAAGCAAAAATTCGGGCTGACCACAACTGAATTATAAAAGTATACACATTCGCTTCGGCAATGCATGGTAATAAGTAAAAGAATTTATCGTTTGGCTATTAGTACAGGTATAATTACCATAAAATATTTCTGATAAGCAGTTAGCTTTTTCGCCGTTGATGGTGTTGCAGTAGCGCACCAACAAAATCATACAGCCACGCTATTCTGAATTTGTAATTCCGAATGCTCAACTTTACACCGCTCACGACAAATAAAATAAGAAACAATACATCTTAAGTCGCTTTTTGCTTTTAATCCTCCTCTAAATCTCTGGCAAAAATAAGTAGGTTCTATGTTTGCGCAATTTCCGTAAGGGATAATGGCAGGATACTTGCACGCAAGTGGTCATTTCTTTCAAAAACGGTCAAAACGCGCAGTGCCGTTCGGAATTTATCTTATTTTTTAAGTTCTTAATTTAAGGCAACAAGAGTAATATCTATATTGTTTCATAATATAAACTGTTAGGGCAAACAATGGATTAAGGAATTTAATCACCCACATTAATCGACCATGGTATAAATTGCAACATATTTAAAAAAGAATAATTATGTGTTTGCGCATTCTTCTAAATAACCGGCAGCAATTATCTCATAGCTGTATCAATGCGTATGATGAACCGGTAGAGATATTGCAGATTATAGCACCCATCATAATGTAATTCTATAATTGTTTTCTGAAATCCATCGGGCTGATAAGATTATGCTGTTTGAAAGTACGCGTAAAATAGTTGGGGTTGTTAAATCCTACCGCATAGGATATAGCAGATATGTTCATATCTGGACAGTTTTTGAGCAATTGTTTCGCCTTATTTATACGCGCTTTATTTATGTATTCAACGGGAGATACATTAAATTCTTTCTTAAATATTCGAAAGAGAGAGGTGTTGCTCATCGAAGTTTGTTTTGCAAGCATGCTTATCGTAAGATTACAGTCAAGGTTATCATGAATAAAAACCAATAAATGTTGCAAGGTGCTGCCACTTACCGAAGCATTAAGCGCCTCATCTTCGGTAAGATTCTGGTTTTGAAATAATAATATGAGAATTTCAGTAAGCGTCAATTCAGCAATGATACGCGCTTCCTGCGAATTTTGCGGAGCCAGTTTATACAACTTAAAGATTAGTTTGCTTATCTCAACACTATTTATAAGACTGTAGTTTTTCATGGATAACTGCCAAAGCCTTCCGTCAAGTCGAGGATATCTTTCATTAAGAAGCGCCAGCGATTCTGCTATTTTAAAACGGTCAATGGTCAGCGAGAGACATTCCGTAGGATTTTGATGGGATGATTCTGGAAAAAAAACTTCCATTTGCATCTTTGCAGGCACAATCATTGTTTTGCCGGGCAAGAAATCAAAAGAATTTTCATTCCCGAATGTCATTATTTTTTTGCCTCGTAATAAATTGTAGAATATAGGTTCTGGAAATACTTGACGTACAGTTGCTTTTTCAAAAGTTTCTAGAACAGATAACTCGAATGAATCCATCGCAAAACTTTGTTTTCTGTCCACGTTCGTTGTTAAAAGGTTACTCATACTTCTTCTTTTGTGTTATCATTTAAGCTGAAGTAGAACAGCTTTTTGCTAATACAAAATTACTTAAAAATTCGGGTTCATAAGTCATGGTATAATACTGCTACATATAGAAAGGATTGTGCAGATTTGTTTATTGCAGTGCAGATAACTTTGCAGCATCGAAAAGAAATTATTTATGTATTACGGAGAAGAAACAGCGCAGAACATTGATTTAATTATTAGTGAAAATAGATCTTTAAAAGAAAAAATTGATATAAATCAAATAAATGCAGGCATTACATATATTCAAAAAGCAGATAGGATTTTTTTTATAGGTACCGGCAGAAGCGGCCTTGCTTTAAAGATGGCTGCCATGCGTTTTATGCACTTGGGTTATCATGTTTTTATTGTGGGTGAAATTGTAACGCCAGCAATCACAGAAGGAGATTTGTTAATCACCGCATCAGGATCCGGTACCACAGCTACGGTATTGACTTCTGCACAAAAAGCAAAGAAAGTGAAAGCGAAAGTTTTGAGCTTAACTACAGATTTGAACAGCCCTTTGGCAAAAGAATCCGATCAGCTTATTCTTATACCGGCAGCAGGAAAAACAGATTTTTCCTACCATGTTTCAAAACAATACGCAGGCAGTTTGTTCGAACAATTTATTCTGATGCTGTTCGATGGAATTTTTATGACACTCTGGTCGCATTCCGGTAAAACAAAAGAAGATTTGTGGCCCCGCCATGCTAATCTCGAATAATCTTTTTTCATTTTAATTTAAAAATAAAACTATGGCAAAATTACAAGTGGCAATAGACCTGTTGTCAACGGAAGCGGCATTACAGTTGGCCGAAAAAGTAGCACCTTATGTAGATATTATTGAATTAGGTACACCCTTAATTAAACAAGAGGGATTAAAAGTAGTAACGGCTATGAAAGAAGCCCATCCCGATAAACTCGTTTTCGCAGATATGAAAACTGCCGATACCGGCGCTCTTGAAGCAGAGATGGCTTTTAAGGCAGGCGCGGATTTGGTTACGGTAATGGGAACAGTGGATGATGCAACAGTAAAGGGTGCTGTTGAAGCTGCTAAAAAATACGGAAAAAAAGTAGTGGTGGATACTATCGGAGTCAAGGACCGTGTAAAAAGAGCAAAGGAAGTTACGGCTTTCGGCATTGATTTTGTGGAACTTCATGCAGGTTTGGATGAGCAGGCCTTACCTGGATATTCCATCCAAAAACTTATTAACGAAGGTAAAGAAGCAGGTGTTCCTTTTTCTATCGCGGGGGGCGTAAATATTAATAATATTTCAGAAGTATTAGCAGCAGGTGCTTTAGTGGCAGTGGCAGGGGGAGCGATATACGGAGCCGAAGATCCTGCGAAAGCAGCGCAGACGTTAAAAGCAGCTTTTCAATAATCTTTTCAAATTTTAATAATAAATATTGAAAATTGTATATCAAGGTTTGATCACACGATGGCAGGTGATTGAACCTTGACGTATATAGTGCGAAATGAATCGCAATGAGGAATGGTTATTCCGACCTGAGATACGGATTTCTTACCTCTCTAAATACGGGAGCAACCAAAATTAGCCGCTCATGATAAAATTTTTAAACTTTAAATTCATCTCAATTTTTCAAATACCTTTTGTATAACGCGCGAAAGGATCAAAACAAAAATTTCAAAAATAGGCTTATTAGAAAATATATGCTAACTTTCGAAACGAAAGTTAGCAGTTTTTCCATAGAGAAAAAAAATCATGAACACGCCTAATTTCTGAAAAAATGATTTTTGAATTTACATCTAAACCTGACTTTGATTTCATTGCAGAATTTTCAGCGAAATTCAAGACCCCTATAAGGGACAACAGTATCTCAATCCCCGCCTCTATTGGTGAAGGCTACATAAAAAAAATAGAATTTGGAGAAGGTTTTAAGTTATTAATTCATCATTATAATTTAATAAAAGATTTTACGATCAAAAGAAATGCTGCAATTGTAAGCAACGATTTAGTAAGCATCTTTTTCTACAATAACGAACAGCCGATTAATTTGGTTTATAATGACGGTAAGCCAGTTAAGTTTTCCCAAACCAACGATTCGGCCATTCAAATTACTTCCAGTGATATGAATTCTGTAATAAAATTTCCTGCCAATAGCAAAACACATTATTGCGTTGTAGGAATGCCGGCATCAAAACTTTCAATCCTTTTGAACATTGAAAAACCAAATTCGCTAATCCAAGATATCATAGGTGGCCAAAAGTCTTTTGTGTATTTTGAAAGTATGAATCAAGAAACAAAAAAAGACTTAAAAAAACTTGCAGAAATAAATGTGCAAACCAGTTTAAGTAATTTCTATTACAAAATAAAGGTGCAGCAATTGTTGTACAATTTGTTCAGCGAATTGCAAAAGAGGGACAACAAGCCACACCAACTTATAAATAATGCCGATGCAGAAAAATTACTTGTGTTGCGAAATCTCATTTTAGAAGATTTAAGCAAACCACCAGTGTTAGCAACACTTTCTAAATTGATTGGTATGAGTAAAACCAAAATGAAACAACTGTTTAAACAAACATTCGGTGATACCATTTACAACTACTATCAAAAAAAAAGAATGGAAGAAGCCGCATTTTTATTAAAGCAAGCAGGATATTCTGTTTCCCATGTTGGTTACCAACTGGGCTTTTCCAATCTCAGTCATTTTAGCAGGTTGTTTGAAAAGCAGTTTGGCATTACGCCAAAGAAATATTCCGTTGTCGGATAGGACTATTTTACGGTCTTATATCGCTATTTTATACTTGATGTTCATAGCATCTTTGCATTATTAAATAATAAAACAAATGCAAAGCAAGATAATAACACTCCTAACGCCTTATTCAAAAGGCAATCTTGATCTTAAAAATCATTTAGTAATGGCTCCTATGACAAGAAGCAGAGCTGTCAATAATTTACCCAATGATTTAATGGCTGAATATTATGGACAGCGAACGGGCGCAGGCCTTATCATTACCGAAGGCACAGCACCATCTCCCGATGCTTTAGGTTATGCTCGGATCCCCGGCATATTCAGTAAACCACAAATTGAAGGTTGGAAAAAAACCACAGCAGCAGTACATAAGGATGGTACGAAAATTTTTCTTCAGATAATGCACACAGGACGTATGGGGCATTTTCACAATTTGCCTGCAGGAGCAATGCTTGTGGGTGCTTCTAGTATAAAAGCTACAGGACAAATTCAAACAGATATCAACGGATTACAGGATTTTTCAACCCCTAAGGCATTAACGATAAAAGAGGTAGAAGCCGTTGTTCAAGGTTATGTAAACGCTGCTAAAAATGCAATGGCGACGGGCTTTGACGGAATAGAATTGCATGGCGCTAATGGATACTTATTAGAACAATTCTTAAACCCTAATGTAAACAATAGGACCGATGCCTATGGAGGAAACATTAAGAACAGGACAAGGCTAACACTCGAAGTTGCTGAAAAAACTGTTACCACAATCGGCAACAATAAAGTGGGAATCCGCCTATCTCCTTTTTCAAAAACAGGCGATTTGCAACCGTATGATGAAAGTGAAGTTCACGACACTTATGCTTTTTTGGCAACTGAATTAAACAAAATGAAAGTTGCATACATACACATTGTTTTGAACCCGCTAATTCCACAAGCAACCATAGATGCCATTCGCTCAAACTTCGATGGAACAATTATCAAGGCAGGTGGCTTTACCCCCGAAACAGCTGAACAAGCATTAGTAAACGGCTCTGCTGATTTAGCTGCTTTTGGCAAAGCTTTTTTAGCCAACCCTGATTTTGATAAACGAATAGAAACGGGTGCTGCTTTAAATCCTGTTGACTTTAAAACACTGTATGCAACACCTGATGCAATAGGTTATACAGACTATCCAACTTTACAAAAGTAATATTTTCAACTACTAAAAATTTAAAAATGAGACCGACAAAAATCATAACCGTAAATCCCCGTGAAGGGCAGGATTTATCGGTAGTAGGGGACAATTACAGATTACTTATCACCGGCAAAGAAACAGAAAATGCGTTTGCCGTAATTGACATGTTGATTCCGCCCAAAGGAGGACCTTCGCCACACGCACACCCAAAATTTTATGAATCATTTTATGTTATAGAAGGGGAAATTGTAGTGCGAACTGAGTCACAAGCGTATGTTGCAAAACGGGGTTCGTTTGTGACCATTCCAATAGGCGGTGCTATCCATTCTTTTAAAAATGAGACGAATTCAAATGTACATATCTTATGCATCGTTGTGGCGTCAGGGCTGGAAGAATTTTTTAAAGAAATAGGGCAACCCGTTGGTTACAGAGAGTTTCTACCAACACTCCTGATGAATGAAGAAGATGCTGCATCACTTAAAACGATTGCGTTCAAACACGAATTGGAAGTTTTTCCGGCAGACTATTTTACAAATGATAAATATTAAAATTTAAATTATAAAACAAAGATATGATGCTACTGTTACAAGAAGTTTAAGAAATAAAAGGGCAAGTAGTATGCGACTATTAAACGATAAATTAAAACACTAAAAAAAATAAAATGAAAGCGATACAATACAAAGCATTTGGTCATTCAGATGTTCTACAACTAAACCAAACATATAAACCGATGGTTCAGGAAAATGAAGTGTTGATAAAAATTGCAGCTACCACGGTGAATCCTTTGGAGATAAAAATACGGGAAGGGTATTTACAACAAGTGATGCCTATCACTTTTCCATACATTCCTGGTTCGGATGTTTCGGGAATTGTTGAAGCAGTTGGAAATAAAGTAAACCGTATTAAAGTTGGAGACAGGGTTTATGCCACAAACTATGGTGGGACCTATGCCGAATATATTTCTCTTAATGAAGAACAGGCGGCAATAATCCCAAACTTGATTTCACTAACTGAAGCTGCTGCTTTAGCCACACCACTTACTACCGCATATACACTTTTAGTAGAAGCAGGGCAATTGCATTCAGGGCAGAAAATTTTGATACATGGCGCTTCTGGAGGGGTAGGCAGCATAATGGTACAAATGGCAAAGGTACTTGGCGCTTATGTATCGGGAACAACTTCAGGAGCCGAACTTGACAGAGTTAAAACTCTTGGCGCAGATGAAATTATTGATTATATGACACAAGATTTCACTGCGATTGTAAAAGACGTTGATATTGTTGCAGATTTAGTAGGCGGCGAAACACAAACCAAATCTTTTGAAGTATTAAAAAAAGACGGAAAGTTAATAAGCGTTGTAATGCCTCCTTCTGTCGAACTCGCTGAAAAATATGAAGTGACATCCCAGTTTATCATGTCAAATCCATCTTATAAAAAATTAGATTATTGTGAGCCATATATTTTAGAAGGGAAAATAAAAGCTCAAATATCTAGAATCATGCAATTAGAACAGGCAGCGGAGGCACAAGATTTGGTTTCAAAGGGAGGAGTAAACGGCAAAATAGTTTTAGGAATTAACTGACCACAAGAAAGAGATTATCTGCCTTCAATTAAACGATAAATTTGTACGACCGACTTACTAAACTATTGCTTACCAAAAATTATGCATATTGCAAGGTGAATGATAGAAATAATAAGTGCGGAGTCAGAACAAAATATTCATCTTGACCGATAATGAAACGATATTTGGCTCACACTGGTAGCATAAGTAGGAACGCTCGTTATTGACCTGATGCCGAGCATCTTAACGAGCGTATGAAATAAATGAACTAAAATAATTATGCTATTTACAAAAAACATTTATTAGTTCAGCTACTTTCTTCGGAGCCTGAAGCATTATAAGATGTCCGACATTAGGAATAACAGCCATTTCGGCATTATGTATTTTCTGTGCAACCTCTTGTTTTAAGCGAGCCGGAGCATCAACAATATCATTTTCACCGGCAATAACCAACGTTGGAATTTTGATATTTGGCAAACATTCGGAAACGTCTTCTTCCAAAGCCAACTCGGGCCATGCACACCGGGATTCTGCGCTGTGATGCTGCATATCTTCAATAACCTGTTGTTTGCTTTCTAAGGATAAATCAGATGCTTTAAAGACTTGCTCAATTATTCCATTAATGTTTTCTAAAGAAGTATAGGCAGCGATCATTCCTTGTTTCATTTCTGTAAGAACTATTGTTGGCGTAGCAGGCGAAGGTGCAATGAGGATTAACTTCCTAAGTCCTTTAGGGTTACGTCCGGCAACAGCCTGTGCAATTTTTCCGCCCATGGAATGTCCTACTAAAATATATTCCTCCAATTGCAGTGCTTCAACCAACGCCACTACGTCATCAGCCAAAGACTGAATATCATAGCCTGATTTTGGTTTATCTGATTTGCCCCATCCGCGTTGGTCGTACCTGATACAACGGTATTTTGCGTGGAGTATGTCTGTTACCGGTTTCCAGGTATTGGATGATCCACCCCAAAAATGGATAAATAATAAAGTAGGAGACTTTTCTCCTTCATCGGCTACGAATAATTGAATATCGTTTACTTGATAAAACATGATTTTTTGTTTTTGGTTTACAGTGCAAAGGTCTATTACATGCGGAAGTCGGGAAAGGTAAAGAAATGCCTTTTGATGATAACTTATTGCCCTTTTGACTGACGATAATGCGCACGAAACGCGAGAGGCGTTTTGCCTGCGTGCTTCCGAAAGAATTTGATAAAATTTGTCGGTTCTGTAAACCCGAGTGAATAACCGATTTCTTTGCCTGCGCTTGTATCGTGCATTAGTAATCGTTTTGCTTCGAGCAGCAGCCTTTCGTCCAATATATGTTTTGGTGTTTTGCCTGAGAGTTTTTGGGTGGTTCGGGAGAGGACTTTAGCAGATATGTATAATTTTTCTGAATAATAGGAAACAGGCTTTTGTTCTTTAAAATGCTTTTCTGCCAATTCCTTAAAACTAAAAAATATTTCCTTGTAGTTTTCGTTAGCTGAGGGTGTGTTTACTTTATCTCCGATTGTCCTTTCTGCCTGCAATAAAAAACTCTCAAGATAATTCCTTAAAAGGATTGGCTTGAATCTGTCATGCGGTGCTTTTTCTTCATGTTCCATGAATGTCCAAAGTGTGTTCAATTTTTCAGAAACACTCAATATACATTGCAAGGAACTGTCGAACGTATGGAATAAAGGAGTCCTGTTCAAATACTTTATGTCATTATCATTTTTACAGAAAAACGCATCCGTAAAAAGTAGCACTTTCGCCTTGAAGTTATTTGTCTGGTCAAAAAACTGTACGCTGTCTTTTCCTACAAAAAGCAAACTTCCGGGACGCACTTTTATTGGTACGAAATCTACCTGATGCGTCGGATAGCCTTCCTGAAACCATAATATACAATAAAATGAAGCTCTGTGAGCTGTTGTCAGGTTGGCACTTTGCGCTACATAATTTTTATCAACGGGTATGATTTCTACACCGATGGATATTTTATCATCGAACTGAATATTCTTTATGTTTTGAGAAGGCATGACTATACAACGATACGACTAAAATGGTAATTGTAAAAGAGTAATTTTGACCGACTTGATTTGAAGTTGTCAACTATTTAATTCTCTCTGATGAAAACAGTTTTTATTTAATGCGCATTGCTTTGATGCTCTTTTTCACTTGCACTTGTCAATTGTTTTATTAAAATCACCTCATCTTCGCTAAAAGGCGTTCCATCTTTTCTCAATAGGTCGTGAAACCATACTTTAGGATCGGATCCATCGGGAATCGGCACGCCCCATTTGATATTTTTGAGTGTTTTCATGATTTATTTTTTACAAAAATTAGAAGCGATTCTGAAAAAAACCAGAAGATAAACCAGGAGTTGCTCTTAAACAAATGTCATAGATATTCTTGCTGATGACAATCTCTATTTTTCGTTTTCCTAATTGTTAAATATTCAAAATTTAACAAACACGCACAATAGGGAGGCCGCTAAATTCAGTATGTTTTCAGAATGCCTGCCTAACTATGTGCTCAAAAAGTTTTCGCGCCATAATTAAAATCACAAATAATCTTTCGTTAAACAACTCCCGCAAATCAGTAAAATATGATAAAGAATTTGGTTGCTTCGCTTGACACAATAAAGAATAAGTGTGGCTGCACGATAAAAACGAATCCTTTTTTCGTGTGCTTTGGATGTTGGATGGCAATAATCTCTTTTTTATTGTTATTTACTTCTAAATATACTTTTTTCATATCGATTAATCATTTCAGAAGTTTGCAGGCAGATGTCTTCTTTACCGCATTCACAGATATTGGGAATGGTATTATTTTAATACCGCTTTCAATTTTGTTTTTAATCAAGAAAAATTATCGCATACTAATTGGCATGCTTCTCGGTGCATTGATCGTTTCACTAATGGTTGCGTGGTTAAAACACGCTTTCAACCATCCGAGGCCCTTAGCCTGTTATGGAAAAAATGTAGTAGAAACGGCGGCTTGGATTCCGTTATACAGTAAATATTCTTTTCCATCCGGCCATACCACAACGGCATTTTGTATTGCAGCTTATCTTTCATTGTGTTTCAGTCGCAATAAGTACACAATTTTTATCAGCTTTGCAGGTGCGTGTCTGACAGCTTATTCAAGAATTTATTTAGGCGAGCACTTTTTGGAAGATATATGGTTCGGCTCTATGTTAGGAGTGCTGATTGCTGTTTGTACCTTTATTGCTGTTCAATATTTATTTATCGGGTTGACGAAAAGAGGATTGACATAATTTTGCTTTATATGGACATATGCTTATTTCAATCAACTATTTTAATTACTTCTTCATACATTAATTAGTGTTCAAGATAAAAAATAATATAAGTTTAGGCCGCTTTGCAGCGATAATGAGCGTGCTCAATTTCTTTTTATATCATTATCCTTTTTTTGCCTTTGTTTTTAAAAATGTTGATTATCAGAGTTGGAACGGAATTATCATCATCGCCAGCTTAATCATTTTGATGCCGGTAGCAAATGCTTTTGCTTTTTATGTGGTTCTCTTCCTGACGCGAAAGGCGGGCAAATGGCTATTGGCTTTGACTTTTGTTTTAAACGCAGCTGCGGTGTACTTCATTCATACTTATAGCATCATCGTAGATGAAAGTATGATCGGCAACGTTCTTGACACTAGATATTCAGAAGCAAGCAGCTTTTTCTCGGCACAATTAATACTTTATGTGATTTTTCTTGGCATGCTTCCCGCTATCTATATCGTCAGAACCAAAATTCTCTATCCAAGACCAAAGAGGTTTTTTGTAACATCTTCATTCACGTTGCTGCTTATAATAATCGTAGGGTTTGCCAACGCTAAGAACTGGACATGGATCGATAAAAACTCAAAGCAATTGGGCGGGCTGGCAATGCCCTGGTCATATTCGGTAAATCTTTCTCTGTTTTATATTCATAAACACCAGCAAAATGAAAAAGAAATCTTATTACCCAACGCCACAATAAAAGACAGCACAAAAGCTGTTGTTGTATTGGTAATAGGAGAATCCGCAAGAAGGGCAAATTTTTCTTTATACGGATATAAAAAGAATACTAATCCGTTTCTTTCCAAAACTAAAAATTTGTTCTGGTTTGATGCAACATCCAGCGCGACCTATACAACAGCGGGCGTAAAAAGTATTTTAGAATACAAGAAGTCAAGTAAGTTATACGAAATATTACCTAATTATTTATATAGGACAGGCGTAGATGTTTACTGGAGAACGGACAATTGGGGAGAGCCTCCGGTTCACATCAAAGACCATTATGAAACCAAACAAAAATTAGAATCCGAATGCAAGAGCGCTGATTGCCATTACGATGAAGTTCTTTTGACCGGATTAAAGGAGGAAATATTAGCCAGTAAGAAGAATAAAATATTTATTATATTACATACAAGCACAAGCCACGGACCTACCTATAGTAAAAAATATCCACCTCAATTTGAAACATTTAAACCCGTTTGCAATAGTGTTGAATTAGGTGAATGTTCTAAAGAAGAACTATACAATGCCTATGACAATACGATTGTTTATACGGATTATATTCTGCACAACATAATTGAAGATTTGAAACAGCTGAAAGGATATAACAGTACAATGATATTTGTATCGGATCATGGAGAGTCGTTGGGAGAAGATAATTTATACATGCACGGCGTTCCCAAAAGCATTGCACCCAAAGTACAATATGAGATTCCGTTTATAGTCTGGGTATCCGACAGCACAAAACAGCTGAAGCCGTATAAAGATCTGACCCAGTATAATGTGTTTCACAGCGTTTCACATTTCTTAGGCATACAAAGCCCTGTCTATGATGAAAGCATGAATATTTATAAATGATGTATGCAGGTTGATATTTGGCACAAACAACCTTTTATTTCCTGAATTGTAAAATATTCCGAGTTCGATAAGCCTTAGTCCCGTAGGCACGCAATTCAGCATATTTTCATAATTCCCTCTCAACTATACACTTATAAATTATGCCAACAGAGTCTTTCTGAAAATCTAAATAAACAGCTGAATTATGCTGTGAATTTGGCTGAAGAAAAGTTTAAAAATTCAAAAAGAGCATGACATGCATATATATTCGAAAATAAATAAACTAAAACTATTACGAGAATTAATTTTAATCATTTGCAAATGTTTGCGATCCTATTGCTCAACGCAGGGTAATAATAAGAAAAATGCTCTAACTGAGGATGCATGTAACGGACAAATGAGGTATATATTGCTCATCCTGTTCCAAATTGAAATAATTTTCATTCTTTACAAACGCCGCTGTGAACATCCATTTCACAGGCGAATACCAAATCCCCGAATCGAATTTTCCTACAGGAAGTTTTACTAGAATCGTATTCCATCCTTTTTGCAAATGTACCGTCATCGGCTTCCTGAAATAATAATTTTCATCTGTATAGGGAATTTCCGAATCGCCTTGTTGCCCTGCCCGTTGCCATTGCGGCGGTGGAATGATTTTTTGTTCAGCCATATTTCGCTATGCAGATTATTCCAGATATTTTCTTTCGGCGATGTAAAGCGGATTGGAGCGTGAAAAATCGTAAAAGCCAAGCCACATCTGTGCTGTAGCATCTGTGTTACTCCAATATTTTGCGTAAGCATAATATGTCGTATTCTTTTTTGGTTAGTACAGCTGGCAAGCTGGTCAAAAGGATCGGCTTGTACAAAACGCCCTATCTGCGGGTCGTAGTCGCGCAGGGCAAACTCATTCCAGTTAATGTTCAAATCCTCGTTGAACTCGCTGGAGCTTCCCTAATATGTGAAAGAACTTCGGTTTCGGTCGGTGGCGGACACCAACCGATAGGGAATACAAAGCCGGTTCCTGAGCCTATCAACGCACCCGGCACAGAAAATCCCCCGCTTGGGTCAGCGTTATTTATCGGGTCGTTGCCATTGCCTGTGTATGGGCTTGCAAACTGGTCAAATGGGTCGCTCTGTATAAAACGCCCGATTTGCAGGTCGTAGTCGCGTAAAGCAAATTCGTTCCAACCCGTAATATCATTAAACTCGCTGCCGCTGCCGTACTGGTAAGGATTAAATTTTTATTATGTGAAAGAACTTTATTGGTTCGTGCAGACACGATCCAAGGCGGCGAACTTACGCATATATTACCCGTTTCTACTTTTCTAGTCATACAATCCATGTCTATTAAGCATTCCAGCGGTTATCAACTTATCCGGTTCATTGCCCCGTTGTTTCAGTCGATGCAACTTATTTTTCTGTATATGCGCCGTGTTCGGGAAATCCTATTTTATTCAGATAATCTAAGATTTCTTGCTTAGCCTTTATTTTTTCGGGATCATCATAAACCTTAAACTTCTTCAATAAATCTAATGCCCGTACTGGCTTATGGTCCGGCATGGTATAAAATATTGTATCGGGCATTTTCATTTGCTTATCAATTAATAAATATTTAGCGACAAATATATTTTCATCAAATGGCGCATCATATATCAAGAGGTTAGTCCATACAGGATAATCTTCGTCAATTTTGTAATAAAAATTTGCTTTGTATGACAATAATAATCTTGTGCACTCAAGATTAGTTACAGCACCCATTAAAGGAAGATAAAATTTTAATATATCATAACCATTAGCCGTATCGGAAGGCATATTGGCGTTTGCACCATACTGTAATAACAAACTAAGAATTTGTGATACATTTCTTCTTAAATCAATCATATTAGTTGCTTCGTGAATAGCTGCAAAATGATTAGAATCCAGTATATTGAAATTCGCTCCATGATCAAGCAACGCCTTTACGGACTTTACTTTCCCATTGCTCACGGCAAGCGATAATACCGTATTCCCATATTGAGGTTCCTGATAATTAATATTTACACCTTTTCCCTTTAATATTCGGTTAATATCATTTGTGTCCTCATCCTCTGCGGCTTTGGCTAATGCTGCATTAGGTGTGTTTTTAAATAAACTGAATTCATAACCTGGTCCAAGGCTTTCACTTTGAGAACAGGCAGACAATATTATTCCCAATAAGACTGCAATAATATAAATTTTCATTTTACTATTTTTTAAGTATATCATTATTATTTCAATCCTTCAATAACTGTATTGATCATGTGGTTTTCCCATATTTTATAGGTAATATCATAAATAGGTATTGTATAGTGTGTTCCCTGAGCGCTGTTCAGCATCGGATTCCAATTCTGTTCTATTGTCAAAGGATCCAATGGGGTTGAATAAGCTGCTATATTGTTTTGAGATACATCAGAGACGCCATATTTCTCTAAAGTTGCATTACTTAAACTTGCTGCATTAAAGGTAATCGCAGGTCTTCCAGTTACCAACGCAGCCAACGCTGCAAGACCACCGCCTAATGAATGACCTGTGAAGGTTAAAGAAAGATTCTTAAAAAAATTAGAGAGTTTAATTCCCTTGTTATACGCTTGATTATATTGGGCAGATAATCCAATAAGCTGAAGTAAATCCTGTACGCCATCTGCCTTCAAATCTTGTGTTCCGGCAAAGGCATAAGTATAGCCAAGAACATTACCATTAATAATCTTTTCATAGAGTTGCCCCAAAAATCCTTGTGACCCTATATTTGGCTGACCTACTCTTTGCCAATTACCTAAATTAACTTTATCTCCGTACACAGCCTTAGACATTTTCGCTGCTTCTAAAGCAGTAGGAATACTATTAATTAAAGATTCAGAAAAATCACTATAATTGTAGCTCGCATTTTGAAAAATAGAATTGGAAGAAGATTGTTCCCGATAAGCATTGTCCACTCCAAAATTACCGGTCATTTGCGCCGCACCGTTTGCAGCATGTACAGCTATAGAAGCTATGTTGGCGGCCTTACTGTTTACTGCATTCAATACATTACTTATACTTGCATTGCCTGCGCCGCCTGCACCACCAAACAAATCACCGCTAAAACCGCCTGCCGTCGCACCGATAGCTGCACCAATCAACCCGTCTTTTAGCATGGCGCCGCCATCGTCATTATGGAAAAAACCATACGCCATACCGAGCACAAAACCCGTTCCCGTACCTATCAACGCACCCGGCACAGAAAATCCCCCGCTTGGGTCAGCATTGTTTACCGGATCGTTGCCCATGCCTAAATATGGGCTTGCAAACTGGTTATAAGGATCAGCTTGTACAAAACGCACTATCTGCGGGTCATAGTCGCGCAGGGCAAACTCGTTCCATCCCGTTACATCGTTAAACTCGCTGCCGCTCCCGTATTGGTAAAGATTAGATTTTTATTATGTGAAAGTACTTTATTGGTTCGTACGGACAGAAACCAAGGCGGCAACAACGGCTCTGCTCAAAAATAAAATCGCAAGTTTTATATTGTATCGTGCTTCTTGTGTAGATAGATTATTCAATCTCCATTTTAAAAATAAACCAATCTTCTTTCGGATAAAAATACTTTCGTAAAATTTCATCACTAATAGGACGCCAATATTCAAAAAACATCCATTTATGCAAGTGCGGAATTGATTTTAAAATTGTTTCTTGAGTTATTTGATGCATCAAAACAAGGTTTTCTTCCAAATAACATTCCTTATCAATTCCAAATTCATAATTCACCCTTTCAATAGTAATATATTGTGGATTAAAGTAAACATCTTCTTCGTTTGATATGAGGATATCTCCTGTAACTCCTTTTTCCAACGATTCTAAATCATCTAAGTGCCCTTTAGTAAAAATAATTTTATATAGCATAATTCATTACCATTTTACATTATTGTATTTAAATAATTGTACCTGCTTCAATAAATTTTGATACGTTTCTAAATTCATTTTTCCGGCTTCCCGAGGAACAATTTCAAAGTGACTTCCAGACGTTCGTATTATTTTCAATTCTTTAGGAACAGTACTTAAATCTACACGATATGCCCCTCCTTTGGATTGAACAAAAGTATTAAATGGATCGCTATTTAATGAAATGCCTCTCTCTTTCATTAAGCCTGTTTTTTTATTAACAGATGCATTGATATCAGTCGCAGACATTTCCAAAGATTCTCCGCCACGGTAAAGAACACTTTCTTCACTAAACTCTGAAGGTGTAATGAGAGCAAGAGGATTAGATGCGAGGTGATTTAATATATTTTTCCTTGAAATCTTTTGTCCAAAATTCTCTCCTACATCTCGACCAAGAAGCAATTCTTCGAAAGGTGTAAATGGACTTATTCGGGTTAAGAAATTCCATATAGGGGATCCGGGTTTAATAATTATTGGGCCTAGAAACGGAATTCTTGGTCCAGGTCCATTATTTTCATTATTTGAAAACTGGTCAGGAGCTTCAGAACCACCCCCACCATGACTAATGACTTCTGCATTAAACCCATCGAAAGATTGTTCCCGATAAGCATTGTCCACTCCAAAATTACCGGTCATTTGCGCCGCACCGCTTGCAGCATGTACAGCAATAGAAGCTATGTTGGCGGCCTTACTGTTTACTGCATTCAATACATTACTTATACTTGCATTGCCTGCGCCGCCTGCACCACCAAACAAATCACCGCTAAAACCACCTGCCGCCGCACCGATAGCTGCACCTATCAACCCATCTTTGAGCATGGAGCCACCATCATTGTTATGGAAAAATCCATAAGCCATGCCCAATACAAAGCCGGTTCCTGAGCCTATCAACGCACCCGGCACAGAAAATCCCCCGCTTGGGTCAGCGTTGTTTATCGGGTCGTTGCCCATGCCCAAATATGGGCTGGCAAACTGGTCAAAAGGATCTTGCTGTACAAACCTGCCCGTCTGCGGGTCGTAGTCGCGCAGGGCAAACTCATTCCAACCCGTTACATCGTTGAACTCGCTGCCGCTGCCGTATTGGTAAGGGTTCTTTACATGCGTGCCATAGCTGTAGCTGATTGCCGCCATCTTCAACCCAAATGGGTAATAATTATCGGCTTCGAGTATCGGGCCCGGCGCATTGTAATCGTCAGTAATTATCATGCGGGTGTTGCCCAAATGGTCGGAGAGGAAGTAATCATAAGCCCAGTAGGTAGTATTAAGTTGTGCGTTGTAAGCAGGGCGCACCCTGCCTTCTTCCATACCAAAGAACTGCAGTGTGTCCACAACAGACGCACCATTCAAAGAGCTTTGCTGGTACACCGCCGCTCCTATATAAGTGGTGGTGGTAACCGTAGTGGCGGTAGTTACTTTCTTCTGTAACTCAGCTCCACCGGCATCATAAAGATAATCGATTGTAGCATTTGCCGTCGTAATTTTTTGAGGGAGATTTAAAAAATTATAATTGACATTTTGAATATTTTTGTTTTTATCCGTTATCAGGTTTCCGTTATCGTCATAGCTGTAATCATCGTCGCCGTTGGTACCATCCTGAAAATCGCCCGAGCCTCCTCCGTCTTGCGGAATTCCATCGGTAACTTTAGACAGCTTATTACCGCTGAAGCCGCTAAAGGTCGGGTAGCTATAGCTCAGCTGGTCTATCGTGCCCGTAGTGCCGTCAGCTTTTTTCCCGGTCTGGTTCATGGTCAGCAAGTTGCCGTTGGCATCATAGGTAAGATTGCTCACGCTAAAATTATAGTCTGCGGATTTGTTGAAACTGCTGCCGGTGTACTGGTTAAAGTCTGCTCCCGTAAGGTTGTTGACGGCATCATAGGTAAAATCGTATTTGCGCACGGCGCCATCTGCATTGTTTTTCCACACCATGCCGGCAATGCTGCCATTGAGTTGCTTTGCCGCATTTTTCGGTGAGGCATGACCCGTTATCATAGCTTAAATTTGATTCCCCCGTTAACTACCATACCATTCAGCGGTGCATAAATGTCCTTAAAGTCGCGGTTGGTAAACGAAAGAGAATTTGTATACAACAAGCCGTCTTTTGTATTATTCCCGCCTCTATACAGTACAGACCTTTGCCCTGTATTATTTAAACAATAAAAAATGAAAAAGACAATTCTCATTACAGGGGCGAGCAGCGGCATTGGCAGGGAAACCGCAAAACTGTTTCAGCAAAAAGGCTGGAACGTAATTGCTACGATGCGTAACCCGCAAGATGAAACAGAACTTACACAACTTAAGGACGTTTTGGTAACTAAACTTGATGTACTGGATTTAAGTACTGTCCAAAACGCAGTTGCTGAAGGACTGCAAAAGTTCGGTAAAATTAATGTACTGGTCAACAATGCCGGTTATGGAGCTTATGGCCCCCTGGAATCTTTTCCTCGCGAAAAGATTATCCGTCAGTTCAACACCAACGTTATTGGTCTATTAGACGTTACTCAAGCAATCCTTCCGCATTTTCGTCAGAATAGTGATGGTATTATCATCAATATTTCCTCCATTGGCGGCAAGGTAACTTTCCCTTTGGGTTCGCTGTACCACGGGACAAAGTTTGCAGTTGAAGGTATTTCAGAAGCACTGAGTTATGAGGTAGAACAATTCGGCGGGAAAGTAAAAATCGTAGAGCCGGGCGCTATTGCTACCGATTTTGCCGGGCGCTCTTTCGATTTTCATAATGACGAATCGCTTACAGCATATCAAGGTACAGTAGCAGCCATCTTTGCCCTTATACCGGAAATGACCCAAAACGCTTCCCCTGCCAGCCTCGTTGCAGAAGTAATATACGAAGCTGCCACCGATGGCAAAAACCAGCTACGGTATGCTGCCGGGGAAGACGCAAAGGCAATCCTGGAGAACCGCAAGCAGCTTGATGATACTGCGTTTATTAGCAGCATGAAAGCCCAGTTAAAGTTAAATTGATTATAGCTTATCGTATGGCTCCTGATAGAAAGGTTATTGTTTTCGGCAATAACTTTTCTACTTTTATTCTATTTCTTTTCTAACTATAATATATGAATCCCGTTTTGCACCTGCACAGCATATCCGACATCAACAAATTTACGGAAGGCAAAACCAGGCATCCGTTGGTTGCCGTGGTTGATTTCAGCAAAGCTGTGGCTAAGATTGACGAAGGTTCCCGCATCAGCTGTGACTTTTATACTATTATGTTTAAAAACTATTCATGCAACACATTTCGCTATGGGAGGAAAATTTATGATTTTCAGGATGGAAGCTTAGTATGCCTTGCCCCAAAACAAATGATGATCATGGATACAGAGGTTGAACAAAGGGATGACAGGCTGGGCTGGGGTTTGTTTTTTCATCCCGATCTGATCCGTGGGACAACACTGGGGAAAAAGATAAAAAGCTATACTTTTTTTTCTTACGAAACCAATGAGGCCCTGCATTTGTCCGATAAAGAAAAGCAGATACTATACGATATTGTGCAGAAAATTGATAACGAATTGTCAGAAAATATCGACCCCCACAGCCAAACATTAATTGTATCCAATATAGAACTGTTGCTGAATTATTGTACCAGGTATTACGACCGGCAATTCATCACCCGCAAAGCTGCAAACAGCGATGTGCTTGTTAAAACAGAAAGCATTTTGTCGAATTATTTTCAGTCAGTAAACCTGACCGAAAAAGGCCTCCCTACGGTGAAGTTTTTGGCGGATAGCGTACACCTTTCCGCTAATTACCTCAGCGATCTTTTAAAAAGAGAAACAGGCATGGGAGCTCAGGACCACATCCACCATTACCTGATTGAAGAGGCGAAAAACCAATTACTCAATTCAAACAAATCTGTCAGTGAGCTGGCTTTTGAATTGGGATTTGAATACCCACAATACTTTTCAAGGCTTTTTAAACTTAAAACGGGGATGACCCCGATTGAATATAGGAGTTTGAATTAGCATGGTTGCCATGATCTATGGATATGGGTACTTTTTTTACGCTTCTTTTCATTGTTCAAATAGGTTAAATTTTACTGGCTATATGCGGCGTTACAGTAATAGTATTGCAATCATTGGACAGCACTAAGCACGATCATTTGCATCCGAAAATACTTCTACAGTGTGTCAAAAAACGACACTCGAGGAAATAAAATAGTCTTGTAAATCAATGACTTACAAGACTATTGGGTGCCCGGGACTGGATTCGAACCAGCACATCCTTGCGAACGCTGCGACCTGAACACAGTGCGTCTACCAATTTCGCCACCCGGGCTATATCGAGTGAATAAGGATGCAAATTAAATGCATTTTTATTAATCTTAAAAAGGAATTATTACTTATATATGGCTTTTGATTTTACTTCTCGTTTAATTCTTTTGTAAATGCATCAATGTCGGTATAGCTTTTCTTTTCAAGAATATGGTCGCCTTCGAGCAAAAAATACGTTGGGTTGCAACGTGCTGCAGTTTTTTCAACAACCGCATCTAAGTTTAAAAGTGTTATATTTTGCGGAAACAACGACTTCGCATTTGTTGCTTCAGGCGAAGCTACAAAGATTGGTAAATTATTTTTTTTTGCAACCTTTACCATATTATCAAAGTCGGTTTTGCGGAATTTCCAGTTTTGGAAATCTTTTGCCAATACCAAAATATATTTATTTTGCTGCTGTAAAATTTCCTGCGTAGTATCGGTTCCCGATAAGGTAAGTAAAGCAAAATCGCTGATTGCCGGTGTTGCAGTTCCTTTGCGGATAAGTTTGTCATATCTATTGATGTATTGATAAGTAGAATCAAAATCCGCTGGAAAATGCATAGCATCAAATTCAATTATCTTATTATTTTTCTTGTATTTAAAAGTAACCACAGAGCTATCGGGAATTGCGCCGGGCGGAACTTTCATTTGCTGTAATAAATAATTTCCTTTTTTATAAGGAAGGCAATCGAATAACGGCAAATGCCTTAATGTATGGCATTGAAATGCTGTAGCAATTACTATTCCCAAAATGATGACAGATATAGAAATGATTTTTCTTTTAAATAAAGGCTGCACTTTTTTCCTGTTAAAAAAAATAATTATTACTAAAATCATCAACACGATATCTTTAGTGAATGATTGTACCGGCGACAAAGGAAGGCAATCGCCGAAACATCCGCAAGATCTGAATTTCCCGCTTAAAGCAGCATAGCCCGTAAGAAACGCAAAGAAAATAATTAGTAATAAAATAAGCCATGAAAATAATTCCATACCAAATCCTACAATCATGGCAATACCTAAAATGATTTCAAAAAGATTCATTAAGAATGCTAATCCAAATGTAAGTCCATTGAATGATTGCATTCCCCAGGCTTCAAAAAACTCCTGCATTTTATAGCTCAGGCCCAGCGTATCATTGGCTTTTATAAGCCCGGAAAAGATAAACAAGATGCCTACTACCCAACGAATTATCAGTACTGTTTTTTTCATTTTTATATTTTTAAAAACCAGACAAACAAAGATATTGTAAAAAAGAAACGTAACGATTTACTGAAACTATAAGGATATATAAATGTTTTTTTTGTATAAGCCGGAGAATTAGATTTGCACTATGAATTATCAGGAAACAATAGATTTTTTATACGCGCAGTTACCGCTTTTCAGCCGTATTGGCGCAGCAGCCATCAAAGCAGACCTTACTAACACATTAGCACTTTGCGAAGCGTTAAATAATCCTCAAAATAAATTCAAAACCGTTCATATTGCAGGTACAAATGGCAAAGGTTCGTCAAGCCATATGCTTGCAGCCATATTACAGCAGAGCTGTTATAAAACAGGCTTGTACACTTCTCCGCATTTATATGATTTTCGGGAAAGAATAAAAGTAAACGGAGAATTATGCACGAAAGAATTCGTAGTTGAATTTACAGAAAAAATAAAACCTTACATAGAAACTATTCGTCCTTCTTTTTTTGAAGTAACGGTTGCAATGGCTTTCGAATATTTTGCACAACAGCAAGTAGATATTGCCATAATTGAAACAGGACTTGGCGGAAGACTGGATAGCACAAATGTGATCCTTCCCGAAGTATGCTTAATTACCAATATCGGCAAAGACCACATGGATATTTTAGGAAATACGCTGGAAAAAATCGCATTTGAAAAAGCGGGTATTATTAAAGAAAATGTTCCGGTTGTTGTTTCAGAAATTTTGCCGGAAACGAAAGATGTTTTCGAAGAAGCAGCAAAAGAAAAGCATGCACCTTTAATTTTTGCACAAGATATTTTTAGTGTAAAAAATTATCATTATGAATTAAACGGATTGCAGATTGAAATTGCCGATTCTGCAACAAAGCAGGTGAAAAATTATGAACTGGATTTAACCGGCATTTATCAAACAAAAAATATTATCGGTGTTCTTGCCACAATCCGGCAGTTGCAGAATAAAGGCTGGAAGATTGATGAACAAAGCATTTCATACGCTTTGAAAAATGTTAAAAATTTGACTGGCCTGCATGGCAGATGGGAATTGGTAAGTAAAGATCCAACTATTATTACCGATGTAGGACATAATGAAGACGGAATAAAACAAATTGTGCAGCAACTGAAACATATTCAATATAATCGTTTACATCTCATTATTGGATTTGTAAAGGATAAAGATGTTTCGTCTGCTTTAGCGCTTTTGCCAAAAGACGGAATTTATTATTTTACCAAAGCGCAGATACCGCGCGCAATGAATGAAAAAGATTTGGAGATACTTGCAGCAGAAAAAAAATTACACGGACAGACTTTCGAAAACATTGATGCTGCGCTGCTTTCAGCGAAATCCAATTATCGGGAGAATGATTTGATTTTGGTTTGCGGAAGCGTATTTTTAGTAGCGGAGATTAAAAAATAATTTTTAATTATTATTTAAAAACAACGCTTTAATCTTTCCATAAAAAAGGAAATAATATCAGCGATAATATAATTACGAGGCAATCAAACCCGGTGAGCAATCCAATCAGCTGCCAGAACCCGGAAGTGATAACAGGCGCAAATGCAATTTTAGAAACTTTGCTTAACATCAATAGTTCCGGAATGATAATCGGGAAACCCATGATAGCCATTAATGCGGCTTGCTGCTGTGCCTTTGCAGCGATAGCGGCTAAAAAACTAAACACAAAACTCAGTCCGACTCCTCCTAATAAAGCCAGCCCTATAAACTGAAACATATTGTAAACAGGATTGCCCAAAAGCACCGTAAATACAAGCGTTGAAATCAATGTCATTACCAGCATGAGCAAAGCGTTGAATATTAACTTTGCCAATACAAATTCCGAAGGTCCGGTTATAGAATAGAAATATAGCATGCGGCCTTTATTTTCCTGCATAAAACTTTTTGCGACTGCATTTACAGACACGAATAATTCCACTACCCAAAACAGCGCATTCCATACATTGTCTTCGGGTTGTCCCATCGTATTATACACAACAAAAATCGTGGAAGCTATATAAAGAAAAATACCGTACAAAGTATATTGCTGCCGCACTTCGAGCAAGATGTCTTTTTTTACTAAAGCAATAACGGTACGGGTATTCAAGGCAATTAAATAAAACGGTTAAATATTTTCTCCTTCATAGTAGCAATGGCGGCATCGCGGCTCATACGATTCTTTTTCTCCCAGCAATACTTGCGAATCCTGCGGCACTTTGCGATAAGATATATTGGCAATATTGCCGCACTTAACACAAATCGCATGCAGCTTGGTAATATAATCTGCTATTGCCAGCAGTTGCGGCATAGGCCCGAACGGCCGCGCTTTGTAATCCATATCCAATCCGGCAACAATGACACGCACGCCTTTGCGAGCAAGTATTTCGCACACATTGATTATTTCTTCATCAAAAAATTGCGCTTCATCAATTCCTACAACATCTACATCCTGAGATAACAATAAAATATTTTGAGAAGAACGCACCGGCGTGCTTAAAATCTCATTAGAATCGTGGCTTACCACAGCACCTTCGCTGTAACGGTTGTCAATTGCAGGTTTAAATATTTCAACTTTCAAATTGGCTATCTTCACTCTTCTTAATCTACGGATAAGTTCTTCTGTTTTGCCGCTGAACATAGATCCGCAGATAACCTCGATCCAACCTCTGTTTTCACCTTTATAGCTTGGTTCAATAAACATTATATGAATTGAAAAATAAAAAAATTTAATAGAAAAATAAAGAAGTTCAAAAGTAGGAAAACTTAGCAAATCATTCAATGCCTTTTTATTTGGTTGCCGATTTTTGAAACGTGCCTGCCAATTGTCTTTTTTACGGAGCGCGTTATTTTTCTTATGAAATAAAGTATTATGCCGGCGGATAATATTCCGGAAACCAATCCGCAAATAATTGTAATTAAAATATTCGAAGAATCATTATAGCGCATTATATCATTAGCCAAAGAAAAAACTACGAGTGCAATTATAATTCCTGATGCAATACTTGAAGAAAATAAAAATCGCAAAAATGAAGTAGTGTGAGCTTTTCTGTTCAGAGCAACTCTCAAGGATGTTGAAATTATTTTTTTAGTGAAAACTTTTGGAATTCTGAATAGTAATAATATTACCAGTGTAATGAAATTAATAAGAAAAATTACTGCGAATAATATAATTATTATTGTATAACTCAATCCCTTTGCGGCTTCTGCTGCCTGCTGTATTATTAGCGGAAATATTAGATCAGTATTTTGCATGTTGTTGAATGGAATTATAAATCTACCACAATGGGCCGGATTATTCTTAATATTCAATAAAACAATTTCTGTGCCTTAAAAACGCTTGGTATTGGTAATGAAATAATTTAGTTTTATCCTCAAATAACACTCTACTTTCAAATGGATGTACAATTGTTTATTCCTTGTTTTATCGACCAGTTATATCCCGGCGTTGCATTCAATATGGTAAAAGTTTTGGAGAAGACCGGCTGTAATGTATTGTATAATACAAACCAAACATGCTGCGGCCAGCCTGCTTTTAATGCCGGTTTTCAGGAAGAAGCCAAAGCCGTTTGTAAAAAGTTCCTGAAAGATTTCAATGGTAATGATTATATCGTAGCGCCAAGTGCAAGCTGTGTTGGCTTTGTGAAAAATTATTATAAAAAATTGTTCGAAAATTCATCTCATATCCGCGAAGTTGATCAAGTCTCATCGCGCATTTACGAATTTTCAGATTTTCTTATTAATGTTTTACAAATAGAAAATATAGGCGCAAAATTCAACGGCGTAGTTACTTATCATGACAGTTGTGCGGCTTTACGCGAAATAGGATTAAAATCAGAACCGAGAAAATTATTATCTCACGTAGAAGGATTAACATTGGTAGAAATGCCTGAAAACGAAACGTGTTGCGGATTTGGCGGCACATTCGCCGTGAAATTCAATTCCATCAGTACAGCTATGGCAGATCAAAAATTAACCAACGCCGAATCGACCGAAGCAGAATTTCTTATCAGTACCGATATGAGTTGCCTTATGCACATTTCAGGAATCGCAGCTAAAAAAGGATTGCCGATAAAATCCCTGCATCTTGCAGATGTTTTGGCAAGCGGATATTGAATTTTTTAATTTTATAAATAAAAAATAAATGCACTGGATCATAAAATCAGAACCGCATAAATACAGTTGGGACCAGTTTGTAGTAGATAAACAAACTTTTTGGGACGGCGTACGCAATTACCAGGCGCGCAACAATCTTAAAGCGATGAAAAAAGGCGACGAACTATTTTTTTATCATAGCAATGAAGGAATGGAAATTGTAGGCATTGCCAAAGTGATTAAAACATCTTATCAAGATCCTACAACTGATGATGAGCGCTGGGTTGCAGTAGATGTAAAACCCGTAAAAAAATTAAAGCAGCCCGTAACACTTGCACAGATGAAGGCAGAAAAAGCTTTGAAAGATTTAGCATTAATTCGTCAAGGACGATTGTCTGTAAGTCCTGTAACAGATGATGAATGGGAAAGAATCATTGAACTTTCGGAAGGGAAATAATAAGAGTGCGCATCTCATTTATAACAGTATGATTAATTTATTGTTTTACCTTAGACTCCAATAAAACACACATGAACATGAGCAACTTTAATTTCAACGGCATGTATGAGATAGATGCGCAGTATAGCAAAAAAGTGGCGTACTTTTCTATGGAATATGCTATTCACCAACCCTTAAAAATTTACAGCGGCGGTTTGGGATTTTTATCCGGATCACATTTAAGAAGCGCTTATGAACTGAAACAAAATTTAGTAGGCATAGGAATATTATGGAAATACGGTTATTACGATCAGGTAAGAAATGATGACCAAACCATGAAGGTAACCTGGATGGAAAAACTATATTATTTTCTGGAAGATACCGACGTAAAATTTACCATAAAAGTTCACGATGCAGACGTTTGGGTAAAAGCATATTATTTAAATCCGCAGGTCTTTAAAACGGCGCCATTGTTTCTGTTAAGCACCGATTTGCCGGAGAATGATTATGTTTCACAAACTATTTGCCATAAATTGTACGATTCCAACGAAGCGACCAAATTGGCACAATACATTTTGCTTGGCATCGGCGGCGCAAAGCTGCTGGATATTATTGAATTCAATGCAGATAAATATCATTTAAACGAAGCGCACGGATTGCCTGCGGCAATGTATTTGCTTAATAAATTAAAAAGTGCGGAAAAAGTAAAAGAAAAACTGGTTTTCACAACACATACTCCTGAAGAAGCGGGCAATGAAAAACATGATATTTATTTATGCCAGAAAATGTCTTACTTCTGCAATATCAGCATCGACGAAATCAGGCGCATTACCGGCATACAAGACGATAGTTTCAATTTATCACTAGTGGCTTTGCGCTTATCGTCCATTGCTAACGGCGTATCAAAACTGCACGGCGAAGTAGCACGCAAAATGTGGTCTCAATATGATAATATCTGTGAAATAATTTCCATTACCAACGCACAAAACAAAACATACTGGGCCGATAAAAAAATGTATGCCGCGATGGCCGAAGGAGATAATGCCGCTTTTGATGAAAGAAAAAAATATTTAAAGAAAAGAGCTTTCGCAATCGTAGCCGACCAAACAGGAAAAATATTTGATCCGAATATTTTGACTATTGTATGGGCAAGAAGATTTGCCGCTTATAAAAGAGCCGATTTGCTTTTACAAAATGCAGAAAAATTTAACCGGTTAATTAGTAATACGGAATTTCCCGTACAGATAATTTTTGCCGGAAAACCATATCCGACAGATTATGCAGCTATCGGCACATTTAACCGCCTTGTAAACGACAGTAAAAAATTCAAAAATATGGCAGCCGTTACAGGCTATGAATTAGCGCTCAGCAAAAGCCTGAAACAAAGCGCAGATATCTGGCTAAACAATCCGCGCGTACCGCGTGAAGCATCGGGAACCAGCGGAATGACTGCATCTATGAACGGAGCAGTAAATCTCTCCACCAATGACGGATGGATTCCCGAATTTATTAAACACGGCTACAACGGATTTGTTGTGCCTCAGGCAGATTATGAGCATACAAACATCTTTGAACAGGATGAGCATGATTTACAATACCTGTATCAAATTCTTCAAAACGAAACACTGCCAACCTATTATCAGCAACATGATAATTGGCGGCAAATTATGAAAAACGCAATGACGGACGTTTCCGTTCAGTTTGACAGCAACAGAATGGCAAAGGAATATTATCAATTGTTATACAAATAAAATTTTATTTAAAATTTGGTACGATTTTAGTTATTAGTTATTTAGATTATATACTTTTTATAACAACAAAACTGAAAACTATGGGCATTCTATCATGGATTATTTTTGGCTTGATTGCCGGTGCAATCGCCAAAGCAATACATCCGGGCAATGATCCCGGCGGTTGGATTGTTACAATTATTATTGGTATTTTAGGGAGTGTTGTTGGTGGCTGGATTGGCTCTTTAATCGGTTGGGGCGATGTAAACGGATGGAGCTTGAAAAACTTCATTTTGGCTGTGGTAGGTGCCGTCATTTTATTATGGATTTACGGGCTAATTACACGTAAAAAAGCCTAAAGTAATTTTTATTAACAAAAAAGAAACTGTCCTTATTGAACAGTTTCTTTTTTGTTGAAGAGATATTTTTCAGATATTTTTAATATTTATAGATCATATAGTCTTAAATAGATCCAAATAAAATTTCCACCTTATGATTGATTTTATGTTTTCAAGAGTAAGTTTTTTGTTGGTAATGAGTGATAGTTTGTCAGAAAGCTCATCAAGAGTTTTGAATACTTGATTGCGATTGCTTTGACATGAAGCATGGATACCTTATATAAGACTAATTATGAAATATAATTTATATAAAAAGTTTGTAACCGGGGTGATATTATTTTTAACATAGAGGTAACGACAGGGATAAAAAATACTTATCGGCCTATCGAGTATGTCGAATCAATATGTATAATAATTAAGGTAAGCGTCTAATTTGGAAGCAGATGTTCCTACACTATATGTAATAAAATTTTTCGTGTTTGATTGAATGAATCCATTCTCATCACTACTAAGTCCGCAACCGGAAAGATCTATTTTAAGATTATAGCGTAATGAACCTGAGCGTGAAAAAAATAATCCATCGCTTGACTGCCAATAAGAGATATAACTGGAATCGGTTAAACTATTTACTGAAAAAAGTGCCACAAATTTCTTTATATCTTCTCTGTATTTTACAACGGCTCTTTCCGGCTTGCTTACGTAATACATGGATTTATCAAGTACAGTACCCATTGAAACAAGTTTTGATGGCCAATTTGTGTCGCTTAAATCAGAAGTATAAAGTTTTATAAAAGATTGTCCTGTATTTGGCTGAAAAGTGTAATATAAATAAAGAACATTATTTAGTACAATTAGACTAGGGGCTCCTGCGCCATAATATTTTTTTGCAACTGCCGCTGTATCTTTTACTATAGCCACGCTTGAATCCTGTGCCCATTTTGTCCCATTCCATTTATCCCAAGGCCCTGCAGGATTCTCGGATCTACCTATATATATTTTATTATCAATAGATTCCGATACATTGGAAGACGAGTACGCTATGTAATAATAGCCGTCACTCAATTTTACAACAGCAGGATCTCTGCAGAATAATTGATCGGCATTGCCTTGTGTTGGTCTTAAGGACACGGCTTCAGTACCCCATGTTTTTCCGCCATCTGAAGATTTATTGTATGTAATCATTGAAGTGTAGGCCAAACCGTTAGGATATTTATTTCCTGGAGTTGTGAACCATGCATCTACCGATCCGTCAGAATTTATGATGGAAGCAATCGTATTTCTGTATGAACTGCCAGACGCATTTAAATAAATCGGAGTCGCCGTGTCTATCTTAGGTCTTCCATCAAATATGGTATCAGTGTTAATGGGTTTTGAGGTTGCTGTATTTGGAACTTTATCGCAACCTGTAGTCAAAAAATAAAACAAAGCGAAAGAAATGGGTGTAAAAATTTTTAAATATTTCATCTGTTTATTTTTATTTTTTAATTGTCAGATGGAATTGGCTTCGCCGAACTCCGTTTCGCCATAATAATCATTGCTTTGAGTAAGCAAAATTCTTATGGCTCATTTCATAAACGTTATTTTATTTGATATCGGAAACGATTTATTTATTTATTATATTCAAAAGATATTTTACTGCTTCTGACATCTGTGGTTGGCAAGCCGCAATAGCCTCTTGCGTATATAGTGAAGACACGTTGATTTGCAACTGAATTTACTGAAGAGTAAACTGCAAAAAAAGAGTCTTTACCATTGACTTTTAAGCCATTTACACCATTCAACTTTAAGGCCCACGGGCTGCTAGTTCCAGCATCTAAGCTGAATGTATCGGTGGCTTGCAGGTATCCGATATTGCTTGCGACCGGTTTTTTGAATGCCTCAGAGGTATCAAAATACAGATCAAGGCCGACAGGCGCGTTAGGTATTAAATTTACAAATCTATATAATACTTTTCCCGAATCTGGTCTCGTAGCCCAATCTTGGGTAATATAAGCTTTTGTGTTAGAGGCAGTATCGGTAAAATGAACGGTTTGGTAAATATTCTCTTTGATATTTAATACAGTAGTCAATAATGTTCTGTCTGGAATACTAGTGCCGGATATTGGCACAACCAAACTAAAGGTATCATTTCCGGGTTTAACCGATAAATAATCGGCATAAGTATTTCCTCCGGTGTTCAATCCTCCGCCCGGATAAGGAGTTGAATAAGTAATCAAGCTACTTACCACATTCCCATTAATTTTTACCATGACTCCCGGGTTGCTGTAATAAGGGCAGCTATAGTTAATTTTAACGAGGCCCATTCCGTCAGTCAAGTCATACGGGGACTCGTGTAACACGTTTTTGGTACACCCAAGTGAGAATAAAATAGCATATATCAAAATACTTTTCAGGAACTTATTGCTCATTTTTTCTTTTTTTTATTTTCAAAGGATTCTAGTCATCGTTGTCAGGTTTGCTGAACCACATTTCCAAAGTGTGGAACGTAGACGTTGTAGCTCCAACGCGGATTAATTCATTTACATCATAAGTATATTCGGATGTGAAATGCGGACGTACACGATATACAGGGAGCCCATTGTTATTTGCATAGAAAGGCACGGGAAAATTAAATCCTTTATATACTTGTTGACCTGTTTCTACATCGATATCTGTATAATGATATCTTCTCAAATCTGCCCATGATTCCGTAAAGCCCCAACCCCACATCGCAATATACTTCTGAAGCATTATATCGGTTAAGTGTAAAGAATCAGCAATTTGTTTTACATTATGTCCCGTTAAATACGCCGTTCTTTGTGCGGCGCTTATTTGATTTACATTATAAATATTGTCTGCCCCTCTTATAGTAGAATAATTTCTATTTATAAAATCAAAGTGCCCGTTAATCCCTGCGAGATAAGCAATGTACGCATCTGCTTTATTGCCTTTTTTAAATTCTGCTTCCGCTTTTATGAATTTTATTTCGGCATAGGTCATCACTGGAAATACTGCTTTATTTTTGAATAAATATTTGCCTCCACTTAAAGAGAAATTACTTGCCGCAGTATTTGCATACAAACTATCGCCCCAAGCGATAGGTACTTTCTTTTTTGAGTTTGTATAATTAGTTAATGCAGATCCGGAAGTTGGAGGTAACCCATTTACTAAATAAGTACTGGGAGAATTTAAAGAATAATAAGGATCTCCCTGTCCGGGATCCACACCTCTATAACCGCCATTGCCATTTGTTGTATCATTTGAGCAAACAAGCATCTGCGATAAGCGCGGATCTCTGTTTGCCGGAGTAAAATCTCCTGCAAGAATAAGTCCGTCTAGCAAATTAACGATATAATTACTTTGCCGAAGTGTGCCCATATTGTTTCTGTATGTGCCGAAATAATTTGCGTTACCATTTTGAGTGGCATCAAAAGGAACGTCAAAATCATCGTTCGCACTTGCCAAAGAACTATCGCAAAAAGCAATTACTGAATCTGGTTTATAAATAGATTTATTGGATAAATGATTATAGTTACGTGCAAGTATGCCATAAACAAATTTTTTCCACTGAGATATATTTCCGCTATACACTAAATCACCTATGGCTAACCGGCTCCCACTATTGGGGTCTGTTAGCGCTTGGTTCAAATAGCTTATAGCAGCATGGCATATTGAATCTATTCCCCGATAAATTGTGTCCTGACTATCATAGTGAAAAACAGAAAGGTTAGGATTAAATGCACTATAAAAAGGTATATCGCAATTATAGTCTGTAGTGTGTTGGAAAGACCATGCACGAAGAGCTAATGCGACACCCATATATTCCGGAAGGCTTTGTTTCATTGCATTATCCATAATATATGTAAGATTGTTGCCTAAGGCATAATATGTCATCTGCCAAGTTTGTGCTGCAGTTCCGCTTGACCATGTATATCCTTGAAGATCCCACGCATTTTGATTTCCTGAAGAACCGGTCAACCAATTTTGGATGTACTTAGCAACATAAGTACCTCCGTCTGATTGTAACGCTGTAGGTATAGAAGCAAGGCATTGAGGTAATACTGAACTGTTTGAAGGTTGTTGCGGGGTGTCCGGATCGGAATTAATATCTAAGTATTTCTTGCACCCTGTTGCCCATATCAATAATAAAAGTAAGTAAGCGAATATCAATATTTTTTTCATATTTCTATAATTTTTATACAATATCAAAAGGAAACCCTCAATCCAAAATTTATTGTCCTTGGATTTGGAATAGAGCCATAGTCAATACCAGAACCACCATAACCTGCAGCATTAGAAGAAGTGATTGCATTTACATTTGGATCCATTCCTGTGTAATTTGTAATCATGAATACATCGGTAGCGGTTATATAAACAGAAGCGGCTTTTAGAATATTTTGTTTTTTAATAAGTGAATTTGGCAATGCATAAGAAAGCGTAATGTCTTCCAGCCTCAACCAATTTACATTTTCTATATAGTCAGATTCAGCAATATTGCCATCATAATAGGTACTTCTATAATATGGCGTAATGGCAATTGTATTTTTTGTCGGGTGGTCTGTATTTTCTAAGCCGTCCTGTAGCACACCTTGAATTACCCGTGGTTTATCTCTATCCAATGTACGTGTACTAATTCCGTTTATCGTCATCATCTCCTCATTTGCATTAAATACATCCCCTCCTTTTCTTATGTCTAAATTAAATTCTAAATTCCAGCCTTTGTAAGTAAAGCTATTTATCCAGCCGATTTTAAAATCCGGTTGGCGATCGCCAATTGGCACATAGTCTGTTACATCTTCTGTTGGCAAGCCGGTTGTCGGGGATATAAGTAATTGCCCCTTATTATTTCTCACAAAATCATACCCGGACAGATTTGCCAATGACTGCCCTACACCAACTTGGGATCTTACGCTTCCGAATACATTAGCATCTGAAGTATAATAAAAAGGCATTCCGAGTGGCAAGGATTCAACAATAGTTTTAGATTTATCGAAATTTACTATTGTATTCCAAATAAAATTCTTTTGTTTTATCGGCGATGCGGTTAATTGAATTTCCCAGCCATGCGCCCCTAATGTTCCGCCATTTAACCATTTTAGTAAATATCCGGAAGCATAACTTATACGTTGAGAAATAATATTGTCGGTGACTCTATTGTGAAACCAGGCTGCATCAATGCCCAAGCGATCATTAAAAAAATCGATCTGGCCGCCTAATTCAAGATTTTTAGAATGTTCCGGTTTCAAATTAAAATTATTTCCTGTATATCCGAGAGCATATCCGCCGCCTGTGGATGTTACGCTGTTGAAAGAATAATCAATAATATAAGGCGCTAAAGGGCCTTTGCCTGTTGAAGCATAGGAAGCTCTTAATTTTGCAAAAGACAACCAACTTTTTAAAGGCTTCATAAAAGGCATATCTGATAAAATATAGCTTCCTGATATGGAGGCATAATTATAAAAAGGCTGAAGATCCTGAAATTTAGATGTAAGTGTCGAGGTTCCTTCTCTGGTGCCCGTAGCAGTTATATATACCAAATCTTTATAGTTAAAAGTATATCCTGCATAAAACCTGAGTTTTCTTACTTCGTTTTGGGAAATACTGGCTAATCTTTTTGTTGGATCTGTGTTGTTTATAGAAACGAAATTCGGCTCATAGAAGCTTTCTCCACGCTGTGCATTTGTTTTAGTTTGATTATCTTCAAAATATGCGCCTAAATAAAAATTATTTGTAATGGTATTTTTAATTCTATTAATATAATTTAATCTGAAAGTTCCATTTAATCCTTTAAAAACTGATTCATATGTAGAAATAAAACCGTTTAGGCTGGCAGCATAATAGGAGGATGGGTTGTATACCATATAACCTGTTGAAGTATATGTGTTTAATCCTACTATGCTCGTTGCTGTCAGTCCCTTCGCTATATTTGCCTGCAGATTAATGTTTCCGGTAATATTATGTGTATAATCTGCGGATCTGTTCTTGTTTACATCCCAAAATGGATTATCTAATTGTGAAGTAAGCGACTGATTACCAATAGTTTTTCTTGTTCCATCAGGGTTTTCATAATCACGTCCGTCGATATCTTGCGGGAAAGTCATTAAATTGGTGTAGAAACTTCCTGCCCCTTTGGTGGCTTTATTATTTGTTGAATACACATAAGAAAAGGTAGTTGCCATAGTTAACCATTTAGTAACCTGTGCAAACCCGGAAAAGCGGAAATTATAACGAATTAAATTTGTATTAGGCACAACCCCGTTCTGATTTGTATAACCCATAGAGAGCCTGTAATTCAAATCTTTATTGCCGGCACCCATGCTTAAATCGTGTTGTTGATCAAATGACTTTCTAAAAAAGTTTTTGATGTTGTTATAAAATTTAGTCGTATCCGGATATTCAGGGCCGAAAAAGAAATAACCATAAGTACCATAGTCGGAAGACGTAGGGTCGTAAATTCCGTTTTGGCCCATTTCATATTTTTGCTGAATATGTGGAAATCTGTATACTTCAGAAACGGCAAAAGAATTATCATAATTAATTTGAGGAGCACCTACAAACCCTTTTTTTGTTGTTATTACTATTGCCCCGCTTGCTCCGTCAGAGCCGTACATTGCTGCTGCCTCGGGTCCTTTCAATACTGTAATACTTTCTATGTCCTCCGGATTAAGGTCGGCAATTCTGTTTGTATAGTCATTATTTCGATTTGCTAAAGCAATTGCAGATGTAGAAGAACCCAATAAATCGTTTTGGTTGATGGAACTATTATCAACCGGTACCCCATCGATTACAAACAAAGGCTGATTATTTCCTCCGATTGAAGAACCACCTCTCAGCATTACTGAAGCACTCGAACCGGGCAATCCGGAAGTTGCCGTAACCGTTAAACCCGGAACCCTGCCTTCTAATGCATTTAAAAAATTAGTTCTTCTGGTTTGTGCTATGTCTTCTCCACTTACTGTGGGTGCTTGATAAGACAACTCTCTTTTATTTTTACTTTGTCCATATCCAACAATTACTACTTCGTTTAGATCTTTATCATTTGCTAATAATTTAATAGCACTCGGAAGCATCTTCGCTTGAATAGTTTGCGAAACACATCCTACAAACGTAAACTGTAAGAAAGACAAGGAATCTGAATTAATCTGAAAATAGCCGGCAGCGTTAGTTATGACTATTTTATTAGTTGTAAGGTTTTTAACTGTAACACCTGCTAAAGGAGTATTATTTTCTGCTGACTGTACTATCCCGTGTACAGAAGATATAGCTTGGGAGAAACTATATATTGGAAAAATAATGAATATTAGAATTATTAAGTATCCAATTGTAGAAAATAATATTTTTTTCATATTAAAACAGTTAGAACTAAATGATTATTTGTTAAAATATTTTACATAATTACGGAAAATAATTCAAAAAACTGCAATTTCCTGCAAATAAATTTAACAAGAGCACTTTTATAAACTAAAAAGAGGATATCAAATGCTGTTTTATGCAGATTTATAATACAGTTATTCTTTTTTCTCTATAAGGTTTTAACATTTGATGATCAGGAGAAAGTTCAGTGATTAGTATATCAGTTTCTCTTATATCACATAATTTTATATGCTGTTTAGTACCCAGCTTTTCTGATATTGCCAGTGATACTGTTTTACGGGAACTTTTCATTATGGCTTTTTTAATTTCGATTGTTTCCCATTCGAGATCTGTAATACCGGCTTCTGCATCGATGCTGTTTGTTCCTAAAAAACAATAATCCGCGTGAATATTTTTTAACCTCTCTAATACTTCAGGGTCTGTTGCCATTTGAGTAGTCTTTGACAACTTATTCCCTATGAATATTACTTCGGCCGTCGGATGTGCGAGAAGTGCAAGTGCTGTAGGAATGGCAGGGGTAATAAAAGTAGCGCTTAATCTCTCCGGCAATGCCTTTACCAGCTCCCGTACCGTAGTTCCGCCGCCGAGAATGATAAACATCCCGTCTTGGATCAATTGAACGGCTTTGCTTGCAATCATTTTTTTTTCGGGTAAAGAATATACCGCGCCGCTGATGCTTACCTGAAAAGATTTGGACAACGCGCCGCCGTGTACTTTATTTAGCTTTCTTTCTTCATCTAACTGTTGCAGGTCTCTACGAATAGTATCCTCACTAACCTTCAGCTCTTCGCTTAGGTCGGATGATAATACCTTATTATGAATATTCAGTTGCTGCAATATGTATGCATGACGTTCTCTCTTCAGCATAGTTACATTTTCTATGCTAATATAAGTGAATTTAAAAATATTGCGTTTTTTTGCGGTTTTAAATTTTCATGATTCTATGCCTTTTCATCTGTTTATTATTATTTTTTTAATCGTCAGATGGAATGCGCCAAAATTGATCATTGCTTTGGGTATGCAAAATTCTAATTGCACATTTCATTGCAAAAAATTCAAATGATTAACACAGAACGATATAGATATGGACTATGATTTCGAACCTTTCCGCTTTTTAGGCATGGAATGAATTTATAAAATTTGAGCGGTGCTTAGGCTATCCCGCCGGCTTGCATTCTTATGATTAAAAAATTCCGCCCTCCCCCGATTGGGAAAGGCGGAATACGTTCATTTCTCCAGCACTTTATATCATCGGATTCCTTGCATATTCAGCCCAAAGCTCATCTACGGTTTTTCCTGTTTTATTTTTCCAGAAATCATTCGTATAAGTATGGCTGCGCATGGCAGCATCCAATTCGCACACAAAAGTTTTATCATGTTTTTTCTGTATCCACACAAAGAACCGAGCGGTAATGCGATATGCATTTGTGTAAGATTGTTTGCTGTTAAATGGTGTAAGCGACCATTCTGCAACTTTGTTATTTACGCCGAACTGATTACGTACAAAATCAGCAATACCTTCCGTAATCCAGCCCGGGCCGGCATTTCCGTGATATGATTGTACAATATGCATTACTTCGTGTGTTACTACATCCACATCTTCAGGATGATCGTGCATCCATTTCGGATTTACGCGCACTACGATGCCTGCCGTTGCTGCAACGCCTTTGTATGCTGTATCGATTACAATTATTACTTTTTTCTTAGTATCGGGATTATATTCTTTTGCTTCTTCGGGATATACTTTAAAAAATGCATCCGTCATCTTTTGTTCGGTTTCTTTACTGAATGTAGCATCTTCGTTTACAAAAATAAGTGTGTACTTACCCTTCGTAGTTGAATCAACATTTATTGCAGATGTTCTGTCTACATCATCCCAATTGTGATGATGCCTTTGCTGCTGTGCGTATGAATGATTACCGCATAAAGCACACAACGCTGTTATGCCCAAACCGAGCATTAATTTTTTTGCCACAATGATTGTATTTAGTAATGAAAAATTATTTGTTTTTATCCGTTGAAAAAGAATACGGGAAATCTTCCTGATGAATGCCTTTTTGTTTATTTGGTTCGCTGTTCATCTGCAATTGGAAAGTGCCGCCTTTTTGAATATCGAAATGATCGATCCAGTTTTTAGTATAAGTTTTTGCGTTTAATGATGCTGATTGTACATAAATATTTTTATCGCTGTTATTCGGTGCATTTATTGTAAATGTTTTTCCGTTTTCCAGATTCAAAGTTATCTTTTTGAATAAAGGCGCTCCTAAAACATATTGCGTCGTGGCAGGGCAAACGGGATAAAAACCCATGGCAGAAAATACATACCATGCAGAGGTTTGTCCGTTGTCTTCATCGCCGCAATAGCCGTCCGGCGTAGCTTTGTATAAACGATTCATTGCATCGCGAATATGATATTGCGATTTCCATGGTTCGCCTGCATAGTTATACAAATACAAAACATGCTGTATCGGTTGATTACCATGGGCGTATTGTCCCATGTTCATAATTTGCATTTCGCGTATCTCGTGTATCACGCCGCCGTAATAGCTGTCATCAAATACCGGCGGCATTTTAAAGATGGAATCAAGCATATTTACAAACACATCTTTTCCGCCCATTAAATCTATCAATCCTTGCATATCGTGCATGGAAGCCCAGGAATAATGCCAGCTGTTTCCTTCCGTAAACGCATCGCCCCATTTCAGCGGATTAAAGTTTGCCGGCCATGAACCGTCCTCGTTCTTTCCGCTCATTAATTTAAATTCCGGATTGAAGAGATTCTTGTAATTCATCGCACGCTTCGCATATAAATCTATCTCGGATTGCGGACGATGCAAGGCTTTTGCCAATTGATAAATCGTGAAATCGTCATACGCATATTCGAGTGTCCGTGCACCGTTTTCATTAATACCTACATTGTAAGGAACATATCCCAAGCTGTTGTAATACTTCACGCCTTTGCGGCCAACTGCGCCGATAGGCCCTTCATTGTTGGCATCTTTTAGCAATGCTTCATATAACATATTGATATCATAACCGCGCAAGCCTTTCATATATGCATCGCTCACAATGGAAGCTGAATTGTTGCCGACCATAATATCCGCATAGCCCGGACTGCTCCACTCCGGCAGCCAGCCGCCTTCTTTATAATCACTAACTAATCCCTCCTGCATTTCTTTATTAATAGACGGATACATCAAATTCAGGAACGGATATAATGCCCTGAATGTATCCCAAAAACCGGTACCACCAAACAGATAGCCATCATGAACCTGCCCGTCATAAGGACTGTAATGAACAATTTTGCCTTGTGCATTTATTTCATACAATCTGTTCGGAAAGAACAGCATTCTGTATAAACAGGAATAAAATGTACGCATTTGGTCTATCGTGCCGCCGTTTACATTTATCCTGCCTAAAGTTTTATTCCATTCATCTTTTCCTTTTTGTTCAATGGCTTCAAAATTATCACTACCCAGTTCTTTCAAATTTTCTTCCGCTTGTTCGGGGCTGATGAATGAGGAAGCAACTTTTGCAATCACTTGTTCCCCGCGATATTTTGCATCAAAACCCACAAGCGCGCCTACATGCTTGTTTTCGGCAGATAAATTCCCCCTGTTTAAAACTGTATCGCTCCATGTAGAAACATTTTTGAAAGGCCTGTTGAATTTGATAATGAAATAATTTTTAAAGTTCTTCAACGGCCCTCTCGCATAGAAAGTGGAATAACCGATAATTTCATTTTTTTCCGGAATAATTTTTACAAATGAATGCCTTTGGAAAGCATCAATGACAACAAAAGCGCTGTCTGTTTTCGGGAATGTAAAGCGGAATATCGCAGCACGCAAAGTGGGTGTAATTTCTGTAGTTACATCCTGATCGGCGAGATATACGCTGTAATAATAAGGCTTTGATATTTCCGTTTTATGCGAAAACCAGCTTGCTCTTTCGTTTTCTTCAAACACAGATTTCCCGGTTACGGGCATTAATGAAAACACACCATAATCGTTCATCCACGGCGATGGCTGATGCGTTTGTTTAAAGCCTCTTATTTTATCTGAGTTGTATGTATATTGCCAACCATCGCCATCTCTCGCCGGTTTGCGGTGTCCACATGTTCATCGCCCATGGCAACCCGATTGCAGGATAAGTATTGCCGGTGGACAAATCTCCTTTGGAATCCGTACCCATCAAAGGGTTTACATAATCGACAAGCGAAGTTTCGGAGTTAGCAACTTGTGCCAGTATACCCGACACCATCATTACAGAACAAACTAAAGAAAAAATTTTTCGCATAAAATCCTATTTGGAAAATAAAGATAATGATTCAAAGTATGAATAGTAGTAAATAAAAATGGAAGAGATTGTTAATGCATTATAAATGAGATTGATATTACATATATATTATCTTTCTTTCGCAATAAAATTTTTCATATTTTCATAAAGCAGCACAACCGGTGATTGGAATCGAAAAATAAAAATCTGAATGAAAGGATTAATTTTTATTGTCTAATATTTTTCTCCAACGCATTATTTAAATCATCGCCTCTAAGATTTTGGGCATCTTCTTTCATTATAAACACCAAACTCTGCAATGGATGGATTATCGCTAAAATCATCTATCGATATTTTTATTTTACTTCCCCAAACCCTGTCGAAACGATGAATTTTTATTCTGTTTTTATCGTCACCTGTAAACAAAGGTTTCCATTGATTGTTTGTAAAATATTCAATATGATATTTATTGATTACCGGCTGCCCGCCTTCGGTAATTACAACTGTATTAAATGCTTGCTCTCTTCCTAAATCCACTTCGTACCAGGGATGCTTAACTTGCGGATTGGAAGACCAGGATGTTCCGAAATCATCATCGTTTCCAAAATCCATAATATTCATATCGTTGCTCCAGCTGCCTTCGGCAAATTTCCACTTTGCAAGGTTAGGAGAAATGATCGGCGCTACTTGTGCCGGAAGCGGTTGGTTTATATTATCATTTTTCCACAACTCTCCTATTTTTTTCAAAGCAGCCAAAGCATTATCATCAATCAATCCATCGGTATTGGGAGCAACATTCAGAATAAAATTGCAATAGGCTTTGTTCAAAGGAATCAGGTTTTCATTTACCAGTTTTTCCGGATCTTTTACATTAGAAGTCGGAAATGATGTTTTCCAAAACCAATTATCCTGTAACGGATAGCAGGATAAAGCCGGCAGCTTGTTTGTTTCTTTAGATACGTTTTGTCCGGCATTTTGTTCATACGATTTTATATCAGAATAAAATAAAGCATTGGATGGATATTTGGCAGAATTTAAATCCATCAGCAAACAGTTAGGTTGCAGCGATTTTACCAGACGATAGATTTCTTCAAACGGAATCTGATCGTAAGAAATTCTTGACCATGGCGCATCCCAGCCGTCAATAATCAATGCTTCTATCGGCCCGTAGTTTGTAAGTAATTCGGTAAGCTGCGCCTTCACATAATCCACATCCTGCTGTGTAATGTTATTGGGGCGTAAGCGATGATGCGTATCAAGAATAGAAAAATACAACATCACTTTTAATCCATTCTTACGAAAAGCATTGACAAACTCTCGTACCACATCTTTCTTTAATGGGCTGTTCATTACATTATAATCCGTAGTTTTTGTGTCCCAAATACAAAAACCGCTGTGATGTTTTGTTGTTAAACAACCATACGTCATGTGTGCGGATTTTGCAGCCTTTGCCCATTGATCGCAATTCAGTTTTACTGGATTAAATAATGCCGGCGACATGTCTGGATCAGGCCAATCTTGATTGGCATAAGTAGGAATGTTGAAGTGGATGAACATTCCAAATTTCAGATTCACAAATTGCTGCTGGAGTGAGTACAAGGGCGTTTTGTTGTTTTGGGCTCTAATATGTAAAGCGCACATAATTGAAAAATAAAATAGAATATTCCGTAGAGTTATTTTTAGTCGCATTAGATGTTGGATAATAATGTAAGTGACCTAATGAAATTGCAATGATAAAGGGAGAATATATTTGTACTATACATACATCTATAAATCATTTTATAGTGAGGGATTTGCTGCATATTCCGCCCATAATTCGTCAACTGATCTGCCTGTGTTATCTTTCCAGAATGTATCAGTATAAGTATTATTACGCATGGCCACATCGAGTTTCTTTACAATGTTTTTATCATATTTATTTACAATCCACACAAAGAAGCGTGCTGTAATACGATAAGAATTTGTATAAGACTGACTGGAATTGAACGGCGTTAACGACCAGTTCGCTGCCGCATTGTTCACACCCAATGTATATCGCACAAAATCTGCAATACCTTCCGTAACCCAGGAAGGATCATAATGATTGAGGTAATATGCCTGCACAAGATGCATTACTTCGTGTGTAACCACATCAATATCATTGGGATTTTGTTCATACCATTTCGGATTGAAGCGCGTAAGACTATCAGCAGAAGCCGCAACGCCAGTGTATTCCGGGTCTATCACAAATATTACATGCTTTGGCGATTGCTGATTGTATATGGCCGCCTCCTGCGGATAAACTTTAAAGAACGCATCAATCATTTTTGACTTCGTGCTGTCCGGAAAGGTTTGATATTTATTGATGAATACCAGCGTATATCCATTCTTAAAAATTGTATCACTTGAGATAATTCCTTCTTTGCTTATATATGACCAGTCTTTTGCAAAGGTCGGGAGTTTGAGTTGAACATTAGTTGGTGCGGGTATATGCGTATCCTTAATTTTTTTCATGTATTGCGCAATAAACGGATCGATAAATATTGAATCTCGCAAATCGAAATATCCATCAGGGATTTTAATATTCTCGTTAATAAGTTTGCGGGTAATATTAGCTGAAATTACCAAATCGGTCGCAACTCCACGTCGCCAACCCAAAGAATCACACAGATATTTTGTAACCATCGGGATTATTATATAACACATAGAAATGTCCCGGTATTTATTCAAAATCTCATCTATTTCTTTCTGGTTATCTCCAATAAAACTTTTTCGTTGCGCACTATCATTCCTTTCTTCATAAATTATTTTCAACAATGACGCCTGACGCTCACTTACTCCTTCCCACTTATGATGCAAAGAATTGTAAACCGCTGCTACCGTCTCAATAGTACCGCCTTCTCGATTCATGGAATCCTGAAATTGCTTGTTGTGAAAAAGAGGTGCAAGCAATTGGTTCAAATTATCATCTACACCCAAAACATTTGTATAACGCGGATATGCCTGTGCAACAGGCGCAACTTCACCGTCTTTCAAAGCATATAAAAAGTCAAAATAAGAAGCAGGCAGATCGACAGTCTTATGTTGTTGATCGGATAGTTTCATATAGCTATTATAGCTGAGTAAATACTGGTATGTCGCATACTTTAGATCGAGTTTATGCATTTGGTATATTGCAGGGCTAATCGTTTTTGCTGCGTATATAGAATCGAGAACTTTTTCAGTCTTTATTTGTTCGGACAGAAAATATTTTTTGTAATCTTCAGGCAATAATCCTTTGAACTTATCTAAATATTCCGTTGGATCGTTCAAGTAAATACGATTTGTTTCTCTAAGAAACTGATCTTCTCTTGCTAAAGGAGCGCCGTCTCCTGCGAAAATAATTTTTCGATTGGGCTTTATAATCGTAAAAAGATGACTGCCAGGCGCTACATAAGGAAATACTGATTGAACAGGCGTGAATGCCAGCAAGACTGTTGGATTTGTTTGTGGTATTGCAACAGAAAAATAACCATTGGATTGGATGGTAACAAGATAAATTTTCTGTTGGTTTTCAAATAATTGATCTGAAGTAACCATAAAGTTTTTCTCTTCTCCGTCATAGTCAGCAATTAACCCGGAAAAGAATATATAATCTTCTTTAAAAACAGGAGCGGTAAATTCTGGAATATTGTGTTGAATATGACAATCCGACAATTGTTTCGTGCAGTCAATAGAGCTCCCTTTTGCAGTATCAATGGATGCATTTGTTTTCCTTAGTTTTATTTTTAAAAATAATTTTTCTCCATTATCGTCTACGATATTTATAAAAATTTGCTCTCCTTTTTTTTCTATAGAACTATACTTCCAAACCTGCTCATGATACACAGCGTTATTATTATAAAATCCAAATAATAAATCTCCATTTTTAGGATTGTACCACTCGCCGTACAGTTCGGCAGGAAGCTTATTTTTCGCTAATCCTTGGCTGGATAAGCATTCAGCAATAAGAACCAGAATAATAGTAACAATTGCTTTTTTTATCAGCATATTTATTTTTTAATGCTTAATGATTCAATCCCTCATAATTCGAAGTCATGAAAACTTTATCTGACGATATTGCTCTCAAATGAAATTATAAACGATATATAAGGAATATTTGCTATTATAAAAATACTCAATCACTTTCTTTCATCTTTTATTAATATATTTTTTACAGTGCCTTGTATGTTTTATCTTACTGGTAAATTAAGCTTTCGGCATGTTTTTTATTTAAAGAAATTTCATGCTGTCAATATTAGGCAAAGAAGCGAAGAGAACATTCTTGTGTGTTCCGTATTGCTTTTCGACAAGAGAGGGATCAATTCTGCCTACAACATCGTTGCTCCATTTGTTATCGCCTCTTCTTTTGGACAGAATTACGAGACCACCTGCTGCGGAGTAATGCCAAAGTTCGGGATTGCCGGAAAACGAACCGCCGAAAAATGAACTCCAGCCAGCATTGAATTCTTTGAAAATTGTTTCTTTTTGTACAGAATCAACTTCCATGTCACTTCTATACACATAGCCATCCATCCCAAAAAATATATCAGGGGCTTTAGAATTGGAAAAGACATACATTACCTTTACAACCGTATCCACCAACACACATGGAAGCATCGTTTTATGGTATGCGTCGGTTATATAAAGCGCAGTGTCGAAGATTTTTAATATTTGGCGGTTTTTACTTTCGATCATCGCGGCCAGTATTGTCTTATAAAACTTTACGTGATCCTGGTTTTCCCTAAATACTTTTGAATCTTTTTTCTCTTCCAACGTAATTTTGTTTTCACCGATGCGAAAAGTAGAAACAGGCGTGTAGTCTGTAGCTGTGATGTTTTGCGCTATGGCGAAAGTATCATGTAAAGCAAAAAATAATAACAAAATTGGAATGTGTTTCACCTGTTTATTTTTATTATTTTTATTTGTAAGATGGAATTGTCTGTGATGAACTTCGTTTCGCCAAATAATTATCGCTTTTACTCATGGATTACTTCATGTGTTTATTTTTAATTGTTTTTTTAATTGGCACATGGAATTGATGAGAATAGTTGTTATTTTGTTTTAGCCTCATCGTACTCTTCGTTTCCCCCAAATAATCGATACTTTTCGCATGCAAGACGTTTGTGGCTCATTTCTAAAAAAGATTTATAGCAAAATAGCATAGCGACTTACAACATTTTAAACCTACACTTTACCCACAACCTAGATCTTCGGCTTCTGATAAGGCGTAAGATTGCCTTTATCGCCTGCCACGCCTGGGTCTATTATACGGACGTCTATGGAATTTACTACAGTACCAATATTGGGAACGTTTACCACGCCATTGTCCTGAATATCGCCGTGATTTGTTGTAGGATTAAATCCCCATGGGTTACGCATAGAAAATAGCGCCGATGTATCGGTAGAGACCACCAACGTATAGGCATGTCCGGTAATAGAAGCGACACTATCTGCGCCTACGCCCATATTTGCCTTGTTAAATCCTCCTGTAACAAACTTGCCATTGGCAAGTGCCCACATTACAGCTCTCCGCAGATTCGTTGGCGACAGCGTACCGGGCGCAAAAGCAAAACTGTTGCCGGTGCCTGTAAACAACGGCGTGGCGTATTCACTACCTATTCCGCCTATATCGGTACCGTTGTCCACAAACTTGTAAATAACGTTGTATTTCATGATCGCTTTTTCAAGCACGGTAGCCCAGGTGGCTGTTGTATTATTGCCCTGTGCGCCGCAAGCTTTTAGTTGCCCGCTGCCGTCTGCGAGGAACTGTGAGGAAACAGTGACCTTGATCGGCTTCGCCTGCGGATCGTACATAGATACGGTATAGGTATTGTCGCCATTGTCTTTGATAAGGCTTTTGATAAAGTCTGGTGATGCATAAGCCATACAGCCTAATGCAGCCAGCCCGTCACAATCTCCAACGTTGCGCTGATTAATATGCACTATGTCGGGAGAGCCGTACAAGTACCAAAGATTTACAATAAACGTCTGCCAATGGAGGTCCGGAGTGGAAGACGGTATCGGCGGTTCATTGTTTGCTGTAGCCAACCATTGGCTATCAGCATCAGTAGTTGCATGCAATCCTTGAAAATGAATACCCATCGTTGTTTGAGACGAAAAAGTGCTGCCATTGGAAACGGGCATTAAGTCGGACATGGTAGTATCTCTCCAGTTGAGCGTTGCCTCGCTGCTGCTCGTTGTCGGAGTAGTCGGCTGTGTTGACTTTGACTCCGGTGTTACATCACTTTTGGAACATCCATAAAATAGTGTGAGGAATAATAACAACCTTACACAAAGACGTATCTGTTTCATGAATTAAATTTTATATTTTTTATTGCAATATCGAATGCCATAAATAATTATCGTTTTAAGTATAACAAAATCTTTCGGGCATTTCCTCTGTTTATTTTTTTAAATGTTTATTGGTCGTCGGGACTCCGTTCGACCAATAGAGAAATCAAATAAATCATACAAACCACTGGCCTGATTATTAATAAAATTGCAATAATCTGAACTCCGTACACTGGAATAATCCTGAATTATTATTATTGTTTGCCGTAATGTTCCACCTGTAGTACTTATATGCAGCGATATTGGTTGTATTGAACTGTATGGTTTGAAGCCTGCCGGGAAACGACTGATTTGTCTGTGTATCTATTACTGTCCAATTCGTTCCATCATTAGAGGCCGCCAAATTCCAACTTTTAGGGTCACGTTCCTGAGCATCGCCACCTGATGTGATTGCATAGGCATTTACAACTGTAGGCTGCGGATACGAGAGTTGTACATACATATCTGGATGAAAGGTAAATAATAAATACTTGGTCGTATAATTGCTATCCACGAGATGTATAGCCGACTCTCCATTATCGCTATGAGACGGCGCATCGTCATAGTTGTAAGTAAATGAAGTACTTGCCCCGGTACTATCGTGGTTGGTAATATCTTTCGATCTTATTAAAAGCGTATCTATTTTGAAATAAGCAATATCCAATGTAGTGTCAAATGTGCCATCGGACACGCTCAAGAGACGGATAGGTAATAAATAATGCGTACCAAATTGGAGCTTATGTGCTAAAATATTTAAAGCCAATGGCTGAGAACTTGTTTTCCCTGCTGAGAGTACGGTTGTCAGCCCCGACAAACTATAAGCACTATCAGGTATGGGATAATAAACATTACCGGTATAAGCATTTAGTTCATTATAAGTTTCTATCAAGCTATTATCAACAACAAAATTTGCAGTAATGTCTTTTGCCGCACTATTAAAGCCAGTATAAGCTATTCCAAAATAGGCAGTTTGAGTATCTGTAATATAGTAAAGAGAAAGATCGGCTCTCTCCTGATAAGCCTGTGGCATATATAATAATCCTTCTTCTGGCGAGTATAATGAGGCATTTTTTACACAGCCAGTTATAAAGACTCCGCAGCTAATAAAAAAGACAAGGGCAAAAAATATTTTTTTGCGAATCGATGTGTCAAATTCAATTTTTAAATGGTTCATTGTATTGAAAATTTTAAATTTATTTTGTCTATATTATTTAGACTCTTTAAATGTTTTATTTAAATTCCCCCTCTAACATCACATTAACTTTAACAATTATGTAATAGAACAAAATTTGTCTTTTTTTTCCTATAGCTTTTACTTTCGTTTGCTATTTCATTATAAAAAATTTCAAATTTCTTTTACGATTTAACTTAATCAAATTCTTAATTTACCATCCTGGATTTTGCACTAATAATTTATCTGCCAGTAATTCACTGTATGGAACAGGCCAAAGATAGTCTCTCTGCAAAAAGCGTCTTCTTTCACACAAAACTTGCTGATAAAAAGCATCACCTGTTGCAAACATATTCATCCCATATACATCAGCTCCCATAGTTTGAGGCGCAATTAGCCAGCGTCGCAAATCAAAATAACGCACATTTTCAAATGCCAATTCAATTTGCCGTTCATGTCGAATAGCCAGCCTCATATCGGATTGATTAGTTGGTGCAGGAATTTGGTCGGCTCCACTGCCATAAGTAGGAATTCCCGCCCTTTCCCTAATTACGTTAAGGTATTTTAAAATATCAGAATTGCTAGGGTCATATTCGTTTAAAGCTTCGGCATAATCTAGATAAATTGTTGCTAGCCTTAGATAACAATAACCTTTATCGGAGCTGTTGGCTGTTAGGTACTTTCTCACATTATAACCAGTAGAAGATACATCGGTTGTGCTTTGCCCCCTCCCCGAGTTACCCGTTGGAGTATAATCTACAATTACCTGATCGTCGCCACCTTGCTGAATCCAGTAGCTATTGTTGTAGGTTACACCCAAATAAAAACGAGGTTCCCGATTAGTATATGGATTAAAAGTCCGCCTTTGCTGTATGTCATAAACCGATTGAAAATTTGAAAAACCAGATGACTGATAACCGGATTGTGGATCAGTAATAGATCGCCCATTAGCTGTAAAATAAGCGTCCACCATTGACTGATTGACAGAAAGATACCCTCCCCCCTTATTAACAGTACTAGGCGTTCCTACCAATTTAGGAGTCATGTCATATGTCATAAGTGATAAGTTACTCGTGGGACGTCCCCATATCCATTCACTATTCCATTCGTTCTGAATGACCTCTAAACAGGATTTGTACGCCCTTGTAAATGAATCTTTTGCAGAAGATGTTGAATAATATATACTATAGGTAGACGGCACAAATTCATCGATGAAAGCTTTGGCAGCATCTGCAGCTTTCTTCCATTTGTTCACATCATAGGTTTGTGATATTAATTGAGTTCCATCCGTATTCTTAAGTGAAGAGTATTGTTGATTACCATTAAAGAGTGGGCTGGCAGCCAATAGCAATACCTGCTCTTTATACGCCTTGCATACGCCTGTAGTAATTCTCCCATACTCTGTTCCGTATCCATTATTTATGGGTTGATCGGCGGGGTTTTGTGCGCTAGCAACTTCTTGTATTTCATTGTAGGCTGTATCCAATTGGTTGACTATATAATTAACACAAGTATCAAATGGGCTACGTGCATAGAGCAACCCATCGCCAGTAGCGTTGGCGTTTATCTGCTCAGGGAGTATAATAATAGGCCCATATAAACGAAGCATGAGATAGTAATAAATAGCTCTCATGGCTCTCGCTTCTGCCTTATAATGTCCCTTAAGAAAATTGGTAACTTCCTTTGGATTTGCATTATCTATATTTTCAATAAAATCAGTAGCAGTGCGAACTGGTTTGTAAAAATTAGTCCAGAAAGTACCACCAAAAGTTTGATCCCATTCACTTGTATTTAATAAATTAGCCCCAGAGCCGAGACCAGTTTGACTCCACCAATTAGCTTCATCAGATGCTCCCATCCAAGGGCCTGCATAATCCCATCCAAGCCTTTGTTCATATTCATCCGGAAGATTGGCATATACCTGTGCTAAGTATCCATTGACATTGTTTAGTGAAGAGAATATACTATCTTTTAGTAGTAACCCTGTAGGTAATGTAGATAAATATTTCTTACAAGAACTATTTACAGTCAAGACGCATAAAATTCCAATAAAAGTAATGACATGAGTTGAAATATTTGTATTTATTGGTAGGATGAACCTCAACTTTCTCACATTGGAGAACGTTCTAGAAAATGGTCCGTTTTTTGAGCAACTCATTTGTTTATATTTTATTTTTTTCAACAATTGAATGACATTTTGTTTCATATATTTTTCATTTAATAGCGAGGTATTAAAAATTAGCACGGATGCCTATTGATAGATTTCTAGTATTAGGATATACATCACCATCACCAGTATTTAATTCTGGATCCCACAATTTGAAAGGACTCCAATAACATAAATTTAAACCGTCAAAATAGATCTGCAGATTTTTCATTCCTATACTTTGCATCCATTTAGTATTCTTGATATTATAGCCTACATCTACCGTTTTTAATCGAATGAAGCTAATATCTTTAACCCACCAAGTACTTGCCACTCCATTATTATTATTTGCACCAGATCCAAATCCTAAACGAGGATAGAATGCGTGTGGATTGGGATCATCAGGTGTCCAACGATCAACTACATTTGCATATACGTTACCATCATCTGCACCCAGTGAACCACCGCCAAAAGGTGATCTTGCTACACCACTCAGGGTTCTATAAGATCCATAATTCCCTTGTAAGAAAGCACTTACGTAAAAATTACCCCATGTAAAATTAAATCCAGCACCAAAAATCCATTTGGGAACATCTCCATCACTGATTTTAGTCTGGTCGAACTGATTTACGGCGCCATCGCCGTTTAAGTCTTTGTATTTAATATCTCCAGGTCTGGGGTTGCCTCCTAATGCGCTTTGGTCGGGGCTGTTTGCAATATCAGCATAGCTCGTAAATAACCCTTCGGCTATATAGCCTGTCACATAATTTGTATATTGTCCAATCGGACTTTGATAAGGATCTTTTACTGGAGGAAGCGCATTTTTCTTTACGCTATTTTTACTATATGTAACGGTACCGTTGAAACCCAATGTCATATTATGACCTATGGTCAAAGGAGTTAGAGTGACCTGCCCATCAAAACCAGATGCATCTACGGTTCCAACATTACCTACAGGTTGATATTGTAGCCCGGCATAGTTTGGAAAATCCTGCCTGGGCAGAAATACTTTAGTACGGTGAGAATACCAATAATCTAAAACAAATTGTAAGTGGTCATTAAGAGTATGGAAGTCCCATCCCAGGTCTTGAGTATGTGCTACGGCCCAAGTTACATTAGCTCCGTATTGCGAAATATTTACTCCATTGTAACTATGGTTGGTAGCAGCAGTACCAAATGTATATCCATTAGCACCTGTTGTTACAAGTGTTGCATAGCCGTAGCGTGCGCCTGTTCCTGGAGCGCCCGCTAAACCATTTGAATAGCGTACCTTAAAATACTGGAAGATATTTGATAGTGGTTTGAAAAAATTTTCGTTTGAAACTATCCATCCTATGCCAGGAGACGGAAACCACCCAAAACGTTTGCTTGGTGCATAATCTTCAGAACCGTTATATCCCAAATTAAATTCAAAAATATATTTGTTCTTGTATGTATATGCCACTTTTCCGGCATAGTCTTGTGAGTGTTCCGGGAGATATGCAAGATAACTGGTTTGGGTTGGATCAATCGTACTGGTTTGTAAATATACAAGCATAGCTGTTACATGGTGATCTTCTCCGAACGTTCTTTCATAATTTACCAGTGCTTGAAATGAATTTTTTCGATTACTGGAATTACTTTGGCTAAAAGTAAGATTATCTGAACCGGTAATTTGTGGTGGTCCAAAGTTTAAAGAACCATCTGCGTTATAAGGCTGTACTTGATTTACATACCAAACACTTCGATTCATAGTTCTAGAATTATTACTGGTGGCTTCATTGTCATAAGAATATTGCGCACTGGCAGAAAGTCCTTTTACCCAGAAACCTAAATCTTGCTGCAATACGGCAGCACTATTGATTTGTGAAGTATATACATTACTATATCCAGACATTGCAACATCAGCCCAGGGGTTGGGTGAAGACGTACTTCCTCGAGCTACGCCTGCGCGCAAATTATCCGGATAATACGCAGGCACCAATACCGGACTTGCCTGCATTGCATCGCTAAAAGCCGATGTAGCACCAGCACCTGGTTGATTAAACTCACTAATATATCCAGAAAGCGAGATAGAAAATTTGGTTGTTTTGGTCCATTTCATATCTACATTGGAAGTGAAATTGTAGCGCTGGAAAATAGTACTTGCATCATACAATTTTTGAGTAGGATCTGTTTTGATCATAGAAGTTTCATCATAATAATCTAACGATACGTAATATTGCGTGCTTTCCGATCCACCAGTAGCATTTACATTTGCTTTACGATTAATAGAATGGTTATTAAATACCTGCTTAATCCAATCCACAGCTGGATATACATAATGATTAGCAGTCGGCGAAAGCGTACTATCGATATATGCTTGTGAATATTGTGGTGCTATACCAGAGGCAATTTGAGCTTCATTTTTTAATGTTAAATAAGTTCCCGCATCTGCCATTTTCGGTATTTTAGTGAAGTTAGTATAGCCTTCCAGATATTGACCCATAATTTGAGTCTTGGCAGCACTTCCTCTTTTAGTGGTAATAAGTATTACTCCGTTGGCACCGGCAGAGCCATACATCGCTGTTGCGGAGGCGTCCTTCAGTATCGTAAAAGATTGGATATCCTCTGGGTCATAATTATCAATATTTCTACCCTGAACACCGTCAATAATTATTAAAGGGCTTGTAGAATTTCCGCCAAAGCTTTGAATACCTCGTATCCATATATCTGCAGAGTTACTGCCAGGCAAACCTGAGCGTTGTACACCTATTAGACCCGCAATACGACCAGCAAGCATAGTACTCATATTAGCAACTGGATGTTGCAGTTCCGCAACGTTTACACTGGATACGGCACCTACTATACTCATTTGTTTTTGCCTTTGGCCAAATCCAGTAACAACAACATCGTTCAAACTACCGGGAATCGCACTTAGAACGACATCCTGATTTATGTTGTTAAAAAAACGCCAAACAAAATCCTGATAACCTATGTAAGTGGCTTTTAATGAATCTCCTTGAGTAGCTTCAATTGAAAAACTTCCAGAACCGTTAGTTAAGATTGATTTTCCCGTATTCATATTAATTATACTAGCTCCGGAAAGAATGGCATTTAAATTATCGCGAACTGTACCGCTAATGATAATTTTTTGTTTATTAGCTCCACTTCTACTTGTATCTTTTTGAGCTAATACATTTCCACAAAATAAAGTGAGGAAAAAATAGAGAATTATTTTACCCCTCTTAAGTAAAAGTTTTTTTGCAATCATAGCTTGCTTAATTTAGAATTATGAAAAACGGATTATTGTGATGTTTAATAAAATCATAAAACCAAAACTATTTAACATTGCAATAACTTATTGTCAATAGAAGATAAACAACTTGTTAATATATATTTAACATGTTTACATAATCAAACTCAAATAATTATTTTTAAAAAGTTAAATAGTATCCCATTGAAATCTATTAATATTTATAAAATCATTGCTATTTTCAGTTTTATAGTTTTACTGAATGTGCAATTTTTCTTAGTGTATAATACATACAAGTTAAAAAATGATCAATATTTTATTTCCGAAGCCGGATTGATAGGTGAGCAATATTCTAAAAGTGTGAGAAATGATAAAGTATATCCTGGAGGCCAACTTATTATTGATAGTGTTATTTACAGAAATATTAATAACCTTGAATATTTTTATAAGAATAATAAAACCGAATTCGAAAATTTAAGAGATAAATTATGCGATACAATTTTTACCAAGCTTCGTTTATATAGCAATATGGATAGTTTATTTCATAGTATTATAAAACAAAATAAATTAAATCGAGACTTAGAATATTTGCTTACAATATCAGATTTAAATATTTCATTTACAGGTAATAATCGAGATATTCCTCTATATAAATCGAGCATCAAGAACAAATTTATCGAACCGAATATTCAGCGGCCCGAAGGGGTTATTATCGACGGAACACTCAAATTTCCGAACAGGCAAAATATTATTACTCCTTTAAACATAACATCGTCGGTTGACTATTCTTATTCAATGTCGTTTAACTTATTTGTAGATACCCCCAATCGCTACATACACATTCTTCAACAGATGCTTCCCACATTTGCCTTATCCCTGTTTTCCATCATACTTGTTGTATTGATTTATTTCTATACTTTCCGTAACTGGCTCAAACAGAAAAAGCTTGCTGAAATGAAATCCGATTTTGTCAATAGCATTACTCACGAATTCAATACGCCGTTATCTACCATAATTGTTGCCAATAGAAATCTGCAAAACGATCAGATTATTAATAATAAAGAACAAATATTATCCTTGACAAAAATTATCAGCCGACAGTCGCAAAGGTTGAAAACATTATTTGGCAGAGTACTCGACATTACAACCATGAACGAAGCTACATTGAATAAAAATGAATACCAGCTAAGCGATTTGCTTGAAGAAATATTGCTTGACTACCGGCTTACTACAATAGATATGAATGTTTTGATCGAGCTGAATAAAAACAATCTTAACCCGAAAGTAATGCTCGACAGGTTTTGGTTTACAACCATGCTTTTTAATATTTTTGAAAATGCAATCAAGTACAACAACAGCCCTGTCAAAAAAATAAAAGTTAGCCTTTCTTCAAACGAGAAGGATATTGAAATAAACATCGGCGATAATGGAATAGGAATGCCGGAAAAAGTATATACGCATGTTTTTGATAAATTTTACCGAAGTAAAAACAAAGTATCTAAAGAAGTAAGCGGGCTTGGATTGGGATTATTTTATACCATGCAAGGCATACAAGCGCATGGATGGAAAATAAAAGTTGAAAGTGAAGAAAATATTGGCAGTAATTTTATCATTTGTATACCAAAAGCATAAAGAATTATTTTTAATTTTTGCAACTGAGATAAATAAGCATGAAGCAGAAAATACTTTTTGTCGAAGATCAGGAAGACCTTGGAAATGTAGTAAAACAATATCTCGAAATAATGAACTTTGAGGTGGAATGGTGCACCAACGGGCAAAAGGCTTTTCAGCTTTTCCAAACACAATCAAAGGAATTCGATATTTTAGTAATAGATATTCAATTGCCCGGTATGGATGGTTTTGAGTTGGCAGAAAAGATCGTAAAAATCAACGATGCCGTTCCGTTCCTGTTTCTTACGGCGCGCAACGAAAAAAAGGACAGAATCTATGGATTAAAAATCGGTGCAGATGATTATATCAGCAAACCATTCGATATAGACGAACTTGTCTTAAGAATTAAAAATATCATTAAACGAAACCATCCTGCTGTTACCGAAGTGATTTCAGATATTTCCATCGGTGATATAAAGCTGCACAAAGATTTGCTTAAACTTTCCATTAGCAATAAACAGCAAGTTCCGCTCACATTGCGCGAAGCAGAGCTACTCGAATATCTTTGTAATCACCCAAACCGTGTATTAAAAAGAGAAGACATCCTCGTGCAGCTTTGGGGCGAAAACGATTATTTTTTAGGGCGAAGTTTAGATGTGTTTATATCGCGCCTGCGAAAATTATTAAGTGCATCAAAATCCGTAAGCATAGAAAATGTTTATGGTATAGGATTTATCTTCAATATAAAATAGCATTCATTAACTATCCGTTTAATGTTCATTAATAAATCGAACAGAAATATTTGCTTAGCGTTGTAATTCAATTTTCAGCAACACATCAGTTCCATTTATGAAGAAAAAATTTATAATTCCAATTGCAGCATTCATCGGTTCAGCCATGAATTTGCACGCACAAAATCTTATTCAGTACGTCAATCCGTTTATCGGCACGGGCGCAGTAGATGCGTCGAGTTTATCGGGCAGTAACTTTCCCGGAGCCACCGTTCCGTTCGGATTGGTACAATTAAGTCCGGATACACAAGCTGGCCCGGATGATCCTGCATCCGGTTATAATTACAACGACAAAACCATTGTTGGTTTCAGTCACACACATTTGAGTGGAACAGGTGTTTCCGATTTATTCGATGTTTTATTGATGCCGACCACCGGAGAAATAAAAACTGTTCCAGGCGAAACCGACAAGCCCGGAAGTGGCTACCAGTCTGCATTTTCGCACAAAGAAGAATCTGCAAAACCGGGATATTACCAGGTAAAATTATCAGATTATAACATCAATGTTGAACTGACGGCAACAGCTCATTCAGGTTTACACCGTTATACTTTTCCGCAAGGAAATGAAGGTCATGTAATTCTTGATATGAATCATTCTTTAAACAAAAAAAGAGGTTATTGGCAATGCAAAATCATTGATGCGCAAATAAGACAAGTTGATGATAAAACAATTGAAGGATACAGAATTATTACAGGCTGGGCGCAGTTGAGAAAAGTGTATTTCTATGCACAATTTTCAAAACCTGTTTTGTCTAATGAAATGGTAGACGGCAATCATGTATATCAAAACAATTCCATTGTCAATGGCGGCAATCTCCGCGCAGCATTTAACTTCGATACAAAAGACGGAAGCCCGTTGTTGGTTAAAGTTGGTTTGTCTGAAGTAAGTATCGACAACGCAAGGGAAAATCTACAAACCGAAATTCCCGCCTGGGATTTTGATAAAGTGGTAGCTGATGCGCAAAGCCAATGGGAAAAGGCATTAGACAAAATAGACATTGACGGTACATTGGAACAAAAGCAAATTTTTTACACCGGCATATACCACGCATTTACGCAACCGAATAATCTTGCCGATGTAAACGGAGATTATATGGCGAGCGATTACACTATTCACAAAGCGGCTGATAAAACCAATTATTCAACATTCTCTTTATGGGATACTTACCGTGCCGCAAATCCTTTGTACGCTATTATTGCGCCCGATAAAGCGGCAGGTTTTGTACGCAGCATGTTCCGTCAATATGAAACTTACGGCTATCTTCCGATTTGGCAATTGTGGGGCGAAGAAAATTACTGCATGATAGGCAACCACGCGATTCCCGTAATCGTAGACGCTGTGTTGAAAGGCATTCCCGGCATTGATATTAATGAAGCGTATGCAGCTGTAAAAGCTTCATCAACAGTAAGCCATCCGGGTTCGCCGTTTGATCTTTGGGACAAATATCATTATATGCCGGAAGATAAACAATCGCAATCTGTGTCAATTACTCTCGAAATGGCATATGATGACTGGTGTGTAGCACAGCTTGCAAAGAAGTTAGGCAAAACGGATGATTATAATTACTTCATACAGAGAAGTGAGAATTATAAAAATGTGTACGATGCTTCCACAGGATTTTTCAGAGGGAAGAAAAGCGATGGCAGTTGGCTCACTCCTTTCAATCCGATGTCTTACGGCGGCAACGGCGGTTATCCTTATACAGAAGCCAACGCATGGCAATATCTTTGGTATGTGCCGCAGGATATTGATGGCATAATTTCCTTATTCGGCGATAAAGAAAAATTTGCTGAAAAATTAGATACCTTCTTTACATTAAAAGATACTTCTTCCGAAAAGAACGGCAATGCTTCCGGCTTCATCGGGCAATATGCGCATGGCAATGAACCAAGCCATCACATTACCTATTTGTATAACTACGCAGGCCAGCCTTGGAAAACGCAGTATTATGTTTCGCAAGTGTTGAATACTTTGTACAATAATTCTTTCTCAGGCTATTCAGGCAATGAAGATTGCGGACAAATGTCTTCCTGGTATATTTTCAGCGCAATGGGTTTTTATCCTGTAAATCCTGCGAATGGAATTTACGACATTGGCTCGCCGATTTTGAAGAATGCAGTTATCCATTTACAAGATGGAAAAACTTTTACCGTAACGGTAAAAAATGCTTCTACAGAAAACAAATACATTCAATCGGTAAAGTTGAATGGAAAAGCATATAACAAAACTCTCATCACACATAGAGATATTGAAAATGGTGGTACACTTGATTTTGTGATGGCATCAAAGCCAAATAAAAAATGGGGCGTTAAGTAAATAAAATATTCGTACTAAAAATTAATAAAGGCGAGTCAGGATTTCTGATTCGCCATTTTTTTGCAATAAAATCTTATATCTATTGATTTTTTTTAACAGCCTGCTTAGTTATAATGCGGATTGGCAGCTAAAGTATTTATATCTTCATTGCTGTAATCTTTGATTACATTATACAACGTGTCCCGCTCTACCGGCGTTCTTCCGGCTTGTTTTATAAGCGCTACCAGTTCTACAGTTGATAATGCGGGCTTCTGTTCTTCGCTGCCGGCCATGGAATAAATTTTTGTAGTATCGTCAATTGTACCATCCAGATCATCTACGCCAAAGCTCAGAGAAAGTTGCGCATTTTGCCTGCCAAGCATTGGCCAATACGCTTTCAGATGCGGAAAGTTGTCGAGATACAAGCGTGAGATAGCATATAAGCGCATATCTTCCACCACGCTGCTTTCCGGAATATTAGACATATCATTGTTTTGATTCCTGAACTTTAATGGAATAAAGGTATTAAAACCCCCGGTTTCATCCTGCAAATTGCGCAGCCTGTCCATGTGATCAATCCGGTGTTCGTATTTTTCGATATGGCCAAACAGCATGGTAGCATTGGTATGCATTCCCAGATTATGTGCCGCTTTATGAATATTCAGCCAGCCTTCCGCATCTACTTTATCGGCACAAATTTGTTCTCTTATATCTGTATGAAAAATTTCTGCACCGCCGCCGGGCAATGATTGCAAACCTGCATCTTTTAACATTTGCATACCTTCTTCTACAGATACTTTGGCTTTGCGGAACATGTAGTCCAACTCAACGGCAGTATATCCTTTTATATGCAATTCGGGGCGATGTGCTTTAATCTTCTTCATTAAATTAATAAAAAAATTAAGATTAAGTTTTGGATGTACGCCGCCGACAATATGTACTTCCGTTACAGGTTTATTATCATAGCTTTTTACAATATGCATCATCTGTTCTTCACTCAGCTCCCAGCCTTCTTCACGATGCTTGTACAATCTCGAATAAGAACAAAACGCGCATGTGAATACGCATACATTCGTAGGTTCTATATGGAAATTTCTGTTGAAATAAACGTTGTTTCCATTTTTCTTTTCTCGGACAAAATTTGCCAGCGCTCCGACAAAACCTAAAGAAGCTTTTTCAAAAAGCAATACACCTTCATCAAAACTTATTCTTTCCTCATTCAAAATTTTATAGCCTATGTTTTTTAAAGCCGAATCTTTTTCTTCATCAATTAATTTTTCAATACCTACTGTTTGAATGCCTTGCATATCTATTAGAATTTATCTTACAAAATTACGTTGAAAAAGATTTAGATAATTCTCTTTTTCGTTTTGAACAGGTATTATTATACTTTTGTTTACATGTTACAATCTCAATATCAGGACAACTTAATTGAGGCAGGCTGTGACGAAGCTGGCAGAGGTTGCTATGCAGGGCCTGTATTTGCAGCTGCTGTAATATTGCCTAAAGGTTTTCATCATCCCAAATTAAACGACAGCAAACAGGTTAAGGAAAATGACCGCAATGAACTTAGAATCTTTATTGAGAAAGAAGCTATAGCATATGCAGTTGCTAGTTGCGATGTAACTGAAATCGATGAATTGAATATCCTTAATGCATCCATAAAAGCGATGCATAAAGCCATCGAACAACTTAATTTAACTGTTGAATTTTTATCTATTGACGGAAACCGGTTTAAGCCTTTTAAAAATATTCAGCATACATGCATCATTAAAGGAGATGGATTATATGCCAATATTGCTGCTGCAAGTATTTTGGCCAAAACACACAGAGATGAATATATGCGCGCTTTGCATAAGCAACATCCCGAATATGCATGGCACAAAAATAAAGGTTACGGCACAGCAGAACACAGAAAAGCCATTGACGAATATGGCTTATGTGCACATCATAGAAAGAGTTTTAATATTTTGCCAAGACAATTAAGCATCTTTTAAGTTGTTAAGCGTTTGACAAATTATTTCATCTTTTGAATGTGCATATATTGGTAAGGAATATCTTTGCTTAATGTTTGGATATGTACTATTAGCCTTTATATTATATTTTATATTCCGCCTTATTGTTGGTTTTGTATTACCACTATGGCGGACTACAAAAAATGTAAGGGAAAATATAAATAATATAAAGAAGCAATCAACCGCGCCTGTTGTAAATACAAATTCCGATACGGAAGAAAAAATTAAAGTATTTACAGAAAAAGCAGGAGACTATATAGATTTTGAAGAAGTGAAAGAATAGATGCGATCCGTGTTGCCCTTATAATACAAAGAAGTTATATCGCCATTACAGAGACATAACTTCATTATGAAATAACAGGCGATTTTTATTCTGTAATAATCAAAGAAGATTTACCGGGAACTATATCCACGAGTTCTATATCAAAGATTAAATCTTTGCCTGCCAACGGATGATTAGCATCCAATATCACCACATCGTCTTTTACCTCTTTTACCACTACTTGAAAAGTTTGTCCCTGATTATTGCTCATTTGTAAAGGCATACCTACTTCCGGTGTCATATCCGGAGGGAACTGGTCTTTCGGGAATTCCACGATTTGCTCTTCCTCAACGGGGCCGTAAGCTTGTTCAGCAGGAATTTGCACAGTACGCTTCTCTCCTATTTCCAGACCTGTAACGCCATCATCAAATCCGGGAATCACTTGTCCGCTGCCTACTTCAAACTCAAGCGGAGAGCGGCCCTTCACTGCTGTCAAAAGTTGTTCCGTCGGTTAATTTTCCATGATAATGTACTTTTACTTTATCACCTTTTTTCGCTTTCTGCATAATTCTAATTTTCGGCAAGGTAAGCCTTTTCGTCTTTTAAAAACAGAATTACAGCATGTTTGATGATATTTTATAAAACATAATCTCAATATTCTTACAGATACATTTTTAGAAAAATTATCGTATTACAAATAAGACGTGGCAGGTTGAATACGTTACCTTTGCAAATTATTTTTCCATGTCAGTTAAAAACCTCACAGATAACATTCTTTCGGGCCGGGAAATAGATTTTCAACAAATATTGAAAGTTTTTCACTTTCAGTATGAAAATAATATTGTGTATAAAGATTGGTGCGATCTTTTAAAAACAGATATTTCATCAATTAACTCGATAGAAAAAATTCCTTTTTTACCTATATCTTTTTTCAAAACACATAAAGTTGTATGCAATGTTTTTGAACCGGAAATTATTTTTGAAAGCAGCGGAACTACCCAAACCGTCAACAGCAAACATTATGTAAAATATGCAGCCATTTATAAAAATAGTTTTATAAAATGCTTTGAGAAATTTTATGGAAATATAGATGGCTATTGCATTTTAGGCCTTTTACCTAATTATCTGGAAAAAGGAAATTCGTCATTGGTATACATGATGAACGAGCTTATTTCCTTATCCAAAAATTCCGATAGCGGATTTTATTTATACGAATACAACAAGGTATATAATATTCTTAAAAAGCTTGAACAAGAAAAGCAAAAAACAATTCTGTTTGGCGTTACTTTTGCACTTCTTGATTTTGCAGAACAGTTTCCTGTAAAACTCAGCAACACAATTGTAATAGATACCGGCGGAATGAAAGGCAGAAAAAAAGAATTGACGCGCGAAGAAGTACATGAAATATTAAAAAATAATTTAGGAATTGATAAAGTGCAATCTGAATATGGGATGACGGAGTTATTGAGCCAGGCATATTCTTCAGAAGATGGAAAATATCAATGCCCGCTGTGGATGAAGGTATTAGTCAGAGACGAAAATGATCCGTTGCAAATTTCAGCAATAGGGAGAGGATTGATCAACATTGTTGATCTTGCGAATATTTACAGTTGCAGTTTTATCGCCACAGATGATGTAGGCAATATTACAAAAGATTATTTCGAGGTATTTGGCAGATTGGACAACAGCGATTTACGTGGCTGTAGTTTATTAACCGTTTAACTTTTGTTTTTAATTATTTTTTACAAGGTTTTAAACTTATGCAATTACAGTAATTCTAATTTTCATAACTCTTTGAATTATATTTGTGTAATGTAATTTTTAAAAATTCTAATAGCTTTAAAATTATAAAAAATGAAAAAATATTGATTGGCTTATTTGCTTTAGCAGCATCGGTATCATTCGGTCAAATCCGCAGAGGAAATAATGTAATAATTCAGCCGCAAATAGGTATCTTCGGTGGTTTATCTGTATCTAATCAATGGGAATCCAATGACGGGTACAGTCAATCTGACGACGCTATTGCCGGCGGAATTGCAGGAATACAATTAGCCTTGCCCATCAGCTACGGATGGTACATTCAGCCTGAAGTAACGTACACAAATATGGGTACAAAATATTATCAAGATGCATCATCAGATGATGATTATGGAGGTGGTGTAAAATTGCGTATGAATTATTTAAATGTTCCTATTCTATTTAAATATCAAGAACCATTTACAGGTGTTGGTATATTTTTTGGTCCGCAATATGGTTATTTGTTAAGCGCTCATACATATCCTACAAGCTATCCAAAACCTGATATTACTAGTGTAGACGTAAAAGATGGATATCATAAAAATGAACTTTCCGGTTTAGTTGGTTTGGAATATTATTTCCCAAATAATGGAAGACCCGGCCCTAAATTTGGTTTTTCAGCCCGCTATCAATTTGGAATAACAAATGTATTAAATAACGATTACTACCAAACAGATGGTTCAATTCGCAACAATGCTTTCTTTTTAACAGCCGGTATAAGGTTCTAAAATATTAATACTCATATAAAAACAGCTCAATTAAAAAGTGAGCTGTTTTTTATTTATAATTAAAAAACATTACTGCATAAATTTTACAATATTTTTTGTCAATTAAATTACCTTTAATATATTCGTACCCACAATGAACAATATTAAGAAACATACAAAGAAGATTACACCATTTCACAGGGAAGGGTAAAACTTTTTGTATGAATAACTATAAAAGATTAAGCCTTCCTAAATCAGGAGGGCTTTTTTTTACACTAAATTTTTCATTAAAAAAATAAATAAAATGAAAGTTGCTGTTGTAGGCGCCACAGGATTGGTAGGGACTAAAATGTTACAAGTACTCGCAGAGAGAAATTTCCCCGTAACGGAATTGCTGCCCGTTGCTTCAGAAAAAAGCGTTGGTAAAGAAGTAGAATTTAAAGGAAAAAAATACAAAGTAATCGGCATGCAGGAAGCCATTGATGCAAAGCCTGCTGTTGCTCTGTTTTCTGCCGGCGGCGGAACATCATTGGAATGGGCGCCGAAATTTGCAGCGGCCGGTATTACGGTAATCGATAATTCTTCTGCATGGCGTATGGATACAACTAAAAAATTAGTCGTTCCGGAAATTAATGCCGATGCACTTACCTCGGAAGATAAAATTATTGCCAATCCAAATTGTTCTACCATTCAAATGGTAGTGGCTTTAAATCCCTTGCACAAGAAATACAAAATCAATCGTATTGTGGTAAGCACTTACCAAAGCGTTACTGGCACAGGAAAAAAAGCTGTTGATCAGTTATTTGGAGAAAGAAAAAATATAGAAGCTGAAAAAGCATATCCTTATCCTATCGATTTAAATGTAATTCCGCATATCGATGTGTTTACTGATAATGGTTATACCAAAGAAGAAATGAAAATGGTAAACGAAACAAAAAAAATATTGCGGGACGATACAATACGTGTAACTGCAACTACTGTGCGTATTCCGGTGATTGGCGGCCACAGCGAAAGCGTAAATGTTGAATTTGAAAATGAATTTGACCTGAATGAAGTAAAGAACATTTTATCAAATGCCGATGGCGTAGTACTGCAGGACAATGTAAGTGAAAATATTTATCCAATGCCTTTATTAGCCCACGAAAGAGATGAGGTTTTTGTTGGCCGTTTGCGCCGTGATGAAACCCAGCCAAAGACACTCAATATGTGGATAGTAAGCGATAATCTTCGTAAAGGCGCAGCTACCAATGCTGTACAAATTGCGGAATATTTATTGCAAAAAGGATTAATTGTTTCCTAAACGGTTCAAACGGTTCTGTACATAATTTTCATTTAAAGGCTGTATAAAGAACAATATTTTAAAGTTTCTTTATATAGCCTTTGAACATTTTATCTAACCAAAACCGGTAGAAATTTTAAATATTTATCCATCCGTTTTTTATTTCTACTTGATACATTCATAATCATTAATTAATTATCTTGCTGCACTTTTATATTAAGATAATGTTGCTGCATTCATCTTAATTTTTTTAATCCCATAGTGAAAACTGTTAATGAATAAAAATATATTTTTCTTTTGCTTATCACCACTTCTTTCCGTGTTTCTTTCTTCCCAAATACATGCACAGAGCGATTCTTCAGTTACAAAGGATCTTGGTGAAATTGTTGTAATGTCTGAAAAGCTGCAGATTCCATTCAGTAAACAAAACCGTAATATTGAAGTTATTACAGCAGCGCAAATCAAAGCTCTTCCGGTAAATTCATTGAATCAGGTGTTGAGTTACATCTCCGGGATAGATGTTCGTCAGCGTGGGCCAAACGGCACACAGGCAGACATTGGTATTGATGGCGGTACATTTGATCAGACATTAATTCTTGTTAATGGAATTAAGATGAGTGATCCGCAAACAGGGCATAATCAATCCGTAATTCCAATACCATTAGACGCTATAGAACGCATTGAAGTATTGAAAGGCGCTGCTGCCGGCATATATGGTGTAAACGCAATGATGGGTGTTATAAATATTGTAACGAAACAATCCAATAATACGGGATTATATGTAAAAGGCTACGGCGGATCATCGTTCCTGCATGATGACAGTACCAATAATTTATATACTAATTTCGGAGCAGAAGCTGTTGCGCAAATTCATTCCGATAAATGGAACCATACATTTGCAGGTAGTTATGATAAAGGTAATGGCTACAGGTATAATACTGCTTATCGAAATTCAAAAATACTGTATAGTTCCGAAGCAACGCTTAATAAAAATACCAATTTGCAATTGCTGGGCGGTTTTTCTGAAAATGCCTATGGCGCTAATAATTTTTACTCTGCTCCCGGTGATGTAAATGCGCAAGAAACGGTACGCAATATAACCCTATCTGCAAAAATGTCCATTAAAGCAAAGGAAAACTGGACTATTAAACCATATTTTAATTATCGTCACGGATACGACAATTATATATATGTAAAACAAAATCCGAGCATTTATGAAAACATACACAACAGCAATGTGTACGATTTCGGAGCAGATAATATCATTTATAATAATTGGGGGAATTTACTTGCGGGAATAAATATTCGTGACGAAAGTATAAGAAGTACAAATCTCGGTAATAGAAATAGGACAAATTACGGCGGCTTCTTAGGATACCAATATTCGTTACAAAACAAGTTAAATGTAAACGCCGATGTGTTTTTTAATCAAAATTCCGCTTTCGGATTTAATGCATATCCAAGTATCGACATTGGTTACAATTTAAATAATTACTGGCGCATTTATGCCAACGCCGGCATGGGCCAAAGATTGCCCACATTTACAGATTTGTATTATAGCGATCCCGGCAATATCGGCAACCCCAATCTAAAACCCGAACACATGACCAGCTATGAATTGGGTTTTAAATACAACAAACATGAAACATTCATAAATACATCCGCATTTTATCGTAACGGTAAAGATTTTATAGATTGGGTAAGAACGGATACTACTCAGCCATGGCAGGTAGAAAATTTTACAACACTTAAAACATTCGGTGCAAATTTCAACATCAGCAACACATGGGAAATTAATAAAGATTTTAACCTGAATGCTTATACAGGCTATACATATCTTAAACCCACTATAGGGAAAGCTCTGAATGGCGATGAAAAAAATTATATATCCAAATATGCCGTAAATTGTTTACAGCATCAATGGATTGTACGACTCGCAGCAACATTTTATAATCATATTGAAATGAGCCTAAATAACAAACTGCTTAAAAGATACAATGCAGGAAATCCGATTGATGGTTATAATTTAAAGCAATATAACCTTACGGATATTAGACTGGGCTATACCAAATCATGCTTTGATGTATCGTTCGACATTAATAATCTATGGAATATAAAGTATATTGAAAACGGCGTAATCCCTTTGCCGGGAAGATGGTGTACATTAAGCGCCGGCATCAGGATTTAAGATTGCATTAAGTGTAATCAAATACTTATCGATATCTCCTATTTAGGAAATACCATTTTATAATCTACTTTGATGTTTCCTTTAGAAATATCGCTGAGCTTGCGTTGCAGCAATTTCTTTTTTAAAGGCTTGAGATAATCTATAAATAATTTCCCTTCAATGTGATCATATTCGTGCTGGATAATTCTTGCGGTAATGCCATTAAAAGTATCTGTGTGCGGCTCAAAATTTTCATCAAGGTATTCAATCGTTACTTCTTCCGGACGAAAAATATCTTCACGGATTTTCGGAATGCTTAAGCAACCTTCGTTGTAAGCCCACTCTTCTCCTGTGCGCTTTGTAATTTTCGCGTTGATAAAAACTTTTTTTACACCCGGCACATCAGGAAATTTCTCTTCATCATCTTCCTCTCTGTTGTCAAAAATCAACGCGCTGTCCACCAAGAACAAACGAATATCTTTATTCACTTGTGGCGCTGCTAAACCCACGCCATTACTTGCTTCCAGCGTTTCCCACATATCCTCAATCAGTTGTTGTAAATTGGGATATTTACTATCAATATTTTTCGAAACTTTTCTTAAAACGGGTGTTCCGTATGCGACAATCGGTAAAATCATTTTTATACAGATGGTTTATTTTTTATTTTAAAAAAGAGATTGCCACGTCGTTCGTTCCTCACTCCTCGCAATGACGGTGTTGGCGTTTCCATTTTTTTCTAAAACTGATGAAGATTTGAAAACAATGATAACTTTTGCTCGTCATTGCCGTGTAGGCGGCAATCTCTTGGTAAGTTTTTTATTACAAGATGCTGAAACAAATTCAGCATGACGCTTGATTTCTTGATTGTTTTTGATATGCCAATCCGTCGCCAAAGCTTTTTATTTTGCCTGTGAACTTTGACGCCTGAAATTTTCTTTCGTTGCCCGAAGAAAGATTATTTATCTTCTTCTTCACAGAAGATTTAGTTTCTTTTTTCTTTATTTCTATGATAACTGCCATAAAACGAATTTATACAAAAATACGAAAAGCAATTTAATAGCGATTTGCCAAATATTCCTGCAACATAATGGCAGCGGCGATTTGGTCGGTATTGCCTTTTTTTTCACGCTGTTTTTTCTTCATTCCCATTTCCACCATTGCTCTGCGCGCCATTTTGGAAGTATAACTTTCATCCATTGTTTCTATGGGAATATTCGGAAAATTTTTCTTCAGCTGTTCAATCGCTTTTTTTACCAAAGGCGTCGCGTGTGTATCTGAATCATCTAAGTTTTTCGGCTCGCCAATCAGAATTAATTCTACTTCTTCTTTAGAAAAATAATCTTTCAAAAAAGAAATAAAATTCTTCGTTTCGATGGTAGTTAATGCACTTGCAATAATCTGCAAAGGATCTGTAACCGCAATGCCTGTGCGTTTTCCGCCGTAATCGATAGAAATTATTCGTGCCAAATTTGTTATCAGTTGTCTGTTATTTGTTATCCGTTCGCAAACTGTTGAATTGCTATATGGTTAAATTGTTTTTGAAAAATGGAATGCAGATTTTTAGGATAATTATAATTTGAAAAATGAACCATCACAATCTTATAAATCCACCGAAATCATCGTTCAGAAGACAATCAAATCAGCAATGACCAGCACGCCAAACACAATGCTGGCAATGCCATTCGCCGTCATAAAAGCGATGTTCACTTTACTTAAATCATTTGGCTTTACCAATAAATGCTGATAAATCAACATGCCGATAAATACTGCAATTCCGAGCCAGTAGAAAATTCCGAAACGTCCGTACACACCCGCTGTAACTACTGCTGCCGCACTAATGATGTGCAGTAAGACAGAAGTATTCAACGCATTCTTTCTGCCTAAAGCTGTAGGAATAGAATGTAAATTTTCTGAATTATCAAAATCTACATCCTGCATGGCGTATATAATATCAAAACCGGAAACCCATGTGATAACTGCTATGGAAAAAAGTACCGGCAATAAATCAAACCTGCCTGTAATGGCAAGATAAGCGCCAATCGGCGCGAGCGATAAACCTAAGCCTAAAACCAAATGACATAAAGCCGTGAAGCGTTTGGTATAACTGTAAAACAAAATCACAAACAACGCTACAAACGATAACGCAAAACAAAGTTTGTTGATAAAGAAAGTTGCTGCGATAAAGATGATACAGTTGATAATCGTAAATCGCAACGCATTGTTTGCCGAGATAATACCGCGCGGAATTTCTCTTATTGCCGTGCGCGGATTTTTTGCATCAAAGCTTCTGTCGAGATAACGGTTAAAAGCCATTGCCGCACTGCGTGCGGTTATCATACAAACCAATACCAGTAAGAATTTCAACAAGATTTGGGCAAAGGTATATTGATGAATATTGATTGACTGAACTCCCAGCGTAAACCCAATCATAGCAAAAGGCATCGCGAAAATCGTGTGCGAAAATTTTACAAGAGAGAGGTAATTTTTTATTGTTGACATTATGTATTATATTTCTATGTGATGCCTTACATTCTACATTGAAATTGTTTCAATATTTAGTTTCAAAGCCGCGGTCTCAAAATTCCTTAGCTTTATTCATCCACAGCAACATTCTGCCATTCATCGGGAATAGCTTCCACTTTGTATGCACCTGAATCGAGTTTTATTTTAGTATCGTTAAATGCATCCAATGTTTGCTGAATGTCTTCATCTGTATGAATGGCGGAAGGAATCAAACGATAAATAATGTGCCCTTTGGGAATCACCGGATAAACAACAATAGAGGCAAATACTCCATAATTTTCCCGCAAATCCATTACCATTGCCGTGGCTTCTTCAACGCCACCATTCATGTAAACAGGTGTTACCACAGAATTTGTATTGCCAATATCAAATCCTTTTTCTTTTAAACCTTTTTGCAGTTTCAATGCGTTGCTCCACAACCTTTCTTTTAACTCCGGCATTGTTTGGAGCATTTTTAATCTTTTTAAGTTGCCTGCAACAAATGGCATCGGTAAACTTTTGGCAAAAAATCTGCGAGCGAATATTATATCGTATATAGTCCATGATAATTCTATCGCCGGCTAAAAAAGCGCCGATAGAAGCCATTGATTTTGCGAAAGTGGAAAAATATAAATCTATTGCATCCTGGCAATTTTGCTCCTCTCCTACACCTGCACCGGTTTTGCCCAACGTGCCAAATCCATGCGCATCATCTACCAACAAACGGAATTCATATTTCTTTTTTAAATCTCCTATTTCTTTTATTTTTCCCTGATCGCCCGCCATACCGAAGACTCCTTCGGAGATAATCAAAATTCCTCCTTGTCCTTGTTTGTCTACCAAAGCGGTTGCTCTTTGTAACTGCTTTTCCAGATCGGCAATATCATTATGTTTATACACAAACTTGTGGCCAAGCTGCATACGAAGTCCATCAATGATAGAAGCATGGCATTCCGCATCATACACAATTACATCGTGGCGAGAACATACTGCATCGATAATGCTCATGATTCCCTGATAGCCGTAGTTCAGCAATATAGCATCTTCTTTATTTTCAAACGCGGCGAGCTCTCTTTCTAATTGTTCGTGCAGTGTTGTGTTTCCGCTCATCATTCGTGCACCCATCGGATATGCAAGTCCGTATTGCGCGGAAGCTTCGGCATCAATTTTTCTTACTTCGGGATGATTGGCAAGACCCAAATAATTATTCAAGCTCCAAACAATTACTTCTTTCCCTCTGAATTTCATACGACTATTGATTTCTCCTTCCAATCGCGGAAAGGCATAATAGCCATGCGCTCTTTCTCTGTGTTGTCCTATCGGGCCATAATTTTTTACCAACCGCTGAAAAATATCTGCCATATTATTTCTGTATTAATTAAAAAATTTTTGCAAAGATAAATTTTTATAGCGTAACCGTATATTCTGTAATAATTAGGAGTTTATTTATCGATTCTTGCTTATAATCAACTCTCTTAATTCAGTATTAAAATCCTTCCTCTCGGCGAGCGCTTCTAATGTCAATGGCATCCTGTAATTCCAATATTGATCCGGATTTTCAGGATGATTTATTTGTTCATCGTCCGGATTAGCGCAGCGATATTCGGCGCCTGTATTTAGCAAGTCTTGCAATAATAAAATGCTCCACATGGCTGGCGACTGAAGATGTTGCTCAATAATTATCTTATTCAACCAATCAGGACAATCTTCTGTTGCCGGGGCTTCCCCGTTTTGACGAAGAATATTATTAAAATAATATTGTGCTTCTTCCCAAGTCAAACTATGCCACCAACCGCGGATGCTACTTGTATCATGGGTTGATGAAGAAACAACGCTCAGATATGGAATTTCCGACAGATTTTCATATACTGCACCCAATTGCTTAGGCATACGCTGTATAAATAATCGCAACATGCAAAGGCTGTTCATTACTTCAGGAACAGAGTTTGGCGTAAATCCTAAGTCTTCGCCGCAAACAAGCATATTACTTGCATTTTTTACCGCAGGCAATTTTTCTAATGCTTCCTGTTTCCAAAGTTCATTTTGCCTGTTATAAAAATAATCGTTGTATAAATCATACAATCCTGCTTTGGTAAAGTTGTTTAAATATTGAAATGATGTTGTCTCTATCATATTAAAACGGAAATGAAAAGTTTCATCTGCTTCATCTGCCGGAATTAACACGACATTGGAAGATAGTTCTAACAAAGATTTTTTTATCCATGTATTAAATGTATTCTTTTCCTGCTTGTCGAAATAATCAACTATCTTTCTTTGTGTATCGTATTCTTTTTTAAAAATGAAGATACCTTCTTCTTTGGCTTCGAAATAAGTTGCCGCAACGGTTTCAAAGCTATCGGAAAATATTTTTTTCAAAATATCATAATGTATAAATGGCTTATATAATCTTTCCAAAGGAAAATGCACTCCCGTCGTTTGCAACTCGAATTTATGAACAGGATAAGCCGGATGAAAATGCCCTAAAATACCTTCTGTTGCGGAAACGGGAATTGACCATATCCTGAAAAAACCAAGTATATGATCCAGGCGGATTGCATCGAAATATTGTGAAGTATGAGATAATCTTTTTACCCACCAGGAATAATTATCTTCTTTCATCTTTTCCCAGTTGTATGTCGGGAAGCCCCAGTTCTGCCCGGTTACGGCAAAGTCATCAGGCGGCGCGCCGGCCTGCATATCGGTATGAAATAATGATTTATTTTCCCAAACATCTGCACTATGCTTATACACACCAATAGGAATATCGCCCTTCAAAACCACTTTACAACTATGTGCATAATCTACTGCTTCTTTTAACTGTTTATGTAAATGGAATTGTGTAAAATAATGAATTAATACTTCATCTTTCGCAGTATTCATTAATGTTTCAGACAATGCTGCATCATATTCTTTCTCTGCCCATTTTGAAAAATCGGCAGAACCATACCAATTTCTCAAACAACAAAAACTAGCGTAGGGCTTCAGCCAATCTTCATTATCTTCAACGAAGTCAAGATAATCTTTTGAAGAAAAAGTTTCTTCTTTAATGCGAGGATAAATTTCGCCGATAAATTTCCGCTTCAAAGAAAGTACTGCTTCATAATCCACCTTATCAAAAGCGTTTAATCGCTTTCTTTCTTTCTCGTATTTCTTTAATAAATTTTTATAACGATCGCCGGCAAGCGCCTGAATATGCAGATATAATGGATGCAATGCAAATACGGAAACCGCTGCATAAGGATAAGAATCTTTCCATGTAAATGTGGCGGTTGTATCATGTACAGGCAAAAGCTGAATCAGCTTTAAACCTACGCTGCCGGCCCACTTTGCCAGCTTGTTCAAATCATTGAAGTCTCCTGCGCCAAAGCTTTCTGCGGACAGCAAACTGAACACAGGAACAATAATTCCTGCGCCTTTCCAATTCCTTCAGTTATAACGAATAAAACCATCATTTACGATAGAAAATAATAGTTTGGATTTTGAAATATCCAACACTCTGTTCTCGCCTTCTTCAAAGCTTACAAGCGCATTGTTTGCAGTATCATAAATTCCGTATTTATATTCTATAAAGCCTTCGTCTGCATTAATGCTGATGCTTGCCGACCAGCTATCGGAATGCTCCTGAGGTTCCAATAAAATAACATTGTCTGCTTTCCAGTTACCTAAATCACTGTGATTTCCCGTCAGAAAAACAACATGGTTTTCAGGCAAATCCGGCGCGGAAATTTTAAATAAATGCGTGGTTTTTGCAGGAAGATTTTTTAGAATTTGTTTTTGTTTTTTTCGTTAAAACATCAAACACTTTTGTTGTAAATGCATTCTGTATATAGCCGGAATAATTCCATGCATCAAACAAATGAATGTCTTTATCCAGCTCATTTTTATACAAATAATATGGCGCGGATTTTTCTAAACTTCCATCTTCATTTACAACAATATAAAAATATTGCAAGCCTTCTTCCGGAATATCTGATTTGCTTAATTTTATTTCTCTACCCCAATGAAGATGATCTATGTAATCAAGTTTTAACGCATTTTCATCATGCCCGTTTCCAAGTTGCGGAATGTTTCCTGAAAGAAAAATATTCTGACCGAAATGTGTACCGTAAGTTAATTGAAAATTTATTGTAACCAAATTATCTTTCTTCACAGCTTTTTTAGCAACTGGCGCTGATTTCTTTATTTTATCATTGCTTGTCGCTGCTTCGGATTTTGCTATGCTTGGGCTGATTTCGATATTTTTTTTCGGCATAGCTTTTTGTGTTTTTTTGGGCGTTTTGTTTTGCATAAAATAATTTTTAAAATCCGTGGGAAATATATTAATATATTTATTAATTTAATAAAATTATTAATACAAATATACAATTTATATCTGATTAATTTTATATACTAAGAAGGATTTAAATTTTCGATGATGCGCGATACAGCCGCAGCTGGAAGATCACCATCGGAATAATGAATGGTGCCGTGCAGATTATAAACGGTAATTTTTTGCTTAATAAGTTTTGAATCTTTTGCAATAATTACTTTTCCTGAATGCGAACCCGTAAAATTAGTGTTAAAAACATGTCCGTTATTCCAGAACGTACCATTTTGAATAATCTCTCCCTGCACCAATAAAATAATCTCATTATGCAATAAGCTTTGCACGGTATATTTGGAAATAGTTTTCCCATTTTCATTTTCAGAAGAATTCGTCCACACATAACCTAGTTGAAAGTTATCTGTGTTTTTATTATACAACAAACCAAAATTCTCTCCGATTTTAAAACTTTCGCCGTTTACATACAAAGAAGACAAAACAGTATTGATATTTGCATTTACTTCAGAAGTATCGACAGATAAAATTTTTCCGGCCGTATCTATATCCACGCGTATATTTTTCCCGACTATATCAAACAAAGGTTTTGCAAAGCTTGATGTAGTATCTGCTTGCACACTATCGGAATTATATTGCAATTGCAAACCCATCGTTTCCACTTTCGTATTCAATTTGACAATGGAAACATTGAAGATTCGTTTGCCGGAAGCCACTCCGTTTAATGTATATTTTGTAATGAAATCAGCAACAGTTTTATAAGATATTTTTTGCTCTTTTATAGTAAGATTGGTTGTTGATTCTATGGAAGTATGTTTGATAAAACTTTTAAAAGGTTTAAATACGGTATCAAAATTTGCCTGTTGTCTTTCATCGGTTTTTGATAACATTTTTTGCGATAGCAAATTCGTATTGGTCTTTGATATTTCTGACGAATCGTGTTTTGCCGGAAGCGTATCCTGATAGCAAACTGCATGAAAATTTGCAGCGTTACAAACAGATAAAAAAGAAACAAAAAACAAAAAATGAATAATTAAAAACCTCATCGTTTCAAAATATGTTCAATAGTTTTAAGGATAATAATTCAATCGCATGTTCCCAGCCAAAAAACATGAATCCGGTTTAATAAGTATCAGAGGCTGTTTAAGTTAATTGTAAAATAATGATTATTAAATTTTTTGTAACTACAAAGTGCTCAAAGTATTTCGCAAAGAAACCAAAGTAGTCTTATCGAACTTTGTGTAAAACTTTGTATGCCTTGCGGTTTAAAGATAAAAACATAATTTACTTAAACAGATTCTTAAATCTTCATAAAGAAATTATCCTATAGCCTGCCGCAAATCTTCTATAAGATCATTGATATCTTCGATACCTATGCTAAGACGAATCAAATAATCGCTTAACCCATTTTTAATTCTTTCTTCTCTCGGAATAGATGCATGTGTCATCGTTGCAGGATGATTAATCAAAGATTCAACGCCGCCAAGGCTTTCCGCCAATGTAATAATTTTCGTACTGCTCAATACGCGGTTCACTTCTTCTATACTTTCGTCTGTCAATTCAAAACTCAACATACCACCGAATTTGCGCATTTGTTTTTTGGCAACTTCATAGCCCGGATGATCTTCAAAGCCACACCAATATACTGTTTTTACTTTTGGATGGCTACGAAGAAAGTTGGCAATTTTCTCTCCGTTTTCACAATGCCTGTCCATGCGCACATGCAAAGTTTTAATGCCGCGCAACACCAAAAAACAATCCTGCGGGCCCGGAACTGCACCAGTACTTTTCTGGATAAAATACAATTGATCGTACAAATCTTTATTATTTACAATCAATGCGCCCAGTACGACATCGCTATGGCCTCCGAGATATTTTGTGGCCGAATGCAAAACAATATCTGCACCAAAATCCAAAGGATTTTGAAGGTATGGCGAAGCAAAGGTATTGTCCACGCAAAGCCAAGCGCCGCAAGACTTTGCAACAGTTGCCACAGCCTCAATATCGGTAATATTTATCAAAGGATTAGTAGGTGTTTCCGTCCAGATGAGTTTAGTTTTATCATTGATAAAAGGACGAATATTTTCCGCATCTTTCATATCTGCATAATGAAATTTGATGCCGAATTTTTCAAACACTTTTGAAAACAAACGGTATGTGCCACCGTACATATCGCTTGCCGCAATTACTTCGTCTCCGGGAGTAAGTAATTTGATAACCGCATCCGTTGCTGCAACGCCGCTGCTGAAAGCCAGCCCGTACTGTCCGTTTTCAATTGCTGCCAGAGCATTTTCCAAAGCGGCGCGCGTAGGATTTCCCGCCCGTGAATAATCATATCCTTTATGAACGCCCGGCGCGGATTGTGCAAAGGTCGAAGTTTGGTAAATCGGCGTCATAATAGCGCCGGTTTCTTTATCAGGTTCAACACCTGCGTGTATCAGCTTAGTAGCAATATTATAAGAAGAAGTATTTTGAGACATGCTAATGAAAAATATTTTTAAGTCTGCAAAATTAACCCTTATTCATAAGCTATAAAATAATTAATTCGTTAAGAAATTGCCCGAAAAATAACGTATAGCAAGTGCCTGTTTAAATTTATAGAATAATATACATTTTTCTCATCACAAATAATAGTTCAACGGATTTAGATTTAGTATATGAAATCAATTCAATACAAAAAAAGTATCAACTGTCCGTCATTTCCGCGAAGGCTGAAACGAATGTTTGGCGAAGCCAAATCTCTGATGCGGTTCAGCCGCAATTCATTTATCTTTCAGTTGAAAAGAATTTTCGTGGCAGCGAAAATAAAGATTCCCGCTTTCGCGAGAATGACGTTTGAGAACTTTATTTACTCAAGCTGAATTTGTCCTTATGACCAATCTACGTTATTCTATAAATTTAATTAAATCGAACGCAGATTAATATATGATCTTTATGATTCCAGATGTTCGCAATCATAAAAATCAGCGGCATTTATTCTTCGAAATCTTCCGCATCTTTATAGAACGCGCTTGCCTTTAAAACATATTTCCTGTCCCAACTGTTCAGAAGCATTCTGATGATTTTTTTATCTACATTTTCCAAAGAAAGGTTTCTGTAAATCCAATAAGCAGCGTAAACGGAAGCGCCCGTAATTGCGACCTGAAACAATATCCAATACCAAGGCGTATGCACCGGGAACCATTTGCCGCTGAGGTAAAAAGTAGTCCAAAAAGGGAGTTGCAAAAACATAACCCTTATATTGCGGATCATGGACAATTGCAGCCTCGTCAATTTTTGACGGATATTCAGGACCGTATCGTCATAGTCGATTTTATTCAGGCAAACGATATGCCGTACATAATCGGATAACGCTTTTATATTGAACAACCATATTGCGCCGAAGGAAACAATAAAATAATCTGCAGCGTGCGAGTAATGCCTGACCGCAAGCGCCAATAATGCACCTAACAACAATAAATACAAAATGCCCGCGAGGATGCTTCCCGACAATAACCAAGACAACGAGCGCAAAGAAGAATGTGCTTTTTGATTTACAAGTTCCCTTAACAGTTTTCTGTTTACCGCCAACGACCGGTCTATTTTTACGGATTGTTCTTTCCACAATGCGATGATATTTTGCTCTTCCATGATTAATGATTTATTCGTGAAAATTTTTGTTTTAGTAAATTTTTGATCCGGTTTATTTTTGTTGCCGCATTCGTTTCCGAAATGCCCGTGATATCTGAAATTTCTTTATGGCTTTTTTCGTCCAAATACAGCAGCATTAAAGCTTTATCCAAAGGCTTCAGTTCATTTATAAATTGTTGCAGCAGTAACAAATCTTCTTTTTTATCCGGAGGGGAATAATCTTCCATTTTAAAAATCTCATCTGTGTAAACATGAGAAATATTTCCTCTGCTTTTTTCTTTTCTGTAAAAAGAAATGGCAACATTCAACGCAATCCTGTAAACCCAAGTGGAATATCTGAATTGAGGATTGTACTTTGCAAACGACTTCCACAATTGCAGCAATATTTCTTGTATCAGATCTTTGCGGTCGTCTTCCACGCTGCAATAAGAACGGGCAATTTTATAAATGATGCCTTTATACGCTTCAATGACCGATGCGAAAATATTCTCATTGTTTTCGTCCATTACCTGAAATTTATACGTCATATTATTATTCGCGGCAATAAAGAAAATATCACAAGCGGAAAAAATTTTTCTATTATCGCAGCCTGTCCGACACCGCTTCTTTCAATTCAGGAAAAAATTCATCATAGCAATCCTTCAGAAAAGGAATATTGTTTTGGAAAGTAGTGAAGGCTTCTTCATAATTGATGAATAAATATTTTGCTCGCAGCGATACGTTTTTAAAACTGTTCTGGATTTGTTTTAAATACCGGTAATTGTACAACCAATTATGTTGCCGCATGTGGCCGAATAATGTTGCAAAACCTTCCGGGAAATATGGGCGAAATGTTTCTATTGTTTTATAAGTATCTTCCGCAAACTGCTGCCACTCATCATCCGATTTTATGCTTTCATCTTTCGCCAAAAAATAATCAAAAGAAACATCCGTAAACAAGCCTGCATACAATTGCGCAGCGGGTTTAAATATTTGCTTTGCTTTGTACGTTACGGGATGCGTATCTGTAAAGCTGTCGATAAACCAATGCAGCTCAATCCCTTTTCTTATTTCTTCAGGGAATAAATTTTTCTGTTTCCCTTTTACAAAATCGCCCATCATATTCCCTGCAAAAATTCCGGGTATATTAAACGATAGATATGCGTGTGCGAGAAAATTCATACAAATAAATGATTGAATATCGTGCCAATATTACGTAATTAAAAGATATCGTTGTTTACATCGCTGTTGTATTCCGGAAGAGATGGCAGGCTTACATAACTTGAGTTATAACGGAAACGAATATCTGTTGTAATACCGATTTTAAATCTGTTTTCGCCGGCTATGCTTCGCGGAAAATAAAGCCCTTTTAATTCTATCGTTCCAAAAACAAGATTTTCGTTTCTCAATCTTATGCCGCCGCCGATGCTGTAATAAACAGAAGAATTATAAAAGGCAGAGCTTATTTTTGTTTGCTTTATATAAGAAATATCGCCTGTAAGAAAGGGCGCGAAAGCAAACCCTAATAATTTACCCGGCATATACATTACTGTCTGGCTGCGCAATGTAAGTCGCCGTGTACCCTGAATGGAATCGTTCTTAAATCCTTCCAAACCAAAGTCATTATTGATGCGCAGCGGTTCTGCAATATATCTGTTGAATTGTCCGGTGTAACTCAGGCGCATAAATTGCCTTACTTTAAACCCCTTCCATAACCATAATCTGCTGTAAGCGGAAATTCCTGTAAGTGCAGTTGCATCCTGAAGTCCTTTATTAAAAAACCCGCCTGCTCTTGAAAAGAATTGAATAATATCACCTTTATTCGTATGCAGATATTCGTTCCCGTCAAATCCAATAAATGGCCTTGATAAATTTTTCATCCCGACAGACCAGCCGCCTGCCGGAGAAATTTTGTACCAACCGCCGGTTACAGATAAATTAAAACCATAAGGAATATCTTCCGTAGCGCCGAAGCCCAAAACATAATTTGTTTTAAAAAAGTTTTGCTTAAACATTGTATATTGGACAAGCAATGCCTCACGCGCATTTAAATTTTCCACAAAACGGTCATAAAACTGAACAGGCGATTTCAAGAAATCATAATTATAATATCGTAAACTTATCACGCTTCTAAAAGGTATTTTTAAATTTCGTCTTCCTTTATCAGCGCCTAAATTAATTCCGACCGTAGCATCAAACATTTTATAACGATAGTGATAAAAGTTTATGCTGTCTACATTTCTGCCCTCATAATTAGGCTCAGACCAAACATCGCTTAGATGAAGATCCCAGTAATAACGAGCGTATTGAGAATATAATGGCCTGTCAAAATTGAGATATGCACCATGCTCCTCATGTTTTAAGGTGTAAATATTTTTCCCGATATTGGTATAACGAAATTCCAGATTGGTAAACGAGTTAAAGAGATTGTATTTAGTATAATCCACTTCGCCGCCATAGGCCGGAGATCTTCCATTATCATGTAAAAAAGAACCGGAAACATTTTGCCCAAGCCCTAAAAAATTTACATCGCGTATATTTAGATATTGCTTATCTGTACTAAGATCGTGGATTTCGCCCGTAAGACTGAAAAGATCTTTGGTAACTACCATAATATCAACCGAGTCCGAACCGGGATCAATTGTTTGCACTAAAATTCTTGCATCCCGAATAAAATTGAGCGACCGTAAATAACGTTCATTGTCTGCTACAATATTCGGATTTAAAGGCATTCCTTCTTTTACAAACATATTATTCCTTATTACCCACGATTTTGAGCGAGTGTGTAAATGGTTTAAAATATTAGTGCCGAAATATTTCATGCGGCTCATCGTATCGGAAAAACTTCTTTCAAAACCATATTGCCTGTATTCAATATGTCTTATGATTTTTCCGGCATAAGGCTGGTAATAAGTTGCCACGCGTGTATTATAGGCAGCTCTGAAATCGGTGGTATCGTGCGAATGGCGCGTAATAGATTTGATTCCCTGCTGAAACCATTTCCCTATTGTATGTTTCTTATTTTTGGGTATAGAATCGTTCTTATCTTGTGCATTACACCGCGTAAAAGCAACAAGATTGATAATAATAAAGAGAATAAATATTTTTATTAAAAGTCGCACAACTGAAAGTAAATAAATATTCTGTACTAATGACCAACGAATTCCATTTTTACAATGATACAACGCAAACGTTTTCCGGTAGCATAATCTTTCAAATTCTAATAGTGTATAAAAATATCGTATGCGGTTTCATTTCTCAACTCTCAACTTTCGAGTATATTTGCCCACAAATATTTCTTAGATGAATCTTTCTTTTGATAATACTGAAACAGCATTTGCTTATAAGTCCGATAAAGATCTAAAAGGTGCAAAACGTTTGTTTGCCACAATGAATTATCCGGTGCTTACAGCTTTAGGCACAAGGCTTACACCATTTCTTGTAAAGACTGGATTGCCTATTGACGGATTAATTAGAAAAACAATTTTTAAACAATTTGTCGGCGGCGAAACATTAGAAAACACAAGCCCTGTTTGTAAAATGCTGGATAATTATGCTGTGGATGCAATACTTGATTACGGCGTTGAAGGCAAAGAAACTGAAGAAAATTTTGACCATGCAACGGACGAATTTATACGCGTATTACGGTTCTCCGCCTCGCAGAAAAATATTCCCGTAATTGCCGTTAAAATCACCGGAATTGCACGGTTTGGTTTGTTGGAAAAATTAAATGAAGCGCCTCGCCTGAGAAGCGGCGTACACGACAGTGAAGAAGAAAATACAGAATGGGAACGTGTGTATAAACGGATGATACGTATTTGCAATGCAGCAATGGAAACAGGAATCGGTATTCTGATAGATGCGGAAGAAAGCTGGATACAAGACCCGATAGACAGGCTTGCCATGGAAATGATGGAAATTTATAATAAAGAGAAAGCGATTGTTTTCAACACCATTCAATTATACCGGCACGACAGATTGGATTTCCTCAAACTCTCTCACAGGATTGCGAAAGAGAAAAATTTTGTTTTGGGTGTAAAATTAGTTCGCGGCGCATATATGGAAAAAGAGCGTGCAAGAGCGCAATCATTGGGCTATTCATCGCCAATTCAAACAGACAAAGAAGCTACGGACAAAGATTATAATCTCGCAGTTAAATATTGCTTTGAACAAATACATGAAATTGCTTACGTAATTGCAACACACAATGAACAAAGCACCATGTTCGCCGCTCAGCAGCTAGATGAGAAAGGCTTTTCGCATCATCATCCGAATGTGCATTTTTCACAGCTATACGGAATGAGTGATAATATCACTTTCAATCTTGCAAAAGAAGGTTATTCCGTAAGCAAATACATACCTTTCGGCCCGATCAGAGATGTGATTCCGTATCTTATGCGCCGGGCTCAGGAAAACAGCAGCGTAAAAGGACAAACGGGCAGAGAGCTTGCATTAATCAACAAAGAAATAGAGCGAAGAAAAAATCAGGAACCTAAAAAATAATCAAAATAAAAATCATATCTTTTAAATTAAAATTATGTCATACGAAGTAACAGGGAAATTAGTAGCGAAATACGATATTGTGCAACGCACCGAAACTTTCAAAACACGTGAATTTGTGATAGAAAAATCGGATGACATCGGCGGCAGAATTATCAGCAATTATGTAAAATTTCAATGTGTTCAGGATAAAACAGCATTGCCCGATAAGTTTAACTTAGGCGAAGAAGTGAAAATTTCTTTCAATTTAAAAGGCAGCAAATGGACGAAAGACGGCCGCGAAAACTATATTACCAACCTTGATGCATGGCGTATAGAACCTGCAGGAAGCTTAATTCAAAATGCAGGAGCAACCAATAATACTGCTGAAAATTTTGTTCCCGATACAGTACCGGGCGATCCGGTAGATGATTTGCCATTTTAATTTTCATCAAAATCCTGCTTGACAAAACAAGCTGCCATAAAAATTATAAAGGTTCAAAATAATTTATCCAAAATATTAATCATTATCTCACTATGTCGGAATTACTGACCCAATTAAAAGAATCGGTAAAATACATTCAATCGGTTTGCCATATTCAACCAAAAGCCGGAATTGTTTTAGGCAGCGGGTTAGGAAATCTTGCTACCGAAATCGAAACGGAATTGTTTATCGATTATCGTGATATTCCGCATTTCCCGGTAAGCACGGTAGAAGGCCATTCCGGAAAATTAATTTTCGGAAAACTAAACGGCGTGGATGTTTTAGCCATGGCCGGACGGTTTCATTTCTATGAAGGCTACTCTCCGGAACAAGTCTCTTATCCTATACGGATTATGAAGCTGCTCGGCATAGAAACATTATTTCTTTCCAACGCAGCAGGCGCTGTAAACCCTGATTATAATGTAGGCGATTTGGTCATCATCAATGATCATATAAGTTTTTTTACTCCAAATCCTTTAATAGGAAAAAATATAAGTGAACTCGGCGTTCGTTTCCCCGACATGAGTGAGCCTTATGATAAAAATATTATAGCAACAGCAGAACGAATAGGAAAAGAGCAAAATATAGATTTAAGACATGGCGTGTATATCGCTGTTACAGGCCCTACGTTTGAAACACATGCAGAATACAGGCTGATAAAAACTATCGGTGGCGATCTCGTAGGCATGAGCACAGTACAGGAAGCAATTGTAGCTGTACATGCCGGCATGAAAGTATTTGCCATAAGTGTGGTAACTGATTTGGGCATTCGTGATAATGATAATAAAATAACGCATGAAGAAGTGTTGGAAGCAGCGAATGCCGCAGAACCAAAGCTTACCAAATTATTTAAAGAATTAGTTGCTTCCGTATGAGGATCTTATAAAATCAATCTATTTATACAATGCATTTGACTACTGTAATTTTTGACATGGATGGTTTGCTTATAGACAGTGAGCCGCTGTGGCGCGAAGCAGCGCAACACGTTTTTGCCCAATATAATATTCGCCTTTCGGCAGATGAATATAAAACAACAACCGGCTTGCGTTCACGCGAATTTGTACGTTGGTGGTTTTCCAAATACAATGTGGAAGAAAAAGAAATGAAACATGCGGAAGATAAGCTGGTAAAAACTGTTATTGAATTGGTACAAACCCGAGGTAAAGTAATGCCCGGCGTAGATTATATTTTTCAGTTTTTTAAAGAACATAATTTCAAAATCGGACTGGCATCTTCCTCCAACATGGAACTGATAAATGTAGTGGTAGATATGCTGCATCTAAGAGATAATCTACATGCCATTACTTCTGCGGAAAATCTTTTTTACGGAAAGCCGCACCCGCAAGTATATTTAAACTGTGCGGAAGAGCTTAACAGCAATCCGGTAGAATGCGTATGTTTTGAAGATTCTTTTAATGGAATGATTGCCGGACTTGCAGCCAGAATGCAATGCGTAGTTGTGCCCGAGCATTTGCAATATACACAGGAAAGATGGGGCGCTGCAAGCCTTAAAATATCTTCACTAAAAAATTTCAATCACCTGCACTTGGATTTACTGGAAAGATAAGTGAGTGTAATGATTATAAAAGCGCCTGTTCTTTAAATAAAAAAACAGGCGCTTATTGTTTATGGTTGAAGAACAAGTATTATTTATCCACTTCTATTTTGTATATCGCTTCCTGATGATAATGTTCTCCCGGTTTTAATATAGTTGAAGGATACGAAGGCTCATTCGGGCTGTCAGGAAAATGCTGTGTTTCCAAACATAAGCCCGCATACTTTACAATTTTTTCTCCACGTGTTTGCAATGTGCCGTCTAAAAAATTACCGGAATAAAACTGTATGCCGGGCTGCGTTGTATAAACAGTAAGTTTGCGGCCTGTAACCGAATCCGATAGTATAGCTGCAGCTTTATTTATATCGCCATTTGTATTTAAAACATAATTGTGATCATATCCTCCGGGAACACTGTCGATCCTCGCGCCAATAGCTGTAGCTGTGGTAAAATCAAACGGAGTGCCTTTTACTTCCACCAATGCTCCGGTTGGTATTTGATCTTTAACTGGTGTGTATTTGTCTGCATTTAACAGCAAAGATTCCCTCAATATCGTTTTGCTTAAATTACCGGACAAATTGAAATACGTATGATTGGTAAGATTCAATGGCGTTGCCTTGTCTGTAGCCGCATCATAAGTGATATGTAATTGATTAGCAGAATCAAGAATATAATGCACAGTTACATCAAGATTTCCCGGATAATTTTCTTCGCCGTCTTTGGATAAATAATGCAATACAAGTTCCGGTTTGCTGCTGTCCGGGATTTGAACATCCCACAATACTTTATCAAAACCTTTTATACCGCCGTGCAAATGATTATCTCCGTCATTTACAGCCAACTGATAAGCTTTTCCGTCTAAGGTAAATTTACCTTTGGCAATGCGGTTGCCATATCTTCCTATCAACGCGCCGAAATAGGGAGGATGCGCTAAATAACCGCTCAAACTATCAAAGCCGATAATGATTTGTGAAGTATCACCTTTTTTGTCAGGGAAAGTCCACCCTGTAATTGTGCCGCCGTAATTGGATATGGTAATTACAGAACCGTTTGCGTTATTCAGCTTATAAAGATAAACAGGTTTGTTTTCATAACTTCCCCAGGAAATAACGGAAACAGCTTTATCCCGCGTGATTTGCGAAGAAGAATTGCCATGATTTTTACATGCAGAAAATAATATTAATGATGTACAAATGCTTAAAGCAGTTTTTAAATAGCTTTTCATCTTTAAATTTTTATTGTTTATTTAATAGCCGTTAATTTTTTGTTTTGAATTGTGGTTTGTTCACAAAATTTAAAAATCTTCTAAAGCCTTCCTGATATTTTTTTTCGTCCACTTTGTAATAATAAGCCCCTTTTTTAGAGTTAGCCTTATCTCTTTCATTCAGTTTTATGATCAGGCCGGTGGATATTATTTTTCTACTGAAATTTCCTAAATCAAATTTCACATTATACAATACTTCATACAATCTCATTACTTGCGGTATAGTAAATTTACCGGGTAATAATTCAAGCAGTAACGGATGTTGCGCAGCGCGATATTGAACTCTTTCCTTAGCCATTTCTACCATCTCTCCGTGGTCGAATATCAGCTCCGGATAATTATTGATGGGAAACCATTTAGACTGATATCCCGTACTCATTTGATTTTGATATTTTTTTATATCGATAAGTGCGAAAAATGCAACTACAACAGTTCGTTCTTCAGAATCCCTGTCCGGTTTGCTGAAAACATGCATCTGTTCCATGTACACGCCCTCCAGTCCGGTAAGATCGTGCAATATACGGGCTGCGGCGTCTTCCACACTTTCATCTTCCTGCACAAAGCCTCCCATTAAACTCAGGCTTCCCTTGTGCGGCTCAAATCCGCGTTTCGTTATAAGCACTTTAAGGCCGTCGTCTTCATCATAACCTATGATTATACAATCTACGGCCAGTAACAATTTTGCAGCCTTATATCTTTTTGCAATCATGAATAAAAATTACATGTAAAAAATAATTTTATTTTATCTGCTTACCAAAACTTAACATAAATAGCAGAAAAAATCATGAGAATAATTATGATCATTACCAGTACACTTCCATTCACACGATACATACTTCTGTCTATTACAAAAGATTTTGGGTTGATCTTCGGTCCCAATAAACTTAACAGGGTCATTAATATCACTGTAAATCCGAATGTTAATCCCATACATATAAGAAAAGGAATTTCCCAACGGCCCGATGCAGTAGGATAAGCCGTATACAACCATGTATTATGCCCCAGCACCTGCGGTGCAAATTCATTGAAAAATATACATAAAATAAAACCACCTACAATTCCTACAATAGCTGCTGTGCCGGTAGTTCTTTTCCAAAACATGCCTAATAAAAATGCAGCTAATACGCCGGGGCTTATAAAACCTGAATACTTTTGTATAAATGTGAAACCTCCCGTACCTCCAATTCCCAATACATCATCCCAGGTAAAAAACAATCCGATTATCATGGCTATGATAACAGTTATTCTGCCGATTCTTACCATCTTTTTTTCATCAGCTTCTTTATTGAAATAATGCTTATAAATATCCAATGTAAAAATTGTGGAAATGCTGTTGGCCTTACCCGCCAGCGATGCGATAATAGCTGCAGACAATGCCGCTATCGATAAGCCTTTTAGTCCGTTTGGCAAAAAACCCAATACAGAAGGATAAGCATGATCCTTAATATCTTTTATATTGCCGGTTCCCATTTGCGGCAAATAACCTTTTTGATATAATACATAACCTGCAATTCCCGGAAGCATTACTACCACAGGCATCATCATTTTTAATATTCCGGCAAACATTAATCCTTTTCTTGCAGTAGTTAAATCTGCACCCAATGCTCGTTGCGTGATGTATTGGTTCGTCCCGAAATATTCCAGATTTACTATCCATTGCCCAGCCACGTACATAAGAATGCCCGGCACGATTAAATATTGATCAATATAATGTTGCGAAGAAGTCGCATCCGGCTTTTTATATATCAGATGAAAGTGATCAGGCGCTGCTGTCATCATGGCTTTTAAGCCAGCTAAAACATCTTTACCAAAACCGAATTTTGCACTAACTACTTCCAATGCGAAATAGGTAGTTGCCAGTCCGCCAATCAATAAAATGGCAACCTGTATAGCATCGGTATAACCAATTACCTTCATGCCGCCTAAGGCAATCAATACGGAACAGACCGTAAAAATAACCATAATAAAATGCATGGAAGCACCACCGACTAATGTATTGATAGCTATTGCTCCTAAATACAAAATAGAAGTAATATTTACAAACACATACAGCAGCAGCCAAAACACAGCCATAATCAAAGCCACCTTATCATTAAACCTCCGCTTCAGAAATTGCGGCATGGTAAAGATTTTATTCTTAAGGTAAATCGGTAAAAACCATACGGCTATAATAATCAATGTTAAAGCGCCTACCCATTCATAAACGCCAATGGCTATCCCAACAAAAAATCCGTCACCACTCATTCCTATAAATTGTTCCGCAGAAATATTAGAAGCGATAATTGATGCACCGATTGCCCACCATGTAAGTGAACCTTCGGCTAAAAAATAATCATGGCTACTTAAATTTTTATTTTTTCTTTTATTGTATACCCAATAACCATAAAGAGATATGAGTATGAAATAGGCTAAAATGATGAAGTAATCAACACCGATTAAACTGTCAGACATGTGTAAATGTGATTGAATAAATTTATGATTAAATGCGATAAATATACAAATGTTTGTTTTATGTCGAACAATTATTACAATTTTTTAGTTGTTATTAATTCTATTAAACATCACATACATCATTGCTTTCCCATGCAACTTTAGGTAAAACAATATATCTTTAAATTGTAAACAATTTACAATGCTGAATTTTCTTATAAAAAGAATTGCATACGGCGTACTTGTTTTAATAGGTGTAGTAATCGTCGTGTTCTTTTTATTTCAAGGTTTCGGCGATCCCGCACGATTAGTTTTAGGACAAAGCGGCGACAGTACAACCATAGAAAATGTACGTAAAGAACTCGCCTTGGATCAGCCAAAATGGAAACAATTTATTTTATACCTTAATGATGTATCGCCTGTTTCTATTAATACCCAACAAGAAATTCAGGCTAAACAACTCAAGGGTTTTTTCTTCGGAGGTAAAGAAAAATTGGGCTTTAAAATTCCTTACCTGCGGCGTTCTTACCAAACAAAGCAACAGGTGTCCGAAATATTGGCGGATGCTTTGCCGGGCACTATCATACTTGCATTTTCCGCAATTATATTCGCAATTTTAGCAGGCATACCTTTAGGCATTTTATCTGCAGTCAAGCAAAATACTTGGCTGGATAGCAGTGCAGTTTTCGTAAGTGTGTTAGGCATTTCAGCGCCATCTTTTTTCATAGGAATTATTATTGCGTATGTTTTCGGTTTTATATTACATCAATTTACAGGTTTATATATGACAGGAAGTTTGTACGAATACGATGCCATTAAAGGCAAGCATTTGGCGTTGCAAAATCTCCTTCTACCTGCGGTCACTTTAGGCATAAGACCTTTGGCAATTATAGTGCAACTTACACGCAGCGCTATGCTCGATGTGATGAATAAAGATTATATACGAACTGCCTTTGCGAAAGGATTAAGCAAAGACGCAGTTGTCCGTAAACATGCATTGCCAAATGCATTAAACCCTGTAATGACGGCCGTTACAGGCTGGTTTGCCGAATTGCTTGCAGGTGCATTTTTTGTTGAATATATATTTAACTGGAAAGGCATTGGTAAAACAACTGTTGATGCTTTATCCGAACTTGACTTTCCCGTAGTAATGGGCAGCGTAATAGTTACGGCTGCATTTTTTGTAGCTGTTAATATTCTTGCCGATGTACTTTATGGCGTTATAGATCCAAGAATAAGGATTAAATAACGTGAATCGTGAGCCGTCAATTATGAGAAATTCACAACTCACATTTAACGACTCACGATGCAGAACATGATCCATTACTTTTCCGCCAAATAGCTTTTCGGGTCTTGCAAAAAAGATTCTTTGCAACCTTTGGAACAAAAGCCATAAACTTTTCCTTTGTAATGCACCGTATCGCCAATGCCCGCCGTTAACGGCATTCGGCATACAAAATCTTTTTTATTAACCATCATGCTTAAAGTGAACTTGGAAGTATCGCCGGTCATGGAAACCGTCTTTGGTTTTGTGGAATCGATTTTTGTTGTGGGTGTATTATCATGATTGCCACAGGAAAATACCATCATCAGACATGCAGCAATTGTGGAAATTAATATGAATTTTTTCATTTGTTTTTGTTTTAATGAAAAAGTGAACTTTTATTTTAAACTGACATATTCATCCGGATTTCTCAGAAATATATTTTTGCATTGATCCGAACAGAAATAATATGTCTTGCCTTTATATTCGGTTTCTATTTTACCGTTAGCTTTCATACCACATACGGCACATACATTTTTTGTAACAGAAGAATCCTTGTAATGCATTTTCTTTAAAGGTTGCGGCCATGCTTCTTTTTCGTGGGGCGTATATTGAAGAGCTCGTGCTACTATATCTGCAACATATTCACCACTGTTCTCTTTTACAACATGCAATGCAGCGTCTATTCCCGATGTAACACCCGACGAAGTGATAATATTCCCTTCATCCACATAACGCACATTTTTTACCAAAGTTACCGACGGAAATCTTTCTGCAAAATCGTCCGTTACAAAAAAATGTGTGGTAGCTCTTTTATTGTTCAGCAATCCTGTAGCAGCAAGCAAATACGCGCCTGTGCATACGCTCATTATTTTAACGCTGCTATCTGCATTGTATTTTTTAATCAATGATAAAATTCTTTTATCGCTGATAAGACTGTCAATGTTTTTTATATCGCCGCCGGGAATAACCAATATATCGGGTTTTGGCATATTGTAGAAACTATAATCCGGCAATATTGTGGTGTGTGTGTTTACTGTTTTTACGGGCTGTGGATTTTCGGCAACAGTATAGACGGAATATTGCCCTTCCGTTATTTCTGAAGCCATTCCAAATACATCTGTCGGTCCGGAATAATCGATCAACTCCATACCCGGATATGCGACTATTGCGACTTTTATTTTCTTGTCTGTTTTTTGTTGTGCTACTGCTATGAGGCTTGAGCAACAAAGTAAGATCATTATTAAATTTTTCATTTTTATTTTTTTATGATGAGCTAAAATTTTCCGGTTAAGGTAATACCCCACATTTTTGGGCTTCCTAATATATAGGCACCATAGCCATATGCTATATAACGGGCATCATTGATGTTTCTTCCCCAAACGGCTATCTCAAAATTCTTTGCAGTAATGCCTGCCCTTGCGTTGATTAAACCATAACCGCTTTGGCTGTCTGAGTTGACAAAATCAAGATAATACCTGCCGATATACCTGTATTCAAGCCTTGCGAATGCAGCAATATTTTGTTTGCTGTTTGATAACGGATAATTATATTGCCCGGCAACCATGCTCGAAAAATCAGGATTATTGATAGGATGATTGCCTTTGTAATTTACGGTTGATGAAGTAGTGTAATCATACAGATCCAATTTGGCATATTTTGCATGAGACCAGGCAGCGTTCCATTCTATCGAAAAATTCTTAACCGGTATCGCGGCTATTTCTGTTTCCAGGCCGAGATTATTCATGTCGCCCACATTAAGTGTCAGGGCATTGACGCCGTCCGTTGAAGTGCTAACCTGCTGGTCTTTCTGTTGCAGATAAAAAACTGTGAGGTTCAACTTCAATCTGTCCTGAAACAAATTATTTTTTATGGCTGTCTCATAGTTATCTGATTTTTCGGGCTTATATGCTCTGTTGTCGTCGGTTGCGGCAACGTTGAAACCGCCTATACGGAAACCTTTTGCATAAGAAGCATATATAAGTGAATTATCTGTAAGCTTATAACTTAGTGTCAACTTTGGTGTGAAGGCATGAAACGTTTTGCCGTCCGTTTTTGTATCAGTTAGCGGCGTTATCATATTGTCCTTATCGAAATCATTGCTTTCGGTTATTTCTTTTCTTTCCAAATCATATCGTGCGCCTGCTGTGATATCCAGCTTTGAAGTAAGACTGTAGGTTGCCTGACCGTACAACGCGATGCCTCGATTCCTTAGAGTATCCTTTGTTATTGTACTGTAAGGTGCTGCTGTATCAATCGCCGCATAATCTTGGTCGTAATAAGTAATGGCATTCGTTTTTATTTTTTCCGCGAAAAGATACGAGCCGCCAGTCCATTTCAGCCTGCCTGCGTTTGCCGGCGAAGAAAAACGAAACTCTTGTGTAAGCTCATTCGATCTTGTTGCATTACTGACGCTTAAGAGGTTGAGTGGCGTGAAATCGTAATCCACTCGGCCCGGTATCCAAATATGATAATCAACGCCGGCGGTAATGGAAGTAAAATTAAAATGCTTGCCGTAGTAATTAACAGCGACTGACACATTTGTATTACTTCTTCTTTCTGTATTGTTCCAATTACCAAACTCCTGATATGGATGATTGCGTGCAGCGCTATCGCTGGCAGCCCAGGGATAAGCGCCTTTATCGTTGTCGTTCTCTGTTTTTGCATTTACATTGATTTGCCATTTATCGCTTATTAAATACCTTAAGTTGCCGGTCACATTAAAATCCTTGCGTCCATCGAAATGTTTTGTACTTAATGTCGGATTGCTGTACACGCTGCCTCTTCCATTGTATTGTCCCGATACATCGAAGAAGAGCTTATTTTTTATGATGGGCGCATTCACACCTACCGTATACCGTTGCTGGCCATAGTTGCCTAAATCAATTTCAGCAAACCCGTGCGTGTCGTTGGTCGGCTTTTTTGTAATAATGTTTACCACACCGCTGAATGCATTTCTTCCGTATAAAGTACCTTGTGGACCTCGTAAGATTTCTATGCGTTCAATATTATTAAAATTAATGGGCGCGGAATAAAAATCGAACTGGTAAACGCCGTCAACATACGTTGCTACCGACTGCTCGGTACTAAAGCCCATGGTGCCGCGGATATTAAAAAAGTTTGAGCCGGAACTGTTACCGTGTTCCACCACAAAGACACTGGGTGCTAATGCCGTTAAATCGGTAATATTCCAGGCCCTGTAATCGTTTAGCTTTTTTCCGCTTAAAGATGATACGGCCAGCGGTGTTTGTTGCAAATCGGTTTCTGTTTTATCGCTGCTAACAACAACTTCATCCAATTGTTTTCCCTGCTCTGTCAATACAATGTTTATGACAGAGGTACTGCCTTCAGTAACTTTCACTTCTTTTATTTGCGACGCATAACCTACACTGTTGATGCTTAACTGATAATTGCCTGCCGAAATTTTTGTAATTGTGAACTTGCCTTCTTTATCTGCAATCACACTCCTGTCTGTATTTAGAATATTTATAGTTGCTCCTTCAATCGGCACTCCACTTTTTGTTTTCACAATACCTTTCAGATTTTGCGCATGAAGGTTGATAACAGAATATAAAATGATAATTAAACAAAATATTTTTTCCATACTGTTTTTATTTTTTAACGGAAGATTTTTTCTTCCTGTTGAAATAAAGCACCAACCCGAAAACAATCATCACTATTTGTGCTGCGACCCAAAACATGGTACTAATATCTTTTGCGGACTTGCCTGCAAACATCATAAACTCATGCTTATGAAAAAATGCAAAAGAATAATCGTCGAATTTTCCGATGGCAGATGATGCTTTACGCAGCTTTGCTGTGGATGTTTCCACATACAGCGTTGCGGAGTTATTTTTAATTTTCCATACAGGCAATACTTTATCTGCAAAATCGTAATCATCGTCAAATGCAGTGATTTCAACTGTTTCAGACGATTGAATATTTTGATGCAAATAATTATTCGCCAAATAACCGGCATATATTTCTTCGCCGTTTTGCAGTATGGAATAAGTTGATAAATCAATAAAAAATATTTTCGGCGCATCTTCCCGCATTTGCTTCATCAAATCATTGCCGTTGCTTTTATCATTATTTACAATCGCAACGCGCAGATATGCTTGTCCATTCATTTTTACAAAAGATATATCATGAATAGGCAGATTGATTAACTGCTGAATTTTCTTTATATCAACACTGCCTTCATTTCGTGAAATGTTTTGCGAAGCAATTACTTTTCCACGGTCATCTTTTCTCAATTTTGCAAGTGTATGCACACATCCACTGAATGAAAAAAATAAGATAAACAAAGATGCGAACACAGCCGTAAAACGATGATTGCGCCTGCGTTTCAGCAATTTATTATCTTTCTTATTTTTCGATTTCGTTGTGAAGAAAATATACAAGCCAACGACGCCGTTTATAAATGTGAATAGCATCAGCAACGTCATGATGATTATTTTCAGCAAAGTCAAATTGCCAAGCCACGACCATGTATGCAACAATGTAAACGCTCTTGTCAAAATACTTCGTGTGTTATTTGTTGCAAAAGAAAAACGACTTTGCTGCGTATCCACATAAATAGATATTCCATCTTTACGTTTGAAACAAACGCGATACACGGGCAACAATTTGTTGATATTATTATAATCATCCGTAAAATCAGTTATATAGCTGATAGATTCTACATCTAATTTTTTATCCGAAGCAAAATGATTTGCAAGATAAATTGCATATAATGTATCTCCGTTTTGTAATTGTTTTCCGTCTAAAGTTGAAAAATAAACCGGTATTGCATTTACGCTCTTTTTTATTTGATAATACAAATGATTATTCAATTCTATTATCCTGCAATTATAAAAAACATCAATGCTATTTTCTTTCAAAGCCACGTCCAACGGAACTTTCAGCAAAGAAGTGTCAATGATGGTTTGCGGCTGTTGTTGTGTTGCAATGTGTGGTCTTATATTCGTCATTATAGGATGAATGAAACCGCTTATTGCCCAAATCAATACAGGAAAAGCAATGATAATGCTGAGTTTCCTGTGCCAATTGTATATATTTTTACGAATCATAATTATTGCAATATCATAGATGGTTAAAATTTATTTTCCAAATTTGTACGATACTCCGAACGTAAATGTTCTGGGATCACCTAACTGATAGTTGTAACCGGAACCCGCATTATATGTGGATAAAACCGAATAATATTCATTCAACAAATTCAGCGCATTAACCCATATTTCATAATGCTTTTTTGCATATCCTACTCTTAAATTGAGAACATTGTAACCTTTGTAAGAATGTGTATTCAAATTATCTTCAAAATATTTTCCAACATGCTGCCATTCTGCATCTATGCGAAATCCTTTAAAATAATGCGGCTTGTATTCAACTTCAGCATTACCAAAAAAGTTAGGTGCGGCGCTCATTTGGTAACCATTGTAATCCACACCGCTTGCGATATAATTTGTGAAAGTATGCCTGGCATTGGTGCCTGAAAATCGCAAAAGCCATTCATCTGATGGGGTATAAGTAATACCATATTCCAAGCCTTTGTGCCGCGTGCGTCCTGCGTTTAACGATTGTGATGTTCCGTCGGGCATTCTCACTGAAATGATTTCATCTTTTCCATTCATTAAATAAGCGCTCCAATCAATGTATATTTTATTTTCAATTAATGAAAACCATCCTCCTATTTCATAGTTGGTAAAATTCTGCGGCTTTAAATAGGTACTGTTTGTTTTGCCGAAAACATCCGTGATTTGCGGAGGCACATAACCCTGACTGTAATTACCGTAAAAGCCGATGCCGCCTGTGTTGTACGTAAAGCCGACCTTTGGCGCAAGCTTATGATAATTCGTTACACTTGACGGGCCACCCGTAATTTTTGAGCCTGTCAGAAAATTAACAAATGAATATTCAAATGCATCGTAACGCAAAGCAGTGGATATTCTTAATCCTCTCGCAATCGTAAAATCATAATTGGCATACGCGGCCATATCGGTTATAAGCGTTTTATAATTTGCCAATATAGAATCAGGATTATTCTTTGTGTAACTCACATAATTTCCGTTTGATTTTTTTACCCAAATAAAATCTTCATTAAAACGCTGCGGTGATATTTCTGCGCTCGAACCCACAACCAGCTTGCTTTTCAGAAACTTGAACTGCTGTACTTGCTGCACATATACACCGTAAGAATGAAAAGCATTGTCATTGATATTGCCTGTTGCAGTATCATTTGAAATTGAGTTTGCAGCAATGCCGCCGGCATGATAAGATGCAATTGAGTAAGCAGGATTTTGAATTACCGAATTACCGCGATACATAAACGTTGCCGTTGTAGAGCTGTGGTCGTTCCATTGATGTGCAATTGTTGACCTACCTCTGAATGCGTACACTTTTCTGTATGTAAAAAACTTTTGCGCTGCATAATTTTTCTGAGCAAAATGTGCGCTATCCAAAGAACCGTACATATCGCTGTAATAATCTACATACGTAATACTGTTGGTCCAAGTGGTATTACTGTCGATATGATAATCCAGCCGGTATGTACTTGCAGATTTATGATAATCGCTGTATTGTATTGGCCCGTTATGCTGATTGGCATAATAGCCGCTGGCTATAAAACCTATTTTTCCTTGGTTAAAACCAATTTGCGCATCAGCTCTTTTGTAACCCTTATTACTCATTTGCGCGCTAATATAACCCGCTGTAAATGCAGGCGGCGCTTGTGTTATAAGATTTACTGTTCCTGCAATAGCTTCCGCGCCATACAATGCGGACGAAGGCCCTTTGATAACTTCGATACTTTTCGCCGCCGTCATATTCATTTCAATCAAGGCATTGTGATTGAACACTGCAGATGTACGAAGCGGAATGCCGTCTTCCAGATAAAGAAAAAGATTATTAGTCGTCATAGGCTGCCGAATGCTCATTTCGTGTTGTTCATTGCCAAGATTAACCATGTTTACACCGCTGATTTTATTCAATAAAAAATCCAATCGCTGCGCCTTTGTATCTTCAATCGTTTGTTTGCTGATTACTGAAATTGCAATCGGCGCTTCGCTCCTCTTTTCTGCAGTACGATTAGCGCTTACAACCACTTGCCCCAATTCATTCGTCATCGGCTGCAAGCCAATAGCGACAGATGTTTCTGCAACATTAACTATTGCGTTTATATAACCTGTACTACTTATTTTAAGTATAGAATCTTTGGTATTTATAACAAATTTCCCCGACGCATCGGAAACAACGGAATGATTTTTATCCGAAACAGTTGCGCCGCTTATAACTTCTTTACTGATTGAATCAAATATTTTTCCTTTGATAATTGTTTGCGCGAATATTGTGTTGGACATGGCAATAGTCATGAACAACATTATTAAAAATTTAATCTTCATAATTGATAATAGTTGGACTTTGACAAAGAGATCACACTCTTGCCTTTATAAAATAATTGCAATAAAATAGATTGCATGAATTTCCTGAAACACTTATCGCGCTCGCGTTTCCAAGAAGCTCAACAATGTGAATAAACTTGATTGAAAAGATGATAACAAATGAATTTTTCGGCTGTGGTTAACGGCACAGACTATTTCGGCAAGTCCAAAAACTTGCATTGATGAATTCAAAAGTCAATTGAAGATTAAACTGTTGCAGGAGGATGAAACGTACTGTTTATATGAGTTTGCAAGGCAAGCGGTTTATAATATCCATATAATGGGGTAGCACTTGCAAATTTAAAAACCACACTTTGAAAAGCTATCGGATGAAAGAAAAATACACTCATCTCATCCGCAATTTTCTGAGCCGGTGTTTCGGAATTTTGCTTATCGTCCTCCGCCAATTTTTTATTCAACTGACAATGACCGTTACAATGCATCCACGGCTTATCTTTATTTTCGCAAAGGTTTTCTGCAATAAAATTTCTGTTCGCATAAAAAGTAGCATACACGATTATCCTGTTGAACGACTGACATAGAAACATCAGCATAAGAAATATCGTAACAGTATTTTTAAGCAATTTGAAAAAATTTGTGCAGCAAAGGTAGCGTTGCAAAAACAGCAATCAAAATTTATAAAGCGAAAAATTATTTTTTATTTTCCTCTTCCTTTTTAAACTCGTTGTATTTATCCAAAATATATTGGTCGAGTTCCAATTCATTCATAGCATTAATTTTTGAGAAAGGCGGTTCGTATTTATTCATAAACTTTGCCAATAAAGAATCATCCTGAATACCTGTTATGCGGCCTACTGCGCTTGTTGTCCAGCGAGAATCTACGTAGCCAAACTGCTCATTCGTCTCTGCAAATTTCCTGTAACGAGCCTGCCTTTTTATATACCCTCTGTTGAACAAATTTACAACCGAAGTAACCGGGCTAAACGGATTAAACTTAGGCTTCGTATAATCAAATACTTTAGAATACATATAACGGTTCATCAAAGAATCTTTCGTATAGCTTCTTGTCTGCACCTGCACCTGCGGCAGCTCATTAAAATAAGTAGAATCATAAAATCCGGGATTATTCAAATACACATCAAACTTATCCGGCGTTGTAATAAAAGAAACAGGATAATGAATAACTTCCCTGTTCTGAAAACTCACGAACAACGTATCATTTTCCTTTGCGCTGATCATATACAAGCCATGCACATCCGTATAGCTCACATTCCCGGACGATGTATATATCTTCATCGAATCCACAGGCGAGTTGCGGTTCATCCCTCCGTAAATATGCCCCTGAATTACCTTCTGAGCATACAAACTTCCTGCCGAAGCCACAAATACAATAATAAACACTATTATACATTTCAAAGCATTCATCAATTATCTACAAAGATTAATTCTATTAATAGAACCCGCAATTAAATCTTGTTAAAAGTAATATTAAATCATATTCACAATACATTAAATTTCTTTTAGGGCGTGCCGCCTCGCTGCGGTTTCAGTAATATTCATCATCAAATCCCACGCTCGCCGTCGGTCTCCGCGCTATATCTTTTGCCCAACGCACCACAACCAACGCTTCGCAAAAGGATGCCGCGCTGCGCCCTCACGCAAAAATGCAGTCTTCTTCAACTAACCTCAATCATCAACAAACAATTAAATTATTTATTTTAAGAGTTGCATAAATAATGCTATTTTTAGATAGGATTTTTGCTATAAATTAAAGGAAGAAGTGCCAAATTAAGAATTAGCGGAAAGCTATCTAATCCATACTTAAATCCTATAGACATTTAATTCAAAATATTTTATAATGAAAAATATTCTTGCTTTATTATTAATGCTCCTATCAGCAACAACCTATGGGCAGACAATTATTAATGATAGCACTGTAAAAGTTATATATCTCGACGAATCTCATAATGATAAAGAACCGGCTTACTTTATTAATGGAAAATTTGTTGGCAATTTAACGTTCACACTTGATCCAAATATGATTGAAAATTTTAACGTGGTCAAAAATGACACGTTTCTGAACAATAGAAAATATTATGGAGAAGTATATATAAAAACCAAGAGTGAATTTAAACTTAAACTTAAGTTGATTTCACTAACTTCTCTAAAAGACAAATACACAAATTTGGGAAATAGGCCAGTTGTATTTATGATTGACGGGAATATTATAAATTCAGATTATGACAAATATTTTATTGATGAAAATTATTTACTTCAAATTATTGTAGATAAAATTAAGAATGAAAAGGAGAATATTGACTTAAGTCTAATAAAATTGCTGACAAAAAATGAGGAGAAAAATATAAAACAATCTGAAGAAATCAGAATCAGAGGAAATGAAATTTCCCTCCACAAATAACCTGCGCTCTTACTTCATGAAGCAAATTCTTTACATGCGCCTGTTATTCTATTTTCTTTAATATTTTTTAAGAACAATCTTTAAAGTATCGGTTACATTTACCCATTGCCATGTACCAACAAACTTGTTTAGGCTATTGTTAATGTGATTACAATTGGGCTTGATAGGGTATTGATTATATGCGATTATACAATAATAGGCGAATAATAAAAAAAGAATGTCTTTTTCATACTATTTAGCTTTTATTATTGATTACAAGGATTAGAGATTACCGCATTGCCGTTAGCATTTACACCAATTGGTGCCCATTCTGAAAAGATAGTATCTATTGGTCCAGATATAATGTATTCAACATTTGATACTTCATCTTCGACTGTTTGCTCGGTTACGGATAGAGCTCCTAACACGTTTAAGGCATAAGAGTATGCGTGTTCTTTTGTATCTGTTGTTTTACTTTTAAGAGAATTCATTTTACTTTTAAAACTTATATTTTTTGCAAGGTCTTTAGCTTGGTCACATGGAGTTTTTGGGGTCTTCATCCGATAGTATATTGGGCTGATAAGCAGCGCCACCGCAATCAGAGCCGCTACTATCTCCTGAGCCTCCAGTGGCTCCATTATTTCCATTTGTCCCGAGAATGTTACATATAAGATAGCTGGTAGTTACCGGGGTGGATTCACAGCTGTAGTACCCGCTTTTTTCAGGGTCTCCAATAGCGGAACAGTATAGTTCGTAGTGCATATTCTTTCGCCAGCTCTATCTTACGGCATGCATATGTCACAAAGCATGTAACAATAATTAACAACAAGCAATATTTTATTTTCATATTGGAAAAGGTTTATTTATTAACAGTTTTTACAAAAAAACATATTAAACAAACAAACCTTTTAAATTTCATTTCAACAATCCGCCAATTATGCCCAAAGATTTTCGGGATATGATTTATCGGCAACTAACTTATCTATTTGTGCTTTTACAACAGGCGCATCTTCTTTATATGTAACGCCAAACCATTTGGCATCTGTAGGAATAACATCGATAGTGCCTCTTTCGGTTTTGATAAATGTATCTGCAACCTTTGGCATCAGGAATTCGGATTTAATATCATTGATATTTTTTTCGAGGAAAGGCTTAAATTCTTTCTCGCATAAATCGATGAAGCTTGGAGCAAAGCAAAAGAAGTTCATGCTTACCTTGGTATCCGGCGATAATTCAACTTCTTCATTTCCGTCTTCATAAACTATCTTGCCATCTTTCTTATATATTTTCAATCTTTCTTCAATACCCGTAATTTGCCCTTGGGAATTGGTTAATATTTGTCCACGGCTTACGCTTCCGTTATCGCTCAAAGTATTGCTCAGTTTGTAAGCGATAGAACCGTAAACATTCGGCTGCACTTTGGCATCCAGAAATTCATAGGCTTTTTGAAATGCATCGAAGCCATAAAAATCATCTGCATTGATTACTGCAAAAGGCCCGTCTATTTTTCCTTTGCAGCAAAGAATAGCTTGCGCGGTGCCAAATGGTTTTGTTCTTTCTTCGGGAATTTTATATCCTTCCGTAAAAGATTCCAACTTTTGAAATACATAATCGATCTCAATCCTTCCACTAAGTTTTTCTTCAAATATGCTTTTGAATTCTTCGAAAAAATCCTCGCGGATTATAAATACTACTTTCTTAAATCCTGCTTTGATAGCATCATAAATTGAATATTCAATGATCGTTTCTCCGGATGGCCCGAATGATTGTATTTGTTTCAGACTTCCATATCTGCTTGCCATTCCTGCAGCAAGAATCACCAATGTAGGATTGCTCATATATATTTTTTTTAATTAAACTTTGCGAATCTAAAATATTATCATTTTTTGTCCAATTATTATTTCATGAACTTTCAACAACCGGCAATAATAAATATATCTCCGCACTTTGCAGTTCGGCACAAGGTATCTTTAGACATATTGCGGCTTGATCTTATTCACCCCGTGATCAGCGGCAATAAATGGTACAAATTAAAATATTATCTGCAACATGCCATAGACAACAAAGCAACCGGAATAGCGACTTTCGGCGGAGCCTTTTCAAACCATATACTTGCGGCTGCGTGCGCTGCGCAAATAAACGGATTAAAATCTTTCGGAATCATCCGCGGCGAAAAACCGAAATTATTGTCCCACACACTTAAGAATGCTGTTCAATACGGGATGGAACTATATTTTATTTCCCGTAAAGAATATGATAATAAAGAAATGGTCAAAGAACGGCTTAAAGATAAAGATTTATTTTGGATAGATGAAGGAGGATATGGAACGGACGGCGCTAAAGGCGCATCGGAAATATTGGATGGCGCAGCTTTTGATAAATATTCCCATATAGTTGTTGCCGCAGGCACAGGAACTACTTTTGCGGGATTAATAAAAAAAATAAAACCGCATCAGCAAGTCATCGGCATTAGCGTTATGAAAAACAATTATAGCCTGAGAGAAGAGATAAATTCTTTATTAAACAATAATGAACGAAAAAAGAATTTTCGGCTATTTCACGATTTTCATTTCGGCGGCTATGCTAAGAATAATGATAAATTAATTAATTATATGAATATTGTTTATGAATCCTCAGACATGCCGCTTGATTTTGTTTATACTGCAAAAGCATTTTATGGATTACAAAAATTAACGGAAGAAGATTTTATTCCATCAGGAAGTAAAATTTTATTCGTACATACCGGCGGCCTGCAAGGCAATTTATCATTACCTAAAGGCGTATTAAAGTTTTGAAATAATTTTCCATTCCGCTTGCAAGGCACTTTATTAAAAACTACTTTTGCAGCGCATTTTATTTTTTCTATAAAACGGACAATCCAATATGTTTAAATACATAGCAATTATTTTTTTAGCTTTATTTTTTATTACAGGCGCATATTCCCAAGAACCTCTTCCGGATTTCAGTATCAAAAAAGGCGTACAAAATCAAAAGGTAATTTCCTGGAGAAATAATTTTGGGAGCATGGTTTCTTATATGACCATTCAACGGTCAAATGACAGCGTAAAAAATTTTATGACTTTATATGCTGTAACCAATCCTACTTTACAGGTAAATGCTTATACTGATGTAAGGCCTGTTCCAAGCATGGATTATTACCGCATATATTATCAATTAAAAAACGGAAGTTATTATTTTACCAAAGCGAAAAAAGTAAGTTCTGGATTTGTATCTGCCGGTTTGTTTAGCAATATCGCCGGCCAGCATGTAATTCTCAAAGGTGACGAAAACAGAAGTGTTACAGTTGCAGGAATGAGAAAAATTTCCGATTCTGTTTTAAACAATACAACGGACAGCCTTTTTTATGTAAGCGACAGTACGGTTAATTATAAAAAATTTAATGCAATAGCGGTTGTAAATTCCGCACCTGCAACATCGCTTGTGCCGGTATCAAACTATATGTTTCTCAACGCTACCGGAGATTTAATTATACGCCTTCCGGAAAAAGAAGCCAGTGATTATTCCATGATAATTTACGAACCGGGCAGTACAGCAGTTTTGTATAAGATCGGTCATTTTTCCGATTCAGAAATTATTTTAAGTAAAAGCAGCTTTGTTCATACCGGTTTTTATCCTTATGAATTATTTGAAAATGGCAAGCTAAAGGAACGCAACAGGTTTCAAATAAAATAAACCTCTGAGCCTTAGAATGGCATTCCGATGCCCAATTGTATGCCATAATTATTTCTGTATTTATAATATTGCGTTTGTCCCGGCGTAGATGGTTTTACAAATTCATCATTTCTCCATGTAAAATGGGAAATGCTCATCCAGCCTCCATTTTCAAGCCGTGTAGGATCTTTTAGCTTCAATCCGAAATCCACTCTTAATACCACATAATTAAAGTCAAGCCGGATGCCTGTACCTACAGCAATAGCCAATGCTTTTCCGAACCTGCTTATATCAAATTCCGCATGAGGCAAAGTTGTATCCTTGTGTACATTCCATACGTTTCCTATATCTGTAAACAGCGCCCCGTTTATTTTCATAAAGCTGCCCAATGCAAGCAACGGATAGCGATATTCAAGATTCATTTCCAGTTGCATGTCTCCGTAACGGTCTCTGAAAATACTTGATGTATCGCTTTGAAGATTAGTTCCAAGCCCTAACTGGCGCAGCCCCCACGCACGCATACTGTTTGGGCCGCCACCGATAAATTGTTTGAAGAAAGGCAAGGTATTCGGGAAGTCGGATTTAGACGATGCATAGTTTAATCCTATGCCTGCAAATGTCCTGAATGCAAATTGTGTTTTAGGAAAATCAAAATGTTTTATATATTCTCCTTCAATCCTGAAGTAGCGGTAAATTTTATCTTTCAGAGAAGGTATAAAGCCAAGCAGGCCGCCGGATTCTTCCAATGCAAAACGTAAATAATTCATTCCGGCCATTTTTGAATTATTAAAAGTAACTGCATAGTTTAGTTGTTGGCTAATAACTGTACCTACGTTAAATGCTTTGGTTAAATATGGATTTGCCGCAATAGCCTGATCAAGCAGGCTGATCTTCGTTTGTGTTGCACTGTCATAAGTAAGTATCTTATGCAAATTGTAAACTTCTATGTTAAGAGGGCGATATTGCCAGTTCATATTTTTCTTTCGCCACTCATAGCCCCAGTTTGCAATGAAAGATCCTAAATCATAATAATTTCTCCTGTCTGTGTAATTAGCATTTACATTAATCACAGTACGTACATTATCAAGATTCTTACCATTCAATCGGTAAAAAGGAATTATAAATCTCGGAAAGGTGTAAGAATGTGATAATCCTAATTGATAAGTTTGGATAAGATTGCCTGTTGCATTATTTCCTATACCAATTTCAATTCCGGCCAATGCGCTCGTGACCGACTGAATAGCGCGCTTCCATACATTCCGGTTGCGATAGCTTACATTCAATCCGAGACCAATCATATTACTTGAAGTTGAAATTAAATCCAGATTGCCTGTATTGAGACTACTTTGAATTTCGGTTGTGATATTTTGCTTGATTGCCGGGGTTAAAAAATAATTCACATCCACCGTATCGCCTCTTATAAAATTCCTGTAATCTACTTGTTGCCACGCCCCGATAGAATTAAGGTTATTGATGGTTTTTAAAAATGAACTATCCCTGTAATAATCGCCTCTCTTGAAATACAAATGTTCCAGCATCGGACGAGGCACAAATTTATTCGTACGATTGTATATCGTAACATTGCCTGTTCTGGAATGTGTAATATTTTGAAACCGGTTTAAATGAAGTAATGTAGAATCCGGTATCTCATTCGTTCGCGTTTCCGGGAAAAAATTTACCATTCCTATTTTATATCTTAAAAAATCTTCCGGCCTCGAACTTACAGCTAATGTATCTTCTCCTTCCCTTTTCATAAATGTTATGGAAGCAGTAGGATTTTTTTTGCTTTTGTCTGCCGCCTGAGCCATTTTTACAGCTTGTTCAAGCGGGTCGAGTGTCAGCCTCAGCAAATTGGCATCCGCTGTATCGGCGGAAGCAATCAGATTATTTTTTGACATTTTGTAATACCCGTTATTTCTATACACTCCAATCAAACGGTCCAATTCATCCGACACAGCTTGTTGTGTAAACTTGGTTTTATGAGGGATGATCTTGGTACTTTTCTGTTTGCGCAATGCTATTCTTTGCAGCGTGGTATCATTTAATTGATATCCCAGCGAATCAATAATGACGGGTTTTCCCGGCGCTATTTTTATGGTAACTTCCGCTCTTTTCTGTGTGCGGTCAGCCGTGCTGTCTATCTTGATGGTATCTGAAAAAACCGATTGATAATAACCTTCCGAATATAAATAGTTTTGCATAAACCCTTTAGTCTTGGTAATATTCGCTGTATCCAAAACCGGCGGAGATTCAATTACAGATTCTACAAAATATTTAGTAACCATAGGCACTCTCAAACTGTCCGCCCAATAATTGATGAGATTTGCAGATAATTTTTTTTTGTCATCATTCGAAAGATTTTTGCCGACAAGCTCTACTTTTGTTTTATAAACAAATGGCTTACCTTCCGGAGCATTCTTAATTACAGTACAGCTCGAAATAGAAACAGTTATACTGCAAATCGTTATTAAAAAATATATATTTTGCCTCAGCAAATCTTTCATGTATGATCAGTAAAAATGAAATCAAATATATCCAAACTTTATACCATAAAAAAAACAGAGATGCAGAAAATGTTTTTATTGCCGAAGGCACTAAATTAATAAATGAACTGTTGCAAAGCGATTTTGGGATAAAACAAATTTACGCAACAAAAGAATGGCTAAACACGAATAGCAACGTTTCAGCAAAGGAAGTTTCCCAAAATGAACTTGAAAAAATCAGCCGGTTAGAAACGCCCCATCAGGTGCTCGCCATTATTCATAAAAAAAAGGAAATAGAAAAAGAAGATTACACCAATCAGATAACATTGCTTCTTGATGGCATCCAGGATCCGGGAAACCTCGGCACCATCATACGTATAGCGGATTGGTTTGGCATACAAAAAATAATTGCCACTAAGGATACGGCAGATTGCTTCAATCCAAAAACGGTGCAATCCACTATGGGAAGCATTTTCAGGGTGGCGGTTTATTACAAAGATGTACCGGAGTTTTTAAAAGAAAATACAATCAAAGTTTACGGCGCTATGCTTAACGGAAAAAATATCCGTGAACACAAACCGGTTAAAGAAGGTATTTTGATAATCGGCAATGAATCGAAAGGCATTAGGGATAATATTAAATCTTTTGTTGAAGAAAGCCTTTCCATCCCTGCATTCGGCAAAGCGGAATCTTTAAATGCGGCTGTAGCTGCGGGCATTATTTTATCCCATATTATTCAGTAAATTTTATTTACCATCATGATCTTTGGAATCCTCAAATCTTACTTTGGTTATTAAAGCCACTATCAAAAAGATAATCGCCACGCCTATTGCCAGCCATGCAACATAATCGGTAAGCTGCAAAGGGACATGATTACCCGGCAGGTCAAGAAAAATTATTCTGTGTAAAATACTTTCATCCGTATTTTGGTAAGGCATTTTATCTATCTTCAGATTTGGGCCTGCATTTTTTGCAACATTTTCGCTTTCTTGTTTAATATATGCAATTATATTTTTAATATCGCCATTGCTTAAATCGGAATGATCCGGCATTATAGTCTTATTAAACTCGCTGAATAATGCCACCGCAGCCGTATCTCCTGATTTGATAACTGTCTGTGAAGAATGTACAAAATTGATGATCCATTCTTCTGAACGAATATTCTCTACATCTTTTAAATCGGGGCCAACAACTTGTTTGCCTATTCCATGGCAAGCGTTACACCTTGCCGTGAAGATTGCTTTGCCGGCATCGGCTGAAACCTGTGCCAGTAGTAAGTTGCAGAATGATAGGACAAATAAAGTAAGAATAATGAAGCGAGCTTTCATGTATAAAATATTTATTGTAATGTTTTAATATCCTCCATCATTTTTTTCACATCAGCATCGTTAGTACCGTCGTAGTAGCCGCGAATATGATTGTCTTTATCGACCAATACAAGATTGTCGCTATGAATAAAATCTCCGGCGCCGCCGTCTCCATCTGTCGCTACAACAAACAAGCCTTTGCGTGCAAAGCTGTATAAATCTATTTTGCTTCCGGTTGCCAATTGCCATTGCAAAGCGTTAATGCCGTATTGCTTCGCATAAGCAAACAGTCTTTGAGGAGAATCGTGTTCCGGATCTACAGTAAAAGAAATTAATCGCACATCACTGTTGCCTGCAAATGCGTTCTGAACTTTAATAAGATTGTGCATCATTTTCGGACAAATGGATGGGCAGCTTGTAAAGAAATAATTTGCCACCCAGATTTTATTCTTAATAAATGATTGGTCAATTTTTGCATTGACTTGGTTTGTAAATTGAAAATCAGGAACAGTAAAAAAAGGCTTGGATGTTTCTATTGTATATTTCTCACCATAAAATGGCAATCCGGATATATTGCGCTGATACCAGCTTACAGCGCCAAAAATCGCCAACGGAATAATAATAATGATTGAAAAAAACAGAAGCGGAATATGTTTTTTATTTTTCATCTTAGTAAAATTTATTTTTGGTGAAATTGCTCAAACTACCATTCTTCGTTGTAAGTACAGCAAAGCATTCTCCTGATTATTTCACTTGCCCCGCATTTTTCACATTTACAGAATCCTGAATCAGCACCGGGCTTTCCACATCGTACTTCGCTTTTACGGAAGAACTATATTTGAATACCTCTCTCAACGCAGGGATGTAAGCGAATAATATCAATATAAACATAACCACAAGCCAAGGCTTCATATTCATCAAAATAGGAAGTGGTTTTTCATGATGCAAATCTTCCGACACAGGCAATTCCAGAACTTGCTCGCGAACAGGCTTACTGAATACTGTTGCGAAAAACGATATAAAATACAGCAGCGCAGCAGTTGTCATTATAATACCTCCAATCAATGTAGAAGTTGTTGTAGGAACCCAATGATTATTAAACAACGGGCTTTCCGGATTGGTATAACTCATTCCCAGATTAGTTCTTCTTGGCTCTCCCATCAGGCCGCCAGCCATCATTCCGTGAGAAAAAAATACAAGGCCTATCATCCATATATAAGGAACAACGGTTGCAAAATATTTGTATTTTATGTCCTTACCGGAAAGCTTTGCATAGAGATAAATACTCATTCCGATAATGGAAAGAAATACAGGACCGGCAACCGTCATGTGAAAATGCCCCGGCACCCAAGCCGTATTATGAATGACCGCATTTAGGGAATAAGAAGCATTTACGATGCCGGACAATCCGCCGAATATGAACAGGATTAATCCGCAAATCAAATACCCGAACAAGAAATTTTTACTTTTTAAATAAGGTAAATGCAACATCCAACCGAGCCAGCCTTTAGAGCCTTGCTTACGGCCGGCATATTCCAGTGTAGCTGCAATATTGAAAGCAGTCATAAAACTTGGAACGGCCACACCATAAGTAAGAATTGCCATAAAAAATTTTGTACCGGGCGTAAATACAGGCTCGCTAAACTGATGATGAACACCTACCGGAACCGACAATATTAAAAACAATAAAAACGACAGCCTGCCTGCATTTGAAGAGAATAATTTACTACCCGCAACTTTCGGTAAAATTGTATAATACATCACATAAGCAGGCAACAACCAAAAGTAAACCAATGCATGGCCAAACATCCAAAACAGCATTCTTGTAAGAGGAACATTTACGGTTGCTACCCATCCTGCAGACCATGGCGTAAGCAAAACAATCGTTGAATATGCTGCCGGCAATGTACAAACCACCCATATAATAAAATTGACAAACGTTCCCAAAATGGCTAACGGCATTCTTGTGCGCGGATGTTCACGACGCCACTGAAACCATATCTTCAGCCAGCCGAAGAAAGCCGTCCAGCTGCCTATGATTAAAATTGCCGTTCCAACATAAAATACAGGAGAATCTTTAAGCGGCGCATAAAATGTGTACAATGCCTGCGCTTTGCCGGTAAGCATTGCATAAGCATCCATCAGCGTGCCGATTACCATTAGCCAAAGGGAAACTATATAGGAAAGTTTTGGCGGCTCTTTTTTCAAATAAAACGTTACCGTAACATGCCCGAAAGCAACAGCAAAAAAAGTAGTCAATACGATTGCATTGATAACTCCATGCAGCGTAAGCCCCTGATAATAACTCAAATGCATTACCGATGCCTGATGAATAACACCCGCACGGTAAAACACTTGCATGAGCCCGTGATAAATACCTATGATAAGCAATGTAAGCGGCAATATAAATTCCGTAAGAATGACTCTTTTTAATGACGAACTTATTTTCATTTGAAAAATTTATTTGTTTTTATCATCTTCTGAAATACAGTATTTATAAGCATTTCAGAAGTCTTCAATAATCGAAACCGAGATTCAACATTGACCATGAACATGCTTAAGTCTTAATAATTCTTAATTCACAATTTTTAATTTTTAATTATTCCTCACTCATCCTTTACTACAAATTTTCCCAACATATTCTGATGCCCTGCTCCACAATATTCATGGCAAACAATATTATAAGTTCCGGGCTCGGTAAACTTTATCGTAGCCGTATTCACGCCGCCTGGAACAGCCATCAGATTTACCGCTTTGCTGTCTATATTAAATCCATGCACCACATCTTTTGATGTAAGGAACAAGTCTACCGTGCTACCTGTGGGAATATCAATTTCATCAGGAGCAAAAGCCCACATTTGCGCTACTACATATAATTCATAAGTAGTATCATCAATTTTTTTCAGCTGAGGGTGCTCGAAAATTTTGCTGTATGGCACGCAGCTCGGTACATCTATTTTCCGGCTGAAAGCATTGTACAGCAATGCAAACAGGAAGATTATCATAACACAGCCGGTAACCAACATTACGCGTATTTCATATTTGTTCATACATTTCTTATTTTAATGTCTTTCAATCTGAATATTATATACAGAAAACCAAATGAGTAAACAGAGCAGAAGCATCAATATAAAAAATACGATTGCACCTTTTGGTTTAAAATCTTCATCGTTGAAAGAAGTCGGTTTTTTGTCCATACAATTTTTTTATAGTGTATAAAATAAATTAATAAGGTCCGTTATACAGGTTCGTGTTAATGCTTAAAGGGACTATTCTGAAACAAGCGCAATTGTTCATCCTGTCATCCAGCATTTCGTTCCATTTTTCTTTCGCTTTTTTAAATTCGTTTTGAAAATAAGAAACGATGAATTGTATATTTTCTTTCTGAGGAAATTCAGTAATGTCAAATCTTCTGAGCCTTGCGTTTATTTCATCGCTCAACCGCAGCAATTGTTTTTCTTTTGATTTTGCCATAAATATCAATTCATGTATATCCGGCAAGTGATGGTTTATTTCGGATTTATTATTAAAATATTTTAGAATGGTGGGAAATACCAACGTTGTTTCGTAAGCAATTAATGTATGAAATACAGATTTTAATTCATCGATCAATATCCATAATTCAGAAACAAAAGGATCGTCCGAAAATTTGGTTTCATGATCGTTACAACTGCCAATCAATATGAAATGATATTGAATTACAGGGTAAATTTTCTCAACTATTTTTTGAATATAACTGCTTGTTTCTTTGAAGTGATTGCAACTCATTGCATTTGATTTTCCACAAAATTCGACAAGCGGCGCAACCTGATAAATGAGAAAGGTCAAATGGAAATATGATTTATATCAGTCCGTAAAAAATTTGAATAAAATATTATTTTGCTATATGCTAACCTTATAGAGAATCTAATGCCTACGGAATACAATGAAAAAAAATTATTGCAACGAGCAATAAAATGGCAAAAATGTCTGAAGCAAGTGCTATGGCTACGTAAATATTTATTTGATTTTTCTATAACATAGGCTGCTTAGATATTCTCAATACAAATTTATTCATAGTATATTTGTATCATATATTCAACACGTATTTTACCCTTAAATAACCTATTATGAACAATTACTTGCATTATTATCACAGTAAGTTTTGAAACTAACCTATACTTTAAACCCGAATTATAAAGAAATAATTGTAACGCTGTGAAACAATTAAAATTCTGAACAAAAACAAAAAGATGAAAACACCTGTACCTATTACAAAATTTGCTAAAAAATTAATTGGTAACCCAACAGTTTTTCCATTGAAAAAAAGAATTTTTCATGGCATTAACCTTATTACTGTTCTGCTGCTCTTAATTATTATTTTAGTCAATACAGCATTGCGATTATATGATGCGCTTGCAGTATTGTTTATAATTATGATCACACATTTCTTATTGTTTTACATCTCGCGATATAAAAATAAATTTATAACGGCTATTATTGGCATGACACTTATAGGATACTGCGGAATGGTTGCAAGTTTTTTCAATAAATCGGGTATCGACGGGCCTGCTGTTTTTATATCATTCTTCATATCACAGTTGCTTATCACTGTCATTTCAAATAAGTATCATTTGTATATTCTTTTTTTCAATTTTTTTTTACTTGCTATTCTTTTTTTTATACAATTTAAATACAACTCATTAATAAAATATATTTATGTAAATCCGGCAGACCGTATAGTGGATAATTATTTTACTTTCATATTTATTACAGTATCGCTATACTTTGTTACAAGAGTTTTGTCGGATAATTATAATAACGAAAAAAGAAAAGCGGAGCAGCAAGCAGATTACATTACCAACAAGCTAAATGATTTACAAAAAACCACAAGGGAAAGAGAAAAATTATTTTCTCTTGTATTTCACGATTTACGAAATCCATTAAGCTCCATTCAATATTATCTTGAACAATTTAAAGAATTTCAATTTAATGAGGAAGATAATGAAGAAATAAGAAATGAATTATTGACACTTACCAAATCAACATCAGCTATGCTTGAGACAATTCTCATCTGGCTGAGGGAAAAAGAAAATGCAATGCTTACACATGAAAAAGAAATAGACATACAGGACGTTATTGTTAATGCCATAGCAACTGAATTACCTTTTGCTCACAAATGTCAAGTAAATATCAATTATAACATTCGTGAAAGAATGCCTGTAAAAACAGATCCGGTTATCATTCTATTGCTATTAAGAACTTTAATCAGCAACGCAGTAAAATTTTCCAACAAAAACGAATCAGTAACTATCACAACTGAAAGAAAGCATGAAGATTATGTCGTAAAAGTTATGGATAGAGGTATAGGGATTAAAGAAGAAGATAAATCCAAAATATTTACTACTGAAATGCCCTCATTTTATTCTTCAGACAAAGAAAAAGGGTTTGGTATTGGGCTGGTATTGGCAAAACAATTTGCAGAACGTCAAGGTATTAAACTTGGATTTGAAAGTAAATATGGTACAGGTAGTACTTTTTACTTTTTTATAAATCAAAAAACAACTTAAAATACCTATAATCTTTTAATCTCATAAATCGGTACGGGCGGCGTAAAGGATTGATTCCGCTCATTCATATTATAAATTTGTAAAACCACATCCATTCCTTTAACCACTCTCCCAAATGCTGCATAGCCGAGTTTATCAGGATTGTTTACACCACCGGAATCATAACCCGGCTGATTTCCAACGCAAATAAAAAATTCGGAGCTGGCAGTACCCGGCGCTTCACGAGCAAGAGAAATCGTGCCGTTCAAATGCCTGATGCCGGTTCGTGCCGTGCTTTCGTGCGGAATGCCTTTGAGTGTTGCAAGTTTATCAGGATTGATTTGCCAAATGCCGCCTTGTATAAGTTCTGACTTAGATGCATCTGACGCCTGATTATCATTATTTAAAACACGGTAAAAAGAGGAACTATTATACAATCCTGAATCGATGTAAGATAAAAAAGCAGCCACAGTTTTTGGCGCTTGTTTTTGGTAAAGCTCGATTTCAATATCGCCCACTTTGGTTACAATTTCTATATGCGGATTTTCATATTTATGCGAAGCGCAGCTTTGTACAAGTATGATTGCGAAAAAGATGAATACTGTTTTTTTCATTTTTATTTTACAAACATTTCATTGATGATAAAATTTTGCAATTGCCGGATTTTAAAAGTAATTTATTTCAAAGCAATTAACCCAAGCGGCGGTAAATGTACATTCATCGTATAATATTTCCTCTCTTTATCAATTTCTTCCATTTGAATATCGACATTGTACACATCGCCTGAACCCCAGAATTCTATGCTATCGCTGTTAAATATTTCCGACCATTTTGATTTCCCAAAAACATTTATTTTCCAGTTCCAGCGCACTTCCGGCGTCAGGTTTAATATTACCAATATATCATCTTTGGATGTCAGCCCTTTTCGTTTAAAAGCGATGACGCATTCCTGTTCATGTTTCAGATCAATCCATTCAAACCCATCTCGCTCAAATTGTTTTTCATACAAAGCATTTTCCTGCCGGTATAATTGGTTTAATCTTGTTACACATTCCTTCATGCCTTGATGGCTCGGCCACATCAGTAAATCCCATTGCAATTCCGTTTTGTAATTCCATTCCTGTGTAGCTGCAAATTCATTACCCATGAATAATAATTTTGCACCGGGATGAAAATACATATAAGCATACAGCAGCCGGAGATTAGCAAATTTTTGCCAGTCATCGCCGGGCATTTTGTACAACATAGGACTTTTGCCATGTACAACTTCATCGTGGCTCAGCGGCAGCATAAAATTTTCGTTGTAATAATATGCCATGCTGAATGTAAAATCATTCTGGTAACGCGCTCTATTATAAGGCTCTTGTTTAAAATAATCCAGCGTATCGTGCATCCAGCCCATCATCCATTTCATGCCAAATCCAAGCCCTTCTTCATAAGTTGGTTTACTGATGCCGGGCCAATCTGTGGATTCTTCCGCAATGGTTTGTATGTAAGGGAAATTTTTGTATAAAGTTTCGTTCAACAGTTTCACAAAAGCAATAGCTTCCAAATTGCCGTTGCCGCCAAACTCATTGGCTTCCCATTGACCGCTCTGCCTGCTGTAATCAAGGCGCAATATGGAACTTACGGCATCAACACGTATGCCATCTATGTGAAAAACATCGCACCAAAAATGTGCGCTGCTCAATAGAAAACTTCTTACTTCTCCTCTCGAATAATTAAAGATATAGGAATTCCAATCCGGATGAAATCCCTTGCGCACATCAGCATATTCATAAGTATGCTCGCCGTCAAACATAAATAAGCCGTGTGCATCTGCCGGAAAATGCGAAGGAACCCAATCGAGTATTACGCCTATATTTTCGTTGTGAAAAGCATCTACCAATCGCATAAAATCTTCCGGCTTACCGAAGCGGCTTGTCGGAGCAAAATAGCCTGTATCCTGATAGCCCCAGCTTCCATCGAACGGATGTTCCATGACCGGCATAAATTCCACATGTGTAAAGCCCATTTCTTTTACGTATGGCACCAATAGTTCAATCATATTCTGATAAGAATTGTATGATTCTTCGTCATGCTTATCCGGACGCATCCAGCTTGCTAAATGAACTTCATAAACAGAAATCGGTGCGTTCAGCGCATTAACTTTTTTTCGCTTCTTCAGCCATAAATCATCTTGCCAGTTATAATTAAAATGATATGTAATGGAAGCCGTTTGCGGCCTGAGCTCCGCAAAATTGGCAAAAGGATCTGCTTTGTATATCAATTCCCCTTTGGAAGTTTTTATGCGGTATTTATATAGTTCTCCGGGAGCAACGTGCGGAATAAATCCTTCCCAAATACCGGAAGAATCCTGCCTTACTATAAGCTCATGTTTTTCATCAGTCCAATTATTAAAATCACCTACAATATATACCTTTAGAGCATTTGGCGCCCATACGGCAAAATAGGTTCCCTTTGTGTTGAGAACAGTTAATTGTTTATTGCCGAATAATTCATAGAGCCTGCAATGAATGCCGTATTGGTAATCGCGAATATCATCATCTGTAAACAGCGAATAATTCCATACGGCTTTGCTGCCGTTAACGAAATATTTTTCTTCGTATAGGTTTCTTTTGTCGTTCATGACGTTGATGTGTACGGCAAGTTACAAAATATACTATTTGTCGGCGTCTATTAATTATATCATCATCAATTTCCTGATCTTATCCAATAAAAACTCCCTTTCATTAAAGAAAAGGAGCTTTGCACTAAATTAATAAACACCTGTAACCCTTAAAATTTTATACCGACTCCCGCACTGAAAAGCCACGGATTAATTTTTGTATCGGAATAAACCGTTGCGCCTGCTGCCTGCACTGTGTTCTTGGTCTTGAGTAAAATCTTTTTAATGTCCACATTGATAAACCATTTCTTACTGATGTCGAAATCGCTACCCAACTGCATTGCAAACCCAAACCTGTTTTTATAACTGATGTATGTAACAGGATCGCTGAAAGATTTGCTGTAAAAAACAGTATAGTTTACACCTGCTCCAATGTATGGCAACACGTCGCCGCCCAAAGGCTGATGATAAAGGAAAGTAAGTGTTGGCGGCAATAACCATACATGCCCTAACTCAACATTACCGAGCGATGTATTGGTCGCAGTTACTTTATTTTTTGTTGTACCTAAAATAAGATTTGCCGAGAATCTGTTAGCGAAGAAATAAGTAAAGTCCAATTCGGGAATAACTGTTTTGGAAATATCCACGCTTCCGCCGATGGTTGTAATATCGGCACTTGCATCGGGAACAACATACGTTCCGCGTAATCTCATTCTCCATTCACCTTGTTTTTGTGCGAAGATTGTACATGTTGTAATGAATAATAAACTTGTAATGAATAACTTCTTCATAATTAGGAATTTAATATACAACAAAGGTCTTACAGTGTAGTATGATATAAAATGATTTGGCACAACCTGATAGCTGATTTATATCATGTTTTGATTAGCATAAAACAGTTCAGCACATTATTCTTAATTTTGGATATAAAACATTTCAAATGAAAGCGATTATTTCATCCGTACTTTCTGCAGCAATACTTAGTTCCTGCGTTTCGCAAAACGATAAGCATACAGTTGATTACAAACAAGGTAACACATTACTCGAAGGCTATTTAGTAAAGCCTACAACTCATAAAGCGCCGGGAATCGTAATTATACATGCGTGGATGGGCATTACAGATCATGAAAAAAACACTGCTGACAGATTGGGAGCATTGGGATATTATGCGCTCGATGCAGATATTTACGGAAAAGGCATTCATCCGAAAGATGCAAAAGAAGCAGGGCAATTAGCAAAACAATATGAAGGCAAAGATTATCAGACTTATCTCGCACGCATACAAGCTGCCGTTAATGAAATAATAAAGCAAGGTGCTGACGCAAATAAGATAGTTGTAATCGGTTATTGTTTTGGCGGTTTTGGAGCAATCTCAGCTGCAAGAAATAATTTTCCGATAAAAGGAATTGTGTCTTTTCATGGTGCACTCCTACCCGACCCTTCCGGTTCTGCTGCAAGCATCAATCCTAAACTTTTAATTTGCCACGGGAATAACGATCCGTTCCAGCCTGCGAATGCCGATGTGAATTTCAGAAAGGAAATGGAAACGCGCAATGCAGATTATCAAATGGATTATTTCGGACATGCCGTACATTCTTTTACCGATAAAAGCGCCGGGAACGACAATAGTAAAGGAGCAGCATACAACGAAAAAGCCGATAAACGCTCATGGCAATATATGCTGGAATTTTTGAAAGAAGTATTCGCTCAATAATTTTTTATATCAATACCGGTAGCTATGAAAGTTTTTTCATCTTCTCAAATCCGCGAATGGGATAAGGCAACAATTGAAGAACAAAACATTTCCTCACATGCTTTAATGGAACGTGCGGCACATGCTTGTCTTACATGGGTTAAAAACAATTTTTCGGAAAAAACACAGTTCTATATTTTCTGCGGCAATGGAAATAACGGTGGAGACGGATTGGCTTTGACACGATTGCTAATCGAAGACACTTATGATGCGAAAGCTATTTTAGTTAATTCGGATAATAATTTTTCAGAAGATGCAAAAATAAATCTGAAGCTTTTAGAAGAATATGAGCCGCAGCATATTGCGAATTTTTCAGAAACATTATTACATCAGATACCGCAGAATGCTGTAATTATCGATGCAATTTTTGGCACAGGATTAAACAGGAATATAGATGGGGCAATTGCTGGTAGAATAGAATTGCTGAATACATTATCCTGCGCAAAAATTTCGATAGACATTCCTTCAGGGCTTTTTACAGATACGTTACCGGATGAAAAATCAGTAATTTTCAAAGCTGATTATACATTAAGTTTTCAAGTGTACAAAAGAAGTTTTCTTCATCCTGAATCTGCAAAATATGCCGGAAAAATTCAAATACTTAACATCCGGTTAAATACGAATTTTGAAGAAAAAACCGATTCTGACTTTTATACCTCCGACATAAATTTTATAAGGGGCTTTTACAAAACGAGAAATCCTTTCAGCCATAAGGGAACATTTGGCACGGCAATTTTAGTCGGCGGCAGTTACGGAAAAATCGGCGCTATCGCCATGAGTACAAAAGCAGCCTTGCGTTCCGGTGCAGGAAAGGTTTTCATTCAATCGCCGCAATGCGGTTATGAAATACTTCAAACACTTGTGCCGGAGGCTATGTTTGAACCTGCCGGCGAAAATTATATAGAACATATCACTGCCAATGAAAATGCTGTTATCGGTATCGGGCCCGGCTTCGGCACAGATAAAAAATCAGTAACAGCACTTTGGTCATTTTTATCGGAATATACATCTCCGCTTGTTATTGATGCAGATGCGTTGAATATCATTTCAGAAAATAAAAACTTGCTTTCATCAATACAAGAAAATTCAATCATCACGCCTCATCCAAAAGAATTTGAAAGATTATTCGGCGCTGCAACCTCTACTGTAGAGCAAGCCAATGTAGCCGTTCAGAAAGCAATTGAACATAAAATTATAATCGTTTTAAAAGGCCATCGCACGGCCATATGTACACCACAGGGAAAATGTTTTTACAATCTTACAGGCAACGCGGGCATGGCAACAGCAGGCAGTGGCGATGTGCTTACCGGAATCATCACCGGTTTACTGGCGCAGGGTTATACTTCCGAAGAAGCTGCATTGCTTGGCGTTTATATACATGGACTTTCGGGCGATATAGCTGCCAAAATATTATCGCAGGAAGCATTGATTGCAGGTGATATTATTGACAACTTAGGAAAAGCTTTTTTACAAATTCAACAACAAGATGAATCCCTTGAATTTCTTTGATACACACAATACCTTTATCACCATCTTAGGTTATCAACTAAGCTATATCGAATTTACCGGCACCTGCTTCGGTTTACTATGTGTATGGCTGGCAGCAAAAGAAAATATATGGAACTGGCCGGCAGGGCTTATCAATATCATCTGCTTTTTTATTATATTTTATCAGGTGCGATTGTATTCCGACATGTTCTTGCAAATCTATTTTTTCGGCATCAGTATTTATGGCTGGGTCAAATGGGCTAAACAACATACTTCTGAAAAGCCCGTAACCATGCTCTCTAATAAAAACAGGCTTCTCGTTATACTCATCATTATAGTATCAGAAATCATCATGGGCTTTACCATAAAAAATATACATCACATTCTTCCGCGTTTATTCCCCGTTCCGGCAGCTTTCCCGTTTATCGACTCGTTCATCAGCGTATGCAGTATTGTAGCCAATATTTTACTGGCAAAACGCATCATAGAAAACTGGGCGCTGTGGGTCTTGGTTGATTTTATTTGTGTATTTGTGTACGCTGCAAAACACGTACTCTTCATCTCACTCGAATACGGTATCTTATTTATCATCGCCGCGTATGGATTATACGGATGGATTAAATCTTATCAAAAACAAATAAGCATATCCTGATTTTTTTATTTTTTCAGGGCGTGTCCTTCGCCGCTCAAAACAAAATCAAAACCCTACGGCAGCGGCTCAGGTCGGTCTACGCACTGTATCTTTTGCCCACCGCACAACATCCAACGCTTCGTAAAAGGATGCCGCGCTGCGCCATTACGCGCTCAACGCAAATTCATTATTCAAAAAGCTATATAATACCCCTTCCATAATGTCATATTATCAATTGAAAACAGCTTTCGATGAAGTCATCGGTCTCTGAAGGATAGCTGCTAATAAGAAAAAAATATATAAAATAATTTGGAGAATTAATTTATTATTCTACATTTGTAGAATAAATTCTAAATAAATAGAAATAAAATAAGATGAAATTAACCAAATCGGAAGAAAATTTAATGGAATATATATGGCGGGCAAAAAAAATCTTCATGAAAGACTTGATTGAAAGTTTTGATGAGCCAAAGCCAGCACCTACAACTATAGCTACCTTGTTGAAACGAATGCAGGACAAGGGTTTTGTCGCATATAAAACATTCGGCAATTCCAGACAATATTATCCATTGGTAAGCAAAGCACAATATTTTTCAAAACATGTAAATGGAATTATTGAACAGTTTTTTGATAATTCGGCATTACAATTTGCATCCTTCTTTACCCAAAACGGAAAGCTATCAACTGAAGAATTAGAAGATTTAAAAAAAATCATTAATGAACAGATTAAAAAATCAAAGCAATGATTATCTATTTAATTAAATCCATTGTATGTTCCGGTATATTGCTCGGCGTGTATTTTTTCTTTCTTGAAAAGGAAAAGATACATCAATTCAACAGATTTTATTTGTTGTTTGCATGGATAATTTCTTGGATTATTCCTTTAATTTCTTGTAAAATACAAATACTAAAAATAGCAGATATCAAAGAAATAATTTTACCAAATAAAAATTTCAAAGTACAATATTCGCCATCCGAAAAATTAATAAATAATACTCTTCATGAAAGTTCTCTTAATCTTTCAAATATTACTTGGATAATTTATGCAATAATTACATTGATCTTGCTGATAAGATTTATAATGAATTTATATCAAATCAAAGAACTTATTTCAAGTAATATCATTCAAAAAAACGACAAATATTCATTGGTATCTGTTCCCCATAACAATGTTTCATTTTCTTTCTTCAATTATATTTTTCTCGCAGAAAATGATTATGTTGACGATATTATTAATGAAGAAATTTTCTTACATGAAACCGTGCATTCAAAAGAAAAACATAGTATAGATATTCTCTTTATTGAATTGATTAAGGTTTTTCTATGGATAAATCCTTTTGTATTTCTGTATAAAAAAGCGATTCAAATAAATCATGAATTTATAGCGGATGATGTTGTTGTTCGTAAAAATAATGTAACCGGTTATCAACATCTATTACTAACAAAAATTCTACAAGCACCCATTTCGAAATTGGTAAGCAGCTCCAGTTATTCAATCACCAAAAAACGTTTTATCATGATGACAAAAAAAACAAAACAATCAAAAGCATTGTTGCTAAAGTTCCTTATTATTCCAATTACTGGGGCATTGATCTTGGGTTTTAGCAAAAATACAGTTAAAGAAAAAAATACCAATATTCATCTTCCAACTTTTATTATTCAAGATACAGGCAAAAAAATTATTGCCCGGAAAGAGGTAAAAAAATTTGCTCCCCCTAAAGTTGTAAAAGATAAAGAGGTAAAGAAATTTGCTCCTCCTAAGATTATAAAAGATACTTCAATTAATAATCAAATATCATACAGAATCTATTATAAAATTAAGCCAAATACCAAGCCAACTGATACAATAATTAATGGGAAAAGATATGTAAAAATCAAAGTTATAAATGAATTAGACTCTACTGATGAACAGGTTGAAATTGTATCTAAAGACACATTGGCTAAATACTACCCAACTCTTCAATAGAAAACTCATATGTAACAAATAAGATAATAATACCGTAAGATTTTTGATATCTTTCGGTATTTCTCTTTTTCCGCCGTGGTTCGTGTCCGCACGAACCCATTCCGTAATTATAGGTCAGCTGATTGCAAAAATGAGAAAAGCAAGGAACTCGCTACCGATATATGTGAAAAATCTTTATAATTTACCTATCGGTTGGTGTCCCACCTACCGATAGGTAAATTGTATCCTACCCATCTGACATACTTCTCTATTGATCGGAATCAATTTTTTTTTCAATAAACCTTAATAAAGTTCGCGGCGGCGGTAAATTTTTGTTTATTCTAATATCTTTCATATTAACCTCAATAATATTTCTATTTAGAAAAATTGTATCAATATTTGGGGCTAAATCTTTATTGAAATTTATCGATAAATCCGGAGCATATATAATTTTTGAATTTGAGATTAATGTATCTACAAAATTTTCAAACGACATAATATCTTTACTTGATTTATATTTTTCATAAAAAAAACTTCGATCGATTAGTTGCGTAAAATATGCTATATGTTTCTTTTTTACAATTCGGACAAACTTAGTTTCAATTAAATAAATTGGCAAAGTATCTTTATAAGCATCTATAAATATAAAAGATGTTTTTGCATTAGCGCTTGCATCATTATTTATTGTTATTGCAACATCTTCCGCAGAGTTATTTATTACTTTAAAAAATAAATAGTACGAATTCAGTTCCGATACTGTATTTACTGAATCGCAATAAATATGAATTTCTTTGTTTTCCTTATTTATTATAACCACATTCTTTTTAGACGAATTTTCTTTACATCCGAAAAGAATAACAAAGGAAATTAAATAATATCGAAATCGGTGTTTACCTTCCATGTACTTTCATTTGTAAATCTTGTAAATTTTCCGCCGTGGTACGTGTCCGCACGAAACCATTCCGTAATTATAGGTCAGCTGATTGCAAATCGCGAAAAGCAACTTCTTATCCATCTCACCAAATCAACTCCTCATTATTTGTACTCAACCCTCTTCATTATTCTCTTTCTTTTTTTCCTGACGTATAATCGGATAGGGTAATTTTACATTATTTTCCTGCAAAGTTTTATATACATCGATCATTACATTACTGCGGATAGCATTCGCATTGGAAAGATTCATTACCCAGAAACTAATTTTTATTTCCAGGGCCGCGTCTGCAAAAGTTTGCAATAAAATAGACGGAGCCGGCGTTGCAAGCACATCTTCTTCTTTGCTTAAGGTATCGGCAATAATATTCTTTACAGCAATAATATCGCCACTTTCATAAGAGATACCGATTGTAAATTCTACGCTCTTGGTTAAATCTTTCATCGTCCAGTTTGTAAGCTGTTGGGAAAGCAAGTCGCCATTGGGAATTATAATATCGGCTCCGTTGCCGCCGGATAGTTTACTTGACCGAACACCGATTTCTTTTACTTTTCCGGTCTTCCCTCCTATTTCTATCTGGTCGCCAACTTGTATCGGCCGCTCAAACGCAAGTATAACACCTGATACCAAATTGTTGGCTATATTCTGCAAACCAAAACCGATACCTACACCGAGTGCGCCAAGCATTACCGTTAATTGATTTAAAGGGATAGAAGCTGCCGCCACAGCAATTAAAAATCCTACAGCCCAAATTGCAAGCCTTATCAGCAACATCATAGATGCGATGCTTTTCCTGTTGGTAGGACTTGCTCCGTCACTTTGCCCGAAGAAGAAATTAATAATGCTTGAAACGATAACGGAAATCCAAATTATTCCAATAAACAAAGCAATATTTCCAAAACTGAAATGATGTGAGCCTATCGTACGCGGCTTATAAAAGAAGTGGCCGATACTGTCGATGAGGGAGGAATACATTCCCCAATCTCTTATGAGGCTGATGATCCATATCAGTGAAGCAAGTATCCATAATCCTCTCCTGAACTTATTTTCAAGATGCTTATAATTTATATATTCTGCCAAACGGCTCTTCTGATATGTTTCCGATTGAAGAAAGATAGCTTCCAATACCAATGAGCAAAAAACTTTTAATGTGATTCCCAGCATCAGGCATTCCGCAGCGCTTACACAAAAAATTTTTGTAAGTGTAATTCTTCCTGTAATATTAAAAAATACAGCAAATAATATTTGTAGCAAGCAAAAAATTGTCAGGCCTTTTATAACCTTAGACGCCGATATTTTTGCAGTTAAATCCCTTTTGTTTGTCAATATTTTTATACAAAGCAGTGCATAGATCACACTCGCAAAAAACAACAGCCATCTTTCTGACAATCGGCTGTCCAGCAATAAATCATCAATAATAAAGAATAGCCATGTTGCGCAAAATATCAGCCACAATCGTTTGGCCGGCTTCGTTAAATATGGATAGAATAAAACAGTAATGATAATTGTCCTGAATACTTCGCAAATGTGAATGACTGATATGGGAGGTTCGCCGAAGAAGAAAGGAAGGAAAATAAAAAATACCAGTAAGCCGCAGAGAATTACTGTATTCGGCCTTAAGAAATACATTTGTGCCAGTATGCTGTCAGACTCCGGAAGTTTCTTTGCATTACGCATATTGGACCATGTCCAAATTATAATTAATGCAAAAACAAGTATAGCAATGGTAAGTACATCCCATTGTTTTGAGATGTAAATATTTGAAACCAACAGGCTTCTTGATAAAGAAGATCCTATCAAAGAAAATATTGAAGATGATGAATAATTATCTGACCTGTCTTGAAAAAGTGGCAAAACTTCCTTACTCCACATTTTTCTCTTAAGCCGTTTCGTACGAAAATCTATAATGGAACTCATGCCTTTTACCTGCAAAAGGCTTAGCGACACTTTATTGCGCAGAATGGTAACTTTTGCAATAGTATTTCTTTGCATGGTATCTAATCTGCCGGCTTGCCGCCGCAAATCCATTATTTGTTTTTCAAGTACAGTATCCAATATCAATATATCCAACGAACTGTCTTTTTCAATTTTCGTAATCGTGTCATTGCTTGTGCGTAATTGTTGAGAATAATCTGTAAGGGTTTGTTTATAATCACTTAAATCGTCTTCAAATTCGTCAAGCATGATAGCAAACGTATTCAACCTGAAAAGATTCATGAATCTGCCGGAACTGTCCAGAATATTTTGCATACCCATCACGCTTTTCTGCAATGGCATCACGCTCTCCACCAATGGCTTTATGTTTATCTTTTGAGAAATATTATTTCTCGTTTGCTTTAGTGTAAAAGAGTACTTTTCTACTTTGTTTACGATATTTGAAACAATCGTATCCTGAACGGTTATCATTGTATCTTTGCTCGTAATTTTTTGTGCCTGCGCAACCAGTCCGGCCAATAAAAATACTATCGCTGTAATACTCTTCCTCATTAAATAATTTTGCTGCTGGTACATTGTATTGTCTGTTATGCGGGGTTTGGCATTCATGTTTTAAAAAATGAAAAAAGGATAAACATAGCACGCTACATTCCATCCTTTGTTAAAATTTTGTATTACCGGTTTATAAAAATCAGAGTGTCTCTTTTTTATCAGCCGGCTTTTTAAGAATCGCAAATATTTCTATCGCAAAACCCAGTAAAATCAGGATCGGCGCAACTGTAATACGCCTTGCGCTGTATACCAGATTTTGGTCAAATACATTAGGGTCTTTGTTTTCTCCACCGGAAAGCAATATCATACCGATTATGATTACGGCCGCTCCGATAATCATCCATTTATAATTTTCTTTACTGAAGTTCAGGCTTCCTGTATATACCGGTTTAGTTTTTTTGTCTGCCATATCATTATTTAATTCGCAACAAATATGCGATTTTATTTTTACAATTAAATTAATACAAATCGTCAAGCCTCGATTTTAAATATTTATTGACGCTTCTGTAGGTGCTTATCCAGGAAATAAGTACGCCGAAAACAATCATGCAAGCGTACAATAAATAATTCATTTCCGGGTTTTGAACGCCCGATAATTCGGGAATACGGGATATTGCCCAATTAACCAGGATTACTAAAATTACAATCGCGATTACAGCACTGATCAATCCGTTAATCACAGCCCTGTTATTCAAAGGCCTTGAAATAAAAATTCTTGTAGCGCCAACCATTTGCATGGTTTTAATTAAGAATCGGTTGCTGTACATCGTTAGCTTAATGGTATTATCAATACTTATAACCACAATTACACCCAAAACAATAGTGATTACCAAAAATATAAGGCCTATTTTATTTACTTTCTCGTTCATTGAGCCCACCAGTGTTTTCGGGTAATCAATACTAGAAAGTAAAGATCCATAATGCTGCATCAGGTCATTAGAAATCTTCGTAAGGCTGTCTTGATTCACATAGTCCGCATTCGCATAGAAATTAATACTTTCCGGCAAAGGATTATAGTCTAGAATATTATCCCAGTCTTCGTTATGATCTTTATTCCAAAGATCCTTTGCCTTAGCTTTATCAATGTATTCCACATTTTTTGCGTAAGGCTGCGCAATAATGTACTTTTCAATCTGCGCAATTGTATCCTTATTAGCTACATTCAGGTACACATCTACTTCCACCTGTTCTTTCAGGCTGTTCCCCATCGTTTTCAGGCTTATGAAAAACCAACCCATTATGCCCATCAGCAACAATACAATGGTAATGCCCACGATACTCAACAATGAATTTGTTTTCTTTCTCCGCTTCGGTGCGGCAACTATTTCAGACATGCTGCATAAATAATTTTATAAATAACAATTCCGGGTCTTCGCGCAAATTTAATCTTTACCAATAAAAGATACTCAATTACAAAATATTTTTATTAAAAATAAATGGATACATCATTTTTTTTTCAGGGCGTGCCACCACGCTGCCTGTCTCTCCCCTTTTCACATTCTCTTGGCCGCGTGCTGTCGGGCTATACGCTTGTAGTCCTCGCCTGCTCGTACCTTCGCGGCTGTGGGCTACCGCTGCTATCCCTCACGCGCTCAACGCAAGTGCAATCAACTCAGCAATTTTTCCAAAGCAATTCCGCGCGAACCTTTGATTAATATCACACAATCTTCAAAATGTTGCTGTTTATACCAGTCGCGCGCTTCCTCCGAAGTTGCAAACCACGTAAATTCACTTTTATAGGGTTCAAATTCCTTACCTACCAGTACGATATTTTCCCAGCTATACGATTTAATTAAATCAATAATTTTCTGATGTTCTTTTTCGCTTTCTGCACCTAATTCTTTCATTCCGCCGATGATCAATATTTTATTTTTATCCGGCAAAGCTGCAAGGTTTTCAATCGCCGCTTTCATGCTTGATGGATTGGCATTATAAGCATCAAGAATTATTTTGTTTGTACCGTACGGTATCAATTGCGAGCGGCTGTTCGAAGGCGTATAATTTTCAATCGCCGCTTTTATTTTTTCTTCAGAAATATTAAAATATTTTCCTACGGCAACGGCGCATAGCACATTCGGCAAATTATAATTACCCACCAATTGGGTTTGAATGTTTCCTAAAGAAAATCCATTTTTAAAAACCACGTTTAAGAAAGAATGATGTTCATTTGTATTGCCCGTAACATTCCCGTTTTCCGTACCATACCAAATAATATTTTGAATGCCATTTGCCATTTCATGCAAATAAGCATAATCATCAAAAGCAAATATGGTTCCCTTATTCTTCCGGATAAAATCGTACAACTCCCCTTTCCCTTTTCTCACACCTTCTTCGCTGCCAAATCCTTCTAAATGTGCTTTGCCGCAATTGGTAATAATGCCGTGTGTAGGTTCTGCATACTGGCAGTAGCCGGCAATTTCTCCCAGATGATTTGCACCCATTTCTACAACGGCAATTTCGGCATCTTGCTTCACTTTTAAAATCGTCAGCGGAATTCCTATATGATTATTGAGATTTCCTTCGGTGGTATAGGTTTTAAACTGTGAACTCAAAACTGCGTGCACCAGTTCTTTTGTAGTTGTTTTTCCATTGCTTCCCGTAATACCTATAAAGGGAATAGAGAATTTTTCTCGATGGTATTTTGCCAAATCCTGCAAGCATGTTAGAACATCCTTGGTCAAAATCAATCTTTCGTCATCATCTACCGGCTCATCAATAATAGCAAAAGCAGCGCCGTCTTCCAATGCGTTTTTTGCAAAAAGATTGCCATTGAAGTTTGGGCCTTTTAGCGCGAAGAAGATATCGCCGGGTTTTACCTTTCGGCTATCCGTTTGAACTGAAGGATATCGCAAAAAAATTTGATACAGATCGTCAATATGCATATCAGTTAAAATTATTTTTATATCAAACAAATGTAAGATTTGAAGGCAACTATTACTGAAAAAGTAGCGCAATATTTATTTATCTCTAATAGTTAAGCGAATTCAAATATAGATTACACGATAATCAGTTATCTTAGCATATTAACTTTAGTTTTATGCATATTTTTTCGCAAATAATATTTACAGTTTTATTATTAGCTGCAATTATTTTGTTTGCACGCAAGTGTAGGAATATCCGTCGCAATATTTTATTGGGAAGAGATGAAAATATAAGCGATCATAAAGCAGTGCGTGTAAAAAATGTGCTGCTGCTTGCTTTCGGGCAAAAGAAGATGTTCCGCAATCCATTGGTTGCACTGCTCCATCTTTTTGTTTACGCAGGTTTCATTATTATCAATATTGAAATTGTAGAAATTATTTTAGACGGTATTATGGGCTATCATCGCCTATTTGCCTTTGCCGGAAATTTATATATAGGGCTTATTAATTTTTTCGAAATACTTGCCTTTCTCGTGTTGGTTTCTTGCGCAATTTTTCTTGTTCGCAGAAATATCATTCGTGTAAAAAGACTGAACAGCAAAGATTTGCAAGGCTTCCCAAAAAGCGATGCCAACGCCATTCTTATTACAGAAATCGTGTTGATGTCTTTGTTCTTAATTATGAACTGTTGCGATACATTGTTAAATATGCGCGGCGTTGGAGAATATATAAATACGCCTGCCACAGATTTCATTATTTCATCAAAGCTGCATTTTTTATTCAATGGACTTAGCAGCCATACATTGATAATTATTGAAAGAAGCGCTTGGTGGTTGCATATTACAGGTATTTTGGCATTTATGAATTACCTGCCTTATTCCAAACATTTACATATTATTCTGGCATTTCCAAATGCATATTTTGCTTCTCTTTTACCGAAAGGCGAAATGAAAAATATGCCGGATATTCAACAGGAAGTTTTATATGCCATGCAGCCTGAATTAGCGCCAACAGAACCACCATCAGAAGAACATAAGAATTTTGGTGCGAAAGATGTATTTGATTTGAGCTGGAAAAATTTGCTCGATGCTTATACTTGTACAGAATGTGGAAGATGCTCGGCCGCTTGTCCTGCCAACGTTACCGGGAAAGCACTAAGCCCACGCTTGATAATGATGAAAACGCGCGACAGAGTTGAAGAAATCGGTAAGAACATAAATACCAATAAATCCTTTAAAGAAGATGGTAAAACCTTGCTGCACGATTATATTACAGTAGAAGAATTGAATGCCTGCACTACTTGTAACGCTTGTGTGCAGGAATGTCCCGTAAGTATTTCTCCTCTTGATATTATTCTGCAAATGCGCCGTTTTTTAATCATGGAAGAAAGCAATGCACCACAGGAATGGAATGCCATGTTTGGTAATATTGAAAACAATTTTGCACCATGGAAATTTAGCCCCGATGAGCGTTTCAAATGGGCTGATTAATTAGTAATTCATAATTAAGAATTAATAACTACACCAAGGCAAAAAATCTTACAGAAACGTTTTTAATTTACAATGAAACTATATTCAATCAATACAGAACTTTTCAAACTTGACGGCGGCGCAATGTTTGGCGTAGTGCCAAAGACTTTGTGGAGCAAACAAATTCCTGCTGATGAAAACAATCTAATTACGCTCGCGATGCGATTATTATTAATTGAAGATGAGAATAAATTAATATTGATAGATACAGGAATCGGCAGCAAACAAGATGAAAAATTCTTCGGTCATTATTATTTAAATAAAGAAAATACTTTGGAAAAATCTTTGGCGAAACATGGTTTTTCCAAAGATGATATTACGGATGTTTTTCTAACGCATTTACATTTCGATCATGTTGGCGGCGCCATAGAAATTGATGATGGAAATTTAGTGCCCGCTTTTAAAAATGCTGTTTATTGGAGCAATGAAACGCACTGGAATTGGGCAATAGAGCCGAATGCAAGAGAAAAAGCTTCTTTTCTGAAAGAAAATATTTTACCTATTGAACAAAGCGGAAAATTACAATTTATACAAGTTCCTGAAGATGCAAATACAATCGTTCCATTTACTAAAAATATATCTGTCCGTTTTGTATCAGGACATACAAATGCAATGATGGTTCCGCAAATAAAATATAAGGATAAGACCATCGTATATATGGCAGATTTGATTCCTACTTCGGCGCATTTTGGATTGCCTTATATAGCGAGCTACGATGTATATCCTTTAACCGCACTGCAGGAAAAAGAAATATTTTTAAACGAAGCTGTGGATAATGATTATATTCTGTTCTTTGAACACGATGCCAATGTTGAGTGCTGCACCCTTTGGAAGAATGAAAAAAATAAAATCATTATCAAACATCAATTTAAAATTGAAGATATTTGATATTCATACCAAACCAATACACAACATTTGAAAATAAATGAAAATAATATTTATCCCCTTAAGCGCATTGATATTGATTATTGCAAGTTGTTCTCGCAAAACAGTCCCAAGCCGTGTAGAAAAGCTGAAAGCAGAAAAACAAGCAGCATTGAATAATAAAATTTCAAAAAGCGAACCCGCAAAAGACAATACAAATAATAATGATTCCGGAAATGCTATTGTAAGAGACAGCACCAAATATGTAGATGTAGATTATGCCAACAAAGTTTACAACAAATTAGCGCAATCTTTTGCAGATACAATTGCAATGAATCCCAATTTTAATGATCCGTCGTTGGACTATACCAAAGATTTTGTAGGCTCCGTAAATGTAAATATGCGCAAGCCGAATTATGTGATCATTCATCATACCTCGCAAGGTTCGGTAGATGAAACGTTGCATACGTTTACGTTGGAGCGCGCGGCTGTAAGCGCGCATTACGTAATTGGGCGAGACGGCTCCATCCATCACATGGTAAATGATTATTTACGCGCATGGCAAGCCGGTATTGGCAAATGGGGCAGCGTTACAGATATGAATTCTTGTTCTGTCGGTATCGAATTGGACAATGATGGATACGGACCTTTTACCGAAAAACAAATCAACAGCTTGTTGAAAGTACTGGCAAGTTTGAAAAAACGTTTCGGGATTCCGCAGGCAAATTTTATTGGTCATGCAGACTTCGCGCCAACGCGCAAGAATGATCCGAATGTAAATTTTCCCTGGCAAACGCTTTCGCAAAAAGGCTTCGGGCTGTGGTGGAGCGACACAACGAATGTACAAGTACCGCCGGACTTCAACGAGACACAGGCGCTACGAATTATCGGTTATGATATAAGAGATGTAGGCAGAGCAGTGATTGCTTTTCGCCGCCATTTTTGCGCAATAGAATCTGCACAGCCAGCCCTGTCACCGGCGGAAAGAAAAGTATTGTATTGTTTGTATACAAAATATATGTATTAGGAATGTCCAAAATAAAAACAGCATTTTTTTCTAAAGAAGGCTTAATACGTAGAAGTGCTAGGTGGAAATTTATGGGTTGTAAAAAGAAACTTGGGAATTATCTGTACATTGCAACAAGCTGCGGATATGAGAAAGGGGAATGATTGCGCCAAATGGTTGGGTATTTGAAACAATCATCAACAATAAAAAGTAAAGAAGAATATTCCGAGGATATCATCTATTGAAACAAGATAGAAGGCAGATTGGGATTTTCATATCGATGGATTTATTCCTGTTGAAACCAAAGCTGCTTGGTTATTTTATTTGCTTATAAGACAAAATGGAAACAAAAGAGTTGCTGTAGTTGCTTATCTTGTTTTTCTTGCCATGAATTGCAAAGAATTATATTTTGATGAAGAAACAATAAATAATGAATTGTATGAAATTGCAACGTTAACAGCAGCAAGTCTTCCAATAGAAAGATAGGTTGCTGTGAAATCGAAGCAAAATTTTTTAATATAATTTTTTTGTATTCATTATGCCAATAAAAAGCATTTTTTGCGCATTGCGGATACGAGAGCACCAAATGGCTGGGCAAATGTCCGGCTTGCGGCGAGTGGAATACCTTTATAGAAGAAGTAATTGAGAAAGATAATCAGTCAAATAATTCCAACTGGAAAAGTTATAACAGCGATACGCCAAAGCGCGATTCAAAAATTATCTCCATCAGCGAAATTCAATCTTCCAACGAGAAAAGAATTATCAGTTCCGATAAAGAAATAAATCGTGTACTCGGCGGCGGCATTGTTCCGGGGAGTATTGTGCTGGTAGCCGGTGAGCCGGGCATCGGAAAAAGTACCTTATTTTTGCAAACAGCATTATTATTAAATAATCTTACTACACTTTATATAAGCGGAGAAGAAAGCGAGCAACAAATAAAGATGCGTGCGGATAGGCTCAAGATTAAGAATGATAATTTTTATCTGCTTACCGAAACATCCACACAATCTATTTTTAAAGAAATAAAAAAGCTGAAACCGCAGCTCGTCATTGTAGATAGTATTCAAACTTTGCAATCCGATATTATAGAATCTTCTCCCGGCAGCATTTCGCAGATTCGCGAATGCGCTGCAGAGTTTCAGCGCTTTGCCAAGGAAACCAATACACCGGTATTTTTAATCGGGCATATTACCAAAGACGGCAGCATTGCAGGGCCTAAAATTTTGGAACACATGGTAGATACCGTGTTGCAATTTGAAGGCGACAGGCATTACACATACAGAATTTTAAGAACGCTGAAAAACCGTTTCGGTAGCACATCCGAACTTGGCATTTACGAAATGTCCGGCGATGGCATGCAAGCAGTGAATAATCCATCGGAAATATTAATTCATCAGAAGGAAGAAAATCTCAGTGGCAGCGCCATTGCCGCGAGCATGGAAGGCATGCGTGCATTGCTGATAGAAGTACAGGCGCTTGTAACGCAGAGTGTGTATGGCACACCGCAAAGAACAGTCAGCGGATTTGATTTAAGAAGGCTGCAACTATTGTTGGCTGTACTGGAAAAGCGCGGCGGATTTTTATTCGGAACGAAAGATGTATTCATCAACATTGCCGGCGGTTTAAAGGTAGAAGACCCTTCGATAGATTTGGCTGTGATTGCCGCGTTGCTTTCATCTTACGAAGATATTCCTTTGCCACAGCATATTTGCTTTGCAGCCGAAGTAGGTTTGAACGGAGAAATACGCGCCGTGAACAGAATTGAACAAAGAATTTCGGAAGCGGAAAAGCTGGGCTTTGAAAAAATCATTATTTCAGGATACAATAAAAAGGGCTACAACACCAATCATTACAATATAGAGATTAAAGCATTATCGAAGGTTGAAGAGTTGTATGAATTGTTATTCAGATAAATTATTGACATAAAATAATAATTCCTTAGTACATTAGCGCCGATTTATTATAGTTGATAACAAACAATCATTTATGCAAAATACGCAAACAGTACAAAAAACCAATTGGGGACAATTCGGTACATTAATTATCGTGTTTTTCTTTTGGGGATTTGTAGCCGCCAGTAACGACATTTTAATACCTGTATTTAAAGAAAATCTGCATTTATCGCAAGCACAGAGTCAGTTAGTTTCATTCGCATTTTACTTGGCATACACCATAGGTTCCATTATTTTTATGTTGATCAGCGAAATAAAGAAAATAGATATTCTTGATAAATTAGGTTACAAAAACGGCATATCAGTCGGGCTGATTATTTCTGCTGTGGGTACGTTATTATTTTATCCTGCAGCGCAATTAGCATCTTTCCCACTGTTTATTTCCGGTTTATTTGTGGTAGGCCTTGGCTTTGCACTACAACAAATTGCGGCCAACCCTTTAGCAGTAATAATGGGCGATCCACAGACCGGTTCACAAAGGTTGAGTATGGCCGGGGGAATTAATAATCTTGGTACAACAATCGGGCCTATCATTGTCAGCATTGCAATTTTCGGTTCTGTAAGTGCCGCCAATACACATGCAAGCATTCAAAGTATAAAAACACCATATCTGATATTAGGCGCTGCTTTCTTACTTGTTGCATTTATTTTTAAAATTTCCAGCGTACCGAATAAAATAAATTTAGATAAAGTAGAAGAAGATGAGGCTGTAAATAAATCAAAAATTACCCACCGCTCCAGTGTATTTTCCTATCCGCAATTAGTAATGGGAATGATTGCAATATTTGTATATGTAGGTGTTGAAGTAAGTACGGCATCTAATTTACCGGAATTCATGAAAGAACATATAGGAATCCAGACAGATAAAATAGCACCTTTTGTTTCTCTGTATTGGGCAAGCCTTATGATTGGCAGATGGACCAACTCTGTAGGCGCTTTTGATATTTCGCAAGGAGCAAAATCGGTTTTAAGATTTTTAATGCCTTATATTGCGTTTGGTGTATTTATTTTGGTAAATAAAATTGCTCAGCATGATATTACGCCATTTTATATTTATGGTATAAATATATTGGGCTTGATTGTATGTGATATTCTGAGCAAAGGCAATCCGGCAAGGCAATTACTCATATTCAGTTCTATGGGTATTTTGGCTTTATTAATCGGTATATTCAGCAATGGGATGGTAAGCGTTTTTGCATTTATTAATGTAGGCCTTTTCTGTTCTACGCTTTGGCCATGTATTTTTACGCTTGGCATTGCGGGCTTGGGAAAATATACCAATAAAGGATCAAGTTTATTAATCATGATGATTATGGGAGGAGGTTTCATGAGTTTATTGCAAGGCTATTTAGCTTCGCCTAAAATTCTTGGTATTCAATTTTCATATTTCGTTCCTGTGTGTTGTTTCTTATATTTGGCTTTTTATGCCTGGAGAGTGAAAGCAATTCTTAAGAATCAAGGTATAGATTATGATGTTAAGGTTGCAGCAGGAGGTCATTAAATAATTATAATATAAAATACAATTAAAACTATGTTAGCAACGCCCATTTCGCAGCAAATGGCTGTAGGTATTGATATAGGAGGCACCAACACCGTTTTCGGAATAGTAGATCACAGAGGGGAAATAAGTTACAGAGGAGCCATTTCCACAAAAAAACATGCAAACATTAAAGACTACTTAGATGAATTGCACGAAGCAATACTTCCTGCACTTAATCAATTCGGTATCGATAAATTAATAAAAGGCATTGGCATCGGCGCGCCAAACGGGAATTATTATACAGGTAAAATAGAATATGCGCCTAATCTCCCATGGAAAGGAGAAATACCTTTGGCCGATTTAATTCAGGAAAAATTCGGTTTGCCCGCAGCGCTTACCAACGATGCAAATGCCGCGGCAGTAGGCGAAATGACTTACGGCGCAGCAAAAGGCATGAAAGATTTTATCATGATAACGCTTGGGACCGGAGTTGGAAGCGGGATCGTAATTAATGGAGAATTGGTATATGGCCACGATGGCTTTGCAGGAGAGCTAGGACACACAATTATTATTCCCGGAGGAAGGAAACACTGGTCTACCGGAGCTCATGGCTCTTTGGAAACCTACACTTCGGCTACCGGCGTAACGCTTACTGCAATTGAATTACTCAATAAATATAAAGACAAGCCTAGTATACTGCGCAATTATGACGAAGATGAAATCGACAGCCGGTTAATTTATGATTGTGCTATACAAGGAGATGAACTTGCGAAAGAAACATATGCATTTACCGGAGAAATATTAGGACGTGCTTTGGCCAACTTCGTAATGTTTTCTTCTCCGGAAGCGATCATCTTATTTGGCGGCTTATGTAAAGCAGGCAGCCTTATTTTTCAACCTGCAAAAAAAACGATGGAAGAAAACCTGCTTCCTATTTTTCAAAATAAAGTACAAATAATACCTAGTGAATTAAAAGAATCGGATGCGGCTATTCTTGGCGCAAGCGCATTAGTCTGGGAATTGAAATAAATATTCGCCGGTATTTATTGTTGTATTTATTGTACAGCCGTTTTTTGTATCTTCACAAAAAGGCAGAAGAATTTATATATTTATGAGTGAAGAAAAATCATTGAATTTCATTGAAGAAATTGTTGAGAACGATTTAAAAGAAGGGAAATATAAAACAATATTAACGCGTTTCCCACCCGAACCCAACGGTTATCTGCATGTAGGCCATGCCAAAAGTATATGCCTCAATTTTGGACTGGCAATTAAATATGGCGGTAAAACAAATCTCCGTTTTGACGATACCAATCCTATAACAGAAGATACAGAATATGTAGATAGCATTAAGGAAGATATTAAATGGCTCGGTTTTGAATGGGCAAACGAATTTTATGCATCCGATTATTTTGAGCAGCTTTATCAATTCGCCATTCAATTAATCCGAAAAGGTTTGGCTTATGTTGATGATAGTACAAGTGAAGAAATTGCCTTACAAAAAGGCACCCCTGTTCAACCCGGAGTTCCAAATCAATTCAGAGAAAGAAGCATTGAAGAAAATTTGCGATTATTTGAAGAAATGCGTGCAGGTAAATATGCTGACGGCGAAAAAGTATTGCGTGCAAAAATTGATTTAGCCTCTCCAAATATGCTACTGCGCGATCCGCTTTTGTACCGTATCAAACATGCTCATCATCATCGTACGGGAGATAAATGGTGCATTTATCCAATGTATGATTTTGCGCACGGACAAAGCGACAGCATAGAAAATATTACGCATTCTATCTGTACTTTGGAATTTGTGCCACATAGGACGTTGTACGACTGGTTGATTGAGAAATTGGAAATATTCCCATCTCATCAATATGAGTTCGCACGTTTAAATATGACATATACTGTTGTAAGTAAACGTAAACTTTTGAAACTGGTAAATGAAAAAATTGTCAGCGGCTGGGACGATCCGCGCATGCCTACCATATCAGCCATGCGGCGGCGCGGTTATACTCCTAAAGCCATTCGTGATTTCTGCGATCGCATTGGTGTTGCAAAACGCGACAATATGATTGATTTAAGCTTACTCGAATTTTTTGTAAGAGAGGATTTGAATAAAACGGCTTTTAGAAGAATGGTTGTTTTTAATCCTTTGAAAATTGTTATTACCAATTTTCCGGAAAATGCAGAAGAATTACTTGAAGGTGAAAATAACCCGGAAGATAAAATTTCCGGCAGTCGCCAAATCATATTTACAAAAGAAATTTTTATTGAAAGAGAGGACTTTTTGGAAGATCCACCCAAGAAGTTTTTCCGGCTTGCTCCGGGACAATTAGTACGGCTAAAATATGCGTATATCATTCGATGCGACGAAGTAGTAAAAAATGATAATGGAGAAATCATTGAATTACATTGCTCTTATTTACCAGAAACAAAAAGCGGGAATGATAATTCGGGAATTAAAGCTAAAGGTACGCTTCACTGGGTAAGTTCAAAATACGCTAAGCCTATTCAACTTCGATTATATGACAGGTTATTTACAAATGCAGATATGGATAATATTGAAGGAGAATATACGGATTTTTTAAATCCCAATTCCTTGCAAGTAATTAATAATGCTTTGGCAGAGCCGCAATTATTAAAAGATCCTGAGTATGCTTCCTATCAGTTTTTACGCAAAGGATATTTTATCAAAGATAAAGATTCTGATACTGAGCACATCATTTTCAACAGAACCGTCGACCTTAAAGACAGCTGGTCAAAAGAAATAAAAAAATAACGACAAATGTCAAAAAATAAAAGAAATTTGTCTAAATTTGTGTAAAATTGAGAAATGAAAAGCTACAAACAATCTGACAAAGACGACCAAATAAATGAACCTGCCATAGCTTACACTATTGCAGATAGCAATAATGTATTCTCACTAATCAACTCTATAAAAAGAGGAATCAAATTTCCAACATTTAAAACAATCGTTGACAAAAGCGCTTTTGATATACATGAATGGTCTGATTTTCTCCATCTTTCCGAACGTACAATGCAGCGTTACAAAAAAGAAAATAAAACTTTTGATCCCATCTACTCAGAAAAAATTTTAGAGCTTAGCATGCTTTTTAATTACGGCATAGAAGTATTCGGCAATCAGGAAAACTTCAATACGTGGCTTCAAACTACCAATATAGCACTCGGCAGCATTGCACCAAAAGAATTTTTAGATAATACGTTTGGAATAAGGCTTATCAAAGATGAACTGACTCGTATAGAACAAGGAGTTTTAGCCTAATGACAGTTTACAGATTATGTAAGGGAAAATACAAAAATGATCTATCCGGTAAAGGAGCAGAACTTGCCGGCGGCCGGTGGAATAAAAAGGGCTTTCCCGTAATTTATACAAGTGAATCAAGAGCATTATGTACTACGGAAATTGCGGTGCATATACCGCTTGGAATTATTCCCAATGATTATTACTTGGTTACTATTTACATTCCGGATGATATAGCCATTGAAGAAATAAAACCAAATACACTTCCTGCTGATTGGAAAGACATTCCTTATGGATATTCTACGCAAGAAATAGGCGATAGCTTTTTACAAGCAAATAATTATCTTATCTTGAAAGTTCCGTCCGTTGTAGTTCCCGGAGATTTTAATTATTTAATAAATCCAAATCACCCTGATTTTCGTTATATAAAAATTACAAAAACAGAAAAGTTTGAATTTGATAAACGCCTCTTCCAAAAATGAAAGCAGCCTACAATATAAAATAGGCTGCTTTCAATGATAAAAATAAATATCTGTTTTACTATTTACGACACTGAAGTATTGTTTTGTGCTCCATTTGCATCTTGCCTTTCAGGTCGTGGCATCAAAGCTTTTCGACTTAGTTTGTATTTACCTGTTTTTTGATCAATGCCTACCAGTTTCACTTTTACTTTATCGCCTTCTTTAAAAATACCATCCATAGATTCAAGGCGTTTCCAACTTATTTCAGAGATGTGCAACAAACCTTCTTTCTTGGGTAAGAATTCTACAAATGCGCCAAATTCTTTTATACCTTTCACAGTACCTTCATACACATCGCCAACTTCAGGAATAGCCACGATACTGCGAATAGTATCAACAGCTTTTTGTACACCTTCTTTATTATTGGAGAAAATACTCACTTCGCCTTTATCTGCCACTTCTTCAATGTTGATAGTGGTTCCGGTTTCTTTCTGTAATTCCTGAATTACTTTTCCGCCGGGCCCGATTACTGCGCCGATAAATTCTTTATCAATAATCAGTTTTACCATGCGTGGTGCGTGTGGTTTTACATCCGGGCGAGCTTCGGCAATTGCATCGTACATCGCATTCAGAATATGCAAGCGGCCTGCTTTTGCCTGGTTCAAAGCTTCGCGCATAATATCCATGCTCAAGCCATCTACTTTGATGTCCATTTGCACACCGCAAATTCCATCGCGCGTACCTGTTACTTTAAAGTCCATATCGCCCAAATGATCTTCATCTCCCAAAATGTCTGAAAGAATTGCATACTTGCCATCTTCTCGTGTAATCAATCCCATCGCAATACCACTTACGTGCTTTGGAATAGGAACGCCTGCGTCCATTAATGCTAATGATCCTGCACAAACAGTTGCCATAGACGATGAGCCGTTTGACTCCAAAATATCACTTACTACGCGAACAGTATATGCATAATCTCCTGTAGGAATCATTTGTTTTAAACTGCGCATAGCCAAGTTTCCATGTCCAACTTCACGACGGCTTTGACCGCGCATCATTTTTACTTCGCCGGTGCTGAATGGCGGAAAATTATAATGCAGGAAAAATTTAGAATCGTAAGATTTTGCTGCACTTTCAATCAATAATTCATCTAAAGGAGTTCCAAATGTAACTGTAGTTAAAGATTGTGTTTCTCCGCGTGTGAACAATGATGAGCCATGCGGTGTAGGCAATACATCTGTTTCCATTGACAACGGCCGAATCTGATCCAATTTTCTTCCATCTAACCGAATACGATCATCCAGAATCATATTGCGGACTACTTCCCATTGTAAGTCATCAAAATATTTTTTTGCCAATTTTTTCGTTTCATCACCGGCATCTTCTCCAAAGCTTTCTATCAAAGCATCTTTCAATGCTTTATACGCATCGCCACGTTCATGTTTGGTTGTTTGCCCTTTTGAAATTTCGTAAATTTTATCTTTTGAAAACGCCGCAACTTTCTCTTTGATTTCGTCATTAGTTGCAGGTTTCAGATAATCTCTATTTTGTGTAATGCCTTTCAGCGCACGCAATTGCTCTTGTGCTTTTATTTGTATGCGAATCGCATCATGTGCAACACCCAAAGCTTTTACCAAATCTTCTTCACTGCACTCTTTACTTTCGCCTTCTACCATCATCAGATTTTTTTCCGTTGCCGCGATGATGAAATCCATATCTGCTTTTTCCAATTCGCTTCGTGATGGATTTACTATAAAATTACCGGCCACACGTGCCACACGAACTTCGGAAATAATTTCTTTAATAGGAATATCCGAAACAGCTAAAGCCGCAGATGCAGCAAGACAAGCCAACGCATCGGGCAGAATTTCAGCATCGCTGGAAATGAGTGTAATTAATACCTGTACATCGCATAAATAATCTTCAGGAAATAATGGGCGCAAAGCACGATCCACTAAACGGCTCGTCAATATTTCATAGTCATTCAAGCGTGCTTCACGTTTGAAAAATGAACCCGGAATACGACCTGCAGATGCAAATTTTTCCTGATAATCTACACTTAAAGGAAAAAATGATTGCCCTTCTTTCGGCTCTTTATTGGCAACAACAGTTGCAAGCAAAATATTATTTCCCTGACGAATAGTAACCGCGCCATCTGCCTGACGAGCAAGCTTGCCCGTTTCGATAAACACTTCGCGACCGCCACCCAAATCAAAAGAAACACTTAATGGTTGTGATAACATAAATAATTTTTTGTATGAAAAACGGCGCTTCAGTTAAAATAAGTGGAGATATGAAAGCGAAGCCAAACCATTTTCCGTGAATAAAAATACAACCTTATACAAAAAAACTATTCCCAACATCATGTATCTGTATGTTGGGAATAAATATAAGGTGCATAATAATTTATTTTCTAAGACCGAGTTGCTCAATTAGTGCGCGGTAGCCTTGAAGATTGTGCTTTTGTAAATAAGCAAGTAAGCGCTTACGTTGGCCTACCATTTTCATCAATCCGCGTTGAGAACTGAAATCTTTCTTGTTGGATTTTAAATGCTCAGAAATGCCAAGAATACGCTCTGTAAGTAAGCCAACCTGACCTTCGATTGATCCTGTATTAGCGGCATTTCCACCGTACTTTGCGAAAATATTCGCTGTTTTTTCTTTTGTTAAATAAGACATCTTCTTCTTTTTGACCTCTTTTAAATTTACTTCTTTTATTATTCGAGCGCAAAAGTACAATGAAATATCTGTTTTTAAAAATATTTTTTCAACAAAGGGAGATTATTCCACCATCGTAAATACAGATTTAATTTGAATATCAGCAGACGAATTTCCTATCATTGCAATAAAATCTCCGGGTTCTACCACATGTTGCATTTCTCTGTTCCATAATTTTAAATCATTGTTCGCAATGGTAAAATTCACAGTTTTTGTTTCGCCCGGATTTAAGTGTACGCGTTCAAAACCTGCCAAATTTTTCTCAAATGTAGTTACAGAACTAACTGAATCTCTTGTGTATAATTGAACCACATTATCTCCTGCCACTTTTCCTGTATTGGTAACATCTACCGAAATTTTTACATCGTTATTTAGAGGAACAGTTTTAGGAACGATCAAATTTGAATACTTAAACGTTGTATAACTTAGTCCGAAACCAAATGGATACAACAAGCCTTTAATTCTCGCCGTTTCGCCTGCATCTGACTGGGAATTTGGCTTGGCAGGAAAATGTAATGGCAATTGCCCGACAGATTTGGGAAACGTCATAGATAATTTTCCGCCGGGGTTGTAATCGCCAAATAATACATCTGCGATGGCTGTACCTCCATTTGAACCCGGATAACCTGCATAGATAATTCCTGGAATATATTTATCAATCCAATTTATTGTCATTGGCTGGCTGCCAAGCAATACAACAACAACAGGTTTTCCTATTGCCTGTATCGCTTGAATTAAATTTGACTGATACCCCGGCAAATCAAGATTAGTACGGCTTTTGCTTTCTCCGGCAGTTTTGGTATTACCACCTAAAACTACAATTGAAACATCTGCCTGTTTGGCAACTGCTACCGCGGAATCTATCTGCGCTTGCTCAGTAGCATTCGGCGGCACAGGTAAAATTTCGCTCTCAGGCCAATGTTTATCAACCAATTCACAACCTTTTGCGTACAGCACTTTATCTTTTCCCAATTTATTTTCTATTCCTTCTAATACATTTACGCTTTTTGTACCACTCGGCCCGTAATGCGTATGCGCATAGCTGTCATTTGTAGCGTTCGGACCTATAACAGCAACCTTATTAATGCTTTTATTAAACGGGAGAATATTATCTGCATTCTTCAGCAATACAATACTTTCTCTTGAAGCGCGCAGGGAAACAGCTTCATGTTCGGCACTATTCACTATATTTTCACTATGTTTGACATCTTCTACATAAGGATGATCAAATAGGCCTACTTCAAATTTTACGCGCAACACATCTGCCACTCGACTGTCCAAAACAGAAACGGGCAACTTATTTTCTTTGACCAATTCGCGTGCCGCTATAATCATATCATTTGGCGGCACAAATGTGGTGCGCACATTCATACCTGCTGTTAATGCCTGATATACTGCATCTTTAAAATCTGCTGCTACATGATGTTTGTTGTACAAATATTCCAATGCATCACTATCACTTACAACATAGCCTTTAAATCCAAATTTGTTACGCAATACATCCGTTAACCAATATTTACTTCCTGAAATAGGAACACCATCATAATCGTTATAAGAGCTCATTACACCTTTAGGGTGTGCTTTTTCAATTACATATTCAAACGGATATAATTCTATATCGCGCATTTCTCTTTCTGGAATTTGCGGATCCGTTCTTGCTAAACCTTCACGAGCGGCATAATTGGCGCTGTAAACGGCAAAGTGTTTTAATGTAGAGGCAATTCCTTGCTCCTGCATTCCAATACACATTTGATAGCCGAGTTGCGCAACTAAATAAGGCGCTTCTCCGAAAGATTCTTCGAGCCTTCCCCAACGCTGATCGCGTGCTACGTCCATAATCGGCGCGTACACATTTGAATAACCCAATGCCTTTGCTTCCGCCCCTTCTATTTGCCCTTCTTTGTATACAAGTTCTTTATCCCAAGTCATTCCCATATTCATTTCTGTAGGAAAAGAAGTTGCGATGTATGCTTCTACGCCGCGAATACCTTCATTGGTAAAATCTGCCGGCACGCCGAGTCTTGTCTGTTCGATGAAGAATCGTTGTACTTCATTCATTCCCCAGATATGATGAACAATATTTGTAGCTAAAGTTGATTTATCGCGACGTCCCCATTCTTCGAAACCATTGAATTCTTCATCGATATTTGCAATACCGTCTTTCCAAATCGAATCTTTCCATGCCTGTGTGGGCAACGAATCTTTCAAAACACGCTTCCATCCATACAATGTTGCTAATTGACAAGTTTTTTCATCAACAGTCATTTGGGATAATAAATTTTTTACGCGTGCATCTATAGGTTGTGAAGGATCTTCGTAAATATCTTTCTTCCCGTTTTTGTTTAAATCTATCCAATCTTTGTGGTAAATGGATTTATTTGGCTGAAAAGCAGATTGTGCTATTGAACAGATATTTAACAATAAGAAAAGTGAGCAGAAAGAAAGGCGGATTTTAGTCATTATCAATAATTTATTAGGGAAGCAATTTATAAAATAAAATTTTAGAATTGTTTATATCAATCAAATTTCTGCAAACGATTTCACATTATCGATTTATTACAATATCATCTTAAAGATTTTTTGGATTGATAATTTAGAGAATGCTCCTTTAATGTAAAATATTACAGTCAGCTAATTTTTATTCCTTACTTTTGCGCAGCGAAAAAAGTTCTTATACAAATATATGATTAGCAGAAGAAATATCCGGATTAAAGTAATGCAATTGCTTTATGCCATTGAAGCAAACAATTCGGAAAACGGGCAGCCCGATTTTTCTCAACTTGAAAAAAGGCTCCGTAAACAAATTGACCAGACACGTTCTCTTACAGCATTTCTTTTATTGAATATTACAGAAATTGCGGGCTATGCCGAAGCGTATGCGCAGCAACGCGCTTCAAAAAACATCCGTACAACAGACGATTTGAATTTCAACATTAAAATCGCCGGAAATGAAATTGTATGGAAAATTAAAGAAAATGAAGGCTTTAAGCAAGTGGCTGCAGATGAAAAAATCAATGAATATATCAATAAAGACTTCATCAGAAAAAAATTCCTTCAATTAATCGACACACAGGAATATATCAAATATATTGCTGAACAAAGCCGTGACAGGAAATCCGAATCGGAAATATTGCATTTTATATTTACGGATTTATTGGAATCCGACGAGGATTTTTTACAAATAATTGAAGAGTATTTCCCTAATTGGGACGATGATTGTGATATTACAGAAATAATGATTTTGCAATACTTACAAAAACCGCAATCCATTGATTTCTCCGAATCTATTTCTTCCGATAAATGGCAGTATGCCAAAGAACTGTTAAGAACTTCCATTGAAAAAGAAGATTTTTTAATGAGCCTGATAAAACCAAAACTCAAAAATTGGGACGCGGAAAGAATTGCGCAGATAGATATGATTTTGCTGAAAATGGGAATTTGCGAATTGCTCTATTTTGAAACGATTCCTACAAAAGTTACGATCAATGAGTACATCGATATTGCAAAAGATTACAGCACTAAACAAAGCGGCCAGTTTGTAAACGGCATTTTAGATTCTATTCATAAAGAATTACTTTCGCAGGATAAGATTCAGAAAAAAGATTTCAGAAAAAAATAAACAGATGAAATATTTACTGGTCATTTTCATGATACTGGGCACAGCTTTAAATGCTTGTAAAAACAACACGCCCGACCGGCATTTGCGGCAAGAACACGAACACGTTGAAAAAGACACATCAAATTTCACACGCATTCAATGGCTCGATTCCATGAAAAATTTCGGAACTGCCAAATATGGCGACAAAGTAAATATTGAATACACTTTTAAAAACATCGGCGACAAGCCGCTCTATCTTTTAAGCGTACAACCTACATGCGGATGTACAATTGCCGACTATACCAAAAGTGCAGTAATGCCCGGTAATCAAGGTTACGTAAAAGCTATTTATGACAGCCATCACGGTGTTCCCGGTTCGGTTCGTAAAAGCATTATCGTTACATCCAATACAAAGAATGACGCTAATTTCGTTCTGGCATTTACAGGCAAAGTAGTAAAATAATTTTTTAAAATTTTTTATTAATAAAACAAATCTTAATGACTACAACAAATTCGATTTTCTTAATGGCGCCTCAAGGACAAGCAGGTGGCGGCAGCTTTTCAATGATGATTTTGCCCTTAGCAATCATCGTGGTTTTCTATTTTTTCATGATTCGCCCTCAACAGAAAAAAGCTAAAGAGCAGAAAAATTTTATCAACAACTTACAAAAAGGCGATAAGATTGTTACCATTGCCGGCATACACGGCGTTATCAATAAAGTAAATGAAGACGGTACAACTATTGTGGTAGAAACAAGCCCTGGTTTTTATGTAAAAATGGAAAAATCTGCCATTAGCCAGGAATGGACTGCAGCACTTCAAAAACAAAACGGAATAAGTGAGGTAAAATAAAAAAATTATTTATTTACCGGAAAATTTGTAGCAAAGCCGAAATTTACATCGTTTAAGTTTTGGCTTTCTTTATTTAAGCAAATTTTTCATCATGCTGAAAATAGGAATTACCGGCGGAATAGGAAGTGGCAAAACAACTGTTGCCCACATATTTCATACACTTGGCATACCGGTTTTCAACGCAGACACAACTGCAAAAGAAATCGTTACCCGCGACAAAAAAGTGCAAACCTCTCTTATTAGAAATTTTGGAAAAGAAGTATTTGCAAACGGAGAATTGAATAAAAAATATTTGGCCGATATAGTTTTCAAAAATTCTCAAAAACTGAATTTACTCAATTCCATTATTCATCCGGCAACTATAAAGGCTTCAAACGATTGGATGAAAAAACAAAAGGCCCCTTATGCGATAAAAGAAGCTGCGCTTTTATTCGAAGCTAAAACCACCAACAATCTCGATGCTATCATTGGCATATACGCTCCGCTGGAAATAAGAATTAACCGAGTGATAGCACGAAACCACATATCAAGAGACGAGGTATTGATGCGAATTGGGAAACAAATGGATGAAGACCAGAAAATGAATCTTTGTGATTATGTGATTTACAATGATGACAAATCTATGGTAATACCGCAAGTACTTGAACTGCACCGCCAATTCACGAAAGTTTAATCAAAGAAACGTTAAACATTTTTTGCCATTAATCCAAATCGATTTCTCATTTGTCCAATAACTAAATAATACTAATTTTAGATATTCTTCATCCAAAACAAAACATTGAATCACAAATTAAAACAAGATTTATGAAAAAAATATTGCTGTTATGTCTACCTTTTCTTATTGCAGTTTTGGCCGGTTGCAGTTCATCTAAATTAACAACCAGCTGGGTGTCGCCACAGGCGCAGAATGAAGGAAAACACTTCAATAAAGTATTGGTACTTGGATTATTGTCAAACAGGAACCGCGCTGCAAAAGTAAATATGGAAACTTTTCTGGCAAACGATTTAAAAACAATTGGCGTAAGCGCTGTTACTTCTACAGATTTATACGGCCCAATGGCTTTCCGGAATATGTCTGAGAAAGAAGCCATTCGTTCATTAAAAGGCAACGATATCGATGGCATTATAACAATTACACTGATAGATAAAAATTCGAGCCGTCAGTTTGTTCCGGGTTATTGGGGCGCATATCCTTTCTGGGGTTATTATAATTTTTACGGACCATATATGTGGGGCGGCGGCGGATATTATGAAAGAACCACGAGTTACTATTTCGAAACAAATCTTTACGATGTAGAAAACCACGGAAAATTATTATACTCTGCGCAATCGGAAACTGTTGATCCAAGCAGCCCGGAAAAATTGGGTAATGATTTCGCAAAGACTATAGTAAACGATTTGAAATATAAAAATCTGATCCGGTAATTTGAGAATTTTGTTTAATTGTGTATCAATGCCTTCATTTAAAAAAAATTAAGTGAAGGCATTGGTGTTTATTATACGGCATCAGCCAATTTAAAAACATGATTCCCTGCGATGCAATAAAATATGGCATTCATTTTTTGCGGCAGCATTTGCAAGCCGGTCAGCGATCCGAAAGATGGAAGTACAAGCGTTTTATCTCTGTAATAAAAACAAGGCAATCGTACAATCTGTTTTGCTTTTTGTTCTATTAAACATCCCGGATGAATGTGGCCCGCGATATTCAAGAAGCCATCTTTTGTTCTTTCAAATAGCGGATGATGCGTGAAGCAGAGTTTATCATCGAGTATTAATTCTCCTGTTGTCTTAATACCTGATTCATTAAAAAATTTATCGGGGATGATATCGTGATTTCCTTTGACCAAAATAAATTCAATAGCAGGAAGTTGTGATATAAATGAGCGAAAGGATTCCCATTCATTATTTTTTATGCTATGAAACAAATCTCCAAGAAATAATATTTTAGTGATTGAAAATTGATCGCACAATTCTTCAATTATAGCAAATCCCGGATCAGGTTTATGTTGCGGAAGAGGAATACCTGATTTTCGTAAGTGAGCAGCTTTGCCTAAATGCCAGTCGGCAATGCACAAAATGTGATACTCAGGAAGATATAATGCTTTTTGCGAAAGCAATATTAATTCAATGTTATTCAATTCAATTTTCATGAACAGTGTAAGTCTTTATAAAAGCTGTTGTTTTAATTTTTCCAGCCTGCTTTCCCAATCTTCATTGCTGTATCTTTCCCTGAAAGACTCTGCAAAAACAGGAAATGAAAAAGGCGTAAGCCGTTCCGGAAAACGTAAAATAATTTTATGCTGTGATACTCTTTGATATACTTGCCGCATCCTCGCATAATCTAATTGAAAAGTAAATACTTCATCATAAGCTTCTCTCAATAAAAGATTATCCGGTTCATACTCTTCAAACACTTTAAAAAACAATCCGGAATTAGCTTGTAAATGGTTTGTTTTTACAGGTTTGCCCGGATAACCTTGGAATACAAGACCGGCTATGCCCGCAATATCCCTGAATTTTCTTCTTGCCATTTCCGATATATTGATACCCTTTTCAATGTCTTCAAAAAGCTGAATATCTGAAAATAATCCATTCTGAATTGCTGCATCAATATCATATTCGGTTTCAGATAAAAGCTCGAAACCATATTCGTTACTCGCGATGCTGAAAGAAGCTTTTTTTATTTTGCTCAAACGAAATGCCGTAAGCGCCGCCATGCCTTCATGTATCAGTTTCCCATCAAAAGGAAACACGAATAAATGATGGCCGAATTTTGTTTTTATATATTCCACTAATAATTCATTTTCCTTCGGGATGGCGGAAACCTGTTCCTGCAAAGAAAATAACGGTTGCAAAAAATTTAATTCTCTTATTTTATCTTTACTTCTTGAATGAATCATCTGAAATGTATGTCTTAATGCAGTTGCAAAATCTGTACTAATAGCGAATCTACCGCCCATCCACGAAGGCACAATTCCTTTCTTTTGTTTGGAAGATTTTACGATGGCTTGCATGGCATTTGTTTTCACCAATTCCAATAATTTTCCGCCGAACCAAAAAGCATCACCTTGTTTTAATTTTGAAATAAAACTTTCTTCTATGCTTCCCAAATAACTACCTTTCATATATCGCACCTGCATCATAGCATCCGAAACAATTGCACCCATACTTAGCCTGTGCCGCATAGCAATATACTTATCTGTTACTTTATATAATCCGTCTTCCACAATTACTTTATGGAATTCATCGTACGCTTCGAGGCTTCTTCCGCCTTGTGTTATCATTAAAAGGCAATCATTAAATTCTTCTTTCGTGATACTGCCAAAACAATGTGTGGCTATTATTTCGTTGAATAATTCTTCTGCGCGGAAACCTTCTGAGACTGCAAGCGTAACCATATATTGCACCAAAATATCAAAGCATCGAATATAGGGCTGGCGTTGTTCATACATGCTGTGAGATACGGCATAGTGCAATGCCGCACCTTCCATTATTTCCAATGAATGCGTTGGCAAAAAATATATTTTACTTATCGCATCCGGCTGATGACCACTCCTGCCGGCACGTTGCATAAAACGTGCAACGCCTTTGGGTGATCCGATTTGTACCACGCAATCTACCGGACGAAAATCAACACCCAAATCAAGACTGCTTGTACATACCACCGCTTTTAACCGGCCTGCATGCAACGCTTCTTCTACCCACAATCTTGTTTCTTCACTCAACGAGCCATGATGCAAAGCTATTTGCCCGGCAAGCTCCGGAAATTTTTCCAACAACTGATGATACCAGATTTCAGCTTGTGAGCGCGTATTGGTAAACAATAAAGTAGAATGATGCTGATCAATAACAGGAAAAACTTTATCAATCATCTTTACGCCTAAATGGCCTGCCTGCGGGTATTTTTCTAATGTGTTTGGCAACAATGTTTCGATGTGTATTTTCTTCTTTAAAGCTGCTTTAATTAATACGCCTTTATTACTTCCGAGAAGAATATGCATTGCTTCATCAAGATTCCCTATCGTGGCGGAAATTCCCCATATCTTTAAATTTGGATTAATATTTTTCAAACGGCTCAAAGCCAGCTCTACTAAAGTACCGCGCTTGCTTCCCAGCAGTTCGTGCCATTCATCTACTACAACAAATTCAAGCCCGCTAAAAAAATCAGAATAACCTTTTGATGATAATAACAATTGCACGCTTTCCGGCGTAGTGATTAACGCGTGCGGCGTATTGGTTTTTTGCTTTTGCCGCACGCTTGCGGATGTATCTCCGGTTCTTAATTCTACACGATAATCCAAATCAAGATGATCACTCACCTGCTGTGTGGCACGTTGTATTTCTTTGGATAATGCTCTTAACGGGCTAATCCATAGTGCATGTAATTTTTTAGATTTTTTTTCTTTTTTTTGATAATACTGCTGGAGAATTCCAAACCATATTGCATAAGTTTTCCCAAATCCTGTAGGCGCATTCAACAAACCGGACTTTTGCTGTGCAATGGCTTTCCATGTTTGTTCCTGAAAAGCATAAGGCTTCCATTCATTATTAAAAAACCATGTATTGGCAAAGTCATTCATGATTATTGTTTTTCAAAAGGCTTCTTAGTTCTTCAACAGTATTTGCTTCCTCGGCATGTTTATCCTTTCGCCAGCGCAAAATGCGCGGGAAACGCAACGCTACGCCGGATTTGTGCCGCGTACTTTCTGCAATTCCTTCAAAGGCAATTTCAAATACATGATATGGCTTTACGCTTCTCACCGGACCAAACTTTTCAATTGTATTCCGCTTGATCCAATTATCCATTTCTATAATTTCTTTATCGGTTAATCCTGAATAAGCTTTTGTAAAAGGCAATAATTTTTTTTGCTCGTCCCAAACGGCAAAAGTATAATCTGTAAATAAATTGGCACGTCTTCCATGACCGCTTTGCGCGTATAACAATACTCCGTCTATGGTCATTGGGCCGGTTTTCCATTTCCACCAGTTGCCCCTTTTTCTGCCCGTTTCGTAAGGACTGTTTTTTTGTTTCAGCATTAAGCCTTCTGTTCCGTACTGCCTGGCATTTATACGATAATTTGCCGCTTCATTCCACTTATCAAAGTGCAAGGATTGAGATAAAATAAGAATTTTATTTTCATTAAAATTTTTTACAACGTTTTCCAATAATTCTCTTCTGTAAGAAAGCGGCTGATGCCTTATATCTTCACCGTTCCATTCCAGCAAATCAAAGCAAACCATTACTACAGGAACTTCCGTCAATATCTTAGTTGTGATATTTTTTCTGCCGATACGAGTTTGCAATTCGTTGAAGCTGAGAAAACGATTGTCTTTGAATGGTATTATTTCTCCATCAATAACTGTTCCTGCCGGCAAAGAATTTTTCAATTTTTCAAACTCAGGAAATTTATCCGTCAGCAAATCTTCTCCCCTACTCCATACATATAATTCATTAGCGCGATAAATAATTTGCCCGCGAATGCCGTCCAGCTTGGCTTCTAGGATCCAGTCATTTATATCTCCCAATGTATGAATATCATCTTCCAACGGGTAAGCCAGATAAAACGGATAAGGCTGATAATGCTTATCCGCTGTAATATCATCGCTGAATAAAGTTGCCAATGTTTCTTCTGCTGGATTCCATTTACCCATTAACTGATGAGCGATTTTAGTCTCATCAGATTGCAGAAATTTTGCCAAAGCCTTTACCACTAATTGTTTTGAAACACCCATCCTAAAATTGCCGGTGATAAGTTTGTTAAATACAAAAAGTTCGTTGCCGGTAAAACGCTGCCAGTAATTTGTAATTACGTTCTTTTTTTCCTCATCGCTTAATAAAGCCGTTTGTTGAAGCGCTTTGATTACATCATGTAAAGATTCATTATGCGAAGACGGATGTTCTTTCAATAATAAGGTTATTGTTTCTGCGAGATCTCCTGCTATGTAATAGCAATCGTCAAACAACCAAGAAGGAATATGGGACATTTCGGCAGCCCATAATTTCAGCTGGCTTGTTTTTACCGGCCTTCGCGGACGATTACCGATAAGCAATGCAATAGCATACAAAATATCTTCTTCGGAAACCAGTTGAAAATAATGAACAAGCGCTTCTACTTTTATATTTGTTTTAGTAGAACTATCTATTTCGTTGAATAAATTAGTAAATAGTTTCATTACAAATCCTCTCCACTTTCTTCATTGGAATAAAATGTTTTTACCTCGTGCGCGCGTAGCCCAAATTTTTCTTTCAGCCATTTTACAAAAGGAGTTTCGTAACCATGCGTTACATAAATATCTTCTGCACCGGTACCTGCCACTGCATCATTTAATTGTTGCCAATCGCAATGATCCGATAAAACAAATCCTTTGTCAACACCATATCTTCGCCTTGCGCCACGAAGCGCCATCCAGCCGCTGCACATTGCAATACGATAAGGTTGAAATTTTTTAAGCCAGGTTGTATTTAATGCAGAAGGTGGCGCAGAAATGAATGCTCTCTCGATTTTCAATTTATTATTTTCTTCGCTTACGCGCTTTCCGGGAAAATGAAATCCTACCCTACCCAAAGAATCATTTATATTGGCAACTGCACCATGCAAATAAATATTACCGACGCTTTTATCCAACGAATGCAATATTGTCTGCGACTTTCCCAACGCATATCCAAGCACAATCGTATTATAGCCTTCAGATGCATTTGTGCGCCACCAATGATTGATGTCGTTATAAATAAACTGAGGATTTTGAAATTGATAAATCGGCAACCCGAAAGTTGACTCCGTAATAAAATGATGGCACTTTATACATTCATAAGGCGTGCTCAAAAGATCGTTTGATAATTTATAATCGCCGGATATTACCCAAACCTCTCCTTTATATTCCAGTCGTATCTGCGCCGATCCTATAATGTGGCCTGCGGGATGAAAACTTACCTGCACATTATTAATGTATAGCTTTTCTCCGTATTCAATTGCTTGCACATCTATCTCTCCTAATCGCAATCGCAAAACGGGAACAGTAAATTTATGACACAAATATTGCTTGCTTCCATAACGCGCATGATCGCTGTGCGCATGTGTAATAAGCGCTTTTTCTACAGGTTTCCAAGGGTCGATATAGAAATTACCTTGCTTGCAGTAAATTCCTTTGTCAGTAAATGTAATCATGCAATTATTTATAAAGATAAATTATTTCCCATGTTTAATTATTCAATAAAACAAATGTTCTCATACCTTTTGCATTTCCAAAATCGTACCCGGTTTTGTTATTTAGACATATAATAAATGAATTAATTTTAAATATTTTTCAAAAGAAAAGCTCTTGCTTTTTCAAAGCAAAAAATTTAAATTAAATTAGCAGATAAAAACACATATGAAAACAAAAAAAGAGATTGTTGATAACTGGCTCCCGAGATATACCGGCGAAAAACTTAAAAATTTTGGAAAATATATTTTACTTACTAATTTTTCTAATTATGTGTACAAGTTTGCTGAATGGAACGATACAAAAGTTGTAGGTATCGACCGGCCTTTTCAATGTGCTACTGCCAACGATATTACAATAATTAATTTTGGCATGGGAAGCCCCGGCGCTGCAACGGTTATGGATTTACTGTCCGCAATAGAACCCAAAGCTGTGTTATTTTTAGGAAAATGCGGAGGATTAAAAAAACGTAATAAACTCGGCGACTTAATTTTACCGATAGCCGCTATTCGCGGAGAAGGAACATCGAATGATTACTTCCCTGCGGAAGTGCCGGCTTTGCCGGCTTTCGCTTTACAAAAAGCTATTTCAACAACAATACGGGATTATAAAGTAGATTACTGGACCGGAACTGTATATACTACCAACAGGCGCGTGTGGGAACATGATGATGCTTTTAAAGAATATCTTGTGAAGATTCGCGCATACGCAGTTGATATGGAAACCGCTACCATTTTTACCGTAGGATTTTACAATCATATTCCTACCGGTGCATTGCTGCTGGTAAGCGACCAGCCCATGATTCCGGAAGGCGTGAAGACAGAAGCAAGCGATACGAAAGTAACTTCATCCTACGTAGATAATCATTTAAAAATCGGAATCGATTCATTGAAACAACTTATTAATAACGGACTTACCGTAAGGCATTTGAGATATTAAACCACACAAAAACAGGAAATCATCTTAATACCTATCCTGCATTGAAAATAACACATACATAATTAAAATTTTGAGTTGTATTTTATAATTGAACAGTAGTTTTACAAATATTCTTTTTATTGCAAACCAACTTTATGAACATTACCTTTCATGGGGCAGCCCGCACAGTTACAGGATCTAAACATTTGATTAAATTAAAAAACGGGAAACAAATATTACTCGATTGCGGATTATTTCAAGGACTTGGCAGAGAAACTGACATGCTTAATCAAGAGCTTGGTTTCACGGCTTCCGAAGTAACGCACATGCTGCTTTCGCATGCTCACATTGATCACACAGGCCTTATTCCTAAACTAGTTAAAGAAGGATTTACCGGCAAAATTTATTGTACAACCGGCACTAAAGATTTGACGGAAATTTTACTGGAAGATTCCGGGAAAATACAAGTGGATGATGTAAAATTTATCAATAAAAAAAGAGCAAAGCAGCATCTTCCGCCTGTCAATCCGCTGTATAATCTGGACGATGTGGCAAACGCTATACCAAGGCTTACGCAAGTGCCCTATAATGTATGGACGAAAATCGATAATGACATCGAAGTAATGTACGCCGATGCGGGACATATAATTGGAAGCGCTTCTGTGCATGTGCGCATAACGGAAGACGGCAAAACAGAACAAATATCTTTTAGCGGAGATGTGGGGCGATATCGCGATATTATTTTAAAATCTCCCGAAACTTTTCCGCAGGCAGATTATATTATTATAGAAAGTACTTACGGAGACAGTTTACACGACGATGTTTTCAATACGCCGGAGCAAGTGCTTGAATATGTAAAACATACTTGTATTGAAAAGAAAGGCAAGCTGATTATTCCCGCTTTTAGTGTGGGACGCACACAAGAAATATTATATTTTTTAAATCTTTTGTATAATGAACGGCAATTACCCGATATACCTGTGTTTGTAGACAGTCCGCTGAGTTATGAAGCTACGCAGGTTGTAAAACATCATCCGGAAGGCTTTAATCCGCGATTAAAAAAATTATTGGAAACAGATAATGATCCGTTTGATTTTCCGGGATTAAAGTTTATTGAAAATGTAGATGAAAGTAAAGCGTTGAATGACGACCATCGACCTATGATTATCATTTCCGCCAGCGGCATGGCAGATGCCGGCCGCATACAGCATCATATTTTAAACAACATCGGCAATAAACAAAACACAATTTTAATTGTAGGCTATTGCGAACCAAATTCCATCGGCGGACGATTGATGCGCGGCGATAAAGAGGTAAGAATTTTCGGAGACGAATATGCAGTAATTGCAGATATAGGAATTATCAGAAGTATGAGCGCGCATGGAGATTACAACGATCTCAGCCAGTTTCTTGCCTGCCAGAATGCCAATAACGTAAAGCAAGTATTTATTGTACATGGAGAATATGAAGTACAACAACATTTTCAAAGCAAACTTTTAAAGAAAGGATTTAAAGATGTACAAATTCCCGACTTGCACCAGACATTTATCTTAAGTTGATTCCAAAAAATTATTTAGAAAAGTTTTATAAAAAATAATTTAAATACTTTGTTAATAAAAAACTGCTCCCTATATTTGCTAAAACAGAATGCGTATAGAGAATTTTCTACTCTAAATTTTTATTAATTTATTTAATGGCTACATGCCATTTTAATTTATTAAAGCAACAAAACTTAGACATGGAAAATTTTGTAAAAACAACTGATACGCAGCTGGTTATTAGATTTCAAAACGGAGACACTGCCGCATTATCAACGCTGATAGGCCGTTATAAAGACAAGGTTTATACTTCCATTTTATTTTTAGTTAAAAATAAAAGTTTAGCGGAAGATATTTTTCAAGACACGTTCATTCGGGTAATAGACACTTTACGCTTCAGGCGATACAATGAAGAAGGGAAAGTGCTGCCATGGATCATGCGCATAGCACACAATCTTTGCGTAGACCATTTCAGGAAGATGAAACGTACACCACTAATCGCGAGCGACCAATCTGATATTCGGGATATTATTGATACCATGGGCATCAATAATTACAGTAATGCCGAAACGGATATTATCAGAAAAGAAACTTATTCTATGGTTGTGGAAATGCTGGATAAACTTCCGTACACACAACGTGAAGTAATCATACTAAGACATTATGCAGATTTGAGTTTTAAAGAAATTGCCACCCTTACAAACTGCAGCATAAATACTGCTTTGGGAAGAATGCGCTATGGTTTATTGAATTTGCGTAAAATGATGGAAGATAGCAGCATAGCTATATAATTTTTGCTTTTAATATTCAATGCGGAATAAAGCTTCTCTCATGAATGGGAAGCTTTATTTATTCAGGCACTTCTTGTACTTTTTTTTCTATTGTTTCAATCCAGACTGCATATTCATTCGGATAAATTTCCCGCCCTTTTAATTGGGCATTTGCTCTCGTAAGCGTTGCGCCAAAGTAAAGAATAATGGCGGAATAATAAACCCACAACAGTATAATAATAACTGAACCGGCGGCGCCAAACGCGCTGATTGTCGTAGTTTTTTGTAAATAATAACCAATAATAAATCTTCCCAGCATAAATAATACTGAAGTGGTAATTGCCCCGGTTAAAACATCTCTCCATTTAATTTTTGCATCCGGCAGCACTTTAAAAATTGCCGCAAATAAGAATGCCGTAGTTAAGAAGGTAATAATAATATTAATGATATAAGAAAGAAAAACAGTGCTTTCCGGCAATATATGATTCAGCCTGTTCATCAACGCCGCAAGCAATGCATTTACCAATAATGATACCAGTAATATAAACCCAAGTCCTATTACAATGGAAAAACTCAGCAATCTGTTTAAAATAAGTTTAAGCCAGCCGCTCTTTGGTTTTGGCCGCAGCTGCCAGATAATATTGATCGAATCCTGTATTTCAGTAAATATTCCTGTGGCTGATATTATCAATGCAATTACGCCAATAATCTGCATAAACATTCCTTGGCCCTGGTGCGCTACATTTTGAATAACCGATTGTATCTGCAAAGCGGCCTCATCTCCTACCAATTGACTAATCTGATTATAAATATATCCTGCCGGTCTTTTACTTGCAAAAACAGAAGACAACCTGATTACGATAATTAATATTGGAGCCATACCGAAGATAGTATAGTAAGCCAATGCAGCACTCATGCGCATTGCATTAAGGGTCATAAAATCATCGATGGTTTGCACTATCAATTTCCAAATATATTTCAGGTGCTTCAACATATTTGTCAAATAAGTTTATCATTATTCAAATGGCGTGCCGAATCTCGGTTTGTTTTCTTATTCATATTTTTTTCAAATGCTCCCGTAAGATTGATTCCCGTTTGATTAGCAAGACAAATCAAAACCCATAATACATCAGCCATCTCATCCGAAAGATCTTTTTTAAGATCACTTTCTTTTGATGATTGCTCTCCGTAAGTCCTTACCATAATGCGCGCCATTTCTCCAACTTCTTCCATCAGTATTCCAAGATTGGTAAGTTCATTAAAATATCTTACACCATATTGCTTAATCCAATGATCTACTTTTTGCTGCGCTTCTTCTATGGTCATACAAGTAAATTAATGATTTAAAATTATTCTTTATTCTTCGAATCCATCCAGATAGTAACAGGCCCGTCATTTATTAATGCAACTTTCATATCCGCGCCAAATTCTCCGGTAGCAATCTTTTTATTCAAACCGGCTTCTAATTGCTTTATCAATTTTTCATATAATGGAAAAGAAATGTCAGTCTTTGCCGCACGAATATAAGATGGCCGATTGCCTTTTTTTGTAGCTGCGTGCAAGGTGAACTGGCTTATGAGCAATATGTCTCCCTCAATGTCTTTTACAGAAAGATTCATTACAGCTTCTGCATCATCGAATATGCGAAGGTTAATTATTTTATTGCTCAGCCATACAATATCGCTTTCATCATCGCCGTCTTCTATTCCTGCAAAAACAAGTAAGCCTCTGCCAATATCGCTTTTTGTAAAGCCGTTAATGGAGACAGAGGCTTGTATTACACGTTGTATAAGGATTCGCATATTTCAAAAATAAAAATTATGCGATAATAATCTGAAGAATTAATACACTTTTCTTACTTTAATTGTTTCTTTTACATTCTTCAAAAGCTGAAAAGCTTTATCGGAAAGCATTTTATCAATATCCAAAACTACATAACCAATTGTATCGTTCGTACTTAAATATTGACCAAGGATATTGATATTGTGCTTAGATAATTCTGAATTTATAGCGCTAAGCACGCCGGGCTTGTTGTTGTGAATATGCAAGATTCTGTGTGCATTCGGGTGCGGACGCAAAGCCAGCGACGGCACCGTAAGTGATCCGTCAGTAACGCCGTTTTCCAGATAATCAAATAATTTCCTGCTTACATCTTCTCCGATGTTGGCTTGCGCTTCTTCGGTAGAACCGCCAACGTGCGGCGAGAGTAAAACATTTGACAATCCTTGTAAGGGCGTTATAAATGCATCACCGGTTTTTTCCGGTTCTTCGGGAAATACATCAATAGCCGCGCCCGCCAAATGACCATTTTTCAAATATTTTGCCAATGCATTTATATCCACACAATGGCCGCGCGCATAATTTATGAGTATGGAACCTTTCTTGAATTGCTTTAATAATTTTTCGTCAACTATATTTTTAGTTTCTTCATTTTCCGGAACATGCAGAGAAACGATATCTGACTGAGACACCAGCTCTTTCAATGTTTTGGCAGCCTGAGCATTGCCCAAAGGCAATTTTGTTTGCACATCGTAAAACAAAACTTTCATTCCCAATGCTTCCGCCAAAATGCTTAATTGCGTGCCGATATTTCCATAACCGATAATGCCCAACGTTTTTCCTCTCAACTCATAACTTCCGCTGGAATCTTTTTTCCAAATGCCTTCATGCGCGGCTTTGTTTTTATCGAGCATTTTTCTGATAAGCATGATGGAAGCGCCTATTACCAATTCCGCAACGCTTCGCGTATTGCTGTACGGCGCATTAAAAACGGTAATGCCTTTTTTTCTCGCTTCATTTAAATCTACCTGATTGGTACCGATGCAAAAACATCCTACGGCTTGCAGCTTTTGCGCCGCTTCCAACACTTTGGGAGTAATTTTTGTTTTGGAACGAATACCTATCAAATGCACATCTTTAATAGCTTTGATTAAATCGGCTTCGTTCAAAGCGCCTGCAAGTTTGGTTACATCTTTATAGCCTGCATCTTTGAACCGTTGAACAGCTTTGTCGCTGATGTTTTCCAGAAAAAGAATTTTTATTTTGTCTTTAGGATAACTCGTTTGCTCTTTCATTGAAATTTTATGGAGAGATATTTTGAAAAAATATATTAGATAATTTGTGGAAGTCTTTTTGCCAGCCAACTCTCTTTTAAAGGAATAATCCAATTTTCTACCCAGTCTTTTTTCGTATCTGCAAGATTGTTGAAATATAAAGTATCGCCGTTTATAAAATTATTTTCAAAGGCATAATTCAATTGGCTGATCGGCAATAGCTGAACCTTATCTTTGATAACAAACGCCAGGCTTTGCCTGTCGAAAAGATTTACTGAAAATTGTTTTTCTATTTCTTTTACAAACCGAACGGAACTATCCGTGCTGCATCCACTTACTTTTTGTGAAGATTCATCCGCCATGATAACGATGAACTGCCCGAAAAATAAATTGGCATAGGCTTTATTCGGCTTGCCATGCGTATTCCACTGTGACAAAAATTCTTCAAAAAATTTTTCTAATTGCAAGGCTTCCCGCAAAGAGAATAAGCGATTGCTTTGATAAATCCATACGCGGGAATTATCGGAAAAATTTTGAGGTATATGTTGTTGAAAATCCGTATCCATTTGTATCAAAATATAAAATTAGTCTTGTAGGGAAGCCGCAACCAGCTCGGCAATATCCAACACCTGAATTTCGTTTTCTGCACCTTTGTTTTTTATGCCATCGCTGAGCATTGTATTGCAAAAGGGACAAGCAGATGCGACAATTTTCGCATTGCTTTCCAACACATCTTCTGCCCTTTCCACATTCACGCGGGTTGTTCCTTTTTCTTCCTCTTTAAACATTTGTCCACCGCCTGCACCGCAGCACAAACCTTTGCTGCGGCAGCGTTTCATTTCCACCAGTTCCGCATCGAGCACTTCCAATACTTTACGCGGCGCTTCATATACATTGTTGGCCCTGCCGAGATAGCAACTGTCGTGATACGTAATTTTTTTCCCTTTGAATTCGCCACCTTCTTTCATTACAATTTTGCCATCGTTGATAAGTTGCTGCAATAAAGTAGTATGATGAATTACTTCATAATTTCCACCGAGTGCCGGATATTCATTTTTAAGGATATTGAAACAATGCGGGCAGGCCGTTACTATTTTTTTAATATTGTAATTGTTGAGCAATTGTATATTACCATAGGCAGACATCTGGAAAAGAAATTCGTTGCCGGCTCTTCTTGCAGGATCACCGGTACAAGTTTCTTCATTTCCCAATACAGCGTATTTTATTCCGGTTTTATTTAAAATGCTTACGAATGCTTTTGTAATTTTTTGCGCCCTTGTGTCAAAACTTCCCGCACAACCTATCCAAAATAAAATTTCGGGCACTTCGCCGTTCATTGCCATTTCCGCTACAGTAGGAACTTTCATTATTTACATGAATTAAAACGTGCGTAAAATTACGCTAATTATTCATCAACTTCTATAATATTTACTTCTAATCTTTTATCGGGTACCAGCCAGATACAGGCAACAATTATGTAAACCATAATACCGATATAAGGATAAAAAACAGAACCCGCTATTCCTAAAATATAAAGAATAACAGATGCATTTCCTTTTATATCTTTACCAAGGCTTCCGGCGAGCGATTCGTTTCCTTTTATTTTTTTAAGTATGGACGCCATAAGCTGATATGCTGCTCCGCATAATAATAAATTGATGCCGTATAAAATCACCGGCGCTTCACTCTTATAATGTTCGCCCAACCAATCAGTTGTAAAAGGAATCAATGAAAGCGAAAATAGAAAGAACAAATTCGCCCACAACGCTTTCCCATTCACATGCTTCACAAGCTTATATATATGATGATGATTGTTCCAATACAAACCCACATGTATAAAACTTAGCAAGTACGCAAGAAATGTCGGAATTAAAGGCTTTAGAGATGCAAAAGTATCGGCATCTTCCGAAGCGGGCACTTTGATTTCCAATACCATTATCGTAATGATGATGGCTACAACGCCGTCGCTGAACGCAACCAATCTTTCAGGTGTCATATTAGCTTATTTTAAAATACTAAACTTCAATATTAACAAAAAAAATTAAATGAATGTAACTTAATCCCGAAGACATTTAATACGTTGTGCAGGATCATTATTTTTGCTTAAATTAAATAAATGACACTTACACAATTGGAATATATAGTTGCTTTGAATACTTTCCGGCATTTTGCGGAAGCAGCGGAGAGTTGCCATGTTACACAACCGACACTGAGCATGCAGATCCAGAAACTGGAAGAAGAATTGTCCGTAAAAATATTTGACAGAAGCAAACAGCCTGTTGTGCCTACATTAGCGGGCGAAGAAATAATTGAACAGGCGAGAAAAATAATTTCTGAAAGAGACGAATTGCTGGAGCTCATTTCTTCGAAAAAAGATATGGTAAGCGGAGAATTGAAAATTGCCGTAATTCCCACCTTAGCGCCTTATTTGTTGCCATTGTTTGTGCCGGAATTTATTCGCAAATACCCGCAGGTAAAACTCTCCATTATTGAATTAACCACACAAAACCTGATAAAAAAATTGCGCGAAGGACAGATAGATATGGGCATTCTGGTAACGCCTTTAGAAGAAAAAGGCATTAAGGAAGATCCTATTTTTTATGAAGAAATGCTGGTATATACTTCTGCAAAAAGCGCACTGCTAAAGAAAAGCTATATATTATCCAATGATATTGACCCGAATAAATTATTACTGCTGGAAGAAGGGCATTGTTTCCGATCTCAAATCGTAAATCTGTGTAATTTACGCAAGCACAGCCATGGCGGAGCACATTTTGAATACGAAGCAGGAAGCCTGGAAACACTTCGCAGAATGGTAGATACAACCGATGGAATCACTATTTTGCCCGAACTCGCAACGATGGAAATGACAGGTAAAGAAAAAGAAAGATTAAGGCATTTTAAAGATCCCGTACCTGTAAGGGAAATAGGCATTGTAACACACAGGGATTTTGTAAAAAGAAAATTGGTCAATGCAGTAAGGCATGTAATTACAGATCAGATTCCTGATAAGCTTAAGAAAAATGCTTCTAAATATATTGTTCCTGTTTTATTTTCTTAACTGCATAATCCTGTCCGAAAATGCTTCGATAGTTTCGGATTGAGATAAATCAAAAGCTCCGATCCTTGTTCTGCACAACGCACTCAGATATGCGCCTGTATTCAATTTTGCACCAAAATCGTTTGCCAGTGTTCTGATGTAGGTTCCTGTCGAACAAACTACACGGAAATAAACTTTTGGCAAATCAATATTCGTTATTTCAAATTCTTTTATAAAAATTTTTCTCGGCTCCAGTTTCACATCTTCTCCTTTTCTTGCTGCGAGATATACAGGCTTGCCGTCTTTCTTTATGGCAGAATGTATAGGCGGTATCTGTTCAATTTTACCTGTAAAATATTTTGTTGTATCAAGAATATCTTTTTCCGTTAAAAAAGAAATATTCTTTTCATTTTCGGGAATGCTTTCCAGATCATAAGTAGGGGTTGTTGCGCCAAGTGTAAAGCTTCCTGTATATTCTTTTTCCTGCGCCATATATTCATTAATCTTTTTGGTAAATGCACCGGTGCAAATAATCAGTAAGCCTGTTGCCAAAGGATCGAGCGTGCCAGCATGCCCAACTTTGGTAACGCCGGTCAGGTAACGGATTTTTTTTACAGCATCAAAGGATGTCCAATGCAATGGTTTATTTAACAGAATTACCTGCCCGTCCAAAAACGGCTGCATCATCGGGTGAATCGGTTTTTGTCGCATATATCAATCAGTCAAATTTAATGGCTCTTACAGGCCGTATTTTCTTTATAAAAATTGTAGGTAATATCAGTGCGGCATAGCAAATTAAAAATGTGGCAACACATATAATTATCACTTCCTGCCATACAATATGTATCGGCGCTATACGGATGTAATAAGCACTTTCATCTAATTTAATAAATCCGAAATATTGCTGAAATAAACATAAGCCTATGCCAAATACAAAACCATATACTACACCGCGAAGCGCTATTATGGAGGAATGATATAAAAATATTTTTTGAATCAATCCATCGGTACTTCCTAAAGATTTTAATATGCCTGTCATCTTCATTCTTTCCAATACAAGAATCAGCAGGCAAGTAATCAGGTTAATGATGGCAACTACCGCCATGATCACATATATAACTATTTTGTTTACATCTTGTATATTCAGCCAGTCAAAAATATTGGGATATACATCCTTTATTCCAGTGCTCATCCAGTTATTAGGCAGCAACATATTTAAACGATAAGCTTCTTCATCCATCTTATGATAATCATGTAGAAATACTTCATAGCCTCCTATTTCATTGGCGCCCCAATTGTTTATACGCCTTACCAAACGGATATCTCCAATGGCAAGCATTTTATCGTATTCTTCTATTCCTGTTTTATAAATTCCTACTACTACAAGTTTTCTTACACTTGCCTTTTCGGAAGCAGAAATAAAATACACGTTTACCGTATCGTGTAACCTGATCTTTAATTCTTTTGCAATGGTAGATGATAATACAATTTCCTTGCTGTATGATGAATCAGGAAAATCAATCCAACGACCTTCATGCAGGAATGACTGAAGATTTTTAAAGTCATAATCTTTATCAACACCTTTGATAAGTACACCTTCAATATCTTTATTAAACTCTATAACGGCGGATTGCGTGGCAAAGGGCTCAACCGTTTTTATATCTTTTTGATTTTTTATAATTTTAAGAACAGAACCTAAAGGCTGCATTTCAGATTCCTGCGAAGCTAAAGACTGTACCGGAGCATTTTGTACAATTCTGATATGCCCCCAAAAACTGAAAATCTTTTGGCTTATCGCATTTTGAAACCCCGAAACAAAAGAAGAAGCAACAATCATTGCGGCCACGCTGATTGCGGTTGCCAGAGTAGCAAGGCGGATAATAAACCTTGAAAAAGATTTCTGGTGGTTAAATGCAATACGCTTTGCTATGAAAACGGAAACATCCATTTAAAATGATTGGTAATAAATTCGGGCGAAGATAATCAGGAAAGATGAAAGGCAGAATTGTTACTTGTATTAATTGAATATCTTAATTGGGGTTGCCGCGTTTCTTTTTATCTAACATTTTATAAAATAAAAAGGATTGAATTGCTCCAACCCTTTCCGATAATAAAATTATCAATAAGATAGATGATTAGCTTGCTAATCTTGCTTTATGTTTTTTCACTTTATTCGTCATGGACTCTATGGCATTATCAAAAGATTCTTCAAAAGACTTCGAAGAAGTTTTCACAAAAAACACGTGCTTTGGTACGTGTACGTTTATCTCAGCAATCTTGTCTTTTATGGTATGGACTACATTATCAAGCTTTAAAAATACTTCCACTCTCACAATCTTATCATGAAAGGTTTGCAATTTTTCAATTTTTTTGGTAACGTAATCGGTAAGTTTTGAATCCGCTACAAAATGCACGGTTTGAATGTTTACGTTCATAGCAAAAACTATTTTAAAGTGAAAAAATAAGGAAGTGTTTTTGCACTTCCATTTTCAACGTTAAGGTAGTGTTTTATGACTAAAACAACAAAGTTTTTCGTTCATTTTTTCAGGAAATTAACCTTGCGGAAATCGGCTACTTATCACCGAATTTTTCGCGCCATGCCAACATGCCGCCGGCGAGATTTATAGGTTTTTCAAAACCGGCCTGTAACAGAATATTGGTAGCAATTCCACTGCGGTTACCGCTACGGCAGTACACAATGATTTCCTGATCTTTCCAGTCTTCAATATCTTCAGTTTCAAAGAGTTGGATTTTCCCTACGGGAATATGTTTTCCGCCGATATTAAATTCTGCGCGTTCATGATCTTCTCTTACATCCAGAAAATTAAGTTCCTCTCCACTATCAAGTCTTTCTTTTAATTTCTCTACGGTTATAGTATTCATCAGGTTAATTATTTGTTTGCACAAATCTAATAAAGATAATTTGTATTAAAAACACCTTCAGAAATGCAATCAATTATTGATGATTTTGCGGGGAATTTTTACTTATCCATACATCAATAGTGCTGCCCACTTTCATACGTACAATGCCTGTTTGCCCACTATCGTTTGAGACTTGCGCTTCAGGAGATTGTTTATAAATATAACCGCTGTCTGCTACCGCCACATCCATATCCGGTGTTATATTTCCTATGGAACATTTTAGTGAGGTCAGATAATCTTTTGCGTCGCTTACCTGCATGCCTACGAGATTAGGTACAGTCAGCATTTCGCTTCCGGTGCCATCGCCAATAATGAGATTAATAGCGGTTCCCATAGGAACTTTAGATCCCGCTGCAATAATGCTGTCGCCAATCTGCTGTTTAACTACAGCATCCCTTACCGGGCTTGCAGTATATGAAAATTTTCCTACCCTTAATCCGAAACTCTTTAATAACAGCGAGGCGCTGGATAAAGAATATCCTGTTAAATCCGGTATTTGAACAGTAGGCGCAACAGCGCGATTAATAGTTATATAAACTATTCTTCCGTCTTTTACCTGTGCGCCGCCGTTGGGTGATTGTGATACTACGCTTAATGCAGGCAAACTGTCATAATAAGTGGAATCCAGTACAACGGGTTTTAAACTTGCAGATGAAATTTTTTGCATGGCCGCATCTATATTTAATCCCATCACGTTTGGTACGGCAACTGACTCTCCGTGTTTTGTAATCCATCCGAGCGATGCAAAGAAACCTATGAATAAAGCTACCACTATAAAAATAATAATAAGCAGATTTATAAAAAATTTTGATATGCTATTCTTTGCACCTAACATTCTTTGTATTTTAATGAATAAATTTAGCTTCTATCAGGCTCGAATAAAAATCTTTCAAAGTCCAACCTTTCGCTTTTACCTGTTTGGGAACAAGGCTTTCTTTCGTTTGCCCGGGCACCGTATTTACTTCCAGCATATACGGCAATTTATTTTCTTCATTATAAATAAAATCAATACGCACCACGCCGCTGCAATTCAATGTTTCGTATATTTTTTTAGCGGTTTCCGCTACTTTTCCTGCTGCCTCTTCCGGAGCTTCCGCCGGCGTTACCTCTGCAGTTTCTCCGTTGTATTTTGCTTCGAAATCAAATGTCTCTCTTCCTTTTTTCAGGATAATTTCTGTCATAGGAAGTGTAATTATTTCTCCGGATTCATTACGCAATACACCTATTGTAAATTCTCTTCCAAAAATTTGCTCTTCAATAATTACCTGATCATCTTTTCCTAATTCATAAGCTTTGTTTAACGCAGCAATGATTTGTTCGTCATTCTTTTCTGTAAGCCTTGACATGCCAATGCTTGAACCACCATTATTCGGTTTTACAAATACTGGAAAATTCAATGATTTAATTTTATCAATTTGAATCTCCTGATCTTTGTACGCCATTACAGATTTTGCCACGGGGATACCGGCAAAACTTGCTACGGATACAGTATATCTTTTATTAAATGTCAAAGAAGATACTGCCGAACTGCAGCTTGTGTAAGGCAAATCAATCATATCAAAATATCCAAGCAATTTTCCGTCTTCTCCGGGAGATCCGTGAATGCACATAAACGCAATATCAAAATGTATTTGTTCTCCGTTTACATGTATTGAAAAATCATTTTTGTTTACATGCTGTTTTACGCCGCTTGCATCGGTAAAAAACCAGCCTTCTTTTGTGATGTCTATTTTATAAACATCATATTTATCTTTATCAAGATTATTAAATACATTTTCTGCACTTTGGTAGCTTATCTCTGCTTCGCCTTGATAGCCTCCGGTTACCAAAGCTACTTTTTTTCTTTTCATATTGTATACAAGAGTGTTTTACGATATTCTATTCTTGTGCAAAATAAGAAAAAACATAGCAGAATAGTCAAATTATATTCCGTTAATCATGCTAATTTTAATAATAATAACAAAGCGCGGTAAATTCTGTATAGGTGCCAAAAAAAAATGAACGGCCTTAATTGCCATTCATTTTGCTTTTTATATTTTTTTGATTAATGAACATGCTCATGCTCATCGTGCTCGTGCTCGTGTTCGTGATCATGATTATGTTCGTGGCTGTGTTGTTTTAACAAATTTGCAAATTCTTCTTCCGATATATTCTTCTTAGTATCAGAAACTTGCTTTTCTAAGGCATTGAATAATTTATTGATCCTAATTTGCCCGTGCGCGTCTTCTATAAATTTTCTGTCGCCAAGCATACGATTTGTATAATCATCAATCCATGATTCGTTGCCGTTCAATCCCATTTGACCGCCAAGATAGCTCAATAACTGACCGCGTGCAAAATCTTTCAACTCTTCTTGTTCTACTTGCACATTATTGTCGCTGCTTAATTTTGAAGATATTAAAGCCCATTGTAATTGCTTAACAAAAGCAGGATATTCTTTATCGGCATCTTCCTGAGTTTTCTTTCCTTCTCCGCTCACTACAATCCAGCGTTTCAAAAATGTTTCGGGAAAATCAAGTGTTGTATGGTCTACTAATTGATGATATATCTGATCGTGAATTTGCGCATTAGATTGCTGAACAAAATATGCGTTTAAATCATTTTTTAATTCATCACGAAATTCCTGTTCTGTTTTTAATTCTTTTGCAGGATAAACTTTTTTATAAAAATCTTCATTTAGCGCTGCTTTCTCCAATAAACCAATTTTTGTGATTGTAATTTTAGCTTCTTTCTTTTCGTCCTCTTTATTGCCTTTTTCCAGTTTCAAATCGCTGATGACACGAGTTAAAATTTCGTCTTTAAAAGCTTTGTTTAATTGCAGCGTAATCTCATCTCCTACTTTTTTACCTGTAAATTCTTTTTGCTGAGATTTAGCCACATCTTTTAAATTAAATACTGAATCTCCTTTGTGGCTGCCATCTGCAGTTTCAATTGCCACGCTGATAAGTGCCTCAGGACTTTCAATAATTTCCGGAGTAGTGTATTCGCCGAAACGGAATTGTAAACGATCGATTTCCTCATCGATCATTTTATCGGTAATATCAATCACATATCTTGTAACCTCAATATTTTTTGGATCGATGTTTACTTCGGGCTGCAATCCAATTTCAAATTGAAATTCGTAATCCTGCGGATTATTTACATCTAAACTAAACTCATTGTCATTCAGAGGAATCGGCTGAGCAAGGATTGCCACTTTATTTTCCTGAATATATTTATTGATTTCTTCATCAACTTTTTTGATTACCTGCTCATTAAAAATGCCTGCGCCATACATTTTTTTTATCATTCCTGACGGAACCATTCCTTTTCTGAAACCGGGAATATTGGCCGATTTTGCATATTGCTTCAGTTGTTTTTCAAACGCCGGTAAATAATCTTCTTTGTTTAAAGTTACGACCAGCTTATCGTTCAGCGGCGCAATGTTTTCTCTTATAATCGTTGCCATATTTTAAGCTCTGCCCTTTCCAGAGAATATTCTTATTATAAAAAATCCACCCTAAAAGGGAAAGGTGGTAAAAGTGCGGATGATAGGAATCGAACCTACATGGATTGCTCCGCTAGATCCTAAGTCTAGTGCGTCTGCCAGTTTCGCCACATCCGCAAAATAAAACCAAAAAGAACTCTTTTTTTTAACGGGTTGCAAAGATACTAATTTGCGCGTTGCAGACAAATAAATTTTGATGATTGTATTTACATTCCCAAATCATAAAAACCAATCGCATTTCCGCCAAATATTTTTTCTTTTTCTTCAGGAGAAAAATTTGAGAAATAATCTTTTAAAACATTTAGCCAGTCTTTGTAAGGAGTAGCCACTAAGCAAACAGGCCAATCACTGCCAAATAAGATCTTATCTGTTCCGAAACTTTCAACAACAGCATCCAAATAAGGTTTCAAATCTTCAGGTTTCCAGTTTTTCCGATCGGCTTCCGTTACCATTCCTGAAATTTTACAATAGACATTTTCATGTTTTGCAATAGCGGAAATTTCTTTTCTCCAATCATCAATCAATCTATTTTTTATATCGGGCTTCGCCAAATGGTCTATTATGAAACGCTGATACGGAAAGCGTTTCACGAAATCTATTACAAATTTTAACTGATAATGATATACCAAAATATCATACGTAAAATTGTATTTTCCCAACAAAGAAATGCCTTTCAAAAAATCATTATTGGCCAAATATTCCTCTACATTTTCGCCTTGCAAAATATGCCGGAAACCCTTTATCTTTTTTTCTTTTGAATAATGAATCAATCGTTCTTCAACATTTTCATTTTTCAAATCTACCCAGCCGACAACGCCTTTAATGAAATCATTTTCTTTAGCAAGATTCAATAAAAATTCTGTTTCCTTTTCCGATTGGTCGGCTTGCACAGCAACCGTTCCATCAATATTATTTTCAAGGAAAACAGCATATAAATCCTGCGTTAAAAAATCTCTTTGAATTACTTGCATATCGTCCGTAATCCACGCATCGCGGTCTTTTTGATAGAGCCAAAAATGATTATGTGCGTCTATTTTTTTCATGCGAGAATTTGTTTCTCACAGAGTACACGGAAAAATTGAGTAACAGAGTTTACCTTGTGTCTATTCTTCTCCGTGAACTCTTTGTAAGATTATTTGTGAGAAACTTATTTATATGCTACTGCCAATTGTTTCGATGTTCCTAATCCTTCAATGCCGAGTTCAACAATGTCTCCTGGCTTTAAAAAAACTTGGGGATTCATGCCCAAACCTACCCCGGATGGGGTACCTGTAGAAATAACATCTCCGGGTAGCAAGGTCATAAATTGGCTTAAATGACTTATTACTTTTTGAATATTAAATATAAAATCGGAGGTTGAACTGTCTTGTACCATTTTACCGTTCAACTTCAACCATAAATGTAAATTATTTGGATTTTCGATTTCATCTTTAGTTGCAAGGAAAGGTCCGAGTGGTGCGAATGTATCTGCACTTTTCCCCTTAACCCATTGACCACCACGCTCTGTTTGAAATTCACGTTCGCTATAATCATTATGCAGCGCGTATCCTGCTACGTAATCCAACGCTTCACTTTCTTCGATATAACTTGTACTTTTCCCGATAACTACAGCCAGCTCCACTTCCCAATCTGTTTTTACTGAATTTTTCGGAATAATAAGATTATCATTTGGACCACAAAGAGCGGTTGTGGATTTAAAGAATACTATCGGCTCTTTAGGTATTTGGGCATTGGTTTCTTTTGCATGCAACGCATAGTTTAAACCGATGCAGACAATTTTTGATGGGCGAGCAACACAACTTCCCAAACGCTCATCATCACTTACTTTCGGAAGATTGCCTTTATTTTCTTCCACAAACTTTTTCAGCCTTTCCAAGCCGTCATTTTCAAAAAACTGTTCATTGTAATCTTCACCGAACGCTGACGTATCAAAGCGTTCATCATTGATAATAATTCCTGTTTTTTCTTTTCCTGATTGTCCGTAACGGATGAGTTTCATTATTTATGAATTTTGATTTATGATTTGTGAATGCCATGAATGCACGAATAAATGATTTTATTGTTCTTTTTGAAATAAATAATTACCACCGCCTTGCTTTAATGTAAACTCATTTTTCTCTGCATCAAATATCATATCAATTCTTGCTTGTTTGAAGATAAATTCTTTTTCAGAAATTGCAGATAAAGAAAATGAAGATTGCCCATCTGCTTGAGCAAATAATTGATTCTTCTCTATAAAGATTTTTATTTTTAAAGGAAAACTTTTGGATGAATAAGTTCCAACATATTGATCAAGTATTGATGTGTCGACGTTTATTGACTGCGGGCTATTGAAATCCGATAGATTAAAAGGTCTGTCAAAGCAACAACTGAGAATATCAATTAAAATATCTTTCGTTTTATAATCAACTCCATTATAGCAAACAGCGATTGTAATTCCATCATTTACAAACTTAAATAAATCCGCATGAAATCCGTCAATATCTCCGCCGTGTCCCCATCCGAATTTTCCGTAGAAGGGAAGTTTATAAATATCCATTCCAAATATTCCTTTTGCAGTCGTATCTTTTGTAAGATTCTCTTCGCTAATTATTTTTTTATCAAACAAAGCATTTAAAAATATATTTAAATCGGTAGGAGTAGAAACAATTGCACCCGCGCCACCGGGAACACTCATATCCGTTTCAGGAAGTTTCGTCCAATTATTATTTTCAAAAGTGTATGAATAACTTTCATCTTTTGCTTCGTTTATTTTGCCGCCCAAAAATGTGTTTGACAAATGCAGTTTTTCGGTAATTCTTTTTCTCAAAGATGTTGTATAATTTCTTTTATCTAATTTTTCAACAATGCATCCCAACAAGAAAAAATTAGAATTGCTGTACGCAAACCTTGTATCAGCCTCAAAATCCGATTGCGACTTAGCAATTAAATCAATGATAAAATTTTCCTGTTGCGGCTTTGTGTAATAAGAAAGATAAAGACTGTCATCCGTGAAACTATGTATCCCGCTTCTGTGATACATCATATCTGCAATCGTGATTTTATCTGCATTTTTTATCTGCGGAAAAAATGTTGCGAGCTTTGTATCTAATGAAAGTTTATGTTCCTGCACCAATTGAAATATCATTACAGAAGTAAACAACTTTGTAATCGAGCCGATGCGATACTTTGTATTTTCATCCGCCGATATTTTTTTGCTGCTATCAATATACCTGTAACCGAATGATTTTTTATAAACGATTTTATCGTCTTTGGAAATCGCCACACTGCCCATCATCAAATTCTTTGAAGCGAGAATGTCGAACAAACTATCCAGCTTTGCCGTATTGATTTGTTGAGCTGTTGCTTGTTGCAAAAACAACAAACAGAAAATCGTTATAATTTTTTTCATTATCAACTTTTCATTTTTATTTCACACAACGAAACTAAGAATACAAAGCACCCAATGTTGTTTCTTTGTTTTCGCTGTGTTTTTGCGTGAAATTTTAATTATTCAATCGGATAAATCCGCCGTCAATCGGATAATCGCAACCTGTGATAAATCCCGCTTCATCGCTGCACAAATACAAAATCAGATTCGCAATTTCTTCGGGCTTTGCCATGCGACCAATCGGTTGTGTTTTGGATAATTTTTCAAACATTTCCGGTTCTTTGCCCGGATAATTCTTTGCCAGAAAGCCGTCCACAAAAGGTGTATGCACGCGCGCAGGCGAAATGCAATTGCAGCGAATGCCTTGCGCAATATAATCTTTCGCAACGCTTAATGTCATCGCCAGCACCGCTCCTTTACTCATGCTGTAAGCAAACCTGTCGGGTATACCAACGCTTGATGCAATAGATGCTAGGTTCAAAATCACGCTGCCTTTTTTCATCAACGGAACAGCGGCAAACATAGCATTATATGTGCCTTTTACATTCACGCTGTACACGCGGTCAAAGTCTTGTTCAGGTGTTGTTTCCAGTTTTCCAACATGTGCAACTCCTGCACTGTTAACTAAAATATCAATCGAACCAATTGCCTGAAATGCTTGCAGCACCTCACTTTGCGCGGTTACATTTACGATGATTGCAGTAGCCTTACCGCCTGCTTGTTTAATTTCATTGACAGTTGCTTCTGCATTTTCTTTGTTCAAATCTGCAACAAAAACATTCGCGCCTGCTTTGCCGAATGTGATAGCCGTTGCTTTTCCGATTCCGCTTCCCGCGCCTGTTACGATTGCATTTTTGCCTGTTAAACTAAAGCTCATAAATTATAATTTGAAAATTTGTTAATTTGAAAATTTGAAAATAATGGAACGTTGATTTTTATAATAGTAATGATTTTTGAACACCTATACCGTCATGCCGAACTTGTTTCGGCATCTCTCGATGCACCACATTTTCCAAGAGATTCCCGCCTACGCGGAAATGACGGCGAATGTTATCAAATATCTCTTATCTGTTCATTCTTGTCATCCTAAAAAACATTCTCAAATCATCGTTTAGACCAACTCAAATATCTTATCCATTAATATCCATTTCTCGCCATTTTTCGCCCAAGGTAATGGCTGCTGAAATTTCCACATTAAATTTTCCCATTCCTGCACTTTTTCGTTTGCAGCATCTGCGTTGGATTTTTTTTCAAAAGAAAAATCTTCATTCACTTCCATAATCATCATCAATCTGTTTCCTGTACGGAAAATTTCCATCTGCTCAATCCCGCTGTTTACAATGCTTTCGTGGATTTCTTTCCAAATATTTTTGTGATGTGATTCATATTCTTTTATCAACGCTTCATTATCTTTCAGGTCGAGCGCGAATACATATTTTCTGTTCATAATTTAATGTGCAGTTGAAGTAATTTTTACGGCGTTATCATCAACGCCTTTTCTTTTATAACCGATTGTACCGAACAAAAGTACAACAGCAAAACATATTAAAGGCACAATATAGCCGTATTGAAAATTGCCAGTTTTGTCCGATATATAACCAAGCGCGGGTGGCAACAATGCGCCGCCGACAATCGACATCACGAGCAAACTTGAACCTGCTTTGGAATCGACACCTAAACCATCTATGCCCAAAGCAAAAATCGTGGGAAACATAATGGACATAAAAAATGCTACGCCGAGCATTGCATAAATCGTTGCCATGCCTTTACCGAAAATAAGTTCGACACAAAGCAACACACAAATAACGGCGTAGATGCGCAGCAACTTAGGCGGCGCAATAAACTGCATAAAAAATGTTCCCGCAAAACGCCCAAGCATAAACAATAATCCCGCAACGCCAGAATAATACGATGCTTGCTTTTCTGTAATACCGATTACTTTTTCCGCATATAAAATCAAAAAGCTTGTGATGCAGATTTGCGCGCCGATATAAAAAAATTGTGCAACTACCGCCCATGCCAAATGTTTGTGCTTTAAAGCATGAAAGAAACCTTTATTCTTTGTTTCTGCTTCATCTTTTTTATCAGGCAATTTTGTAAAAAAGAAAATAACGGCTATCAATATAATTACACAACCGATAACGATGTACGGCAATTTTACTGACGAAGTTTCAGCAAGCAAATAAGCATTTCGAGCGCTTGCAGTCATCGCAGCGAGTTCCGCATCGCTTTTTGGATTGTTGGATAAAATTAACGCACCACCGATAATCGGAGCAAGAAATGCTGCCAAGCCATTGAACGATTGTGCAAAGTTCAACCGCTGCGTTGCAGTTTCAGGCGCACCAAGCATTGTGGCGTAAGGATTTGCAACGGTTTCCAGCGTTGCCAGTCCGCAGGCAACTACAAACAACGCGCCTAAAAAGAAAGGATATTGCATCGTATTTGCCGCAGGCACAAACAAAAAGCATCCGGCAGCGAAAAAGCAAAGCCCGGTAAGAATTCCTTTTTTGTATCCGTATTTTTTGATGATTAAGCCCGCAGGAATTGCCATTAAAAAATAAGCAATAAAAATAGATGAGTCTACCAACGATGCTTCAACAGTCGTAAGGCTGAATGACCTCCGCAAATGTGGAATTAAAACAGGATCAAGATTGTGGATAAAACCCCAAAAGAAAAACAACGATGTAACGAGAATGAAAGGAAAGAGATATTTGTTTTTAGACATAAAAATTATGTATAGTTTCCTATTAACGAACATTTATTTTTGAAAATGTAAAGTACAAAAATATACCCTTGCAATTCATAATTTTTCCAAAATCTACGCAAACGATGTATATTTTGATACAATGGTAAAATAAAAATGACCCGAAAAATATTCAGGTCATTTTCAATATTAGAATAAAATAGAAAATCATTAAACTTTGAAGTGAGAAAATGCTTTGTTCGCATCAGCCATACGATGTGTGTCTTCTTTCTTTTTGAAAGCGGCTCCTTCACCTTTGCTTGCTGCGACAATTTCATTTGCCAGTTTATCGGCCATAGTTTTTCCGTTTCTTTCACGGCTAAAACGAATCAGCCATTTTATGCTCAAGGAAATTTTTCTGTCCGGACGAACTTCTACAGGAATCTGGAATGTAGAACCACCTATTCTGCGGCTGCGTACTTCTACGGAAGGCGTTACATTTGCCAATGCTTTTTTCCAGATTTCATAGCCGTTTTCGCCAGTTATTTTAGACACTTTATCTAAAGCATCGTAAAAAATAGTGATGGCTGTGCTTTTTTTACCGCTCCACATTAAATTATTTACAAAACGTGTAACGTTGATATCGTTGTACTTAGAATCCGGAGCTAAAGGGATTTTTTTTGCTTGTGCTTTACGCATCGTGTTTAATTTTTAAAATTGAGCTGAAATTCTTCAAGTATTAAAACTTTACTCAGCTTTTGTGAGAAAATATTTATTGTTCGCTGCGAGCGTGGAATTATTATTTCTTTGCTTTTTCTTTTTTCGCACCATATTTAGAACGGCTTTGCTTACGGCCTTTTACGCCAGCTGTATCCAAACTTCCGCGAACAATATGGTAACGCACACCCGGTAAATCTTTTACACGGCCACCGCGAATCAATACGATGGAGTGTTCCTGAAGGTTGTGGCCTTCTCCGGGAATATAGGCAATAACCTCAATTTTATTTGTCAAACGAACTTTAGCTACTTTGCGCAATGCAGAGTTTGGCTTTTTAGGCGTAGTCGTATATACACGCGTACAAACGCCACGGCGTTGCGGACATGCATCCAAAGCTCTTGATTTACTTTTAGCTTTGATGGTTTCGCGACCTTTTCTTACTAATTGTTGTATTGTAGGCATTCTAAATACTTAATATTTTTTTGGACTGCAAAGGTAAGGATATTATTTATATATTTCAAAATTTAGAATTATAAATAGATAAATAAATTTTAACGGTCTGATTAAAATTACTAATTAAAATCTATGAGAAACTCATTTCGCCGTGCGAATTTGGTTCAGCATCTGATAAAATCCGGGAAGAGTTTAAATTGATGTGATATTTATTATTTACATTAAAATTCTTTCAAAACAGGCTATAATATTAAAAAAATTATCGAAAAATATTCCCTGCCTGCTCAAGAGTATCCGGCTTTCCTACATCTATAAATTTATTGCCGGTATGATTGTAACAGTCAATATCATATCTCGAGGATAATTCCAGATAAGTATCCACAATAGAAAATTTTCCTTCTTTTTTTATAAGCGGGAAAATTTTTGAATTAATACAATGTATGCCGCTGAATGCAAACGGTGTGTACGTTTCAGTTTTTCGGGTAATTCTTTTCTCTCCTGTATTTATATTTTCCCAACCGCACAAAAGATTTTTTTCGTCAAATAAAAAATATCGGGAAGATTTTCTTTCACTTACTGCAAGTGTGGCTAAATTTTCTTGAATCCGATGCGTTTCGATAAATTGATGAAGATTTATATCTGTCAAAACATCTGCATTCATCAGCAAAAAATCTTTTTCTTCTTTAAAATACCATTCCGCTTTTTTCAATCCGCCGCCGGTTTCCAGCACCTCTCCTGTTTCATCTGAAATTGTAATGTTTGATCCCCAGCTTTTATTATTATTAATTGCTTCAATAATTTGATCCGCGAAATGATGCACATTTACAATTACATCTCTGATTCCGTATTGTTGTAAAAATTCAATATTGCGTTGCAACAGACTCTTTCCATTAACGATTGCCAGCGCTTTGGGATGGCTGTCTGTCCAGGGTTTCAATCTTGTTCCAAGACCCGCGGAAAGTAACATTGCTTTCATTGTGATGATTAATATTGACAAGTAAAAATTAAAAAATATATGGGGGCGTTACTTTTTATTTATTATTTAACCCAATTCTGTTCGTTGGTATGGTTCAGGATTACTTTGACTTTAAATTTATTTCTCAAATGCCTTGCGGTTTGCAAAGCTGCATAAACGCTGCGATGCTGCCCGCCCGTACAACCGAAATTAATTTGCAGATGATGGAAGCCGCGCTTCAAATAATTCTCTACAGATATATCTACCAGATCATAAACACTATTCAGAAAATTATTCATCTGCGTATATTGTTCGAGGTAATCCTGCACAGGTTTGTCCAGTCCTGATAAAATTTTATACTGCTCAATTCTTCCCGGATTTAATATTCCCCTGCAATCAAATACAAATCCGCCTCCGTTATCTGAAGTATCTGCCGGTATTTGTTTTTTATAAGAAAAGCTGTTTATTTCCACAACCAAAGGCGTGTTTTCGTCGGCTTGCAAAGGCGTAAAACGGTTTACGATTTCATCGCTTACAATCGTTTTTAATATAGCGTCTAATTCCGGCAATTCCATTCCAATGGAGCGGTTATTTACAAACCATCGTAGATTTTTTAGCGCTAAAGGAATGCTTGTAAGAAAATGCGCCTTGCGCTCAAACAAACCCCTGAAACCATACGCGCCTAATACCTGCAATAAGCGTATCAAAACATATCCTTTGTATTGATTGACGAAAATATCTTTATCAACTGGCTTATCTAAAATCGAATCTATTTCTTTTATATAATGTTCCAATAAGGAAGATTTCCATTCATCGCTCAAACCTGCTTTCGCTTGCCATAGCAATGAAGCCACATCGTATTGCAGCGCTCCCTGCATGCCGCCTTGATAATCTATAAAAAAAACCTCCTCGTCTTTTATCATAATGTTCCTGCTTTGAAAATCGCGAAACATAAAGTATTTGTAACGTGTTTGTGTAAGAAAAACCGATAAAGCCTCAAATTCATTTATCAATGTTTGCTTGTCATAAGGCAAGCCGAGCGTATCTAAAAAATAGTATTTGAAATAAAGCAGATCGCTGAGAATGGCCTGCTTGCCAAATTCCCGCGCGGTTAAAGACATATCATAATTAATGCCTTTGTTGCCTTCTATCTGCAAGCGCGCTAATTGTTTTAAACTCTTTTTAAACAGTTCGTAAACCCTTTCGCTATGGCCTTCTTCATCAAGAATGAATGATAATGAATCGTTGCCAAAATCTTCCTGAATGTATGTCAGCGAATCGTCCGAAACAGCATATATTGTAGGAACAGGGAGATTTATTTTTTTAAAATGTAATGAAAAATATATGAAGGTTTTATTTTCTTTTTCATTATTGTTTACAGTTGCTATATACGTTTTGCCTTGTGTATATAAACGAAAATATATTCTGTCGCTTCCGCTTTGCGGCAACTTCTCGATACGCTCTATTTTATCATTGATATATGAGGCAAAAGTTTGTTTTATCTTATCTTCTATCATTGCCCAAAAGTATAATTTTTGAGCATACGGCAAACCGAATTATTAAGCAATTGTTTTATCTTTCTTTAAAGGAAAAAAAATGTTGAATGTTTTATTTTTAAAATTTTCATTTGGTTGTTTGTGATATAATCATTGTAGGCACCTGCGGTTGTAATATGAAAGGATTGCTTATGCTTTTATGAAACAATCCATGCTTTTTGGAATATATAACCAGCATATCCGGAGCATAATCATTTACGTATTCATCAATGCCTTCTGCAATGTTTTTGTTTTCAATAATCCGCAATTTCGGATTAAAGCCGGGAAGTTTATCTAATACATCTGCAACATCGTTTTTGCATAACATATCGTGATTCTGCCGAATGTATACAATTTCTATTTCCGACCGTAAATATTTAAGCCTTTCTTTTAAAACATTGAAAGGAAATTCATCTTTATCCTTAATATCTACGGCAATACCTATTTTTCTTACAGGCTTAAAATTTTCACTTTCCGGAATAATGATTACCGGCGCATAATTGCTTTTAGCAATTTTTATGGAATGCGTGCCTATCAAAATCTTCTCGGGAATACTTGTTAAATGCGATGAGATAAATATGGCAAACGGTTTTTCTTGCACACAAAGATGCTGCAATTCATGGTTTACAAGCCCTACTTCTTCGCGTGTATCTATCTTCAACTGACCTTTCGAATGCCTGATCATTTCTTCTTTCACATTTAAAAGATAGCTATTGGAAGAATGCTTCATATCATCCCACAATGTTAAAGGCATAGCATCATCGTATAACAACGGCTGCACGGAAACGGCATTAAAAATTACAAGTTTAGCATTGATGCTCATTGCAAAATCTGCTGCAAATTCTACTGCATGGTTTGCATTATCACTAAAATCAGTTGCTGCAATAATAGTTGTCTTTTCCATATCTTCTCAATTTAAAAATAAAATAACAAGCAACAAAAATAGCATCCACATCATGCCGTTTGCAATGACTGACAATAGCCTGTTTTATGATTTTTATCATTACACTTACATCTTTGCTTATATAATATTTTACATTTCCATAAATCACATTAACTTTATCGACAATTCTCTATATGGCCATTACTGCTAAAAACATTTTTGATAATTCTTACAGGTATGAGGCATTATTCAATTATGCTTCACTTGGTATCATTATTGTAAACGAAGAAGCTATTATTCAATCCATTAATCCATTTGCATTAGATTTATTCAAATATACAATTGATGAAATCTTAGGCAACAAAATAGAATTGTTAATTCCTCAACGATATCACCATAACCATGGAAATTATCGGAATAATTATATCCATAAGCCCAATAACCGGCCGATGGGCGTAGGGTTGGATTTGTTCGGCATGAAAAAAGACGGAACAGAATTTCCTGTAGAAGTAAGCCTCAGCCATTACAATGATAAAGAGGGCAAGCACGTTATCGCTTTTATCAGCGATATTTCTATTCGCAAAAAAGCAGAAGCAAAACTTGAAGAACTTAATAATAATTTAGAATCTACCGTTGAATACAGAACCAAGCAATTGAAGGAAGCGATGCTGGAACTGGAGCATTCCAAAGAAGAACTTTCCATTTTGCTGGAAAAAGAAAAAGAACTTAATGAGTTAAAATCTGGCTTTATTTCTATGGCCTCGCATGAATTCCGCACACCACTCAGTACTGTTTTATCTTCTGCTTATCTAGTAGAAAAATATACGACAACGGAAGATCAGCCGAAACGCTTAAAGCATATACAGCGCATTATTTCTTCCGTACAAATGCTTACTGATATTCTGAACGATTTTTTAAGCGTCGGGAAAATAGAAGAAGGAAAAATACAAGTACGACTATCTTCGTTCAACATTCAGGATTTAATAAACAATCTTGTCAGAGAGTTGGAAAACAATGCAAAAAAAGGTCAGGAAATAACATATGTCCATCAGGGCAATGCAGCTGTAGTGTTGGATCCGGTACTGTTGAAACATATAATGATGAATCTTATTTCAAATGCCGTAAAATATTCTCCTGAAGATTCCGCCATTACCATACATTCCTACGGAAATAAAAGCAGCATAAAAATATGCATAAAGGACGAAGGCATAGGCATTTCCGAAGAAGATCAGAAACATTTGATGCAGCGCTTTTTCAGAGGAGCAAATGTAACCAACATACAAGGAACAGGACTCGGTTTACATATCGTTGCAAAGTACGCAGAATTGATGAATGGCACTATTCAATGCAAGAGCGTTGTTAATCAAGGTTCAGAGTTCATTGTTGCATTGCCGAATAATTTAGAAATTTTATAGTATGAAGAAAATTTTGCTTATAGAAGACAATGATGATATCCGCAACAATACAGCCGAAATATTGGAATTATCCAATTATGAAGTATTTACTGCGGAAAACGGGAAAGCCGGTATCGAACAGGCTTTGAAGCACATCCCGGATTTAATTATATGTGATGTAATGATGCCTGTATTAGACGGTTTTGGTGTGCTGCATAGTTTACAAAAAAATAAATCCGTAAAGAATATTCCATTTATATTTTTAACAGCAAAAACGGAACGATCCGATATACGTAAAGGTATGGAACTTGGAGCGGACGATTATATTACCAAGCCTTTTACCGGGACAGAACTGTTAAATGCCGTGGACAGCAGAATAAAAAAAATAGACGCATTAAAACAGGAAGTTGCCAACGGATTGGAAGGCTTCAACAATTTATTAAAAGTTACCCACGATAAAAATGCATTGCAGGATTTAACCCTTGACAGAGACATTGATAAATTTAAGAAGAAGCAGATAATTTATACAGAAGGTAACAGGCCAAATAAAATTTTCTATGTCATGAGCGGAAAGATCAAGACATTCAGAACAAATGATGACGGCAAAGAATTGATAACGGATTTGTACAGCGCCGGCGATTTTTTTGGTTATATTCCATTGCTGGAAAAAACCTCTTACCGCGACACGGCGGAAGCTTTGGAAGAATCGGAAATTACCATTATTCCCAAAGAAGATTTTGACGAATTGCTGAATAATAACTGGGAAGTATCTCAAAAATTTGTTCAATTGCTGGCAAACAATGTTTCTACCAAAGAAGAACAATTGCTGAAGCTTGCTTATAATTCTCTGCGGAAAAAAGTTGCAGATGCGCTGCTGCTTTTAATCAAAAAATATAAAGACAAAAACATCAATCCATTCGAAATAAACATAAGCCGCGAAAGCCTGGCGTCTATCGCGGGAACTGCCACCGAATCTTTAATAAGAACGCTCGGCGATTTTAAAAATGAAAAAATCATCGATATTAAAAATGGAAATATTATTGTTACCGATGAAAAGAAGTTAGAAAATATGCACAATTAGTATATTAATTATATGCCTATATTGGCCAGTAAAAAATCATTAAATCTGGTTTGCAATTCATAAAACCTGTTTTTAGCAACAATTATTTTTTTACATAAACTCTCTCTTATCATTTTTGTTTCTTTCTTGTTTTTATCTTCAAAAAAATCTTTAGATAAATATCTATCCAACTCAGCAATGCTATTTCTCAGGAATCCGATTATTTCATCGATCTTCAGAAATTCATTTTGAAAATATTCAACACCTTCCAGCATATTATTATGAAAATCATTTTGCAATACTTCCGTAATCCGGTTTTTCATATAAACAGTTTCATCTGCCAAAAAACGGATCAAACGTTTGTACCCACTGCTTTCATGCTGAAATTGTAATAATAGCGCTTCTTTCATCTGTTGCCTTTATTGTTTAATCAGATAAAATGCCTTTAAATAATCATCGCCTTGGGTTCGGAAAAGTTTTACGGGCATTTCATATTGATTACATTCATTTTAACACATCCTCAAACAAACTAATTGTATCATTTATAATAAAAATCATTTTTATAAAATTTAATGCTATTGCTAATAGACCCCTTTAGTTATATTGATATCAAAAAAAAGGAACACTAAATTAAATTACCGGAATATATAAGCGTATGATACAAATCATCTTTACAAATGATTTGTATCATAGTAATTTAATTTTCGACAACAACTTAAAGCAAAATATAAATTCATGCTAAGGCTCCGCTATTTCCAATACTATGCGGCCTTCTATTTTTCCTTTTTCCATTTCGTAAAGAACAGAATTTATATCTTCTAACTTTGCCACATGTACAGTAGGTTTTACTTTTCCTTCTACAGCAAATTGAATGGCTTCAATCATATCTTTTCTTGTGCCTACAATAGAACCTCTTACTGTATAACGATTAAGAACCGTATCAAAAATAGGCAGGTTAAAACTTCCGGGAGGCAATCCGTTTAAAGCGATTGTACCTTTGCGGCGCAATGCAGAAATGCCTTGCTTAAATGCAATCGGCGATACTGCTGTTACTAAAACGCCATGCATTCCGCCGGTCTCTTTTTTCAGATATTCTCCCGGATCATATTGCTTGGCATTTACAGTAAGCTCAGCACCGAGGCTTTTCGCCAGTTTTAATTTTTCATCGTCCACATCAATGGCAGCTACATGCAATCCCATAGCTTTTGCATATTGCACCGCTATATGTCCTAAACCGCCAATGCCTGATATAGCAACCCATTCGCCCGGTTTGGCTTCTGTTTCTTTAAGCCCTTTGTAAACTGTAACACCGGCACAAGTTATAGGAGCCATTTCTTTAAAATTTATTCCGAAAGGAAAATGCGCCACATATCTGGCATCGGCGACTACATATTCCGCATAGCATCCGTCGACACTGTAACCGCCGTTTTGTTGCGATTCGCACAAAGTTTCCCAGCCGGATATACAGTATTCGCAATATCCGCATGCACTGAACAACCAAGGAACACCTACAATATCTCCTTCTTTTACATTTTTTACTTCTTTACCCAATGCCACCACATAACCTACTCCTTCATGTCCGGGTATTAATGGAAGTTTAGGTTTTACCGGCCAGTCTCCTTTACATGCATGTAAGTCGGTATGACAAACTCCGCTGCTGATAATTTTTACCAGTATTTGATTTTCGCCCGGCTCCTTAACAGGGACTTGTTCTATGGTTAAGGGTTCGTTGAATGCATGAAGCACAGCGGCTTTCATTGTTTTTGGTATCATTTTATAATTTTTAAAAAGTGATGGATTTGAATCTCAAGAACTTCCTCCTGCAAAAGAAGGAAAGCATTCTTCTGTATTCTATGACTTCCATTAATCGTATAAATGACACCCATCAGCAATTATTCATATTTATCGCACTGAGGATATTTTTCAGATTAAAATCAGTCGCTGATATGATTATGTTCAAAGAATTGTATAACTGTAATCATTGTGGACTGAGTTTGCAAAATCGAATTTTGTGTTATCAAATATCGGAAAGAAAAGGCCACTTGCCGGATATGATAAATAATTTCTTTAGTTATTAAAATCTCAAAAAATGAAAAAAACGAAAGTATCTCTACTATTACTTGCAGGACTGATTTCAATATCAAGTTTTGCGCAGAATAATTACAAATTATCTACGGGTTATTCCATCATAATCAATGGAGGCTCTAATCTGCATGACTGGAAAGAAAATGCAAGTTCCGCTACGGGAACCTTAACTGTAAACAGCGAAGCAAACGGCACATTCAGTATCACAGACCTGAATTTTAATGTAAACGCCAAACTGATTAAAAGCTCCGAAGGATCTATTATGGATAATAAAACATTCAAGGCATTGAATACGGATAAATATCCTTCTATTACTTTTAAACTTACAGCGCCCGTCAAAAGTATTCCTTCCAATGCAAGCGGATTTGCAATTGCTGCTGCCGGTACGCTGACTATAGCCGGCGTTTCCAAACCCGCAACGTTACACGCAAAAATAACTGCATCGGGCAATAAGCTGGAAGTAACAGGAAGCCAGCCCATTGCAATGAGCAATTACGGAATAGAACCTCCAAAAGCAATGCTTGGCGCATTGAAAGTAAAAGACAATATAACTGTTGACTACAAAACAGATTTCGTACAAAACAATTAATCATCGAGGTTTCATCCGATCAATAAAAATCAATAAAAAATATACAAATGAAAAAGACAAAATATATATACCATATCTTAAATATTATATTCATTCTCGGTTGTATAAAAGCCGGTGCGCAATATTCGCAAATCCAATACCTTCGCCCGAATGATAAAAATGGACTCAATAAATTCGAATCCGGCAAACAGGATACCGTTCCGTTCGATGGCTTGAAAGTCCGGATCGGAGGAAATTTTTCTCAGGACTTTCAGGGATTAAGAAATCATAATAATGCACAGTCCGTAATAGTTGATGGAGTAAATCAAAACCTGCCGGCCCATTTAACAAACGGTTTTAATCTGGCAATGGCCAATCTTAACATAGATGTACAACTCGCAGACGGTATTCGAATGAACCTTACAACTTATTTGTCAACAAGGCATCACCAGGACACATGGGTAAAAGGCGGATATATTCAGTTTGACAAACTGCTTTTTCTTAATAATGACTGGGTAAATAAACTCATGAAAAATCTTACATTAAAAGTAGGAGATTTCGAGGTTGACTATGGCGATGCACATTTCCGGCGCACAGATGGAGGCAACAGCATTTATAACCCTTTTGTTGAAAATTATATTTTAGACGCGTTTGCAACGGAAATAGGCGGTGAAATATATTATCATGCCAATAACGGCATATTTATAATGGGAGGCGTTACTAATGGCGTGCTGGATCCAAGCGTGACTAAGCCAACCAAAATAGATTCTGCCACAGGCGAAACAAATCACAGCGGCGCAGCTTTTCATGGAAAAATAGGCTACGATAAGCAGCTTACATCAGATTTCAGGTTTCGTTTAACAGGATCTTTTTATACAGATAAAAGTTCACCAAGCAATACTTTGTACTGGGGCGACAGAGCCGGTTCTCATTATTTTTTAGTTATGGAAAATACATCTGCCGACGCCTCCGATAATGCATGGTCAGGCAGGCTGAATCCTAATTTTTCTGAAGAAGTACATTCTTTTATGATTAATCCATTTATTAAATACAAAGGGCTTGAATTGTTTGGTACCGGCGAAATTATAAAAGGCCGCGCTATTACAGAAACCGATAACAGGCAAGCAACCCAATGGGCCGGAGATATTATTTACCGCTTTCCTGCAAACAAAGAAAACTTTTGGATAGGCGCAAGATACAATACCGTAAAAGCAGAACTATCGGGCATTGAAGATAAAGTAACCGTAAACAGAGCCGTAGGTTCAATAGGTTGGTTTATGACAAAAAACATTATGCTAAAAGGAGAATATGTAAGTCAAAAATATAATCACTTCCCATCCGATGATTTGAGATCCGGCGGAAAATTCAACGGCTTTATGATAGAAGCGTCCGTAGGATTCTGATAAAAAAATTTAAGGTTGTACCGATAATACTTATCGCTATGAAAATGTTTAATGTTCGCCTGTATATCCTGGCAGGATTATTTATCGCTGCTTTAAGTTTCGACAGTCTGCCGCAACCAAGTACTTTCAGGTTTTCATTGATCGATCATAGTTTGGTAAGTATTAGCGGTACAACCAATATTAAAAAATTTAATTGCATTTCAAATGAATTATTTCCCGAAAGGCAAGCCGTGTTTTACAAGTCTGAGTTTGAAAATTTTTTAAGTTTTGAAAAGGCTTCCTTGAATGTAAGCGTAAGCAGGCTCGATTGCGGCAATAAGGAAATGAATAAAGATCTGACGCATATACTTAACGGAAAACAATATCCTTACATTCATATCGATTTGTTGAATATATCATGGGCGAATAAGGCTTCCGTAAATAAAATTCCAACATGTATGAAAGCTATTGTACGAATCATTATTACTAACAAGGCTCAACTTGACAGTGTATTTGTAAACGTAACGCAGCAAGAAAATCAGCAGCTTGTTGTTGGAGGTCAATTACCTTTGAAGCTAAGTGATTTTGGAATAAAATCACCGACAGCAATGCTTGGAATGATTAAAATAAGAGACCGGATTTTTGTAAAATTTGACCTGATTATTCATTATTCTTTGTCTGATTGATTTTAAAAATTTTTCCGAAAAAACAATCCCCGACATTTTTTATATCGGGGATTTTTCTATATCCCAAAAAATAACGGGTGCATCTTCAACAGTCATACAGCTAAAGTGTTGCATGCATAAAATATGGCTGTTAAAAGCCGCCGCGGCCGCCGCCACCAAAACCTCCACCTCCGCCACCACCGGGAGGACCACCCCTGTCTCCTCCGTCAAAATTATCACGATCACGCATTCCCGGCTGTTGACCGTTCCTATTCCTATTTCGTTTACCCTTCATTCCCGGAAATTCTTTTAAGTTGTATGTAAATGACAGAAGTACATAACGTTTCAAAATATTGGTTGTGGTTTGCGTGCTGTAGTTATCTCCTCTGGTAAAGGATACGCCTTTATTCTGGTTTAATATATCATGAACTGACAAACTTATTTCTCCGGCTTTATTCTTAAATATTTGTTTCGTGAGTGTGGCATTCCATAATGGGATGCTTACATTTTGTCCCTGCGATTTTCCGGTATAAAATGTATAATTAAAATCTGTACCTATCTCCCATCCGGAATTGGTGTACCAAGTGCCTTCAATAGTGCTTTCTTGCTGATAGTAATTCGCATTAGAGTTTCCCTGACTGATCGTGTATTTGCTGATATTATATCCAGGAGTCGTAGTAAAATTAATATCCCACGACTTTTGCAAGTTTGTAGTAAAGCGCATTGTTTCAGAAAAAGAAGTATTAGTCGTAAACTCTTTGTTACTATTCACAAGACTTGGCGTGCGTTCTCTTGAAGCATTTGTGACAAAATCAAAATTATAATTTCCGTGTACAATCGGAAAGCCATAATCAAAACTACCACGGAAATTATAATACCCGTTAATATTTACAGGCATACTATATTGACCACCGTTTGGCAATCGTGAAATTCCATTTACAATTTGATTGTTTATAAACGAGCCACTTAAAAATATAAAAAAGGAACGGCCACCCATTTTATCTACATTATAATATCTTAATTGCAGGTTATTTGAAAATGACTGTTTCAAATCAGGATTACCGGAAGTAACATTCAATGGATTGGAATTATCTGTTACAGGTTGCAACTGCGATACACTCGGCTGGCTTGTTCTTCCCTGATAACTGAATCGTATTCTTTTTGTGTTTGAAAATTTATACTGGAAGTTAGCTGTCGGATAAAAGTTTGTGTATTTGTTTGATAAATATATATTCTTGGTAAGATTATTGCTTTCGGTTTTCCCGAATTGAATGCCGGTACCTACACTGATATTCATAATGCTATCACTGTACATATAGCTTAATGTGCCTCGATTTGAGCTATATGTATTTTCAAAATAATTAGTGAGCGCAGTATCTTTTTCAAGTATATTATCTAATGGGTCAATATTAAATGTACGCCTGTCTGAAGTATTTTTTGAATAAGAATAATTATACTCTAATTCCAATAATTGATGATTGGCAATCGGTTCTGTATAAGACAATGTAGGGCTTATAGAATTACCATTATTGATAGTTGAATATGTTTGATTGGTTAGAGAATCCGTATGAAAAATAGAATCACGGACATTTGAATAATTCAACCCGGAACTATTATTGTGTGTATTTGAATATTGTACATCCAGCGAAATTGTTCTCCCTTTTTTATCAAACGCATGTCTGTAAGTAGTACTTAAACTTGCATTACGCCCATCGTTAATGCTTGAATTTTTTGCATCCGTAAAACTTTTTACTGTATTTATATTTTGAAAAAGGCTGTCTATTTCTGTTGTTCCCGAGTTTGAAGTATTAGAGTGTGTAAAAGAAATACTCGGCCGAACTCTCAACTCATTTGATGAATCAAATTTTGTATCAAAATTCAAATTAAGATTGTTATTGGTATTTGATCTGTTTGTGAGCTGATTGATTATATTATTTTGTGTGGTATCTCCGTAAAAATTTTGCTTATATGTTTTTTGATCCAGATCTACCTTTATATTATTGATGGAATATCCTCCGTTGAAATCGGTTTTACCCCATGTGTTTCCAAAAAAGATATTTCCGGCAGCAGTCTTCGTTAATCCGTTTTTGTTGTTTTGATCGGTTCGCGTAAAGTTTTGAACATTTACATTATTTAAATTTCCGAACATCCCTATTTTCATATCTCCGTTAAAATACATAATTCTTGGCGTAATCGCATACAAAGGATCTTTCAATGTTGCTTCATCATTGCCGATACTTGCTGTTGATCTTCCGAACCAGCCATGCCGCATATTCCGTTTAGTAACGATATTGATGGTTTTGATATTCGTACCATCATCAAATCCTGTAAATTCTGCCTGATCAGTTTTTCCGTCAAACACCTGTATTTTATCTACAACATCTTTAGGCAGGTTTTGCGTTGCCATTTTAGGGTCATTGCCAAAAAAGCGTTTGCCATCAACAAATACTCGGGTTACAGATTCTCCCTGTGCAGTAATGGCTCCGTTTTTATCTACCTGTACGCCCGGCAATTTTTTCAATAAATCTTCTACGGTTGCGTTTGGTTTAGTTCCGAATGCATCGGCGCTGTATTCGGTCGTATCTCCTTTCATTGTTACCGGAATTATAGCTGTTACTATTACCGTACCAATATCATTAATTGTTTGTTCCAATGTTATATCGCCCACATCCAAGCTGGGTTTGGCTTGTGTAAGGCCTACATATTTGTTTACAACATCGTATCCTAAATAAGAGATTCTGATGGAGTACAAGCTAATCGGTAATCCGTGAAAAGAAAAGGTACCATCATTGCCTGAAAGCGTTTGCCATTTCTTCGTTGTATCTTTTGCGTCTAATAAAACAATGGTTGCTTTAGTAAGATTATGGGAAATTGTATCTACAATTTTTCCGGATAAAGATCCTGTATCTGCTTTCTGCGCATAGGCACGAACATTAATTATACATAATAGGAGAATAAACGATATAAAATGATTACGCATAAAAAATAATAAGTAATTATAAAGTAAAAGTTTTGATATAACAGCTTTTGGACTATAGCAATTGCATAAAGTTCAATATTATATATTCCAAGAGGGGTACGATTCGGCAGAATGAGCAAACGTTTAGGTAAAACCAATAAAAGTTCAAACAAGTTTCATCTGTTTATTTTTATTTTTTTAAATTGTCAGATGGAATAGCCAAATAATCATTGCTTCGGCAGGCAAAATTCTTATGGCTCATTTCATGTATAAAAAATCAAAACTTATTCTTCCACATCATGCTTTCAACCGGTTTATTGGGTTGTCCGCTGTATTTAGCATTGGATTTTTGATTGTATTTTATTTCAATCTCTCCTTCTACAGGGAAATAAATCAGTTGGCCGATGGGCATAAATTTATAAATGCGCACAGGCTGTTTGCAGGAAATTTCCAATGTCCAGTTACCGCAAAAACCTACATCACCTTTACCTGCCGTTGCATGAATATCAATTCCCAATCGTCCGGTAGAGGATTTCCCTTCCAAAAACGGAACGTGGGCATGCGTTTCTGTATATTCCTGCGTTACTCCAAGATAAAATTTATTGGGCAGCAACACAAACCCATCATCAGGAATTTCGAAACATTTTATTTTATTATGTTTTTTTGCATCCAGTTCTTCATCTTCATACACTGCAAGGGTGCTTCCCAGATGTACATCATAACTGTTGCTTCCCAAATACTCGCGTGAATATGGTTCTATTTTAATAGTACCATTTGCCATTTCTTCCAAAATACGCTTGTCGGATAAAATCATCTTATGCTTGGTTTAAAATATCTTTGCAAAGTAAAAAGTAAAAAAGTGAAAGTAAAAAATTAGTTGATGACGAATGCTTCTTTGTCAGATGAATAAATTTTAATTCAAAACTCATAATTCAATCGTGCCGCTATTTTATCAAAAAGAAATAAACAACAATACAAGACTCGCTGTCTGGAAAATAGAAGAATACGAAGATTTTTTTCTTCATAAAGTCCCTTTGAAAAAAAACATCACACACCCGCATAAAAGATTGCAACATCTGGCCGGAAGATATTTATTGCCTTTGCTCTTTAACGACTTCCCCTTAGAAGAAATAATTGTGGCAGACAGCAGAAAGCCTTTTTTGCAGAATGAGAAATATCATTTTTCAATTTCTCATTGCGGTGATTATGCAGCAGCTATTGCAAGCAGCAAACATCGTGTAGGAATCGATATAGAATTATATTCCGAAAAAGTAATAAAAGTGAAAGACAAATTTTTGAATGATGATGAAAAAAAATTTACACATCAATACAATGATAATATACAACTGATGACAACGCTGTGGTGCGCAAAAGAATCAACTTATAAATGGTACAGCTATGGCTTGTTAAATTTTAGAGAGAATATATTATTGCATCCGAGTCATTTCAATAATGAAGGAATTATACCAATTACTTTTTCAAAGTGTAATGAAAAAATTTCTTTGGTTGCAAATTACATACTCTTCTCAAACCTAAGCCTGACGTGGATTTCAGGATAAAAGAAAAGCCCCGAATAATCGGGGCTCAGATAAAAATGTGTTAGTAAGTATGGAAACAAAATTTCCTACCACAATATTATAACTACTTTTCCCTATCACAAAATTATTTATCATATTTTTTATGCACAACATTGATCAATATTGTGGATTACGCAACAAAAAAATACAGAATTTACAATATGCCATGAATGCAAATCATTAAAGAATTTTTTTTTAATAATCAATATAACAGTATTTAACAGTAACGGATTTTGAACAATACTATTTTTGAAAGCAAAATTTAAAACATGCAATTTCCAAAACCGATAACGATACAAGAAATAAGCAAACTGATAAACGCGGAAGTGATAGGAAACTCAAATGCAGTAGCAACAGGCATCAACGAACTGCATAAAGTAGAACAAGGCGATCTGGTTTTTGTAGATCATCCAAAATATTACAACACTTGCTTGCAAAGCAATGCAACACACATCATCATCAATAATAAAGATGTGAGTGTACCGCAAGGAAAAAATTTATTGTATTGCGAAAACCCTTTTGAAGCATATCTTACCATCGTCAATCATTTCAGGCCTTTTACTTCACAAACAAAAGCAATAAACGAAGATGCAGCAATAGGCGAAAATACTTTCATCATGCCGAATGTTTTTATCGGAAAGCAAGTGAAGATCGGCAACAACTGCATTATTCATCCGAATGTGTCAATTATGGATTATACCGAAATCGGCAACAACGTTGTAATCCAAGCGGGTACAGTGATTGGCAGCGATGCGTTTTATTACAACACAAAAAAAGACCGCAATATTTGGTACAAAAAAATGCAAAGCTGCGGCAATGTTGTTATCAAAGATTTTGTTGAAATAGGCGCAGGCTGTACCATTGACAGAGGCGTTACCGCATCAACCATTATCAGCGAAGGAACGAAGATGGACAACATGGTCCACATAGGACATGATACTTTCGTTGGCAAGAATTGTTTGTTCGCAGCGCAGGTTGGAATTGCAGGCGCAACCGTTATCGAAGACGGCGTTACACTTTGGGGACAAGTAGGCGTAAGCAAAACATTGACCATCGGCGCAAACGCTACAGTACTTGCACAGAGCGGTGTTCCATCTTCGCTGAAAGGTGGAAAAACTTATTTTGGTTATCCGGCGGAAGAAGCAAATACAAAAAGAAGAGAACTGGTTTGGATAAAACGCATTCCCGAACTATGGGAAAAAGTAATGAAGAAATAATTTTTTTCGGCGAAAAGAAGATAATGATTTTGTTTCTTCGCATTGTATAGTATTGTACCAGAACAAATAATTTATTCTAAAATCAAACCCTGTTTTAATAGCATAAATTGATATTTTAATGAAGCGAGCTCTACTTTTCGTACTATGGATAATATGGATAGCAATTGTGTTTATATTGCTTACTATGCCGGCAAAAGACTTCGGAAACGTGGAAATCTCCATTCCTAATTTTGATAAGGTTGTACATGCAGGCCTTTTTGGAGGAGTCGTGTTTTGGTACGGAATTACAGTTATTCATTTAGAAAAAAACAGGACGAAAACAGGAACAATAATTGTTACGGTACTTGCATGTATTTATGGCATAGCTATGGAATATGTGCAGAAATATTGCCTACATCCGCCGCGCGATTTTTCTTATGGCGATATGCTTGCAGACTCAATAGGAGCTGTCCTCGGCTTTTTAATAATTCGTTGGATTACGAAAAAATATCAGTTGCGCTATTTGTCAAAAAATACAATGAAGTCATAGGTTTTCTTTTACCTTTGCGCCGATTCAATTAAAAAATATTTCGTTGGAAAAGAAGTCTTATAAAGGAATTTATATAGCGGGATTTATAGTACTCCTCTTGCTGGCAGATCAATTTTTAAAGGTGTTTATAAAAACACATTATTATTTGGGCGAAGAATATTTTGTATTCGGCAAATGGTTTCGATTGGCATTTGTAGAAAACGAAGGCATGGCGTGGGGTTGGAAATTTGGTGGCAGTTTCGGAAAAATCATTCTTACTTTATTCCGTTTGCTCGCCGTTATTTGGGGAACGTTTTTTATCCGTCAACAAATAAAGAAAAAAGCAAAGACAGGCTTTCTTTTTTGTATTGCTTTGATTTATGCAGGCGCAGCCGGCAATCTGATAGATAGCATGTTTTACGGATTAGTCTTTAATGAAAGCGCGCCATATCAAAACATAGCTCACTTCGTTTCATTCGGGCACGGATATGCCAATTTCCTGCATGGCCGCGTTGTAGATATGCTGAACTTCCCTTTGATAGATACGGTGCTTCCCAATTGGGTCCCTGTTTTGGGCGGCAAGGAATTTACATTCTTCGATCCTGTTTTCAACCTTGCTGACTCTTACATTTCGATCAGCTTTTTCTTGCTGATTATTTTCAATAAAAAATTTTTGGGCGATAGGAAGATTTCGGCATAAAAATATAAATCGTTCCTTCGATCGCTGCTCGGGATCTGTAATCCCTAAGCCCTATCAGAGAAATTCGCATTACAAATGCACAGATAATCGTTCGTGATTGCAAATCGCGAACAGTTTGTATTTTTTAGAAATTACAATTTCACTATTCCATTCTTTACGGCATACAATGCAAGCCCCGTACGGGTTTTAAGATTTAATTTCTCGCATAGCGAATTGCGATAGCCGTCTACCGTACGTGGGCTTACAAACATTTCGGCTGCGATTTCGTTGTACGTTTTTTCACTGCACAGCAATTTCAAAAATTCGGTTTCTCTTTCAGTAAGTTTTGCGAATACAAAATTATTATCCAACAGTGCATTTACGGATTGCATCACTTTTCTGGTAACCAAATCATTATAAAAATATCCTTTGTTTAATACTTCATCAAAGGCTTGTTTTAATTCTTCGGGTTCCGCATCTTTGAGTACATAGCCTTTGGCGCCATTCTTAATCATTTTTATGATAGCAGTTTCGGCATCCATCGTACTCAAAGCAAGGATGTTTATTTCGGGATAATTAGCATGTAAATAATTTGCCGTTGCGTAACCGTCCATTTCCGGCATGGATATGTCCAGCAATGCTATATCCGGCAAGGCTTTGGGACGCAATTGACTGATGAAGTCTTTGCCGTTTGCAGCTTCGAAAAGTACTTTGTAGCGTGGGAAAAAATTAATGAGTGATGCAAGCCCTTTACGAAACATGGCATGGTCATCGGCTATGGCTATATATTTTATTTCATCTTTCATGAGGAATGTTTAAGATAATATGTGTGCCTTGCTGAGGCTCACTGAAGATAGCTGCGGTACCGCCAATTAGCTCGGCACGTGTTACAATATTCTGCAATCCTAATCCGCTTGTTGCCGCATATTTTTCATCGGGGTTAAAGCCAATGCCATTATCGGCAATTTTTACTCTTAAAGAGATGGTATCAAACTCAATATTTACAACAATTCGGGTAGCTTTTGCATGTTTTAAAATGTTTTGAAAACACTCTTGTATCATCCGGAAAAGAATCACTTTCTTTTGTTCGGCAACAGAGTATTCCGCGCCCGAAACATTTAACTGTGTTTGTATCAATCCGGAATGATTAATTCTTTGCAGTTCCTGATCTATTGCTTGTACCAAAGTCAATTGATGCAACCTGCCGCTGCTAAGGCTTTTGGCTATATCGCGCAAATCGTTAAGCGCATTGCTGATGTTGGCTTTAATATCTGCAATCAATTCTTTATTGGATGTTTCGCTTTGCTCTACAATGCTCAATTGCACTTTTGCAAGACTTAATACCTGTCCTACATTATCATGTATCTCCTGACTGATATTGTTAAATGTTTGCTCCTGCATTTCGAGTCGGGATTGTAAAATATTTTGTTCAAAGTCGGCCCGCATGATTTGCTTTTCTTTTGCATGATTCTGTTGCTTTATTTTATATCGCAGGATGGAAATAATGATAACGATAGAAAGAAATAATACAAGAATCGTTCCCGCTATGAGGGCAAATATTATTTTGTATTCAGTTTTCTGCATAAAAGAAACCCTATGGATAAAAATATATAATACAAATAATTAAAAATATAGTTGATCCAAATGTTTATAGTATTAGCCAGCGTCTCATCTGTTTTTTTAATAATACTGTAAGTATTACTAAATATAAATATCCCTGAATAAAACAAAAACATTCCAACGAAAATCCAAAATAATGGTTGTTTATATATTGAAGAATTCTCATTAACTGGTAAATTAAAAATACCAAATATTGCAAGCAACATTAATAGAATACTTTCTATGTTATACTGAATACTCGGAAATTCATTATATGGAATAATAAATAATGAAATTAATAAACTTAGCACAGGAAAAACATACACAGAAAAAAACAGAACTTTTTTAGGGAATAATTTAAAATCTTCGAAAAATAATGCAATTAAAATATACTCTGCAGGTATATACAGATGGTAAAATACCATTAAGCCTGTATTCCAATGATTGCTCTTTGCGATATTACATAAGATTTCGACTAATATCGATAAAGCCAAAAGTATTATAAACAGTCGATATCCTTTTAAATTTCTACAGTTGCAAATACAGATGATCAACGAAGAACAAATAAAGAAATAATATAGCAGCCTATAAATATCCATTTCTCAAATGATGTAAGAAAGATTGATTTTTATATCAAAATAAAGAATAGCATTCTATTTTAAAAGGTTCCCAAAATGTATCAACTACTTCGTAAAGCTTATTTTAAAAAGAATAAATGCATGTGTATTATATTACGAATTATGAGATGCCCTTCCCTTCCCATTCTTCAAAAAGAACATTCACAGTTTCGTTCTGAAATTTGTCATTTAGAGAGAATTCGTTGCTTTCTTTTTTCATTTCCAAATAGTCACCGAGCGTTGTTGGCGGAGCAACCTCAAAAAGTAATGGTGATTGACTTGAACCTTCTATACCCTTAGCATATTTATGAGTGCCGTTGCCAAGAAGCTCATCTGAAACGGCTTCTACAACCAAAGTGGAGTTTTCTTCGCAATTCACAGCGAACCAAAAACGAAGTCCTTCAGCGCCTTTTTGAGAAAGCAGCAACAGTAATGCTTGCTTTCCAAATGTAACAGAAACGGGTCTATTCATCATTTCACTCTTCGGATCTATCCTGCCATCAACATCTGTGCATGCCCGGATGAGAGGAGTAGTAAAATTTCCCACAAATTCGTTTCTGACTGCCGGTGTGATAGCGCTTGAATAACCAGTCACTATTGTAGTATCAGCAAGGTCAAAAGCGATCGAACTTGGTTTCAATCCAGATTTGTCTGCTTTTAAATCATAACCCGGTAAAGTAATTTCATTTGACATAATTATTATTTTTTAATTGTGAAAGAATAAAAGATTTTGTTACAATATATATCCGAAAACAAATATTGCCATCAGTTCAACATGCATATTCAACTTATCATTTTGGGCTACAAAGCAGTCGTCACAAGCATTTCATTAAGGTTTGCAGTCAAAATACATTTCTCTTCCCTTCCTAAAATTACGTGTTTTCACACACATACATGAGGGTGTTTTTACGGGGGTAAAAATGCGTGCTTTCGCGCTTGACTTTGGCTTATCTACAATAGTATTTTTGTATCGTAATATTTAACAGAAATGTAAATACCACATAAATACTACAAGCGCAGTATGGTATCTGAAAAAGTACAGTTCTAAATTTGTTCACGCTGTTGTGGAAAAAAATGTGTCCATAAGAAAAAAAACGCAACCAAAACTAATTTCAACGCAAACTGATGAAACCCAATTGGAAAATTGAACATCTGCAAAAAGAAGAAATACTTCGTATAATTGTTGATATTAAAATAGAGCACGTACCGGAATATGTGTTTAAAGAGTTTAATAAAGAAGCGAGCAAGAGCAAGTTCAAAGAATTGAATGAGCATTATTTCTCTGCATTATCTGGCAGAGAAAAACAAATATTGGGGCTGATTATACAAAACTTTTCCAATAAAGAAATTGCGCAGAAACTACATATAGCTTTTAACACAGCGAGGACACACAGAAAAAACATTATGCGCAAACTGAATTGCAATACCGGCAATGAGTTGATGCATTACAGTATATTTTTTAAAAACGAAGAGCAGAGTTGCGATTAAAAACGTAGAAAGTATCTGCTATAAATATATTTCTAATATTTTTTGTTACATACGCTTTAATTTTTGCAATATGAAACGACTTTACATCTTCTTCTTGCTTGCCATTACTAAAAAATACAGAGCATTATACAAAATTCGCTTAAGACAACTTGCTTATGTGAATAATTTTCAGCAAAAATACCCATAAATGGGTATTGTGGTGGTAGCAAAATGAAGATAAATTTGATTTGGAGAAAGGATAAAGCAAACACTTATCTCATGATCTCTCTTTGTTGGGTTCTTTACCTGTAATTCATGCTTACATAACATTTCTGTAAGCGAGACTCGTGCAGTTTAAAAACATATATGTTATACGCTATAAATAAATACAGTTCTACACAATTTTATCATACACTTTCATTAATTATTCACAAATATGAAATGTGCCATAAGAATTTTGGATACCCAAACCAATGATTATTTGGCGCATTCCATCTGACAATTAAAAAAATAAAAATAAACAGATGAAACGACTTTATATTTTATGCCTGCTATCATTAAATATCGGTTTTATTCAAGCCCAAATAATTACACAGGCATGGGCTACGCTATCAAGCAGCGATCTGCCTTATGCGATATCTATTGATGCTTCTGGAAATGTTTATACCGCTAATTACGGCAATAATACCGTAAGCAAAATAACATCAGACGGCACAGCAATACCGGAATGGGCTACATTGGCAAGCGATGCCAACCCTTCGGGTATTGCTGTAGATGCTTCAGGTAATGTTTATACAGCCAATATTAATAATGGAACCGTAACCAAAGTAACATCAGACGGTACAGTAATACAGGCATGGGCTACGCTGGCAAGCAATGCTTTGCCATACGCAATAGCAACAGATGCTTCTGGAAATGTATATACGGCTAATGACAACAACACCGTAAGCAAAATAACATCCGAAGGAATAGTAACACAGGCATGGGCTACATTGGCGAACAACGCTTTGCCTTATGCGATAGCCATTGATGCATTGGGAAATGTTTACACAGCTAATTACGGGAATAATACTGTAAGCAAAATAACATCTGCCGGAATAGCAGCAACAGCATGGGGACTGCTGGCAAACAATGCCAGACCCTATGGGATTGCCTTAGATGCTTCAGGCAATGTATATACTGCTAATTTTGGCAATAATACAGTAAGCAAAATAACATCTGCAGGAATAGTAACACAGGCTTGGGCTACATTGGTAAGAGGAGCTAATCCTTCAAGTATTGTAGTAGATACTTCGGGAAATGTTTACACGGCTAATTATGCTAATAGTACCATAAGTAAAATAACATCCGCAGGTATAGTGGTTCAAGCTTGGGTAACGCTGGCCAATAACACTTTACCATACGCAATAGCTTTAGATGCTTCAGGAAACGTATATACGGCAAATGAAAATAATACAATAAGTAAAATCGTGCCTTTGTCAGCAACACCTATAACTCTACTCTCTTTTAAAGGCGATTTAAAAAACGGGATTGCCAGCCTTGCATGGGAAACTGGTGTGGAGAATAACTTTAATCATTTTGAAATACAAAAGAGTTCGCATGACTCTTCATCGTCATTCCTAACACAAGGAGAAATTCCGGCAAAGGGCAGCAATAGTTCGTACGTTTATGCTGTGCCACAGAGCGAAACACTTGCCTATTACCGACTGAAAATCATTGATGACGATGGCGGCTACAAATATGGCAATACAATTACCCTATACAAACAGGTAAGTAATGCTATATATCCCAATCCTGCTAAAACATATATCAATATAAAAGCAGCCAAAGAAAGCAGCCTCAGCATTTACGATGCAGGTGGCAGATTCATAAAAACACAAAATGTACAAATAGGAAATAATGTTATAGATGTTCATTCGCTTGCTTCAGGAGTTTATTTTATCGTAAGCGATGATAATCAAAAGAGAGCATTTATAAAAAAATAAAATTGTACCGCACACTCTTTAACACTCTATCATTCACACTCGCTGCTCGGGATTTGCAATATAGAAGCCTTATCAGCGAAAGCATTGCAAATGCATGAATAATTTTGTCCGCGACTGCAAATGCAAGAGATGGTGTGCGAGCAGCGCGGCGAGAGAGTTACAGCATAGATAAGTTTTTGAGGAATTTTGATGTTATAAATAGCCGTTCCTGACTGCGAAAGTTACTAATTCTGCAGCGTTTTTTGCATTGGATTTGCGCAACATATTTTTTCTGTGCTGAATTACCGTTCCTTCAGCAATAAATAGTTTAGCAGCAATTTCTTTACAAGAATGGCCGTCCATGGTATATTTTAAAATTTCTTTTTCTCTTTTTGAAAAACAACGATCCTCTTCATTTAAATAATAGTGTTTACTGGACAATAATTCGGCAGGGCTGTCCGATGATGCCATTTTTTCAACAGTTTGCGTGATGCAGTTTTCCTTTACGTGATGCTCAATATTTAATATGGTTCCCATGCTTATTAAAGGATTTCCTTTTTCATCAGATTCTATGTAACAATTTCTTTGCAGTATGTTGGCAATATTGCCGAAAGCATCTTTAAAACGAAACGTATAAGTGAAAATATGGTCTTTATGCAAATGCGGCGGAATTGTTTTTAACATTTCCAATCTGTCGGGAAACATTTGTTTATCGTATAATGCAAGATCCTTTGAATAATAATTTTCTAAAGTAAGGCCTATTCCGTTTGATATTACTTCTTTGGAAGAAAAGCCAATAACATTCGGAACATTTTCTGACACAAATGTGTATTTGCCTGTTCTGTAATCAAGTACATAAACCGCAGGAACATTAAAGCGAAAGAAATTCATGAAAGCGGTAGGAAATGAAATTGAACTGGCAAATTTATTCAAATCATTTATCACTATATTTTCATTTACAGCCGTTTCTTCTATATACTTAAGCCATGTTTTTTTACGCAGTTTGGTCATATGCAAGATTTTAAGCACTTGAAGTTAAAAATATATTCACATATCGCAAAAAATTATCCCAAATTGGATATAGGAAGTAGCATATGTGGATGATTTTGTGCTCGTCAATTAAACAGAGAGATTTTAATGGTACGTGAATTGAGCAGTTGACGCAATCTTACTTTGACATTTTCTATATCAAAATTTTCAAACCAAGGCTGGCTGCTCTTATGCAACCTGAATAGTAAAACCTATATTGAACCAATGTTGCATTATCTATAATATTTATGTATTATGTAAATTGCTATGCAAAATAGCTTGTAGAGTATTTTCCGATATGTAAAACAAATACCGAGGCCAAAGAAACGCCAAAACACGTAATAAGTCCACACTTCAAGATTTCTATAAAATTCCTTTATAGCTTTGTATCTGAAGAGTTTGTTAGATGAAAATTTTAATTGTAGAAGATAATAAGGAATTGTCCAAAAGCGTTGAAGAATATTTATCTTCAGAGTATTTTATTTGCGAAGCTGTACATACCTATTCAGATGCAAAAGAAAAATTAAGCCTGTATTCTTATGATTTTGTTTTGCTTGATATTATGTTGCCGGATGGAAACGGATTAGCATTATTAAACTACATAAAATCAGAACACATCAGCAGTAATATCTTAATCATTTCTGCCAAAGACTCTCTCAATGATAAAGTAGCCGGGCTTGAAGAAGGTGCCGATGATTACATTACAAAACCATTTCATTTGCCGGAGCTGCATGCCAGGCTGCGAGCCATTTTCAGAAGAAAAAGTTTGAGCGGCTCAAACATTATTTCCTTCAACGAAATTGTTTTAGATACCGATAAAGTTGAAGCAAAAGTAAACTCGGTTGTATTGGATATTACCAGAAAAGAATTTGACCTGCTGTTGTATTTTCTTGTAAATAAAAACAGAGTGCTTTCCCGCCAGGCAATTGCAACACATCTTTGGGGCGATTATACCGATAATCTTTCTAACTTTGACTTCGTTTATCAGCATGTAAAAAATTTGCGAAAAAAAATAAATATCGCCAAAGGAAACGATTATATAGAAACCGTTTACGGATTGGGTTATAAATTCAAAGCGTAGCATTGGCATCTTAAAGAGAATATACAGATGAAATTTATCAATAAAATATCACTTTGGTTCATAATTATTACGGTATTGCTTACGCCTTTATGCGTGGTAATATCTTATCACGGCGTTCGCGACAAAATCGACCATACACAGATCGCGCGCATGACCAATATGAACGATAATGTTGCCGCGCTTATACGTGATAAAAAATTAACTCCCGATTATACAACAGGCAAACCTATACAAATAGAAAAAGTAAATATGCCAATGCCTGTGCAAACTACACAGGTTTTCAATGGATCAAACGGAGAAAAAAATATTGATAAAGACGGATACATCATCACCGTTACTTCTTATTATAAGATAGATGGTTTGGTATATAAAATTTCTTCATTTAATTATACGACCAACACCCAACAAATTTTTCTTGGAATGCTGAAAGGCGTTCTTTCAAAGATATTACTTATTGGTATTGCCGTTATCCTTATAGCAAGATATTTTTCCAAAAAAATGTTTCTTCCTTTTAAAGAATCTATCCGTGCACTGAACGATTTCAGCA